>JBFBCZ010000010.1:64493-267481 GCA_040689555.1 Actinosynnema sp. NPDC051121 | reverse complement strand
AGGAGCGACCATGTGTCGCGAAGATCGACGATCTTTCAGGAATCCCGACCGAACGTCAACTTTCTATCGAGATCCGGCGAACCCACGCCTACCTGGGAGAAGACGTGAGCAGGGCTTTTGTAGCCCGAACGAACTCGTGAGTGTTCTGACAGGCCTGGCCGGAGGGTGAAGAACCGATGACCGCAGCACCCACGACACCCGAAACCCCGCCCCGGCGCCGCCACCGTCACCCGTGGCGCGGCAACCGCGGCCGGTTGGCCTGGTGGCGCGCCGACGACGGCTCCGTGGCCGCCGAAATCACCATCGCCGCGCCGTTCCTGGTCATGCTGCTGGTGTTCGTCGGCGTGGTGATCCACCGGGGCGTGGACGCGCGCGTCCGCATCGACGACGCCGCCCACCAGGCCGCCCGCGCCGCCAGCATCGAACGCACCCCGACCGCGGCCACCGCCGCCGCCCAGTCCACCGCCGCCACCACGTTGGCACAGTTAGGCGTGACGTGCGCTTCCCTGTCGGTGAACACCGACACCGGAGGCTTGCGTCCCGGCGGCACGGTCAGCGTGACCGTGTCCTGCACCGTGGACTTCGGCGACGCGTTCATCCTCGGTGTGCCCGGCGGCAAGACCCTTTCGGCGACCTCGGTCGAACCGGTCGACCTGTGGCGCTCGGCGGGCAACACCGGGATCCGGACATGACCAGCCGAGACCGCCGCGCCCAGCGTGGCAGAGGTACAGCGTGGCGCAGGTGGGCCTGGTGGTGGTGTGCCGACGAGGGACGGGTGACCGCGTTCGTCGTGGTGCTCACCACCGGCATCCTCGCCCTGGCCGGCCTCACCCTGGACGGTGGCCTCGCGCTGTCCGCCAAAGTGCGGGCCAACGGCCAGGCCGAAGCCGCTGCCCGCGCCGGAGCCCAGGCCATCGACCTGACCACCTACCGCGGCAGCGGAACCCTGCGGCTGGTGCCCGCCGACGCGGTCGCGGGCGCCCAGGCGCACTTGGCCGCTGCGGGCGCCACCGGCACCGTGACCGTTTCCGGTGACACCGTCACGGTCACCGTCACCGCCACCCGGAACACCCAACTGCTCGGCCTGGTCGGCATCGGCTCGCTCCAGGTTCACGGTCAGGGCAGTGCCCACCCACAGCGCGGGGTGACCGCGATCGATCCATGACCACACCGCCTATTCACCGTGAATAGGCCCCGAAAGGAGAGCAGCGAGATGGCAACACCCGAGCAGATCCGCCAACGCGTCGAGCAGACCGACACCGTCCGCAGCGCGCGCAGGGCCGCCGCCGCGCAGCGGGTCGGGGAACTCGCCCAGCGCCGCGCCCTCATCCTCGACCAACTCCAGGACGTCGAGCGCGAACTCGGCGACGTGCTCGCCGAAGCCCAGGACGTCATCGGCGTCGACGAACTGGCCGAGTTCACCGACCTCAAGCCTGCCGACCTGACCGCCTGGCTCGCCGACCGCAAGCCCGGCCGCGGCAAACGCAAGAAGCCCACCACCAACGCCCGAGGTGGCGCCCACCGCAGCCCGGGATCGAAGACGTCGATGCCGCCCGGGCAGGCATCTGGACCGCGGGACGCTCCCGAGCGGCTCGTCGCACAGGCGAGCTGATCCTGCGTGTTCCCTCGGGCTGTGCCGCCTGGCAGAACGCCGGTCGACTGGAGCTGCGCACGGCGGCCTGCATGGAACCCCTGTTCTGTTGAGGAAACGAGCACGTCATGACGGCGCCACCGCACCCTTCCAGCAGCCCAAAGCTGTCTCGTACGTCCCCAGCTCGCGGTCGGGTACGGCGCGGTGCGCGGCGCGTGATCGGGTTGTGCGCGCGGCTGGCGCGCGCAGTGTTGGCCACCGTCGTCCTCACCACGCTGCTTGTGGGGTTGCCGTGGGCGCTGACGCACTTCGTCGGCTGGCCCCTGCCCGACCACCTGCCCTCCTGGGCGGAGGTCCAGGGTGTGTTGCTCGGTCCGATGACCACGACGTTCCTGGTGGACTTCCTCGCCTGCCTGACCTGGCTGGTGTGGACCTTGTTCACCCTCGATGTCGCCCGCTGCGCGATCGACATCGGTCGCGACGCACGGATTCCGGACCTGTCGGTGGCCGGACCGGTGCATCGGATCGCGGCCGTGCTCGTCAGCACGGTCCTCATCTCCCTTCTCGGCCAGCGAGCCGACCTTCCCGTCGCCCTCCTATCCTCCGGCGGGTCCGCAGGCCCCGAGGTCGTCGCGGCGGCCCCGGCCTGGAACCAGGCACCCGAGCGGTCGGCAGCCCAGGAGCGCTCGGCCATGTACACCGCGTCGCACCGGACGGCACCCCGTCCCGCCGCCGAGCAGGCCACCCGTGCCAAGTCCGCCGTGGTACTGGCCTACGACCCCGGAACCGGCGTGTACGACTCCCTGTGGCGCATGGCCGAACGCACACTGGGCGACGGCAACCGCTGGCCCGAGATCTACGGACTCAACAAGGGCAAACCACAACCCGACGGCGGCACCTTCACCCGGCCCAGCCTGGTGTTCCCCGGTGAGGAGATGGCCCTACCTGAGGACACCACCGTGCCCCCGGCACCTCCCGTCCGGCCACCCCCACAACCCGTGCCACCACCTCCGACCACGGCTACGCCACCTCCCGGCAGCCCGACGGCACCACCGCACTCCACCACGCAGTTTCCCGCCACTACCCAGCCGCCAGGCGCCCACACGCCGAGCGTGAACGCTTCCGGCGACCTGGCGTTCAGCTGGGGCGGGGAGCTGTTCGTCGGCCTCGGCCTGGCCGCGGCGGTCAGCACGGCCCTGATTGCCGCGCGCCGCCGCGACCGGCGCCACTACCGGCCGGGCAGTGGCGAACGAGGCGATCTACCCGTCGCTCCCGTGGTCTATCAGCTGCGGCTGGCGCACCTGCGTGCCGACAGAGGCCACCTCGATGGCGACGAGTCGGACCTCGACCGACCGGGTGAGCGACCGCGGCGGGCACCGGTGTCGCCGGTTGTGGTGGGTCACGACGGCAGCGATGACCAGGCGCTGGTCCTGCCGGTCGGTGTGCGTGACGGCCGCGAGATCGCCTTGGACGTGGCCGTCGCGCGGGGTTTGGGCCTGCTCGGCGTGGGGGCCACGGGCGCGGTGCGCGCGCTGCTCGTCGCCGCCCTGACCGCGGGGGAAGGGGAAGCCAGAGTGGTCGTCCCGGCCGAGGATCTCGCGGCGCTGCTGGGCCGGCGGCAGGCACCCGCGCCACTTCCCACGGGCCTGCACGTGGCGGACGACCTCGACGCCGCCTTGGACGTGCTGGAATCCGAGACCCTGGTGCGCGTCGGCCAATCCCGCTCCACCGCCCGTCCGCAGGGGCGGGTCGTGCTGGTGGCCCGCACGCCCGGACGACAGTCCCGACGGCTGCAGGCGGTGCTGGACAACGGATCGACCGTCGGCGTGACGGGGTTGCTGCTGGGGCAGTGGAACTCCGGGGTGACCGCCTACGTCCGCGACGACGGCACCATCTCCACTACCAGTCCCGGCCTCGGCGAGCCATTGCGCGGCACGCGCGTGTTCCGGCTGGGTGACGACCACACCGCCGACCTGCTGGCCCTGCTGCACCGTGCCGCCCCCGACGTCGCGACCGGACGCGAGCATGCGACGGACAGCCCGTGTCCATCGGAACCCACGTCTCGGCCTTACGTCGTGTCGGACCAGCCTGGCCGCGCCGTCGACCCCGGCGAGCCGTCGGTAGACCTGCGGATCGCAGAAGCCCGGATCGACCACGGCGAACGGGGAGGCGAACCCGACCTGGAGATTCTCGGGTCCGGACCAGCGCCCTCGCCGGGTTCCCGCTCGTGCCCCGAGCAACCCGCACGCACGCGCACCGAACCTCGCCACGAGCAGTCACCACCACCGACCGGCGCTGATCGTCCTTCCGGCGATGAACAGCACGACGCCGCCAATCCCGAGCAGAGCGCCCCGGCCATGCCGATGCGGATCAGCGTCCTGGGACCGCCGCGGGTGTGGTGGCGCACCCCGTCGGCGGCGGCCGGCCACGAGACCGCTGAACGCGAGATCACCTCGGCCTTCCAGCCACGCCTGCGCGAGCTGCTGGTGTTCCTGGCACTGCATCCCGACGGCGTCAGCCGCGAGGCCCTCATCGCCGCCCTGTGGGCCACCAGCCTGCCGGACAAGACCACCAACGCGATGAACACCAGCCTCAGCCGCCTGACCTTCGCCGATGCCGGGCCGGTCGCCCCGACGGGTCCGGCACCGGTGCTCGCGGGCGCGGTGGTCGTCGGCGCGGCGGACGGCTTGGGTCGGGGCGTCCGGGACGACGCGGGCGTGGTGGCGCGCGCGGCGGCGGATGCCGTGGTGGCGGTTGCCCGGTAGGTCAAGGGCGTGATCGAGCGCAGTTCCGCCTCGCCCCGGTCCGCCAACACCTTGCACGCGTTGCTCACCGCCCCGGACGACCGGTTCAGCGTGCGCGCGATTTCGCGCGGGGTGAAGTCTTTGCTCGCGCCGTCGGCAAGAACCTTGGCGACCATCGCGCGCAGCTCACCGTTGCGCAACCGCAACGCCGAAGCGGTCGGCGCAGCAACGGCGGTGGCGGCGGGTGCCGGGGCGGACAAGGCGGACGTGGGCATCGCGGGCATTCCTCTCGGGTGTGCGGGGACGGTCAGGCGGCGAACGGGGACTCGGCGTTGTCGGCGTCGGTCTGGTGCCGTTCGCCGTCGGCGTCCGCCGCTTCCGGGGTGGCGTGGTCCGCCGACCATCCGCAGTAGCAAAACGCGGTGGCGGTTCCATCGTCATTCGTCACGGTGTCGGCGTAACACATAGTTGACTCCCTGTTTTCGACATGGCTCGCGCCGGCCTTCACATTCGGCACGATTCCCGTTCCCCGGTGGTAATTCCATTATTGCTCCGCACCGCGCACCATGCAATAGGTGCGGCACCCATTTCAACACTCTTTCGGGTGGTCGTCGTTGCGGTTATTCCAAATTGCGGACCGGCCGACAACGGCGCGTTTCCGGCAAGATTTCGATGATATTCGCACAGGTCAGATAGGGCGAACGTCCGACAAAGCCGCAAACAAGACGGATACCCGCAGAGCGCAGATATGAATTTAGACGATTCACGAACCGCCGAAGAGGCAGGAACCGGGACGAAGAACAGCGTTGAACACAAGGGGTAACCCCGGACCGGCCGGGGACCGCAGCCAGCTACCAGCCCGCGCCGATGTGTCTACCGGCTTGCGCCCAAGCGAGTCTGGGATACCATCGGATCCCCATGCAGAGCCTCTCAACAGCGTCTTTTCGGCCCGGAGGGGGTGGCGGTCTAACAGGATCCCCAACCTGATCCCCAATGTGATCCCCTGTATGAACCCCCAACGGAAGTGACCGTAGGCGCTGTCGATCTCCTACACAGATACATAGAGTGACATCTCCTCGATGGAAGGCCGCAGTGGTACGTACACCCGACTTGGCACGGAAGCTCGACACTCGCCACACGCGAGGGGACGGGTGACGGAGTGACCACGCCCGGCAAGGACCTCGCAGAGACAAGCGGCCACCGCCTCTGCAGAAACTCCGGGCCAGCGGCCACCCGGGTATAGATTCTTCCACGGTCAACTTGTATTCCATCGACGGATAATTGGACGGACAACCACGTCGTCCTCCACGGTAGCATTCTGGCGCACACGTTAAAAAACGTGCTCGAACAGCGTCCGACAGAGTTGCGGTGAGCCTTTTCCTCTGGATGGCCTGTACTCGTAACCCGGCTGTCGTCGAGCAACTTCCGCTGGTGGAGCCGCAATGGAGTGGCCTCGAAGGCGCTCAGGATCGCGTGAACAGGTTCAGCCGTACACCCGGCAGCACGGTCCGAAGGTGCCTTTTCCGGACCACGGCAGGGTTTCGCGACGCTGACCGGTCCTCGGCCGCCGTGTCCGTCACATGGCGGGGTCTGCGTGCCAGAGGCCGACCGATCCACTGCTCGCGACCGGGCTTGCGGTCGTAGGTCGTCATCCGACCTTGATGTGGCCACGATCGCCTCCGAGCGAGTGGGTGCCTCCGGTGTCGTGGCGGCGGCACAGCCGCTCGGCCAGGTCGATCGCCTGTGAGGTCGGTCGGTCGTCGACCTCGGTCAGCCGGGTGGTCAGCAGGGCGAGTGTGCGAGGAATGGCGTCGAGCTGGCCGAGGCGTTCCTGCAGCCGCATGATGTCGCGGTAGATCAGCTCGTTGTGCGGGTCGAACGCGCGCGCGATCTCCAGCAGGTCCAGCGTCTGCTGCGGGTCGTCATCGACCAGGGCGCGGGCGAGAGCGGCGACAGCGTCGAGGGCGTCGCGGCGGATGGCCTCGCGTGCGGTTTCGATCCACTCGGTGCTCATCCCGTCGGCCAGCGGGGCGCGGTAGCTGTCCACGATGCGCCGGTACGCCTCCACGCGCTGCTGGTCGGTGGTCGCGGCTCGGCGGGCGGCCACCGCGGCGGCGAAGGACCAGTAGTCGACCGCCACCGACGCGGGATCGAGGCGGTAGCGGCCCTCGCCGACCAGCACGACGTCCGACAGGTCACCCTCGGTGGCGACGGTCAGGGCGCGACGCTACGGACCGCCCGGAACCGGCAAGACCTCGGTGGTGGAGGCCGCGTTCCCGGACTGCGTCACGGTGCAGGGCGACGGGGACACCGTGGTCGCCGACCTCGTCGGCGACCACACCAAGACCCCCGACGGCGAGTACGTGTTCGTCCACGGTCCGCTGGTACGCGCGATGCGCGAGGGTGTGCCGCTGTTCATCGACGACGCGACCCTGATCCCGCCCACGGTGCTCGCCGTGGTCTACCCCGCGATGGACGGACGCCGCCAGATCGTGGTCAAGGCCAACGCCGGGGAGGTCGTGGACGCCGCGCCGGGGTTCTACGTGGTCGCCGGCCACAATCCCGGCGTGCACGGGGCGGTGCTCACCGACGCCCTCGCGTCCCGGTTCTCCGTGCAGGTCCAGGTGTCCAGCGACTACGACCTCGCCGACCAGTTGGGCGTGGACCGCAAGGCGGTGCGCGTGGCGCGCAACCTCGCCACCCGCCAGGAACGGGGCGAGGTCGGGTGGGCACCACAGCTGCGCGAGTTGTTGGCGTTCAAGAAGATCGCCGCCGTGTTGGGCAGTGACGCCGCCGCCGCGAACCTGGTCGGCATCGCGCCCGAGGAGGACCGGGACACCGTCGCCGCCGTGGTGCGCGACGCCTTCGGACGCACCGTCAAACCCCTCGCCCTCGGTGCCCGCATCACCCCCACCACACCCTGACCCCGCCGCCCGTCGACCCGCGAACCGTCGTGAAAGGACCCGCAACCGTGAGCACCCACTTCACCGCCGACCCGACCGCCACCGGTGCCGCCGTGTTCCCCGCCCGCCCCGAATGGCTGACCCTGTCCGCTGCCTTCGCCGACGAGGTCCCCGTGATCGCCGACCGCGACGACCTCGTGGTCACCGTCGCACCCGGCGCGGGCGGCGGTGCCCCGGCGTGCTTCTACCCCGCCCGCGCGCTGATCGAACTCGACGGCGACCACCTCGGCGTGAACCCGACCACCGTCGACCCGTCCAACATGTCCGACCGGTCCCGCTACGCCCCGGCGTGGGGTGCGCTGACCCACGAGTGCGGACACGCCAAACACACCGCCTGGGAACCCCCGCCCGACGCACCACCCGGCGTGGTCGCCGCCGCCATGCTGCTGGAAGAGCCCCGCATGGAAGCCGCCCAGGTGCGCCGCCGCCCGGACGACCGACACTGGCTGCGAGCGTGCGTCAGGGACATCGTCGCCGCCGACCTGCACCTGTTCGCCGACCCCGCCACCGCCCCGAAGATGACCCGCGCGGATGCCGCCCACACCGCCGCCCTGCTGTTGGGGCGGGCGGACGGCGGGGTGCTCACCCGCGCTGAGGTAGACCCGGTCGCGCGAGTGGTGCGCGACGTGCTCGGCGAGGAGACGCTGGGGAAGCTACGGGTGTTGTGGCGTAGGGCGTTGCGCACCGCCGACGACGACGGCGCGACCATGCTCGACCTCGGGCGGCAGTGGTGCGAGATCACCGGCACCGACCCCGACACCGGCGACCCGGACCCCGGCGCGGCACCCGACCCGTCCGGCACACCCGACCCTTCCGGCGGCACCACCGCGACCGGCAGCGCGTCGCCGTTGGCGGGCGCGATCGCCGCCGTGTTGGACGACGTGGTGCGGCACGTGGCGCGGGAGCAGGCACCGCAGGACCCCGCCGCCGTCGCCGCCTCCGCGAAGGCGCGCGAGGCCGCCGCCGACAACGTCGCCCGCCAGGCGGCGCGGTCGGTGTTCACCGTCGGTGGTCCCCGTGACGGATCGACCGCCACGACGGGCACCCGCCCGCCCACCCCGCAGGAGCGCTCGGCGGCGCGGGTGTTGGCGCGGGCGTTGGACACCGCCGGGACCAGGGAAAGGGTGGCGGTCAAGTCCGCCTCGGAGGTGCCGCCGGGGCGGTTGCGGATGCGCGGGGTGCGCGCCGCCGAAGCCCAACGCGCGGCCGGGGCGACCGTCACCGCGCAACCGTTCACCCGCATCACCCGCACTCCGGTACCGACCCCGCCGCTACGGCTCGGGGTGGCGTGCGACGTGTCCGGCTCGATGGGCTGGGCCTGCGACCACGTGGCCTCGGCGGCGTGGATCCTGGCCGAGGCCACCCGCCACACCAGGGTGCCCGCCGACACCGCGAGCGTGATCTTCGGTCACCACGTCCGCCCCCTGACCCGGCCCGGCAAACACCCCGCCGTGGTCACCGAGTTCGCCTCCCGCGACAACTGGGAGGACATCCCCACCGCCATCGACGCCCTCGACGGTGCCCTCGCGCTGTCACGCCCAGGCGCGGCACGGCTGTTGGTGATGGTCTCCGACGGCCGGTTCCGCGAACAACCACGCCGCGACGGGCAACGCAAACTCGACCGGCTGCGCGCCGCCGGGTGCGCGGTGCTGTGGCTGACCACCGACACCACCGACACACCCCTCGACGGCGCGACCGTGCACCGACTGACCGACCCCGCCACCGCCGCCCAAGCCATCGGACGCGCCGCCACCGCCGCACTGCGCGCCACCCGTTGACCCGATGCGGGGTGGTGCCCGCCCCGCACCTGAAACCGAGGAGCCGACGTCATGATGTCGTGGAAGAACCGGGTCGTGAAGACCATGCTCGCCACCGCGCCCAGGATGCGGGGATCGTGGGGCGTCGCGACGGCGATACGTTGGGACGACCAGACCACGATCGTCGACGGCAAGTACGTCAAGCAGTGGACATCCGTACCCGACGACGAGAATCTCGGGGGAGCGGTGACGCTGGTCGACGCGACCAGCGGGCTCGCGTTCCACGTGACGCCACCGTGGAACGCCGCCAGGTCGGCCGGCTACGTGCTGGTACCCGCAGTGCCACGCGACCTGGAGCGGAACTTCCACCCACCACACCGGGATTCCCGGATCCCGGTGTCGTTCGGCCTGTCCCCGACCGACGTCGCCGAACTGCTCAACGCCCGCCTGCCTCGCTACCGCGACCTCGTCCGGCAAGCCCGGGAGGAGAAGGCGAACGGCGAACGCGCGATGGACAAGGCCGTCGAGATCATCACCGCCATAGTGGCCAGGATCGAGGGAGCCCCATCGATGTCGGCACGCCCGCCACGGCACGGAACACAGGCACTCGAGTGGTTCGGTGAAGCCGGCACCCTTCGCGTGCACGCCCACACGAGCGGAAGCTACCTGGGCATCCACTTCTCCCTGCCGGTCAAGGACTTCGACGACACCGTCGCAGCCATCGCCGCCGCGATCCGAACCTGACACACAACACACCCACCGCTGCCCGCCCTCAAACCCCAATCCCGACGTACCGACCACCGCATGCGAGGTAACGACGATGGCCGACGCCACCCGACTCGACATAGCGGGCGACGCGATCGCCGCCCTGTCCGCTTACGACCCGACCACACCACTGCGTGTCCCCGCCCAGTCCGGCTACCCGCTACAACACGTCCTCGCGCGGGTGGCGTGCACTTCCGACGACGCTGAGGGCGACGGCACTCCGCCTACCGAGCCGTCCGCGGTATGGCTCGGCGTGGGCGAGAGGGTCGACACCCTGCCCGAGTCCGACGCCCTCGGCTGGTCCCGATGACCACCACGACGCCCGACCTCGCCGAACGGGCGGTGCGCGCCGTGCGCGCCCACCGAGCCACCGACCCCGACGGGTTCCGCCGCCGCCACGACAACCCCGAGGAATGGAACCGGTGGGCGCGCCGCGCCCGCGTCGGGCGTACCGTCGCCGCCGCCCTGCAGGTGCCCGTCGACGCCGTGCTCGTCACCGACGACCCTCACCGCACCTACCGCACCCGCACCGGAGAGGTCCCCGGCGACCTGATCACCGTCACCGACCCGGTAACCGGGAGCGCGTGGCGGTTCGTCCCCGACCACACCAGCCCCGGCCAGGCGTGGCTGCTGCTCGACCGCTGCCCCGGTTGTTCCGCCGAGGTCCCCGTCACCCGTGTCGCCAACCTGGCCGACCTCGGCGACCACCTCGACCCCGACCGCGACACCCGACAGACCTGGGCGACCCGGGAGTCGGACGACCACCGGCCGCGTTGCACCGAGCAGTTCTCGGTCGGCGAGTCCGCAGCGCGAGGCGCCCACCCGAGGGGCGATCGGCTAAGCATGGCGAACAAGACCGACTTCCACGTCGGACGAGGCCACGACGCTGAGTGGCCCACCTCCTGCACCTGAAGCGGAAGTTCAGCGGATTAACGGCCGCCACCGACGAGGACCGAACTCCCACCAACCACCACCGGCGCAGCTCAGCAACCGCGCTACACCAGGGAGACCAGCGATGACACCACAACACGCGCAGGTCGAGATCGTCGCACGCCGCTTCACCGAGAACGGCTGCGACGTGACCGCGATCGTCGCCGACCCCGCCGACGCCCAACAGACCCTCTACGGCACGGTCACCCGCCACGGCACGCTGGTGGGCAGCTACTACTGCGCCGACCGCGCCCGTCAATCCGACTGGCGCATCGTCACGGCCCTCGGCCATCACCTCGCCCTCGACGGTCAACCCGTGCACCCGGTGTCCGAAAGTGCCGCCGTCCACGTGCTGACCACCGTGCTCACCGCCCGCGACAGCTTCGAGGTCGAACAGCGACTCCGCGAGGCGATCCGCCCTCCACAATGACAACCGACACACCTCGACAGCCGGGTCCGACCAGAATCATCGGCGGGCCAGAGGCGGCGGGCCCGATCGTCCGCCGCGTCGCCCGACGGTGAGCGCGGTCGGTTCCAAGCTCGGAGGCTCGACCCGGCACCCGAGACGCAGGCGAACCGGAGTCAGCTCAGGTGGGATTTCAGGACGTCGGCGATCCGAGTCGCCGGCACCCACCGGTCCGTGTCGGCGGTCACCGTGATCTCGGCCAGCGGTTCGCCGGTCAGCTCGGTTCCTTCCACCGGTGGCCAGATCGTCAACGTGGTGCTGCCGGGCCGCAGCGGCACCAGCTTGTCCCCTGCACGCAATGCCATGACCTGCACCGGACCGCGTCCGTCGGCCGTGACGTCGTCGTGGACACGGGGGTCCGCGCGTACCCGGTCCACCTCGGCATCCACGCCCGCGGCGGCGAGGTGCGCGACCACCGCCTCGCACAGCGAGTCGGAGGCGGCGATCAGCCGGGCACGCCGCAGGATCGGCGCGAGCAGCTCGCTGGGGGCGATGTCCAGCCGACGTCCATCGCTGTCCTGTCCGGTCCAGACCGCAGGCTCGAGCGATCCCCAGCGGGCTCGCGCGTCGGCTTCCAACGTGGCGGGATCGATGGACTTGGGTGACATGAGTCTTCCTCGCTTTGACGGTGGCCGGCAGATCCTACGTCCCCCTCTGCCTGTGCGTGCGGCGGTGCGGCGGGTGCCACCAGGGCCGCGCAAGAGCCGGTGCCGGTACCCCGGACATTCCGATCAACGCGGGTTCGTCGTCGACGCGCGCTAGGCAAGAGCGGGCGGCGGTGCTGCGAGGTCTCTACAGGCGGCGTCTACGGGCTTCGGCCCGGCCAGATCGGAGCGAGGCCGTGGGGAGGAAGCGCTGCCGACGGCTCTGTTCGAGCCGTCGGCAGCTGGTCGAGATCAGGTCGACAAGAGCGGCACTGTGGTATCAGGTTGCAGGGTCACAGTTCTGGGATCAGGGTGTGGCTTCGATGCACCATCACGTGTAGGGCTTCCGGGTCGATACCGCTGAGCAGCGCCGTGCCGAGCAGTTCACCGAGACGATGTCCTGGGCAGCTCCTCTCGACGTGCCCGACCGCGGTCGCGGCCAGGTTGAGATCACCGCGCAGGTAGGCGAAGGCGGCAAGGAGCGCGGCCGGTTCAGCTCGTGCTGGTGTGGGGCTGGTCCTGACCAGTTCGGTCCACAGTGCTTCGGCGCGGTCGGCGTGCTCGCCGAGGGCGAAGGACAGGCAGGCGTCGCGGATCAGCGGGTCCGTCAGCGCGAACGTCACATCGGCTATTTCGCGGTCGGTCAGCGGGTGCGGGCGGTCACCGGCGCGGAGCACGTGTTCGTGGATCAGGTCGAAGCGGCCTCGCTGGGTGCCCGGTTGGCCCGGCCCGGAGGAGTGGTCCTCGGTGGTGGAGTCGGTTCGACGGTGGAGGTCGTCGAGCATTTCCCGCCGCCGCGCGAGGGCGTCCTCCGGATCGGGCAGCAGGGATGTGAGGGTAATGGTGCCGACGGTGGTGCGGTCGGTCGCCACCCAGACCCGGTGGCCGTCGAAGGTGTAGACCCAGTCGGCATGCCGGAGGTCACGCCAAGGCCATGGCCAGCCGTCCGACGGTCGATAACGCGGGCTGTCGTTCGTGTCGGCCCATGCGTCGACGACCTCGGCGGCTGCGGTGCTGAAGGCGTGAAGGTCGGTTGCTTCCAGTAGACGTCGGCCGGAGTCGATCGTGCGCAGCGATTCGGGGTCGGCGTGACCTTGGACAGAGCCGAGCCAGCATGAACGGACGTCGTGATCGTCGTAGAAGTCGGCGATTCCAGCGTGGGGAGGCGTGGAGGTGAGGGCGTCGTGGGTCCGGTCGGCCGTCGTGATGTCCGCCGGGTCGGTGGTGTGCATGATGGGGGTTCCTGTCGGTCGTCGGGTGTCGATGCTGGTGGCGATGTCACCCCGAGGGGTCCGTCAGTTGCCTGCGGTGGCATCGTCAGAGGACGGGCCGAGCGCGTACCTCTTCGGCTTGTCGCTGGTGCGCACGGCGTAACCACTGGCGACGAGCTTCTCCAGCGCGTTGTGCACCGCGCCGGCCGACCGGTTCAGCGTCGTGCCCAGCGCGTGCGGGGTGAAGTCCTGAACGGGGTGCTCCCGCAGGTAGTCCTCGATGATGCCGTGCAACGCTCCCGGTGCCAGCCGCTCGCCCTTCGGCCGCGCATCCCCCTGTGACATGTCCGCCGCCGTGGGCTGCTCGCCGACGGGCACGTCGCCTTCCGCCTCGTGCTGATCCTGGACGGGTTCGACAGCGGTCGGCTCGTGCTCCGCAGACCGGTCGTCGTCGGAGACCCGGCCGTGGGTCGTGATCGACCAGCGATCGGCGGGACGTGATCCGCCGTCGGCGATTCCAGGGGTGCGGGTGACGAGGTCGTCCTGCTGCCAGCGGACGAGGATCTTCGGTGCGGTGGACTTGCCGATCCCGGCCGCGACCGACAACGCGGCGGCGGTGCTGCCGGGGTTGTCAAGCAGTGCCCGCCACAGCTTCTGTTCCGTTTCCGTGTGCGGCTTCGTCAAGTTGGGGACAGCTCGTAGTGTCGGGTTGGTGTTGGTGGACATGACTACCTCGCAGGAAGTGGTGTGTCGTGGCTGTCATGCCCCGGCCGGGGCGGGCGCGGCCCCCGGTGCGCATCCGGTGGGTTCGGGCCGCATGACTATGGACGCTTCCTTGCGGCTGTGAAGTCAAGCGGAATGGTCAAACGTTGTGTCTGTCTGCTGTAGATGGTCGCCGCTTGGTCGATCGGTTACCCCACAAGGGTTAAGTTCGTCGATGTCCGTCCACCGTGTATTGACACCTTGGCGGTGACGAAGCGTCCATACAGGTCGGCCATTCGGCCACGGATGAACCGAACCCCGAAGGGACACAGGGACATGACCACAGAAACCATGCCGCCGACGCCACCCGAACCGACCCCGGACGCCGGCGACACCGCACCGAGCGGCGACAGCGCGACCACTACACCCGATCCCAATCCCATCACGACACAGGACGAGAGGGCGATGGCGTTGTGGCGGGAAGGGCTTCCGACGGATGCTGTGATTCTTGCCCCGTCGATTGTCCCCGGGCCGATGCGGCAACCCGAGAACACCTGGGCAATGCTGGTGCTGGCAGCGGACATCCTGGACGACACCGACCCTGACCGGGAAGGCGAAGTCGCCCTATTCGCCGGGCGTTGGCTGCCCGAACAGCCGCCGGCGGCCGTGTGCGAGGGCGATCTCGTCCTCGTGCTCACCGCGTCCGACGACGAATCGGCACCGGACTGCCGGGTCGACGTGGAGATGCTGCTCGCGCACGACGACCGGTGGATGCGGGTCGGCGAATGGGAAGGGATGGACGTGCACTGGCCGTGGACGGTCGCGGTGACCGCTGCGGCGATCATGGGATTGCGGGTCGCGGCAACCGAAGCCGGTCCTTCCGCACAGGCGCGGTAGCCGGTCGGCCCTTGGGGGTTGGGGCGGCAACGACGACGGCGGCCTGGCGAACCGCTCGCCACCGGTTTGCTTCATGCCGGCGAGGAGTTCATCCGGGATCGGCCGGGGCGTGGTGCCCGGCACACCGCCCGCATCCGATCCGCCGGCACCCTGGTCCTCGCCGACGGTCGTGCCTACGGCAACCCTTCCGGTGCGTTGACCGCATTGGGCGACAACTTCCGGGACGGCTGGAAGGCGTGGAAACACATCCCGGACGGACGGGCTCTCGGTGACCTTCGCGCCGAACCGCACACGCGCCCGGGGGCGGACCACCGAAACCGCGCCGAGGGCGGTAACCCCTTGTTCGACGGCCGGGTCAGCCGTGCAGACGTGCGCGGGTGACCCGGCCGTCGGTGCAACGCGAATATGTTCGATGGTCTCGCAGACGATGCCGAAGCCTTGACGCCGTGCAGGCTCCGGTCGCGCACGTGGGACCGGATGCCACGAGCGCGGCGTGCTCGCCGTCTTGAACAACGCCCGATCTTCGTGGTCACCTTCCGCAGCACTTGATCAATCGATCATCGGGTGGGTCACCTGCACGCGGAAGCGGTCATGTGCGCGCGGAAGCTACCGCTGCGTGTACGTTCCGGACGAACATGAGCAAACCTGATCGCTGGACCTGGTGTTTCCGTGCGATGTGAGCGGCTCGTCCGTGGACGGTTTCCGCGCTACTTGAGCATTCTCTGCCCTGTGTAGTGCGCACGGTCTGCGGCATGACCGGATGTTCGTGATGACGCGAACAAGATGGTCCTGTGGTGCTTGCCGGTCTGCGATTGGTCCGTGATCGTCGTGATTTGGCGGTGTTGTCGATCCGTGTTTGTAGTGCGTCGGCTTGGTCGTGCTGATCAAGGTCGCGGAGAACCGAGACGAGATTGCGCCCCGTCCGCAGGGTGTCGGGGTGGTCCTCGCCCAGCACGCGGCGGTAGCGCGCCAGGGTGTCCTCGTCGAGATCGCGCGCGGCCCGGTGGTCGCCTGTGGCGTGTAGTCGGAGGGCGAGGTCGTTGGCGGTGCCGAGGGTGGTGGTTGGGTTCTTCACCAGCCCGCCCGATCCCTGCACGAGCAGGGCCGAGCTGTTGAGCCGGGTGGTGGCCTCGCGGTAGCGGGCCACCGCCTGGCACAGGATGGCGAAGGCGTCGGCGTCCCAGACGGTCAGCACCTTGCGGGCGACCAGTCCGGGTGCGAGCCGGTCCCGGATCGCGCGGGCCGAGTCGGACAGCCAGTCCGGCGGTTCGACCTCGGCATCGGGTGGGACCGGCTCGCGGGTGTTTATCCGGTCGGGGCGGTCACCGTGCAGCACGCGCAGCGACGTGGGCTTGGGTGCGGGTCCACGCTTGCCCACTGACCACCCCGTCTCGTGGCAGTCGGCGAGCTGATCGGAGGGCTGGAACCCGTACAGGCGGGGGATGCGCTCGCCCTGGCAGCCGCGAACGTCATTCGTATTAAGGTGTGCCGGTGTCCATGACGATCACGGTGCCGTACGACGAGCGCCTGTTCAAGCGCACGACCCAGTTCCTGCTCCGTCCGCAGCTCAACCGGCTCTACGTGCTGGGCGCGGTGCTCGTCGCGCTTGGCGTCGCCATGCTGACCCTGACGACGATCGACAAGGTGGTGGGGGTCGTCTGTGTGATCCTCGGCCCCCTGCTGGTGTTCCGCATCGGGCGGGTCACGGCCGCCCAGGCGCTGGAGGCGCAGTGGTCCGTCACTCGGGCCGCGTTCAACCTGGTGATCGACGACCAGTGGGTGAGCATCGCGTACCCGCTGGCCCAGATGCGGTGCCACTGGGAGACGCTGGCGCGGGTCGTGGAGAAGCCCGACGTCTGGTACCTGATGTTCACCAAGTCGCAGGCCGTCCCGCTGCCCAAGAACCTCATGACCCCGGAGCAGCAGGCCGAGTTCGCCGCCCTCGCCGCCGTGCGGACGTCGGTGGTCCCGCTACGGCGTGCGCCGGCCCAGCGCGCGTGAAATAGCCCGGCCACGGCCCGCACGGCGGGCAGCACGGTGTCGGTGCGGGTCTCGATCGGCACCACCACGGAGACGGCGGCCACCACGTCGCCGTTCGGGCCGCGCACCGGGGCGGCCACCCGCACCCGCAGCACGGCCTTCTCCACCGCATCCACGAACGACCCACCCACAGGGTATTTCCGCAGCTCGGAGGTATGACTGAGAAACACCCGCCGAGCCGACCCACCCACCACGAACCCCCCACACCCACGACACCGATACCCCCACATCGTCCCGACAATCCACTACGTTGCACCACGCAACACGCGGTCATCGGCATGAGAGTGCGTTGGACTCGTGTCAGCCAGCGGCAAGCTTCCGATGCGGCATCGGCACTGGCGTTCCCGTGGTGAGCTTGATTGCTCGATCGGCGGCGGGGGGATGACGCCCGCCGAACCGGGGCAGATGCTTATACGGTGCCCAAGTCCGCACGGGATTGGTCATCTTGCTGCGGAAGCTACAACTGCGATAGAAGCCGCCGGGCGGGTCGCTCCGGCGTAGTCGTCGCCGTTGTACCGGTGGTTGTCGATCTGTACCGGTTGCCCGAAGGTCGGTGCGTTGATCATGAGTCCGCCGCCGATGTAGAGGCCGACGTGGTGGATGTTGCGTGGTGTGCCGTAGAAGACCAGGTCGCCCGGCAATAGCGGCTGCCCGGGAGGGACGCGCGGGCCGGCGTCGAACTGGGTCTGGGCGGTGCGCGGCAGGGTGACTCCGGCGGCGGCGTAGGCGGCTTTGGTCAGGCCGGAGCAGTCGAAGCCTTCGTGTCCGCCGTCGGGTCCGTTACCGCCCCACACGTAGGGAGTCCGCGCATGCCGCAGGCGTAGTTGATCGCGGCGAGGGTGATGGCGTTGGGGGCTTGGATGGCGTTGCAGTCGCCGTTGCCGACGCTGGTCGCGGCGGCGTGGGCGTATGTGGCGGCTTGGTCGAGGACAATGTCGACGTACCAGTCGGCGTGGTTGTAGGCGAAGATCGCTGCCCGGAGGTCGCCTCGCCGGGCTCCTTCGTCGCAGAGCAGGAAGGCCGCGGCGTGGACGGCGTCGTGCGGGTTGTACCGCGAGGGCGGGCTGGCGCCGCCCGGCGGGATGCGGTGGGCGGCGGTGACGCCGTTGAAGGTCGGCTCGAGGAACTGCATCGGCCCGCCGGCACCGGCGTGGTTCTCGCCTTCGGTCACGCCGGGCGTCTTCAGGCGGCCGTGGTCGGTCTCGACCTTGCCGATCGCCGCGAGCACGGTCCAGTCCAGGCCGGGGCAGTCCGGTGCCGCGGTGCCGTAGAGCATGCAGTAGTCGGGTGGAATGTCGGCGATGGGCTTGGCGCAGTCCACCGAGGTGTTCGACGGGCTGCCGAACAGCGCCTCCATCACGGCACTGAAGCTCTGCCCGATCATGACGGGGATGAGCAGCAGGACGGCGGCGGCTCCGATCGTGAGCTTGGCCGGCATGGTCTCACCCCCTACCCGGTTGTCCTGACCCACGCGGTGCCGCAGCGGGCGGCATCGGCGAGGGTGGCGGGCCCATCGGATGCGACGAGTCCGGCCCGAGCCCGGTGTCGCCGCTCGTGGTGACCGGTGGTGCGACGTGCGGCCAGACGTCGGGCAGCCCTGTCAGCGTCCACCGTCGAGCACCGTTGGTCGGGGTGTCGAGGGGAAGCCAGAGCTCGTCGGCGGGGCTGGGACGGGTGGCGGCGGGGTCGAGCAGTTCGGCCGCGGCGGTGGCGACCGGCACCGAGCGCGGGTCCTCCAGCTCGCGCCACGCTCGCGCCAACAGCCCGCGGGCGGTGGCCTCACGCCGCGAGGTCGGCAGCCACACCAGCAGCGGCGTCGTGATACCGGTGGCCTGCGAGAGCGCGGCGTAGCCTGCCAGTTTCCCGGCGAGCTTGGCCAGGACCTCGGTGCCGAAGTCGTACTCGAGGAACCACTCGACCTGCCGGTCGCCGTCGCGCCACCGGCCGTAGCCGTCGGGTTTGACCAGGTCGCCGAAGTGGCGGGCGCAGCGGTTCTCCGACCACCACGCCGCCAGGGCGACCTGTTCGCCGGGCCGCGGGTGGCGGGCGCGGTCGACCAGGGCGGTGAACCAGTCGTTGACCCCGATCGTGTGGGCCAGGCGCAGGCTGTGCGCGACGCCGAACACCCGGTCGTGCCGGTAGCCGAGTTCCTTGACGTCCAGACCGTCCTCGGCGGCGAGCACGGCCGCGCCCGCGGGTGCCAGGACGTAGTGCATGGGCGCGGTGCCGAGGGTTACGAAGGGCTGGAAGCGGTCGACGACGCCCCAGGTGTAGAGCTCGCGCAACCGCATGCGCCCGGATCGGAAGCTGGGGAAGGTCAGGGCGGTGATCTGGTGGGCGGTGAGCACGCGGTGCTCCCACAACATTCGGGCGATCCACTTGTCGCGTGGGGTCAGCCGCCAGGCCAGCACGGCTTGGTGTTCGACGGTGTTGGCTGCGCGCGGGGTGGGGCGGGTGGGTTTGTGGCCGCGCAGGGCGCGCTGACGGGTGGGATTGGTGATCATGTGGCACCTCCGGGTGGGCAGCACGGAACCGCGTGGGCGCGGTGCGCTGAGGCGAGGTGGGCGAGCGGTAAGGACGAAAAGGGGTGAGGTCAGCCGTTGCGGCGAGGGTCTGCGCCACGAGGGCGCGCGACGGTTCCGATTCGCTCTGCTGGTCGGGACGGATCTGAGGGTTCGCGAGAAGATCGGGTGCCGGCAGGGCTCTCGCCGGTAGTGGTTCCGGTCGTGCGAGTCCGGGCCGTGCGGCGGGCGACGGCGCGGATGTCCCGGGCACGTCCGGGGATGGCGGGCGGGAGTGGTTGGGTGAGCATGGTGAACGGTTGTGCTTCCTCGCCGTGCAGGACGAGGCGGACGGCGGCGTGGTAGGCGCCGAGGTGGGCGAGGTCGTGGTCGGACAGCCGTGGTGCGGTGTGGCGGGACAGTTCGCGTGCGTCCTCGGGGGATGCGTTGAAGAAGATTTTGCTGCGGGCGTTGGTGGACATGCCTTCGCGTAGTTCGCGGGGGAGTTGGCCGAGGTGTTGGTGGGCGAGGGTCATGGCGACGCGGAAGCCGCGGGCTTCGGCGAGCATGTCCTCGATGGGGTAGGGCAGGTTGAGGAAGTTGTGGCACTCGTCGATGACCAGGCTCGCGTCTCGGCGCTGCCGTTGCGGTGTGCGGGCCCGCCCGGTGGTGGCCTGCCAGGTTCGGGCGACCACCAGCGATCCGACCAGCCGGGTGGTTTCCTCGCCCAGTGAGCCTTTCGGGATGCGCACCAGGCAGATGCCGCCGTCGAGGATCTGGTTCATGTCGACGGTGGAGTGGCCGCCCGCGATGGCGTCGCGGACGAACGGGCGCAGCAGGAACGCGCGGAGCTTGTTCATCAGCGGGCTGATGACCTGGCTGCGGCTGGAGTCGGTGAGCTCCTCATACCAGGACCAGAACCCCCGCAGCACCGGGTCGGTGACACCGGCGGTAACCCGGCTGCGGAACGCGGAGTCGGCCAGCAGCTTCGGCAGGTCGGCGAGGGTGGCGACACCTTCCTGGGCGCGCAGGGTGAGACAGGCGGCGCGCATGACGTCGTCGGTGCGCGGGCCCCAGAACGCCGAGTAGACCCGCCGGAACACCGACACGAGGTTGTCCACGGTCAGATCGGTCTCCCCGCCGTCGAGCGGGTTGAGGCACGGTGGTCGCGACTTGCTGTCGGCGTCGAAGATGACCACCCGGTCGGCGGCCGAGCGCGGTAGGCGGGACAGGACGTCGGTGACGAGATCGCCCTTGGGATCGATCAGCACGATTCCTCGTCCTGCCTCGGCGTCGGCCAGGATCATGTTTCCGAGCAGGGTGGACTTGCCGGAGCCGGTGGCGCCGATGATGTGCAGGTGGTGGCGCGCGTCCGGTACACGCAGCGCGACGGGCCGTCGGTGACCGGTGTCGGTGACGCCGATCGGTTTGGCGTCCGGGCCGGGGGTGGCGATGCCGGGCGGGGGTGCGATGGCGCGGGCCCCGGCGCGTTGGATACCGGGGATGGCCTCGTCGGTGGGCAGGTGCGCGATCGCGGCCAGCTCGGTTACCGACAGCAGGTCACCGCGTCCGAGGCGGCGGGAGTCCATGACCCGGTCGGGGTTGCGCAGGTGGCGACGTCGGTAGTGGTTGTGCCCGGTGTAGGAGGCGAAGCTCGCGGCCAGCGCGTGGGCGCGGCCGCGGGCGGTGTCCCGAGCCCTGTGGACCTCGTCCTTGTCCGCGTCGCCGGGTAGCAGGGTGGCCACGGCGTAGCGCACGACGGTCTCGAACTGGCTGCCGCGCTGCTTGCTGACGATCGCGCGGTTCTGCGCCGCGAACTCCAGGCTGGTCTGCGGGTCACTGTGCAACGCGCCGGTCTTCGTCCGCGCCGCAGCCGAGCGCCGCGAACGGTTCATACCGGGGGTCACCGCGTCCAGCAGACGACCGACCAGTCGCGTCGAACTGCCGGTGTGGACCCGGCGGGCGGCGCGGCGGGCGCGCTGGACGCGGCGGCCGGTGACCGGGCGTGCCAGGACCTGTACGCAGGCGTACTCGCCGCGCGCGAGCCCTACCGGCGCCCCGATCAACGCACGGATCGGATCGGCGTCGAACGCCGACCGGATGGGTAGCCCCTCGGGACGGGCCAGCCGCAGCTCGCCGCCGACCACCAGCCGCCGCTGCCCCTCGCCCGGCGGGGGCAGGGCCGGCTCGGCCGGCCCGACGCGGGTGTGCGCGCCGGGCCAGGCTGCCTCGATGGCGCGTTCGACCAGGCCGGGTGGGATGACGCCGGGCACCCACAGCCGGATCGCGACCCCGGCCTCGGAGAACACGTACTCGCACACCACGTGCGGCTGGCCGGTGAACGCCCGCCTCCAGCCCGGCCGCAGCAGCCCCACCAGGTTCGACCACAACGCCGGACCGCCCGCGGGATCAACGGTGGGTGGTGCGAGCACAGTGACCTGACGGGCGTCGGCCAGCAGCAGCTCGTGGGAGCGCCGCGCCCACCACCGCTTGGCGACCATGATCGTGATGACGAGCGAGATGAGGACGGGGGCCGCGATCGGGCCCCGGTCCAGCGCGAGGTCGCGCAGCCGGGAGAGCAACGTCACCAGGATGCCGCCGGGATCGCGGAGGTAGTCCTCCAGCCACCCGGCCGCCACGGCAGTCGACGACCGGACAACCGGTGTCCAGGCAGGTATTCGAGGCACCATGAAACCCGTCCTCCACGGAAGGCGCGAACAAGGCTGGGTGACGTGCGGGAGCGCTATGGGTCAGGCGGCGTCGAGGTGGATCTCGCCGGCGTCGGAGCCGAACTCTCGCCCGTCGGCCTGGTGGTCGTCCCCGTCGAAGACCAGGTCGACGAACGCGGCGTCGGCCTGTTCTCCCATCTCGGCGGTGTCGGCGTAGGCGGCGAGTTCGGCCGGGTTGCTGGTGACCAGGTAGTGCTCGGTGGGGGAGGCGATGCTCTGGAACGCCACCCGCTGGGTGCCCGCCGACAGCAGGCCCTGTCCGCGATCCGCCGAGAGCAGGAACGCGCGTTCTCCGGCGGAGAGGTCGAAGGTCCGGGTGATCTCGTCGATGGCCTGCGACGCCTGGCGCAGCAGGATCTGGGTCGCCGCGTTCGCCACTACCGCCTTGCCGAGATCGCTGCCGAGCACGTCGGCGGTGTCCTGCGTGGCCACCGTCAACCCGGCCCAGTGCTTGCGGGATGCCTTGGCCATCCTGAACAGGAACTCCGCGCCGGAGGGCTGCTTCATCAGCAGCCATGCCTCGTCCACCACGACCAGGCGTGGGCGGCGGATGGCCGGGTTGGACACCCGCCGCCACACCGCGTCCAGCGTGAGCAGGGTGCCGATGCCCTTGAGCTCGTCGGGCAGGTCGCGCAGGCTGAATACGACGAGGTGGCCTTCGGGGTTGACGCTGCTGGGCCCGTCGAACAGTTGCTTGAACGCGCCCTCGACGAACGGGTGCAACCTTGCCGCCAGCTCGCCCGCGGGCCGGTCGCCGGCGAGCCCGGCGCCCGCGAGCTGGTCGCGCAAGATCCGCAGCGTCGGCGACGGGCGGGTCCAGGTCCGGGCATCGGCGGTGATCCCCACGCTTTGATACGTCGCGGCGATCGCCCTGTCCAACGACGCCCGCTCCGCAGACTCCAACTCGCCACCGACGAGGACGGCGATGACGGTGTGCAGGAACAGCGACCGGCGCACGAGCGCGTCCTTCGGCGCGGTGCGGCGGCCATCTGGACGGGTGTGGACGGGCAGGTCGAACGGGTTCAACCGGACGCCTCGCGCGCCGAGGTGGACGTAGGTGCCGCCGACCGCGGCGGCCAGGCGGGCGTACTCGTCCTCGGGGTCGACGACGGCGATCTCGATCCCTCGGTACAAGCTGCGCAGCAGTTCCAACTTGACCAGGTAGGACTTGCCCGCGCCGGAGCGGCCGAGGATCACGGAGTTGTGGTTGTGCATCCCGTCGCCGAACCGGTCCCAGTGCACCAGCCCTTGCGAGCCGACGTTGTAGCCGTAGAGCACACCCGACGGAGCGGTCGCCTTGGTCGGGTCCGGGGCGGGCAGGTCCGGGCTGGTGAACGGGAACGCCGCGGCCAAGGCGCTGGTGTCGAAGGTGCGTCTCATGCCGATCAGGTCCAGGCCCATCGGCAGCGTGGACACCCAGCCCTGCAAGGACCGGTAGGTCGTGTGCTTGGCGTCCAGGAGCAGCGATGCGCACAGCGACCGCAGCGCGGCCACCTCGTCGACCAGCGCCCTCTCGGAGTCGGCGTGGATGGTCAGGTACAGCCCGACCCGGAACAGCTTGCCCTCCCCGCGGGCGACCCTGGAGGACAGGTCGTAGGCGTCCTCGGTGGCGGCTTCTACCTGCGGATCGAACAGGCGGCCGTGCTCGGCGGTGTGACGGCGCCCGGCTTCGAGCTTCGCCAGCTGCTTGCGCAGCCGGGAGGCGGCGGTGGCCGGGTCGATCGGCTCGACGTGCACCGACACGTCCAGACGGCCGGGGTAGGTCAGCAGCGGCGCGAGCCAGCCGGGATGCACCTCGCGCGGGAACCCGACCACGGCGAAGCTGGAGACCCAGTCACCACCGACCTCCAGGTGCCGGGCCGCCACCGACAGGGCGTCGGGGGTGAACGCCGCGGCTGCCGACGAGACCGCCGGGTCGTGGTTGCCGCGTGCCCTGCGTATGCGGGTACTCATCAGGACCGCCCCCTTTCCTCGTCGTCCTCGTAGTCCCAGTCGTCTGGGTAGTCGTCGCCGTCCTTGTCCCGTCCGCTGGGTGTGCGACCGGGTGCCGCCGTGGTGGATACGGACAAGGAGCCGTCGTCCTCGGCGAGGTCCGAGCCGGACGTGGTGATGACCTCGTCCGAGCCGGCCAGGCCCGCCGACGGCGGCAGCAGACTGTCGGGGTTGCACGCCGACGCCAGCACCGCCGTGGCCTGTCCGGCATCCAGCGGGGCGACCACGATCCCGGCCGGGGACAACAGCTCGATCGCCTCACCGAGACGGCGCACCAGCCGTGACTCCGCCGCCTGCCGAGCTCCGGCATCGACCTGTCCGCCTGCCTGCTTGCGGCGCTTGCCGGCCAGCGAGCCGAGCACCGCCAGCGGTCCCGGCCCGCCCAGCCCGTCGGTAGGGGCGGCGGGACCGAGTGGCTCGCGCAGCACGAGCAGCACCTGGCGGCGCAGCAGGTCCGACTGCCGGCCGAGCTGGGCCAAGTAGTCCGCGTGCTCGACGGCGGCGGCCTCCAATGCCGGGTGCGGCAGTCCGCCGGCGCGCTCGCACAGCTCGGCGATCTGGCCGGACAGATCGAGCCGTTCCGTGCGTACGAGCACCTGGACCGGGGCGGCCAGCGAGTGCAGGTAGCGGCCGAACGAGGCCACCAGCGCCTCCTGCTCGTTCGGCGTGCGCAACGCGAAGTTGACCGTGGAGGCGACCGCGACGACGGCCAGGCCGTCGCTGCCGAGGTCTATTACGCCGGTCTCGGTGACCGTCTCGGCGGGCAGTCGCAGCGCGGACGGCGAGACTTGCTCGGGCTGGGCAGTTCGGCCCCGGCCGCCCTCGCGCCCGCCCGATGTCTGGTCGGCGCTCGGGGCGAGCCAGGTTGGAGCGGGCCGCACGCCCTCGGGTGCGGCGACGCGATGCCGCGGGGCCAGGCGCTGGCGGATCCCAGCGACGAGCAGCTTGTCCATCGGCACGCCGTCGCGGCGGCCCAGTGCGAGCATCGCCGAGGCCGCGCCGACCGGCATGGCGAACGCGGCGAACACCAGGGTCGGCAGGAACGCGCGGGTGGCCGCCCAGACCAGGTAGAGCAGCGCTGCGGCGGCGGTGAGGATGGCCAGTTGTCTTGCGGTCAGCGGGCCGAGCACGCGGTCATGCATGTCGACATCGGCCGGGATGCGGACGGGTCCGGTCATGGTGTCCTACCTCCGGGCTTGGGCCTGGCCGGCGGCGATGCCGGCGGTGGTGGGGCGTTGGAGCGCGGTGGCGCCGGTGGCTTGCCGGGCTTGGGCAGATCCAGCGGTAGCCGGAGCTGTCGTGCCGGGGGCGGTGCGGGACGAGGTGGGGGTGCCGGCGGCGGGGTCGGTGAGGGCTTGGGGCCGGGCACCCGATGCACCCCGTCCAGCGGCAACGGGTACTGCCCACCGCGGGTCGGCCGGTTGCCCTTGAAGGGGTCGAAGGGCAGTTCCGGTTGGCCCACCACCCGACGCCCGGCGGGCCGTGGCGGAGGAGACGGCGCAGGACCGGCTGACCGCGGCACGCGCCGCACGCCGTCCAAGGGCAACGGGTACTGCCCGGATCGGTTCGGGCGGTTGCCGCGATAAGGGTCGAACGGCAACTCCAACTGTCCACGATTGCCCTTACTCCTCGATCGCCGCGTGCCCGCGTCGGTCTCCGTGGACACCGGTGGCGAGGTGGTGCGCTGGACGTCCAGGGGCAGTCGGTACTGCCCGTCGCGGCCGAGGATCGGCTTGTTCTCCGGCCAGTCCTCACCCAGCGGCAGTGCCGGCTGGCGACCCCGTGCAGCGGACGGCGTGGGTGCCGCATCGTGCTTCGATTTCGGCGTGGGTCTGCCGGTCGGGCGGGTGCGGCGCACCCCCGGCAGTGGCAGGACGTACTGCCCACCGCCGGTGGTGCGCGCGTTGGCGTACGGGTCTGCCGGTCCACGGCCGCCGCCGGAGCTAGCGCGACCACTGGCTCCTGGCCCGTGACGTGTCAGGCTGAACCTGCTGCCCTTACTGCCGCTGATGAAGCCGAACAGCTTGTAGGCGACGAAGGCGCGCGCCATCGAACCGATCAGGCTCCGGCCGCCGCTTCCCCCGCGCACCGAGGACAGCACCCAGAACGGGATCTTGAACAGGATGTACATCAAGGCCAGCGCGAAGAGCAGGTTGGCCACTCCGGACGAGGTCGGACCGAAGACGGTGAACCCGCCGGGGGCGAGGAACACTCTCAACGCGGTGATCAACGTCAGGGACTGCCCGAGCTGGATGGCCAGGCAGCCGCCGAAGGACTTCCACCACCAGTACGCGACGCCCTCGGTCTGCGGCAGGCCGTGGAACATGAGCACCATCGGCGCCCCGGCGATGAGGATGAGGGTGGCCGCCACCCGCACGGCGTAGGTGACGAGCAGGGCGACGAGCATCCCGGCGAGGAAGATGCCGAGGATGTGGATCCAGATGCCGCCGGTGAGGCTGTTGAGCACGAGGTCGCGCAGGATCGGCCCGGCGCCGGCCGCGTCGACACCGCCACTCATGATCGCGGCGACGAGCGCGTTGGCGATCTCGACGCCCTTGGTCGCCACCCACAGCGACAGCGCCCCGGCCAGGAACCCGACCACCAGACGGGGAACGAGTTCCTTGATGGAGTGTCGGGTCTGGACGGTCTGGTAGCCCATCGCGATGACGCCGGCGACGAGCACAAGCAGGCCGTAGGAGACCAGCAGGATCTGCCAGGAGTTGTCCCACAGCTCGGCCACCCCGGGCAGGGAGTCGGGCATCGGCGTGGTCAACAGAGTCTTGGACAACAGGTCCAGCAGCGGGTTGAGTGCCTCGGTGACGATGCCCCGGAAGAAGGCGTCGATGGCCTCGGTGACGCACGCGCCGATGTCGGTGATGCCGCACTCGTCCTCGGGCTGCGCGTCCTGTGCGGGTCGCCCGGTGCCGGGATCGGTCGACGGCGTGGTCGGGGTGCCGGGCCGGGGGATGCAGCCCTCACCGGTGCACGGTGTAGAGGTCGGCGGCTGCAACGGCAGCCCGGTAGTCGACAAGGTGGGTGTGGGTGGGGTGCAAACGGGCAGCGGTGGGGAACCGGGGCCACAGGGGCCCGGGTCGGCGGTCGGCAGCGGCAGTGGTTGCGCGGCGGCGGCCGGTACGACCGACGGGCCCGAGTCGGGAATGAAGGATGCGCCGGCGAGCATCCAGCCGAGCCCGACGACCAGGCTCACCGCCAGCGCCCGCATCGCCCGGCAGCGTGTCACGCGCGGAAGGCCCACCGCAGGCCGATGGCTCGCCGCCGATGCTGGCACGGCGGTCGCCTGGCGGTTCGCCGCCGTCGACCCGTCCAAGGTGTTCCGCACCGCGCGGTGCGGCGAGGCCACGGTGCGGCCGGCCCAGTGACCGTGTGCGGTGGGACTGTTCGACGGGCGCGTCACCTCATGCCCCCACGATGCCCTTGAGCACGGTGACGACCAGCGGGGCGAGCGCGGCCAGGGCGTAGCCGATCCCGGCGGCCTTGAACGCCTCCTTGGACTTCTCCTGCTCGCCGGGGTCGCCGCCGCCGAAGACGCGGCGGACGCCGCCGATGGTGAGGAACACCGTCGCCAGCCCGGCGAGGATGCCCATCAACCAGTTGCGGATGTTGGTCAGGACCTCGTCGACGGTGCCCACGATCGCGAGCACCACCGGATCCGCGTGCGCGCCCGTCCCGAACGCCAGCAGCGCCAGGACCACCAGCGGTGCGAGCAACAGCACCCGCCCGCACACCACACCGGACATCGGATGAGCTACGGGCTCGTGGTGCAGCGAGCCGATACCGGGCCGGCCGGACGGGCGAGTCGGCGACACGGTGCCGTGGTGGCCGAACGCGGGCCTGCGGGTCGGTCGGCCGTGCCCGGACCGATGGAGGTGGTGAGGACGGTGGAGGGTTCGGGTCAGGCGCATCGCGGCACTCCCGGAGTCGAGCCCGACGGCCGCTGCGACGGCTCGGGCGAGGAGGTGGTGTGCGGGGGAGCGGCTGCTGTCCTCCCGCGCCGCTGAACTCCGGAAAACCGGTCCCGCGGGGACAGCGGACCGCGAGAAATACGCGCGTCACCCACCGCCGCGGTGGTGACGTTGCGTGATGGTGCTGTCGGGTCGGCCGTGTCGTCGGCGGCGGTGATGGTCACGGCGTCGGCCACCTGGGTCGCCACGTCGTGGCCGTGCGGACCGGCGTCGCGCAGGTCATCGCGCAAGTAGGCGACGAGGCGGTGCTCGGCACGCTGACGCGCCTTCTTCACCGCCTGGTACGACACGCCTCGCGCGGCCGCGGCGTCGGCCAGCGGCACGCCTTCCAGACGGGTCGCGCCGACGAGTTCGGCCTCGGTGGCGGTGATGGCGCCGTCGGCGACGGCGCGCGCGAGGACGAAGTCGGGGTGGCCCCACGGCGGCGGGGGCATCGTCGAGCGGAACCCCTCGCCCGCGTGACCCGAGGGCACCGGCGCGTCCAGTGCCTCGCGCACGCAGGCGTGGCCGGCGCGGTAGGCGGCCCACCGCAACCGCAGCATGATGCGCGGCCGGCGCAGGTCGATCTCGCCGAGTTCGGCGACGAACCCGGCCAGCACCGCGGCGTGGATGTCGCTCGGGTCGCCGGCGAACTTCGCCGACAGCGTGGCGGCGATGACGGTCAGCGCCGGCAACGCCACACCGACGCAGCCGACGGTCCAGGTGCCGCCTTCGGCGCGGGCCAACAGCACCAGGTGCGCCCACACCGCGTCGCGCAGCGCCTGGGGACAACCACGGCGCAGCAGGCGGTCGCGCACCTCGTCCAGCGGCACCCGCCGCGCGGGAAGACCAGGGAACAACCCGCCGTCGACCGTCACCGGACGCGGCCCGGTGATCAGCCACTCGAACGCGGCCCGGGCGGCGTCCAACGGCATCGAGCCACGCTCGAAACCCGAGCGCGGAATAGCGTCACGTGAACTCATCAACAGCTCCCGAAGCGAGTCGACAATGAATGACTCGACCAGGACGCCACAATCGGTAGTACCAACCGCTGACCAAACAGGTACCGCGCTACCGCCGGGCAGGTGCCAACGACCCTCGGTCCTTATTGAATGTCGCGTGGTGTCGCGCCCGCAGCCGCGTCCACGGGGTGCTGCAGCGACGCCCCGAAGATCGATGCGTCCCACGGTAATGGCCCGTGATCTGTGGTTACGTGTCAGAGGTACTAGCGCGGTACCAGCTTGGTCATGGCGCTGTCCCGTCGCCGTCGAACGTGATCCGATACGGATCGAGGCCGACCTCGAACATCAAGGTAATAGTCCTTCCGCGATCACCGACGGCCCGGGGGAGGGCGAGGTCGTGCAACCGCGAACGCGAACTCCCCCGCTTTCAGTGGTCCGAGGGCGGCCGAGGATTGCGGCGATCGAATGTCCCCGAGAGGCCCATATTTCGGAGTTCAGGGGTGTCATCGGCACCTCGCATCGGTGAGCGTGCCCGGCCTCAGCACAAGGGGACGCCCGTGACCCGATCCGACCAGCCCGGTCGCCGCTCACCCCGACGGCGCGCCGAGTCCACCAAGCCCAGCCCGACCCGACCCGGCGGACGACGGGGCGCGGACCGACGACCCTGGCCGACGGCTCCCACCACGACCCGCGTCAGCCCCACCAAGCCCAGTGCCGACACCGCTCCTCAGCGGTCACGCGGCTCGTCGTCCACCCCCACCCCGGCGACCGTCTGGACCACCGCCACCACACCGACCGCCCCCGACGCCACATGGCCCGCCGCAGTCGTGGAACGGGTCGTCACCTCGTTCAGCGAACCCGGTGCCCACGTCGTGCTGCTGGTCTGGCCGACACCGAACACCGACCGACCGCAGCTCACCCCCAACGGTCGTGACGGCGTCATCGACCACGCGCCGGGAACCGAACCGGACGCCGAACTGGCCGACGCCGTGCACGCCGTGAAACGCCTCGGCCGCACCGCCCGCGTCGAACGCATCCCAGTCGACCAGGCCACGACCGGACCGGCCTCCCGACCGTTCTGGGCCGACCTCGTCGGCGGCACCGCTTCGGCTCCCGTGACCCTCCCGTACCCACCAGCGGTCGCCGCCGGATCGTCCGCGACAGACGCGGTGACGCCGGTGTTCGACCGCGCGGACCTGGTCGTCACCAGCGCGCGGCCGCAGCACTGCGGCGGCCACGGAGCCGACCTCGTGGCACTGGTCGCGGCCCGCCTGCTGCGCGTCGGCGGCATCCTCACAACGCTCACGCACTGTGACTGGTCGACCGGTGAGCTGACCGACCCGACGGGCCCGATGGTCGCCGCCGCACAGAACGCGGACCTGCTCTACCTCCAACACATCGTCGCCGTGCACGCACCGATCCGGAACGGCCGCTTCCACCTGTCCGAAACTCACGTCGACGGCGGTCCAGACGACGGCGGCCCCAGTGACATCGACGCTCGCACAGTCCACCGCGCCCTGGTCCGCGGACTACCCCCGCCACATCGACGCATCCATTCCGACGTCCTGGTGTTCGCCCAGCCGCACGACCACCGGATGGCGCTCTCCGCACCGACCGACCCGTCCTCGGACCGCGGAGGCATCCGATGAACACCGCACCGCACGCCGACTCCCCCGGATCCGGATCGCATCGCGAGGAAGGCACACCCGTGACCGACGAAGGAGCATCGCGGCCTTCCACCACATCGTCCACGGACGCTTTCAGCAACGGGCCCGCACGACAGTTCCCGGCAGACGTCAGCGCCGACTCGACACGTGTGGACAAGCCTGTGGACCACGCATCGGGACTCGGTGCGCACGACCGTCGGACCGACGGGCTCGCGGTCTCGGTATGGACCACCGCACAGGCTTCACCCGCCGCCCAGCGCAAGAACACCTACGTCCCGGAATCGACCGCGCACCCGGCCAAGATGCTGCCCGAGGTCGTCCGGCACGCCGTCGCCCACTACACCGAGCCGGGCGAGCTGGTGCTCGACCCGATGTGCGGCATCGGCACCACCCTTGTCGAAGCTGTCCGCCTCGGCCGCCGCGCCGTCGGCGTGGAGTACGAGCCCCACTGGGTGCAGGTCACGCGAGCCAACCTGGCCCTCGCGCGGCAGCAGGGGATCGAGCACGACGCACGAGTGTTCCACGGCGATGCCCGCCAGTTGATGACACTGCTGCCGGACGAATACGTCGGGCAAGCGGCGCTGGTGGTCACCTCACCGCCCTACGGCCCGTCGACCCACGGGCAGGTGTCGGTCGCGCCCGGCGCGGGGGTGCAGAAGTACCACCACCTCTACGGCAACACCCTCGACCGCGGCAACCTCGCTAACATCGGCCACCACCGACTGCTGGCCGGGTTCACCCGCATCCTCGCCGCCCTGCGCACCTTTCTGAAGCCTGGTGGGCACATCGCCATCACCATCCGCCCCTGGCGCGAACACGCCGAACTGATCGACCTGCCCTCCCAGATCCTCGCCTGCGGACGCGCCGCCGGCCTGATCCCGGTCGAGCGCAACGTCGCGCTGCTGGCCCGCGCCGCCGAGACCGACCTGGTCGCGCGCGGCAGCTTCTTCCAGCGCGACTTCATCCGCAAGCAGCGCGAGGCCGGTCTACCGCTGCACCTGATCGCCCACGAGGACGTCCTCGTCTTCCGCACCGCCCTGCACAAGACCGCCGGACTCACCGCTGCCGGCACGTCGACGGGGGACGTGGTCGATCTCGGGCAGTACCGCTCGGCGCGATCCGCACAAGCGGCGCGTGACGGTGCGGGTGGGCGAGGCCAGGCAGCATGACACGCCGTTCGCCGCGCTCGCACCGTGAGTGGGCAGGTCGTCCGCTCACTCTCGTTCCGGCCCCGGCGGTGACGCCGGGGCCGGGGCAGCGGACTCGCCCTGGCACCGAGTCCGGTCCGGTCATGGGCTCGTTGTGCACCGGCTACGGCGGCCTGGACCTCGGCGTGCTGGCCGCCCTCGGCGGCGGCCGGATCGCCTGGGTCGCCGATCCCGACCCGCACATCGTCCAGATCCTCGCCGCCCGGGCACCGGGCATCCCGAACCTCGGCGACCTGCGCCACATCGACTGGAACTCCATCGAGCCGGTCGACGTGCTCGTCGCGGGGTTCCCATGCCAGGACATCTCCGCCGCCGGGAAGCGCGCGGGCATCGAGAAAGGAATCCGCAGTGGGCTCTGGACCGACATCGTGGCGGGCCTTCGCGTACTACGACCCGCACTCGTCGTGGTGGAGAACGTCGCCGCGCTTCGCTGGCGCAACGGCGGACTCCACCGCGTACTCGGCGACCTGGCCGAAGCAGGGTATGACGCGCTCTGGCGTAGCGTCCGCGCCGCCGACATCGGAGCCGCGCACCGCCGCGAGCGGGTGTTCCTGCTCGCCTGGCTGCGCGAGCCCGGCCGCAGTCACCGACACGGAGATGCCGCCGACGCCGACCGCCCACGACGGCTCCTCCAATGGCATCAGCGCCACCGGCAGGCAGGGCGGTCCGTCACTGCCGGACCAACTGCGGCTGTCGCCGAGGCCGACGGCCTCGAACGCGAAGAACTGCATGCACCGAACCCAGATCGGTGGGCCGTCGCTTCCAGACGCAGCGCGGTTGTTGCCGACACCACGAGCCTCGGACACCGGAACCGTGGGCCGCAAGGCAGGAGCAGGTTTCCGGCCACCCCTGTCACAGCAGGTGCTCCCTCTGGTGGACCCCGAAGCGTTCCTGCCGACGCCACGAGCGACGGACGGTACGAAGGGCTGCCCGGCGCAACGCGGCTCCAAAGGCGACCTGATGCTGCCCTCGGCGGTCATCCGCCTGCTCACCCCGCCGGAACAGAACCAGACCGACGACAGCGCGGCCAACGACATCTCGTAGCCGTTCCCCGCCTCGACACAGGACCGGGCCTGTCACCCGGCGCCGAGTCGACGCCGGTGAACTGGGGCATCTACGACGCGGCGATCCACCGGTGGGAGGCGGTGCTGGGCCGTCCGACGCCGCACCCGACCCAGCCTGGCAACCACGGCCGCCCGGTCCTCGCTCCCGCCTTCGTCGAACACCTCATGGGCTTGCCCGAGGGCTGGGTCACCGACCTCCCGCTGCCTCGCACCGCGCAGCTGCGGGCGCTGGGCAACGGCGTGGTTCCCCCGCAGGCCGCCTACGCGGTGGCCCTGTTGCTGGCCGACCTCGCCGAACTCCTCGACATCAACACCGACACCGACCACCGGTCGCAGATCGGCGCGGAGGTGACCGCTGCATGACCACGACAAGCCTGACAGCGACCGGCGCAAAGCCTGCCTTGCGTCTGCTGTCCCTGGGTGCCGGCGTGCAGAGCACGACCTGCTGCTGGCGTGCGAGGGCGACATCCCCCGCTTAGACATCGCTCTGTTCGCTGATACCGGCTGGACCCCCGAGCCGTCTACGCCAACCTCGAATGACTGACCGCGCAGGCCGACAGACACGGCATCCCGGTGCGCCGGGTGCCGGCCGGACATCCACGCCGGCGCCGTCAACCCCGGGCATCACCTAATCTGCACCATCTCCCGCTGGTTGATCATCGGGCTCGACGTCGTGATCAAGGAGGAGTCGGTGGATCTTCGTCGTCAGCTCAGGGAAGGCCGCGCGTCTCCACAAGTCTGTTCCGGAGTCCGAGGTGGTGGTGCCGGCGGATGGTTGTGTACGGCGACGAGATTCGCGGCGGCGTCGTAGCCCACCTGGATCGGCCGAGCCCTGAACCGTCAATCCGCGTACGGGGAAGGCCTGTGGTCAATCCGGTTCCGTGCTCGCCACAGCGCGGCCTGTGCGGAACTCAATTCCTGACCTCGATGAGCACCGACTCATCTGCGGATGCCCTACGTGTCACTGTGGACGCGGAGTTCAGGTTGTGCGAGTCGGCTCCATCAGCAGGTCTCGGACGGCGCGGCGTGGGCTTGGTTGGACCGGTGAGCCGAAGCCGATGCGCAGGACGGTCTGCGGTTCGAGGGTTCCCCCAAGGGCGCGGCGGAGTTCGTCTCGGACGGGTCGCACTTCGATCGCCTGGGACATGAAGGACGCAGACAGGCCCAGAGTGGTGGCTGTGAGCAGCAGGCGTTGCAGCGCCTGGCCGGCCTGCAGTTCGGCGAGGGATCCGCTGTAGAAGGAGCACAGCACGACGATGAGCGGGTCGGATTCGTAGTCCTTGCCGGGCGGGCGTTCGGCTGCTTGGAAGTCGCGCAGGGCCCATTCGTCCTGGGGTGCGGGCCGGACGCCGGCCGACGCGGGTGGGATGCCGTCCCGACCTCGCGGACCGGTCCATTCGGTGAGCTCGGTCCGGATGGCCGGCGTGTCGACCTGGATCCGCTGGGCCTTGGCAACGAGGTATTGCAGCCGGGCGCGTTCGTCACGCTGTGTGACGACGTGCAGCCATGACCGCTCGCGTTCGGCGGCCCGCACCAGCGCGTGCCGGTGCTCGACGGGCACCGGCACGTCGTGGAACGGCTTGCGGTTGGACCGGCGGACCGGGATCGCCTTGATCAGCTGTCGGGTCTCGTCGTCCAGGTCGCGGTGGCCGCCCCGGCGGACCGCGGCCAACGCGCCGGGCGCTTCGGCCCCGGGCATCAGCGTTACCAGGGGGCGGATGCCGTGGTCGCGGAGGGCGAGGCGGAGGTTGAACAGGGCCGCGCCGCAGGACAGCCGCAGCTCCCGGTCCTCCGGGTCGGTGGCCGGCAGCCTGCGCGTCGGGTCGAGGTGCAGTTCGATGCGGTCGGGCGCGAGGCGGAACCGCCAGGGTTGGGTGTTGTGCACCGATGGGGCGAGCGTCGCGGCGGTGAGCACGTCGGTCACCTCGTCCGCTGTAAGCCCGAGCACCTCGGTCACGTCTGCCATGTCGTCCCTGCCTGTCTCGCCTGGTGCAACCAACATCTCCACTGTGCGTCGGCGGGCAGCTCGAACACACGGCCGAAGGTCCCTTCCGGGCAGGGCCGGGCGGACTTGGCCGAGCCTGGTGGTGGTGGGAGGCTGGTCGCATGGCCGGATCCGCTGACGACGAGGTGCCGCACCGCCTGTTGGGTGGTTTGCGGTTGGACGAGCTGCTGGACGAGGTCCGGGAGCGGCTGACCGAGATCGGGTCGACCCGGGACAAGATGCAGGGCCTGCTGGACGCGGTGCTCGCCGTCGGGGCGGGGTTGGAGCTGGACTCGACGTTGCAGCGGATCGTGCAGGCGGCTGTGGAGCTGGTCGGCGCGCGGTACGGCGCGTTGGGCGTGCTGGGCAGCCAGGAGAACTTGTCGGAGTTCGTGTACGTCGGTATCGATCCAGAGACCCGGTCGCACATGGGCCACTTGCCGGAGGGCAAGGGCCTGCTCGGGTTGCTGATCAAGGATCCGCGGGCGATCCGGTTGCACGACCTGGCCGATCACTCGGCGTCGGTGGGTTTCCCGGCGAACCATCCGCCGATGCACAGCTTCCTGGGTGTTCCGGTGCGGGTGCGGGACGAGGTGTTCGGCAACCTCTACATGACGGAGAAGGTCGACGGCGGGGACTTCAGCGCGGACGACGAGGTGGTGCTGACCGCGTTGGCGGCCGCGGCGGGTGTGGCGGTGGAGAACGCGCGGTTGTTTGAGCGGTCCCGGGTGCGGGAGCGCTGGCTGGAGGCCACCGCCGAGGTCAACACCGAGCTGCTGGGCGGCGCGTCGGCCGACGACGCGCTGCGGTTGATCGCACAGCGGACGCGGGAGCTGTCGGCGGCGTCGATGTCGCTGATCGTGCTGTCCGACGGTGCGGACGGGCAGCGGCTCCTCATGGCCGCTGGTGCGGGGGAGCGCACCGAGAGCCTGGTCGGCGGTGTGCTGACCGGGGCCGGGGCGGTGGTGGGGGAGGTGCTCGCCTCGGCCACGCCGATGCTGGTCGAAGACCTGGAAGGCCGGCTCGGCGACGCGGCGCTCGAAGCCGGGCCGGGAGTCGTCGTGCCGTTGCGTGCCGGTGCGAGCGTGACCGGTGTGCTGTTGGTGGCTCGTGAGAAGGGCGGTGCCCGGTTCGGTGCGGAACAGGTGCCGTTGCTGGCGTCGTTCGCCGACCAGGCGGCGGTGGCGTTGGAGTTCGCCGAGAACCAGCGGGCACGCCGGCTGGTCGACGTGCTGGAGGACCGCGACCGGATCGCGCGCGACCTGCACGACCACGTGATCCAGCGGTTGTTCGCCACGGGCATGAGCCTGCAGGGCGCGTTGGGGGCGATCCGCGATCCGCAGGTGCGGGAGCGGGTGCGCAAGGCGGTGCACCAGTTGGACGAGACCGTGCTGGAGATCCGCACGTCGATCTTCGACCTCCAGGCGGGCGACGACCTGCCGGGGTTGCGGCGGCGCCTGCTGGACCTGGTCTCCGAGCTCACCGAGGACGCCGCCGTGACGCCGACTGTGCGGATGACCGGGACGGTGGACAACTCGGTGCCCGACGACGTCGGCGAGCACGCCGAGGCCGTGGTGCGGGAGGCGGTCACCAACGTCGTCCGGCACGCCCGGGCGAAGGAGCTGGTCGTGACCGTGGAGGCGGGCGACGAGTTGACCATCTCGGTCGTGGACGACGGTGTGGGCATGCCGCCGACCGTGGCCCGTAGCGGCCTGCGCAACCTGGAACAGCGCGCCGCCGCGTTGGGCGGCACCTGTTCGGTGACTGCCGAGCCCGGCGGCGGCACTCGGCTGACGTGGCAGGTCCCGCTGGCTTAGCCCTCCGACGGCGGCGCGGGCTTGCGCAACCGGGTGGCCAGGACGGCGGCCTGGGTGCGGCGTTCGAGGCCGAGCTTGGCCAGCAGGTGCGAGACGTAGTTCTTGACGGTCTTCTCGGCCAGGAACATCTTCTCGGCGATCTGCCGGTTGGTCAGGCCCTCGCCGATGTAGTCGAGCACGGCGCGTTCCTGGTCGGTGAGCATCCTCACGGGGTCGCCCTGCTCGCGTTCGCGGCGGATGCGGTTGAGCAGCGCGGCCGTGGAGCGGGCGTCGAGCAGGGACTCGCCAGCGGCGACGGTGCGGACCGCGGTCTGAAGGTCGGTGCCGAGGATGCGCTTGAGCACGAACCCGGACGCGCCGGCCATGATGGCGTCGAACAGGGCCTCGTCGTCGGTGAACGAGGTCAGCATCAGGCACTTGAGCTCGGGCACCCGCGACCGCAGCTCGCGGCACAGCTCGATGCCGTTGCCGTCGGGCAGCCGCACGTCCAGCACCGCGACGTCCGCGCCGCTGTCGGGCACCCTGGCCAGCGCCTCGGTCACCGAACCGGCCTCGCCCACCACTTCCAGGTCGTCCGCGCTGTTCAGCAGTTCGCGCACGCCGACGCGGACCACCTCGTGGTCGTCCACCAGAAACACCCGGGCCACCGGCTCCACCTCTCCGTCTTCCGCCTGCACCAACCTTCGCCGGGGGAAGTCGTCCCACACAGGGTCCAAAGACCCTCCCACCGCGCGCTCAAGGTCCCCCCATCGTGTCAGTGCACGGCGTGGAGCGCTCGATCGTGTTCGGCGGAACGTGGGGCTGCGACGTCGGCGGGGTAGCGGTGCGCCACGAGGACGGGGCACGGCGCGTGGTGCAGGGCCGCCCGGGTGGCCGGACCGCGTCCGGCCAGGACGAGCAGGTCGGTGTCGGCGTACCGGGTGATCGCCTCGTGGGTGTGCATCCTGGCCAGCACCGTCGTGTGACGGGTGCCGCCCAGCAGGTGGTCGGCGTGGGTGACCGGCCACGCGGGATCGTCGGCCCGCACGGGCAGTGGCGGCGTGGCGTGCAGGACGCGCAGCGCCACGTGCCGCTGCTCGGCGTAGGCGACGGCGCGGGCCAGGGCCAGGTCGTCGTCGGACGCGTCACCGGACAGCAGCACGGTGACCCGGTGATGGCCGCGGCGCAGGGCCTCACTGGTGCCGCGGACCACGACGACGTCGCAGGTCGCGTGCTCGACCAGGGGCAGCACCAGCCTGCCCAGGCCGAACGACGTGCCGTTGGTCCCTCGGTAACCGACCACGAGGAGCCCGGCCCGAGAGCTTGCCGGCAACAGGTCGTGGACGGGGTGGGCGGTGGGTGGGTGCACTTCCAGCGGCGCTCCGGTGGCTGCGGCGTGCTCGGCGGCCCACCGCAGGGCGGCCTCGCCCCAGGGGGAGCCGTCATCCGCCACGACGACGGGCGCGGGAACTCGGTGCGTCATGGCTTCACAGTGGTCGCGTCCGACGGTGTCGGCACAGGGCCGTGGGTGGTGTCCGGCGGTGTCCCAAGGGCCCTGCCCGGTCGGGACCTAGGACCACTGTCCCCGACCCGTCGGCTGCCTAGCGTCGGAAGACGAGGGAGACACGCGGGTCGGCCTGCGGTCCCGACACCGGATTCGAGAGGAACCTGTGATGAGTGCTCCGATCGTGGTCGGCGTGGACGGCTCGGCGTCGGCGTTGACCGCCGCCAAGTGGGCGGCCGAGGAAGCCGCACGGCACCGCGTGCCGCTCAAGCTGGTGCACACCTACCTGTTGCCAGACCGGGGCTACCCGGAGATCGTGCTGACCGGTCACGGCGTGCGGGAGGCGTTCGAGCAGCAGGGATGGCAGTGGGTCGAGGAGGCGGCGGCCGCCGCCCGTGCGGCCGCTCCCGAGGTTGAGGTCGAGACCGCGGTCGTGATCGACCGGCCGGCCGCCGCGCTGATCGCCGCCTCGGACGGGGCGCGGCTGGTCGTGCTCGGCTCCCGAGGGCTGGGCGGCTTCTCCGGTGTGCTGGTCGGCTCGGTGGCCGTCGCGGTCACCGCGCACGGCAAGAGCCCCGTGGTGGTCGTCCGCGACGAGGTCCGCCAGGACGGCCCGGTCGTGGTCGGCGTGGACGGCTCGCCCACGAGCGAGGAGGCGATCGCCTTCGCGTTCGCCGAGGCGTCCGTGCTCGAAGCCCCGCTCACGGCGGTCATCGCCTGGACCGACTTCCTGGTCGACAGCGCGTACCACTCGCGCTTCACCGTCGACTGGTCGCAGGTCGAGGACGAGCAGCTGCGCCTGCTCTCCGAACGCCTCGCGGGCTGGCAGGAGAAGTACCCCGACGTGCACGTGAACCGGGTCGTCGTCCACGACCGCCCTGTCCGCGCCCTGCTCGACGCGGCGAAGGACGCCCGGCTGCTGGTCGTGGGCAGCCACGGCCAAGGCGGCTTCGCCGGCATGCTGCTGGGCTCCACCAGCCAGGCACTGGTCTACCACGCCCCGTGTCCGCTGGCCGTGGTCCGCCCGACCACGGCGGGGTAGGGACGCGAGCAGGCGACAGGGGGACCGATCGACTGATCGGTCCCCCTGTCGCCGACTCGCGCGGGAGTCAGGTCCGGCGGGGCGGCACGACCACGACCGGGCACGTCGCGTGGCGCAGGCAGTCTGCGGTGACGCTGCCCGGGAGGAACCCGGCCAACCCGCTGTGCCCGTGAACGCCGACCACGAGCAGGTCCGCCTGTCGGGACGCCTGGGCCAGCGCGGTCCCCGCGTCACCCACGGTGGTCACCTCGGTGACCGGCGGCGCACCCGGCACAGCGGCACGAACCTCCTCCACGATCGAGTGGAGCTCGCGCGCGGGGTGCCGGTGGCCGGGGGTGTCGGCGTGCGGGTGCACGCCCATCGACGTCGCCGCGACGAACTCCGGTTCGCGCAGCCACGCCATCGTCGCTTCGACGGTGTCACCGGTCTTCACCGCTTGCGCCAGCGCCCAGCGCAACGCCTCACGACTCGCCGGCGACCCGTCCACACCAACCAGGATCATGGCCTTCTCCTCTCCGTCCACCTGGAGCGTTCGCCCTGTGACGGCATGATCGACAGGGACCAAAGCCACCACCCGCCGGGGCCGATGCGCACCACCGCCCACCTCGCGCCGCCTTCAGGGTCGAAGGTCCCGTCGCCGAGGGGACCGCCGCCACTGACCTCGGCGTTCCCGCGTCGGGAGGCTGGGAGGCGAGCACCCGAGGAGGGGTCATGGACGAGACGATCGTGGTGGGCGTGGACGGATCGCCGGTCAGCCGGACCGCGTTGCGGTGGGCGGTCGAGGAAGCGAAGCTGCGCGGCTGCGCGGTGGAGGCGGTCCTGGCCTGGCACGTGGACTACGCCATGGTGATCGGGCCGATCTCGGCCACGATCGCCGCCGGGATGGACCGCGACAGGCTGCGCGGGGAGCACCGGCGCGTGCTGGACGAGGTGGTGGCGGAGGTCGGCGGCGACGTCCGCGCGGTGCTCGCCGAGGGCGACGCCCGCGACGTCCTGGTCAAGGCGTCCGAGCACGCGGCGCTGCTCGTGGTCGGCAGCAGGGGAGCGGGGCCGATCCGCGGTGCCCTGCTCGGTTCGGTCAGTTCCCACTGCGTGCACCACGCGTCGTGCCCGGTGGTCGTCATCCGCGCGCCCAAGCCCGAGCACGTCGAGCCGAAGCCCGTGATCACCCCGGGACCGCTGCTGTGACCGCGTCCCCGATCCTCGACCGGGCGTTGTTGGCCGATGGCTCCGTGGTCGCGCTGCGCGAGCTGGGGTCCGCCGACGCGGATGCCCTGCTCGCGTTGCACCGCGACCTGCCCGTGGACGACCGCTACCTGCGGTTCTTCAGCGCCGCCCCTCGTCACCTGGACGAGTTCGTCGTCCGGTTGACCTCCACCGACGAGCCGCCGCACGCCGTGATCGGGGCATTCGCCTCGGACGTGCTGGTCGGGGCGGCGAGCTACGTCATGCTGGACGACGACACCGCCGAGGTGGCGCTTGTGGTCGCGCACGACCGGCAGTCCCACGGCGTCGGCACGCTGCTGCTGGAGCACCTGGTCTCCCTGGCACGCCGGCGCGGTGTCCGGCGGTTCCGCGCCGACGTGCTCACGGTCAACTCGAAGATGCTGCGCGTGTTCGCCGACCTCGGCCTGGTGTGGACGTCCACGGCGGCCGACGGCGAGGTGCGCGTCGACCTCGGCCTCGACCCCGATGAGCACTACCTGGAGGCCGTGGCCGATCGCGAGCAGGCCGCCGACGTGGCCAGCCTGCGCGCGGTGCTGCGACCGGCCTCGGTCGTCGTGGTCGGCGCGAGCCGGAAGCGGACGTCGGTGGGCAACGCGGTGCTGGCCAACCTGGTCGAAGGCGGCTACACCGGTGCTCTGTACGCGGTGAACCCCCACGCGCACGAGTTGCTGGGCGTACCGTGCCACCCGAGCGTCACCGACCTGCCCGAAGCACCGGACCTCGCGGTGGTGTGCGTGCCCGCCGAGGCGGTCGCCCAGGTCGCCGAGGACTGCGGTCGACGCGGCGTGAAAGCGCTGGTCGTCATCACCTCCGGTGTCGAACCCGACCGGGTGCTGGAGGTCGTGCGCCGGCACGGCATGCGCCTGGTCGGCCCGAACTGCGTCGGCGTGTCCAGCTCCGATCCGGACGTGCGGCTCGACGCCACCTTCACCCGCGACCGGACCGAGCCGGGCGGTATCGGCCTGGTCACCCAGTCCGGTGGTGTCGCGATCGCCGCGGCCGAACGGCTGCGGCGGCTGGGGCTGGGCCTGTCCGAGCTGGTCTCGACCGGTGACAAGTACGACGTGTCCGGCAACGACCTGCTGCTGTGGTGGGAACGCGACGAGCGCACCCGCGCGGTCGCGCTGTACCTGGAGTCGTTCGGCAACCCGCGCAAGTTCTCCCGGCTGGCCCGCCGGGTGGCGCGGCGCAAGCCGGTGCTGGCGATCCGGGCCGCGAGCAGCGAGGCCGGTCAACGCGCCGCCGCCTCCCACACCGCGTCGACCGCCACCCCGGCCGTGACGCGGGACGCGTTGTTCCGGCAGGCAGGCGTGATCGCGGTGGACGGCGTCGGCGAGATGGTCGAGGTGCTGGCCGCGCTGCACGCCACCCCGCTGCCCGCCGGACGTTCCGTGGCCGTGCTGGGCAACGCGGGCGGCCTGGGCGTACTGGCCGCGGACGCCTGCGCCGACCGCGGGCTGACCATCGCCGGCCTCGGTCCGGGGACGGTGGAGGCGCTGACCGAGCTGTTGCCGGGCACCGCGAGCCCGCACAACCCGGTCGACACCACGGCCGTCGTGGACGACCGCACGTTCGCGCGTTGCCTGGACGTCCTGGTCGCCGACCCGGCGGTGGACGCCGTCATCGCGGTCACCGTGCCCACGGCGTTGGGCGACCCGGCCGGCGGCATCCACCGCACGGCCAAGCCGGTGCTCGCGGTGACCGCCGACCAGGACGGTCCGGTGTCGCTGCGCGGCGACGGCATCGCCTGCTACGCCGAACCCGCCCGTGCCGCCGCCGTGCTCGCCGCGCTGGCTGAGCGCGCGGCGTGGCTGCGCCGCCCGCCGCCGGCGCCGACCGACCTGCCCGGCATCGATCTGCCGACCGCCCGCGCGGTCGTCGCCGAGCACCTCAACACCGATCCGGACGGCGGTTGGCTCGACCCCGACCAGGTGGTGCGGCTGCTCGGCGCGTTCGGGCTGCCCGTGCTCGGTGGCGTGCTGGTGCGGGACGCCGAGTCCGCGGTGGCCGCGCAGCGGTCCTTGGGCGGACCGGTCGCGCTGAAGGCCGTGGCACGGGGGCTGCTGCACAAGAGCAGGGGCGGCGGCGTGCTGCTCGACCTGGCCGGCGAGAACGCCGTGACCTACGCCTTCGAGTCGCTGCGCGAGCGGTTCGGCGAGCAGCTGCACGGCGTGTTCGTGCAACCCATGGCCGACCGGGGACGAGAGCTGCTCGTCGGCGTCGTGACCGACCCCCAGTTCGGCCCGCTCGTGGTGACCGGCCTGGGCGGCGTGGACACCGACCTGGTGGACGACCGCGCCGCCGCCCTCGCCCCGCTGTCGGAGGCGGACGTGGACGACCTGCTGCACGGCTTCCGCGCCGCGCCGAAGGTGTTCGCCGAGCACGACGAGGCGGCCGTGCGGGACGTGCTGCTGCGCGTCGGCAGGCTGGCCGAACTCGTGCCGGAGGTCGCCGAGCTCGACCTCAACCCGCTCGTCCTGACCGGGCGACGGGTGCTGGCCGTCGACGCCAGGGTCCGCGTCGCCCCCGCCGAACCGGTCGACCCCTTCCTGCGCCGGCTGCGCGATCCGAGGAGGCCGTCATGACCGTCACCGCCACCGTCCCGGTCGAGGTGACCTACGAGACCGGCGAGGAGTACGTGGTGCGGCTGCGCGACCACCACCTCCGTACCGACCAGCCGCGCGAGTCCGGCGGCGGTGACGTGGGCCCGAGCCCGGTCGAGCTCCTGATCGCGTCGATGGCCACCTGCACCGCCTTCTACGCGGGCCGGTTCCTCGACCGCAACGGCCAGTCGCGCCGCGGCCTGGCGGTGACCGCCCGGTACCGGACGGCTTCCGACCCGCTGGCCCGCGTCGCCGAGGTGTGCCTGACCGTGCGCGTGCCGGCCGGGCTGTCCGAGCGGCACAAGACCGCGTTGCTGGCCATCGTCCAGCACTGCACCGTGCACAACACGCTCCGGCGAGCGCCGGAGATCGTCATCGAGGTGAACGAGGTGGAATCATGACCGCAGGTCCGATCGTGGTCGGCGTCGACGGCACTCCGGCGGGGGAGCGCGCGTTGCGGTGGGCGATGGACGAGGCGACGCACCGCGAGGTCCCGTTGCACGTCGTCAACGCCTACCAGTACGAGCCGCTGTCCGACTGGGCGATGACCTCCGAGCAGGACGCGCGAGCCCGGGCGGACGCGCTGGTCGAGGACGCGTTGCGCGCGGCGGCCGTGGGCCGGTTGGAGTTCCCGCGGATCATCCGGCACTGCGTGCGCGGACCGGCGGCCGAGGCGCTGGAGGCGCAGGCGCAAGGCGCGTCGATGCTGGTGGTGGCCTCGCACAGCGGCGGCCGGTGGCGAAGGGCGTTGCTGGGCAGCACCAGCGCGCACTGCGTGCGGCACGCGACCGTGCCGGTGGTGGTCCTGCCCCCGGCCGTCGAGCAGCGCGACGGTGCCTCGGTCGGCGCGGGACGGGAGGCCGGGCGATGAGGGTCCGCGACCTGATGACCCGCGACGTGGTGACCGTCTCGCCCGGGACCACCGCCCGTGACGCGGCGGCACTGCTCGCGGCCAAGGGCTTCACCGCGCTGCCGGTCGTCGACGGCTCCGGGACGCTGGTCGGCGTGGTCACCGAGACCGACGCGCTGCGCGACCGGCTACCTGTCGACCCGCGCTCGCTGGTGCACGGGCAGCCGTCGCGGGCGCGTGCCGTCCCGTGCCGGACCGTCGCCGACGCGATGAGCGAGCCGGTGGTCGCCGCGACCCCCGGCACGGACGTCGCGGAGCTGGCCCGGCGGATGGTGGAGCACGGCGTGCGCAGCGCGTGCGTGGTGGAGGGCAAGCGGCTGGTCGGCATCGTCACCCGCCGCGACATGCTGCGCGCGATCAGCCGGGACGACCGCGTGTTGGCCGCCGAGGTCCGGCGCCGCCTGGGCCTCTACGGCGGCCCGCACCGCTGGACGGTGTCCGTGGTGGACGGCCGGGTGGAGATCGTGGACGCGCTGGACGACGAGCGCGACCGGCACGTGGCCGCGGTGCTCGCGGGCGCGGTGGCCGGTGTGGTCGACGTCCGCTTCCCGGAGACCCGCCATGCCGTCGACCACGGCTGAGCGAGAGGCCACGCCGCACGGCATACCCGTGCACGAGGTCGTGCTGCTCGCCGAGACCGACGCCGACACCGGGCTATCCGGCGTCGCGGCCGGCGAGCGGCTGGCCGAGCTGGGCCCGAACAGGCTGCCCGAGCGGCGCGGCCCCGGCCGGCTGCGACGGGTGCTCGGCCAGTTCCACAACCCGCTGATCTACGTGCTGCTGGGCGCGGCGGCGCTGACCGCCGTGCTCGGCGAGACCGTGGACGCCTCGGTGGTGCTGGGCGTGGTGCTGGTCAACGCCGTCGTCGGCTACCTCCAGGAGGTGCGCGCCGAACGCGCCCTCGACGCCCTGGAGGTGCTGGTCCGCACGGAGGCCACCGTGATCCGCGACGGCGTCGCCACCCCGATCACCTCCGACGAGCTGGTGCCCGGCGACCTGGTGGTGCTGGAGGAGGGCGACCAGGTGCCCGCCGACCTGCGGCTCGTGCGCACGCGCGAGCTGCGCGTGGACGAGTCGGCGCTGACCGGCGAGTCGCAGCCCACGGCCAAGAATCCCCTGCCCGTGCCCCACGACACCGGGCTCGCCGACCGTACCGACATGGCGTACTCCGGCACGCTCGTCACCACCGGCGGCGGGCGTGGCGTGGTGGTCGCCACCGGCGCGGACACCGAGATCGGGCACGTGCACCGGCTGGTCGGCAGCACGACGACCGTGCAAACGCCGCTGACCCGCAAGCTCGCGCGGTTCAGCAAGCTGCTGACCGCCGTCATCCTCGGGCTGGCCGTGGTCAGCGTCGTCATCGGCATGCTGCGCGGTGAGCCGTTCGCCGAGATGGTGACCGCCGCCGTGGCCCTCGCCGTGGGCGCGATCCCCGAAGGGCTGCCTGCGGCCGTCACGGTGACCCTGGCCATCGGCGTCGCCCGCATGGCCCGCCGCAACGCCGTCATCCGCCGCCTGCCCGCCGTCGAGACCCTCGGCAGCACCACGATCATCTGCACCGACAAGACCGGCACGCTCACCGCCAACGCCATGACCGTGCGCCAGGTCGTCGCCGGCGGGCAGCGGTGGGAGGTCGACGGCATCGGCTACTCGCCGCTGGGTGACTTCCCGCCGCCGTCGCCCGCGGTGCGCGAGGTCCTGCTGGCAGGGCTGGCGTGCAACGACGCCCACGTGGTGCTCCAGGACGACCGGTGGACCGCGGTGGGCGATCCCACCGAAGCGGCGCTCGTCGTATCCGCCCGCAAGGCCGGGCTGACGCCCGACGACGTGCCCGCGAGGGTGGACGAGTTGCCGTTCACCTCACAGCGCCGGTTCATGGCCACCCGCCACGAGGGCGGTGTCGTCTACCTCAAGGGCGCGGTCGAGCGGATCTTCGAGTTCACCGGCTCCACCGACCACACCGCGGCCGACGAGCTCGCCGGCCGCGGACTGCGGGTGCTCGCGTTCGCCCGGGCGCGCGTGCCCGAAGACCTCGAGTTGACCGAGGACGCCCTGCGCGGGGCCGTGCTGCTGGGTCTTCAGGCGATGCACGACCCGCCCCGGCCCGAGGCCGTCGAGGCGGTCCGGGCCTGCCGGGAGGCGGGCATCGAGGTCCGCATGATCACCGGTGACCACCTCGCCACCGCCCGCGCCATCGCCACCCGCTTCCGGCTGCCCGACGACGCCGTGCACGCCCGCGTGTCGCCCGAGGAGAAGCTGGACCTGGTCAAGCGGTTCCAGGCGGACGGGCACGTGGTCGCGATGACCGGTGACGGTGTCAACGACGCACCGGCGCTGCGGCGGGCCGACATCGGCGTGGCCATGGGCCGCGGCGGCACCGAGGTGGCCAAGCAGGCCGCCGACATGGTGCTGACCGACGACGACTTCTCGTCCATCCGCGCCGCCGTTGAGGAGGGGCGCGCGGTCTTCGACAACCTGCGCAAGTTCATCATCTGGACGCTGCCGACGAACATGGCCGAGGGCCTGGTCATCCTCACCGCGATCCTGCTCGGCACGGCCCTGCCGATCCTGCCGGTGCAGATCCTGTGGATCAACATGACCACCGCCGTGGCGCTCGGCCTGACCCTGGCCTTCGAGCCGCGCGAGCCCGACGTCATGCGCCGCCCGCCGCTGCCGCCGTCGTTGCCGCTGCTGACCGGTGCCCTGGCGCAGCGCGTCCTGCTGGTGTCCGCGGTCCTGCTGGCCGGGTCGTTCGCCGCGTTCCACCTGCACGGCGGCACCTTGGAGGAGGCGCGCACGGTAGCCGTGAACGTCTTCGTGGCGGCTCAGATCGCCTACCTGTTCAACTGCCGGTCGCTGCGACACCTCAGGCCGCACGTCGGCTTCCGCCGCAACCCCTGGCTGCTGGTGGGCATCGCCGTCACCGCCGCCCTCCAACTGCTGTTCACCTACCTCCCGGCGATGAACGCCCTGTTCCGCACCGCACCGATCGGCTGGCGCGACTGGGCGTGGGCGGTGGCGCTGGCCGTGGCCGCCTACGGGGTGGTGGAGGTCGAGAAGTGGTTGCGACGCAGGTGAGCCGGTGGTCCGGGAGCTGTCCAACGCTCCCGGACCACCGGCTCCGTGCCGGGTTCCGACGTCAGCGGCCCATGTCGGCCAGCTGGTGCTGCAGCTTGTCGTGCAGCAGATCCACCGCCTCCTGGTAGGTCGACGCGCTCGCCTCGGCATTCACCGGCGTGCCGTTGACGTCCAGCGACGCGTGCGCCACCAGCAGCCGCGGCCCGTCGGCGCTCAGCCGCACCCTGGCGTAACCGATGTCGGCGGGGGAGTACTTGGCGATGGCGGCGACCTTGGTTCGGGCGTAGTCGGCGGCCTCGGCAGGCACACCGGTGGCCAGGTCGACCCTGATAGTGACGATCTCGTGCACGTGGCTCATACCTCAAGCCTCCCTCCGCGCAAGGCACGTCGACAGTGACCAAAGTCCCGGCCCGCAGAGACGTTCTTCCGCGCCAATCGCTGCTCGATGCCGCTGCTGCCCAGGTCCGTGGTGGAGCGGGCGGACGCGCCTGGGGTCGGTGGACACCGACGCAGGCGGCCTCGTTCGGTCTCTTCCAGGACCTGAGCGGTGAAACGCCGGCGGAACGGCCGACGACAGACATCGCGGGATGCCGACTCTTGGAGTGGATGACCTTGTTACAGGACGGATTCGGACTCGCCGACGGCACGATGGTGTGGTTGGTGATCGGCGCAGTGGTGTCGGCGCTGTCTGCCGTAGTGCTCTTCGTTCGGCATGTGGTGGCCACAGCGCCTCGTGCTCCGCGATCTGAGCCGGCCCTTGACCAGGCTGTCCGCAGAACCGGATGACTGGGCGGCATGACGGTCTTCTGGGCGGTGCGCCGGGCCCGGAGTGATGGGGCACGGACACGTTCGCCCGGCACGATCAACGCACTTCAGCAGTACATTCCGCGCAGTGTCGCGTCTGAGGCTGGTACGGCCCGTGCATGCGCCGATCCCGGGAGCGCCGATACGTCTCTCCCTCCGGACGTGCAAGCTCCGAGGTGACGTTGCGTAGCGAAATATGAGTCGAGTTCATGCACGGCGCACTTCTTGGATGTTCGACCCATCACCGTTGTCGCGGTGTGTCCGGTACCCCTATCATTCCATGGTGGATGGCTTCCACCCCCCGGAATGCCATCTGTTCGCGAGTGGCGGGCCCGACATCACCCCCCTGTGTCGGGCCGCTGCGCTCGTAGTCGCGGACGCCTTCGGATCTGGGTGCCTGGACGGTACTTCGACGTCCCGTGACCGGCCTCGAAGCCGGTCTGTAAGCGAGGCCCGCCATCAGGGCGCCAACGCGAGCTGGACCTGGTCACACCTGAGGTGTTCGTACAGCTGCGTTTCGCTCGTGAGGTACTGGGCGGTGCACTGGTAGGCGACTTCGCCGAGTGTGTCCATTGGTTCCGCGCCGCGACGCGGGCGAAGGTCCTTGTCGCATCCGAACCTCCGGTGCGCCGCCCCACCACGGGCCGTAGGTCAACGGTTCAGGGTCGAAGGTCCCTGCGAGGTCGGGGACCGCGTGCCCTGGGACCGGATCGGTTCCGAAAGCAGGCTGGTCCCAGCACCCCGACACCCACAGGAGAAGCGCGATGTCGCAGTCCGGTCCGATTGACCTCGACCTGGTCGACGCCTACTGGCGGGCGGCCAACTACCTCTCTGCGGGCCAGATCTACCTGCTGGACAACCCGCTGCTGACCGCACCCCTCGCTGCCGAGCACATCAAGCCGAGGCTGCTGGGCCACTGGGGGACCACGCCCGGCCTGAACTTCCTCTACGCCCACCTGAACCGGGTGATCAACGACCGTTCGGCGAACGTGCTGTTCGTGACCGGGCCCGGTCACGGCGGTCCGGCGTTGTTGGCCAACACGTGGCTGGAGGGCTCCTACACCGAGACCCACCCGAACGTGCCGCGTGACGGCGAGGGCATGCGCACGCTGTTCCGCCAGTTCTCCTTCCCCGGCGGTGTGCCCAGCCACGTGGCGCCGGAGGTGCCGGGGTCGATCCACGAGGGCGGTGAGCTGGGGTACTCGCTGGCGCACGCGTTCGGGGCGGCGTTCGACAACCCGGACCTGGTGGTGGCGTGCGTGGTGGGCGACGGCGAGGCCGAGACCGGCCCGCTGGCCGCGAGCTGGCACGGCAACAAGTTCCTCGACCCCGCCCACGACGGCGCGGTGCTGCCGATCCTGCACCTCAACGGCTACAAGATCGCCAACCCGGCGCTGCTGGCGCGCATCCCGCACGAGGAGCTGGACTCGTTGCTGCGGGGTTACGGCTACGCCCCGTTCTACGTGGAGGGCGACGACCCTGCGGTGCTGCACCCGCGCATGGCGCAGGTGCTGGACGAGGTCCTGGACGAGATCGGGCGCATCCAGCGGACCGCCCGCGCCGGCGGTGACGTCGAGCGCCCGCGGTGGCCGATGGTCGTGCTGCGCACCCCGAAGGGCTGGACCGGTCCGTCCGAAGTGGACGGCGTGCCGGTGGAGGGCACGTGGCGCGCCCACCAGGTGCCGCTGGCCGGCGTCCGGGACAACCCGGAGCACCTGGCGTTGCTCGACCGGTGGTTGCGGTCGTACCGGCCGGAGGAGCTGTTCGACGCCGACGGCAGGCCCAAGCCCGAGCTCCTGGCCCTCGCGCCGCGCGGTGAGCTGCGCATGGGCGCCACCCCGCACGCCAACGGCGGCCTGTTGCTGCGCGACCTGCGGATGCCCGGCACCACCGGGTACTCGGTCGAGGTGACCAAGCACGGCACCACCACCTCCGAGCCGACCCGCGCGCTGGGCCGGATGCTGCGCGACGTCATGACCCTCAACGCGGACGGGAAGAACTTCCGCGTGTTCGGCCCGGACGAGACCGCGTCCAACCGGCTCGACGCGGTGTTCGAGGTGACCGCCAAGCAGTGGCTGGCCGAGAAGCTGCCCACCGACGAGCACCTGGAGACCGGCGGCCGGGTGGTGGAGGTGCTGTCGGAGCACCTGTGCCAGGGCTTCCTGGAGGGCTACCTGCTGACCGGGCGGCACGGCCTGTTCAACTGCTACGAGGCGTTCACCCACATCGTGGACTCGATGTTCAACCAGCACGCCAAGTGGCTCAAGACCCACCGGCACATCGACTGGCGGCGTCCGGTGGCGTCGCTGAACTACCTGCTCTCGTCGCACGTGTGGCGGCAGGACCACAACGGCTTCTCCCACCAGGACCCCGGCTTCATCGACCACGTGATGAACAAGAAGGCCGAGGTCGTCCGCGTCTACCTGCCCGCCGACACCAACACCCTGCTGTCCGTGGCCGACCACTGCCTGCGCAGCCGCGACTACGTCAACGTCATCGTGTCGGGCAAGAACGACACCCCGGACTGGCTCTCGCCGGAGGAAGCGGCGCTGCACTGCGCGCGTGGCGCGGGCATCTGGGACTGGGCCGGCACGGACGACGGCCTCACCGAACCCGACGTCGTGCTCGCCTGTGCCGGTGACGCGCCGACCCTGGAGATCATGGCAGCCGCGGCGTTGCTCCGCGAGCACCTGCCCGAGCTGAAGGTGCGCGTGGTCAACGTCGTGGACCTGATGCGCCTGCAACCGGACACCGAGCACCCGCACGGCATGCCCGACCGCGAGTTCGACGCCCTGTTCACCCCCGACAAGCCGGTCCTGTTCGCCTACCACGGCTACCCCTGGCTGATCCACCGGCTGACCTACCGCCGCACCAACCACCACAACATCCACGTCCGCGGCTACAAGGAGGAAGGCACCACCACCACGCCGTTCGACATGCTCGTCCTCAACGACATGGACCGCTACCGGCTCGTCATCGACGTCATCGACCGCGTCCCGGGCCTCGGCCCGAAGGCGGCCGGGCTGCGCCAGCGGATGACCGACCAGCGCACCCGCCACAGCGCCCACATCCGCGAGCACGGCGAGGACCTGCCCGAGATCCGCGACTGGACCTGGCCGTACTGATGAACGTGCTCGTGGTCAACGCGGGCTCCTCCAGCCTGAAGCTGAGCGTGCTGGGCGAGGACGACACCGTCCTCGCCCGGCACCACGTCGAACGGTGGGACGGCACCCCCGACCTCGACCTCTCCCTGCCGCCCGTGCACGCCGTGGGCCACCGCGTCGTCCACGGCGGCCCACGGTTCACCGGACCGGCCGTCATCACTCCCGACGTGCGCCGCGAGCTCGAAGAACTGACCGACCTCGCGCCGCTGCACCAGCCCCGTGCGCTCGCGGGCATCGACGCGGCTCGGGCGCTGTTCCCCGACTTGCCGCACGTGGCTTGCTTCGACACCGCGTTCCACCGCACCCTGCCACCCGCCGCGGCCACCTACGCCCTGCCCGCCGCCTGGCGCGAGCGCTGGGACCTGCGCCGCTACGGCTTCCACGGCCTGTCGCACGCCTACGCCTGCCGACGCGCGGTCGAACTGGCGGGCGGAGGCTCCCGCGTGGTGACCTGCCACCTCGGTGCGGGCTGCTCGCTGGCCGCCGTCCACGACGGCCGCTCGGTCGACACGACCATGGGCTTCACCCCACTGGCCGGCCTGCCCATGGCCACCCGCAGCGGCGACGTCGACCCCGGCCTGCTGCTGTGGCTCTGCGATCGACTCGGCGTCGACGAGGTGGCCGAGGGCCTCGCCCACCGCTCCGGTCTGGTCGGCCTGTCGGGACACGCCGACCTGCGCGATGTCCATGCCGCGATCGCTTCCGGTTCCGCCGACGCCGCGCTGGCCCTGGACGTCTTCACCCACCGGCTGCGTCAGGGTGTCGCTGCCATGGCGGCTTCGCTCGGCGGCCTCGACCTGCTGGTGTTCACCGGAGGTGTGGGGGAGCACGATTCCGTCGTCCGAGCCCGTGTCGTCGAAGGTCTGGCGTTCCTCGGCCCGTTCCTCGACCCGACCCTCAACGTCACCGCCTGGGGTGACACTCGGATCAGTCCGGAGAGCTCGGCCACACCGGTCTGGGTCGTCACCGCGCGGGAAGACCTCGAAATGGCCGCCCAGGTCCGCAGCGTGTTGATGCCGGCGTGCGTCGGCTGACCCGCGAGAGGTGCCGTGCACCTGGGCCACCGGGCTCGTCCTCCAGCCGTCGACCGGCGCGGCCTGGGTAAGCGCCGGACCGGGGCAACGAGTTGATGACGATCCTTGGCGTTGCGCGCCTCCAGGTCGGAGAGTGAGCCCATGTCGGAGCCGCCACCGGTCGCCCACAGCGCCGATGTGTTCATCAGCCACAGTTCGGCGGACAAACCGTTCCTGCGCATTCTCGTGACCTTGCTGGAAGCCGCGGGCGTCCGCGCGTGGGTCGACGAGCTGGAGCTCGACTTCGGCGACGGCCTGCTGGAGCGGATCAGCGGCCAGATCGCCAGGAGCAGCGCGGTCATCGCCGTGCTCTCGGAGAACTCCGTGCGGTCGCGCTGGGTCAAGTACGAGCTGATGCAGGCGCTGAGCCTGGAGCTCGAAGGACGCGGCCCGCGTGTCATCCCGATCCGGATCGACGACTGCCAGGTCTCGCCGTTCCTCGCCGACCGCGTGCACGGCGACTTCTCCCGCACCCCCAACTGGGACCCGGCGCTGCGTTCGCTGGTGCGGGCGATCAACGCCGTCAGGCCGCAGCCGGCGGTCACGATGAGGGACGAGTTGGAGCAGGAGCTGCACCTCACCACCCTGAGGGACACGGACCTGCGGCTGGTGGCCCAACTGGTGGCCGACATCCACAGCGCCGCCCGCACGGTCCTCCTGACCTCCTACCGCCTCGTGGACGGAGCGGCGTACCGGCACGTGCCGCTGATCAGGGTGCTGCTGTTCACCGTGCACGAGCGGTTCAAGTGCCTGCGGCTGCAGCTCTACGTCACCGACACCGGCGTCGTGGTGCACGCCCGGCACCGGTTCACCCTCGATCCCGCTCGTCAGCGGCACCTCAACCCGGCCGCCCGCGCGTGGCACGAGCAGCGGGTGCACCACATCGACTACGACGTGGAATACGCGCAGGACCCCGACGCCTACATCGAGGAGGCGGTGCAGCACGGCTTCGACCGCGCGAAGGTCGCCAACATCCTCGTGCACGTGGCCAGCAGCGTGTCGATCCCGGTGGCCAGACTGCGCTTCCACTCGCTCGGCACCGACTACCCGGCGGTGGTCTGCATCGACAGCGAGCGGCGCGCGGTGTTCCCCGACGCGTCGCACACCGTGCTGGCCGAGGTGACGCAGTCACTGGTCGACGAGTACAACACCGGCCGTCGCAGCCCGTGGCAGTACGAGGACCGCGACTTCCAGACCGACAACAGGGGGATCATCGACGAGGTGACCGATCGCTCGTGAGCAAGCCGGGGCGCTGCTCCCGGTCACGCCCGCAGACCGTGCGCCGCGAACTGGCCCCGTACCCGCTCGACCAGCTCCGCGTCCGGGGTGGGGGTGTCGGCGAGCGGGAACGGCAGGCCGATGGCCTCGTACTTCGGTGCGCCCATCTTGTGGAACGGCAGCACGTCGACGCACTGCACCGCCGGACCGAGCGTCGCGGTGAACGCAGCGATGCCGTCCACGTTGGCCGGGTCGTCGGTCTGGCCGGGCACCAGGACGAACCGGATCCACATCGGTTTGCCCAGGTCGGCCAGCCGTCGGGCGAACCGCAGCGTCGGGGCGACCTCGCCGCCGGTGACGTGCCGGTAGGTGGTCGGATCCCAGGACTTGATGTCCAGCAGGACCAGGTCGGTGTCGGCCAGCAGTGCGTCGGTGGCCCGGTCGCCGAGGAACCCGGAGGTGTCCAGGGCGGTGTGCAGGCCCATGCCCTTGACGGCGTGCAGCAGTGCGGCGGTGAACTCCGGCTGCAGCAGCGGCTCTCCGCCGCTGATGGTCACGCCTCCTCCGGCGACTTCGATGAAGCGACGGTACTTCGCGATCTCGGCCATGACGTCGTCCACGGTGACGCGCCGGCCGTACCGCGCGAACCGGGTCTCCGGGTTGTGGCAGTACAGGCAACGCAGTGGGCACCCGGCGGTGAAGACCACGAACCGGGTGCCGGGGCCGTCCACCGCCGTGGCGAGGTCCCAGGAGTGGACGGTCCCGGTGGTCATCACAGCGACCCGTGGAACGTGCGGTTGACCACGTCGCGCTGCTGTTCGGGGGTCAGGCGCACGAAGTTGACCGCGTACCCGGACACGCGGATGGTCAGCTGCGGGTACTTGTCGGGGTGTTCCATGGCGTCGAGCAGGACCTCCCGGTTGAGCACGTTGGCGTTGAGGTGGAAGCCGCCCGCGTCCGCGTACGCGTCGAGTACTCCGACGAGGTTGGTCACCCGCTCCGCGGTGTCCCGGCCCAGCCCGTTCGGCGTGATGCTGGTGGTCAGCGAGATGCCGTCCAGTGCTTGGTCGTAGGGCAGCTTGGCCACCGACAGGGCCGCGGCGACCAGCCCGTGGCGGTCCTGGCCGTTCATCGGGTTGGCACCGGGTGCGAACGGCTCGCCCGCGCGCCTGCCGTCCGGGGTGTTGCCGGTGTGGCGACCGTAGACCACGTTCGAGGTGATGGTGAGCACCGACTGGGTGTGCACCGCGTGCCGGTGGGCGGGGTAGCGGCGCACCAGCGCCATGAAGTCCTCGACCAGTCCCACCGCCAGGCCGTCGGCGCGGTCGTCGTTGTTGCCGTAGCGGGGGAAGTCGCCCTCCACCGCGAAGTCGACCGCCAGACCGGTGTCGTCCCGGATGACCCGCACCTTCGCGTGCTTGATGGCCGAGAGGCTGTCGGCGACGACCGACAGGCCGGCGATGCCGCAGCCGAGCAGCCGTTGAGCGGGGTGATCGTGCAGCGCCATCTCGATGCGCTCGTAGGCGTACTTGTCGTGCATGTAGTGGATGATGTTGAGCGCATCGACGTAGGTGCGGGCCAGCCAGTCGAGCATCCGGTCGAACGCCGCGCGGACCTCGTCGTAGTCGAGGTACTCACCGGTGACTGGTGGTCGGTGCGGCGCGATCTGCTCGCCGGTCATCTCGTCGCGGCCGCCGTTGATCGCGTACAGCAGCGCTTTGGCCAGGTTGACCCGTGCGCCGAAGAACTGCATCTGCTTGCCCACCCGCATGGCCGACACGCAGCAGGCGATCGCGGTGTCGTCGCCGAAGCGGGGCCGGATCAGCTCGTCGCTCTCATACTGGATGGAGCTGGTGTCGATGGAGACCTGCGCGCAGAACCGCTTGAACCCCTCGGGCAGCCGCGGCGACCACAGCACCGTCAGGTTCGGCTCGGGGGCAGGTCCCAGGTTGTACAGGGTCTGCAGGAACCGGAAGCCCGTCTTCGTGACCAGCGGCCGGCCGTCCTCTCCCAAGCCGCCGATGCTCTCGGTGACCCAGGTCGGGTCGCCGGAGAACAGCTCGTCGTAGGCGGGCGTGCGCAGGAACCGCACGATCCGCAGCTTGATCACCAGGTCGTCGACCAGCTCCTGCGCCTGCGACTCGGTCAACCGCCCGGTGTCGAGGTCGCGCTGGAAGTACACGTCGAGGAACGTCGACGTGCGGCCCAGCGACATCGCCGCGCCGTTCTGCTCCTTCACCGCCGCCAAGTAGGCGTAGTACAGCCACTGGACGGCCTCACGAGCCGTGGTCGCGGGTCCGGAGATGTCGTCGCCGTACGACCGCGCCATCTCCTTCAGCTCGCCCAACGCTCGGATCTGCTCGGCGAGTTCCTCGCGGTCGCGGATGACCTCCTCGGTGGACGGCACGTCGTCGATCGCGGCACGCTCGGCCCGCTTGGCGTCGATCAGCCGGTCCACCCCGTACAGCGCGACCCGCCGGTAGTCGCCGATGATCCGCCCGCGCCCGTAGGCATCGGGCAGGCCGGTGATGACGCCGGCGCGGCGGGCTCGCTTGATCTCGTCGGTGTAGGCGTCGAACACGCCGTCGTTGTGCGTCTTGCGGTACTTGGTGAAAATCTCTCGCACGACGGGATCCAGCGCGTAGCCGTAAGCCTCAAGGCCGGCCTCCACCATCCGCAGACCGCCGTTGGGCATGATCGCCCGCTTGAGCGGCGCGTCGGTCTGCAACCCGACGATCAACTCCTGCGTCCGGTCGAGGTAGCCCGGCCGGTGGGAGGTGATGGTGGACGGCGTGTGCACGTCCACGTCCAGGACACCACGGCGGCGCTCCTCGGCGAACAACCCGGACAGGTCCCGCCACAGGCCCGAGGTCCGCTCGGTCGGTCCGGCCAGGAACGCGTCGTCCCCCTCGTAGGGGGTGTAGTTGGCCTGGATGAACCCGCGCACGTCGATGTCGTGCCGCCAGTCCACGCCGCGGAACCCGGTCCACGCGTCCAGCCGCTCCTCCACCGCGGTCATCGCGTCAGCACCACCTTCAGCGCCCCGGTCTCGCCGGCCCGCGCGAACACGTCGTAGGCGAGGTCCATCTCGTCCAGCGCGAAGTGGTGCGTGGCGAACCGCTCGGCGTCCAGACGCCCGTTCGCCAGCATCTTGAGCAGCGTCGGCGTGGTGACCGTGTCGACCAGGCCTGTGGTGATGGTGACGTCGCGGATCCACAGCTGCTCCAGGTGCAGCGTGGCCGGCTTGCCGTGCACGCCGACGTTCGCGACCCGGCCACCGGGGCGGATCAACCGCGTGCACAGCTCGAAGGTCTCGGGCACGCCCACCGCCTCGACCGCGAGGTCCGCGCCCGACCCGCCGGTCAGCTCGAACACGACCCGCTCGACATCGTCGGCCGCGTTCACGGTCACGTCCGCGCCGAACTGCTTGGCCGCCTCCAGCCGCGACCCGGCCAGGTCCACCGCCACCACGTGGCCGGGGCTGAAGAAGCGCGCGGTCTCGATCGCGGCCAGGCCGATCGGCCCGGCGCCCACGACGACGACCGTCTGACCGGGCTCGACCTTCCCGGCGAGCACGCCGACCTCGTAGGCGGTGGGCAGGATGTCCGACAGCATGACCGCGGCGGAATCGGTGACGCCGTCGGGCAGCAGGTAGGTCGAGGTGTCCGCGAAGGGCACCCGCACGTGCTCCGCGTGCGTGCCGTCCACCGTGTGGCCCAGCACCCAGCCGCCACCGCCCAGGCACTGCCCGTACATCCCGGTCCGGCAGTACGAGCACCGCCCGCACGCGCTGATGCACGACACCAGCACCCGGTCACCCGGCTTGATCCCGGTGACCGCCGCACCGACCCGCTCCACCACACCCACGCCCTCGTGGCCCAGGACCCGACCGGCCTCCACCTCGGGCACGTCACCCTTGAGGATGTGCAAGTCGGTCCCGCAGATCGTGGCCGCGGTGATCCGCACGATCGCGTCGGTCGGATCGACCAGCTCCGGGTCCGGGACGTCCTCCCAGGACCGCCGGCCGGGACCGCGATAAACGAGTGCCTTCATCGTCTCCTCCTCGAACAGCTCCACCTCGACCCTCCTCCGGCGGGGTGGGCAGGAGGCAGTGCCGTCGGTCCCGGACGGCCGCGGCGAAGGTCCCGGCGCGGACGGGACCGTTCGACGCTGTGCGGTCGCCGGGCCGGGGCGGACCGTGGGAGGTGACAGGAAGGTGGTCAGCCATGGCTCGGGCACTCGTGGTCTACGAATCCATGTTCGGCAACACCAAAGCCATCGCGGAGGCGATCGCGGAGGAACTGGCCGCCGAGGTCGTCGAGGTCTCCGACGCACCCGACGTGCTGCCTGACGACGTCGGCCTGCTGGTCGTCGGGGCGCCTACGCACGCCTTCGGCCTCAGTCGCCCCACTACCCGCCGGTCCGCTGCCGACCAGGCCGCCGACGAGCTGGTGTCCACCGGCCGCGGCGTCCGCGAGTGGCTGGACGTGCTCGGACCGCTCGGGCACCGCGTCACCGCGCACGCGTTCGACACCAGGATCGGGGGCGGGTGGCTGCCCGGCTCCGCGGCCAAGGCCATCGCCAAGCGGCTGCGCGCCCTGCACTTCGAGGTGCCGGACCGGCCGATGTCGTTCCACGTCGGCGGCACCCCGGGCCCGCTGCTGGTCGGCGAGCCCGCCCGCGCGACCGCCTGGGCCCGCTCGATCCTCGCCGGGGCGCGGACCTGAACGCCGGGGCCTGCGCGGGCGGTTCGGCCGCGCAGGCCCCGCCGGACTCGACCGGATGTCGCGCGGAGCCAACGCCGGGACACGCACAGCCGACGGCGACCGGGTGGACGAGGGGCAGCCACCGCCTTCCAGCCACTCGCGGAGCTGCGGCCGGTGGACGCCGGCTAGTCGGCGGGCCTGTGGGCGAGGGGGTCAGCCACCGTCTTCCACCAGCGCCGTCGCCAGCAGGACGATGCCCAGCGACCCGACCAGTGCCGCCGCGGACGCCGCCCGTGCCCGGCCGGTCGCGCCCTTCGACTGGGCGATGCCGTGCGCGGTCGACGCGGCCATCACGAAGGCGAACAACAGCAGTTTGGCCACCAGGACCCGGCCGTAGCCGGGTTGGGCCAGGGATTCCCAGGTGACGCCGTGCCGCGCGGCCAGGAGCGCTCCCGTGGTGATCTGGCCGGGGAGGAACACGGCGACGGTCACGAGTGCGAATCGCCTGCCCACCGCCTTGAGCACTTCGCCCCGCTGTTCCAGACCGAGCAGCGCGCGCACCGGGGGCAGCACCACCGCGCTGATGGTGAGCTGCCCGCCCACCCACACCACCGCACCGAGCACGTGCGCGAACCGCACGAACGTCCACACGTCCGGCACGCCGATCACCCCGTCACGGTGATGTAGCCGTGCGCGCCGTTCTCGGCGTGCCGCACGTCGTGGTCGACGAACGCGTAGCGACCGGCCTCCGGGAACGCCAGCTCGACGTACCCGCCCTGGGACGGCGCCAGGTCGAGCGCCTGGGCTCCGGTCGTCGGCCACCGCGCGCCCTCGCGGTAGACGGTGTCGAACTGCCCGCCGACCACGTGGAAGGCGATCCCGTCGCCCGGCCCGGCGTTGACCAGCCAGAACCTGACCCGGCGACTGGCGGTGGCGGTCAGGGGCGCGTGGTCGTACTGCGCGGCCGTGCCGTTGAACGCCCACGCGTCCGGTGTGCCCGCGCGGATCCTGGCCACCTGGGCGTCGCTGCCGGGCTCACCGAGGTAGAGCTGGGAGCCGACGAGCAGGAACTCGTCCTCCACCGGCGGCAGGTCCGGCGGGTCGATGACGACCGCGCCGTACATCCCGTTGGCGATGTGCTGGGACATCGGCATCGTGCCGCAGTGGTACAGCCACGCGCCGGGCCGGTCCGCGGTGAACCGGTAGACCAGCCGCTCACCGGGCTCGATCGTGCGCATCGGACCGTCGGGCGCGAGCGTGCCGGCGTGGAAGTCGATGCTGTGGCCGATCGAGCCGTCGTTGACCAGGGTGACCTCGAACCGGTCCCCGACCCTGCCGCGCAGCGCCGGACCGGGCGCCGTGCCGCCGAAGGTCCACATGCGCTGCCGGTGTCCGGGCGCCACCTCCACCTCGTGCTCCACCACGTGCAGCTCGACCCGGTGCGTGGTCTCCGCGGAGGCGGGCGCCAGCCGCGCGTCACGGGCCACCCGACCGGGTGATGGGTCTGGTTCTTCCCCCGCGCTGTCGGCGGTGCCGTGCCGGTGTCCGCCGGCGGTGCGGATCGTGACGGTCATCCCGGCCGCGCGGTGACCGGCGACCGTGCACCAGCCGCGCAGCTCCTCGTCCACGATCCCCACGTCGAGGTCGGCCGTCTCGTCCTTGCCCAGCGCCGGCGTGCGTGGGCCGCCGTCCACCCGCAGGTCGTGCCGCACGTCCTCGCGGTTGGTGACCCGCAGCACCAGGCGCGTGCCGGACGGCACCTCCACGACGGCCGGGTGGACCCTCATCCCGTCCAACTCGACGTCGACGGTGCGGCTCGCCGCGGAGGTGGCCGGCCGGTCGTGGCCACCGGTGGCGAACCCCACGGCCAGGACCACCGCGGCCACACCGACGACCAGGCCGCCGAGCCGGGGCCCGTCGACCGCGCGCACGCCACCCCGCACCGCGACCGGCACGGCGACCGCGAGCGCCAGGACCGCGAACCCGCCGAACGCCACCGCGGCCACCGCCCAGCCGGTGGCGGGCAGCAGCACGACCAGCGGCACGGCGGCGTTGGCCGTGACCAACCGCGTCCGCCACCAATGGCCCAGCACGACCGCGACGTCCTCCCGCTCGGCCGGGCCTCGCCCGAGCACGACCGGCAACAACCACGTCAGCGCCCCGGTCAGCACCTGCGCGGCGAAGCCGACGACCAGCACCGGCAGCACCGGTGCCACGGCCGCGACCGGGCCGACCAGGAGCAGCCGCACCGCGTCCACCGCGACCGCGACCGCCAACCACGCCGTGCCCGCGGTCACCATCCACGCGGCCGGCCCGCGGGGACGGCGTCGGCGCAACGCGCCCACCAGCGGCACCACTGCCAGACCGACACCCGCGGCGTACCCCAGCAGACCGGCGGCGGCGACCGGCGGCAGGTCGAGCAGCACGCCGGTGACCGCGACGACGAGACCCGTCCCCAGCACCCACAGCGACCGCCGTGCCTGCGGCGCGGTGTTCTCGGACATCCTGGTGCCCAACGTGGTGGGCAGCAGCGTGAACAGGGTGCCGAGCACGGACAGCCCGACCCAGCCCAACAGCGTGACGTGCACGTGCGCGACCAGCACGCGGGCGTACCAGCCACCGCCCAGCGCCAAACCCGCGCCCAGCACCGCGCCGACCACCAGAGCGCCACTCGCGACGGCGTAGAAGCCGATGAGGTAACCGAACCGCGGGGACATCGCGGCACGACGCCACCGCAGCAGCTGCCAGGTGTGCGCGGTGGCGATCACCGCCAGGCCCGTGCCGCCCAGGGCGACCAGCGCGGTGAGGTCGGCCACGACACCCACCAGCACCGCGGTCACCAGCACGGTGATCGCGGTGAGCCCGAACCCCAACCGGCGGTCGGAGGGCCCCTGGACGCGGCACAGGGTGACCACGAAGTGCTCGGACCACAGGACGATCGCGGTGGTGGCCGAGCCGAGCAGGAACGCGTGCAGCGGCAGCCATACCGGCAACCCCCACGGCTCGACCCCCACCGCGAGGACGACGGCCGCGGCGAGCCAGCCGAGCACCAGGACGTTGCCCCACAGGAAGACCGGCGCGCGCCGGGGACGCCGGGTGAGCGTGACCTCCTCGATCACTTCGAGCTGCCCGTGAGCGCGCGGCGGCGGTAGACGACGTAGGGCCGCCAGAGGTAGGCGATGGGAGCGGACCACACGTGCACCAGTCGGGTGAAGGGCCACACCGCGAACACGGCGAACGCGCTGAGGGCGTGGAGCTGGAACACCAGCGGCACGTCGGCCATCAGGCCGGGATCGGGACGCAGCCCGAACAGCCCTCGGAACCACACCGCGATCGTCTCGCGGTAGTCGTAGCCCTCGCCGAGGAGGTTCGCTCCGGCGGTGGCCGTCACGCCCAGCGCGATCACGACCGTGAGCACGGCGAACAGCAGCTTGTCGGTCGGCGTGGTGGTGCGCCGGACCCGCGCGGTGGTGAACCGCCGGATCAGCAGCAGACCGAGCCCGACGACGAGCATGACCGCCGCGACGGTGCCCGCGCCGACCGAGAGCAGGTGGTACACGTCCTCGGAGACGCCGACCGCCGAGGTCCACGACTTCGGCACCAGCAGGCCCACGGCGTGCCCGGCGATGGCGCCGAACGCGCCGAGGTGGAACAGCGGCGAGGCCCAGCGCAGCCACCGGTGCTCCAGCAGTTGCGTGGTGCGGGTGGTCCAGCCGAACTGGTCGACGCGCCACCGCCACGCGTGTCCCACCACGAACACGGTCAGCGCGGTGTACGGCAGCACCACCCAGAGCAGGGTGTTCACGCTCGGACCTCCGTTCCGGTCAGGTAGTCCGGCGGGGCGAACGGCGCGAGCCCCACCTCTTCGTCGGGTGGGCCCTCGGCCGCCAGCTCCAGCACGGCCGCGCGGTCGGCGTCGGACAGCTCGCCGAGCAGGGCGGTCAGGGCGTCGAGCAGGGCAGCGTACGGCGAGCCCGCGTCGTGCAGCCCGGCGCGGATCAGCTCCAGGCCCGTCCGGTGCTGTCGCAGCGGCGCCTCGCCCGCGCCGGGGCCGAGCAGCGCGGCGAACTCGCACACCACCGGCAGGTAGTCGGGCAGCTCGTCCTCGGGCGGGGTGAGCCCGGCGGCCCGGTAGCGCTGCTTGAGCACGAGCATGGCCATCCCGCGCCGACGCGTGTCGCCGTGCAGGTAGTAGGTGAGGTAGAGGCTGGTCCGGCGGCGCAGGTCGAACGTCTCCACGTAGTGCTGCGCGACGTCGAACGGCGACTGCTCGCGGTACCACCGCAGGAAGTCCAGCAGCGGCTCCCGCGCCGGGCCGTCGGCGAGGTCCCGCGCCGTCGCGGCGAACTCGTCACGCCCGGCGAGCAGCCCTTCGTCCGGGTACTGCAGGAGCAGGCCGATCAGTCCCAACGCCTCCGCCCGCCCGTTCACGGCCGGGCCTGCTTCGCGTCGGCCACGTGCAGCGGCAGCCGGATGCGGCCGTCGACGGGGAGCACGTGGAAGTCGCCGCCGCCCATACCCGGTCCTCCTTCGACGTCGAGGCTGCACCCGGCGCCCTGCGTGGCGAGCGCGGCGGCGTCCTCGCGGTGCGCGGCCGGGATCACGTAGCGCTCGTCGTACTTCGCGATCGCCAGCAGCCGGTACATGGCCTCCATCCCGGCCGCGGACATGCCGGTGGACGCGAGGAGGTCGTCGGCGACCGTCCCGTCCACCGTCCGGGCGCGCATGTAGCCGCGCATCGCGGCGAGCTTCATCAGCACGCCGGCGACGACCTCGGTGTCGCCCGCGCTGAACAGGCTCGCCAGGTACTCCAGTGGGATGCGCAGGTCGCGGATGGCGTGGAACACGTCGTCGGGGTCGTTCGCGTCACCGTCCGAGGTGGACACCGCGTCGAGCACGGGCGACAGCGGCGGGATGTACCAGACCATCGGCATGGTGCGGTACTCCAGGTGCAGCGGCAGGGCGATCCGGTACTCGGAGATCAGCTTGCGCACGGGGGAGCGGCGGGCCGCGTCGAGCCAGTCGGCCGGGATGCCCGCCTCCAGCGCCGCGGACGCCACGGCCGGGTCGTCGGGGTCCAGGAACACGGCCCGCTGGGCGTCCAGCAGGTCGTCGGGGTCGGGCATGCTCGCGGCGGCCGTCACCGCGTCCGCGTCGTAGAGGACCAGCCCGATGTAGCGCAGGCGTCCCACGCACGTCTCCGCGCACACGGTCGGCTGGCCGGCCTCGATGCGGGGGAAGCAGAACGTGCACTTCTCCGCCTTGCCGGTGAGGTGGTTGGCGTACACCTTCTTGTACGGGCACGCCGACACGCACATCCGCCAGCCCCGGCAGCGGTCCTGGTCGACCAGGACGATGCCGTCCTCCTCGCGCTTGTACATCGCGCCGGACGGGCACGCCGACACGCACGCCGGGTTGAGGCAGTGCTCGCAGATGCGCGGCAGGTGGAACATGAACGTCTGCTCGTACTCGAACTTGACCTTCTCGGTCATCGCGGCCAGGTTCGGGTCGCCGGGGGCGTGCTCGGCCGCCCCGCCCAGGTCGTCCTCCCAGTTCGCGCCCCAGGTGATCGCGGTGTCCTCGCCGGTGAGCGCCGACTTGGGTCGGATTACCGGGGTGTGCTCGCTCGCGGGCGCGTTGAGCAGCGTGTCGTAGTCGTAGGTGACGGGCTCGTAGTAGTCGTCCAACGACGGCAGGTCCGGGTTGGCGAACAGGCTCAGCAGCCGCCGCACCCGCCCGCCGCCGCGCAGCTTGAGCCGGCCGCGCCGGTCGAGCACCCAGCCGCCGCGCCACCGCTCCTGGTCCTCGTACCGCTTGGGGTAGCCGATGCCCGGCTTGGTCTCGACGTTGTTGAACCAGACGTACTCGGTGCCCTCCCGGTTGGTCCAGGTCTGCTTGCAGGTCACCGAACAGGTGTGGCAGCCGATGCACTTGTCCAGGTTCATCACCATCGCCACCTGTGCCATCACGCGCATCAGTACTGCACCTCCTGCGTGCGGCGGCGGATCGTGGTGACCTCGTCGCGCTGGTTGCCCGTGGGCCCGTAGTAGTTGAACGCGTAGGTGAACTGGGCGTACCCGCCGACCAGGTGCGTGGGCTTGAGCAACAGCCTGGTCAACGAGTTGTGCACACCGCCGCGCCTGCCGCTCAGCTCGGTGCGCGGCACGTTCACGTTGCGGTCCTTGGCGTGGTACATGAACACGGTGCCCTCGGGCATCCGGTGCGAGACCACCGCCCGTGCCGCGACGACGCCGTTGCGGTTGTACGCCTCGACCCAGTCGTTGTCCGCCACGCCGATCTTCGCCGCGTCCACGGTGGACATCCAGATGTCGGGACCGCCGCGCGACAGCGCCAGCATGTGGGCGTTGTCCTGGTACTCGGAGTGGATGGACCACTTCGAGTGCGGGGTGAGGTAGCGGACCGTGACCTCGGCGCGGCCGTCCTCGCCCAGTTCCGGGGAACCGAAGTGCCTGCCCATGTTCAGCGGCGGCCGGTAGACCGGCAACTGCTCGCCGAGCTCGGTCAGCCAGTCGTGGTCGACGAAGAAGTGCTGCCGCCCGGTGAGGGTGTGCCACGGCTTGGAGCGCTCGACGTTGATCACGAACGCGGAGTAGCGCCTGCCGCCGGTCTCGCTGCCCGACCACTCGGGTGAGGTGATCACCGCCTGCGGTCCCTTCTTGGTGTCCTCGAAGGAGATCCGCTTGCCCTCGTGCTCTTCGGCGAGGTCGGCCAGTTTCGTGCCGGTGCGCTGCTCCAACGCCCGAAAACCCTGCACGGCCAGCCTGCCGTTCGTCGTGCCGGACAGCGTGAGGATGGCCTCGCACATGTGCTCCGCCGTGTCCAGCGAGGGCCGGTCGTCCCCCCGCACGCCGTTGCGCCTGCGCAGGTGCTCGATCTCCTCGTCCGGGCGGTAGGTGATGCCCTTGGTGGTCAACCCGAGTGTGTCCAGCAGCGGTCCGATCGAGCGCATCTTCTCGCCCGTCGCCGGGTAGTCGCGCTCGATCACGACCAGCTTCGGCATGGTGCGCCCCGGCACCGGCTCGCACTCGCCCGCCCGCCAGTCGCGCACCCGACCCCCGGGCTGGGCCAGCTCGTCCGGCGTGTCGTGCGCCAGCGGCACGGCCAGCACGTCGGTGCGCTTGCCCAGGTGCTCGCCCGCCAACTCGGCGAACCGGTCGGCCAGGCCGAGGAAGACGTCGTAGTCCGACCGCGCCTCCCAGGGTGGCGGGATGGCCGGGTTGAACGCGTGCACGAACGGGTGCATGTCGGTGGTCGACAGGTCGTGCTTCTCGTACCAGGTCGCGGCAGGGAGCACGACGTCGGCGAACAGCGCGGTCGACGTCATCCGGAAGTCGATCGTGGTGAGCAGGTCGAGCTTGCCCTCCGGAGCCTCGTCGTGCCAGGTCACGTCCTCGGGACGCGAGTCGGGCGGCGTCTCCTCGCTGCGCGCCTCAGCGTCGGTGCCCAGCAGGTGGCGCAGGAAGTACTCGTTGCCCTTGCCGGACGAACCGAGCAGGTTGGCCCGCCACACGGTGAGCGCGCGGGGGAAGTTGGCCGGGTCGTCGGGGTCCTCGGCGGCGAAGCGCAGCCGGTCGGCCCGCAGTTCCTCCACCACGTGCTCGGCGACCGTGCGGCCGTGCGCGGCGGCCTCGTCGGCGAGGTCGAGCGGGTTGCGGTTGAACGTGGGGTGCGAGGGCAGCCAGCCCAGCCGCGCCGCCTGGGCGTTGCAGTCGGCGAACGACTTGCCCGCCAGCAGACCCCGGCCGAGCGGGCTGGCCAGCTCGTCTGCCCGGAAGCCCTCGTAGCGCCACTGGTCGGTGGCCAGGTACCAGAACGCGGTGCCCGCCATGTGCCGGGTCGGTCGCTGCCAGTCGAACGCGAACGCCAGGTGCTGCATGCCGGTGACCGGCCGGGCCTTCTCCTGCCCGACGTAGTGCGCCCAGCCGCCGCCGTTGCGGCCCTGGCAGCCGGTGAGCAGCACCAGCGACAGGAACGCGCGGTAGATCGTGTCGGAGTGGAACCAGTGGTTCGTGCCCGCGCCCATGGCGATCATCGACCGGCCCTCGGTGCGCTCGGCGTTGCGGGCGAACTCGCGGGCGATGCGCGCGGTGGTCGCCGCGGGCACGGACGTGATCTCCTCGGCCCAGCCGGGGGTGCACGGTGACGAGGTGTCCTCGTAGGACTGCGGCCACTTGCCCGGCAGGCCGGGGCGCCCGACCCCGTACTGCGCCATGACCAGGTCGAGCACCGTGGTCACGAGCACGCCGCCGACCTCGGTCGTCGGCACGCCGCGGCGGATCGAACCGCCGCCCTCGGTGCCGCCCACGTCGAAGCGCGGCAGGTCGACCGCGACCCGGCCGCCGTCGCGGTCGATCAGGGTGAGCGCGGGCACGACGTCACCGAGGTCGAGGTTCCACCTGCCCTCACCGGCATCGCCCCAGCGGAAGCCGAGCGACCCGCCCGGCACCACCGGCTCGCCGGTCGCCTCGTCCAGCAGCACCGTCTTGAACTCGGCGTTCTCCTCGGCCGAACCCAGGTCCGCGGCGGTCAGGAACTTGCCGGGCACGTACCCGCCGTCCCGTTCCTCCAGCCGCACCAGGAAAGGCAGGTCGGTGAAGCGGCGCGTGTAGTCGGTGAAGTACGGCACCTGCCGGTCGACGAAGAACTCCCGCAGGACCACGTGCCCCATCGCCATCGCCAGCGCGCCGTCGGTGCCGGGGTGCGGGGCCAGCCAGTCGTCGGCGAACTTGACGTTGTCGGCGTAGTCCGGGCTGACCGCGACGACCTTCGTGCCCTTGTACCGGGCCTCGGTCAGGAAGTGCGCGTCCGGCGTGCGGGTGACCGGGATGTTCGAGCCCCACATGACGAGGTAACCGGAGTTCCACCAGTCCGCGGACTCCGGGACGTCGGTCTGGTCACCCCACACCTGCGGCGAGGCGATCGGCAGGTCGGCGTACCAGTCGTAGAACGACAGCAGCGTCCCGCCGATCAGCGAGTGGTAGCGGGTGCCCGCCGCGAACGACGCCATCGACATCGCCGGGATGGGGGAGAACCCCACCACCCGGTCCGGACCGTAGGCCTTCGTGGTGTGCACGTGCGCGGCGGCGACCAGCTCGGTCACCTCGTCCCAGGTGGACCGGACGAAACCGCCCTTGCCCCTGGCCCGCTTGTACGCCTTCGCGCGCACCGGGTCGCCGGTGATCTCGGCCCACGCGAGCACCGGGTCGCCGAGCCTCGTCCGCGCTTCCCGCCACATCCGCAGCAACGTGCCCCGCACGTACGGGTAGCGCACACGGGACGGTGAATAGGTGTACCAGGAGAACGACGCGCCGCGGGGACATCCGCGCGGCTCGTACTCCGGCGAGTCCGGGCCGATCGACGGGTAGTCGGTCGCCTGGTGCTCCCAGGTGATCAGCCCGTCCTTGACGAACACCTGCCACGAGCACGACCCGGTGCAGTTCACGCCGTGGGTGGACCGCACCACCTTGTCATGCGACCAGCGGTCCCGGTAGAACCGCTCCCACTCGCCGCGGTCGATCCGGTGCAGGGTCCGGCCGTCCGCTGAGACCTCGCCGCGGTTGAAGTAGCTCCGGCCACGCGGCACGCGTCGGGCCGCCCCACTGGGTTCCATGCGTCGCAGTCCACTACAGCGCCGGTCGGGGGAGCAGGGACCAAAGTCCCGATCGGAATGGACGTTGCTCACTGCTCCGGGACTGCCTCGCGACGCAAGGTGGAGGGCGTGACTGGATCTGCTGGACCGGAACCCGAGGTGGAGCGCGGCGCCTGGCGCGTGCTCGTGCTGGCCACCGCGGGGTTCGCGGTGAACTTCTGGGCCTGGGCCCTGCTCAGCCCGCTCGGACCGCTGTTCAAGGACGAGTTGGCGCTGAGCACCATCCAACAGGCCGTGCTGGTGGCGGTCCCGGTCGTCGTGGGAGCGCTCGGCCGCATCCCCGTCGGCGCCCTCACCGACCGCCTCGGTGGCCGGGTGATGTTCCCGGTGGTGTCCGCCGCGACCATCGTCCCGGTGCTGTTCGTCGGGTTGGTGGGGCACGCCTCGCTGCCGGCGCTCCTGGTCGGGGGCTTCTTCCTCGGCATCGGCGGCACGGCGTTCGCGGTCGGCGTCCCGCTGGTCAACGGCTGGTTCCCGCCGCGTCGGCGGGGCATGGCGCTCGGCGTCTTCGGCGCGGGCATGGGCGGCACCGCGATCAGCGCGCTGACCACGGTGCCGCTGGTCAAGGCGGGCGACGTCAGCACGCCGTTCCTGATCACGGCAGGTGTGCTGGCCGCGTACGCGCTGCTGGCCGCGGTGCTGCTGCGCGACCCGCCGGGACGCGTGGTCCCGACGGAGCCCGCGTTCCGCCGCCTGGCCACGGCCGCGCGGCTGCCGATCACCTGGCAGGCGTCGGGCATCTACGCGCTCGCCTTCGGCGGGTACGTCGCGCTGTCGGTGTACCTGCCGACCTACCTGCGCACCAGCTACGAGCTGACCCAGGCCGACGCGGCCAACCGGATGGCCGGGTTCGTGCTGCTCGCCGTGATCGCCCGGCCCCTCGGCGGGTGGCTGTCGGACCGCTTCCGGCCCGAGCACGTGCTGGTCGCGTCCCTCGGCGTGGTCGGTGTCGCCGCCGCCGCGCAGGCGTTCACGCCGCTGCTGGTCCCGCTGGGCACCGCCGCGTTCCTGGCGATGGCCGTCGCGCTCGGCGCCGCGAGCGGCGCGACCTTCGCATTGGTAGCCCGGGCGACACCGGCCCAGCACGTCGGCGCGGTCACCGGCATCGTCGGCGCCGCCGGCGGCCTGGGCGGCTTCGTGCCGCCGCTGCTGATGGGCGCCCTCTACGAGGCGTTCGAGTCCTACGGCCCCGGCCTCGCCCTGCTGGCCGGCACCGCGGTCGCCACCGTGCTGGGCGTCCGCGTCCTCGCCGGCCGACCCCGTGTCGCCTGAACACCTTCGACCCAAGGAGAACCGAACCGTGCTTTCCACTGCCTCGGCAGAGGTGGTGCGCGCGACGCTGCCCGTCGTGCGCGACCACGCCGTCCGGATCACCGGCGAGTTCTACCCGTCGATGTTCGCCGCGCACCCCGACCTGCTCGACCTGTTCAACCAGGGCAACCAGGCGAGCGGGGAGCAGCGGGTCGCGCTCGCCTCCGCCGTCGTGGCGTTCGCCGGGCACCTGCTCGACCCGGACGCCGCCTCGTTCGACGCGATCGCCGAGCGCATCGCGCACAAGCACGTGTCGCTGGGCATTCGGGCCGAGCAGTACCCGATCGTCGGCAGACACCTGATGGCCGCCGTCGGCACGGTGCTCGGCGCCGCGGTCACGCCGCAGGTCGCGGCCGCGTGGGACGAGGTCTACTGGTTGCTGGCGTGTCGGCTGATCGCCGCGGAGGCGCGGCTCTACCAGCGCGGCGGGATCGACGCCGCGACGCCGTGGCGCCGGTGGCGCGTCGCGAAGCGGCAGGACGAGGCGGTCGACGCGGTGTCGTTCACGCTCGTGCCCGACGACGGCGGGGCGGTGCCCGAGTTCGTGCCCGGCCAGTACGTCTCGGTCGCGGTCGACCTGCCGGACGGCCACCGCCAACCCCGGCAGTACTCGCTGTCGCAAGGGCCGGGGCGGGGCTCGTTGCGCATCGTCGTGCGCCGCGTCCGCGGCGCGGGCGGCGCACCGGACGGCGCGGTGTCCAACCACCTGCACGACCACGTCCACGCCGACGACACCCTGCTGGTCGGCCCGCCCGCCGGCGAGAACGTGCTGGACCGGGGCGACGGGCCGGTGCTGCTGGTCGGCGCGGGGATCGGCGTCACGCCGATGGCCTGCATGCTGGACCACCTCGCCCGCACCCAACCCACCCGCAGGGTGGTGGTCGTGCACGCCGATCGGCACGTCGACCGCCACGCGCTGCGGGCCGAGATGCGCCGGATCGCGAACGGCCTGGCCGACGTCGACCTGCTGACCTGGTACGAGACCGGCGCGGACGGGCGCACGGGCCTGGTCGACGTCGACACCGTCCCGCTGACCGGTGACATGACGGCCTACCTGTGCGGCCCGGTTCCGTTCATGCGCGACGTCCGCGCGGGGCTGATGCGCCGGGGTCTGCCTGCCGACCGCATCCGCTACGAGGTCTTCGGACCTGGGATGCTCGACGGCCGGATCGGCTGACGGCGGCGCGCAGGATCGCACGACCAACCCTGAAACCCCGCCCTCTGGTGAGGGCGGGGTGACGCCGGTCCACGGCACCGACCACGTCGATGCCTCGACCCGCTCGGTGGTGCAGGTGATCAGGCTCGCGCCGGTCCTCCGCGTGGCGAGCCGGTCGACCACGACCCGAGGCCACCCACCGAACCGGCCGATCACGCCAGGTGGGCGTGATGTCATTCCGGCGCGGTGTCGTAGGTGATGTCCGCGTTCGTGTAGTCGAACTGGGCGTAGGCGAACGGCCCTTCGGGCAGGTGCCAGACCGCCGTGCCGCGACGGGGGCGCATACGGCCCGCGACCAGGCACCAGCCGTCGACCGGGGTGGACCAGCGGGTCCGGACCAGGCCCTCGGGCAGGTCCGCCCAGCGGTCCTCGGTGGTGAAGTCGCGCGGTGCGCCGCGGTCGTCCACGGTGACCCGCGCGGTGACCGTGTTGTCGTGGTCGGTCAGCGCGAGGCCGAAGGTGTGCTCGTCGATCGCGGTCCACTCGACGGGCAGGCGCAGCAGCATCGACGGCGCCAGCAGGACCGCGTCGTCGAGGAACGTGACCAGCTCGCCGAGGTCGAACTCCCGGCCCTCGCCGTCGGCGACCGGCAGCAGGCCCAGGGCGGTGGCGTGCATCCGACCGTGCCCTTGCCGGTAGACGTCCTCCGCCCGGACCGGGACGAGGTGGGCGAGCCTGAGGCGCATCCGGAAGTCGCGGGTCAGGTCGGTGGCGTCGTTGTGCTGCTCGCTGGTGCAGGCGATCCAGCGCTGGTCCGGGCGCGTGCGGAAGAAGCCGTGCGCGGTGGCGTGGAACGACACGTCGGCAGGACGTCCCGGCACCCTGGTGAACCTCAGGTAGCGCTGCGCGGGCTCGGGCAGGTGGGCGATGTCGTCGACCGTGATGGGACCGGCGTGAATCGTGCTCGTCATGGGTGGCACCTCCGGGGTCGAGCCTGACCGCTCCGGTCGGTGAGCGGCAGGGTCGAAGGCAACTCCCGGTGCGGGACCTACGGCGGCGTGAGGATCGTACGTCCCGGGCACCGCGGGTCCACAGCCCCTGTTCCGGCGGCTGCCGGCGAGGTGGACTGGTGACATGGTGTTCGCGTCGAGAAGCCGCCACAGTGCCGTCCGCCGTCGTGGCCCGCTGGCGAACCGGTTGGTGCTGCGCCTGCTCGCCTCGACGGGGCGGCGGGTGCCGGGCGGGAAGGTGTGCGGGTTGCGCTACCGCACCGGCGACGGTGCCGCGGTCGAGTTGCCGGTGCAGTACGTCCGCGACGGTGATCGGCTGGTGGTGGTCGCGGGCAGGGCCTCGGGCAAGCGGTGGTGGCGCCACTTCCGGGTGACCGCACCCGTCGAGGTGCTGGTGGACGGCCAGTGGGCCGAGGCGTCGGGTGTGGTCCTCGGTCCGGGGGAACGCACGGCCGCGCTGGAGGCCTATCGCCGCTCGTTCCCCCGGATCACCGACGACATCCAGGTCGTGTCGATCACCGGCCTGCCCGTCGAGCGTCCGCCGTTGCGCGGGCGAGAGCTGTTCCGCGCCTGGTTACCCCTTGTCACCGTTGCGGAGTTCCTCGGGTTCGCGGTGCCCGCGGGTGTCGGCGCGCTCACTGCGGACAAGGCCGCCGCGCTGATGGTCCCGGCGCTCCTGGCCGCGGGAGCGGTCGAGGGTGCGGTGCTCGGGTGGGGGCAGGCCACCGTGCTGCGGCAGGCCCTGCCGGGGCTGTCCCGCTCGCGCTGGGTGGCGGCGACCTCGGGGGCGGCCGTCGTGGCGTACCTGGCGGGTCTCGCGCCCTCCACCTGGGCTGCGGGGATGACGACGTGGCGCCCGGTGCCGTTGGCCGCGGCGGTCGCCGTGCTGGGGTGCGTGCTGCTCGGGTCGATCGGCGCGGCGCAGTGGCTCGTCCTGCGCGGGCACCTGCCACGTGCGGGCCGCTGGATCGCTACCACGGCAGCCGCCTGGCTGCTCGGGCTGGCGGTGTTCCTCGGGTTCACCATGCCGCTGTGGCAGCCCGGCCAGACCCTGGCGGTCACCGTGATCATCGGCGTTGGGGGCGGGCTGCTGATGGCGGCCACCACCGCCGCCGTCACCGGGTACGCCCTGCGACGCCTGCTGCCCGCGTCATGACCCGCTGGACCTGACGAGGTGCTGTTACCCGGTGTGGGGCGGCGCCAATAGTTCACCCACGCCGACGGGGACCGGATCGGCGTGATCGCCCGCCGTGACGGAGACTTCGAACTGGTCGCATACCGCCCGAAGATCACGATGAGGGCGTGCGGCTGTTCCGGCTCACCCGGCGGGAGGCGGACACGGTGGCCGAGATCGTAGGGGCCCGCGCATCGCCGAACGGTTCGCCGACCTGTCCACGGAGGTCCAGGGCTGGTTTCGGGCCGGGTTGACGTGCCGGCCGGATCAACCTGCATCTCCCGGCGGATTCTACGTCGGAAGGATGTGGACCGGCAGAGCCTCGACCGCGCTGACCGCCGGACTGCTCGCGATCGTCGGCATCCTGGTCGCACGCGGGTTGCTCGACATCGCGGTGCTCGCCCCCAAGGGCGGGAGTACGTGGGGCAACGTCTACGCGCTGGCCTCGGCGGTGTGCGCGTTCGCGGCCATCGGCCTGGTGCGGCTGCTGCTGACCACCACGCCGAGAGCGACCCCGTTCTGCGCCTGGATCATGGTGCTGTCGACCGCGATCGCCGTGGCGCTTCCGCTGAGCCTCGACGTGGCCACCGAGAGCTGTGTCTTCACCGCTCTCCCGAACGCCGCGATCGGCCTCTCGATCACCGTTCTGCTGGTCGGTGTCGTGGAGCAGGTGCCCGTCGCCGGTGCCGTGCGTGAGGCGAGGTAGACATGCGGGGTGACCGGATCGGTGAGTACTCATGCGACGGTTCGCATGGGTTATCACGCGAGTCGCTGCTGCTGGTGGCGGATCTGCGTGCCGGTCGCTGGGGCGCCGACCTGCTCGCCGTCCTCGCACTGGGCGGCACGGTGGCGGTCGGGGAGTTCCTCGCAGGGGCGATCATCGCCGTGGTGGTGGATGATGGCCACTGGCAGGGTGCTGGAGACCGCGGCGCGGCGGCGCGCGGGGCGCGACCTCTCCGCGCTGCTCGAAGGGGCGCCCAGCCAGGCACACGTCCGCGATGAGCCGGTTAGGTGACGCAGCCGCACAGCGGGCGGTCTCACCGGGAAGTGTCTGATGTTCCACGCCGGGAGTGGCTATTCCGTGGTCGTGCACCACGTGCAGGTCGCTTCGCGCGAAACCATCGCCGTGATCCGCAACGCCGCGTCGACCAGTTCGGAATCCGCCACGTCCGGTGTGGACCCGTGGTGACCGGGATCGTCCACCGCTTCTCCCCGACGATCCACCGCGGTGGGTCGGGGGACCCAGTGCCCCGGACGCACTGACTGAGGTCCCGTGCACATGGGGCTGTTCACCGCTTCCGGCCTCCGCCGCCCAGAGGGAGCGTGGAGTGAGCGAGGAGGTGGTTGGTGATGGAGAGGGCGCTCGTGGTCTACGAGTCGATGTTCGGCAACACCCGGGTGGTGGCCGATGCGGTCGGTGTGGCGCTGGCCGAGGACGGGCAGGTCGACGTCGTCGAGGTCGCCTCGGCGCCCGACGTGCTGCCCGACGACGTCGACCTGCTGGTCGTCGGCGCACCGACACACGCGTTCAGCCTCAGCTGTGCGAGCACCAGGAGGTTGGCCGCCGACCAGGCGACGGGCGGACTCGTGTCCGCGGGACGGGGCGTGCGCGAATGGCTCGACGCGCTCCAGCCTCCCACGCGCCCGGTCACGGCCCGCGCGTTCGACACCAGGATCGAGCGCGGGTGGTTCACGGGCTCGGCCGCCAGGACCATCACCGCGCGCCTGTGCCGCCAGGGCTTCCCGCGAAGCGGCGCGCCGCGATCGTTCTACGTCGTCGGGACCTGTGGCCCGCTCCAGGCCGGGGACGTGGAGCGGGCCGCGGCCTGGGCTCGAACGATCCGCGCCGCATCCCGGGCCTGACCCCGCGCACGGACTCTCGCCCGTGACGCGTCCCGGTCAGGAGCTTTGTGGCACCCGGATGATGTCCCCGGGCCTGATCACGTCCGGGTCGGTGATCGTGGCCGGATTGGCCGCCACGAGCCGGTGGTAGAGGTTGCCCGCGCCGTAGTAGCGCGTGGCGATCGCCCACAGCGTCTCGCCCGTGACGACGCGGTGCTCGAGGTAGGAGTGGTAACCCGGCACGACCTTCGGGCCGAGGACCACGGGCACGACCACCTTGTCCAGCTCCTCACCGTCCTTCGGGGAGACGTGGTAGACCTCCACGAACAGCCGGTCTAGCTTGAAAGCCGCTCCCGACACGTCCGCCGTGACCTGGAACTGGCCGTGCCCGCCCGTGCCGTCGCCTGCCATGAAGTAGCCCACCACCTCGTCGTGGCCCTCGTGGACGCGGTAGTTGAAGTTCGCCTCGAACGCCCCGCCGGCGACCCCGGCCACCTGGATCAGGTTGTCCACGATGTCGTAGGCCTTCCGTTGTTGCACGTCGATCGACATGGTCACACCCCTCCTCGGTCACAGCCGGTAGTCACACCCGGCCAGGCCGGAACCTCGCGCCGAGCCTCCGACCACTCCCTCAGTCTCGGTCTGTCACCGCGACACCTCCAGGGCACGAAGTCCCGTGAGGTTGGGGCACACCGCCCACGCGGTCGACGTGCGGGCCTCACGGTGACCAGCGGAGAACCGTCCGTCCGACCCGCCGTCGAGCGCTTCGCGTCGTGACCCGTGCTCGCGTTCCTCGTCGGCCTCGGTTGCCCACTCGGTGTCGGCCGTCGCGGATGGCCCGTCCCCCGGAGGGTTGGCCGCCGCCCACATCCAGGTTGGGAAGAACGTCGCCCGCACCTGCCAGCTCGCCAGTGTCGAGGACGGGCCGCAGCGCCGCACTGTTGGTGCCGGCGTCGTCAGGGTGACGACCGGCGTCGACGTCGGATGGCGGTGACGTCCTGGCCGCGCGGCGACGGTGAGACGGTAAGACGCCCGGGCACCTGCACTGTGGCCGTGGAACCGGTCGCCGACGTCAGCCGCGACGCCGACGGCGTGATCGACGACCGTCCCGTCGGCGAGGCGGTGGGCGTCCGACCGTCGGACCGGTCGGCGATCACCAACGCCCCGACGAGGGCGAACGCCGCGACGACACCCCCGGTGGTCACGACTGTGCGGTGAGTCCGACGCGGTGAGGGCGCAGCAGGCCTCCGTCCGACGTGACGAACCCCGGTCGGGTGTCCGGTGCGTCGTCGGCCCTGGATCACCGCCGCGTGTCTTGGGCGTTGGCGAGGCTGGCTCGGCAGCAGCGCACGAGCTGACGTGTGGCGGGGTTGTCCGGGGTGCGCCGGCAATGCCCGCAGCGGACGGTGACCGTGCCGGTGAGCTCGTCGACGCTGACGGAGGTGGGGCACTCGCAGTCCCGGCACCAGCGGTGGCCGGTGACGGCGATGACGTGCGCCGGGGAGTGCACGCACTGGTGCAGCCAGCGGCGGTGGACGCGACAGCTGATGCGTTCGAGCGGGTTGAACCCGGTCTCCTCGGCGGCGTCCTCGGCACCCAGCACGGCTGCCAGCTTCCGGTCGCGCATCCCGGCGTAGACGTCGCTTCGAGCGGTTTGCAGCAGCGTGGACATGGTCGGCTCCGTGGGTCTCGGGTTCAGATGTCCACTGTCCGTCGCACCACCAGCCGTCCAACACGGCACGAAGGCACGATCCAGGAGGGTCTTCAGCAACACCTCCGCGCAGGAAGGCCCTGGTGAGCGGGGACCAAGTGCCCCAGCCCCGCCTGTGCGCGCCGCGTCCGGCTCAGTCGGCCGGTGGTGCGCCCGACCGCAGTGGCGGTGCAGCTGAGTCGCGGTGTCCGTGTCCGAGGGCCACCACGGACGGCGGCGAGCCGTCGCCGGGGCTCGCCACCCGGCCTGCCGCGTGGCAACGGATGGTCGGGTGGTGGCCCTGACGCGCGACCCTCACTTCGGTTCGTTGCGGACGTCCACTCCGCCGAACAGCGCGGTGGCGTTCACCCGCAGCACGGGTGCGTCCGGTGGGAGGGTCCCGTTGTGCTCGGTGTTGTCGTCGTAGCCGCCGAAGATCGGCAACCCGCCGAGCGAGACCCTCCAGCCTCTGGGCACGAGCACGTCCACCCCGCCGAACAAGGCGAAGGCGTCCACGTCGGCTTCCTGGTCGATGTGGGCCTCGCGCAGGTCCAGCGTGGCGCCGCCGAACACGGCGGACACCGAGGAGTGGGTCAGGTGCTCGGCCCGGTTGCGGACCTTGGTCCCGCCGAACAGCGCCACGGGCGCGCCGGTCTCCTCATGCGCGATGGTGCGGTGGCGACGCAGGCCGGCCAGCACGGCGACGCCCACGGCGACGAACAGCGCCGGCCACAGGACGTCGCCGGTGGTCCACTCCTGTTCGTCGACGAGCATCACCAGTCCGATCGCGACGATCACCCCGGGGCCGAGCGACAGGTGCCGCTGCGAGAGCACGGCGGCGACGCCCAGGCCGATGACGGCGACGGGCCACCAACTCGACAGGAGCTCACCGGCGTCGGACACGCCGGCGGCATCCAGGATGCCGAGCAGTCCCAGTGAGACCAGAACGAATCCGATCCAGGTGCGAACTGGTTTCATGGTCGAACCTCCTCGTCCTCGCGGCGCTCGATCCGGAAGGTCCACCCGTGAGCGAGAGCGGCGACGCGCTCGACGCCGGCACCGCCAGACCCAGGACCACTCCTTCGGTGAAAGGCGTGTCGATCGCCTTCCGACCGCGGGGGTCCTCCGCCACCAAACGCCGTACACGGCCCTCATGGAGGAGGTTCCCGACCTCGTCCACGCGGGCTCGGTTTCCGACCACGGCGAGGTACCGCCGTTCCCGCTCCGCGTATCCGCGGTCGTCCCGGACGGTCATGGCAGATTCCTCTCGCCTGGTCGCTGCTCCAACGGTGGATGGTGGGGCGGCAGGGACACGAGAGCACTTCGGTCACGATGGTCGGGGCACGAGGTCCCTCGGCACTCGGCGGGCAGGGGACGAGTGCGCCCGCCCGTCACCCCACACGCTGCCGCAGGCTCGGCCGTGACAAGACCCGCACGCGACCTCGACAGCTGCGGCATCAGCGCCTGGATCGACCCATGTGCTCGGCGAGCCGCGGAGTTCCCGGCTCGACGTGCGCAGCGGCACGCCGCGTCCGGGCGCGATCAGTTTCGGTTCCCGTGCCGCGAGCCGGGCGGCCGACCCGGCCGCGCGTCGCCGGCCCTGGGTGGTGCAGCGCGGCGGCGCGCACGGCCACGACCTGCGGCAGAACAGGTCGATCAACGAGATCAACTCGACCGTCACCACGGCGTCCCCGGTGATCACCACACCGTCTTGGGGATGGAAGTACGCCGCGTGCCGGGCGGTGTGCCCCGGCGTGGGGACGCACTCCCAGCCCGGAAGACCGGGCAAATCTCGTTCGGGGTCGTAGACCCGTGCGATGCCCTGCAAGCTGTTCCTGGCCTGGATCGCGGCCGGCCTGCGCCGTGGCACGAGCCGCAGGACGGGGCCGATGAGCCGGCGGTCGAGTGGGCACGGGTACTCGGGGGCAGATACCTGCCCGACGCGAAGCGCATCTACTCCGGGTGCAGGCGGACGGGCACCTGCCACGCCCAGGCCGGTTCGGCTGCCGTCCGCCACCGAGGCGTTCACGCCGTCTGATTCGGGTGAACGGGGACTTTCGCCCCTGACTGACCGGTCCGACGACTCTGCGGGTGGCTGGCACGGCGTTCTAGTGTTCGAGGTGACCATCGGGTTGACCAATGCGGGAGGTGGTCGCCGTGAGCGCCCCTTTGTTCCGCACCGCCCCGGGCACCGGCACCACGGATCACAGGGCGGCGCTGCGAGTCGCCCGTGTCGTGTCAGCGGTCGCGGCACTGGCCATCGCGGCCGCCGCCGCCGCAGGTCTCTTCTCCGGTGTCTACCGCGACCCCGACGAGATCGTGGCCGTGTTCCGCGCATACGACGCAGTAGCCTTGGCCGCGGCGGTGCTGCTGCTCATCGCCGTGCTGTACGCGCGTTCCGTTCACGGCGTGCTGTTGTGGGCGGGCGTACTGGCGTACGCGGTGTACAACTACGCCTACTACTTGTTCGGCGCCCGGCTGAACGTCCTGTTCGGCCTGTACGCGGCCGTCGTCGCACTGTCCGTCGCCGGACTGGTGTCGTTGCTGGTCGCTACCGACGAACGCGTGATCGCCGCCCGGTACCGCCATCGCGCGCCGGTCCGGGTCGTCGCCGTCGTGCTGGCGATCCTGGCGGTCTCGCTGGGGACGATGTGGCTGTCCAGGGCGGCGGGAGCGCTGTCCGGGCAGTCGGCGCTGGAGGAGCCGTCGAGGTTGGTCGTGCCGGCATCCTTCACACAGCTGGGCGCGGCCTTGGACCTGGCGGTGCTGGTGCCCGCCTACGGGGTGGTGGCCGTGGTGCTGTGGCGAGGCGTCGCGTGGGGGTATCCGGCGGCGACGATGCTGCTGCTGGCCGGGGTGCTGCACCAGGTCGCCTACATGGCGGCGTTGGTCTTCCAGGCGTCCATGGGCATCTCCGGAGCCGCTGGGTTCGACCCGGTGGAGCCGATCATCGCGGCCGCGTTCCTGGGGGCGACCACCGTGATGATGTGGCACCGCGACGAGCGCTCCGGCTGACCTGGCAGGTCCCGCTGTAGTCACTCCTTGTTGGACGGCGAGGGCTTGCGCAACCGGGTGGCGAGGACGGTGGCCTGAGTGCGGCGTTCGAGGCCGAGTTCGGCCGTGGTTCGCCAGGCCCCGTGTCCGATGGCCGTGGTCCGCCCGACCACGGCGGAGCAGGGAGCGTACGAGTCACGCGAATAGGGGACCGGTCGGTTTACCGATCCCCTGTTCGCCTGAACCCGTCCCGTCCCCGCGGAGTCAGGTCCGGCGGGGTGGCACGACCACGACCGGGCACGTCGCGTGCCGCAGGCAGTCCGCGGCCACGCTGCCCAGAACCAGCTCGGTGAGCCTGTGGTGCCCGTGGGTGCCGACCACGAGCAGGTCCGCCTGCCCGGACGCCTGGGCCAGCGCGGTGCCCGCGTCACCGGTGATGGTCACCTCGGTGACAGGCGGCGCACCCGGAACGGCGGCACGAACCTCCTCCACGATGGCGTGGAGTTCATGTGCCCGTGGCCGGGGTTGTCCGCGTGCGGGTGCACGCCCATCGACGCCGCCGCCACGAACTCCGGCTCGCGCAGCCACGCCATCGTCGGTGTCACCCGTCCCGGTCCCACCGGGCAGGTGCACTTCCGCTCGCCTCCGCCACCACACCTGAGGGGACGAAGGTCCCGAGAGGCCAAGGCCCGAGCGCACTGGCGGCAGCGATTCCGAGAGGCGCACGCTCATCGCAAGCGACCGATGCCTGGAGACGGCCGACACTGGTGAGGAGACCGTCATGCGAGCGCGCGACATCATGACCAGCCCGGTGATCACTGTGTCCTCCACCGAGCCCCTGCGTGAGGCCGCTGCCCTCATGACCGCGCACGGGTTCACCGCGCTGCCGGTCGTCGACGGCGGGCGGCTGGTCGGGATCGTGACCGAGGCCGATCTCCTGCGCGGCCGGTACGGCGCGGTGCCGGAAGCGTTGGACGCACCGGTTGCCGAGGTGCTGACCACTCCGGTGTACGGCATGGATCCGGCTGCGCCGGCCGAACTGCTGGCTCGCGTCATGGTGGACGACCGGGTGCGGTGCATCCCGATCGTCGACGGTTCCCGCGTGGTCGGTGTCGTGACCAGACGCGACCTGGTGCGGGTGCTGACGCGGACGGACGACGTGATCGCGGCCGACGTGCGACGGCGGCTGGCCGTGTACCGGGAAGCAGTCCACTGGACGGTGTCCGTGGACGACGGCGACGTGACGATCGGGACGGTCGGCGATGACGCGGAGGTTGACCGCTTGGCCGCCGCACTGGCGGAATCCGTGCCTGGCGTGGTGGCCGTTCACGTCCGCCCCGCTCACCACGGCGGAGCACGCTGACAACGGTCGTGCGGCCGCACGACATCCCAGAACCCGACCTCGTGCTTGAGCGCACCGTGGCGTCCTCGATGGCCTCGGACGTCGTGGCTGCCAGCCAGGACAAGGTGCACCGGGTTGGACGCACGCCGAGCGTGGTGGTGACCTGCGAGGGCTGCGAAAGCGGGCACGGGGCCCAGTCCGCCCGTCGCTTTCAACAGCGCCGCACCGGTCACGCCGCCGGCCACCGGTGCTGCGGCCTGGCTGGAGGCCGTGGTCACGCGTTCGGGTGAAGGTGTGGACGAAGTCGAGCGGCGTGTCGCCACAGTGGTGGAGGACGTGGTCGTGGGTGTCGTGTGGACGTGGAGACGTCGGTGGAGGGATGACGTGAAAGCGCTGCGTTTGGAGAAGTGGAAGTCGGATCCGGTCCTGGTCGACGTACCGCAGCCGGCGCCGGGACCGGGCGAGGTGGTCGTGCGCGTCGGTGGTGCCGGCGCCTGCCACTCCGACCTGCACCTGTTCCGTGAGTTCGACACCGGGCAACTGCCCTGGGGGCCACCGTTCACCCTGGGACACGAGAACGCGGGCTGGGTCCACGCACTCGGCACCGGTGTGACCGGCTGGGAGCCCGGTCAGGCCGTCGCGGTCCACGGTCCGTGGGGTTGCGGCACCTGCGGGCGGTGCCTGCTCGGCGTCGACACCTACTGCGAGAATCCCGCCGCGGCACCAGTTCCCGGTGGCGGAGGAGGATTGGGGATGGACGGCGGCATGGCCGAGTTCATGCTCGTCCCGCACGCCCGCCACCTCGTGCCGCTGCCGGAGCCGCTGGACCCGGTGACGGCTGCTCCGCTCACCGACGCCGCGTTGACGCCCTACCACGCGGTGCGGCGTTCGTGGTCGAAGCTCGTTCCCGGCACGACGGCAGTGGTGATCGGGATCGGCGGCCTCGGCCACCTGGCGGTGCAGATCGTGAAGGCGACGACCGCCGTGCGCGTCATCGCGGTGGACACCCGCCCGGAGGCGCTGGCGCTCGCCGAGGAATCCGGGGCCGATTTCGCGTTGGGGGCGGACGATCGCGTCGCGGAGACGATCCGGCGCAGGACCGGCGGCCGCGGCGCGGATGTCGTCATCGACTGCGTCGGCAACGACGCCACGCTCGCGCTGGGCGCGGCGGTGGCGCGCACGCTAGGTGACCTCACGATCGTCGGCCTGGGCGGCGGCACGCTGCCGGTGTCGTTCTTCGCTCTGCCGTACGAACTGTCGGTGCAGACGACCTACTGGGGCAGCCGACCGGAACTCGTCGAGGTGCTCGACCTCGCCGCGCGCGGTCTCGTGCACACCAAGATCACACGGTTCGGCCTGGCGGAGGCCCCGGAGGCCTACCGCCTCCTCGAAGCAGGCGGGATCACCGGTCGCGCCGTCGTCGTCCCGTCGGAGGCTTGAGGGGGCCCGTCGCGACCGGTGGGAGCTCCACCATGCGGTGAGGCCGGCCAGGACGCAGACCGTGACGATCACCGGCGGGCGTCCGGTGGTGGGCCGGCACGTCGGGATTGCGACCGGTCGTCGTGGGGCTTACGGGTCTCCGGTCAGCGAGCGTGCCATCGCTTTCGCGTTCGAGCAGGCCGCACCGCGAGCCGAACCGCTGGTCACCGGGATCGCCTGCGACGACTTCGCGTCCGACGGCTCGTGACGACTGGTTGCGAACCGGTGAGCGGTCCGAGTGGAGGAGCGCAGGGTGCCGGCGGAGCGGCTCGCCAGGTGGCAGGAGGAGTACCCCGAGGTTACCGTCGGACGTGAGGTGGTTCGAGGCGTCCGACACGGGTCCTGCTGGGCGGCGACCTTCAGCTGCTCGTTGTGAGTGGTCACGGGCGCAGCGGGCTCGTCGGGGTGCTGGTCGGCTCCACCAGTCCGGCCCCGACCCGCCGCGCGCCCTCTCGTCGTCGTGCGGCGGACGGCGACGGAGCGGTGAGGCTTGCCGACATCGACGCCGGGCCTGCGCCATCGGCCCGATCGTCACGCGAACCGCTGCTGTCGTGGCAGGTCGGTCTCGCGCGTTCCGTCGAAGCCGCACCAACGGCAGGACCGCGATCGGCCACGCCGTCGTCCCGGACATCCGGGGTGGGACAACGACCCCGGACAACTGCGATCTCAGGAACCGTGATGGACGGTGACGCTGTGACGCCACGGGGCGTCGCCGCTCGCATTCCCCGATGCCGTGCCGGGAGACGGCGGACGGAGCGGTGTGCGCGCGGAGACGTGCCGAGGATCGACGACGACCCGCGGTGGACGGTCGGGGAGACCAGCGCGGACCCCCTGCGCCACCGCGTCGCAGAGGCTCTCTTCACCCTCGGTGCCGGCGGGATCGCGACGCGTGGCGCCGTAGAGGAGCCGCGGCCGGACTCGGTGCCCGCAGTGCTGGCCACGGGCGTCTACGCCGGACGAGGCCACGACGAGCACCTGCTGTGCGGCCCTCTCTGGACAGTCCTGGACATCGATCCGGCACCGGGCCAGGATCGGCACCTGCTCGATCTGAGCACCGGCACCCTGCTTCGCGAGGAGATCGGTGCGGAGAGTCCCCTGAGGACGCTGAGGTTCGCTTCCATCGTCCGGCCGGGCGTCGTCGCACTGCGGGCCGCGGGCGGCGCCGACCGGCTCCGGGCAGGTCGGGCACTGCGCCCGCCGCCGGGTGAACGGATGGCCACCGGCGTCAGGGACGACGTTCGCTGGGCACAGGTGTCCCGCGGCGCAGGCATCACCGCGGTCGCCCGGCAGCAGCAACGGCTCGACGGCGATCGGTGCACTGTCGAGCGGCTGGCGGTGTACGCCGCCTGCGCCCGCGGGGCACCCGAACCGGATGACCTGGCCGAGGAACTCGCCGCAGCGGAGCTGCTCGGCTTCGACCGACTCCTGGCCGAGCACCGCCAGGCGTGGGCCGACCGCTGGAACGCGGTCGACGTGGAGCTGCCCGACGACCCGGAAGCGGAGTTGGCCCTGAGGTTCGCCTTGTTCCAGCTCTGGGGGAACACCGGTGGGCACGGCGAAGCGGCGGTCGGTGCGCGCGGGGTGTCCGGGAGTGGCTATTCCGGCCACGTGTTCTGGGACGCCGACGTGTTCGTGCTCCCCGCCGTGATGACCATGGACCCCGGCTCGGCGGCGGCGATGGTCGACTACCGCTGGAACAGGTTGCCGGCCGCGCGCGCAGCAGCGCGCGCCGCAGGCAGGAGCGGCGCGCGCTTCCCCTGGGAGTCGGCGTCGGACGGCGCCGACGTGACGCCCGTGACGGGGCACATCGGTGGCCGGGAGGTCCCGATCGCCACCGGCCGGTCGGAAGAGCACATCACCGCCGATGTGGCGTGGGCTGCGTGGCGGTGCGCACAGTGGAGCGGTCGCCGTCTGGCGGGCCGAGCACGCCGCCTGCTGCTCGACACGGCCGAGTACTGGGCGTCACGCGTCCGACTCGACTCCGGCGGTCACGCCCACATCGACGGCGTGATCGGTCCCGACGAGTACCACGAGGCCGTGTCGGACAACGCCTTCACCAACGGGATGGCGCGGTGGAACCTCCGAACGGCGGCTCGTCTGCTGCCCCCGGCGATGCGGGAACGAGCCCGCGGGTGGGTCCGCCTCGCAAGCGCCCTCGTCGACGGTTACGACGCTGACACCGGCGTGTACGAGCAGTTCGCCGGCTACTTCACCCTCGAACCGCTCCTCGTCACGGACGTCGCGCGGCCACCGGTGGCCGCGGACGTGCTCCTGGGGCCAGAGCGGGTGAGCGCCACGCAGATCATCAAGCAACCGGACGTGCTCATGCTGCACCACCTGCTGCCCACAGAGGTCGTACCCGGTTCGCTCGGACCGAACCTCGACTTCTACGGCCCTCGCACGGCACACGGGTCGTCTCTGTCCCCGGCGATCTCGGCGGCGCTGCTCGCGCGGGCCGGACGTGCGGAGGAGGCACTGGCAATGCTGCGGATCGCACTGCGGCTCGACCTGGACGACCTCACTGGCACCACGGCGGACGGGCTGCACCTCGCCGCGATGGGAGGCGCGTGGCAGGCGCTGCTGTTCGGCTTCGCCGGTGTGCGGGTGGCCGACGGCGTCCTGCACGTCGATCCGGTGCTACCGCGTGCGTGGCGCGGCGTCGGGATCCGTTTCCACTGCCTCGGGCGACGGATCGCGCTCGACTTCACGTCATGCCACGTTCGGGTGAAGGTCGACGCGCCGTTGCGGGTCGCCGCGTGGGGGCAGGCCGCCGTGGTGGTGACCGGGTCCTCCCAGTTGGACCGGTGAAGGGACGCCCGCGATGCCCGAGATACTGGTGGTCACCCGACCCGGCTCCTCCGCGCTCACGGTCGCGGGCGCCATGGCCGGCATCCTGCGCGCCGAGGTCTCGGCGGTGGAGCCCGCGTGCGTGCTCAGCGCGTTGCGACGCCCCGAAGTGGTCCTTGGCGTGCTGGACCGCGAGCCGTCACCCCGGAGCGGGACGTGGCGGGTCGCGACCGAGGCCGGCAAACCGGTCGTCCTCGTGCCCCGGGACAGACTGCTCGCGCCGATGATCTCCAGGGTGTTGGTGCCGTTGGACGGGACGCCGGAATCCGCCTCGGCGGTGACCGGCGCGATGGAGCTGTTCGCTGGTGCGGGCCTGGAGCTCGTGGTCCTGCACGTGTTCGACCGGGTGACCGTTCCACCGTTCTGGGATCAGGCCGCCCACGCGCGTCGCAGTTGGGAGCGGGAGTTCCGCGCCCGGTTCTGCCCGCCGGCGGACGCACGCGTCGTGGTGCGCAGCGGCACGCCGGAGGACCACGTCAACCGCGTTGCCGCGGACGCGGACGTCCAGCTGATCGCCTTGGGCTGGTCGCAGCGGCTCGACGCCGGCCGCGCGCGGACCGTTCGCGGCACGGTCCGTGACGCCGAGGTACCCGTGATGCTCGTGCCGCTGGCGGGGTCGGAACTCGCTGACGCCCGGCCTGACCCGTGACCGCGGTCGTCTCCTTTTCGAAGCCTGTCCACTTCGAGCGTCCACCCGGACCGGTCCGCGGGGCAGTGCCCGAGATCTCGGATGGGCGGGGCTGTCGGCCGCTGTCGACAGGCGTGGGGCGGGGACAGCGGTGGTGAGGTGACGATGAAGGGCGGTACCAGCGCTGGTACCCCCTCGACCGCGCGGTGAGCGCCATCGCGTTCGACACCAAGGTCAAGGTGGGGTGGTTGCCGGGCTCGGCGGCCAAGGCGATCACCAAGCGCCTGCGCCGCCTGCGCTTCACCGTCTCGGGTGCGCCGGTGTCGTGCTACGTCGGAGGCACCCCCCGGTCCCCTGCTGGACGGCGAGATCGACCGTGCGACGGCCTGGGCCCGGACCATCCGAGCCACCAGCCGGACGTGGCCCGTCTGGCCGCGCGGGCCACGTCGGTCTCCACGACCAGCACCGCGGCAGACCCCTAGCAGCACCGCTGCGGAGGAAGCGCGGTCGATGGCCTGCCGCGTGGTTTCCGCCCCGGTCTGCCGGGTACGGCCTCCTGAGGACGTCGCCGGCGAGGAACGGCCGCTCACCGCGAGCCGGACGGCACGAACACCGACAGAAATCACCGGATCAGGGGATCGTGATGAGAGCCGAGGACCTGATGACTCGCGACGTGGTGACCGCACGGCCCGGAACGGCCGCGAAGGACGCCGCACGACTGCTCGTGGAGCACGGTTTCACCACGCTGCCGGTGGTCGAGGGCGCAGACCGCCTGGTCGGCGTGGTCGCCGAGGCGGACCTCCTGCGCAACCGCGTCCTCCCCGACCCGCGGACCTTCGTGCACGGACAGCCGCCCGAGCCGCTCGCGCCGGCGTCGACGACCGTCGCGGAGGTCATGGTGACCGACGTGGTCGCGGTCGACCCGCGCATGCACGTGGCGAAGTTGACCAAGCTCATGCTGGACAAGCACCTGCGCACCCTCCCTGTGGTGCGGGACGGCGTCCTCGTCGGCGTGGTCAGCAGGCGTGATCTCCTGAGCATGATCGCCCGGGACGACGACGTCATCGCGACCGATGTGCGTCGCCGGCTGTCCGTCGCCACGAGGCGCGTCCCGTGGCGCGTGTCCGTCACCCATGGGATGGTCACGCTGGCGGGTGAAGGTGCGGATGACGTGGAACGACACATCGCGACCGTGGTGGCCGGCGCGGTGCCGGGAGTGGTCGGTGTGGAGATGGCCGAGCACGACGGCACCGCGTGAGGCACGCACCGCGCCCGGAGCTGTCCGGGCGCGTGCGGAAGAAGCCGTGCGCGGTGGCGTGGAACGACACGTCGACCGGGCGTCCCAGCACGCGGGTAAGCCTGGGATAGCGCTGCGCGGGCTCGGGCAGGTGGGTGATGTCGTCGACCGTGATGGGACCGGCGTGCGTCGTGCTCGTCATGGGTGGCACCCTCCACGCCTGAGCGGAATGGCGTCGCGATGACGCGTCACCGCGAACGCCGCCGGCAGCGGCCATGAGGTGGCGACTGACGGTCGGGTACGGCTCGGCGAAGGCCACGACGGGGCAAGCCGGCGCGACGCGCTGCTGCCCACTGGCCTGGTTGCCTGGTTGCCTGGTTGAACAGGTCGAGCGGTTCGAGGTAGCGGCGAAGATCGACGGCCAGGACGCCGGTGGTCCCGGCGGTGTGGTCACGCACGACAGGCCACGTCGTCTCGTCACGGGCCCGGGCATCGCGCCACCCGGACATGTCGGAGCGGGCGGACCCACTTGGGGGCCGCCCGCTCGGGGGACGTCATCGCAGCCAGGCGTGGTCGCGGACGATCGGCAGGGTGGCCCACCAGCGGCCGAGGCCCCAGGTGGCGCCCGCACCGGCGACGGCGACGACGATCAGCGCGATGGCGTAGACGATGTGGTAGTCGATGATCGGGTTGGTCGACGTGCTGGGCTCGCCGGTCGAGGTGAACTGGGCGAGTGGCCACTCGGCGGCCCACATGAGCAGCATCATGAGGGTTCCGGCGGCGGCGGCCAGGCGCAGGCCGACGCCGGCGACGACGGCGAGACCGATGCCGGCCAGGCCGAGCATGAACAACCAGTCGGCCCACCAGGCGCCGGCCATGGCGTGGAAGGTCGATTCGAACGGGCCGACCGCGACGTGGCCGAGGAAGCCCTTGGTGGGCGACCCGCCGTTGATCCACGCGCCCGCGTCCTTGGTGGCGTAGCCGAGCCCGAAGGTCTTGTCGAGGAACGCCCAGAGGAACACGAACCCGGTCGTGATCCGCAGGACCGCGAGCGCGGTGGCACCGGCCTCGGCCCGTGCCGCCGCCGCGGTGGTCGCACGGGTCGTGGCCGCTGTCGTGGCGCCGGAGTGGCTGAACGCTGTCATGGCTGCTTCTCCCTTGTCGCTGTCGTTTCGAGATGAGCTTCCCGCCGACGGACGCTGTGCGACGCGGGCGGAGGTCCCTGACCGACCGGGACCTCCGGCACCACGCGCGTGGGCGGTCGTCACGGGTCGACGTCCGGCGCGACCAGGGCGTGCAGGAGCTTGACGAGCTGGACCAGGAGGGCGATCGACACGGCGACGAGCACGATGGTCAGGGCCGTGCGGGTGATCGTCGTCCACGGGATTTCCGCGTCCTCGAACCGGAAGGGCCACACCTCCGACAGCGACGTGAGCGCGGCCAGCGCCGCCGTCGTCGTCAGCACGTCGCCGAGCAGGACCAACCGGCGTCGGGGGAACAACGCGCAGAGCGCGTTGACGCCGACGCCGAGAGCCAGCCCTACGTTGACCCACACCACCACGTCGACCGCGTCATCGGTGAGGAACGGAACGGCACGCCATCCCGGGGACACGATCACCAGGACCAGCAGGACCACGTCGACCACCGCACCGACCAGGTAGCCGACACGTGGTCCCGTCGTGACGGACGGTTGGATCGATGTGCTCGTCATCGTCTCCTCCACTCGATCGGGTGTGCTCGTCACCGCCGCGCCCCGATAGGTCGATCAGGTCTGCGGTGGCTGGTGGCGCTCGACGTCGATCGACCAGTCGCTCGCCAGGGCCGCGATCGCCGCGACGGCGGTCACGACGGGCGCGGCGACGGCCGCGACGACGCCTGCCGTGACGGGGATCTCCATCACGGCGTGTCCCTTGTCGTCCTTGATGACCAGACGCCGGACGTTGCCCTCGTGGAGCAGTTCCCTGACCTTCTCGACGAGCGCTTGCCCGCGCAGGCGCGCGGTCTTCGGGGCTTCCAGCTGCTCGGTCATGTCGAACCTCCGTTCCCGGTCACCTGGGCAGGTGCGCCGGCTGGTTGGTGACGTCCTCGATGTCGGCGGTCGCCGCGTCGAGGAGCCGGTGCGCGAGGTCGGAAAGCGCCCTCGCGGTGGCGAGTTCGTCACCGATCTCGGGGATGTTGCTGTCGGCGGGGTTCAGCCTCGCCGTGCCCACACCGACCAGGTGCGTGTCGTCCCGCGTGCGCAGGCGCGCCTTCGCCCTGGTCTTCTCGTCGTGCTCGTCGATGGTGACGTCGACGCGCCACTCCTTGGTCTCTCGCATCGGGTTCTCCTCCACTGGTTCGGGTGGTCAGCCGTCGCGGGTGCCGACGTGGTGCTCGATCCGCACGGCGACGCGCTCCAGCGCGGCTCGGTGACGGCGTTCGTGGTGGTCGCAGAGCGTCAACTGCCCGTCCTGGAGCACGACGCGCACCCGGGCACGCGCACCGCACCGGTCACACGGGTCTTCGACAGGGTTCAAACCGGTGGTGATCGTGTCGAGCGCGGTGGTCATGGCGGCCCTCTCTCCTCTGTGCCTCCCAGCGTTCCCGCGGGAGGTGCGGCGGCACAGGGACCTTCGGCTCACTCCGGTCGGGATTCGATCGCGGTCGATCGGGGCCACGGACCCTGGGGGACAGCCGGGGGTGTGGCCGAAGCTCGAAGGTGCTCGTGAGGAAGTCCTCGGCCGTGTGCCGGCGGGACGACGGTTCGAGGACATGCCCGTGTCACGGGTGCCACGTCTGCTCTGAGGAGGGTGTCATGACCGACCGCATGGACGACTACCGCACACGCCACCCCGGCCAGGGCAAGGACTTCCTCGTCACGTGGCCTCCCGAGGACGACCGCTCGGCGACCGCTGTCTTCTCGGGCGGGCAGTCCGCGTCGGGAGAGGGGTTCCACGCGGGACGGTTGTGGGCCGGTGGAGCGGCGACCGCGCTCGTCGCCGGGCTGCTCGCGATCGTCGGCATCCTGGCCGCGCGCGGGCTGTTCGACGTCGCGGTGCTCGCGCCGAAGGGTGAGGGCACCTGGGGCAACGCCAACACCCTGACTTACGCCCTGACGGCGGCGCTGTGCGCGTTCGCGGCCACCGGGATGATGCACTTGCTGTTGTCCACCACCCCGCGGGCCGCCCGGTTCTTCAGGTGGATCATGCTGCTGTTGACCGCCATAGCCGTGGTCCTGCCCCTGAGCCTCGACGTCGGCGCCGAGAGCCGCGTGTTCACCGCCGTGCTCAACGCGGTGATCGGCATCATGATCACCGCGCTGTTGTGCGGTGTCGCGGGTAGCGCCCGCCGACGGTGGAGCGCGTGAGCCGATGTCACCCGATCGAGCTCGACCTTCGCGCGAGCTGCTACTGCTGATCGTGGTGACCGCGCTGCTCGCCGGAGGCGGGGTGGCCTGGTCGTCCGGCCTCCCGGCGACGGCGAACGTGCTGTGGGCGGTCGCGGACGGTGCGGCCCTGGTTCCGGCGGTCGTCTGGGTGGTGGCGGACCTGCGTGCCGGTCGGTGGGGAGCCGACCTGCTCGCCGTGCTCGCCCTGGGCGGCACGGTGGCGGTGGGCGAGTTCCTCGCCGGTGCGATCATCGCCGTGATGGTGGCCACCGGACGGCTGCTGGAGACCTCGGCGCGGCGTCGGGCCGGACGCGACCTCTCGGCCCTGTTGGAGCGGGCGCCGAGCCGAGCGCACGTGCGGCTGGGTGGCGGCCGGGTCGACACGGTCGCGATCGGCGACGTCCGATCGGGCGACCGGCTCGTCGTGCTGCCCGGCGAGGTGGTGCCGGTCGACGGCGTGCTGCTCGACCGCGGAGTGTTCGACGAGTCGGCGCTGACCGGAGAGGCCGCGCCCGTGACGCGTGCGACGGCCGATCGGGTGCGCAGTGGCGTGGTCAACGCCGGTGCCGCCGTGGACTTGACCGCCTCGGCCACGGCCGAGGCCAGCACATATGCCGGCGTGGTGCGGTTGGCTCGTCAGGCGGCGGCGGGCAGTGCGCCGGTGGCGCGGCTGGCGGACCGGATCGCGGTGTGGTTCCTCCCGACGGCGCTGCTGCTCGCCGCAGTCGCCTGGGCCGTGACCGGAGACCCGGAACGCGCGGTCGCCGTGCTGGTCACGGCCACCCCGTGCCCGCTGTTGCTGGCGGTGCCGATCGCGGTCACGGGCGGCATGTCGCGGGCGTCGCGCGCGGGTGTGGTGGTCAAGGACGGCGCGGCGCTCGAACTGCTGGGCAGGGCGAGCGTGCTCACCATGGACAAGACCGGCACGGTGACCGAGGGCAGACCGGAAGTGATCGACGTGGTCTGCGCTCCCGGGATGGCCGCCGAGGACGCCATGGCGCTGGCCGCAGGGGTCGAGCAGTACTCGCCGCACGTGCTCGCGAGCGCTGTCGTACGGGCGGCCGAGCGGGCCGGAGTCGTCCCGGCACACGCCACATCGGTGGTCGAGGAACCCGGACGCGGTGCTTCAGGGCTGGTCGAGGGGCGACAAGTGCTGGTCGGGCGTCTGTCCGCGGGCGCGACGCTCCCGGAGTGGGCGCGCGGCGCGGTACGCCGGGGACGGCTCGACCTCGCCGGCACCGTGTGGGTCGAGCGCGACGGCGAACCGGTCGCGGTGCTGCTGGTGCGCGACCGGATCCGGCCGGATGCCGCCCGCACGATGCGTCGACTGCGCGCCATCGGGCTGCGCCACGTCGTGCTGCTCACCGGTGACCGGGTCGACAACGCCACCGAGGTCGCCGCGATGCTCGGCGTGGGAGAGATCCAGGCCGAGGCGAGTCCGGCGGACAAGATCGCCCGGGTGGGTGCGTCGCGAGCTCTCGGGGTCACGGTCATGGTGGGTGACGGGGTCAACGACGCGCCTGCCCTGGCCGCCGCGGACGTCGGCGTCGCATTGGGGTCGCGCGGTTCCACAGCGGCGGCGCAGGCGGCGGACGCGGTCATCCTGGACGACCGGATCGACCGGTTGGCCGACGCCGTCGAGATCGCCCGCCGGTCACGCCGGCTGGCGCTTCAGAGCGCAGGCCTCGGTACCGCCCTGTCCCTGCTGGCCATGGTCGCCGCCGCGTTCGGCCTGCTGGTCCCGATCGCCGGCGCGCTGGTGCAGGAAGGCATCGACGTGGCGGTGATCCTCAACGCGTTGCGCGCCCTCCGCGGCCCGGCCCGGCGTCACCTCCCCGCCGAGACCGACCGGTTGCTGCACCGGTTCGCGCACGAGCACGGCGAACTGCTCACCGCGCGCAACGCCGTCCGGCAGGCCGCCGACACGCTTTCCGCCGGAGCCTGCCCGGACGCCGACGCCGCGATCCGCCGTGCGCACCACCTGCTCACCGAGCGGCTCCTGCCCCACGAACGAGCGGAGGAGACCGAGCTCTACCCCGCGCTGGCCGGGATCCTGGGCGGTCCCGAGAGCACGGTCGCGATGAGCCGCGGCCACACCGAGATCGAGCGCCTGAGCCGCAGACTGGACCGGCACCTGCGCGCATCGCCCGACGGCCTCCGACCCGACCAGGTCGACGACGTCCGCGCCACCCTCTACGGCCTGGACGCCGTGCTGACGCTGCACTTCGCCCAGGAAGAAGAAGCCTACTTCACCCTCGCCTCAGCGGAGGGGCAGACGGCTGCCGGCCGGCCGCCCCACCAGCCTGTGACCGGCCGCGCGCCAGTTGACCGGGGCGGCCTCGCACCGTCAGGCGACGATGGGCTTCCGAGGTGTCGTCACGACCGCTGAACGACCTCTGCCGGCCGCTGGACGAGTGGACCGCAGGACCGGGTGGCGACTACCGCACCCCCGTCGCTCCCAGTGCCGAACGGCCCGGAACCGACGGGCACTTCCCCGCCGCGAGAACGACGTCGTGCCCTGCCCTCGCGGCCTCGCATGCGGAAGTGTCGTGAGCGGAGGAGAAGGAAGGGCCACCGGGAACCACCGGCACCGGACACGCTCGGAGCACTTCGTTCGCCGGCACGCCCGTGCGGTGGTCACCTGCGGCCCGCCTGACTCATCCGCCCCGACCGCCGGCAACGCACATCGGACGGTGACCCCGTGACCGCAGAGAAACTGGTCCTCGACGACTGCCTGACGACCTGGGACGTGGAGATCGCCGCGCACGATGTGGTCGCGGCGCCACCGGAGGTCACTTGGCGAGTCGCGCGTGATCTCGACCTGCTGGGCGTGCACACCCCGCTGCTGGACGCGGCCATGTGGGTTCGCGGACTGCCGACCAGGCTCAGCCGCGAGCCGGCCGTCGAACTCACCTCGCTGTCCTTCGGCGACACCAGCGGCATGGCCGGCTGGGTCGGCCTCGGCGAGCGGATGGGCCGTGAGCTCGCGGTGGGCGCGGTGGGCAAGTACTGGCAGCCCGACATCGAGTGGCGGGACGTGCCGGCCGAGGAGTTCGCCGCGTTCTCCGAACCCGGTTGGGGCAAGATCGCTGTCGCCGTCACGACGATCCCGTACGGGGCCGACCGCACGCTGTTGATCTATGTCTGCCGCGTCGCGACCACCGACGACGCCTCGCGTCGGCGCTTCGCCCGGTACTGGTGGCTGATCCGGCCGTTCGTCGGCCACATCATGCGGGCGACCGTGCGTGCCATCGCACGCTCCGCGCAGCGCACCGCCTAGGCGGTGTCCGCTCGACAACCGGCGCGCCGTCGTTCATCCGCGCACCCGAGGAGGCCGGGATGTCAGCCACCACGGATCGGGCTCTGCAACCGACACGCCGGAACGGCGGCACTCGCAGAGCGGTGAGAACAGCCCTGCTCGCCTGCGGGATCGCCGCCTCGTCGGTCTACGTCGCCGCCGACGTGCTCGGAGCCGCGCAGTGGGAAGGCTACAGCTCCGCCTCTCAAGCCGTCAGCGAGCTGTCCGCGATCGGCGCTCCGTCGAGGCCTCTCGTGGTGGCGCTCCTGACCGCGCACAGCGTGCTGGCGCTCGCCTTCGGAGCGGGAGTGGTGGAGTCGGCCGGCCGGAGTCGCGCCCTGCGCGTAGCGGGCTGGTTGCTGGTCGGGATCGGTGTCGTCGACGTGGTGGCGCTGTTGTTCCCGATGCACCGACGTGAAGCGGGGGAAACGCTGACCGACGCGATGCACGTCGTCGTCACCGGTGCCACCGTGCTCCTCATAGTGTCGGCCGTGGGGTTCGGGGCTGCTGCGTTCGGCAAGCTGTTCCGCTGCTACTCCGCCGCGACGGTGCTGTCACTCCTCGTGTTCGGCGCGATGGCCGGAACGCGGGGCGACGAGATCGCCGCGGGCGAGCCGACGCCGTGGCTCGGGGTGTACGAGCGCATCGACATCGGTGGTTACCTGCTGTGGATGGCGGTGCTCGCGGTCGTCGTCTTGCGCGTCCACGGCACCCCACCCGATCTTTAGCGAGGACGCCGAGGACCAGAGCGTGACGAGGACCGAGCCGATGAGATCCGCCCAAGTCTCAAGACGGTGTCGCTCTCTCGTCAGGGCGCCGCTCGACGCGAATGGTCCAGCCGCACGAGAGCGCGGCCACGGCGGCGGCCGTGCTCACCAGGGGCGCCGCGACGACCATGACCACACCGGCGATGACCGGTACCTCCACCGCCGGGCGGCCGTCGGTCTTGCGCACGACGATGTACCGCGCACCGCCGTCGTGCACCACTTCCGCCGCCTTGTCCACAGCCGCCCGACCTACGACCTGCGCGGTGTAGATCCGTTCCTGCTGTCCAGTGGACATGTCATCTCCTCGTCGCTGCTTCACCGCTCACCGCTTGACGTCGTGGCGCTGGAACGTGACGACGGCCGCACCGAGCAGGGCAGCGGTGACCAGCAGCAGCACCGCGAGCCCGCCCCAGTCGGGGTGACCCGCCAAGGCGTCGTCGATCGCCGCGTGGTGGAAGGGCGAGAGCACGCGCCACGGCCGCACGTCATCGCTCAGCGCGGACAGGGCGTCCAGCAGGAACGCGGGCACCGCGACACCCACCGGCACCGCCGCGGCCCACCCCGGACGACCGGTCGCCGCGCCGACCAGCAACGCGAGCGCCCCGAACGGCAGTGCGACCACCGCCGCGGCGGCGCACGCGGCCACCAGACCGGAGGCCGGCACGTCCAGGCCGGCCAAATGGCCGCCCACGACGAGCACCGCCACCAGCGCCGCCGTGACGGCCAGCAGGTTCACCCCGACGGCGAGCGCCTTGTCCGCCAGCACCCTAGTGCGGGAGATCGGGTTGGTCAGCAGCAGGTCCAGCGTTCCGGCCCGTTCCTCGGCCGCGGTGGCGCGGGCGGCCTGTCCGATCACCACACCGAGCAGCACCAGCGGCGCGAGGAATCCGAACACCTCGGCCTGCACGTACCCGATGCCGCTGGTGAACGAACCTTGAACGCCGAACAGCGCCTTGAACGCCTCCGGGTAGGCGTCGAGCAGCCGGTCGAGGTCGTGGCTCGCGTCCCGGACCGCGGGGTACACGGCGAGTTGGAGGCCGGCGCTCGCCACGAGCACCGCCCCCCACCCCACGGCGCTGCCGCGGTTGTCCCGCAGCGACTTGCCGATCAGCTCAGCGGTCACGGTCCTCGCCCTCCACGTAGTCGAGGAAGATCTCCTGCAGGTCGGGTTCCTGACTGGTCACGTTGACCAGCGGGAAGCGCGTGGCGGTTCGCACCAGCTCGCCGACCGGCCCGACGACCCGGCAGTGCACCGTGGTGCCCCCGGCCCGCACGTCGCGCACGCCGGTGACGCCCTCGAAGGCATCGGCGGGTACCGGCTCGGCGAAGTCGAAGGTCAACGCCCGCAGCGCCTTGGCCTTCAACGCGGCGACCCGCGCGTCCACCACCAGCCTGCCCGTCAGCAGGATGCCGACCCGGCCGGCCACCTGCTCGACCTCGGACAGCACGTGCGAGGAGAACAACGCGGTCCCGCCATCGGCGGCGAACTCGCGCAGGTGCGCGTGGAACTCGCGCTGCGCCACCGGGTCGAGGCCGCTCGCGGGCTCGTCCAGCACCACCAGGTCCGGGCGGTGCAGGAATGCCTGCACGACGCCCAGCTTCTGCCGGTTGCCCTTGGACAGCTCACGGGCGCGGCGACCCAGGTCCAGGTCGAGCCGCTTGGCCAGCACGTGCGCATCGGTCAGGTCCGGGTGCCGGCGCAGGCGCGCGAACAGCCGGAGGTGCTCCTCGCCGGTGAGGCGGTCGTAGAGCACCAGGTCGCCCGGCACGTAGCCGATGCGCCGTCGCGCCTGGGCCGAACCGGTGGCGAGGTCCTCGCCGAAGAGCACGATCCGGCCCCTGGTGGGACGGATCAGGTCCATCAGCAGGCGGATGGTGGTCGTCTTGCCCGCGCCGTTCGGGCCGAGCAGCCCGTAGACCTCGCCGGCGTGCAGGTCCAGGTCGAGCTGGTGCAACGCGCGCCGGCGGCCGTAGTCCTTGCCCAACTGCCTGGTGTGCACGACGACCGTCACCGGTGGTCACCCCGTTCGGCGCGGTCCTTGATCGACCGCAGCGCCGCGCGTTCCAGCAGAGCCGTCCACGGCCCGGCCAGCCACCAGTAGCGCCGCAGGCGCGACCACGAGCGCGGGTCGGTCGCGGTGGCCCTCGTCTCGCAGGTCAACAGGCTCCGACGCTGCCCGTAGGGCAGGACGGACAGCGAGCAGGCGACCTTGCCGTAGCCCGGCACGGCGAAGTCGGCGAACGCGCGGGCCTCGAGGTCGCGCACGGGTGCGAACGGCCTCCGGGACGTGCCGATCGTCCCGACGACGACCTCCGCTCCCGGCCGTTCGCCGAGCGTGACCCAGCCGGAGCCGGGCGGGAGGTCGTCCAGGGGCATCCGGGTGTGCCAGGACGGGCGGCCTTCGAGCCGTGCCCGGACTCGGTGCGCCCACGCGACCACGCCCGGCGCCGGACCTCGCAGATCACCGAAGTCGAGCTGGCGCAGAACCCGGTAGGTCGTGGCGGGGTCGGCCTCGACCACGACGTGCGAGGCACGGGTGAAATCAGGTCGCGGCGCGAGCTGGTCGACCAGCAGCGGCCGCGGGACGGTGGACGTCACGGCGGATCACCGCGGCGTGTCGCTCAGGGAGTCCGCAGCAGGTTGCGCACCCGCTGGAACTCGTCCGCGTCGATCTCACCCCGGGCCAGGCGGCTCTCCAGGATGCGCTGCGCGGAACTCGGGTCATCGGTCGGCCTGCGCATCGCCACTGCGACGAGCGCCACCACACCACCGAGCACGATCAGCCCGATCAGGAACATCAACGCCATGCCGCCGTAGGCGGCGCCGTAGCCGTAGTACCAGTGCATGGCCACTCCTCTCCTCGACACCAGTAGCTCATCCGGCACCCGTCGGCGGATGCGGTCCAAGGCCCTCGACGCACCGGGCACTAGGTCCGCCGAACGGGACACAAGGACCCTGTGGCCGCCTGCGACGCCGATGGAGGCTGGCCGTATGAAGAGGCACAAGACCTGGCTGGAGATGACGCCCGGGCAGCGGCGGGCGATCCTGGCGTCGAGCGTGGTGGAGGCCGTGCTCGCCGCGGCGGCGTGGGCGGACCTCGCCCACCGGCCCGCTGAGGCCGTCAACGGCCGCAAGCGCTGGTGGGCCGTGGCGATCGCGGTGAACTTCGTCGGACCACTGGCCTACTTCCACTGGGGTCGCAAGGGCTCATCGCCACGATCGCACTCGCCACGATCGCACCAGGACACGGCGCGGTGCAGCCGCAGCGAGCCCAGGGCGAACAGCACGACCGCGTAGCCGATCGCCGGTTCGAAGCCCAGGCCGTCGACCGCGACCAGGTCACCGAACTCTGGCGCAGCCCGCGACAGGCCGACACGGTCCGCGCCGTCGTCACCGTTTCCTTCCACGCCCCGACCTCGGCGACCACTTCGCGCACCACGCGCTCATGCAGGCCGCGGAACCCGTTCGGTGCCGCGGCGCGGGGCGGGGAGCGCCCGCCGACAGCGAGTGCACCCGGCACACCGACATCGCGGTCACCCGTGCGCCGCGCTCCTGGGCGTGCCGCACCGCGCACACCCGCCGAGATTCGCAAGGGCGGTCATGACTCTGCCTCGGAGCAGGCGGACCGAGGGGTGGCCCGCCTGCTCCGAGGGGGCGTCACCGCAGCCAGGCGTTGTCGCGTACCTGGGGCAGGTGAGCCCATCGGCGGCCGAGGCCCCAGGTGTCGCCCGCGTGGGTGAGAGCGACGGTGACGAGGGCGACGGCGTAGACGATGTGGTGGTCGATGATCGGGTTGGTGGACATGCTCGGTGCGCCGGCCGAGGTGAGCTGCGCGAGCGGCCATTCGGCGGCCCACATGAGCAGCATCATCAGGGTCCCGGCGATCGCGGCCAGGCGCAGGCCGATGCCTGCCGTGACCACGGTGCCGATGGCGAGCAGGCCGAGCATGAACAGCCAGTCGGCCCACCGGGCACCGGCCCAGGCGTGGAAGGTGGACTCGAACGGCCCGACGGCGACCCCGCTGAGGAAGCCCTTGGTGGGCGACCCGCCGTAGAGCCACGCGCCGGCCGGCTCGGTGGCGTAGCCCAAGCCGAAGAACTCGTCGAAGAACGCCCACAGGAACACGAACCCCATCGTGATCCGCAGGACCGCCAGCGCGATCGCACCGGTGCCGGCGCGGGTCGTCACCTCCGAGCGGGCGATGGTCGTCATGACTCATCTCCTCCTCGTCGTTCCTTGCCTCCAGCCTGCCCGCACCGCGGTGCGTCCGACGCCGTCGAAGGTCCTCACCGGGCCGGGGCGTCCGGCTCCACTTCGCGCACCACGTCGCGCACCAAGGCCGGGACGGCCGCGGCGACCGGTGCGCTCAAGCCCGGCCCGAAGCCGACCTCGGCGACCTCCACGGCGAACACGACCAGCCGGCGCGGCAACCGGTCCAGCACCTGGGCCAGCTCGACCGCCTCGGGGACGCCGAAACCGTGCGAGCTGGTCGCGGGGTCGCCGAGGCCCACGAAGGACATCCGGTGCACGCGACCAGGCCGTGAGGGCACGCACCGGACCGCGTCCACCACCACGACCAGGTCGGCGCCCGCCCACGCCTCCATCAGCCGCACCGGGTCGCCGTCCGTGATCTGCGCGGGCACACCGAGGCGGCTCACCTCCCGCGCCACGGCCGGACCCACCCCGTCGTCACGGCGGAACTCGTTGCCCACCCCGACCACGACGACGGCGCTCATCCCCGGTCCACGGTGAAGTCGAGGAAGTGGGCCGAGCACGAGATGCACGGGTCGTAGTTGCGGATCGCCCGCTCGCACAACGACACCAGCGAGTGGTCGTCCAGGTGGAGGTAGGAGGCCACCAGCCGAGTCACGTCGTCCTCGATCGCGGACTGGTTCTGCGACGTCGGCGGCACGATGTCCGCCGTCACGACGACCCCGCCGGGACCGAGTTCGTAACGGTGGTACAGCAGCCCGCGCGGCGCCTCGGTGATCCCGTGCCCCACACCGATCGCCGCCCGCACCTCCAGGGACGACGGCGCGGGCCGTTCGTACTCCGCGATGATCCGCAACGCCTCTTCGACCGCGTAGACCACTTCCACCGCGCGCACGACGACGCTGCGGAACGGGTTGCGGCACTCGGCGCCCAGGCCACCGTCCGCGGCCGCCTGCGCCGCCACCGGGGACAGCCGGTCGGAGTTGAGCGTGTACCGGGCCAGCGGGCCGACGAGGTACATCCGGCCGTCCAGTCGGGCGTGCAACGCGGTCGAGTGCGGCACCTGGTGCTCCACCACGTGGTCGGGGAACTCGGCGGTGGTGAAGGCCGCGCCGGTGGTGACGTGCGGCTCACCGCGGTCGATCGGGTAGCCCTCGCCGTCCCGCAGCGCCATGAGGTCGTGCGGCACGTCCAGGTCGGGGAACTCGAAGCCCGCCACCCACGCCACCGTCGCGAGGGCGTCGTCCAACGCGTGGCGCAGGCGCTCCGCCAGCGGGCGCAGCTCGGCGGCGGTCGGTGCGCGGTAGAAGCCACCGACCCGGACGTTCACCGGGTGGATGGCCCGACCACCCACCAGGTCCATGATCGCGTTGCCCGCTTGTTTCAGCGCGAGGCCGCGTTCCACCAGCAAGCGGTGTTCGGCGGCCATCGCGATGCCGTCGGGGAACCCGAGGAAGTCCGGCGCGTGCAACAGGTAGACGTGCAGGGCGTGGCTGGAGATCCACTCGCCGCAGTACAGGAGTCGTCGCAACGCGCGCACCTGTCCGCCGACCTCGACACCGCACGCGTCCTCGATCGCCCGGCACGCGCTGAGCTGGTAGGCCACCGGGCAGATGCCGCAGATCCGCGCGGTGATGTCCGGCGGTTCGAGGTAGTCGCGGCCGCGCAGGAACGCTTCGAAGAACCGCGGCGGCTCGTAGATGTTCAACGCCACGTCCTCGACGCGGCCGTCCTTCGTGCGCACGCGGAGCGCGCCCTCGCCCTCGACCCTGGCCAGGCCCGCGACCCGCAACGTGCGGTTGGCGCGATGCGTCATGCCCACTCCCTCCCGGAGTTGAAGGTGCGGAACACCCGGCCCACCTCGTCCTCGGTCATGCCGCCGCGGCGCAACAGGGGGATGAGCGCCGGCACGTTCGGCCTTGTCATGGGGCCGAAGCAGCCGTAGCAGCCGCGGCCGACGGCCGGGCACAGCGCACCGCAGCCCGCGTGCGTGACCGGGCCGAGGCACGGGACGCCGTCGGCCACCATCACGCAGGTCAACCCGCGGCGCTTGCACTCGGTGCACACGCTGGTGTCCGGCAGGTCCGGTTCGCGCCCCGCGAGGAACGCCGACAGCACCTCCAGCAGCTGCCCCCGGTCGATCGGGCACCCCCGCAGCTCGTAGTCCACGGTGACGTGCGCGGACACCGGGGTCGAGGTCGTCAGCGAGTCGATCAGCTCGGGCGAGGCGTAGACGACGGACCGGAACTCGGCCACGTCGCCGAAGTTGCGCAGCGCCTGGATCCCGCCGCCGGTGGCGCAGGCGCCGACCACGACCAGCATCCGGGACTGCTCGCGGATCCACCTGATGCGCCGCTCCTCCTCGGGGGTGGTGACCGATCCCTCCACGATGGAGATGTCGTAGGGGCCGGGCCGGGTTTCCGGTGTCACTTCGAGGAAGTGCGCGATCTCGATCCGGTCGGTCAGGACGAGCAGCTCGTCCTCGCAGTCCAGCAGCGTCAGCTGGCAGCCGTCGCAGGAGGTGAGCTTCCAGACGGCGAGGGTCGGTTTGGCCATCACAGCTCCTTCACGGACAGCAGCCCGGCGGCCAGGGGGTAGTCCACGACCGGTCCGTCGCGGCACAGCAGCAGAGGTCCCAGCTGGCAGTGCCCGCACCGGCCGGTGCCGCACTGCATGTTGCGCTCCAACGACACCTGGACGCGGTGTCCGGGCACGCCACGCGAGACCAGGGCGCGGGCGGTGGCGCGCATCATCGGCTCGGGACCGCACAGCAGGGCCGCGGTGCGGTGCTGGTCGAGCGGGAGGGCGGCGAGCGGCTCGGTGACGAACCCGACGCGTCCGATCCACCCGTCCCGCGCCTGGTCGACGGTCAGCAGGACCTCCAGGCCGGAATCGTCGTCCCATCGGCGCAGCTCGTCGGGGTAGAGGAAGTCGCTGGGTGTGCGCGCGCCCGCGATGAGCACCACCCGGCGGTAGCGGTGCCGGTGTGCCAGTGCGTGGCGCACCGCGGGCCGCAACGGCGCCAGGCCGATGCCTCCCGCGACGATCAGCAGGTCGTCGGCGGCGTCGAGCCGCCACGCCGTGCCGAACGGACCCCGCACCCCGAGCACCGCGCCCGGCGGCGAGTCGTGCAACGCCCGGCTGACCGCGCCGACCGAGCGGATGGTGTGCACCAGGTCGCCGGACTCGCCGATGCCGCTGACCGAGATCGGCACCTCGCCGACACCGCGCGCGTAGAGCATCGCGAACTGGCCGGGGCGGAAGGCGGGCAACGGCTCGTCCACCGGGCGCAGCGTCACCGTCGCCGAGTCCGCCGTCTCCCTGGTCCGCCGGATCACCAGGTACCGGGTCGGCAGCCAGGCCGCCGGCGGCGTCACGGCGGGTCCCGGTACAGGTCGAGCAACCGCAGCCGCGTGGACTGCAACCGGTTGAGCATGGCTTCGGTGATCACGAGCGACAGCCGGTAGCCCAGCGCGGGATCCTCCTCGGCCAGCGCGCGCAGCCGTGCGGCCTCGAACACGACCGCCCGGGTCGGGGAGACCACGGTCGCGCCGAAGTGCCACCGGTACGGCGGCACGAACCAGGACAGGCCCAGCAGTTCACCGGGACCGATGCCCTGGACCGCCACGGTGCCCCGACCGGGCGCCGTGATGTCCACCATCACGCACCCGCACAGCACGATCCAGCCGCGGTCCGCCGGCTGCCCCTCCTCGAACAGCCGACTGCCCGGCCGGTACTCCTCGAGCTTGCCGGTGCCGGCGAGCACCGCTCGCTGGGTAGGCGTGAGCGCGCCCAGCAACGGCAACCTCTCCAACTGCGGGATCACGGCGCACCCCGCACGAGCGTCGCGACCTCTTCGGTGATGTCGATGCCCGCAGGGCACCAGGCGATGCACCTGCCGCAGCCGACGCAGCCGGACGTGCCGAACTGGTCGAACCACGTGCTCAGCTTGTGGCTCATCCACTGCCGGTAGCGGGCCGCGCCGGACTCGCGCGCCGGTCCGCCGTGCAGGTAGGAGAAGTCGGTCTCGAAGCACGAGGCCCAGCGCTGCCGGCGCTCGGCGTGGCCGTCGGCGAGGTCGGTGACGTCCTCGACCGTGACGCAGAAGCACGTCGGGCAGACCATCGTGCAGTTCCCGCACGTCAGGCACCGCTCGGCCACCCGCTCCCAGTGCGCGGAGTCCCGGTTGGCGGCCAGCAGGTCGCGCAGGTCCGGCCCGGGCATGGCGCGCCCCATGCGCAGGCGCGCCGCCTCCACGTCCGACCGCGCCGACTCTTCGTCCGCCGTGCTCGCCTTGTCGGTGTGCAGCCAGTCGAGCACGTACGCCCCGGCCGTCGTGCCCGCGGTGGCGAGGAACCGGTGCCCGCCCTGGTCGATGCGCTCGGTGAGCGCGATGTCGTAGCCTTCCCGGGCATCCGGGCCGCAGCCCATCGACGCGCAGAAGCACACCTCGCCCGGCTCGGTGCACTGGGCGGCGACCACGAACGGCGCCCGTTCGCCGAGGACCTGGCACAGCTTGCCGATCGCGGCGAGGTCGCACGGGCGCACGCCGAGGAACGCGTACCGCGGCCGCGCGTCCGGCACGGCGTGGAAGCCGTCGTCGTCGACGGTCAGCAGCGTCCGGTGCGACGGGTGCAGGAACGCCTTCCACGACTGCGGCCCGGCGGAGTGCCCGAACACAGCGCCGTCGTCCCGCCTGCGGACCCGGTAGTGGCCCGGCCCGGTCTCCACGCCCCACCCGGCGGGCAGGTCGTCGACGCCGTCAAGTTCGGCCAGCGTGATCGCGTCGTCGCGCAGGACCGGTCCGACGACCGCGTAACCCTGGAAGCGCAACTCCGCGATCAGCGCGTCGAGACCGGCCAGGTCGAGAAGGGCACTCACGGCAGCGTCCCGGCGATGTGGCGGACCAGGTCGATGGTGCGGTTGGCGTAGCCCCACTCGTTGTCGTACCAGCCGAACACCTTCACGATCGAGCCGGTGGCCTTCGTCAGGCCCGCGTCGAACACGCACGACGCCTGCTCGCCGATGATGTCGCGCGACACGACCGGCGCGGTGGTGTAGCGGAGGATGCCCTTGAGCCTGCCGTCGGCGGCTTCGGCGAACACCCGGTTGACCTCGTCCGCCGTGGCCGGGTTCTCCAGCAGGACGGTCAGGTCGGTCAGCGACCCGTCCTCCACCGGCACGCGCACCGCGAGGCCGTCGAGCCTGCCCGCCAACTCGGGGATGACCAGGCCGACGGCCTTGGCCGCGCCGGTGGAGGTGGGGATCACGTTGACCGCCGCCGACCGCGCCCGGCGCAGGTCCTTGTGCGGACCGTCCAGCAGCGACTGGTCGTTGGTGTAGCTGTGGATCGTCGTCATCAGGCCTTCGCGGATGCCGAACGCCTCGTGCAGCACCATCGCCATCGGCGCGACGCAGTTCGTCGTGCACGACGCGTTGGACACCACATGGTGCCGCTCCGGGTCGTAGGAGTCGTCGTTGACGCCCAACACGATGGTCGCGTCCACGTCCTTGCCCGGCGCGGTGATCACGACCTTCCGCGCGTGCGCCAAGTGCGTCCCGGCCGTCTCGCGGGTCCGGAACCGGCCGGTCGCCTCGATCACGACGTCGACGTTCCAGTCGAGGTCGGCCGGGGAGGCCTCCGAGGTGACGCGCACCCGATGGCCGTCGACCACCAACCCGCCCGACTCGGCGCTCACCGCGTGGGCCCACGGCCCGTACGTGGAGTCGAACGCCAGCAGGTGCGCGAGCGCCTCCGGCGTGGTGAGGTCGTTCACCGCGACGATCTCGATGCCCGTGTCGCCCCGGTCGAACACCGCCCGCAGGACGTCCCGCCCGATCCGCCCGAACCCGTTGATACCCACCCGAACCGTCATCTCGTCCTCCTCAGTGGTACTTCGATGCTCGTCGGGACCGGTCGGCCGGGGGAGTGGCGAAGGTCCCCGCCTGCCGGTCCATGGGTCCCTGGCCGTCAGCAGATCCTCGGCAGCTGCTCGCCGACCAAAACGTCCACGATCCGCGACGAGCCGACCAGGGTCCGCGCGGTCACGCGGCCCGCGCGCCCGTCGGTCACCCGGCCGATCACGGCCGTTCCCGCGCCCTCCGGCAGGGCGCGCATCGCCGCCAGCACCGCAGGCGCGGACGGCGCGGCCACGAGCGCCACCAGGCAGCCCTCGTTGGCCACGTGCATCGGGTCCAGGCCGAGCAGCTCGCACGCCGAGGCCACCGCGCGCGGCACCGGCACATCGGCCTCCACGATCTCGACGGCGACCCCGGACGCCTGCGCCAGCTCGTTCAGCGCACTGGCCAGCCCGCCGCGGGTGGGGTCGCGCAACGCGTGCACGTCACGGCCTCCCGCGTCGATCATCGAGGCGACCAGCCGGTGCAGCGGACGGCTGTCCGAGGCGATCTCGGACTCGAACCCGAGCCCCTCGCGGGCGCTGAGGATCGCCGTGCCGTGCAGCCCGATCGGCGCGGACAGCAGCACCACGTCACCCTCCACCCCACCCGCCGCCGAGGGCCACGCGTCACGCAGCCGGACGCCGACACCGGTGGTGGTGACGTAGACGCCGTCCGCCGCGCCCCGGCCGACCACCTTGGTGTCGCCGGTGACGATCGGCACGCCGGCCTCCCGGGCGGCTTTCGCCGCGGACCGGGTGATCTGCCGCAGCTCCTCCACCGGGAGCCCTTCCTCCAGCACGTACGCCAGGCTCAGCGCGATCGGGCGGGCGCCGCGCATGGCCAGGTCGTTCACGGTCCCGTGCACGGCCAGCGAGCCGATGTCACCGCCGGGGAAGAACCGGGGCGTCACCACGAAACCGTCGGTGCTGAACACGAGGTCCGCTCCGGCCACACCGATCACGGCGGCGTCCTCCAACGGCCCGTCGCCACCCAGCTCCGGGGTGATGACGTCGGCGAGCAGCTCGGCCATGAGCTGTCCACCGGAGCCGTGGCCCAGCAGGATGCGTTCGGTCTCCACGACGGGGAGCGGGCAGCTGGTCATCTCGACTCCGATCCGCGCCCGGCGTTGTGGAACGCGGCGCAGGTTCCCTCGCTGGACACCATCGGGGCGCCCAGCGGTGTGCGGGGTGTGCAGGTGCGGCCGTACGCGCGGCAGTCGGTGGGCAGCTTGGTGCCGCGCAGGATGTCGCCCGCGATGCAGTCCGGTGCCTCGCGCGCGGTGATCTCGTCGGTGGCGAAGCGACGCTCGGCGTCGAAGGCGGCGAACTCCTCGGTCAGCGCCAGGCCGCTGGCCGGGATGGACCCGACACCCCGCCAAGTCCGGTCGGTGACCCGGAAGACCCGGCCGATCACCTCCTGGGCGGCGGTGTTGCCGGACCGGCGCACGGCCCGCGCGTACTGGTTCTCGACCTCGGCGCGGCCGTCCTCCAGCTGCCGGACCGCCATCAGAATGCCCTCCAGCAGGTCGAGCGGCTCGAACCCGGTGACGACGATGGGCACCCCGTAGTGCTCGGCGATCGGCTCGTACTCGGTCCACCCCATCACCGCGCACACGTGTCCCGCGGCCAGGAACGCCTGCACCTGGTTGTCGGGCGCGTCGAGCAGTGCGGTGATCGCGGGCGGCACGAGGACGTGGCTGACCAGCGCGCTGAAGTTGTCGAGGCCCGAGTCGGAGGCGTGCAGGACGGCCATCGCGTTGGCGGGGGCCGTGGTCTCGAAGCCGACGGCGAAGAACACCACCTGCCGGTCGGGGTTCTCGCGCGCGATCCGCACCGCGTCCAACGGCGTGTAGACCACCCGGACGTCCGCGCCGCGCGCCTTGAGGCCGAGCAGGTCGCCGGTCGTGCCCGGCACCCGCAGCATGTCGCCGTAGCTGGTGAAGATCACGCCAGGTCGAGCTGCGATGGCGATGGCCTTGTCCACCACCTCCAGCGGTGTGACGCACACCGGGCAGCCCGGGCCGTGGATCATGCGGACGCCCGCGGGCAGCAACTCGTCGATGCCCTGCCGCACGATCGTGTGGGTCTGGCCGCCGCAGACCTCCATCACGGTCCACGGGTGGTGGGCGGTGGCGTGCAACTCCGCCAGCAGCCGGCGGGCCAGCACGGGGTCGCGGTACTCGTCCAGGTGCTTCACGACGGCCCCAACTCGGCGGCCAGCGCGTCGGGCATGGCCCGCAGCACCGCGAGGGTCTTGGCGGCCTCGTCCTCGTCCACCCGGCTGATGGCGAAACCGACGTGCACGATCACGTAGTCACCGATGTCCGCGTCCGGCGTGTAGATCAGGCACACCGGCCGACGCAGCCCGTCGAAGTCGACGGTGCCCGTGCGCAGACCGGTGTCGTCGATCGAGACGATCATCCCGGGGATCCCGAGGCACATCGTCGTTCACCCCCTCAGCCGGGCGGCGGCGACCACGACCTGGCCGTAGCTGACACCGCCGTCGTTGACCGGCACTCGTTCGCCCACGTGCACCTCGAACCCGGCGTCCGCGAGGTCGCGCACCAGGGCGGTGGTGAGCCTGCTGTTCTGGAAGACACCGCCACCGAGGCAGACGGTGTGCACGCCGGTGGCGTCGGCGACCTGCTCGACCAGCGCGCGGGTCACGTGCACCAGCGTCGTGTGGAACCTCGCCGCCACCACACCGACCGGCTGCCCGGAACACACCACGTCGCGCAGCGTCGGCACCGGGTCGTACACCCACAACGACCCGCGGCGGTGCAGCCGCCAGGACAGCGGCTCGCCGTCCGGGCACCCGGACGCAGCGGCTTCCAGCAGCACCGCCGCCTCACCCTCGTAGCTGTTGTCGTCGCACAGCCCGAGCAGTGCGGCCGTGGCGTCGAACAGCCTCCCGACGCTGGAGGCCACCGGGCTGTTGACCCCGCGGGCGATCATCCGGCGCACCACCTGGGCTTCCCGTGGGCCGACCCGGTCCAGCAGCGCGTCCGACAAGATCGGCCGGACACCGAAGTCCTCTGCCCCGAACAGGTAGCCCAACGCCATCCGGGCGGGCCGTCGCACGGCAGCCTCCCCGCCGGGCAGTGGCGCGGTGCCGACCCGGCCCACCCGCTGGTAACCCCGGTAGTCGGCCAGCAGCACCTCGCCGCCCCACAGCGTTCCGTCGTCACCCAGGCCGAGCCCGTCGTAGGCGACGCCGATGAACCGGCCCCGCACGCCGTGCTCGGCCGCCGTGGCCGCGACGTGCGCGTGGTGGTGCTGCACCGCGACCCGGTGTTCGGCCGGCCACCGCGCGGCGTGCCGGGTCGACAGGTAGCCGGGGTGCGGGTCGTGCGCGCAGTACCGGGGCTCGACGTCCTGCCAGCGGCACAGCACCTCCGCGATGTCCTCGAACGCCGCGAACGTCCCGACGTCGGAGAGGTCGCCGACGTGCGGTCCCACCACCGCCTGGCCGTCGACCGCGAGCGTCGTCGTGTGCTTGAGCTGCGCTCCCACCCCGAGCACCGGTTCGACGGCGGGCACGGGCAGCGGCAGCGGGTCGGGCGCGTAGCCCCGGGCCCGGCGCAGCAGCGCCGTGCCGCGCACCACCGAGTCGTCGTAGCGGGACCGGATCGGCCGGTCGTGCGCCAGGACGCCGTCAACCAGCGGACCGAGCACGGCGCGAGCGGCCGCGTCGTCGGTGATGATCGGCTCACCGGACCGGTTGCCGCTGGTCACCACGAGCGGCCGGTCGAGGTCGGCCAGCAGCAGGTGGTGCAGCGGGCTGTACGGCAGGAACAACCCGATCTCGGCCAGACCCGGCGCGACCGAGGGTGCCAACGGCCCGTCCGCACGTCGGGGCACGAGCACGATAGGCGCAGCGGGTGACGTCATCGCCGTCTCATCGCCCACCACGGACAGCGCACGAGCAGCGTCGAGCGAGCCGACCATGACCGCGAACGCTTTGCGGGGCCGCCGTTTCAGGCCACGCAGCCGGGCCACGGCCGCCTCGTCGGCTGCGTCGCACACCAACTGGTAGCCGCCCACGCCCTTGATCGCCACGACACCGCTCCCGGCCACCGCGGCGACCGCGGCGCCCAACGCGTCCTCGCCCGACAACGCGCCCCACGACAGCACCGGGCCGCAGTCGGGGCACGCGATCGGCTCGGCGTGGAACCGGCGGTCGCCGGGGTCGTGGTACTCCGCCGCGCACGCCGGGCACATCGCGAAGCGGCGCATGGTCGTGCGCACCCGGTCGTAGGGCAGCGCTTCGACGATGCTGGCGCGGGGCCCACACCCGGCGCAGTTGGTGAACGGGTAGCGGTGGCGGCGGTCGACCGGGTCGAACAACTCGACCAGGCAGTCCCGGCAGGTGGCCAGGTCCGGCGGCAGCCACCGGTGCCCGGGGCTGTCGCCGGTCGTGCTGCCCCGCACCACGAAGCCGGGTGGTGGCGCCGCCTCGGTGGGCAACGGTGACACCGCCACCGACTCGACGCGCGCCACCGGCGGCGGTTGCTCGCCGACCCGCCTGCGGAACTCGGCGAGAGCCGCGGGCTCGCCCGCGGCTGTGATCACCACGTGGCCGTCGACGTTGCGCACGTCGCCGTCGATGCCCAGCGCCGACGCGTGGCGGTGGACCTGGGGCCGGAACCCCACGCCCTGCACCGTGCCGCGCACCTCGATGCGCTGGACCTGCTTCACCGCCGGCGCTCCGGCACCAGCCGCCGCTCGGCCGAGCCACGGGCGACACCCGGGTCGCATGCGCTCGGCCCGGCGAAGGACCTGACGGAACCGCTCATGACCTTTCCCACTGGTCGGTGAGCTCGGTGACGGGGCGGCGCGGCGTCGGCGGCAGCGGGTCGGCGTTGAAGGACGCCCAGCCGACGCGCAGGAGGATCTGCGGGCACGACGTGCCGTCGAGCACCTCGGCGCGCACGAGGTCCCTCGTCTCGGCTACCTCCAGGGGCTGGCTGAGCGGGCACGTCGCCAGGCCGGCCGCGGTCGCTTCCAGCAGTACGGCGCTCATGGCCTCGCCGGCGCGCAACAGCGACAGCCGGTCGTCCGAGGAGGTCCCCAGGACCAGCAGAGAAGCCCCGTCGTCCTCCCACTCGTCGACCTGCTTGTCCACCAGCTCGCCGCCGGGGAACTCGCGCAGTTGGACGTCGCCGTGCTGCGGGACACCGGAGGGCGCGTTGGCTGCCGGCACGCCGTCGACGGCCGCGTGGCCACCGCTCCACCGGCGGACCTCGGCCCGGTAGTCGGGGTCGGCGTCCTGGACGGCCGCGGCCTTGCCGATCGCGGTGGCGAGGTCGAAGCGGTCACGGGTGCCGGTCACCTCGTGCGCGGTGGCGCCTTCTTCGACGGCCCGCCCGATCAGGAGGTCCAGCACCCGGTCGGGCACGGCCCAGGACGAGAAGCGGCGGCGGTCGGTGCGGCGGCGCGGGATGGCGGAGGCCAGCGCCACGTCGGCGTCGGTCGGCTCGCGTCGAGCGAACTCGACCGCCGCGAGGTGGTCGGGATCGGCCGGGTTGGGCAGCCGGTGGACCACCGCGTGCCATCCCAGCGCCGCCAGTGCCACGCGCAGGTGGTGCAGCGCGGCGCCGCAGCTGAGCAGCAGGTCCGCGCCGCGCGGGTCGGTGGCGGGCAACTGGCGGGACGGGTCCGCGTACAGGTGCAGGCTGCGGTCGCCCACTCGCCAACGCCACGGTTGGGTGTTGTGCACCGAGGGCGCACGGCAGGCCAGGGCCACCGCCGCGGCGATCGTTTCCTCGTCGGGCCGGCTGCGGTCCATCCGACTCACCTCCACGCTGTGGTTCTGCGATTCGCCTTCGACGGTGGCACCGGTGGCGGGTCGTCCCGCAGGGTCGGAGGTCCCGATCCACCAGGGACCGACGTGCCGCGCCGGGAGCTTGGGACCTAAGACACCGCAAGGAAGAGCCCATGCGCACTGCGGCGGCCGATGGCAGGAGCGGACCGTTGCGGGGTATGAACGCCGCTGATGTCATGACCCGCCCGGTCCGCACTGTCGAACCGTCCACCACCGTGCGCGCCGCGAGCGCAGTCCTGGTCGACCACGGCTTCTCCGCGCTCCCGGTCGTGGGGCCCGGAGGCGTGCTGGTCGGCATCGTGTCCGGCTCCGACCTGCTGCTGGCCAACCTCGAGCAGGGCGTCGCGACGACCGTCGGGCGGGTGATGACGACGAAGGTCACGAGCGCGCCGCTCACCGCCACGCCCACCGAGCTGGCGAGCGCGATGCTGGGCAACCGGCTGCGATGCCTGCCCGTGGTCGACGCCAGGGGAGTGGTGGTCGGCGTGGTGAGCCGCGGCGACCTGCTGCGCGTCCTCACCCCCGACGACGACCTCCTCGCCTCGCGCGTCGACCGCCTCCTCACCGCCTACAGCCGGACCCGCCGGTGGACCGTCGAGGTGATCGACGGCCGCATCACCGTCGCCGGGCAGTTCGACGACGAGGCCGAGCGCCGCGTGGTGACGGCCCTCGTGCGCACCGTCCCCGGCGTGGCAGGCATCGAGCTGCGTCCGGTCCCCGCTTCCTCCGGCATCGCCTGACCGGGCGGGCCACCAGGGCAACAAGGCCCTGGCCTCCCGGGATCGAGGGCGAAGAAAGCGAGTGCCGACTGCTCGACACCGCTGCCCTGTCGGGCACCACCGCTCCGAATCGCGTCACACGCGTGCACAGGGCCGGAAGTCCCTGCGGATCAGGGACGGTCGTGACGACCAACGGCTCTGTGTGCCACGTCGCACCTGGACCAGCCTGGAGTCGACCGGGATCGCACGGAGGAGGTCGGGGACATGGACACACGATCCGCTACCGCTGTTTCGAGGCTGGCGCGTCGGCTCTTCGCCTGGCGCAACCCCGTGGCCTGTCCCGGGGACCGGCTGGAGAGCGCGGTGGCGGTCGTCTCCGTGACGGTCGCCCTGCTGGGCCTGCCCGTCGCCGCCGCGGTCGGGTCGGAGGTCTACGTGCAGGAAGCCGCGTTGTCCTCCGAGCAGCTGCGCACCCGCCACCAGGCCGACGCGGTACTGCTGGTGGACACGCCCAGCTCCGCGGGCGGAACCGCGCACAACACGTCGGTGTCGAGGTTCTCGGCGCCCGCGACGTGGCCGCTGCCTGACGGGACGGTGCACCGGGGTGTGGTCCGGGCGGCCGGAGACCTGCCGGCCGGCGCCGAGGTCCGCGTCTGGATCGACGACAGCGGTGCGCCCGTGGACGCGCCGCTCACCGCCGAGGGCGCCGTGGTCACCGCGGCGGCGGTCGCGACCGGCTCGTGGTTCGCGCTGACCGCTGCCATGGCGATCCTCTACGGCGTGGTCCGTCATGTCCACGTCCGCTTCCGCCGGCACCGGTGGGCGGCGGAGTGGGAGGCGGTCGAGCCCGGATGGAGGAAGCTCGGGTGACGAGCATCCGCGGTCCGCGCCCAGCCGTCTGCCCGACTGTTGTCGAACAGGAGGCCGTCGTCGTGGGGCGGCTCCGCTTCCCGTCACTCTCCGTCCGCTATCACCGGCATGACGACCTCGGTGAGGTAGCTCTCGGGATTCGAGGTGCGATCCGGCCCGACCAGGTAGACCTCCCGCTGTGGTCCTGCGGGCCGCAGGCCGTGAGCCCGGACCCACTCCTCGAGGGCCTCGTACGCCGTACCCAGCCGGTCGTGAGGGCCCGCGTGGAGCGTGCGGGCGGCCGGGCCACCCGGCCATCGGACCGTGTCGGCGTCGCCGGCCGGGCCGGTCGGCCGGTCGGTCGGGAGCAGCAGGTCGACCTCGATCTCGCCGTCCGGCCGGAACGGTCCCCGGTAGGCGACCTGGGGCGGTCCGGTGGGCGTCGCGCCCGCCTGCGCGGCGTGGTCGAACAGCAGCCCGAAGCCCTCGCCGATGGCACGCGACAGGTCGGTCGCGCGGATGCGGCGGTGCACCCGGGTGGCGGTGAACGGCTTGGTCTCGGTGAGCGTCACGTGGTGTGCCATGGAACGAGGGTCACTCCGTCGGGTGAGCGCGGTGCAGGGTCTGACGTCGTCGTCGTGCGGGACCTTGGACCTGTGCCGCACGATGGGACCGAAGTGGTGGAGGTGCGGTCGTGAAGGCACGAGTCGGTGACTGGGTGGTGGTGGAGGGCGTCACGCTGGGTGTACCCACGCGGCGCGGCCAGGTGGTCGAAGTGCACCACCCCGACGGCTCGCCGCCCTACCTCGTGCACTGGGTGGACAACGGCAAGACGACGCTGGTGTTCCCCGGCCCGGACGCCCACGTGGTGACCGCCGAGGACGAGTCCCGCCGCCTGGCCGCGGCGGTCGACGCGACGGCGCGGTGAGGGGCCCGTCCCGGCCCGTGCCACCGGACCGAGCCTGGCTCACCCGGTGTCCAGCAGGGCGCCGAGGGCGACGAAGCCGTAGCCGGCTGCCCTGACCCGGCCGATGGTGTCCGGCTGCGCGTCCGCGTCGAGCGTGCTGCCGTCATCGGGATCGGCTCCGACGTGCATCAGGACGATCGCACCCGGTCGAAGCGCAGCCACGACCCGGTGAGTTCGTCGACGCCGGCGGAGGCGGGGCACTCGCGGTCCCGGCACCAGCGGCGCGGCACGAGGGCACAATCCATGAAGGTCTTCGGCGGCACTCCGCGCATGCAGCGCCCTGGTGCGACAGGGACCAAGTGCTCCGGTGGCGCGCCGTGCGTCCCACCGGCACGGCGCGGGAGCGCCGTTGTGCCCTGATCGGCGAGGACTATCGACCGCCGTCCCGAGCGGGTCGGCTCCCTAACGTCGGAGACCTCCTAAGACGAAGGAGGTGCGCCGTGCGAGCAAGGGACATCATGACCAGCCCTGTCATCACGGTGACCGGGAACGTGCCGATTCGCGTGGCGGCGGCGCTGATGGCGTCGCACGGGTTCGCGGCGCTGCCCGTGGTGGACGGCGACCGGCGCCTCGTCGGCATCGTCACCGACTCCGATCTGCTGCGCGGCCGGTACGCCGACAGCGAGTCCGGCGACACCCCGGTGCGCGACGTGTTGACCACACCGGTTCTCGGGATGGACCCCTCCGCGCCGGACCGCTGCATCGCGGGCGTGATGGTCGACGGCGGGGTCCGCTGCGTGCCGATAGTGGACGGCTCGCAACTGGTAGGGGTCGTGACACGGCACGACCTGGTGCGGGCGTTGGCGCGCGCGGACGCCTCCATCGCGGTCGACGTGCGGGACTGCCTCGATGCCTACGACCCGAACGGCCGGTGGTCGGTGACCGTCCGGGACGGCCACGTCGACATCGGGACGGTGTTCTCCGACGAGGAGTCGTGGAAGGTCGTGATCGCCTTGGCGGAAGCGGTGCGCGGGGTCGTCAGCGCCGACGTGCACGTGACGAAGTCCTGGGATGCGGCGAAGAACCCGCGATGACCTCGGGCCGTACGGGCCGCCACAGAGCCGTAGGTCCCGGCCGATCAGGGACCGTCGCGACGACCAACGACTCTGTGGACCCACCAGGGACCGGACCAACCTGAGAAGCACTCGAGCGGACGAGGAGGACGGACATGGACACGGGGCCGATCACCGCACGACCGGCGCACCGCTCGCCGCAAGGGCACGACCGCGTCGCGGCGCTGGCCTCCCTCGCCGTCAGGCTGATCGAGCTGCCGATCGCCGCGGTGGTCGACGCCGAGGTGTACGCCGCGCAAGCCGCGCGGATCGAAGCCTCCTGGTCGGTCACGCCCGCCACCGGTCCGCGTCCTGCCGCGCACATGCCCCGGATCGACCATCCACCACTCACCACCGAGAGCGCGGTCGCGGCGGTCGCGGCGTTCGCCATGAGCTCGTGGATCGCGGCCGGCGGCGCGATCGCACTCGGATACGTGCTGGTCCGCTCGGCGCAGACCCGGTTGCGGAGCCGCGTGCCGGACACGTTGTGGGCTGCTGTCGAGCCCGGTTGGAGGAAGTCGCCATGACCACCTATCCCGTTCGCGTGCACGGCCGGTTCGACCCGGCGCCCAACCGCTGGCTGTGGCTGGTCAAGTGGCTGCTGGTGATCCCGCACTACGTCGTGCTGGCCTTCTTGTGGATGGCCTTCGGCGTGGTGGGGTTCTTCGCGTTCGTCGCGATCCTGGTGACCGGCCGCTACCCGCGTCCGCTGTTCGACTTCGCGCTCGGTGTGCTGCGCTGGACGTGGCGGGTCGCCTACTACTCGTTCGGCGCGTTGGCGACCGACCGGTACCCGCCGTTCAGCCTCGGTGAGGAGCCCGACTACCCGGCGACGCTGGACATCGCCTACCCCGAGCGGCTCTCGCGCGGCCTGGTGCTGGTGAAGTGGCTGCTGGCCGTCCCGCACCTGGTCATCGTGGGGATCTTCCTCGGCGGTGGCGGCTACCTGGCGTTCCGGGCGGGGGAGTGGGCGTACAGCCCGGCCGGCGGACTGGTCGGCCTGCTCGTGCTGATCGCGGGTGTGATGCTGCTGTTCACCGGCCACTACCCGCGCGGGGTGTTCGACTTCGTGCTCGGCATGGACCGCTGGGCGCTGCGCGTCGCGGCCTACGTGGGCCTGATGACCGACGCCTACCCTCCGTTCCGGTTCGACACCGGCGGCGACGAGCCCGGCGCCGCCACCCTCGACGCACCACCTCCACCCGCGCCGTCGGGCGGCACGGCGGGCAGGGTCGTCCCGGCGGTGATCGGCGTCCTGCTGCTCCTGCCGGGTATCGGGCTCTCGACGGCCGGTGCGCTCGGGCTGTGGGCCGACCAGACCCAGCGCGACGCGACCGGCGCGGTCACCGCGCCCGCTCAGACCGTGCGCAGCGCCGGCTACGCGGTGGAGCTCGGCACCGCCGAGATGAACTGGACCGAGGCCGGCTGGACGGTCGGCGAGGACTGGCTCGGCACGATCGGCCTGCGCGTCGACCGCGACGCGTTCGTCGGCATCGGCCCCACCGCCGACGTCGCCCGGTACCTCGCCGGCGTCGACCGCGATCGCGTGACCGGCTTCGGCGATCAAGCCCTCTACCAGCACAGCAAGGGCACCGCGCCCACCGCCCCGCCGCACGCCCAGCCGTTCTGGGTGGCTGCCGGCTACGGCTCGCTCACCTGGACCGCACAGCCCGGCACCTGGACCGCGGTGGTGATGAACGCCGACGGCTCGCGCACGGTCGACACGACCCTCGTGGCCACCGCGACCCTGCCCGCGCTCGCGCCGGTGGCGTGGACGGCGTTCGGAGCCGGCGTACTGCTGCTGTTCCTCGGCGGTGGGTTGGTGCTGTTCGCCGCGACCCGTCCCGCCCGTCCCGCCCGTCCCGTGCAGCACCCGATCGCAGGAGAGAGCCATGCGTGAACCCGAGGTTGCCTCGCTGATGACCCGCGAGGTGGTCAAGGTCGGCGTCGACGCCCAGTTCAAGGAGGTCGCCGCGATCCTGACCGACGGCGGGTTCAGTGCCGTGCCGGTGGTGGACACCGACGGCCGACCGGTCGGCGTGGTGTCCGAAGCCGACCTGCTGCCCAAGCAGGAGTACCGGGGCGGCACCGAACCCGGCCCTTCCGCGTTCGCCCGCCGGGACACCAAGCAGCGCTGGCGCCAGGCCCACGGCGTGACCGCGGCCGACGTGATGACCACCCCGGTCGTCACCACCGGCCCGGACGAGCCCGCGAGCGCCGCCGCGCACAAACTGGCGGTGGAGGGCGTGCGCCGGCTGTTCGTCGTGGACACCGACGGCAGGCTGCTCGGCGTCCTGTCCCGCAGGGACCTGCTGAAGGTGTTCCTGCGCAGCGACGAGGACCTGCGCCGCACCATCATCCGGGACGTCATGCAGCGGACGCTGTGGGTGGAGCCCACCGCGGTCGAGGTCGAGGTGGTCGACGGCGTGGTCACGTTGCGCGGCTCCATCGACCGGCGCAGCGAAGCCGACATCGCTTACCGCCTCACCCGGGCCATGCCCGGCGTGGTCGACGTCCACAACCACCTGTCCTACGGCTGGGACGACACCGACACCAGTCACCGGATCGGGTGATGACCTTGTTGGACGCGGCGGAGCGCTCCACGGGCGGGCTGACTTCGGTCGAGGCCACCCGGAGGCTGCGCGAAGACGGCCCGAACGTGCTTCCCGCCGGCGGCGGTGCGCACCCGGTGGTGCTGTTGCTCAAGCAGTTCGCGCACTTCTTCGCGATCCTGCTGTGGGTGGCCGCCGCACTGGCCTACGTGGCGGGCATGCCGGCGCTGTCGGTCGCGATCGCGCTGGTCGTGGTGCTCAACGGGGTGTTCGCGTTCGCCCAAGAGTACCGGGCCGATCGCGCGGCGCAGCGGTTGCGTGACCTGATGCCCGCTCGTGCCACGGTCCGGCGTGACGGCAGGCCCGTGGTGGTGGACGCGGCCGACCTGGTCGTCGGCGACGAGGTCCTGCTCGAAGGCGGCGACCGCGTGTCCGCCGATGCCCGGGTGGCGCAGGCCGCCGCGCTGGCCGTGGACGAGTCCATGCTCAGCGGCGAGAGCGTGCCCGTGCACCCGGCCGCGGAGGACGTCGTGCGTGCCGGCACCTACGTCACGGAGGGCGAGGCGACCGTCGTGGTGACGGCGACCGGCGCCCACACCCAATTGGCCGGCATCGCCTCGCTCACCCGTCACGCGGTTCGGCCCAAGAGCCCGCTCGCCCTGCGGCTGCACCGCGTCGTGACCGTGGTGGGCATGATCGCGGTCGCGGTGGGCGTGGCGTTCTTCGGCGTCGCGACGCTGCTCGGCCTGGACACGACGCAGGGTTTCCTGTTCGCGGTCGGCGTCACCGTCGCGCTGGTCCCGGAAGGCCTGCTCCCGACCGTGACGCTGTCGCTGGCTCGGGCCGCCCAGACGATGGCGCACCGCAACGCGCTCGTGCGCCGGCTGGACGCGGTGGAGACGCTGGGCGCGACCACGTTCATCTGCACGGACAAGACCGGGACGCTGACCCGCAACGAGATGTCCGCCGTCCGGGTGTGGACCCCGGACGGAGAGGTCTCCGTCCGTGGAGAGGGTTACGCCCCCACCGCGCGCGTGACCGGCGAGCCCGACGCGCTCGCGGCCGTGCGGACATTGGCGGTCAGCGCCGTCCGCTGCTCGCCCACCGCGCACGTCGAGCACCGGGACGACCGCTGGCTGCCGGTCGGAGACCCGATGGAGGTCGCTCTGCACGTGCTGGCCACACGGGTCGGCGCAGACCCGGCGACACCGGAAGCGACCCGCTTCCCGTTCGACCCGCGCCGACGCCGTTCGTCCGTCGTGGACGGTGACGGCGTGCACGTGACCGGCGCTCCCGACGCTGTGCTGCCGCTGTGCGCGCCGTCGCCGGGAGCGCACGAGGCGATCAGCGCGCTCGGCGCGCAAGGGTTGCGCGTGCTCGCGGTGGCGTGGCGACCCGGCACGGCCACCGCCTGGCAGGACGCCGAACGCGACCTGGTCCTGCTCGGCCTGGTGGCGTTGCAGGACCCGCCGCGCGACGACGTCACCGACTCCATCGCGCTGTGCCGCCAGGCGGGCATCAAGCTCGCCATGGTCACCGGCGACCACCCGGCCACCGCCCGCGCCATCGCCGCGCAGACCGGGCTGCTCGGCCCCGACCGCCTGGTGGTCGAGGGCGAGGACCTGCCCGCCGACGACACCGCCCTGGGCGAACTGCTCGACCGCGACGGCGTGGTGATCGCCCGCGTCACCCCGGAGGACAAGCTCCGCATCGCCCAGGCCCTCCAGCACCGCGGCCACGTCGTGGCCATGACCGGCGACGGGGTCAACGACGGACCGGCGCTGCGCGCGGCCGACATCGGCGTGGCCATGGGCGCGTCCGGCACCGACGTGGCCCGTGAGGCCGCCGACCTGGTCCTGCTGGACGACCACTTCGGCACCATCGTCGGAGCTGTCGAGCTGGGCCGGGCGACCTTCGCCAACATCCGCCGGTTCCTGACCTACCACCTGACCGACAACGTGGCCGAGCTGACGCCGTTCGTGTTCTGGGCGCTCTCGGGTGGCTCGTATCCGCTCGCCCTGAGTGTGCTCCAAGTGTTGGCGCTCGACATCGGCACCGACCTGTTGCCCGCGCTGGCGCTGGGCGCGGAGAAGCCCAACCCGCGCACCATGATCGGACCCGCGCGCACCGGATCGCTGATCGACCGCTCGGTGCTGGTCCGCGCCTTCGGCGTGCTGGGACCGGCCGAGGCGCTGGCGTCGATGGCGGCGTTCACGCTCGTGCTGCTCGCCGGCGGGTGGGACCTCGGCGACCCGTTGCTGCTGGCCACCGCCTCGGGCACCGCGTTCACCGCGATCGTGCTGGGGCAGCTCGCCAACGCCTTCGCGTGCCGCAGCGCCACCACGCCGGTGAAGACCCTGCTGGGCAACCGACTGCTGATCGGCGCCGTGCTGTTCGAACTCGCCGTGCTGGCGGTGTTCCTGTTCGTGCCGCCGCTGCCGGACCTGCTGGGCGGCAGCGCGCCGACCCCCCTGGGCTGGGCGCTCGCGGCGATGACCATCCCGGTCGTCCTGCTCGTGGACGCGGGGCAGAAGTGGACGAGGAGGCGTTTCGCATGAACAAGCCCGTGGTCGTCGGAGTCGACGGTTCGAGGCCCGGCTTCGACGCGGTGCGGTGGGCGGCGCACGAGGCGCGAACCCGCGACCTGCCGTTGCGGCTGGTGCACGCCGAGCTGCGACTGCCCGGCGACGTGCCCGACCCCGAGGGGCGCACCCGCAAGGCGCTGCACGAGCAGGCGTGGCAGTGGCTGCACAAGGCCGCGGACATCGCCCGCGACGTCGATCCCGACCTGCGCCTCGACGTGCACGTGGAGGTCGCCGACCCCGCGCCGCTGCTGGTGGCCGAGTCGGTCGACGCGGAACTGGTCGTGCTGGCCTCGCGCGGCCTGGGCGGGTTCACCTCGATGCTGCTGGGTTCCACGGCCATCGCCGTGACCAGCCGCGGCGCCTGCCCGGTCGTCGTGGTCCGCGGGGACCGGCGGTCCGGTCCCGTCGTGTGCGGGGTGGAGGGCGACAGCCCGACCGTGCTGACCCACGCGTTCGAGCAGGCGGCGGCCCGCGGCGTGCCCCTGGTCCTGGTGCACACCTGGCACGCGCCACCCGAGCCGCTGGCCGACCTGGCCGGGATCGACCTGGCCGAGCAGGACGCCGAGCACGGCGGGAACCTCGCCGCCGCGGTGGCACCGTGGCGGGACAAGTACCCCGACATCCCGCTGGAATTGGTCGTCGCCCGCGGCAACCCGGCACGAGCGCTGCTCGACCGCGCCCGCGACGCCGCGCTGCTGGTCGTCGGCTGCCGGGGGCGCGGCGCGCTCACCGGCCTGCTGCTGGGCTCCACCAGCCACGCCCTGCTCCACCACGCCCCGTGCCCGGTGCTGGTGGTGCGTGCCACGGTGGAGGACTTGTGATGCGAGCCCTGGTGGCCTACGCGACGGCCGAGGGCGCGACCGGGGGCGTGGCCCGCCGGATCGGCGCGGTGCTGCGCCGGTCCGGTCACGACGTCGACGTGCTCCCGGTCGGGGACGTGACCGGCGTGGAGGACTACGACGTCGTCGTGCTGGGCAGCGCCGTGCACGACCAGCGATGGCCGGCCGAGGCGTCGGAGTTCTTGGCACGTGAGCGGCACGTGCTCTCCCGCGGGCCGCTGTGGGCGTTCAGCGTGGGGATGCCCGACGCGTTCCGCGGTCCCGCCCGCCGATGGGTGCGCGGCGAGGAGGAAGACCTGCTCGACGACGTCCGCCTCCAAGTCGAGCCACAGGACCACCGGCTGTTGTCCGGAGTCTTCCGACCGAGGCAGTTCGAGTGGTGGCGGCGCATCCTGTTCCGCCTGGCCGGCGGCAGGTCCGGCGACTTCCGCGACCGCGCCGCCATGGACCGGTGGGCCCGTCGCATCGCCCGCACCCCGCACGGGAGCAGGCGATGAGCCCCAAGGGCGGGCTTCGGCGAGCGGTCTACGAGGCGGAGCTGCGGCGGTTGCAGGCCGAGTTGGTGAAGGTGCAGGAGTGGGCGCGCGTGGAACGGGCGCGGATCGTGATCGTGTTCGAAGGGCGTGACGCGGCGGGCAAGGGCAGCACCATCAAGCGGATCACCGAGTACCTCAACCCGCGCATCGCCCGCATCGTGGCCCTGCCCGCGCCGACCGAACGCGAACGCACCCAGTGGTACTTCCAGCGCTACGCAGCCCACCTGCCGGCCGCCGGCGAGATCGTGTTGCTCGACCGCAGTTGGTACAACCGCGCCGGCGTCGAGCGCGTCATGGGCTTCTGCACGCCCGAGGAGCACCGCAGGTTCCTCCAGCAGTGCCCGGTGTTCGAGAGGATGCTCGTCGACGACGGGCTACTGCTGCGCAAGTACTGGTTCTCGGTCAGCGACGCCGAGCAGGAGAAGCGGTTCCGCCGCCGGTTGGACGACCCGATGCGGCGCTGGAAGCTCTCCCCGGTCGACGTCGACTCCATCGCCAGGTGGGAGGACTACTCCCGCGCCAAGGACGAGATGTTCGTCCACACCGACACCACCGAGTGCCCCTGGTACGTGGTGGACAGCGACGACAAGCGGCGCGCCCGCCTCAACATGATCGCCCACCTGCTGTCCACCCTGCCGTACTACGAGGTCGAGCCGCCCACCTTCCACCTGCCGCCGCGACCCGCGTCCACCGGCTACCACCGCACCGACCGCCGCCTGCAGACCTACGTCCCCGATCACGCGGCGTCACTGGGCTGAGCCCCAAGTCCCCGCGTCACCGCGTCCGAACGTCCCGTCCCCTCGAGATCCTCCGAAACTGCCCGTGCGCCCGCCGCGAGCGGAACCTGGACAGCGGAGAGGAGATGAGTGACGTGGATTACACATCAAGGCACAAGGCGATGCTGAAGGCGGTCGCGCAGGGCAGGGGGCAGCTCGTGGGAGGCCGCCGGCCGAACCTCACGGTCGATGGACTGTGGTGCGACTTCACCGCCACCAACGACCTCGTGCTCGGCGGCCTCGTCCGGTCGGCGGGCTCGGCGGCGGTGCTCACCACCACGGGCGCGGCCGTCCTCGACCTGCTGATGACCTAGGGCACAAAGGCACCGCGGGACCGGGCCGAACCACAGCTGTGGTCCGTCCCCAAGGCGCGGGACCGTGGTGTTCCGCGATCGACGAATCAGGGGAGTTGCGATGGCCAACCGTGCCGCCGGGCCGACCTCGCTGACCTTCCTCGGTGCCACCGGCACGGTGACCGGCAGCAAGTTCCTGTTCGACACCGGCTCGTCCACCGTGCTGGTCGACTGCGGACTGTTCCAGGGCCTCGCACCGTTGCGCCGACGCAATTGGCTGCCGCCCCGACTCGACCTCGACCGCCTCGACGCGGTCGTCCTGACCCACGCGCACCTCGACCACTGCGGCTACCTACCGGTACTCGTGCGCAACGGCTGGCGCGGACCCGTGTACTCCACCGAGGGCACTGCCGACCTCGCCGCGATCGTGCTCGCCGACAGCGCCCACCTCCTGGTCGAGGACGCCCGGCAGGCCAACGAGGGCGGCTGGACCAGGCACAACCCGGCGCTGCCGCTGTACGACAACGACGACGCCGCTGCGGCCATCCGGCTGTTCCACCGCATCGACCACGGCACGTCCCTGCGGATCGCCCGCGGCGTTGACCTGGAGTTCGGACGCGGTGGGCACATCCTGGGGTCGGCGTGGGCGCACTTGGACTTCGGCGCGCGCACCGCGGTCGTCAGCGGCGATCTCGGCAGGCAGCACCACCGCGTCCTGCTACCGCCGCAGCCACGTCCTGAGTGCGACACGTTGCTGGTCGAGTCGACCTACGGCGACCGCGCGCACGACGACGAGCGCGCCACCGCACTGCTGGCCGACACCATCCGCCGCACCGCCGCGCGCGGTGGCAGCGTGCTCATCCCCGCCTTCGCCGTCGACCGCACCGAGGTCGTCCTCATCGAGCTGGCCAAGCTCACGCGCGCCGGCTCCATCCCCGACCTGCCCGTGTTCGTGGACAGCCCGATGGCCCTTGCCTCGCTGCGCGTCTACCGCCGAGCCGTCGCCGAGTCCTGGCCGGAGGTCCGACCCGAACTGCTGCACACCACCGAAGACGCGTTCGACCCAGGCCGGCTGGCCGAACTGCACACCGCCACGCAATCCATGACAGTCAACGACCCCAGGCTGCCGTCGATCGTCATCTCGGCGTCCGGCATGGCCACCGGAGGGCGTGTGCTGCACCACCTGAAGCGGATGCTGCCCGATCCGCGCCACACCGTCCTCGTCGTCGGCTACGCCGCCGCGGGCACCCGGGCCAGGCAACTGGTCACCGGCGCCCGCGTGATCAAGATCCACGGTCGTTACGTGCCGGTCAAGGCCGAGGTCCAGGCCCTCGAGGCGTTCAGCGCGCACGCCGACGCCGACGAACTGCTCGCCTGGGCGACCGGCGGACCCGAACCCGGCACCACGTACCTCGTGCACGGCGAATCCGAGGCGTCGACGGCCCTGGCCTCCCGGCTGGCTGCCGAGCACGGCTGGAACGCAGTCGTGCCCCGCGACGGCGAACGAGTCCTGATCTGATCGCGACTTGGCATGGCCGGAGCGGGAACCCGACGTCGCCGGGCACCACGCAGGGTGAGTGGTCGTGGCCACCCGTTCGACTTCCCGTTGCCGTCGCCGACCGTCTCCTGGGGAGTTCGAAGGACCCACCATCGCGCGGACCTAGGCCCCTACCTCCGGTTGTGGCCGACGAGCAGGGTGAATGGCAGCACACCCGAGAAGGGAGCCGCCATGAGCACAGTCGACATCGTGGTGCTGGTGGCCGCGGTCGCCGTCATCGCCGGACTGGGCTGGTACTTCTTCGGCCCCCGTCGCGCCCGCAGCGCGGAGCTGGCCGACGGCGTGCAACGGGTCGAGGTCACGGTGCGTGGCGGCTACCGACCCGACATCATCCGGGTCCGCCAGAACGTGCCCCTGGAGCTGGTCTTCAACCGCGGGGAAAGCGGCGACTGCACCTCGCACGTGGTGTTCCCGGACCTCGGTGTCGATGCCGCGCTGCCCGCCTTCACCCGCACGACCGTCCGGATCGACCCCGACCGCGCGGGGAAGTTCGGGTTCGCCTGTGGCATGAACATGATCCACGGGACCCTCGTGGTCGACCCGGCCGACGGACCCCTGGGCGACGATTCCAGTGACCGCACGCCGGACGCTCCCACCACGGCGACGCACCCGACCGCGCACGCCCGGAACCGTGCACCACTCCAGACCTCGCGCAGCGCTGCCGACGAGGAAGCCGCGCAGGCCGAGGAGCGGCGCGCCGAGATCGCCGATCTCACCCGACGGGTGGTCCTGGGCGCGACCTTGACGCTGCCGGTGCTGTTCGCCGTGATGGCCCACGAGCTGTTCGGCGTCGACTGGGTACCGGCCGTGCTGCTCAACCACTGGGTGCAGGCAGGTTTGATCACGCCGGTGATGCTCTACACCGGGTGGCCGATCCACCGCACCGGCTGGCTCGCCCTGGCGCACCGCGGCGCGGACATGAACAGCCTCATAACCCTGGGCACCGTGGCCGCCTACGGCTACAGCCTGGTCGTCACCCTCGCCCCCGGCCTGCTGCCCGAGGACGTCCGCGAGGTCTACTACGAGGCCGTTGGCGTCATCCTCACCCTGATCCTGCTCGGCAGGCTGCTGGAAGCCCGGGCCAAGGCCGGCACCGGCGAAGCCATCCGGGCTCTGCTCGGCCTGCGCGCCCGCACCGCACGCGTGATCCGCGACGGCGTCGAGGCCGAGATCGCGGTCGACGAGGTCGTGGTCGGCGACGAGATCGTCATCCGCCCCGGCGAGAAGATCCCCGTCGACGCCGACGTCACGTCCGGGCGGTCCGCGGTGGACGAGTCCTTGGTCACCGGCGAACCCATGCCGGTGACCAAGGAGCCGGGGGACACCGTCATCGGCGCTACCGTCAACACCACCGGCTCCCTGCGGGTGCGTGCCGCCAATGTGGGAGCGGACACCGTGCTCGCCCAGATCATCCGCATGGTGCGGCACGCCCAGGCCTCCAAAGCGCCGATCCAGCGGCTGGCCGACGCCACCTCCGCCTACTTCGTGCCCGTGGTCATCGCGATCGCCATCACGGCGTTCATCGCCTGGTACCTCGTCGGGCCACCTCCGGCGCTCACCCTCGCCCTGGTCTCGGCCGTCGCGGTGCTCATCATCGCCTGCCCCTGCGCCCTCGGCCTCGCCACCCCGCTGTCGATTATGGTCGGCACCGGCGAAGGCGCCCGGGCCGGCATCCTCATCCGCTCGGCCGAAGCGCTGGAAACCGCGCACAAGCTCGACACCGTCGTGCTGGACAAGACCGGCACCATCACCGCCGGCACACCGACGCTCACCGACATCCGCACCACCGCCGCGATCACCGAGGACGACCTGCTCGCCCTCGTGGCTGCCGCCGAGGTCGACAGCGAACACCCGCTGGCCGCCGCGATCGTCGCGGGGGCGCGCTCCCGCAGCCTGTCCACCGCCGCCGCGACGGCGTTCGACTCGATCACAGGCAAGGGCGTGCGAGCCGGAGTCGACGGGCACGTGGTACTCGTCGGCACCCGCAGGCTCCTCGCCGACGCGGGCATCGACACAAGTGCCCTGGACCCGATAGCCGAGGACCTCTCCGCCCAGGGCAAGACTCCCGTCCTGGCCGCCGTGGACGGCCGACCCGCCGGCGTGCTCGCCGTGGCCGACACAGTCAAGGAAGACTCCGCCTCCGCGATCGCCGGGCTGCGCGGGCTGGGCCTGGAGGTCGTCATGATCACCGGGGACAGTGCCCGTACCGCGGTCGCCATCGCCCGTCACGTCGGGATCCGGCGGGTGCTCGCCGAGGTGCTCCCGGAGCACAAGGCCGACGAGATCCGTCGCCTGCAATCGGAAGGGCGACGGGTCGGCATGGTCGGTGACGGCATCAACGACGCTCCCGCCCTCGCGCAGGCCGACATCGGCCTCGCGATCGGCACCGGCACCGACGTCGCGATCGAAGCCGCCGACATCACCCTCATCTCGGGTTCCCTCAGCGGTGTCGTCACCGCCGTCCGCCTGTCCCGCGCCACCATGCGCAACATCCGGCAGAACCTGTTCTTCGCGATGGTGTACAACGCCGTCGGCGTCCCCGTCGCGGCCGGGGTGCTCTACCCGGTCCTGGGCCTGCGACTGAGCCCCGTGATCGCGGCGGCGGCGATGGCGCTGAGTTCCCTGTCGGTGGTCGGCAACGCCAACCGGCTGCGTCGCCGCCACACGGCACCGCTTCCTGCGATCCGACCGGGCACGGTCGAACCGGAGGTCGAGATCGGTGGGCAACGGCATCGTGGGACAGGAGGAAGGCGAACGGCCTCCGTCAGTGCGGAATCCACCGGACAGCCGTACATGTCCGATCCGCGGAGCAGGGGTGACCATGTCGGTGGCTGCGGTGCGGGAATGTCGTGAGGGCCTCCGGTCACCACGACCGGTGACGATCGGCCGTGGCGTCTGCCACGACTTCACCGACGCGCCGACGCCCACTGCCCGACGTTCGTCGGCCCGCACGGGATCGGAGTCCATCGCACCGCGGGGGAGCCGTCCACATCGATCAGCCGGTTGCCGGTCTGTGCGGCCTGGCTGGAGTCGAACGCCCCCCGGCGGCACGAGTACGAACGAGGTGCGCCCATCCCGTGTGTGGCGGTCGAGCGCCCAATTGTCCACGAGGGATTGACGGAGGAGTGACGATGATGTCGAAGTACGTGTACGACTTCGCCGAGGGCAACCGGTTCATGGCGGACCTGCTCGGCGGCAAGGGCGCGAACCTCGCCGAGATGACGGTGATGGGTCTGCCCGTGCCTCCTGGGTTCACGATCACGACCGAGGCGAGCCGCGCCTACCTGGCCACGGGCGCGGTGCCGGAAGGGCTCGCCGCGGAGGTGGACGAGCACCTGCACTCGCTGGAGCGGGCGATGGGCCGCAAGCTCGGGCAGGTCGACGAGCCGCTGCTGGTCGCGGTCCGTTCCGGTGCCCGGTTCTCGATGCCCGGCATGATGGACACGGTCCTCGACATCGGGTTGACCGACGACTCGGTGGCCGGGCTCGCCGCGCGGGCGGGCGACGAGCGGTTGGCGTGGGACTCCTACCGCCGGCTGGTGCAGATGTTCGGCACGACCGTGCTGGGCGTCGATGCGGAGCACTTCGCCGCCGCGCTGCGGGACGCCAAGCGGGCCAAGGGCGTCACCGGCGACCTCGGTTTGGGTGTCGACGACCTGCGCGCGCTGACCGCGACGTTCAAGGACATCGTCCGCGAGCAGGCCGGCCGGGAGTTCCCGCAGGACCCGCGGGAGCAGTTGGACATGGCGATCGCGTCGGTCTTCGCGTCCTGGCGCACCGAGCGGGCACGGGTCTACCGGCACGCCGAGCACATCCCGGAAGACCTGGGAACGGCGGTCAACGTGTGCGCGATGGTGTTCGGCAACCTGGGCGAGGACTCCGGCACGGGCGTCGCGTTCACGCGGGACCCCGCCACGGGCGCACCGGGCGTCTACGGCGACTACCTCCCCAACGCCCAGGGCGAGGACGTCGTCGCCGGCATCCGCAACACGCTGCCGCTGCACCGGCTCGCCGACCTGCAACCTCAGGCCTACGAACGGCTGATGGACATCATGGCGACGTTGGAGGAGCACTACCGCGACCTGTGCGACATCGAGTTCACCATCGAGCGCGGCAAGCTGTGGATGCTGCAGACCCGGGTCGGCAAGCGCACCGCGGCCGCCGCGTTCCGCATCGCCGACGCGCTGCGCGAGGAGGGCCTGATCGACGCCGACGAGGCGCTGCGGCGGGTGACCGGCGCTCAACTCGGCCGGCTGATGTTCCCGCGCTTCGGTGACACCGATCGAGCACCGCTGGCCACCGGAGTCTCCGCGTCACCGGGGGCGGCGGTCGGTGAGGCGGTGTTCGACTCCGCGACCGCGGTCCGCCGGGGCGAGGCCGGCGCGGCGGTGATCCTCGTCCGCCGCGAGACCAACCCCGACGACCTCGACGGGATGATCCACGCCCGAGCGGTGCTCACCAGCCGCGGTGGCAAGACCTCGCACGCCGCCGTCGTCGCACGCGGCCTCGGCCGGACCTGTGTGTGCGGGGCGGAGTCGCTGACCATCGACGCCGAAGCACGCCGCTTCACCACCGCCGACGGCACGGTCGTCACCGAAGGCGACGTCATCTCGGTCGACGGCACCACCGGCGCGGTGTACCTGGGCGAACTGCCCGTCGTCCCCTCACCGGTCGCCGACTACTTCGAGGGCCACCGCCCCGCCGACAGCGACCTGCTGCGCGCCGTGGACCGGATCATCACCCACGCCGACCGCCGGCACCGCCTGGAGGTCCGAGCCAACGCCGACACCCCGCAGGACGCCGCCCGCGCCCGCCGGCTCGGCGCCACCGGCATCGGGCTGTGCCGCACCGAGCACATGTTCCTGGGGGACCGCCGCGTGCTCGTCGAGCGACTGGTCCTCGCGGACGGCGACGAAGCCCGTGCCGAGGCGCTCGCCGCGTTGCTCCCGCTGCAGCGCGCCGACTTCACGCGCATCCTCGAGGAGATGGACGGCCTGCCGGTCACCATCAGGCTGCTCGACCCGCCGTTGCACGAGTTCCTGCCCGACCGCGTCGAGCTCACCGCGCGGGTCGCGGTCGCGAAGGCGCTCGGGCACACCGACGCACCGGAGGACCTGCTGCGCGCGGTCGACCGGCTGCACGAGCAGAACCCGATGCTCGGCACGCGCGGCGTGCGACTCGGACTGCTCATCCCGGAGCTGTACGACCTCCAAGTCCGCGCGATCGCCGAAGCCGCGGCGGCGCGAATCCCGGCGGGCGGGAACCCGCACGTCGAGATCATGATCCCGCTCGTGGGCGACGCGCGCGAGCTGGAGGTGGTCGCGGCGCGAGTCCGGCGGACCGTCGCCGACGTGGCCCGTGAGTCCGGCGTGGACATCCACTACCGCATCGGCACGATGATCGAGCTCCCGCGCGCGGCGGTCACCGCGGGCCGCATCGCCACGACCGCCGAGTTCTTCTCCCTCGGCACCAACGACCTGACACAGACCACGTGGGGCTTCTCCCGCGACGACGTCGAAGGCTCGTTCTTCCCGGTCTACCTGGCCGAGGGCGTGTTCGACGTGTCCCCGTTCGAGACGATCGACCGCGAGGGCGTCGGCCGGCTGATCGAGATCGCGGTGCGGGAAGGCCGCGCCGCCCGCCCGGACCTCGCGCTGGGTGTGTGCGGCGAGCACGGCGGCGACCCCGCGTCGATCCGGTTCTTCCACGAGGTCGGCCTCGACTACGTGTCCTGCTCGCCGTTCCGGGTGCCCGTCGCTCGTCTCGAAGCAGGACGTGCCGCGGTCGGCGAGGCCGACGTGACCACCGACAACCGTTAGGAGGTCGACACGCCAGGTGGTGGCGAAGTCGGAGGCCGGGACCAAAGGCTCTGCGCGGTCGTGACCTCGGGCAGCGGTTCCCACCCGGCGACCGGGAAAGACTGATCCGGGAACATCGAGCAGAGGAGACGTCGTGAGGGCTGCTGTTGTCACGGAGCTGGGCGCGCCGCTGGAAGTCCAGGAGGTGCCGGTCCCCGCACCGGCCGCGGGGCAGGTGCTGGTGCGGTTGGAGGCGTCGGGCATCTGCCACACCGACATCCACGCCGCCAACGGCGACTGGCCGGTGAAACCGACCCCGCCGTTCGTGCCGGGCCACGAGGGCGTGGGCATCGTCGAGGCCGTCGGTGACGGGGTCGACGCCACCCTGATCGGGACGCGCGTGGCGATCCCGTGGCTGGGGCACGCCTGCGGCGAGTGTTCCTACTGCGTGTCGGGCTGGGAGACCCTGTGCGAGCAGCAGCGCAACACCGGCTACTCAGTGGACGGCTGCTATGCCGAGCACACCCTCGCCGATGCCCGCTACGTCGTGCCCGTGCCCGACGCCGTCACCAGCCTGGACGCTGCGCCGCTGACGTGTGCCGGCGTGACGACCTACAAGGCGGTCGAGGTCGCCGGGGTGCGGCCGGCCGAGCGGGTCGCCGTGTTCGGTATCGGGGGCCTGGGCCACCTCGCCCTGCAGTACGCCCGCATCGCCGGCGGTTTCACCGTCGCCGTTGACGTCGAGGACGACAAGCTCGCCCTGGCTCGCGCGCTGGGTGCGGACCACACCGTCAACGCCCGCACCACCGACCCGGTCGCCGCGATCGGTGAACTGGGCGGCGCGGACGTCGCCATCGCCACCGCCGCTTCGCCCCGGAGCTTCCAGCAGGCGTTCGCCTCGCTGCGCCGCGGCGGCAGGCTGGTCTGCGTCGGCCTGCCCGCCGACGGGGTCTTGCCGATCCCGGTGTTCGACCTGGTCCTCAAGGGCATCACGGTCGTGGGGTCCATCGTCGGCACCAGGCAGGACCTTGCCGAGGTGTTCGCCCTGCACGCCGCCGGACGCACCAGGGTGATCGCCGAGACCCGCAAGCTCGACGACGTCAACGACTCCTTCGCCGAGGTGCTGTCCGGCACGGTTCCCGCCAGGCTCGTCATCGAATTCTGACGATCTTCTCTCGATGACGTGGCGGTTCGACCGAACCGGCGCAGCCCGGACCCCGCCGGCCGGACAGTGGCCCGTCAGGACCGTGTCCGGTTCGTACCTGGTGCCGAACCGGGACCTCGAGCCGCCATGTCGCGCTACCGATCCAGTTGGGTGACCATTGTTCATGCGTGTCTTGTCCGACTCCCAGTTGGCCGCCGTGCTGCCCTCGATCGCCCCCTGCCCGCGGGTGGTGATCAGCGGAAACCACGCCACCCCGCATCACGTGCTGGACGTGCTGGACAAGGCGGTGGCCGAATACCGCCTGTTCGCGCTGAACGCTCAGCCCGGCATCCCCGACCGCGACGGCGTGGTGCTGGAGACCCCGTTCGTCGGGCCAGGCATGCGCGGCAAGCGGACGCTGCGGTACTTCCCCTCCCGGCTGTCACTGGTGCCGAACCTGCTCCAGCAGGCGTTGCCGCCCGACATCGTGCTGATCCACACGTCCATCCCGGTCGACGGTTGCGTGTCGCTGGGCACCGAGGTGAACATCCTCCCCGCGGCGATCGAGGCGGTCCGGTCCCGAGGCGGACTGGTGATCGCCCAGCTGAACCCGCAAATGCCCTACACCCACGGGGACGGGGTGGTGCCCTGCGACGAGGTGGACTACGCGATCGAAGTCGACGTGCCGCTGACCTCGCCCGCCCCGCGCGCGACCAGCGAGGTGTCCCAGGTGATCGCCGAGCGGGTGGCGGCACTCGTCCCGGAAGGGGCGACCCTCCAGATGGGCATCGGCGCCGTTCCGGACGCGGTGCTGGCGGCGCTGACCGGACGACGGGGCCTGTCGGTGTGGTCGGAGATGTTCAGCGACGGTGTGCTCGGTCTGGAACGGGCAGGGGCACTCGACCGCGGGACTCCGGTGACCGCGTCGTTCGTGTTCGGCAGCGCGGAGCTGTACAGCTGGGTCGACCGCAACCCGCGGGTCCGGCTGCTGCGCACCGAGAAGACCAACGACCCCGGCCTGATCGCCCGCCGTCCACGTCTGGTCTCGATCAACAGCGCACTGCAGGTAGACTTGTATGCCCAGGCCAACGCCAGCCGAGTGCACGGGGTGATCTACTCCGGGTTCGGCGGTCAGACCGACTTCGTGGTCGGGGCCTTGCACTCGCCGGGTGGCCGGGCGATCGTCGCCCTGCCGTCTTGGCACCCCAAGGCCGATGTGTCCACCGTGGTGCCCCGCCTGGCCGGCCCGGTCACCTCGTTCCAGCACAGCTACCTCGTCAGCGAACAGGGTGCCGCCACCATCTGGGGCCATGACGCCGGTGAACAGGCCCAGCAGATCATCGACCACGTCGCGCACCCGCGAGTACGCGCCGAGTTGACCGAGGCCGGCCGCGATCTGGGCTTCCCGCTGCGGCCATCGGTGTGAAGCTGTCACTCTGGTTTCGAGCGGTGTTGGGGGAACGCGGGCTCGCGCTCGTTGATGGTCGCGAGCGGTCGCCTCCACTACGAAGAGCGCTTGCGCGACGTATCGCCCGTTGGGCTGAAGTGTCCGGTGAGTGCGGTGCGGGTGTCCCCTGCGGTGTCTTTTTGCGGAGTTCAGGGGTAGACGCGCTCATCGGTGGCGAGCGCACTGGGTTTCCGCGGAGGAGCGATGGTTGCTTCGGGCAGGGGTGTCGGCACGGTGACGGGCGTGGAGTCGGTTGTCGGGGGTGGGGAGTTGTTGTTGTTCACGCCGGCGCGTGCGGCGGAGTTGTTGGCGGTGCGGGAGTCGTGGCTGCGGCGTAAGGCGGGGCGTCGTGAGGTTCCGTGCACGTTCGTCGGCAAGCATCTCCGGTTCTCGGCCGAGGACCTGCGCGCGATCATCGCCGGAGGGTCGCGTCCAGCTCGTGGTCGCCGGCACCGGTCACAGCTGTAGCGACCGACGGGTTGTGCTGCGGAAGGTTCGTCGTTCTGTGTGTTTCGTATCGGAGGTGAGTTCGGTTCGGTGATCGACGGACACTCGGCTTCGGATGGGTGGTGACCACATACGGGTTGACATCTGTCCTTTATGGAGCGTCCATACCTGCTGCGTCCACCAGGGCGCGGTTTCGTCGTTGACGAGGAGTCACGGGTATGGCGTGGGTGGAGAAGCACGGGTCGGGTTTCCGGGTGCGGTACCGGTTGCCGGACGGGTCGTTGGGGTCGGAGACCGGGTTCACCGATCGTTCGGTGGCGGTCGGACGGGCGAGGGACATCGAGTCGGATCAGCGTCGGGGGACGTTCGTGGATCCTTCGGTGGGTGCGATGCCGCTGGGGGAGTGGGTGCCGGTGTGGGCGGATGCGCACGATGTGAGTGCGACGACGTGGGCGAAGTACGACTCGCACCTGCGCAACCACGTGCTGCCTCGGTTCGGCGACGTGCCGTTGAAGGAGATCTCGCGGATCGCGGTGAAAGGGTGGGTCAAGACGCTGCGGCGGTCGTTGGCCGAGCGGACCGTGGGCGATGTCGTGACCCTGTTGTCGATGTTGTTGGGTGAGGCGGTCGACGAAGGGTTGATCGGGGCGAATCCGTGTCGACGGTTGCGGGTCAACACCGGTGATCATGACGAGCGGCCTCATGCTTCGCCGTGGCAGGTGCGGACGATGGCCCAGCGGTGTTCACCCGCAGACAGCGTGTTGGTCCTCACGGCGGCGTACACGGGGCTGCGGTGGGGCGAGCTGGCGGGGCTGCGCTGGGGTCGGGTGGACCTGACCCGCGGGATTATCACGATCGACCCGGACAAAGGAGCGCTGCACGAGGTGGGCGGCCGCCTGGAGCTGGGGCCGCCGAAGTCGAAGGCAGGTATCCGCACCGTGCACCTGCCGCCGTTCCTGGCCGACCTGCTCACCGAGCACCGGGCCGACCGGATGCAGGACCACGTCTTCACCGGTCTGGACGGAGGGTTGCTGCGCCGGTCGAACTTCCGGCGGCGGGTCTGGCTGCCCCTCGTCAACGGCGATCCGACCCGAGGCTGGGCGCCCATCCACCCAGGTCTGCACTTCCATGACCTACGTCACACGCACAAGACGTGGCTCATCGAGGACGGGGTGCCGGAGATCCTCCAGTGCAAGCGACTCGGCCACCGGATGGCGGGCGTCCGGGGCACCTACTCGCATGTGTCGCAGGTCATGGTGGACGCGCTGCTCGACAGGCTGCAGCGTCGGTGGGAGCGTTCGCTGGTCGCTCCCACGAGTCCGGGAGGGGTGACCACATACGGTGTCGACGATCACGTCAAGATCGTTTGCTCCCAATTTGCTCCCACGACAGCAGAACAGCCCGCCGGTGAAGATCACCGGCGGGCTGTCTGACCTGCGTTTATAGATGGTGGACGATACTGGGATTGAACCAGTGACCCCTACCGTGTCAAGGTAGTGCTCTCCCGCTGAGCTAATCGTCCGAGGCGGAGACGGGAATCGAACCCGTGTACAGGGCTTTGCAGGCCCTTGCCTAAGCCACTCGGCCACTCCGCCATGATTCCTGAAGGCTAGCACCCAGGAGTCTGGCCTGAGCCCAAGGGGCCCTCTGCCGAGCGGATGACGAGACTCGAACTCGCGACCCTCACCTTGGCAAGGTGATGCGCTACCAACTGCGCTACATCCGCATGCTCCGTGGATTTCTCGGAACTCTTCCCTTTTGGGGCTGTCGTTCCGGTCTTCCCCGGTGCGAGAGGAACTTTATTACATGCACCGCAGCGGGATCAAATCGGGGGTCCCTTGATCCCCTGGCAGGCCCGCTACCTGCACTTTTACGTCAGATCGTTGGAGATGAGGTGGGTCAGGGCCTCGTCCACGTCGACCCACAGGTGCTCGTTGCCGGGCACCACGACGTCGTAGGTCCGGTCGAGGAAGTCGGCGAGTTCCTGCGCCGAGGCCTCGAACATGGCGTGGCCGGACGGCGAGCTCAGTTCGATCACCACGACCTCGGGGTCGTCGGCGGCCGGGCGGATGCGGACGTCGCCGTCACCCGCGTCGGCGATCAGGCCGTCGGCGAGCAGGTCGCGGGCGAACACCCACTCCACCCACCCGGCACGGCCGGTGCGGAACGCGGCGACTACCGCGTACGGGTCTTTCGTGTCATAGCGAAGCTCCACCTGCACCGGGACGGCCGGTGTCCTCGGCGCCAGCAGGTCGAAAACCGCTGTTGAGCGGAGTGTCACGTGGTCGTTGCGCATCGTCGTTACCCTCTTCTCCCTTCCCGGCCAATGGAACGACCGAGTTCTCTACTTGTGACGTATATGTGGCGAGGAACGCTCGACTCCTGATGGTTTATCACCCGAACGGGCCCATACAACTCCACTGGGCGACCACCTCGATGCGTTCCGTGTCCACTGGGCCCGGCTGCTCCCATCTTGCTGGGTTTAACCTGAACCCGGTACCGGCTGTTGCGCGAATGTTGGACGTGAGGACCTCTCTGGTGGCTGACTCGCCCCCGTCGCGACAGGAGCCCGGTCCACGGCCCAGCGACGCGGACCTCGCCGCACGGGTGACGGCGGGTGACCGCACCGCGTTCGGCGAACTCTACGACCGGTACGGGAAACCGGCGTACTCGCTGGCCCGGCGGATCTGCGTCGACCCGGACCTGGCCGAGGACGTCGTCCAGGAGGCGTTCCTGACCCTCTGGCGCAACCCCGCGGCCTACGACCGCTCCCGCGGAGGCTTCGGCACGTGGCTGATGACCGTGGTGCACCACCGCGCGGTCGACGCGGTCCGCCGCGAGAACACCCAGCGTAGACGAAGTGTCCCCCTCACTGACGAGGTCTCCGAGCGCAACGTCACACCGGCGGAGGGCGCGGACCACGCCGCCCTGGCCGGCGTCGTGGGCGGTGAGGTGCGTGAGGCGTTGCTGGGGCTTTCCGAGGACCAGCGACAGGTGCTTGCCCTGGCCTACCTGGGCGGATACACGCAGATAGAGGTCGCGGCGTTGATCGGCGTACCCCTCGGCACGGTGAAGTCGCGCACGTTCGCCGCCATCCGCAGGCTGCGCGTGGTCCTGCGCTCGGCTTGGGACACCGGTGACGACACGACGGGAGCACAGCGGTGACCGGGCAGAGGAGGGACGACCGGTGCCCCGAGGAGGAGCTCGCGGTCGGCTACGCAATGCATGCGCTCGAACCCGACGAGGAAGCGTTGATGCGCGCCCACCTGCCGGGATGCTCGCGGTGCACGCAGGAGGTCCGCGCCACCAGGGAGGTGGCTGCGGCGCTGGGCGGGTCGGTGCGCCAGTACGACCCGCCGGAGCGGCTGCGCACACGTCTGATGGATGCGATCGAGCGCACACCGCAACTGGGTGCAGAGCCGGTGTCGTCTGGCGGTTGGGGACGCAAGCTGCTCGTGGCCGCCGCCGCGCTCGTCGTGGCCGCCGGGATCGGTGTCACGGGCGTTCGGTTCGACCAGTTGAACGATCGAATCGCGCAACAGGACGTGAAGGCGGAACAGTTGGAGCGCGCGCTGCGGATCGCCGCCGACCCGGATGCGAGCCGGACCGTGCTGCAGAACACGTCCGGCGACACCGTGGCCGTGCTGCTGTCCGACGACGACGCCGCCGCGATCATGCCGGTGGCTCTGCCGGCCAACGACGTGACGCGGCAGGTCTACGTGGTGTGGGGGACGAGCACGGCACAGCCTGTGGCGTTGGCCACGTTCGACGTCACGGCGGACGCCTCGGACGTGCGGCTGCTGGCGTGGCCGTCGGACGCGCGTCGGCACAGCGGCTTCGGGATCTCGCTGGAACCGGGTCGCGCGGCGCCTTCGCGGCCGTCGACCGTACTGGCATCCGGCCAGGTAGGCCCCGCGTGACCGGCGAATGAGCGATGATGTGCGCATGAGCACAGAGCATCGCCAGGACACCGACAAGGGTGCGGGGTTCCGCCACCGGTTCCGCCGCAACCCCGCGTTGAACCTGACCTACCGCATCGGTGTCGGCGTGGTCGGTGGCCTGGTGCTGGTCGCGGGCGTGCTGATGATCCCGTACCCGGGGCCGGGCTGGTTGGTCGTGTTCGCCGGCCTGGCGATCCTGGCCACCGAGTTCGAGTGGGCCGGCCGGGTGCTGCGGTTCGCCAAGCGCTACTACGACGCGTGGGTGGCGTGGCTGCGTCGCCAGAACCTCTTGGTCAAGGGGCTGGTGCTGACGGGCACCGGCCTCGTTGTGCTCGTGACGTGCTGGCTGCTCGGCGTGTTCTCGCTGGTCGGCGGCTGGTTCGGGTTGGAGTGGAGCTGGTTGGAGAGCCCGATTTTTGGTTCGCGGGGATGATGTTGTAAGCTATGACCACACCGCGAGAGCGGGAGTGAGAACTGAATACGGGCGTTTAGCTCAGCGGGAGAGCGCTTCGTTCACACCGAAGAGGTCACTGGTTCGATCCCAGTATCGCCCACAGTGTGTTTTTGCAGGTCACTGGCCCGCAGACGGATCATCGTCTGCGGGCCAGTGATCGTTCTGGGGAGCAGTTGGGGAGCAGACCCTCTCCAAATTTCATGGCATTTGTGGTCGGATTCGCCTGTCTGCGGTGATAAAACTGCTGGTCGAGCACCTGTGGCCTTGATCGACATTCCGAGTGCCGGGGTGACCACTTCGTACCGCATCGAAGAGGTCGCGGGGTGCGGTTGATTGCCGTTCGGGTCGGTTGAGGGCTGGTGCGATGTTTCACCGGGACGCGTCAGGTGTTCGCCGCGTGCTCATCCGCTCCTCCTGGTCGGGCGGCGGTGCCGTCGCGGGATAGTGCGCTTGGGCTTGTGCGATGTCTTGCCGGGCAAGGCGTGTCATGGGGCGTGCCGTTCGTTTTTCGGCCGGGGAGCCCGAGGACAGAGTTCTGCTGTAGGGCGCTGCACGGCGACGTCCGGACAAGTGGACGGCCCAGCGTCGTGGCCTTGAGTGGTGTGCCGAACGGTGAGGGGAGTCACGTACTCCTGACTCCCCTCACCGGGACTTGGGTGGTGATCAGAGTTCGGCTGGCGGGAATCCGGCTACGGCGTCGGTGACGGTCTGGGCCAGTTTGTCGTGGTAGGCGGAGTTGGGTGTGCCGTTGGTCAGGTAGGTGGGGTTGACGGTGTTGGCTCCGGGGCTTGTGGCGACGGCTGTGTCGAAGTCGATGGCCGCGGTGGCGCCGAGGGTGGTGTAGTCGGTGAGGATGTCCTGGTTGAGTTGGGTTCGGACGGCTTCCCTGGGGTCGTTCGGGGCGAGACCCAGGGGAGCGATCGTGGTGATGAGGACCTGGACGCGGCTGCCGTCGGTGCGGTAGAAGCGGTTTATCCCGGTTGCGCTGCTCGCGTCGACCAGGGTGGTGAGGCGCTGTTTGATGGTGGCGCGGTCGGCACCCGCGAGGATGTCGTTGGCGCCCAGTGACACGATCACGGTGCGTGCGGCCGACTGGTTGAGGACCGCGCGTTGGAGTGAGTCGACGGCGCGGGCGCTGGTGAGGGCGCCGAGGCCCGGCTGGACGCCGGTGGTCGGGCCGCCGCTGTTCAGGATGCGGGCGTCGTCGTCGGTCGCCGCGGTCGGGTAGGCGCGGACGTCGGACACCGAGCCGGGGAAGTACCAGGTGGGGCTGTTGTCGTGGATCTCGCTGCCGATGGTCAGCTTGCCGCTGGAGTTCCAGTTGAGGACGCCTGGTGCGGATCCGGTGCGGGTGCCGTTGACGTAGAGCCTGACCTCGCCGACGGTGGCGTCGTAGACGCCCACGAGGTGGGTCCATGTGTTGGCCGTGCCCTCGGCTGCGGTGAACACGGCGTTGGCGTCGGTGAGGTCGGCGGTGTCGGTTCGGCTGGTGCCGAAGATCCACTTGCCGCCGTTGGTGGGGGAGTAGTAGAGGCGGAACGCCGAGTTGTGCTGGCCGCCGTACTGGGCGACAGCGGTGGCGTAGTTGGTGGTGTTGGTCAGTTTGACCCAGGCGGACACGGTGTAGCTCTGGGAGGTGGTGAGCACGGGGCCGGCCGTGGCGAGGTTGCCGTTGGTGAAGGTGGCGGATCCGTCGTGGTCGGTGCCGAACGTGACGTTGCCCGATTTGGTCGCGTTGTTGGCGCCGACGGAGTCGGTGGCGACGGTGGCGCCCGTTCCGTCGTTGAGCTTCCAGCGGCTGGTGGCGGACACACCGGCGGTCGAGGCGTTGACCAGTCCGCCGGGCAGCGGTGTGCCCGCGGTGGTGAGTTTGTCGGGGAGCCCGTCCACCCAGCTCGTCTTGTTCGTACCGGCGCCGACCGCGGTGGCCTGGTCACCCAGAACGACGACCGTGCCTTGCGCCGCGTCGGGGGTGGACACGGTGATTCCGGTCAGGAGGTAGGAATGGTTGAGGGTCGTGGTGAACGGTGTGGCGCCGCTGTTGGCGGTCTGGTTGCCCGCGGCCAGGTGGACGCTGCCGTTGGCCATCGCGTGGGTGGCCGCCTTGGTGACAGTGTTCGGCAGGTGGATGCTGACCACGAGGTTCCCGTTGCCGCCTGCCGGGTAGGTGACCGGGTCGCTGGTGACCTCGCCGCCTGGTGGGATGGTCACGGCGGCTGATCCGTCGAACGTGAGGGACGTCGGAGTGGCCGCGGTGGCGGGGCCGGTTCCGCTCTGGGCTGCGATGCTCGCCCCGCCGATGGTCACCGGGAGGTCGGAGAAGATGTTCGACAGCCGGATCCGTGCCTGGCTGCCGATCACAGTGGGGTGGACCACCGTGCGCAGCGTCGTGTTGGTCAGGTTGGTCTGCGGTGTGATGGCCGCGTCCACCGGTGCGGACCAGGCTCCGATCCAGCCCGTACCCGCCGGTCGGGGTGCGATGGCCAGCACGTGCAGCGCCGGATCGGGGCAGCCGCTGCGGAACGTGGTGCCGATGTTGGGCAGCGTTACCGACTTCAGCGTCTTGTTCGGTTTGGCGGCGATGAACACCGCGTAGATCCGCGGTCGGACGGTCGGGTCCTTGACGGCGCCGGCATTGCGGTAGGGCAGCACGAAGGAGGCCGACGCGGTAGGGCCGTGTGCCCAGTCGGAGACCCTGGGGTACACCGGGTTGGTCGTGGAGTCGTTGTCGGTGTAGGTGATGGTCCCAGTGGTTTCGGGGCTGTCACCGCAGGTGCTGGTGACGAGCAGCCCGACGGCACTGGCCTGGATCCGCTGGGCTGCGGGAAGCGGGATGGTCTGCCCGGCCGCGATGACGTTGTCGTAGCCGGTGGTGGGGTTCGGAGCGGGCAGCGTGAACCGGGCGCCGTTGATCGTGACGTTCGCACCGGGCGAGAGTCCGGCGGTAGCCATCGCCTGTGCGGACAGGGATGATTCCGCCAGGTCGAACCGGGCGGGTGTGCCGTCCGTGCCGATGCCGTCGTTGTTCATCGCGGCGGTGAAGTCGGCTGCCGTGACGTTGTTGACCGGTGCCGCGATCACGTAGTCCACACCGGACTGGTAGCGGTTGCCGGTGCTGGCCGGATTCGTGTCGACCAGCGTCACGGTGATCGTGTGGGTGCCCGCGGCGAGGTGCGCGCCGCCCAACGCCCTGTACGACGTGGTCGCGGTGGTGGAGTAGCCGTCGAAGGGGGCGGTGTCCGTACCCGTGATGACGGCGCCGTCGAGGCTGAACTTGGCTTTGCCGTAGTCCGGGCCGTTGGTGAGGTGCGCGCCGAGTGAGTAGTCGGCCTCGATCGGAGCGTTGAAGGTCATCGTGTACGACTGGCCCGCACTGTTGCCGGCGAAGAACAACTGCGATTCGCCTGACCACAGGCGGTAGGCCGCGCTTGCTTCGTTGTCCGTCAGCGCGCGCTGGTAGGTGCGGACGTCGGAGACCGAGCCCGGGAAGTTCCACGCCGGGACACCGTTGAACATTTCGCTGCCGATGGTGAGCTTGCCGGTGGAGTTCCAGCCGATCGTTCCCGATCCTGTTCCGGCGAGCTTTCCGTTGACGTACAGGCCGGTCTTGCCCGCGGCGGCGTCGTACACGCCCCTCAGGTGCGGGTTGTTGGCGAACCGCTTCCACTGGAAATGCGTCCAGGGACGCCAGTGAATCCGAGGGCCTCGTTCAACGGGGTGGCGTCGACCTCTCTCAAGGTGGACGACGCTTTCCAGTTCCCGGGTGCAGGACGTGGCGGAGCGAAGGTGAAGGACTTCGTCGGTCCGCCGAACTCGGTCGTGCGCGGAGCGAGCCAAGGAGGTGTGTTTGTGACAGACCCCAACGGCCGTGTTATCTTCGACATCACTCGGGATCGGGCCAAGCCAGTTGTGCCCGGCGTCGGGTTCATCAAAGGCGACGGCCGAAAGCTAACGCCGGACACCCGCCAACTGGCGTGGATCGATCAGCTGTGGGGTAAATGACGTGGACGACGACGATGCTCTTCGCTGTTCGGTGTCCGACCTCCTGGCAGCGTTCCGAGACGCGCTTGCCGCACTTACTCCCATCGCGGATCGCTTGCAGATGAGTTGGCGGGACGAGGACCAACACCACCATTGGGAAAGCATGGCGGAAGCGGTGTTCGACTCGTGCGTCCGCGGTCCGATCGAGGCGGATGCCCGGCATCGGCGCGGAGAATACCGGATTCCTCGTTATGACATCGATGACTCGTCATATGGGCAGTGCAGTTGGATTCGGGTCGAACATGACGGCGATCGGTCTCTCATTGTTCTCACCAGGCTCGTGTCCGGTCGCGAGCCGTTCGACGGCGTCGAGGGTGTGAACGTCGACCCGACCACGTTTGTGTCGGGTGGGCGAGTCGTAGTGCCATTCGATGACTGTCGCTTCACCTTCGTTCGGAGGTCCGCCGCCGGGTCGGAGGTCGTGCAGGACATCGAGGCCGTCGATTGACGAAGTGAGAGCAGGGCGGGGCGGGCGCGGCGCTGGCTGATCATGTGACTGTCGGAATCCCATGGTCTGGAGCGTGCCGCGCCCGCTTAACGCGCATGGCGACGCCGAGCAACCTGACGCAGGGCGCGGTAGACGGGCAGCGCCGGTGGGTGCTGAGCGCGGACCTGGACGCGCTGCGGCCCGAGGGGTGCGGCTGCCGCCGCCGGACCCGTACCTGCTGGGCGGCCGGTCACTGGTGGTTCCCGACCGCGGCCGGCAACAGCAGGTGTTGCGTGCGGTCGCCAACCCCGGCGTCGTGCTCGCCGACGGCTGGGACTGTGAAACGAGTGGCTCTGGCGCACTTCCGGTGGTGGGGCGGTAGCCCCCAGACCGTGACAGCGGTCGAGGGTTGTCATGATCATTTGTGGCTCGGATGGCGATGCTGGTCGGTGTGGTGTGCTCGGGGCTCTCGGCGCTGGTGGTCGAGGGTGTCGTGGACGCCGGTGATGTGATCGTGGTGCGGGCGTCGACCAGAGGCGAGGAGGTGGCGTGTCCTTCGTGCGGAACGCCGACGGGCCGGGTTCATGCCTTCCACGAGCGAGTTCCCGCGGATGTGCCGGTCGGCGGACGCCCGGGTGCTTGTGAGGTTACGGATGCGTCGGATGCGTTGCCCTGTCACGGAATGCGCGCCGGACGTTCCGGAAGAGGTACCGGGTCTGGTCGAGCGTTACCAACGGCGCACTGTCCGCTCGATAAACAGGTCCGCAGCGTCGTGCGCGAACTGCCTGTGGGGTGTCAAAAGTCGGCCACGCGGTCTGACCTGCGCTGACGTCGCGATGGGTTCGTACTCGTTGATGAGGCCGCCGAGGACTGGTCGGTGACGTATCGACGTGCAGCTCGGCTCTACTGGTGGCCTTGTACCTGCCGAAAATGTCGTCCGTGCAGGTCAGGCGGCGTGGTGGTACTCGTTGAGGATGCCGCCCAGCCGCTGACGTCTGCGGATGTCGAGTCGGGTGACCGCTGCTTGATCGGTGACGGCTGGCGGTAGGGCGCGTAGTGGTCGGGCGTTGTCGATGCCTTGGTGGGGTCGGTGGGTGTTGTAGAACTTCTCGTACTGGCGTAGCGCGTGGAGTAGGTGCTGTTGGTTCCAGATGAGGGTGCGGTCGAGGAGTTCGCGTCGGCAGCTGCGGATCCAGCGTTCCATGATCGCGTTCATCTGCGGGATGCGGATACCGCTGAGGACGACCTCGATGCCCGCGTCGGGGAAGACGGCGTCGAACAGGGCTGGTGGTCGGCCGGGACTCTTGGGTCGGGATCTGGCGCGTCGCGGCGTGTGATGAGGTCCCTGTGCCACCGCAGCACCGTTTCCGGCCGGGCCAGTAGTCGGAGTCGACGAAGCGTGGCGGCCGGGAGTCTGTGCAGCAGGGCTGCGAGGAATGCCCGGTCGCCGGGGGAGAACCGTGGGCGGGCGTCTCGGAGTTGGCGCTCCAGGACGGTGATCTGGTGCCCTAGCGCCAGGATCTCTGTGTCCTTGTCCCGGTCGCTTATCGGCAGCAAGCACAGCAAGGCGAACGCGTTGGTCACACCGAGGTAGGCCAGTCGGAGCAGCACGATCGATAGAAGCCGACCGTGACCGCTCACCCGACTGCTCGCAGGTCGTGCTTGTCCAGCCAGGAAACGATGGCGGTGGCGATCGCTTCGGGCTGGTCCTCCGGGGTTTGGTGGCCGGATGCGAGATCGTGCGTGGCGATGTCGAGACTGGCGATGTTGGCGGCGCACCAGTCGATGAGCTCCGGGGTCATCATCGCGCCGTAGAGGGGCTGGAAGGTGATCAGCAGCTTGGGCACGTCGGTACTGGCCGCGAGCCAATCGTCGTAGCGGCCGACCCTGGCCACGACGTCGGCAGGCTCGCCGTCCAGTGGCATCGATCGTGCCCAGCGGAGCAGCGGTCGGCGGCTGGCCGGGGTGGGATACGGCTTGCGATAGGTTTCGAAGTCCTCGTCGGTGAGCCTGGCTGTCATGCTGGGCAGTGACTCGATGAACACGTTCTGGTCCAGCATCATCGTCTCGCCCACCCCGGGGGTCTTGATCGACCGGAACAGGTCACGGCCCGCCTCCGGGAATTCCTTCCAGGACATCGGCTTCACGATCGTCTCGGTGAACGCGATGCCCCGCACGCGGCCGGGATGGCGTGCGGCCCAGTCGAAGGCGAGCGCGCCGCCCCAGTCATGACCGACCAGCACGACGTCGTCGAGGCCCAGCGCGTCGAACCAGGCGTCCAGATAACGGGCGTGATCGTCGAAGGTGTAGTCGATGTCCGGCTTGCCGGAGTCACCCATGCCGATCAGGTCCGGCGCCAGTCGTCTGCCTGGGTCGCCGACGGCCGACATGATCGACCGCCACCCGTACGACGACGTGGGATTGCCGTGCAGGAAGACGATCGGCGACCCCGTTCCGGTCTCTCGATAGAACATCGTCGAGTCGAGAACATTCTTTGTGGGCATGAGAAATTCCTTTGTCGCGTTGAGTGAAATGTCAGATATTGAGACCCAGCACGCGGTCCATCGCGATCTCGATCACGACTCGCCCTGGCGGGTTGGGTGGCGCGGACTGGTAGCGCCTGGTGTAGCGGCGCACACCTTCGGCCACTCGGCGGGGATCATCGGACACTGTGGCCGTGCCCTCGATCGTGATCCAGCGAAAGCCCGCTACCTGGCAAAGAGCGGCGCGGCTACCTGGGTGCGCGGTCAGGTTCCTGGCCTTGCGCGAGGCGGCGACGGTCAGCACCCTGGCCAGCCCTGTGCCGCCGTCCCAGGTGAAACGCACCACCACCACGTGAAGAGAGCCGTCCGGCCGCACAGTCGTCAGCGTGGCGACGTTGTCCTCGGCCAGGAAAGCCCTGGCGGAGGCCGACAATGACTTCGGCTCAGCGCGGGTCACTTGACGGCCGCGATGTCGCGCGCCGAACATCCGGCGACCGGCTCAGGCAGGGCGGCCTGCTGAAACGCCACCCCCACGGGTACATCCTGGGCACTGATTCGTCGAGCGACTGCTATCACCTCTTCGCCCGTGGAGACCAGCGCCTCCACCAGCGGTCGTGCCACGTTTCCCGTCGCTCCGGTCACCGCGATCATGGTCGCTCCCGAATCCGAGTTCGTTTTCCATCTGATTCGGCCACGCTACTGTCGAGGAGCTAGTAGGTACCTAGAGGAAAGTACTGGGAAACAGGGTGAAAGTGACCGGGCTCACCGAGATCGATCCGGGGCAGGGCTGCTCGATCACGCCCGTGGTCGACATCGTGGTCAGCCGCTGAATCAACCCGATCCTCTGGGTGCTCAACGGAGTTCGGGCGACAGATGTCAACGATCAACTACCTCGAAGGAAGCACCACCAGCAGTGGTCAACTGCCACGGAAGCCGCAGGAGGACGCCGCCAAAGTGATCACTTCAACGCGGGAAGGACATGAGGTGTAGGTGCCTCGCGAAGATGTACATCTTCGTCCACGCCTGAGCGTCTGCTCAAGAACGGCGGAGGGCCGGACGTTCGGACCGTCCGAGCGATCATTTGCCGGAGGCAGGTGGCATTGTGGGCCGCGCTGTGAAACCGGACGTCCGCATTGGTGGACGCAAACTGTGACACACATGCTCTGGTACCGATGAGCGGATGTTCGGCGGACTCTCGGCAGGGCGAGCCGTGTCGGGTTGGTCTCCGCCGTTGGCACTGGTCCGCGCGTTCAGGCGCTGGTGTTACAGCCTCACGATTCCGCTCGCCGACCTCGGCCGCCGAGGTGCGGTTCGTCAAGATTCACTCTTGTCGGCTGGTTGAAGTGTCACCGGTCGTACATGTGGCCCCAGCGGCCGGGCATGTCGGGCAGAAGTGTTGTGTCCGGGGTCGGCGGTGTGGCGAGCAGCCAGCCGCGTGGCCAGATGCGGATGCCGTCCACGTCCAGGCGGGCGTAGGCGCCTGTACAGGTGACGTCGCCGGTGAAGGTCACCTCGCTGAAGCTGACCTTTCCGCCGAAGAGGGTGCTGGCGAAGTTGGCGTGGCGGCCGAATTCAGAACCGCCGAACAGGGCGTCGCCGTCGAAGCGGGTTCGGCGGAACCTCGCCTCGGCGAGCAGTTTCGTCTCGGTGAAGATCGCGCTGTCGCTGAAGACCGCGTCGTTGAAACCGACGAAGTCGTGGAAGACCGCGTCGTCGAACACGGCGACGTCGGCGAAGCGCACGCCGGCGAAGACGACGTGCTGGTCGAATCGAGCGGCACGGAAGAGGGTGGGGCCGTCGAAGTGGGACGCGCTGTGCACGTCGCCGCCGAAACTCGTATTGCCGGTGAACCGCGCACCGTCGAACACGGCTGTTTGCGCGAAACGCGCGTTGTCGAATAAGGCGTAGTCGAAGTGCGCACCGCGGAAGTCGGCGTGGCCCTTGACCTGGGCTCCGTTGAAGGTGGCGGTCGATTGGAACGTGACCTGCGCGAAGTTGGCCTCGTGGTCGAACCGTGCGCGAGTGAAGCCAGCGGACGCCGCCCAAGTGGTGTTGATGAACTGGGCGCCACCGGTGAATCGGGCGTCGGTGAAGGACACCGGGCCGGTGAACACGGCCAAGCTGAACTCGGCGGTGCCGTGGAACCGGGCGCCGTCGAACGTGGCGCCGTGCAGATGGCAGCGGCCGAGGTCGAAGTCAAAGAGCGTGGCGCCGGCCAGGTCGAGCGTGATGTCGGGCCAGAACGCGTCCGCGGACGGGCCTCGTCGCAGGTGCGTGGCCAGGAGGCGCTGGGCTGTCAGCCGCACCTGTCGTTCCTGAGCCCTGCCCAGCTCGCGGTCCGGGTCGTGCTCCGTCGGGTCGGTGTCCTCGGCGGTGTGCGGCATGCGCAGGTAGGCGCACAGCAGGTTGACGATGACCTGGCGCTGGTCGGTGTTGTTCTGCGCCAGGCGTTCCAGCGCGTAGATACCCGCGATCCGCACGTGGGCGTGCTCGGAGCCGAGCTGGGCGGCGGCCATCGTGTACAGCTCGGTGACCCGCCGTTCCACCGCCTCGCGAGCGGTGTGGACCTGCTCGTGATCCTTCTGGCGGAGCTCCCGGTCCTTCTGCGCGACGGCCAGCTCGGCGGTCCGCTGGCGGCGAACCGCGAGCCACAGCGCGACCGCGCCGCCAGAGCCGATCACGATCGTGCCGGCGGTCTTGATCGCTTCCAGGCTGTTCCGCGGGTCGTCGCGACCGTAGGCGAGCACCAGCCACGTTGCGACGCCGGTGCCGATCGTGACCATGAGGACCGCGAGCCACGCGACCGTGCGTGATCGCAGGACCTCGTACGTTGGGCCTTCCTCCTCTTGCCTCAAGGGCGGGAGGTGGCCGGATCGACAGGTGACATCGTGGTTACCCTACGACCACGCGTTTCCCGTGGTCACTGCTCCAGGCGGGTGTCGTGACGGTGGAAGTGCCGGTATGCGGGCGTTGAACCTCCGGCGGGTATGCGGCACACCCGCGCCCGCTCATGCCGCTGACCGGGGCACACCGCCTCGGGCAGCGAGTGCTCAAATCGCGCGGCCGCGGCGGATACAGCCGTGCTGTGAACGCTCCGAGGCCTTTGGCCTTGCACGCGCTGCGTGGATGGAGTCCTCGGCAGGTACAGGGCTGCCCGCTCGACCGAGCTTGTTCGGTAACCACCTTCCCGGGCCACCTCACCGAGTGGGGCGGCCCGGGAGGGAGTCTCAGCCGCGGAACTCCGGGAGCACCCAGTAGTGGCTGTCGTGGTAGGTGTCGGTGGGGAAGCCGCCGCCGTCGCCGTAGTGGTAGACGCCCGCACCGCGTACGCCGTCGTGCGGCATGATGAACGGAGCCGCCACCACCGTGCCGGTGAAGAAGTTCTCGCTCACCGTGTACCCGCCCTGGGGGCTGTAGAAGGAGGCCACGTACTCCCGGCCCGGCTCGACCGGCACGGGGGTGGCGAAGTCGGCCTCGACCATCCGGCCCGGGTGGTCGTAGGTCTGTTCGGCCAGCAGCACGCCGTCGGACCAGAGGCGCACCAGGAGCGTCCCCCGGTAGTCGCCGCGCAACGTCGACGCGCCCAGGATCACGCCGGGCCGGTCGACCAGGAACCGGACGCCGACCTCGACGGGCAGCACGTCGATGTCGTCCACGCCGTACGCGTACGGGGTGTGCATCTCGCACCGGATGGAGCAGTTGAGCGGTTGCGGCACGGTTTCGCCGCCCACGTGCACGACGCTCGTCCCGCTCACGGTGCCGGGACCCGTCGCGGTGACGGGACGCACGGCGATCGTGGCGGTGCCGGCCTCCGTGGGGGTCCACAGGTAGGTCCAGAAGTACCAGTAGCCGTACCACTGCACCGGTGTGGGCTGGATCCAGGTGGCGCCGTCGTCGAAGGTCAGTTCGGTGCCGGTGAGCGGGGTGGTGTCGCCGTAGGTCGTGATGCCGGTGACGAGCACGGGGACACCCACCGCCAACCCGGACTGCGTGGTGGGGGTGTCGATCCGTGCGACGGGTGCGGCGGCCTGCGCGACCGACGTGCCGGACAACACCAGGACCACCGCGGCGACCACCGCGGACAGCCTGAGCGAACGGGACATGCGCCCTCCTCCGGGCAGAATGGGGATCTCTTCCCGGAGGTGTGATCGGCGTTCCCGATCACACTGCTACACCGTTCCCGCGGGTGGGCCCGAAGGGTTTCCCGGCGACGGCCTGGTGGCGCAACGGGGGTGCCGCCCGTCGGTCGATGCGCCGGTAGAGCAGTTGTACCGCCACACCTCACGATCATGCCCCGGAGGTCCAGCACGCGCGATCGTCGCAGCTCAGCGCCTCAGTGCAGAGTTCTGGCGCCCCACAGGCTGAGGCTCAGCGGGTCGGCGGTGGTCCCGTGGTCTCCAGCGTCGGTCGGGACTGCTCTGTAGTCGACTCGTCCAGAATGGTGTGCTCGACGTTGGCGGCGTCGAGTCGTGCGCCCGTGAGGTCTGCATCCCGGAGAACGGCTGCTTCGAGGTCTGCGCCGGTGAGTACCGCGCCGGTCAGGTCGGCGGCGTTGAGCCGAGCACCGGTGAGCCGAGCATGACGCAGGGTGGCCCCTGTGAGGATTGCCCCGCCCAGCTCGGCGAGTTCGAGGTTCGTTTCCTGCAGGTTGGCGCCCGCGAGTCGGGCAGCGGGCAGCGACGCGCCATACAGGCAGGAGAAGCTGAGGTCGACCGGACCGCCGCTGTCACGGCTCACGTCCCGACGAGCGATCACTGTGAGCGCGGCCTGGACGTCAGTGGCGGGCCGCACGAACGGGTCAGTCACGCCGATACACGAACGGATCGGCGCATGGTCACGCACGAACGCCGCGAGCACTTCCACAACGGTGGGGTGATCGCGCGTCGAGTCGCGCGCCAGACGTTCCAGTGCATAGATACCGCCCAGCCTGACGTCCAGCTTGTCCGACCCGATCTGCTCGACTGCTCGACCGAACCGGTCGGTCAGCTGTCCCTGCTCGGTAAGACGGAGCTGAGCCTCGGTTGCACGCAACGACTGCGCGCTGAACCACAGGGCGCTGACCGCAGCAAGCGCAGTAGCCATCGCCGCCGTGCGATTCCAACCCGGCCAGCCGAGCAAACCGGCGAGCGCGGCAGGCAACCTGCGACGGCGGCTCGGTCGGAACCCCCGCCGACCGGCCACGGGACGAGGCAGACGAGCAACGGGCAAGGACGCTCCCGAATCCCGGTGAAGTGGACTGTTCCGGTCTACCGGCCTGGTCGGCCTGCCGTGACCCGATCTGCCGAACACCGCCCAACCGGACCAGCGGGTCCGCGCGAGGGCGAGCTGGTCCCTGGCACACCGTCCAGGTGGACGGCGAGTGCAGTAGAACGACAACAGCACGTGTGCAGGTGGGTCGGTCGTCACTGCGGTGTGGCGTACTGCCGGCGCAACGGGGCGTCGTCGGTTCATCGAGCACCGTCCCGGCGCACCGCGCACGCCTACCGACGCCCAGGTCGAACAGGTTTGACTGGATCCGTCGGTAGCCCCAGTGGGTGTTCTCGCGGGCCGTCCGTTTGATCAACGTCACGACGGTGTCGTCGAGCGGCGGTCGCCCAGTGACTCTTTGAGTGCGTCCACTTCTTCGCGGCCAGGCGCTGGTGCCATCGCAGGACGGTGCCCGGCGTCGCCAACCGGTGTTGTCGCAACAGTGGGGTAGGTGTCGCAGCATCGCGGGCGAGGGTTGGTTCGGTGCGACACGGCGACTTCGTGTCGTAGCACGAGCAGTTCGATGTCCTGGGCCGCGGAGGGTCGGCCGGGAAGCACGAGCCACCCACCGGGTCGGACGAGGATCAGGTAGGGCAGTCGTAACGCCACGCGATCATGCCCTGTCGGCCGAGGGCGCAGGATCGCTGCAGCTCAGCGTCCCAGTGCAGAGTTCTGGTACCCCACACCCGGCATTTCGAAATTCATCCGTCGCCGATTTTCCGTAACGCCGACCGGTCGCCGTCCGACGAGAGGTGCGATACGGACGAGCCGGGGAGTGGCATGAGCGGGCTGATCAACTTTTTCGCGGTTCCCGTACTGGTGCTCCACCTGCTCTTCGCACTGCTGCACCAGGATCGTCCGCGCTTGTTGCTCAAGCCGGGACGACGGGAGAAGGTCGATCACCGGGTGCTCGGCGAGCCGATCGCGCTGCTGTTGGGGGGCCCGTTCCTGGGCGCGCCGATGGTGTTGGTGATCCCCGAGGAGCGCGCGAAGTTGGGCGACAACCCGGTGCACGTCGCGTTGGTGGTGCTCGCCTTCCTCCTGGCGTACTGGCTCGTCGGGCTGCTGAGCGCCGAGCGCGACCGGAGCCGCCGGTTGCGCAGGGCGGGTCGGGCGCTGGGCCTGGTCGCCGCGGTGGTGGCGGCGGACCTGATCGCGCGGGCGGTCGGTGTGCCGGTGCTGTCGCAGGTCGGGCCGCTGGTGGCGCTGAGCGTCGTCGCGGCCACGGCCTACCTGGCGTGCCTGCGGTTGCTGGACTTCGGCTACTGGCCCACACACCTGGTGGCCCTGGGGTGGTCGTACGCGGCCTTCCCCGTGCTGGTCGTCGGGGTGACCGCCCTGGTCGACGGCGGGAACCTCCCCGACTTCCGCGAACACTGGTTCGTGACGTCGTTGCAGCTGGCCGTGCTGGCGGTCGCCGGCACCGCCCTGGTCGCGGGGCAGCTGCGGCGCAGCCGGTGGCTGCGCGACGGGCCGCCGGCCCGGCCGGCGCCCCCCGGGGTGGTGAACTGGCCTCCCGAGGAGGGCGAGGTCTGGTTGGCCATCGTCACCCACGACGACGAACGGCAGACCCACAAGGAGCGTCGCGTGCTGGTCTGGGACGCCACGCCCACGCACGTCGAGGTCCTGACGATCACGACCCAACCCAAGAACGGCGACAACCGCTACCTGCCGCTGTCGCTCGACCAGTGGGACTCCGTGCTCACCAAGGAGGGGTGGCTGTCGCTGGAACCCCACCCGCTGCCCTACCCCGACTTCATCAAGTTCATGGGGCACTGCCCGGTCGAGGGGATGGGGGACCGGTTGGACCGCCTGGTCCGCACGCCCGGCAAGCCGCGACCGGGGTTCACGCCGCAACGCCTGCGGGCGCTCGCCGCGAACCGGCACGTCGGTCCCCACCAGCAAGCCGCGCCGACCACCGCACGCGGCGCGAGCCGAGCCGGTGGTCGCCGGCGCTGACGCTGGTCCGGCCGGCGGCCAAGTACCGCCAGGACGTCCACGAGTGGTCGCCGATCAGGCGCTCCGCGTACCGCGCCAGGGATGATTCGCCCCAGACGTTGTCCGGGCAGGAGGCGAAGTGCTCGGCGGCCACGGCGAGAGCCGCTTCGTGAGTCGTGGGCGGGGACGCGACGCTCAGCACCAGCGCCGCCTCCTCGCCCACGTCGACAACCCGTCCGCCGAGACGTGCCTGTGGGACGTCGTGATCTATTGCACCTGGAGAACGGGGCTCTGCTGTTCCACGTGGTAGCTCGATTCCCAGACTTGGCCGACCGCGGTGTACTCCGCGCTCCTGCGTGGGATGGCGCAGGTGGCGGTGGGGGTGGATTTGACGGAGTGCGCAGGGACGACGAAGTTGCTCCAGACTCCGCCGGCGCAGGTGATCGACGTTCCGCTGCGGGTGTAATCCACCCAGATCGTGTCCACGGACCAGGCGAGATCGCCGGCGTTGCCGAGGTTGACGGTGAAGTAGACCTCGTTGTTGTCGGCCCAGGCGCAGGTTTGCCAGTACCACTCGGTGTGGCCGGTGACGCGGCTGTAGCCGCTGCAGGCGCTGCCTGCCTCGCCCGGTGGCACCACGACCGCCGCCGACGCGGGTGAGGAGAACGCGAGGAGCCCTGCGGCCAGCAGCACCCCGGTCACGATGAGCCTGAACATGTGCCTGGTCCCCGTTCCTCTGCTGTCGGACCCCGCGCGATTCGCCGTCGGTGGTGTCATCGACGTGCCGTCTGCCCTGTGTACGCGAGCGGAGTGGTGTCGGCCTGCCGAGTGGTGGTGGGGATGAACACGGTGCGGATCGAGCCGTCGGTCGAGCGCCAGGTGAAGATCGGGCTCCCGGTGGAGAGGAGCAGGCCGGTCGGGTCGGTGACGGCGTCTTCGAAGTAGTGCACGGTCCACGGGCCGAAGCCACCGGCCGGTGCGACCTGGCTGGACTGGTGGATGAGGCCGTCGGTTCCGCGCACGGCCAGTTCCACCAAGCCTCCGGCGCGCAGCACGGCGGCGGGGGAGCCCGCGGCGGTCAAGTCGCCGATGGTCTGCCAGGTGCCGGGGAACACGCCGCCGGTCTCGCGTTGGGTGCGCACCGTCCCGTCGGTGGCGCGGGTGAAGACCTGGAGGTCCCCGTTGCCGTGTGCGACGGCCGCGGGTTTGCCGGTCGCGTCGGTGCCGATGGTGCGCCACGCGCCGAGCGTGCTGCCCGAGTACCGGGCGGCGCGCAGCGAGCCGTCGTCGAAGCGGGCCACGATGTCCAGCGCGGTTCCGTTGCGCACCAGGGTGAAGTCCGGGGTGAGGCCGCTTCCTCCGAGCTTGCGCCAGGCGCTGTAGGTGCCGTTCGGCGCGATCTGGGTGCGCCGCCACAATGCCCCCGCGTCGTCGACCGCGTGGATGCTCAACGTTCCATTGGCGTCACCGACCACCGTCGGATCACCGGCCATCCACCCGTGGTGCGCCGTGATCTCGGTGATCGCACCCCAGGATCCGTTCGCGGCGCTCTGCACCTTGCCTCGGTAGTCGGCGTCGTCGTAGCTGTTCGCCACCGCCTCGATCCTGCCGTCCGCATGGATGCCGACACCGGGTGCGCCGGTGAACTCGTGGTAGTCGGCGATCACCTGGTACTCGATGATCTCGTAGTCGCCGGCGTTGCGCTGCTTGCCCGCGGTGAGGCCGCCCGCCGAGTTGACGTAGAAGAACGTCACCAGCCCGTCGGTGCCTTGTACCGGTGTCGTGGGCGCGTCGGATCGTTGGGGTACCGCGGGTCGTGACGGCACGGGGTACCCGGAGAGCCGGCAGTTGTCGGTGCCGGCGACGACGTCCAGGTCGCTGTACCAGCCGGAGCCGATGATCTTTCCCTTGCCGCTGTTCGCCCAGGTGGCGGTGTCCTCGTGGTAGCGGTACCAGAGCAGTTCGCCGCCGTTGTCCGCCCGCGAGGCGTAGAGGATGTCGCCGCCGGGGGAGAAGATCCGGTTGAACGTGTTCCAGCCCCATCCGACCTGGGTCCGGTACTGGGTGAACCGCTCGGACGCGGCGTTCCAGCGGAACCGGAACAACCCGCCGTCCGGTGTGCGCGCGTACAGCACGCCGTCGTCGGTGGCGACGATGAGGTTGTACTGGTTCCAGCCGGTGTCCAGGACTTTCGCGGGAGCGAACGCGCCGGTGGCGTGGTCGCCCGTCCAGGAGAAGACCTGGAGCTGCCCTTGGGCGTTGACCGAGTACAGCCTGTCCCGTCCGTCGACGGTGACGTGGTTGCGGTACGCGGCCTGCGAGTAGCGGCTCCACCCGTTGCCGACGTCCCTGGACTGCTGCCCGTTCCAGTGGTCCCAGTCGGTGCCGTTCCAGCGGTACCGGAAGAGGTCGCCGGTGGGGCCGTCCAGCCGGTAGATCACCCCGTTCGGGCCGGCCAGCGTGCGGTCGCCGTCCCAGCCCCCCAGGCCGATGGTGCGCCTCGCCCCCCAGCTGGCGACACCGGTCTCCGGTTCGTTGTGCGGGTAGAGCAACATGGTGCCCGCCTGGGTCACGAGGAAGACGTTCACCGCGGAATTGCACACGAGCGTGGTAGCGGCCTGCGCCGCTGTCGACGGCATGATCAATCCGGCCGATATGACAGTGCACGATAAAACGATCGCGGACATTCTTTTGCGCAGGCCGGCGCCGACCACTGCCATCTGATCTCCCCCTGGATCGTGCTCGTCCCTGTGGACGATCATCGACTGTAGCCACTCGTGAAGAGGCTGTCAGTGTTTTCGGGTGACTCCCGCCGAGTGGCCCTGTTGATGGTTGCGCAGGGCATGGGTGATCGGCCATACGGCTGACGCGGGAACGACGAGTTGCGCCTTTCGGGTCGGTTCCTTGCCTTGTCGGACCGGGGTATGCGAGTTTCGGGCGGATGTGGTCACGGGGGTGATCACGGGCCGTCGTCATGTCAATTCGGGGGGATGCGGCAATGGTGGTCAGGCGTGTTTCGCGTGCCCGCTTGTTCCCGGTAGTGCCGGTGAGGACTCGCCTCTTGATCGCGCTCGGCGCGGTGCTGGCACTGCTTCTCGGCACGATCCCGCCCGGCGTGGTCGACTCGCTGCCGTGGTTCGGCGCGACGGGCCCCGGCGGTGTGGACGTCCGTGAATCGGCACCCGACCAGTCGTGGGGAACCGCTGCGGGGCAGGCCGGGGAGGTGGAGGGCGACACGGTCAACCGGGCGATGCCGGAGTCCGAATCGGCCAAGTACCCGCAGCCGACGTTCCCCTCCGGGCAGCCGCCGTCCAACGAGGTGCGCGAACTCGCGGCGCCGTCGGGCCTGACCGGCTTCGACACGTCCACCAGTCGCGAGGATCCCGGGCTGCGCCAAGCCGATTCCCGCACGTTCCGCAACGCCGATGGCACGCTGACCACCGAGCTCAGCCAGGCGCCGGTCAACTACCAGGGCACCGATGGTTCCTGGCGCCCCATCGACGTCACGCTCGTCGCGGACGGTGACGGGTGGCGCAACACCGCCGACCAGGTCGAGACGCGGTTCGGCGCGGCGGCGTCCGAATCACCGTTCGTGCGGATGAAGTTGTCCGCAGACCACGAGCTGTCCTTCGGGTTGGCGGGTGCGACCGCCGCGCCGCCGCGGGTCGAGGGCAGCCGGATCACCTACCCGGGCGTGGCCGCGGGCGTGGACCTGCGTCTGGACGTCCTGCCCGGTGGGGTCAAGGAAACGCTCGTGCTGGCCTCGCCGGACGCACCGCACGACTGGGTGTTCCCGCTGCGGTTGAAGAACCTCGACGCCCGGATCGTGGACGGTGAGGTGTCCCTGGTGGACGCCTCGGGCCGGGAGCGGTCACGGATCCCCGCGGGCTTCATGACCGACAGCCACTCGGAGAACTCGTCCACCTCTCACGGCGTGCGTTACGAACTCGTCGACCACCACGGCGGCCAGGCGTTGAAGATGTCGTTGGACTCGGCGTGGCTGAACGAGACCGACCGCACCTACCCGGTGCTGGTGGACCCGTCGGTGCAAGCCACGTCCGCGAATGCCGCCGTGGTCACCTCCGGCGGTGCCCGCACCGGGGGCTCGGAGCTGCTGATCGGCGACGGCGCCGCGATGTACCTGAAGTTCGACGGGGTGAACCCGGCGCTGACCAACCACCGGATCTTCGGCGCCCAGCTCTACCTGACCAGCTTCAGCGCGCCGTCCTGCCGGCCGGAGCCGGTCACCGTGCACCCGGTGACCGGCGCCTGGTCCCCGTCGGGATCGGGCCACCCGCCGACCGGCGGCTCGATCGCCGGGGCGTCGTTCGCGCACGGCTACGTGGCGCTCGGCCAGTCGCACTCGGCCTGCCCGGTGGCGCCGGACATGATCGACCTCGGCACCGCGGGCCGTGACCTCGTTCAGGGTTGGGCGAGGGGCGGCGCGAACAACGGCTTGGCGGTGAAGGCGACCCGGAGTTGGAAGAAGTTCACCGGCGCGGGCACCGCGAACCCGCCGCGGCTGTTCGTCACCCACACCCCGTACGACGCCTCCTACCGGATCGAACGCGGTGTGCCGCAACCACCGGTGCACCGGCAGCAGGACGGCAAGGTGCGCATCGCGGTGACCAACCGCGGCTCCCAGACCTGGACGCCTGCGGCGTACAAGCTGGCCTACCGCGCGTTCACCGTCCAAGGACGCGCGGTCGACTCACGCGTGTCGGCCGTCCTGCCGCGCGACGTGCCACCCGGTGACACGGTGACGCTCGACGCGACGGTCTACCGCTTCGCCAACCCCGGTGACTACCTGCTCGACTTCAGCATGCTGCACGGCAGCACCTACTTCACCGACGAGCAGATACCGCCGGCGCGGCTGTCGTTGACGATGTTCGAGCTCCCGCCGGTCGTCAAGGCGCAGTACCCGCCGGCCGGGCACTCCACGCCGACGCTGACCCCGCAGCTGTGGGCGGACGCGGTCGACATCGACGCACCTGCGGGCACGGGGGTCCGCTACGAGTTCGAGGTCTGCGGCAGCAACGCCGACGGCACCCCGGCGCCGGGCAGCTGCACGCTCGGGCCGCGGGTGGCGAGCAAGACGTGGACCGTCCCCAAGGGACGGTTGCAGTGGAGCGAGACCTACCACTGGCGGGCGTTCGCGATCGACCCGAGCGGCACCCGCAGCGAGGCGCTGCCGTTCAGCGCACTGCTGACCGCGGTGCCGCAGCCGGAGATCACCTCGCACCTGGGCGGCGCCCCCTACAGCGCGGGCGACCTCGACTTCGACCCGCAGGTGGGCAACTACACCACCGCCGCGATCGACGCCGCGCTCGGCGTCACCGGGCCGGAGCTGACCGTCGCGCGGACGTACAACAGCCTGGACCCGCGCAAGACGAACCTGTTCGGCGCTGGGTGGTCCACCCGCTACGACATGCGCGTGGTGCCCGACCAGGACGGCTCGGGCAACGCCGTGGTCACCTACCCCGACGGCCAGCAGGTCCGGTTCGGCCGCAACAGCGACGGCACGTTCGACCCGCCGCCAGGCCGGTTCGCCACCTTCTACCAGGACACGACGACCACCGCGCGGAACTACGTCATGGTCGACAAGGCCAACACCGTCTACACGTTCCGCGAGTTCGACGGCCGGCTCATCACGATCCACGACAACGCCGGTCGCGCGCTGGAACTGGACTACGGCCTCAACGGTCAGGTCAAGCGCGCCATCAGCCGCGCGAGCGCGAACCGGACGCTGTACTTCACCTGGACCGGCAACCACGTCACCGAGGTCCGCACCGACCCGCCGTCGACCGGCGGCACGCCGTCGAAGTGGACCTACTCCTACCTCGGCGACCGGCTGACGGAGGTCTGCGACCCCAAGGGCGGCTGCACCAAGTACGACTACGACAACGGCTCCCACTACCGCACCGCCGTGCTGGACTCTCGCCCCGACTCCTACTGGCGGCTCGGCGAGCCCGCCGGCGCGGCCGACGCGGTCAGCGAGGTCGCCACCAACCTCGCCAAGGACTGGGGCGCGCACCGCGGCACCACCCCCGGCGCGGCCGGCCCGCTGGACGGCAGCCCGGACACCGCGACCACGTTCAACGGCAGCAGCTCCTCCGTGGCACTGCCCGACGGCGCGATCAAGAAGTCCCGCGACCTGTCCGTGGAGCTGTGGTTCAAGACCACCACCGGCGGACCGCTGATCGGTTTCCAGACCGCCCCGTTCGACCGCACCCAGAACGGCGCCGTCCCCGCGCTGTACGTCGACCGCGACGGCAAGCTGCGCGGCCAGTTCTGGCACGGCCGCGTCGCCCCGATCACCACCACGGGCACGGTCGCCGACGGGCGGTGGCACCACGTGGTGCTGTCCGGCTCGCTGGCCACCCAGACCCTGTACCTGGACGGCGCCAAGGTCGGCACCACCGAGGGCGAGATCGACAACAGCCCGTTCACCTACGGGCAGGTCGGCGCCGCCCACGCGGTCGGCCCGGCGGCCTGGGAACCGGCCGGCTGGTGGCCCGGCGAGGGCCGCAAGCACTTCGCCGGTGAGATCGACGAGGTCGCGATCTACCAGCACCCGCTGGGGGAGGAGGCGGCCCGGGCCCACTTCCTCGCCCGGGAGCACTCCGACCAGCTGACGAAGGTCACCATGCCCAGCGGCCGGGTGGCCGCCGAGTTGGCCTACGACACCACCAACGACCGCGTCCGCGACTACACCGACGTCGACGGCGGGCACTGGGAGCTCGGCGTGCCGCAGGTCAGCGGCACCGAGAAGCAGGACGCCCAGGGCCGCACGGTCCGCAACCTGGTCCGCTCGGTCCAGGTCACCGACCCGGGCGACCGATCGCACTTCTTCGACTACGACCCGGTCAAGGGTCGGGTGATCCGCTTCGTCGCGCCGCTGGGCACGGGTGTGCGACTGGAAGACCGGCCGGACCCGTCGGTGGTGCCCACCACGCCATCCACCGCACCGCCCTGCACCGCCACCACGACCAACCCGGACGGCACACCCGCGTACTGCGGCGGCACGGGCGTGAGCAACCCCGAGTGGCAGGGCGGTCCGGTGCAGGGCGTCGGCGTGCGCACGTACGACTACGACGCGGCCGGGTTCCAGCAGACCATCACCGACGAGAACGGCCACCAGGTCGAGCTGCGCAACGACGCCCGCGGCAACGTGATCTCCCGCAAGACCTGCCGTGAGCCCGGCGTGTGCGACACCGAGCACTTCACCTACCACCAGCCCGCGCCGGGCAAGGTCAACGACACCGACCCGCGCATCGACAAGCAGCTCACCTCGCGCGACGGCCGTTCCAGCGGCCCCACCGACAACCGCTACCTGACGTCGATGGAGTACGACGCGCGCGGCGAGCTGACCAAGCAGACCATGCCCGACGGCACCACGGTCACGCACGGCTACACCGATGGCACCACCGCCGCGGAAGGTGGCGGCAACGAACCACCCGGCCTGCTCAAGTGGACCAAGGACGCGCGCGGGAAGCAGACCACCTACCGGTACTTCACCAACGGCGACCTTGCCTCCACCACCGAGCCCGGCCGCACCGACACCGAGGCCGAGGGCCTGGTCACCAAGTACCGCTACGACCTGCTGGGCCGCAAGATCGCCGAGACGGAGTTCTCCGACACCCACCCCCAGGGCCTGGAGACGAAGTACGGCTACGACGAGCTCAACAGGCTCGTGGACGTCACCGACGCCCCGGTCGCCAACGTCGTCGACGCGATCCGGCACACCAAGTTCACCAGGACCACCTACAACGCGGACAGCCTGCCGGAGAAGGTCGAGGTCTCCGACCTCGCCGGTGGCGACTCGGCGCGCACCGTCACCTACACCTATGACGAGCGCGGCCGCCAGGACTCCGTCACCGACGCCGAGGGCGCGAAGACCAGCTACGCCTACGACGTGTTCGGCAACCGCACCCAGGTGGTCGACCCGCTGGGCACCCGCATCGAGTACGCCTATACCGCGCGCAACGCGGTGGCCGAGGTGCGGTTGCGCGGTTGGCACGGCAAACCGGTCTCCGGCGGCGAGGGCACCGGTGAGCAGCCCGACCCCGGCTCGCTGCTGGTGCTGGAGGCCAACACCTACGACCTCGGCGGCAGGCTCGTCCGGCACGTCGACGCCATGGGCCGCAGAACCCTCTACGAGTACACGCCCAACGGCTTGGTGTTCCGCGTGCACGCCGAGGTTCCGGTGCCGGGCGGCACGACCCGCAAGGTCCTGCTGGAGCAGAACGCGTACGACGGCGCGGGGAACCTGGTCAAGTACACCGGCCCCGGCGGCAAGATCACCCAGTACACCCACGACGCGGTCGGTCGCATCACCGAAGAACTCGCCGACCCGACCGGTCTGGCCCGCCGCACCACCTACCGCTACGACGCCAACGGCGACGTCACCCAGATCGCACGCTCCGGCAACGGCTCCAACACGCCCGGCCTCCAGACCACGGCGAGCTCGGTCGTCGACTACGCCTACGACAACGTCGGCAACCAGACCAGCGAGACCGTCCAGTTCGGGACGACGCCGCTGACCACCACCCGCCGTTACGACAAGCGCGGCCTGCTCGTCGCCGAGACCGACCCGCGCGGCAACGTCACCGGCGCCGACCCCGCGGCGTTCACCACCGAGTACCGCTACGACGAGAGCGAACGGCAGATCGCCGTGACGCTGCCCGCCGTGTCGGTGGAAACCGGCGGTGGCACACCGACCACGGCACGTCCCCAAACGCTGCTCGGGTTCGACACCTTCGGCGACCAGACCGCCGTGAAGGACGAGAACGGCCAGGTCACCCGGCTGTCCTACGACAAGGTCGGCCGCCCGGTCCGCACCGAGAGCCCCGACTACACCCCGCCGGGCGCCTCCCAAGCCGTCAAGGGCGCCACCACGACCACCTACGACGCGGCCGGCAACGCCGTCGAGACGACCGACGAACGCGGCGCGATCACCCGGTTGCGCTACGACCAGCTCGGCAGGCTCGTCGAACAGCAGGACCCCAAGGCGGACAACCCGACCGAGGCCGGAGGTGTGTGGCGGTACACCTACACCCACACCGGCGAGCAGCTGTCGATCACCGACCCGACCGGAGCGCGCAGCGAGGCGACCTACGACGCGCTCGGCCGCCAGGCCACCAGCACGGTGCTGGAGCGCAGACCCACGCCTGCGGCCCACACCACGACGCTGGAGCACAACGACGCGGGCGAACTGGTCAAGGCCACCTCACCGGCGGGCGACGCGACCACGTTCGGCTACGACGCCCTGGGACAGCGCATCAACGCGACCGACCCGGCGGGCGTGGTCGTGCAGTACGGGTACGACGGACTGGGACGCCCGGTCTGGCAGCGCGATCCGCTGGGACGCACCGACTACCTGCGCCTGGACGCCGCGGGACGGCTGACCGGCTCCTTCAACCTGGACGGGCAGAACGCCATCCAGCGGCGCACCACCTTCACCCACGACGCGGCGGGCAACGTCCTCACCGCCACCGACCCGCTCAACCACACCACCCGCTACACCTACGACGCGCTGAGCAGGCTCACCCAGCAGGTCGAACCGGTGACCGACACCGAGTCGATCACCACGACGTTCGGCTACGACGCCCAAGGCAACCGCACCCGCTACACCGACGGACGCGGCAACAGGTTCATCACCACCTTCAACGCCTGGTCACTGCCGGAGTCCGTGGTCGAGCCGGCCACCGCGGCACACCCGAACACCGCCGACCGCACCTGGACCGCGGTGTACGACACCGCCGGCAACAACACCAGGCTGACCGCCCCCGGCGGGGTGGTGCGCGACCGTGAGTACGACGCGCTGAACCGGTTGAAGAAGGAGACCGGCACCGGCGCGGAGGCCGCGACCGCCGAACGCCTCCACGTCTACGACGAGGTCGGCCGCGTCAAGGAGATCGACGCGCCGGGCGGGCGCAACGCCTACGAGTACAACGACCGCGGCGACCTGCTGTCGGCCACCGGCCCGTCCGGCGCAGCTTCCTACTCCTACGACGCGAACGGCCGCGTCACCAGCCGCACCGACGCCGCCGGCACCGCCACGTTCGGCTACGACAGGGGCAGGCTCAAGACCGTCGTCGACGGGGTCACCGGGACCGGCCTGACCTACGACTACAACGAGGCCGGTCAACTGCGGAGCCTGCAGTACGGCACCGGGCGGACCCGGACGTTCGACTACGACCCGCTGGGCCGCGAGAAGACCGACGTGATCAAAGACGCCGCTGGCGCGACGGTGTCCTCGCTGGCCTACGAGTACGACAACAACGACCGCCTGACCCGCAAGACCACCACCGGGCTCGCGGGCGCGGGCGATCACACCTACACCTACGACCACGCCAACCGCCTCAAGTCCTGGACCGTCGACGGGCGAACCACCGACTACGCGTGGGACGCCTCCGGCAACCGCACCCGCAACGGCGCGAAGACCGCCACCTACGACGAGCGCAACCGGCTGCTGTCCGACGGCGACTACACCTACAAGCACACGCCACGCGGCTCGATGGCCTCGCGCACCTCGTCGGGGTTCGAGGAGAAGTTCTCCTTCGACGCCTTCGACCGGCTGGTCCAGGTCGGAGCCACCACCTACGCCTACGACGGCGCCGATCGGCTCGTGTCACGCGGCAAGAAGTCGTTCTCCTACGCCGGTTTCGACATCGACCCGACGTCCGACGGCGACAGCACCTACGGTCGTGACGCCTCCGGCGAGCTGCTCTCCATCGCCTCAGGCGGCGTCAAGCGGCTGACCGTGTCGGACAAGCACGGCGACGTCGTCGGCGGCATGGACCCGACGACCACGACCGGTATCGCCGACTCCGCCGCGTTCGACCCGTTCGGCGCCGTCACCGCCACCACCGGGACCAGCCGCCAAGTCGGGTTCCAGGGCGACTGGACCGACCCGGACACGAACCAGGTCAACATGGGCGCCCGCTGGTACCAGCCGGGCACCGGCGGCTTCGCCTCGCGCGACACCGTCTCGGCCACGTCCGGCGCCTCCGCCCTGTTCAACCGCTACACCTACGGCGCAGGCCGACCGCTGGACCTGATCGACCCCGACGGCCACTGGCCCAACTGGAAGAAGATCGGCTCGGTCGCGCTGTCGGTCGTCAAGGAGGTCTCTGGCTACAACGACGTCGCCAACTTCGTCCGCAACCCCAGTTGGGGCAACGCCTTGTGGGCCGCGTCGAACTTCATCCCCGGCGGCAAAGTCCTCAAGGGCGCCAAGTACCTCTACAAGGGTGTCAAGCGCCTCTCCAAGTACGGCGACGACATCGCCGGCGCGGCCCGCAAGGCCGGTAGGCGCGGCAGCTCGGTGGTGCGACGCTCCGGCGACGACGTGGCCTCCAGCGGCCGCCGTGGGAGCAGGGTCGGCTCCAGCGCCCGCCGCTATGGCGACGAAGCCGCCTCGGGCGGACGCCGTTACGGCGACGACGCGGCAGGCTGGTCACGGCGCAACGTGAGCGGCTACGCCTCCACCGCGTCCCGTGAAGCAGCTCAAGCCGTGGCGAAACGAGCCGCAGCCGCCGCTGCTGCCGCCGCAGCGGCCGCCCGCCGTGCCGCGATGGAAGCGGTGACCAGACGCGCCCAGGCCGCGATCGCCGACGTCGCCAAGGCCAACCCGCTGCCGGTGCTGCAGGCGGCGTTGAAGCCGAAGATCGCCGCGAAGGACCTGGTGTCGTCCGCGGCCAACCTGCCTGCCCGCGCAGCGTCCGCCGTCGCCGCGAACGTGCAGGACGTCAACAAGGTCTGGGAAACCGTCAAGGCCACGATCGTCAGGCCCGGCGTCAACATCATCCAGGCCGTCGGCGAACAAGCCGTGTCCGACTACGCCAACAGCCAGGTCCCTGGCCTCGGTGACGCGCTCTCGCTGCTCGGACCAGGTCGGAAGCGCGGCAACGGCGCGGCCCGCGACTCCGGTGACCGATCGCGCGGTGAGGCCAACGCCAGTTGTCCGGTGTCATTCGACCGCAACAGCTTCTCCGGCGAGACCCCGGTGCTCATGGCCGACGGATCACACAAGCCGATCCGTGAGGTGCGCGTCGGTGACTCGGTCCTGGCCACCGACCCGACCACGGGCGAGACCGGCGCGCGAACCGTCACCGACACCCGGTCACACCAGGCCGAGCGGCTGCTCTACGAGGTCACTGTGGACGCCGGGGGATCCCTGGTGGCGACCGATGAGCACCCGTTCTGGGTGGAGTCGTTGCAGCGGTGGGTGAACGCAGAGGACCTGGAGCCCGGCTACACGTTCGAGACCGCCGACCACCGACCGGCCACAGTCACCACCACCCGTGCCTTCTCCCCTGACCGTGAGGTCCACAACCTCACCGTCGACGGCCTGCACAGCTACTACGTCCTCGTCGGCGCCACTGCAGTCCTGACCCACAACAACGACGACGCCGGATGCTCGACGGGCACCGGCGGCATGCGGCTCAGCGACGCGGCACGCAAGTACTACGACTCGGGGGAAACTGCTCGAGCTATCGACCAGATGTACGAGGACCGCGTTCGCGAGGTCACCGGTGGCAAGGAAATCTACATCGGCGACCGCCAGTACGACTCCATGACTGACGACGCCGTTATCGAAGCGAAGCGCTCGATGGCAGCGGTCAACAAACCGAGGAACTTCCTCTCGAAGAGCACCAGGAAGCAGATCAACGCACTTGTCGAGAATTCTGCACGCGTCGGTCGACGTCCGGAGATGTGGTTCAAGTACGGTGTGCATCCGGAGTTGCGGGGCAAACTAGAGGGCAAGGGTGTCACGGTGCGACTCGGCCTGGGAGACTAGTCGGCGGTCGCAGCCGACGAGAGGTCGCGGTCCGTGCAGAGGGAGGCGTCGTTGTCGCGCTACGCGAACATCCGAGGATTTCTGGATTGTGATTGGGAGGATTTCGCGGCAATCCAGAGGATTGTCCGCGAAGTGGCTGAACTGCACCGGGACCGCGTCATCTCCGACGAAGTTCTTGCGGACTACTGCGCTGCCTGGGTATTCCAGCCCAAGGTGTTGAACTGGGTCGCTCACGCCTTCTACGGAGGTTCCATCAAGCTGGTCAACAAGAGTCTGATCTTCGATCAACTCCGCGCGATAGCGGCAGAGTTGAAGGACGTCGAAGGTGTCTTCTATGTCGATGACGACGAGGGTGAGGAGCGGTTGATCTGGACGGTCTACGAAGGCGTGGTGGTGGAGTCGCGGCGTATGTAGACCTCGACCATCGACGTCTGCCTGGTAGTTGGGTCCCACCTTCGGTTGTCTCGAGATGAAGCCCAGTCGGAGGACGTGGCTCGGGCCGGCCTCGCGTCGGGCGTCTCGGTTGGTCAGGGAAGGGTTCCGGATTTGAGCCCTACGGACGACCAGTGGGCGCCGGATGACCGCATGACACTGCGGCTGCTCGGCGATACAGCTCGCGCAATCGTGCAGGCTGTCCTGGGACGTGGCCCCGGCCCCAAGTCAGCCGGGTCAGCGACTCCCACGATGTCTACGACGGGCACGCGCGGCTGGAGCGGGGGACCGCGCTCGCTCCCCACCTTGTGCGTGCCGAAAATGTCATCCGTGTCGGTGAGGCGGCGGGGGTGTAGCTCGAGGTCCAGCGCTGTTCTGGTGCTCTGCAGTCGTGCCTGGTGGTGATCGGCCCGGGGCCTCGGTGAGCGGCGCGGGATCGTGGTGTTCGATACCCGGTAGTGGTGGTTGGGTCTGCTGTCCGGTGTGCGAGTTCTCCGGCTGCCCGCTCCCGAGCCGGACCGGCCTGTCGGACGGGTGGCGGACGTGGACCGTAACCACGGGTCCTGATCCGTTGGCGGTTCGGTACTTCGGAGAGCCGCCGAACGGCCCGCCGGTGGTGTGGGCCGGCGGGCCGTTCGGGTCATGCGGCTATTCGTGGTTGGTGGCGACGGCACCTTCCTCGTAGTCCCACCAGCCCTGCTTCGACCCCGCCACCAGGTCACGCTTCAGCGCGCTGAACGAGCTCTCCGGCGGGATGTCGATCGAGAACAGTCCCTGGATCGCCGTGTGGCTGATCGTGACGTGGTGCTTGGTTCCGTACGCCAGGAGGGTGTCGTGGTGCTCGTCCTTGAACAGGATCACCCGGACCGTCGAGTGACCGCGCCACTCGATCACGTCGTCGACGTACCAGCGGTCGCCCACCGGGACCCCGTGGACCACGTCCCCCAGGCTGAGCCCGCGCACGAAGGTCGGGCTGGCGGTCAGCACGAACGAGTGCTCATCGGGCCCGCTCACCGCCGGGATCGCCTCCTCGTCCCATGGTGGGTAGCCGGAGTCGTCCTGTTCCAGGGTCACGAACACGTGGTCCACCATGGGCGTCATGGTACGTTGTCCGACTTCGCGTTGTTGCACACGCGGCACAGCCCTTGGCCGTTGGACGGATCACCCGATCCGTTGTTCGCCTTCGGGTTGACGTGGTCCACCTGCGCGTCCGTCCGCGGCGGGGTCACGCCGCGCTTCGACTGGGCGGGTTTGGTCAGCTTCTCGCCGCAGGTGGCGCAGCGGGCGATGCCGTCGGACTGCCCCTGGGCGTTGCGCTGGAGCACCTCGTCCTTGCCCGCCTTCGTGAAGTCCTCACCCGCCCGGCTGCCGGGGGCGCCACCGCGGTTCGCGGTCGGCTTGAAGTCCGGCCTGGCGCGGACGTACTCGGGCTGGGGCCCGGTGCTCTCGGGTGTGGTTCCCGTGATTTCCGGTGCGGGCGTGCCGCGCACCATCCCGGCGCCCACCTTGGCGCCCGCGTAACCACCGATCGCGCCGCCGACGAGCTGGCCCGCCATGTCCGATCGCTGCTCGTCGCTGAGCTGCCTGCCGTCCGAGTCACGACCGGTGATGACCTGCGCGCCGGTCTGCACCGTCTGGTACGCGCCGTAGGCGACGATGGCGTACCCGATCGCCGGGGCGAGGGTGCCGCCGGAGGCGATCAGCGCGCCGACGGCGACGCCCGCGACCACACCCACCACGGCGCCCTTGACCACGCCCTTGCCGAAGCTGCTCCAGGAGAACAGCCCCGTCGGGTCGGTCACGACGACCGGGTTGTTGTTGGCGTAGGTGTAGCCAGCGAGGTTGGTCGAGGCGAACACACCGCCGTTGGGCGCACCGTCCAAGTAGGACCCGAGCATCGGGTCGGGGCTCTGCCACAGCTGCGTGCGCGGGTTGTAGTAGCGCGCGCCGTAGTAGTAGAAGCCGGTTTCCTCGTCCATCTCCTTCGCCGAGTACTGGTACGGGACCGGTGTCGGCTGGGCGGGGTGCTCGTTGACCCAGGTCTCGCCGAAGGCGAAGTACTCCAGGTGCTCGGTCAGGTTCGCGTGCTCGTCGGTGACGAACGCCGAGGACCCGAGGTGGTCGCCGTGGAAGAAGAACTGCTGGTTCTCGTAGGTGGAGTCGGGCTTGACGGTCTTGGTTGCGATGCGGTCGTCGCCGACGAAGATGTGCTTGAAGCCCGTTCCGTTGCGCTCGCTGTAGTTGCGGTTCGGGTAGATGTGCTGCGGCCCGGCGTTCTTGACCACCCGGTTGCCGTCGGAGTCGTAGACGTACCGGACGGTCGCGGGCTGCTTGGGCGCCACGCACGCGCTCGGGTCCTGGGCGATGGTCGTGTTGCGGGCGTGGTCCTGGTTGCAGGCGAGGCGGTTCTCCTCGTCCCACACCAACTGCCTGCGCTTGCCCGGCGCGGGCGGCTCGGTGTTGACCGTGTCGACGAGGTTGCCGTTGGCGTCGTACCGCTGGTCGATCGGACCGATCTTGCTCGGCGCGTGCGGTTTCCCGCTCGCGTAGCCGTAACCGTAGTCGTAGGTGGTGTCCTTCTGCGTCTGGACGGTCTCACCGGTGTAGGCGGCGGGCTGCACCACCGGGTCGGCCGGGTCCAGCGCGCTGTCGCCGCTGGTCTGGCCGTCCGGTTCCTCGATCGGGCCGAGCGGCGGCAGCAGGTTCGGGTCACCCAGCTCGGGCTCGGGTTCCGGCGCGGGCGGCGGGGTGTCGGGGTTGACGACGACCTCGTGCCGCTGCGACTTCGCGGTCAGGTTGTGGATCGAGTCGTAGGTCCAGGTCGCGTTGTAGCGGTCGAGCTTGTTGTCCTTGTTCCAGTACTGCCCGCTCGCGCTGGTGACGCGGTAGAGGTCGTCGTAGTTGTAGGTCTGCGTGCTCGGGCCGCCCACGGGCTTGCCGTGCGGCAGCGGCACCGTGTTGGTCAGCGTGGTGACGTTGCCGACCTTGTCGTAGCCGTAGGCGACGTCCTGGAACTGGTGACCGTCGGGCAGCCGCGACCTGAGGTTCGCGAGCTGCCGGTCCAGCGGGTTGTAGGCGTACGTGGTGCGCACGCCGGTACCGGTCTCCTGCAGGAGCCGCTGACCGAACTTGTCGTAGTCGAGCCTGGCGAGGTAGGTGTAGTCGGAGCCGCCCTTGTGGCCGGTGGCGCGGTTGACCTGGCCGCCGGTGTCGTAGCCGTAGGTCAGGACCTCGCTGTCGGGGTACTTCAGGGTGAGCACCCGGTTGAATGAGTCGAAGGTGTACTCGGTGGTGTAGGACCGCTCCGGGGTGACCAGCGCGGTGACCGTGCGGGTCTCGCGCACGGTCTCGCCGAGCGGGCCGTACGCCCTGGTGACGGTGCCCGCGGCGTCACTGATCCGGGTGATCCGGTCGGCGGCGTTGTCGGGTGCGCCCGGCGCGCCGTAGGTGTAGGTGACGTTGTTGCCGGTGAACGTCGGGTACCGCACCGCGGCGAGGCGGTTGAACTGGTAGTCGTACGCGATCTGCTTGTTCTGCGCGCGCAGCACCGAGGTGATCTTGGCGGTGATGTTGCCCGCCAGGTCGTACCGGGATTCGGTGCGGCCCTGGTCGGGGCTGTCGACGGCGGTGCGGCGACCGAGGTTGTCGTACTCCGTCCGAGTGACGTTGTTCTTGTCGTCGGTGACCGAGCTCAGCTGGCCCATCGGGTCGTAGGCGTAGCTGGTCCACACCGGGTTGCCCGCGTTGAACTCGCGCACCGAGGTGGTGAGCTGGCGGGTGTCGGCGAAGTTGTGCCTGACCTTGCCGTTGGCGTCGGTCGCGGTGCTCTGGAACCTGGTGACGCCGCCGCGGTCGGCGCCGAAGCCGTAGGCCCTGGTGGACACGGTGGCGTCGGGCAGCTCCGAGCGGACCGTGCGGTCGAGCACGTCGTAGGCGAGCTTCGACGGCGCGACCGTGTCGAAGGTGGCGTTGAACGCGGTGTTCGCCGCGCCCTTGGGTTCGGTGACCGGGAAGTACTGCTCGACCACGCGGCCGAGGAAGTCGACCTTGGTCTGGCCCGACACGGTCATCACCGCGGCCGCGCCCTGGCCCGCGCTCGCCGCGACGGAGGCGTCCTGCTTGGTCTGCAGGGCGCGGCCGACGCCGTCGATGAACTGGACGGTGTCGATGGTGTCGTCGCGGTAGCCGGTGGCCGTGCGGTCGGCGTGGCGGGTGACCGCGTACGGCACGGGCGCCTCGGGGTGGTACTCGAAGTCGATCGTGACCCGGCCGGTGCCGATCTCGTACGGGCCGGTGACGTCGTCGACGCGGCCGACGCTGTCGTACGAGGTGCGCAGCTGCTGGTTGTTCTCGTCCACGACCAGGGTCGGCCGGCCGAACCTGATGTCGTGGTTCGTGGTGGAGCGGTAGCCGAAGCTGTCCAGCGTGGACTCGACGAAGGTGTCCACGACGGTGTCGTAGGTGTACTCCTGCGCGTACCGCTGGCCGGTGGCGTTGGCCGGGCCGGTGATCTTGCGCAGGTTGCCGTTGGCGGAGTACTCCATGTCGGTCACGGCGGCGGAGCCGTCGGCGAGGTATTCCCGCACCGACTTGACGTCGCCGTTGGCGCAGTCGACGTCGGCTTCGCGACGTCGGCTGGTCGTCGGCGGTGAGGTGCCGCCTTCGCGCATCGACGTGGCGCCGCCGACGAGGTTGCGGTCGCGGCAGGCCTGGCTGGACGCGGTGTAGCCGAACACCGCTTCGACGTCGTCGGCCGTTCCCGCGTCGGCGGCGTCGAACGAGCGGGTCAGGTTGCCGTACTCGTCGTAGGACATCTCCGCGTACGTGGACGTGCCGGGGTTGGCCTGTCCTTCGTAGAACCGCTTGTCGGTCCGGGCGAGCAGCGGGAACACCGACCCGCCGGGCTCCTGGCGCAGCTGGTAGGTGTTCAGCGTCTCCAGGAACAGCCGCCCGGCGCCGTCGGCGGTGGTGCTGCGCGACGGCAGCCCCTTGGCGTAGAAGCTGTCGGTGCGGTACTCGGTGGTCAGCGTCCGGTAGACCGCGCCGCCCGCGTCACGGGATTCCGCGGTGACCTTGCCGTAGCCGAGGAACTCGCGCTCCAGCCGGTCCTGCTTGCCGTTCTCGTAGCGGTAGGTGGAGACCCGGGTGTCGACGCCGTCGCCGGGGTGGCCGTCGTACAGCGACGCCTTCGACATGACCCAGCGCGAGTCGGGCTGGTCGGTGGTGTTGCCGGAGCGCGCGTACTCCAGGTCGATCCGGCCGCCCATCGGCCGGTTCACCGTGCGCAGCAGGTTGGTGCGGCCGGTCTGGTTCGACCCGACGACCAGTTCCCCGTCGTTGCCGGTGCGCAGGTGGTCGACGTAGCCGTCGCCGTTGACGTCGCGCAGCGCCACCTCGGTGCGCCCGACGCCGGTGGCGAAGTCGCCACCGGGGTTGAACACCAGGCAGCCGAAGACGAAGCAGAACCCGAAGGTGAAGTACACGCCGCCGCCGAGCGAGGCGTTGCCGTCCTTGGCGATGTCGCCGAACGAGCCGCGGAACGGCACCGGCGCGGTGAACCCGTTGCCGGTGTTGATCGCGACGCCGACCGGCCCGTTGTCGCTGGAGAAGACCCGGTCGGCGAGGCCGTCGCCGTTCATGTCCTGGAGGCTCTTCTTGGTCACCGAGGAGCCGAGGGAGGCCGAGAGGCCACCGGCGAACCCGTAGTAGTTGGTGTTGAAGCCCAGGTTGAGGCCGCCGCTGGTGGAGGTGCCGGAGTTGACGGGCCCACCGGGCCACGGCTCGGCGCCCGCGAACGAGTAGCCGAGGTTGAGCGCGGCGGTGCCGTTCTCGTACACCTTGTCCGGCAGGCCGTCGCCGTTGATGTCGATCAGGTCGTAACCGGTGTCGGACTCACCGCCGCCGAGGCTGCCGCTGACCCCGAGCCCGGGCATCTCGACACCGGACTTCGCCGTGTTCGCGCCCTTCGCACCGGTCGGCGCGTCGGCGCCGCGCGCGGTGCCGACGGTGCGCGCCGGGCTGCCCGCGTTGCTGGACACGCTGTAGGACAGCGAGTCCGACTCGCGGACCGAGCCGTTGAGGCTGCCTCGGGTGCCGCCGAGACCGCCGACCATGTCGGAGTACTGGATGCCCGCGGCGCCGACGACGTCGGGGAAGCGGTCGCCGTTGAGGTCGAGGAAGTCGACCTGGCCCTCGGTGCCGCCCTTGGCCACGCTCGCGCCCGCGCCGACCGGGACACCGGGGACGCTGACGCCGAACGTGGTGGAGATCTGCTGGGTGCGACCACGCCGGGAGACACCGGTGGCGCCCGCGAACTCGGCGTCGGTGACCACGTCGATGGTGTCGAGGCCGTAGCGCGAGCTGGACGCGCCGGTCGCGCTCACCCAGGTGTTGTCGTCGGCGCCCGCCCACCGGTTCTGCGCGGGGAGCGGCGCGAACACCGCGACCCTGGGGGCCGGGGCGGTCGGGTTGTCGGTGAAGTCGTCGACGTCGTCGGCGGTCGGGCCGCTGGGCAGGGTGTTCTTGTAGCTCTCGTCCAGCACCAGGTCGCTCTCCACGATCGGCGTCGTCGCGCGGTCGCGGTTGCCCTGGTAGCCGATCGACGCCCAGCCGCGGTAGGGCTGCGCGAACGCGCCCTGCTCGGCGGAGGCGTGCGCGGCGGTGGGCACGTCGGCGTCGTCGAGCGTCGCCGAGTGGCCGGTGATCTTGCCGAGGAACAGCGGGTCGGTGGTGGAGAAGTCGAAGAACAGGTCGTCGCCGTCGGTGACCGTCACCGGGATGTCGCTCACGGCGGGCACGGCGCCGCCGACGATGTCGATCACCCGCTTGGCCAGCAGCGCGCCGCGCTTCTTGACGGTGAACACGACCCGCCCGTTGCCCGCGTTCGCGGCGACCGACAACGTGGGCTTGACCGTGACGGTGCCGTCCGCGGTGACGTGGTGGAACGCCTGCGGGGCGGTGAGGGCGTCGACCGGGTACAGGTCCAGGTCGTACGGCGGGTTGATCACCAGTGACGGGTTGCCGTGCTGGTCGACGACGGAGTCGACGCCCTGCGCGGCGGTGTAGTGCGCGCGCGGGGTCCACTGCACGGTGCCCGCGTCGATCGGTGAGTCGACGCGCAGGCGCCAGGACAGCAGGTCGTTGGCGGTGACCGGGATCTCCAGGTCGACCGACGCGGTCCCGCCACTGCCCGCGGCCAGCGCGTGGCTGTAGACGGTGGTGCCGTTGCGGGTGATCTCGACGGTGACGTCGTCGGTGGTCGAGCCGGACTTGACCACGTCGCCGGTCAGCTTCAGCGTGCCGGTGAGCGGTGCGGTCACCAGCGACGGCCGGCCGCCTAGGGTGAAGTCGCGGGATGCCTGGTACAGGTCGGTGCGCAGGCCGTTGACGTCGGTGCCCTCCGCCTGCCCGACGTAGGTGATCCTCGGGTCCCACGCGACCGCGTCGAACCGGCCGTCGAGCACCGACTGGACCCGGAAGTAGAGCGCGTCACCCTTGGCGACGGTGACCGAGCCGACCCCGGACGGCGTGAACGCCATGTGGTCGTCGGGGCCGATGCGCTGCGCCCACAGCTCGGCGCCCTTGTGCTGGATGGTGACCCGGACGCCGTCCTCCTTCGGGTAGTCGGCGCGGGCCGGGTCTTCGAGGAGGGTGACGGAGCCGTCGACCTTGACGGTGCCCGCGTGCGGGGCGACCCAGCGGCGGACGCTGTCGAGCAGCGGGAACCGGTCGACCTGGCGCTCGAACTCGGCGGTCTGGTCGCCGACGATCGTGCCCGACACCGAGCCGGAGCCGACCGGGACGCCGGTGTCGGCGCTGTTCGCGGTGTAGCTGGGCTTGCCGTCGGCGCCGAGCGCGCCGAACAGGACACCGCCGTTGTTGACCAGGTCGGTGATGCCGTCGCCGTTGACGTCGGCGAAGTAGCGGCCCGAGGTGGTCGTGGTGGAGACGTAGTCGAGCTGGGCGGCGACGCCGAAGTAGGACTCGATGCCGACGGTGCCGGACAGCGTGCGCTCGGAGGAGATGCCGGGCAGGCCGTCGAGCTTGACCGCCTGGTCGTCGAACCTGGTCTCCCCGTTCGGGCCGGACCGGTTGGCGCGGTAGTAGACCTGGCCGCCTTGGCGGAACACCTTGTCCGGCAGGTTGTCGCCGTTGACGTCGGCCAGGGCGAGCAGGCCGTCGGACGAACCGGCGTTGAAGCCGATCTTCACGCCCGCCGAGTTCGACTTGCTCGGCGATGACGGGTTGTAGCCGACGTAGAGGTGCCCGCCGCCGCTGTCGGAGGTGCTCGCGCTGACCGCGCCCGCCTCGCCGTCGCGGATGTCGACACCGAGGCCGTCGTCGGGGACCTGCCAGTTCGCGGGTTGCGCGAAGGCGTCGTAGTCACCGGACGCGGAGCGGATGTCGTCGTAGTAGTCGAAGGTGTTCGTGGTGAAGGGCCGGTTGTCGGCGTCGAACTGGGTGATCGACTGGAGCAGCGTCTTGGCGAACGCGCCCGTGCGGTAGTTCAGCTCGTAGGCGCGGATCAACTGGCCGTCCAACTTCACCTCGACCCGGCGCAGCAGGTCGGCCGTGACCTTCTTGAACCCGCTGCGCGCGTCGATCTGCACGTCCTGCCGGCGGCCCTCGCCGCGGTCGCGGTCGCGGGTGAAGATCACCGAGTAGCGGCCTTCGGTGGTGCCGTGACCGGTGTAGGTGATCTTCGTCGGGTACAGGTTGCGCCCCGGCACGGTGGCGCCCGCCGAGCCGCCGTCGGTGACGGTGGCGTGCTCGTAGCGGGCGAAGTTGCCGCTGAGGTCACGGGTCTCGCGCAACGCCCACGTGGCGATGTGGCCTGCGTCGTCCTTGAGCGCGGTCTCCGCCGACCCGCCGTAGACGTTGGTGGTGCCCTGCTTGTCGGTGACCTCCCACCAGTAGTTCCCCGGGTTGTCACCGTGGCGGACGATCCGCTCGAAGCGGCCTTCTATCCGAGTGTGGAAGACCTTCTCGGCAGTGCGCGGCTGGAGCTGCCCGCGATGCGCGACCGGCGTCAACTGCTCGCCGTTGAGCAGGTAGGTTTCGGTCTCGGAGCCCGCGTCGTACCTCGGCACGCCCCAACGGGTCTCCAACGTGATCGACGGGACCGCGACGTCCCAGCCGACACCCGCCCACCCGTTCGCGGTCGACGAGTTGTACCGCACCGCGACGCTGGGCTGGATGCCCGCGCGCCCGGGCGGAACCTCGATCGGGTAGCTCAGCCGCGCCTCACCCATGTTGTTCGGGTCGGGCGCCGAGATCAGGTTGACGTTGGCCCCGGGATCGGCGGCTTTGATCCCCTTGAGCTGATTGGGGTTGAACGACGCCCCGTCCGGACTCTCCGGCGCCGTCACCGACCCGGCTCCCGGTGAACTGAGCGTCGTCGGCAGGGATTCGACGGGTGCGATGGCCACCCCCGCCACCACAGCGACGGCCAACGCCACAACAGCGGTTCGACGGATCGCCATCGCGTGCCCCTCTCAACGGGTTCAATCCACCCCCCGCTTCGAGGAACCAAACACGGCTGTTACTTCAGGAGTAATGCTCGACTTTCGGCCAAAAGGGTGTTGTCGCAGGCCAGAACGGGTGAGGGCGTGCCGGTCGACGGTCACGGTTTCACTCGGACGGCTCAGCACCGGGTTCCTGACCGACCGGCGCCACCGCGTCCGCCGGGGTCCGAGTACGTAGTCGACGACCACTGGCGAGCGGCACGGCGCGCATCAAGATCGGCTATCGCCACGCGCACACCCGCTGTGACGATCACCGGCAACCGTGTGGTCAGCGGCCCGGGCCGGTCGCCTCCCCACCGAGCATCACCAGGTCGGCGTCCTCCAGGTACTCGGGGTCGGCGAGCAGGTCGACGTGTGTGATCCGGTCGTTCATGATGGTGAAGGCGAAGACGACCCGTGGCCGTCCGCCCGGCGCCCACACCAGACCCGGCGCCCCATCGATGAGCGCGAGCTCGGCAGCCTGCGCCCGGCCGGCGAAGGTCTCGGCCACGCCGTCCGCCCCGCGTACCAGCCTCGACGCGCCGGAGAGCACGGCGGTGCGGTCCGCGTTGAGCTCCACGTCGGGGTCGAGCAGCGCGAGCAGGGCCGCGAAGTCACCGTCACGTGATGCGGCCCGGAAGGCGGCGACGACCTCCCGCTGTCTGACGGAGTCGGTCCCGGCTTCCGGGGCCGTCGGGTGCTGTACGCGCCGGCGGGCGCGGCTGGCCAGCTGCCGGGCCGCGGCCGGGGAACGGTTGACGATCAACGCGATCTCGCCGAACGGGACCGCGAACATGTCGTGCAGGACGAACGCGATCCGTTCCGCGGGCGCGAGCACGTCGAGCACCACCAGCAGGGCCAGGCCGACCGAGTCCGCGACGACCACCTCGTGCTCGGGGTCGTCAGCCTCGCGAAGGCCCGCCACCGGGTCCGGACCGGAGACGCGCAGCGGCTCCTCGCGGCGCGTCCGGCGATCGCGCAGCATGCTCAGCGCCACCCGTGCGACGATCGTGGTGAGCCAGCCCGGAACGTTCCGCACGTCCTCCGCGCCGGCGCGGCTGAGCCGTAGCCAAGCCTCCTGCAGCGCGTCGTCGGCCTCGCTCGACGAGCCGAGCAGCCGGTGGGCCACCACCCACAGGTGGTCGCGGTGCTGCTGGAACCAACCGGCCAGCAGATCCTTCTCCTCCATGACCATGACGCCGTCCCTCTCCTGCTGTCTGCAACGGATGACGGAAACGACCGCGGAGATGTGACAGGCGGCAGCGCTGTCACAACCTCTCCTCGCCACGAGTCATCAGGGCGGAAGTCCGGACAATGGAGCGGAGAACACGTGCAGACACGGATGAAGAATCCGGCCGTCGTCCTGCCGGCGGCGATGGCGCCCATCCAGGAGCTCTTCGAGGCCACCCGTACGGGCGGCGCGCCGGAGACCACGTTGGGGCTGGTGCACCTGCGCGCCGGCCAGATCAACGGGTGCGGCCCCTGCGTGGAGTCGGGGGTCCGCAGCGCCAGGAGGAGCGGCAAGAGCGACGAGCGGACCGGGCTGGTCGTGGCCTGGCGGGAAACGCCGTACTTCACCGACGCCGAGCGGGCCGCGCCGGCCCTCACCGAGGCGGCCACCCGGCTCGCCGACCGCAGCGACCCGGTCCCCGACGACATCTGGGACGAGGCGGCCCGACATTACGACGAGGCGGGGCCGGCCGCGATCATCCTGATGGCCGCGGTCACGAACCTCTCGAACCGGCTCAACGTCACCACCCGGCAGCTCGCCGGCCAGAAGTGGGGCTGAGTCGCATGGCGAACACGACGGAGTGCTCATGACCGCACGTACCTGGCCGCGATGGCCGGCCACGATCCTCTACTGGTATCTGGCCGTGTCGTTCTTCATCGGCTTCGTCACCAAGTTCTGGCCCGGGCCGACCTTCTTCGGTCCGGCCTACGCGGAGAAGTTCGTCGACTGGGGTTGGCCGCCGTGGATGCGGTTCGTGGTCGGCGCCCTGGAGCTCGTCTTCGGGCTGATGATGCTCGTCCCGCGGCGGCGGGTCAGGTTCATCGGAGCGGCGGGGCTGGTGTTCGTGCTGATCGGCGCGGTGACGACGCACCTCATCGATGCCGCCCCCTGGTACGAGGAAGTGTCGGCGCCGCTGCACCTGACCATCATGGTCGGCGTGGCGCTGGCGAACTGGCCGGCGGACTGGCGGGACCTTCTCCATCCCTTCGGCGACCAGAGCGTCCGCGCCGAGGCAGGTCGGACGTCGACCGTTCGGTAAAGGCACCCGGCCACCTGCCGTACACAGCACTGTGGCCCGGGCTCCGCATGTCCTTCAGCGGTTGCCCGGGACACAGCAGGCCGCTGTCGCGCATGTCGTCCTCCATGACGGCCAGGTCGAGGTTCTGCGGACGGCGCCTCCACGACCCTGCGCGCGGCGGAACGTGACAGCCGGAGTTGTCACATTTCCCTGGTCTCGGGAGTCATGGTCATGACCAGCGGACGGCCGTTGGTGTGACCTGAGAGGAGGGCTCCTTGTCCGGAGGCGCGAAGACGATCACGCCGATGCGCGTCCTCGAATCCGATACCGGCTGCCGCGTTCGCAGCATCCTCTACGGGGTGAGCACGGCGATCATCGCGTTGGAATCGGCGGTGGGCGGCGTGTGGGACGTGCTGCGGACCGACTACGTCCGCGACGTGCTGGAGCGGGAGTTGGGCTACCCGTGGTACGTGGCCGCCATCCTGGGCGTGTGGAAGATCCCGGGTGCGCTCATCCTGGTGGCCCCTCGCTTCCCCCGTTTGAAGGAATGGGTCTACGCGGGAGCGGTCTTCGTCTACACGGGAGCCGCGGCCTCCTACTTCTTCGTGGGCAACGTCGGCACGGGCATCGGCCCGCTCGGCTTCGCCGCCATCACGATGATCTCCTGGGCGCTGCGGCCGGTGAGCCGCCGCCACCCGGCACCGTCCTCCGCTGCCGATCCGCCTCCGGGCGTTCCGCCGCGGAGCACGGCAACGACGATCGCTTTCTGGGCGGTCTCACTGAGCTTCACCGGAGCGTTGCTGAGCGGTGGTGTGGCCGACCTGGTTCATCGCCCGGAAACCGTCGGAGGCATGGTGGCCCTGGGCTACCCCGGGTACTTCCTGTACGTCCTCGGCTTCTGGAAGGTGCCGGCACCCGTGGCGATCCTTCTGCCGCGATTCACCCGGCTGAAGGAATGGGCCTACGCGGGCGTGGATGTGGGAGGCGGCGAGGTAGACCCGAGACGACCTTCGCCTATCACCAGGACGAGATCTGGCGCACCTACGCGGGAGGCTCCGTCAGCGCGGTGGAAGAGGTCGTCAACGCGACCAGATGGGGAGCCATGGAGGCGCGGATCATCAGGTGGGTTCGCACAGCCGGTTGAGCTCCGCGACGTCCGCCTTGATGTCCGCGATCATCCATTCACTGCCCGACAGCGGTGTCGAGCGTGGCAGATGACCAGAGCTCATGTCGGTCTTGGTGGCATCCTGACGCGTTAGGGTTCCTCTGTGACGAGAGGTGAGGGCGTCAGTCTGGGGATGGTGGCCGCGCATCGTCTGGCTGAGCTGGGTTGCTGCGAGATCGCGCCCGGGTTGACCGATGCGGAGTTCGCCGGCATCGAGGGCGACTACGGTTTCGAGTTCGCCGACGATCATCGAGCGTTCCTCGCGGCGGGGTTGCCACTGAACCGCCCTTTCGAGCCGGAACCGGGGGTCAGCTACGCCTGGGAGAAGCCGTGGCCCGAGTGGCGTGACGGCGACCCCGCCGAGCTCCGCGAGCGGCTCGACTGGCCGGTCGAGGGGGTGTTGCGGGCGGTTGAGAGCAACGGGTACTGGAATCCGGCCTGGGGTGCGCGACCGGACACCGCGGAGGCAGCGGTGGCGCCGGCTCGGCGGTTGCTGGCGGATGTGCCCAGGATGGTCCCGATCTACGCGCATCGGTTTCTGCCCGCAGGACGCGGCACGTCAGGACACCCGGTCCTGTCCATGTGGGGAACGGACATCGTCTACTACGGGGCTGACTTGGTCGACTACGTCAACCAAGAGTTCGAGGAACCCCGGCCCGAGCACCCGGACGACTGGTCGCCGCAGGCCACTGTGCCGTTCTGGCGCGACTACCTGTGACTGCGACACCGGGTTTGGCGAAGGGCCGAACCGCGGCGTCCCTGTTGATGGTGTGATCGGTTCAGGCATCGCGGTGTCTCGCGCTCGGCATCGCGAGGACGTTGTTGGCCGTGGTTCCGTGGGTGGCTGACCGAGCGGTACAGCGACACGCCACCCGGACCGAACTACTCCTGCACCTGACGCCCCCGGAGGGCGGAAAGCGGACTTGGCGGCGACCTTCGCGGCACTCCCAGGAGCCGTCCCGCTCGACGGGGTGCCCGATGCCTGGTTCTGTACGCACGCGCCGGAGTTCGGCCACACCGCGATCCTCAGCCGCGCCGGCAAGCACGCCTTCCAGTGCTACGCGCACAACTCCTACGACGAGGGCGTGGCGCGCGCGGTCGTGACGTTCGCGCGGGAGCACGACGACGAGCTGATCGCGGCGCCCGAACATCCGCTGGTCGTCGTGGAGGGCTTCGAGCACCCCGGCTTCGGCTTCGACACGGTTGTCGCCGTCAGGGCCACCGTGCACAAGTACCAGTCGGACAAGCCCGAGGTGACCAGGGCGGTGTTCCCGGCGTACGGCTGCGAGTTCTCCGGCGCGGAGACCCAGGACGAGGCGGCGTACCGCTACACGCGCGCGGCCGGCGCCCAACCGTCCAGGTGGGACCGCGAGCCGAACTCGTACCTGAAGATCCGCCACCGCGCGGCGTCCGGGCGGGAGATCCCGAGCGGGGCTAGGCTCGGAGCCCGCGCAGATGGACTTCGACGCCCTGGTCGAGTTGGCGAAGCAGGCGCTCTACGGCCCCGACCGGGCGGCGGGCGAGTCCGCGATGACCAAGCCCTGACCTGCGGTTGGTTGCGGCAGCGGTTCAGTCGAGGTTGTCCGTGTCGAAGGTGTTGCAGCGCGCGGGGTCTCCGGTTTGCAGGCCGGTGGTGTACCACTTCTGGCGTTGTGCCGAGGAGCCGTGGCTGAACTTGGTGGTGTCGACCTTGCCGCCGCCGAGTTCGCGCTGGATGAAGTCGTCGCCGATGCGGGCGGCGGCGTCCAGGGCGGCGGTCACGTCGTCCTGGGTGATGTCGGTGATCAGCGGCTTGCCCGAGGCGGTCGGGGTGGTGGCGGCGTGGTTGGCCCAGGCTCCCGCGTAGCAGTCCGCCTGGAGCTCCAGCCGCACCGAGTCCGACTTCGGGCCTTGGCGGGTGCGCACGCGGTCGTTGGTGCCCAGCAGGTTCTGCACGTGGTGGCCGTACTCGTGGGCGATGACGTACGCCTCGACGAACGGGCCGCCGGTCGCGCCGAACTTCGTCTGCAACTCCCGGAAGAACGTCAGGTCGATGTACGCCTGTCCGTCGGCCGGGCAGTAGAACGGGCCCACCGCCGAGGTGGCGTTGCCGCAGCGGGTCTGCACGCTGCCGGAGAAGAAGTTCGTCCTGGCCTGCTGGTAGGTGCGCCCGGAGCGGGCGAACTGGTCGGTCCAGAACGCCTGCACCGAGTTGACGAACGCCACCGCCCGGCAGTCCGCCTCGCGATTGGCGTCCGCGCCCGTGCGGCACTTGGACGCGATCGCCTGCGAGTCGACCTGCTTCCCCCGGCTGACGTCGTCGAACCCGGACCCCGCCGGGAGCTGTGGGACGCCGCCGATCTGCGACAGCACCAGGTAGATGATCAACCCGACGATGCCGAGGCCTCCGCCGCCCAGCGCGACCCGCCCTCCCACGCCGCGCTGATCGGCGACCTGGGAGGTGTCGAGTTCGGCGTCTTCGTTGAACTGCACCGGAATTCTCCTCGCACCCACGGGATGGCGACGCTCACGATAGCGTGAAGACGGCGACGGGCCGGCGCGAAGTCCGGTTGTTCCAGGAGCAGTCGGCGCTCCAGCGTGAGATCCCGGACGCCACCTGTGACCCACTCCGCCCTCCGCCGGCGGTCGCGGCACGCGGCTATGCGGGCCAGCGGTGGTGCAGGTCGTCGATCCGGTAGTGGTGCACGTGCCGCCAGCGGCCGTCCACGAGGTCGGCGTCGGCCAGGTGGTGGTGGTCGTGGTCCAGGTCGTGCTCGTGCTCGATCACCTCGGGGTCACGGGCAGGCCAGAACCGGACGGCCAGCACGGTCGCGGTGACGGTGATCGCGGCCAGGACGGCGAGGGTGGCGGGCATTCCGGCGGTGGTGGCGAGCCAGCCGGCGAGGGGGTAGCAGAGCAGCCAGCAGGCGTGGGAGAGGGAGAAGTCGGCGGCGAACACGGCGGGCAGGTCGGCGGGATGGGCGGAGCGGCGCAGGAGTCGGCCGCCGGGGGTGAGGACGAGGGAGCTGCCCACGCCGATCAACGCCCACAGCGCGAGCAGGGCGGCCCAGCGCGAGTCGCCGAGCAGGGCGGTGGTGGGGATGGCGAGCAGCAGCACGGTGGCGAGCCCGGCGCAGGCGCGCAGCATCACGGCCCGGTCGGTGAACCGGTCGAGGATCACGGGCAGGGCGAAGGCGGCGACGAGCGAGCCGAGCCCGTTGGCGGCCAACGCGACCGCCACGGCGGTGTCGCCGCGGCCGAGCAGGTCGCGGACGTAGGCGACGGTGTTGACCAGGACCATCGACCCGGCCGCGGCGACGGCGAGGTGCACGGCGAGCAGGCCGCGCAACCGGGGCGTGGCCAGGTAGATGCGGATGCCCTTGGTGGTGGCGGCGAAGGTCCGGTCGTCGGTTCGCGGTTCGCGGGTCGCCGGTAGCGCGACCGAGAGCACCAGCAGGGCGGACCCGACGAAACCGACGGTGGTGCCGAGGAACAGGTCGTCGTAGCCGACGACGACGAGCACGGCGGCGGCGAGCAGTGGGCTGAGCAGGCTTTCCAGGTCGTAGGCCAGGCGCGACAGGCTCAGGGCGCGGGTGTAGTCGCGTTCGTCGGTCAGGATTTCCGGGATGGTCGCCTGGAACGCGGGTGTGAACGCGGCCGACGCGGCTTGCAGCAGGAAGATCAGCAGGTAGACCTGCCAGATCGCGTCCACCCACGGCAGCGCCGAGGCGATCGCGGCGCGCACCAGGTCCAACGTGACCAGCAGCGCTTTGCGCGGTATCCGCGCGGTCAGCGCGCCGGCGATCGGTGCGACGCCGACGTAGGCGACCATCTTGATCGCCAGTGCGGTGCCGAGAACCGCTCCGGCGTCGGGGCCGGCGAGGTCGTAGGCGAGCAGGCCGAGCGCGACGGTGGCCAGACCGGTGCCGACCAGGGCCACCGCCTGCGCGGTGAACAGCCTGCGGTAGGTGCGGTCGGTCAGCACGGCGAGCATGGCGCGGCCTCCGTTGGCTGGTGTCGTGGACGGTTCGGTGACACCATACGTGCTCATGTACGCACGCGACGACGTTGCAACAACGCATGACTGGCAACAGCTACCTTCTGGCGACCACGTCGACGCGGCGGTGGACGGCTTCCGGATGCTGGCCGATCCGACCCGGCTGAGGATGATGTGGCTGCTCTGCGGCTCGGAGTACGACGTGACGACGCTCGCCGACGCGGTCGGGATCGCGCGGCCGGCGGTGTCGCAGCACCTGGCGAAGTTGAAGCTGGCAGGCCTGGTGTCGATGCGCCGCGACGGACGACGCGCGGTCTACCGGGTGCGTGGCGGTCACGTGCGGCGGTTGCTGGGTGAGGCGATCGAGGCGGCCGACCACCAGGTGACCGGCCGACCTGACCACGACTGACGCAGCGCGCCGACGATGACCGGCGTGATCAGTGGACGACCGGACCAGCGGAGAGGTCGAGCCCGGCCCTCATCACGATCCGGATGCTCGCCGAACGCGGAGCCTCGCCACTGCCCCCGGTGACACCGGTCCCGGGTCGCTCTACGCTGCGGAGGTGACCACCTCCGGGCTCGCGCCGCGCGGTGTCGCGCGGGGTGCCCGGAGCGCGGTGTTCGCGGTGACGTCGACCGCTTTGGCCTGCGCCGCCCACGCGATCGGCGCGGGCGGTCTGCCCGACATCGGCACGACCATCCTGCTCACCGCCCTGCTGGCGTTCGCGGGTAGGTCGTTGGCGGATCGTCGGTGGGGTACCGCCGGCGTGGTCGTGCTGCTGGGGCTGTCGCAGGTGGTGCTGCACGTGATGTCGGCCTGGCTGTCCGGTTTGAGCCACCACGGGTTCGAACCGGGCGCGACGATGCTCGCGGGCCACGCGTGCGCGGCGGTGCTGACCGGTCTGGTGCTGGCCCGCGCCGAAGCCGCGGTGTTCGTGGTCGCGCGCGTGCTGGCGGCGTGGTGGCCTCGACCGCTCGCGCACCCCGACGCCGACTGCCCGCTGTGGGTCGCCACCAGCCCGCGGGCGCTCGTGCCGGAACGCGGTGTGGTGCTCGCCGGAGCGCACGCGCGGCGCGGGCCACCCTTCGCCTCCTGACAGAGATGCCGTCCTCTCGCCCACCCGGGCGAGTCCTTCACCCTGTCCAGGAGAACTTCGCCATGTCCACACCTCGCACGGCGGCCGTGCTTGCCGTCCTCGTCGCCGCACTGGCCGGCCTGCCCGGCACCGCCTCCGCCCACGGCATCGGCTCGGCCGCGGGCAAGAACGCCTGGGAGTTCATCCCGCTCGGCATCGAGCACATGCTGCTCGGCTGGGACCACCTGCTGTTCATCGCGGGCGTCGTCCTGCTCGCCGGGGAACTGCGCCGCGCCGCCACGTTGATCTCCGTGTTCGTGCTCGGCCACAGCACCACCCTGATCATGGGCACCCTGGCCGGCCTGCGGGTCGACGCGGTCCCGGTCGACGTCGTCATCGCGCTGAGCGTGCTGTTCGTCGGCGTGGTCGGTGTCATCGGTCGCCCCGGGGACTGGCGCTGGTTCACCCTTGCCATCCTCGCCTTCGGCCTCGTGCACGGCCTGGGCCTGTCCACCCGCCTGCAAGACCTCGGGCTTCCGGACTCCGGCCTGCTGATCCGGGTGATCGCCTTCAACCTCGGCGTCGAGATCGGCCAACTCGCCGCCATCGCCGTGCTCGTCGTCCTCGGCAAGCTGTTCACCAAGCTCGTCACCTGGCCCGGCGCCCCGCGCGCGGCCAACGTCGTGCTGATCGTGGCAGGCCTGGCCACGGCCGTCGTGCTGCCGTTCCTGCCCGCTCCCCGGGAGGTCGACGACTCGGCGTTGGGCGGGTGCGAGGTCGGCCCCAACCGGGAGACCTACCAGCTCGACGACGAAGGGCACCCGGGCAAGGACTTCTACGAGCCCACCGAGACCTACCCGGAGGGCGCGTTCGCCCACGTGATCGGCGACGGCTACCTGCTGGTGCACTACCCGACCACCCTGCCCGCCGACCGGCTCGACCGGTTGCGCGCCTTCGTCACCGGTCCCGAGGGCAACCGGGTCGTGGGAGGTGCGCGGCCCGGTCAGGAGCAGCAGATCAAGGCGGTCAACGCCTACGAGACGATGACGTGCGCCGAGTTCGACCTGGACGCCCTCAAAGCCTTCACGAACGGCTGGTTCGACGACCCCCGTTCCAAGCCCGCCGACCAGTGACCGGCTCGGTGCGGGAGCGGGCACGGCTCCCGCACGTCGGGTCGGGCTGAGCCGCGGTGGTCATCCGATTCCCGTCCGCGCCCCGCGCTACTGTCACCGCGGTTGCGGTGGAGGTCGGGAGGGGTTCGCCATGCTGAGCTGGTCGACCGTCGCTTACGGCGCCGTGCTGTCCGCGGCACTGGCCGCCGTGCTGGTCGCGTTGCTGGTGCGGCCACGACGACCGCTGGTGATCGCGGTGGCCGGGGTGGCCGCCGGGATCGGCCCGGCGGCGTGGAACGCGATCCTCAACGCGGTGCACGCGCCGGGTTTCTTCACCGACGCGCCGATCGCGGTGTTCCCGGTGAGCTGGCAGGACACCGGCAGCGGGGTGTTCGCCCTGGCCGTGTCCGCACTGCTGCTCGGGTTCGGCCCGCTGGCGGCCGAACCTGGACGACGGGTCGCGCTGGCCTCGCTGCTGGCGGCAGTGGCGGCGCTGGTCGTGGACGTCTACCTCTACTGACGCCGGACGTCACACGCCCGCCTCGCCGGCATGGTGCCACCGTGGTTGCCCCAGGACCGGGAACGGCGGCTCGCGCGGGCAACGGGCGGTCGTCACGGCTCGCGCGTGCCGGACAGGGAATGACCTGCCCGGCACGCGCACCGCTACGCGTTCGCGGGCAGGCGCTTCGCGGCGCTGGTCGGTCGCAGGTGGACGGTGCCGCCCTCGGTGAGGCCGAGGCGGCGGGCGGTGTCGCGGGTGACCTGGGCCCAGGTGTCCTGGCCGTCGAGGTCCATCTCCACGCGCACCTCGAACCCGAGGCGGGCGATCCGGGTGATCGTCGCCTTGCTGCTGCCTGATTCCGCGGTGTCGGACAGTTCGATGTCGTGCGGGCGGACCAGGTGCCCGTCGATCTCGGTGACGGGGCCGAGGAAGCGCATGACGAACTGGTTGGCCGGGTTGTCGTAGATGTCGTGCGGTGTGCCGGCCTGCTCCACCCGGCCGTCGGCGAGCACGACGATGTTGTCCGCGACGTCGATGGCCTCCTCCTGGTCGTGGGTGACGAACACGGTCGTGACGTGGACCTCGTCGTGCAGCCGCCGCAGCCAGGTGCGCAGTTCCTTGCGGACCTGCGCGTCCAGTGCGCCGAACGGCTCGTCCAGCAGCAGCACCTCGGGCTCGACCGCCAGGGCGCGTGCCAGGGCCATGCGCTGGCGCTGGCCGCCGGACAGCTGTGCGGGTCGCCGGTCGGCGAACTGCTCCAGGTGCACGAGCCGGAGCAGTTCGGTGACCCGTTCGCGGATCTTCTCCTTGGGCCACTTGCGGATCTGGAGTCCGAAGGCGACGTTGCCGAACACGCTCATGTGCTTGAACACCGCGTAGTGCTGGAACACGAAGCCCACGTTGCGGCGCTGCGGCGCCAGCCCGGTGGCGTCGACGCCGTTGATGGTGACCGCGCCGGAATCCGGGGTCTCCAGGCCCGCGATCACCCGCAACAGCGTGGACTTCCCGCCGCCGCTGGGACCGAGCAACGCGGTGAGCGAGCCGTCCGGCACGTCGATGGACACGTCCCGCAGCACCGGCGTGGCGCCGAAGGACTTGGTGACGTCGCGTACTTCGATGGCCATCAGTCGACCCCTTTCGGGCGCAGCAGCTTGGACACGACCAGGGTGAGCACGGCGATCAGGGCCAGCGCCGTGGCGGCGGCGAAGGCGTCGGCCTCGCGGAAGTTCTGGAACCGCTCGTCGACGAACAGCGTCGCCGTCTGGGTCTGCCCGACCAGGCGCCCGGACACCACGGCGATGGCGCCGTACTCGCCGATCGCCCGCGCCAGGCAGAGCACCACGCCGTACACCAGCGCGGCCCTGATGCCGGGCAGGGTGATGCGGCGGAACGTCTGCCACCCCGACGCTCCCAGGGTGCGGGCGGCCTGTTCCTGGTCGGTGCCCATCTCGGCGAGCACCGGCTCCACCGCGCGGACCACCAGGGGCAGCGACACGAACACCGTCGCGATCACCATCCCCGGCGTGGAGAAGATGATCTGGATGCCGCGCTCGTCCAGCCAGGAACCGACGGGGGAGTACCGGCCGTAGACCAGGATCAGCGCCAGGCCGACCACCACCGGCGACACCGCCAGGGGCAGGTCGATCAGGCCGTTGAGCAGCCGTTTGCCGGGGAACCGGTGGCGCACCAGCAACAGGGCCATGCCGACGCCGAACGCGGTGTTGACCACGACCGCCCACACCGCCACGGCGAGGGTGATCCGGAAGGCGTGCACGGCCTCGGGCGAGCTCAGCGACTCGAAGAACGGCGCCAACCCGTCCTCGAAGGTCCGCCACGCGATCAGCCCCACCGGCAGGACCAGCAGGAAGAACAGGTAGACGACCACGACCGAGCGGATCGCGTGCTTAGCCACGGCGCGCCCCCCAACGCTGCACCACGTTCAGCAGCAGCACGACCAGCAGCGCCACCACCAGCAGCACGGTCGCCACCGCCGCGGCCCCGGTGGTGTTGTCGGTCTCGATCTGCCCGAAGACGTAGACCGCCGCCACCTGGGTCTTGAACGGCAGGTTGCCCGAGATCAGCACGGTGGAGCCGAACTCGGCGATGGCCCTGGTGAACGCCAGCGCCGTCCCCGACAGCATCGCCGGGACCAGGTTGGGCAGGATGATGCGGCGGAAGATCACCCACGACCCGGCGCCCAGTGACGCGGCGGCCTGCTCCATGTCGCGGTCCAGCTCCAGCAGCACCGGCTGCACCGTGCGCACCACGAACGGGAGCGTGACGAACAGCAGGGCCACCACGACCGCGGTCTGGCTGTAGGCGATGTCCACGCCCAACGGGCTGCGCGGTCCGTACAGCGACAGCAGCACCAGCCCGGCCACGATGGTGGGCAAGGCGAACGGCAAGTCGATCAGCGCGTCGACCACGGGCTTGCCGGGGAAGTCGTCCCGCACCAGCACCCAGGCGATCAGGGTGCCCATCACGAGGTTGACCAGGGCCACGATCACCGAGGCGACGATGGTCAGCTGCAGGGCCGCCCACGCGTCCGGGGTCCGGATAGCGTCCCAGAAGGCGGCCGGCCCCTCCGCGCCCGAACGCCACACCACCGCGGCGAGCGGGATGAACACCACCAGGCTGAGGAACAGCATCGCCGTGCCCAGGCCAAGCCCCGTGCCGGCGCGGCCGGACAGCAGCGACCTCCCGCGCGGCCGCGCCGCACGCGGCGGATCCGGTGCCGGACCGCCCCGGGACGGGCGACCCTCGATGTGCACGATCTCGGTCGTCATGGGTTGCCCTACTCCACCGACACGCCGATGGACCGCTCGACCGCGGCCATGATGCCGGTGCTCTTGTCGAAGAAGTCCTTGGTGACGGTGGGCCAACCGCCCAGCTCGGCGATGGTGAACAGGCCCGAGGGGGTCGGGAAGTCCGCCGCGACGCCCTGCACCAGCGGCCGGTACCCGTTGTCCGCGAAGATCTTCTGCGCCTCGGGCGAGTAGAGGTAGTCCAGGAAGGCCTTCGCCTCGGCCGGGTGCGCGCTGTTCTTCGTCACCGCGACCGGGTTCTCGATCAGGATGGTCGCGTCCGGCACGACGTAGTCCAGCGGCTGCTTGTTCTGCTTGGCGAAGATCGCCTCGTTCTCGTAGGCCAGGATCGCGTCACCCTTGCCGGAGGTGAAGGTCTGCAGCGACTTGCGCGCGCTCTCGTCCTGCACGGGCACGTTCTTGAACAGGGCGTCGAGGTAGGCGACACCGGCCGCGCGGTCGGCGTTCTTGTCCGCCTTGGCCCCGTAGCCCGCCAGCACGTTCCACCGGGCGCCGCCCGAGGTGAACGGGTTCGGGGTGATGACTTCGACGCCCGGCTTGATCAGGTCGTCCCAGGTCTTGAGGCCCTTGGGGTTGCCCTCGCGGGTGCCGATGACGACCACCGAGTCGGTGACCATGCCCTTGTACTGGTTGGCGTTCCAGTCCTCGGCGACGATGCCGGGCTTGACCAGCCGGGTCATGTCCGGCTCCAGCGAGAAGGCCACGATGTCGGCCTTCAGGCCCGATTCCACCGCGCGGCTCTGGTCGCCCGAGCCGCCGAACGACTTGGTGAACGTGACGTCCTTGCCCTGCGGCGTCTTCTGGTAAGCCTTGATGATCTGCTCGTAGGCCGCCTGCGGCGTGGAGTAGGCGACCAGCGACAGCTCGACCTTGCCCGCGCCGCCCGCGGAGCCGCTACCGCAAGCGGCCGTCACGGCGGCCAGCCCGAAGGCCGCCACCGCGGCCCCCACCCGTCTCCACCGCCGGATGTCGGTCTTGCCGCCGCGACTCGAACGCGGCAGCCCGGACTTGTCCATGCTCATGTGACGTGGCCTCTCTCGAAAGGGTTGGTGCCGGGAACGACTCGATCGTGGACGGCGTGACACGTCGCCCGGTGCGCACGGCAATTCGCCGCGCGGCGACCTCGGCGTCACCGTCGGAATCATCGATGGGAAATGAATTCGTGGTCGGGCCGCTTTGACCCCGCACGTGTGCGGACGCTCAACCCGTAAGCGGTCGTGAGCGGTGACGAGGGCGTCGGGGTGCGGCGGACCGAGGGGGTCCTACCTCGTGCTCGGCCTCAAAGCGCTGCACACGCGGCACAAGTCCACGTGGCGGCGTGCCACCAGGTGCACCTCGGTCGCGGCGAACATGGCGGAAGCATCGCACGCGTCCACCGCGTGGTCCACAAACATCCGCATTTTGAGAACTATTTGTGTCCAACCCAGTCGGGACGTTGCGCGCCACGCGCGACTGCCGTGCCGTGGCCGCATTTTTCGGTGTTCAACCGGTTATATCTGTATCGGAGCGAATGCTTTCGGCGGATAAACGTGTGAACTGTTCGGTAATGCGATCGCGTCGCACGTGCTCGTACCGGACGACTACCCGTGCTCGTGGGGTGCGGGCGGGAGCAGGAAGGCGAGGGTGCTCTCGGCCAGGCGTGACTCGACCGCGTCCGGGTTCGCCGCGGTGCTCCGGCGGAACTTCTGCGAGGCGAGCAGGGACAGCAGCCACCACGCCGCCGCCTCGGTGTCGAGGTCGGCGCGCAGTTCCCCGTGCTCACGGCCTCGTTCGAGCAGCGCGGTCAACGCCGTGGCGAAGCGTCGGGTGGACGCCCGGGCCGCGGCTTCCACCTCGGGAGCGTCGGTGATCGAGGACGCGTCGGCGAAGATCGCCCCGACGGCGCCGGCGCTGTGCACGGCGCGCAGGTGGTCGGGGTCGAGCATGAGCGTCAGCAGTCCGACCACCGGCTGCGCGCTGTCGGTCATCCTCTCGATCATCCGGCAGATGTGGTCGGCGGCGCGCTCGACCACCGCCGCGAACAGGGCCGATTTCGTGCCGAAGTTCTGGAACACCACCGGTTCGCTCACGCCGACCCGCTGCGCCACGGCGGAGGTCTTGCCGCGCAGGTAGCCGACCTCGGCGAACACCTCGGTGGCCGCGGCGAGGATCGACTCACGGCGGTCTTCGGCGCTCATGCGCGTCCGCCGCGTGCGCTGTTCGGTCACGGGCCGATCGTAGTCACCCCCTTGCGCACTCAACTTAGTCGTCACTAAGCTCGCGGCGTGTTCTTAGTCGTCACTAAGTAAGGGGATGTCATGCACAACCTGCGCTTCCACGGCGGAGCGGGCGGCGACGCGCCGGGCGCGATCCGGCACGCGCACGCCTACGAGCTGTTCTCCGCCGTCGTCTTCCTGGGCAGCCGTCGCCGGACCTTCACCCGGCTGACCACGCTCGCCGGCGTCACCGCGGGGGATCGGGTGCTCGACATCGGTTGCGGTCCCGGCTACCTGACCGCCGTCGCCGCCGGGGCGGCCTCGCCCGGCGGCAGCGCGGTCGGGGTCGACGTGTCACCGCCGATGATCGAGGAAGCCCGCCGGTTGCGGGCGAGCGGCTCGTGCACGTTCGAGGTGGGGCGGGCGGAGGCCTTGGACTTCCCGGACGCCTCGTTCGACGTGATCGTCTCCAGCCTGGCCGTGCACCACATCCCGGAAGAACACCGCGAGGCCGCGTACGCCGAGATGCACCGGGCTCTCAGGCCGGGCGGGCGCGCCCTGATCGCCGACTTCCGACCGCCCCGCGCGAGCCTCGGACGCCGACTCGTCGGCACCGTGACCGGCCCGACGATGCGGGACAACCCGGTGGAGCGCATCGCGCCGATGCTGACCACCGCCGGCTTCGTCGACCCGTCGGTCCACCAGGTGGGCCTGTTCTTCCACTGCGTCCGCGTCGACAAGGCCACCGCGTGAACCGCCACGTCGTCCGCGTGGGCGCGGTGCTCGCCGTCGTCGTCGGCCTCGCGGTCCACATCGGATTCGGCTACCGCCTCGGGCTGGGCGTGGCAGCGCTCGGGCTGCTCGGTCACGTCGCGCTCGCAGTGGTGGCGCACCGGGTCCGGCGCACCGGCCGAGGACGCCCATCGACGTTCGCGACGAGGCGCCAGTGACCTCCCGAGGCGCCTGGTCCAGGTTGCTCGAAAGTGGTGTGTGCGTACCGTAGCCGGAAAGGCCTCCGGTCCGGCGATTGATACCTTCCGGGTTGCTCATGGGCTGACCAGTTGTCGCTCCCTTGGGGTTTGTGGTTGACGCTGGGTTCGCAGAGGTGGAATGCCCAACCACATGGTGGATGGGTATTCGCTCATGCGGGTGTCCCGCGTTGGCTGATTGCGTGTCGGTCGGTGCGGCCGGCCGCTGATAACGTCCCGACGCGATGTCGTGCCCGTGTGGTTCGGAGGCGCTCGTGTGGATGGCCGTCGGGAATACCGGCCGTGGCGCGGTGATTCTTCGGTTCGCACGGGTTCTGGTGGTTCTCGGTAGGCGCACGTCGTTGTTGGCCTGGTGGGGGGTCACCGGTCGGCTGCGAGGGCATCGGGCCGGGCCGGTGCTGGAGTCGTGGCTGGTGGGCACGGTGGTCGAGCTCGGCGCCGCGTTCGTGAAGGCGGCACAGTTGCTGAGCACGCGGGTGGACCTGCTGCCGCCGCAGGTCTGCCGTGCCCTGGCCCGGCTCTACGACCGGGTGCGCCCGGAACCCGCGTCCTCGTTCCCGGCGCTGGGGTTCGCCGGTTCGCCGGCGACGCTCGTCGGGTCGGGCAGCATCGCCTGCGTCTACCGCGTTCGGGTCGCCGGTGGTCGGGACGTCGCCGTCAAGGTGCGTCGACCGGATGTCGAGCGGTCGTTGCCGCTGGACCTGGCGGTGCTCCAGGGTGTTGCCGGGGTGCTGGCCCGGCTGCCCGTGCTGCGTGGTGCGCCGATCGTCGAGATCACCCGGCAGCTCACCGAGGGCATCCGGGCCCAGCTCGACCTCACCCGCGAGGCCGAGCTGCTCGACGGCTTCCGGAGGACCATGGCCGACGTGCCCGGGGTGACCGTGCCGGCGGTCGACCGCGAGCTGTCCACACCGGACAGGGTGGTGATGGACTTCGTCGGTGACCTGGTCCGCTTCCGGCCGGACGAGCTCTCCGCGGCGGACCGGCGGCGTGCTGTGGTGACCGCGCTGCGTGCGGTGTACCGGATGTTGTTCCTCGACGGCGTGGTCCACTGCGACCTGCATCCCGGAAACCTGTACTTCCGGGAGGACGGCTCGATCGTGATCCTGGATGCCGGGTTCACCGTGCGGCTGTCGGACTCGGCCAGGGAGAAGTTCGCGGCGTTCTTCTACTGCATGGGTCGCGGCGACGGACCGGCGTGCGCGGACATCGTCGCCTCGACCGCCACGACGGCGCCAGGCGCGGACCCGGACGGCTTCCGCGCGGAGTTGGTGGCCTTGGTGGAGGCGAGCGCCGGTCGGCGGGCGGGGGAGTTCGACCTCATCTCGTTCGCCACCAGGCTGTTCGACGTCCAGCGGCGGCACGGTTTCTACGCCGACCCGCAGTTCGTGTTCCCGATCCTGTCGTTGGTGGTACTGGAGGGCACCGTGCGCGAGTTCCACCCGGAGGTCGACTTCCAGCGGGAGGCGAAGCCCTTGCTGGTCGCGGCGTTGTTCGAGCGCGCGATGGCGCGCGGTGGAGCATCGCGGTGAGGAGGTTCCTGCGCCGGCACGCCGCGCGCCTCGTCGCGCTGCTCGGCTGTGCCGTGGTGTTCGCCGCGACCGCCGGGCCCCAGCCGTCGGCAGCCGAACGCGAGGCGCTCGCCGAGCGGTTCGCGTTCACCGCCTACCCGGTCGGTGCCGCCGATCAACCTGGTGCTCGACACCTGCGTTCCGTCGGGCCCGCCTACGAGCGCATCAGGTCCTGGATCTCCGCGCTCGGCGCGGGAGCCGGGCTGTTCGCCGCGGACGGCGGCACCGTCCCGCACGACTTGTGCCTGGTCGATCCGCGGACGGACACCGTGAGCGTGTCGCCGGCACCGACGACCGGCGCGCGCTACCAGGCGTTTCCGCTCGTCCCCGGCGGCCCCGAGCCGCCTCCGCACGCGGCGCCGATGGGTTGCCTGCCGGTCGACCTGGACGAGGACGGCTGGCAGGACGTGGTCGTCTACTACTGGGGCCGCTCGCCCGTGCTGTTCCGGCGCACACCCGGCGTGGCGCCGTCGGCGGCCGCGTTCTCCTCGCGTGAGCTGGTCAGCCCTCGGCAGGTGTGGAACACCAACGCCGCGACCACGGGCGACTTCGACGGCGACGGCCACCTCGACCTGGTGTTCGGCAACTACTTCCCGGACGGCGTGCGGATGCTCGACCCGACCGCCGGGTCACCGGAGCCGGTCATGAACGACTCGTTCTCGCGCGCGGCCAACGGGGGCACGCTGCGCCTGTTCCGGTCCGCGGGCGGTGGTCACCTCACCGAGGCGCGCGACGCGTTCGCGCCCGCGGACCGCAGCGGGTGGACGCTCGCGCTCGGAGCACAGGACCTCGACGGGGACGGCCTGCCGGAGCTGTACGTGGCCAACGACTTCGGTCCCGACCGGTTGCTGGTCAACGGGTCTGCACCGGGACACCTCGCGTTCACCCCGGCCGGCGGCGTTCGGCACGCGGCCACGCCGAAGTCGAAGGTGCTGGGCAACGACTCGTTCAAGGGCATGGGCGTGGCGTTCACCGACCTGCTGGGCACGGGCGTGCCCGCCATCCTGGTCAGCAACATCACCGAGCCGTACGCCCTCCAGGAGAGCAACTTCGCCTTCGTCGCGACCGTGGCCAGGGCCGCCGTGGCCGACCGGTTGCGTCACGGGGTGGCGCCCTACGACGACGTCAGCGGGGACCTCGGCCTGTCCCGGTCGGGCTGGTCGTGGGACGTCAAGGCCGCGGACTTCGACAACGCCGGAGCGGACGAGGTCATGCACGCGACCGGGTTCGTCGCCGGCACGGAGGACCGCTGGGCGCAGTTGCAGGAGCTGGCCCTGTCCAACGACCTCGTGGTCCGCCACCCCGGGCTGTGGCCGAACTTCACCGAGGGCGTCGACCTGTCCGGGGACGACCGCAACACGTTCTTCGTGCGAGGCCGGGACGGCCGGTTCGTGGACGTGGCCGGCCGGGTCGGCGTGGACAGCGCCGCGGTCAGCCGCGCCTTCGCCATCGGGGACGTCGACTCGGACGGACGGCTGGACTTCGTGGTCGCCAACCAGTGGGCACAATCGACCATGTACCGGAACGCATCCCCGGCGGGGAACTTCCTCGGACTGCGGTTGCGCCGCCCGACCGGCACGGGCCGGTGCGTCGCGCACGCGGGTGGACCGACCACACCGGCGATCGGCGCGGAGGCCGAGGTGTCGACCCCGGATGGCGGTGCGAGGTCGGCGCAGCTCTACCCGGCCAACGGTCACAACGGGGTGAACGCCGCGGACCTGCACTTCGGCCTCGGCGCGAACCCGGCCGCCCCGGTGCCGGTCCGCCTGACCTGGCGGGACGGGTGCGGGCGCCGGCACACGGGCTCGCTCTCCCTGCCTCCCGGTTGGCACGTCCTCCGCCTGGAGCCCGACGGCAGCGTGCAGGAGGAGAAGTGACCGAGACCGCTCGTGATCGCCGTTCCGCGGCCCTGCGCCGGTTCGGGGTGTCCATCACCGCGCTGACGGTGCTCGGGCACACCGTGCTCGGCTTCGAGCAGGCGTACCTGACGCCGGTGGTCGCGGTCCTCGCCGGGCTCGTCACGGAGCTCGTGCTGGACTCGGTGGAGGCGACGACGGAGCGGCGTCGCCCGCACTGGCTCGACCGGCCGGGTGCGGTCGTGGACTTCCTGTTGCCGTCCTACATCACGGGCATGGCGTGCGCGATGTTGTTGTACGCCGACGACGAGTTGCTGCCCACGGTGCTCGCCACGGTAGTCGGAGTGGCCGGCAAGTACGTGATCCGGGTGCCCGTGGGTGGACGACGGCGGCACGTGCTCAACCCCAGCAACCTCGGCATCGTCGTGGTGCTGTCGGCCTTCCCCCGGGTCGGCATCGCGCCACCGTACGAGTTCACCGAGTGGGTCACCGGGTGGTGGGACGCGGTCGTCCCAGCCCTGCTGCTGGTGGCCGGGACCGCGGTGAACGCGCGGTTGACCGGCAAGGTGCCGTTGATCCTCGGCTGGGTCGGGGGATTCGCCGCCCAGGCGGTGCTGCGCTGGGGGGTCACCGACATCTCCCTCGTCAGCGCGTTGCTGCCGCTGAGCGGAACGGCGTTCATCCTGTTCACCAACTACATGATCACCGATCCCGGCACGACACCCGTCCGGCCGCGCAACCAGGTCCTCTTCGGGCTGGCGACGGCTGCGGTGTACGGCGTGCTGGTGCAGTTGCACGTCGTGTTCGGCTTGTTCTTCGCCCTGGTGATCGTGTGCGCGCTGCGCGGGATCGTGCTTGGGGCCACCGCGGTCCGTCCACCGCGCAGTGCTCCGGTGGTGCCGCGACAGCGGAGCGCCGTCGAGCGCCCGGCCGCGCTGCGCGAGTCTTGACGGCCGCCGGACGGGTCAGAGACCGCCGACCTTGACCGGGAACGTGTCGATCTTCACGATCGTGGTGTCCGGGTTGTCCGGCAGCACCAGCTCCATCGGGTTCTCCAGCTTGTAGAGGTCGCCCTTCGGGGGGAACTTCGTGAGCTTGCTCGCCAACTGCACCGGGTTCTTCGTGGACAGCACCAGCGGCTCGGACGGAACGGTCGTCCGGATCCCGGCGCTGCGCAGCACTGCTCCGGGGTTGTCGATGGTCATGGTGAAGCTCAGGACCATGAGTTGCTCGAACTTGGGCGGGAACTTCGAGACCAGCCGCAGCACGCTCTTCGCGTCGACGTCGATGTCGTTCTGCTCGATCGTGACCGTGGTGACCTCGTCGGTGCCGTCGTTGGCGGGCAGTTCCGCACTGATCTTGTGGCCGACTACCCGCAGCCGCACCGAGTTGAGCGGTTCTCCCGGGTTCACCTCGACCCGGATCTTGATACCGCCCTTGAAGTCGAGGGTGAACAGGCTGGTGCCGATGGTCATCGGTGTGTTGAGCGCCAGGCAACTGCACGGGATCTCGACACCGATCTTGGGCAACAGGTTCAACATCAGGTCCTCCGTGATCTCGTCATGGCGACGAATCGGTTCTCAGTCGGATCGGGTCTTCGAACGTCGGCTCAGCGGTTGCAGCGGGAGAGTTCGTCGGCGTCCAACACCTTGGCGTGCAGGGTGAGCGGACCGGCCTTGCCGATCTTCGCCTTGCCGTCGCCGTGCAGCCCCGGCGTCGCGTTCTTCTCCGCGGTCAGGCCGAGCACGTAGGTCAGGTACAACCCCTTGGACGCCTTGAGCGGGGGTGTACCGGTGATGCGCAGGATGGTGCCCGTCTTGTTGATCTTGTGTTCGAGGTCGCCCTGGCTGCCTTGCGTGGTTCGTCCGCCGGTGTAGTAGGAGTACGAGACGTAGCCGCTCCAGCGGAACCCGGACGGTGCGTTGAACTGCTGGCTGAGGCTGTTCAGCGCTTGACCGGTGTCCTGCTCGAAGCCGACGGTGACGGCCATGAAGCCGGTCTCGCCCTGCTTGACCTCCAGCAGGGCGGGTTGGACGACCGGTAGCGCGGTGTCGTCGTTGGTGAACGTCCGCGGTTCCGCGGTGTCCTGCACGGTGGCCGTCAGGCGCAGTGGTCGTGAGTCGGCGACGACGGCCTTGCCGTCGGTGTACCGGCCGGGCCGGGCATCCGCCTTGGCCCTGATGCCCAGGGTGTAGGTGAGCACGTAGCCCTCGTCGGCCCGGAATCGCTGGAGCCCGGTCAGCCGCAGACGCCGGTCGCCGTCCTCCAGGGAGGGCGTCAGCGTCGTCTCCCCGCTGCCCTGGCTCCGGCCGTCGGCGTTGTAGTAGGTGAACACCGCCGTGCCGGTCCACTCGAACCCGGTCGGGGCGTCGAAGACCAAGTCGGCGTTCGCCAGGTCGATCGGGTTGTCGTCGGGGTTCTCGACGCTGATGGCGATGTGCCCCTCGGCACCGGGAGCGACGGAGACCGCCGCGTGCCGGCAGACCTTCAAGTCGTCCTTCCCGACGTGCTCGGTCAGGAGGGTGTCGTGCGAGTCCGACCTGTTCGGGGAGGTGTTGCCGCACCTGTCCGACTCGATCCTCGCCGAGCAGGCGATCTTGCCGGTGGCCGCCCGGTCGACGGTGCCGCTGACGGTGATCGTCGCGGTGCCGCCGACCGGCAGGTCGAGCGGTTGGCAGAACGTGCCGTCCCCGATGCTGCCCGCACCCGTGGCCGACGCGTCGCCGTCCGTCCGGGAGACGGTGACGTCCACGTCGGACAGCGCCGGGTCGGTCGTTCCGGTCACCACGGCGTCGGGGGCGTCGTTCGGTCCGTCGTTGCGCACGGTGACGGTGAAGCTGGTCCTGCTGCCTGCCGGGGCCTCGACGGCGCCGTCCACGGTCAGCGGCATCGCGGTGGGCATGGTGACGACGAGGTTGCGCAGGCAGTGCCTGGACACCTCCCAGCCGGTGCTGGCGGACAGGCCCAGCTTGAACGTCTCCGGCATCGGCGCCTGGCCCTCGGCGAGCTTGAGGTCGACGCCGTCGAACACGGTGGTGGTCGTGTCGCCGCGCGTGACGTGCACCGTCACCACGGCGTCGATGATCAGCACCTGGACGTGCGCCCGGTCCGTCCAGACCGCGTCCAGGCCGCCGGGGGCGGGGGCTGCGGTGATGAAGCCGAACCCGTCGGCGCGGTCGCCGGAACCGCGCAGCACGATCCGGTTCGGCTTGCCGACGTCCTCGGCGCACGGTCCGGCCAGGCTCCCGGAGAAGTTGCCGCACTTGTCGAAGCCGACCCCGAGCCACCCCTTGGTGACGCCGTTGCCCTTGCCGTCGGGACCGCGGGAGTAGCCGAGACCGGCGCCGTAGCCACCCACGTCGGTGTCGTGTGCCCCGTCGATGAGGTAGACGGCGAAGCCGTCGCCGTTACCGCCCGCGCAGTAGAAGTCGAAGTCGACGGACACACCGGCCGTGGAGGGGAACGGGACGTTCAGCAACGCCGTTCCCGCCTTCTCCCGCTCGGCAGGGGTCAGTTGCAGGCCATCGTCACCCACAAGGGTGGCATCGCCGCGCAACGTCCAGTCGTGCTCGAGCTCGTCCACCCGCGCGACCTGGAACGTCTCCTCGATCGGGAAGACGGCGGTCGGCTCGGCCGTGGTGGCGGAACTGCCGTCGGCAGGTTCCCCGTCGTCCTGGACGGCGTCATCCCGAACCGGGGGTTGAGGCCCGGCCACGCGGGGCAGGCGTGCGCCGATGAGGTCGAACAGGCCGAGCACCACGTCCTCGTAGAGGTAGAAGCCGCCTTGCAGCGGTGGCAAGGCGTCGTCGGCACCGCGGTCGGTATCGGGTGCGCCCGACGGGCGGACGAACCCGGTCAGCCCGCGCACCACTCCGTGCAGGGTCGACTGCGCGGTGGCGGTCAGCCACCGGACCGGCGGGTTGGCGATGATCGGCCGGAGCGGTTCGGGCGCGTGGGTGTCGATCGCGGTGAAGGCGGCGTCCACCCAGCTCACCGGCAGGTCCAGCAGCGCACCGAAGGTGGCGCGCGACAGGATCGGCGGCGGCTCGCCGTCGATCATGAAGTCTTCCCACTCGAGCAGGTCGAACAGGAACTGGCCGCCCTTGTAGAACGGCCAGGGCGCCAGGGCGTCGAGGATCTGCCGGGCACGTCGCGGGTCGTCCTGCCGGATCGCGACGCCGCGGCGGGCCAGGGTGCACAGCACCTCGCGCAGCCGCGCGTTGATGCCGTCGGCGAAGCCCAACGCGGCCCGGTCGCCGTCGCGCAGGGCGGAGTCGGGGCCCGTCACAGCGGTCGGGTGGTGACGTAGTGGGCGATCTGTCGCAGCACTGCTTTTCCTTCGTTCTCGGGGATGACGGCCAGGTCGCGCTCGAACCGGGCGATGCCGTCGGCGGCCAGCCGGTCGGCGAGTTCGGTGGCGTACTCGATGGAGCCGTGCCGCCGCATGGCGGCGAGCAGCTCGTCGGCGTTGTCCTGCGACTTGTCGGCCCGCGGTTGGTGCAGGAGTTCGCCGAGCCGCTGCCGCTCGCGGTCACCCGCGTGGCGGAACAGGTGGATCAGCATCACGGTGCGCTTGCCCTCCAGGAGGTCACCCAGGGCTTCCTTGCCGTAGAGCGCTTCGTCGCCGACGAGGTTGAGGATGTCGTCCTGGATCTGGAAGGCGATCCCGATCAGCCGGAACGCCTCGTCGAAGCGGCTCAGCACCGCCGGGTCGGTGACACCGGCGCAGACCGCGCCCATGCGGCACGGCGTGATGCACGTGTACCAGCCGGTCTTCTTGGTGCTCATGGTGAAGTAGTCCTCGTCCCGGGACGGCACCACGCGGCGGTGGATCCACCCCAGTTCCATGGCCTGGCCCTCGATGGACTCCCGGCACATGTGCATGGCCTCCTGGATGAGTCCCAGCGTCCGGGCGAGTCCCAGCGTCTCGAGGTTGGCCAGCACGGCGTCCACGGCGAGCAGGTTGAGCCCGTCGCCGGTGTTGACCGCCAACCCGTTGCCGAACTCGGTGTTCATCGTGGGCAGGCCGCGGCGATGAGTCGACTCGTCGGCGATGTCGTCGTGGACGAGGAAGCCGTTGTGGAACAGTTCGAGCGCGGCGGCGGCGCGCACCGCGTTCTCGGGCTTCTCGCCGAACGCTGCGCACGCGGCGAACACCAGGGTGGGGCGCAGGCCCTTGCCCTGGCGCGTCGGGTAGGACCGCATCAGGTCGTACAGGTCGACTTTCGGCTCGCGGTCGGGCAGCAGCCGGTCGATCTCCCGGTTGGCTCGCGCGCGGCAGGACGTCATGGTGTGCACCAGGTCGGCGTCGTTGACCGGCCGCACCTCCCACCAGCCGGTGCTGCGGCGGCCGTCCCAGAGCAGCCTGGGCGCGGCGTTCGCGGTGCCGCCGATGGTCGCCTGGGCGCCCGGGTCGAGCGGTTGGCGGTTGGCGAGGAAGTCGACGGCGTGCCAGCCGGTCGGCTCGTCGCCGTGCGGGGAGTGGCGCGGCCCCGGGCCGCCGGCGGTCGTGCCCCAGAGACGGGGAGCCTGGTCGCGGTAATCGCGCCACAGCTGCTGCACGAACCGCAGGCCCGAAGCGCGTTGGGACAGCAGCACGAACGCGCGCCACACCGCCAGAACCCGGTCCCGGGACCCGCGGACGTCCAGGCTCTGCGGCAGCACCTGCTCGACCGGGGGCCGTTGAGCGTCGAAGACCAGGTTCATCGCCCGGTCGTCGAAGGCCACCTCGACGTCGGGCTCGCCGACCAGGCCCGGTTCGACCAGCAGGCGGCTGTAGCGGGCGGTCATGGTCGCCTCGCTGCCGTCGTGGAAGTGCAGCCCCAGGCGGATCTCTCGCAGCTCCTCGGCGGCGGCGGCCACGATGGCGGGCGCGCGTTCCGACAACGCGGCCACGGTCTCCGCCAGCAGCCGCGCGCCGGTGTACGGCCCGGTCGTCGTCGCGGGCGTCTCAGTCGTTGCGTGCGTCTCAGTCGTCACGGGCGTCTCCGGCGAACTCGACGATGCCGTGCGTCTCGAAGCCGAACGCGCGGCCGGAGATCACGCCCTCGATCACGCAGCCGCCGAGCAGCTCGTGCACGCTGAACGGCTTCAGGCTGGTCTCCGACGGGTTGGCGATCCGGGCGGCCGTGGTCGGCCTGAAGTCCAGGACGAGCCGGTCCTCGCCCATGCGCGCGGTGATCAGCAGCCGGCCGGGCACCACGGGCGCGGGCGCGGTGGCCAGCGTGGCCGCCAGCGGGGGCACCAGCACCACCCGGTCGCGGTCGAGTTCGCCGTGCACCGCGACCTCCAGCCGACGGCGGGGGAAGTGCCGCACCATCCGACCGTCCCGCCACAACATGACCGAGCCGTTGGCCGCGTCCCGCGGGTACTCCGGCTGGATGAGGGTGAACACCACCGACCACGGCGGCGGGGCCACCGGGTCGTCCGACGGCGCGTTGGCGAAGCCGAAGACCCAGCCGCCCAGCACCGGCCAACTCCACCGGCCGCGGACCCGTTCGTGATAGCCGACCAACTCGCAGTGCGCGTCACCGCGCGGTGACCGCAGCGTCCCCGAGCCGCGCACGCCGGGTTCGGACTGCCACCGCAGGAACTGGTCGTCCCCGAACGGTGCGCTTTGCGCCGTGCACGGCCTGCTGGTCCGGGACAGCCGCAGGTCGACCGCGGGCCGACCCGCCACCGCCGTGACCTCGAACGCGGCGGGCGACGCGTGCTGGTGCGGCAGCCGGAACGCCGACCACGCCGGATCGGGCGCGCTCGCGTTGAACTGGGTCGACGACCACCCGTGGACGGGGTCGTGCACCAGGAGGATGGCCATCCGCTGAGGCTCCCGGCGGGTGGCCGACCCGTCGGACGGCGGTTCCGAGCCGAGCACGGACAGGTTCGAGATCACCGCGTGTGAACCGGTGGGCGACAGGAAAGCGTAGTGCAACCACTGGCGATCGAGCGGATGGCACAACTCGGACTTGGGAAAAGGGCCCAGCACGCCCAGCATCCAGCCCTCCCGGTAGTGCTGCCGCAGCAGCCTGTTCATCTGGTGACCAGGTGGCGGATCGGTCTGCGCTGACGTTCGCGCACCCCCGGTGAGCAAGAGATACCGCACCGCGTCGAGTGCGCGCGAGCAATTACCACCCATCGGGTGTCATGCCCCTGAAAGGGGGTAATGCAACTCGTCTGCTTCGACGTGGAGGTCATCACGGCCGTGTCCCGGACGGGAACCGCCCGTCCCGGCTGTGCATATCCGGTGCGCGTCGGAATTCAGGTGAGGTTCTTCTCCAGGGCGGCCACGTACGCCTTCATGAGGTGGTCGCGCATCCCGTCGGCAGCCGGGGCGAACAGGTCGGCGGTCATTCCCCTGGCGCGGTCCAGCAGTGCGGACACCCTCGGCATGGAGTCGCGGACCCTGCCGGAGGAGTCGATGTAGCGCAGTGCCGCGACGTGGCGGAACAACGGCCCGGGCGGGACCTGCGCGACGATGTCGTTGTTGTTGACCACCCGGAACGTCCGTCCCGCCAGTGCCCGGTCGTAGGCCTTGGCCAAGGCGTGGTTGCACGTGCGGGGCTGCCCGAAGGTGTAGACGCCGTGCGCGGTCAGCCGTGGCTCCTCGAAGTGCAGCCACGCGGCGGCCAGCATCGCCAGTGCGCCACCGAGGCTGTGCCCGGTGAACCACACCGTCTGCTCGCCGTCGCGCAACTCCTGGACGGCCGCCACCACGGACGGGATCACCCCGCGCAGCGCCTCGGCGAATCCGTAGTGGACCAGACCGGTGCCCGCCGGTCCCGGCCAGGGCGGAATCGTCACGTCGGAGAACCAATCCCGCAGCCGCAGCGGCTCGGTGCCGCGGAACGCGGTCACGACCATCGTCGGGCTCGCCATCGTGTACGCCTGGGTGTGGCTGAGCGCGAACGGCGGCTTGAACGCCGAGTGGTGGTGACGCACGCGGTCGAACCCCCACTCGCCGGCGGTGGCCTCGATCTCGTCGCGGCCCCCGTAGGCCAGTTCGGCGGCCTTCGCCATGCAGTACGCCTGGCGGGCGTCGTACCCGGTGGCCAGGTGGTTCAGCGTCGGTGCGGACATCGTCGATCCCTTGTGCAGACAACATGTCAACGGTGGCCACGTTCCTCGCCACACACCTGTGCCTACCTCCGCCGCAACCACCCCGCCACTGGCCGCGCCACCGTTCACCCCGCCGCGCAGCCTCATCACCCTGTCCCAGGGTGCGGTGCGGGTTCCCGATCGCGACATCGGCGGAGCGATGACGGACGTGATCACTGGTGCTGCATCGCGGAACGTTGGCCCGGTAGCCGGTCGGAACCGCTGGTCGGGGGTGTTCGGAACAGTCCCGGACAGTCCCGGACACCTCGATCCGTTGCGGTGGGGGAGTGGTGGTCGGTTGTCTCTTCCCGACCCCACCCGCCATCTCCTCGGGGTGGATCGTGCTCCGGTGGCGGGAGGGCAGGAGGGAATGTCGCGCCCATGACACGGAAATCCACAGCGGTGACGAGGCGGAGGCGTGTCGAGCCGCCGGGTGACGAGGCGGTGGTCTCGTCGCGCGCCCGGTGGCTCGGCATCGCGTTGATGTTCGCGTCGGCGGTCGCGATCGCGGCTGTCGCGTACGCCGTCGGGTCGGCGAACGGGGCGGGTGAGGCGGCCCGTGCCATCGTCGCCGAGCAGTCCGCGCGGTCCGCGCCGGGGGAGTTCGACTACCCGGAGATCACCGAGGAGGCCCCGGCACCGGTCGAGGAGGCACCTGTCGAGCAGGTGCCGGTGGAGCAGGACGCGGTGCGGCAGGAGCCGGTCGAGCAGGAGCCGGTCGAGGAGTCGCTTCCGGTCGACGTCGCTCCGGTCGTCGGGATGGCCGAGTCCGTCGAGGTGCCGGCCGGGCCCGAGTTCGCGGTCGGGCAGGTGGACGTGGCGGCGATCGTGGCCGAGACGGTCGCGGCGACCGTGGCCGAGTTGGACGCCTCGGCGCAGGCCGCGGCCGAAGAGGTGGTGCCGCCGGTCGAGCCCGTCGTGGAGCCGGTCGCCGACCAGGTCCGGACGCTGCTCGCCCCGATGGAAGCCGCGCCGGCGGAGCAGGAGTGGCAGACCGCCGACGCCGCCGAACCCGATGCGGTTGAGCCGTACGCGATGGTGCCCGGCGAGGTGGTCGAACCGGCGCAGGTCGAGACGTCCACCGTGCCCGGGTCCCCGGACTTCGCGCACTTCGCCGCGGGCGAGGCCTACGTCGAGCCCGCGTCCCCGACCGGGTACGTCACGGCTGACGGCGTGACGTCGGGCCTCGTCCGGGCGGAGCCCGGTGCGAGCGAGCGGTTCCGCGACCCGGTCGCACTCGCCACCGCGATCCACACCGCCGACCAGGGTGTGCTCGCCGTCCCCGCCGGGGACGTCGCGCACGTCGGGTGGTGAGCGGGGTGGAGGACGGCGAGATCACCTGGTTGAGCCGTCTGCGGCGAGCCGTGCCCGTGCTGGTGGCCTCGGCGGTCGCGGTCGGTGTGGTCCTGGGCGGGCCGACGACGTCCGCTTCGGCCGACCCCGGGACCGGTGGCTCGCCCGGTTCAGGCGCGTGGAACCACGTGGTGAGGAAGATCAACGGGGCCGTCTACCACGTCTGGTACCCCGAGTCCCTCGACCCGGACGACCGGCACTTCACCCTCAAGGCGACGGGCCAGATCATCATCAGGCGGGTCGTCAACCGCAACAGCCTCGACCTGCCCAGTCCGTCCGAGGTGCAGAGCGTCCTGCAGGACTTCCAGGAGCAGCAGCGGACGTCCCGCGCGAAGGTGGACAACCTCAAGACCGAGGTGCGGAACCGGCAGAACGAGATCGAGCACTACAAGAAGGAGGTCGCGAACGCCCCGACGCCCAAGGCCCGGAAGGCCGCCGAGAAGCAGTTGGCCAAGGCCCGCAAGGCGTACAACCAGGTCTTCCCGGAGTACCAGAAGGCCAAGCAGCGCGCCGCGCCGTTCGACTGGTCCAAGGAGATCAGCAGGCTCGAGCACGAGATCCGCGACCAGGACCGCAAGGCCACCAACCCCCGCTACACCGACGTCGGGCGCAAGCAGGCACGCGACCGCGCGGCGCGGCTCCGGGAGCAACTGGAGCAGACCGAGCGGGATCGGGACCGGTACCAGGGCGGGGGTGACGACGCCGGTGGCACACCCGCGAAGAAGAAGGGCCCGAAGGGACCCACGACACCGTCCGTCGGCACCGCGAAGACCCCGAAGGGCACAGTCAAGACGGGTCAAGGCCCGAAGACCGGCACCACGGCGGTCACGCCGAAGACGTCGGTCGACGTGCCCAAGGTGGGGAAGGTCGGCGCGACCGTGCCGAAGGTCAGGGGTCCGGTCGGCGTCCGGGTGCCGGGCAGGAACTCCGAAGCCGTCGGCGAGTTCCTGGGCCAGGAGCTCGGTACGCGGACGGCCGCCGACCGTCGGGAAGAGCTCTACCAGCGGGCACTGCGGGATCCGGAGCTGCGCCGGAAGATCATCGCCGAGTACGACCGCGCCAGTGGTCCCGGCCTGTGGAAGGGTTTCGAGAACCTCGCCGACGGCTTCACGCCCGGTGACGCGCGGACGATCGGGCCTGAGCTGAAGAAGTACCAGGCGCTCGACACCGCGAACAAGGTCGCGAAGAAGTCGAACGGTGATCCGTTGTACCGGCAGGCGCAGCGGGAGTGCCGTGGTTACGACACGTGTGTGCGGGACCGGGTGAAGAAGCTTCGGGACGGTCGTGATCGGAGCATGGCGAAGGCGGATGCGGCGGCGAAGAAGTCGAACGGTGATCCGTTGTACCGGCAGGCGCAGCGGGAGTGCCGTGGTTACGACACGTGTGTGCAGGACCGGGTGAAGAAGCTTCGGGACGGTCGTGATCGGAGCATGGCGAAGGCGGGTGCGGCGGCGAAGAAGTCGAACGGTGATCCGTTGTACCGGCAGGCGCAGCGGGAGTGCCGTGGTTACGACACGTGTGTGCAGGACCGGGTGAAGA
>JBFBCZ010000010.1:0-64393 GCA_040689555.1 Actinosynnema sp. NPDC051121 | reverse complement strand
AGCTTCGCCAACAGGCCACGGCCAAGCCGAAGAAGACGACTCCCAAGAAGCCGACCACCAAGAAGCCGACCACCAAGAAGACCACTACCGGGAACACCGACCCGGCGGTGGCCCGGAAGCAGTACGAGGAAGCCAACCGGGTCTGCGGCGGCTACGACACCTGCGTCAAGGACCGGCTCGCCAAGGTGCGCAACACGGGCAAGAAGTCCACGACCGGTTCGAAGACGGACAGCAAGAAGACCACGACCAAGAAGACCACGACCAAGAAGACCGGCACGACGAAGACCAGGAAGTAATGGGCCTGGCCACCGGGCGAGTCGAACCCGGATAGGCGACGAAGGCCTCTGACCGGCACGTTCGTGCCGGTCAGAGGCCTTCGTCGTGGTGTCCCTGGCACAGACGGTCCCGTACCTGACGGCGGGCGCGGCGCGGGGGCGGGAGGCCGTTGCCAGGAGGTCACCGCAGCGCGGCGAAGAACGTCCGGATGTCGTCGACCACGATCTCCGGGACCTCGAGCGCGGCGAAGTGGCCACCCTTCTCGAAACGGCTCCAGTGCACGATGTTGGAGTTGTCCCGTTCCGCGAACACCTTGATGGTCTGGAAGTCGTCGGCGAACACGGCCACGCCGGTCGGGGCGGCGTTCACCGGAGCGGGCTCGTCGGCGGGGGTGGCCGCGTTGTCGAAGTAGGACCGGGCCATGCCCGCGGCGGCGTTCGCGAACCAGTTGACGGACACCTCGGTGAGGATGGTCTCCAGCGGCACCAGGGAGGTGCCGTTGCCGAAGGAGTTGAACAGCTCGCTGTAGGCGAGCATCCCGATCGGCGAGTCGCTGAGCCCCGCCGCGACCGTCTGCGGCCTGCTGGCGTTCATGGTGTTGTAGCCGCCGACCTTCTGGAACCACCGCATGTGCTCCAGACCGGCGTAGTCCTGCGGTTCGAGCCGTTCGAACTCCGCGGGGTCGCCCGAGGGGAAGGAGAACAGTTGCAGCACGTGCAAACCCAGGAAGCCCTCCGGGGCGAGGATGCCGAGTTCGCGGGCGACCATCGCGCCGTGGTCGGAGCCGTGGACCCCGTAGCGCCGGTACCCGAGCCTGCGCATGAGGGTGTCGTAGGCGCGGGCCACGCGGGCGGTGGTCCAGCCCGGTTCGGTGACCGGGTTGGAGAAGCCGAAGCCGGGTGCGTCCGGCACGACGACGTGGAACGCGTCCTCGGCGCGCCCGCCGTGGGCGACGGGGTCGGTGAGCCTGCCGATCATGTCGAGGTAGTCGACCGACGAGCCGGGGTAGGTGTGCGCGAGCAGCAGCGGCGTCGCTCCCTCGTGCGGCGATTCGACGTGGATGAAGTGGATCGGCTGGTCGTCGATCTCGGTGACGAAGTGCGGGTGGGCGTTGATGCGCTCCTCGACGGCGCGCCAGTCGAACGCACGCCACGCCGCCACGGCCTCACGGAGGTAGTGGTTGGGGGTGCCGTGCTCCCAGGTGTCGCCCGGCGCCGGCTGCGGCAGGCGGGTGCGGTCGAGGCGACCGGTCAGGTCGTCCAGCTCGGCCTGCGTGACCTCGATGCGGAAGGGGCGGATCTCCGTGTTCGTCATGACACAGACGTTAGAGTGCCTATAGGAAAAGTTCGTTCCTATAAGGCGGAGGTCTTCGCAGTGACCGCGGACACATCGGCACGGCTCCTCGCGCTCCTGGGGCTGTTCCAGTCGCGCCCGTCGTGGAGCGGCACCGAGCTCGCCGAACGGCTGGGCGTCACGACCCGCACCATCCGCAACGACGTGGAGCGCCTCCGCGTGCTCGACTACCCCGTCGAGGCCACCCGCGGCGCGACGGGCGGCTACCGGCTCGGAGCGGGCGGCAAGCTCCCCCCGCTGCTCCTGGACGACGAGGAGGCGGTGGCCGTGGCGATCGGGTTGCGCGCCGGCCGTGGCATCGCCGGGCTCGAGACCTCCAGCGCCCGCGCGCTGGCCAAGCTCGAACAGGTCCTGCCGCCACGCCTGCGGCCGACGGTGGAGGCGCTGGCCTCGGTCGTCGACCACGCGCCGGAGAACAACGACACCGACGCCCCGGACCCCGAGGTCGACCCCGCCGTGCTGCGCACCATCGCGACCGCGATCCACGACGTCGAGTGGTTCCGCTTCGACTACCGCGACAGCTCGCTGCTCGTCGAGCCCTACCGCCTGCTCGCCTGGAAGCGACGCTGGTACCTCGTGGCCCGCGACCCGTCCAGCGGCGAGTGGGACGTCTACCGGGCGGACTGGATCACGCCACGCATGCGCACCCACCGCCGGTTCGCACCCACCACCCTCCCCGACGACGACTACACGAGCTTCACCATGCGCCGCGTCGCGTCCAGCGGCTGGCAGGTGCACGCACGCCTGCGGGTCGACGCACCGGCCCAGGCCGTCCTCGACCGGATCCACCCGGCCGTCGGTGTGGTCGAGACGGTCACCGACACCACCTCGGTCCTCGTCACCGGCGCCGACTCGCTGGACACGATCGCCGCCTACATCGGCATGCTGAACATGGACTTCACCGTCGAGTCGCCCGGCGAGCTCAGGCCGCTGCTGCGCACCCTGGCGGAGCGCTACGCCCGCGCCTGACCACCGCAACCGGGGGTTCGGAGTGCCCCGCCCACGGGGTCAGGGGGTGGCTCCTGGGGCTCTCTCGGCCGCTCCACGGCGAGCCCGCGTTCCACCACCTGTGGCGCGCCTCCGCCTCACCGCTGAAGGCCTCGCGCGGCGTGAACCTGCGTGGGTGGGCTGTCGGCAGGGACAACGGCGGGCCGTCAGGTCGACCACAGGTCGAGGTTCCGGCGGACGCGGGCGGTTTCCGGGTGGTCGTCGCCGTGGACGGCTCGCAGGTCGCGGAGCAGGGCGGTCAGGATCGCCGTCGCGGTCGGGCGGTCTCCGGACTCGCCGACCACCGTGGCCAGGTTGTGGCGCGTCGCCAGCGTCGTGGGGTGGTGGGCGCCCAGGGCTCGGGTCAGTTCCGGCACCAGCGCGTGCAGGTGGCTGGGGTCGCCGGCTCGTGCTTGCCAGAACGCCAGGCCGGCGCGGACGGCCAACAGGTCCGGGTCGTCGGGGCGACGGTGTGCCGACAGGGAATCGGCGACGACCGCAAGCGCGTCGACGGCGGTGGTGTGGTCGCCGGACGTGCCTGCCCAGTGGGCGAGTTCCTCGTGCCACTGGTGGGTGTCTTCGTGGTGGGGGCCGTTGACGCGGAGGCTGGTTGCGGCGAGGACTTCGCAGGTCGCGGCGGCGGCGGGTGCGTCCCCGGCGCGACCGAGCCACCGGGCGAGTTGGGCGCGGGCCTGGATCGTGTGCGGGTGGTCGATGCCGGACAGCCGTTCCCGCTCGGCGGTGACCTTGGCGAACAGCATCGCGGCGGCTGTCGGGTCGCCGTCCTCGCCGCGGGCGTCGGCCAGGTTGTGGAAGGCGGCGATGGTGTCCGGGTGCTCGGCTCCCTGGACCCGCAGGCGATCGGCGGCGAGTCGTTCGAAGGCTTCACGTGCGGCACGCGTCTCGCCGGCGGCGGCGAGGAACGACGCGGCGTTGTTGCGCGCGGTCAGGGTGTCCGGGTGGTCGGGACCGACGACCTCGGTCAGGTCCTCGGCGATCGAGGTCATCTCCAGGGCGGCGGTCGCCGGGTCGGTGCGCCCGCGTGCCTGCACGAGGTTGGTCCGGGTGATCAGGGTGTGGGGGTGGCGGGGACCGTGGATGCGGGTCAGGTCGGCGACGAGGTCGGTGAACTCGGCGACCGCTCCGGCGTGATCGCCCGCTTCCGCTCGCTGCAACGCGAGGTTGTTCCGCGCGGTGAGGACCTGGGGGTGGTCCTCGCCGAGTACCCGGGTGAGGCGGTCGAGCACGGCGGTCGAGTCTTCGGCGGACGCCGTCCACGTCGCCAGTTCGTGCCGAGCGCCCAGCACGTCGGGGTCGGCCGGGTCGGACGCGCGCGGGTGTTGCGCCAGCAGTTCGGTGAGCAGGCGGACCGCACCCGCGACATCGCCCGCCTTGCCGACCCAGTGGGCGTGGCCGACGCGCAACGCCAGGGAGTGCGGGTGGTGCGGGCCGAAGCGACGCTCGTGCTCGGCCACCACCTCGCCCAGTTCCCGGGCCGCCTCGGCGGCTTCTCCGAGCGCGCCTCGCGCCTGGGCCAGGTTGAACCTGGCCTGGAAGGTGTCGGGGTGGTCGGCGGGCAACCGCTGCAAGCGCTCCAGCAGGACGTCGCGCAGCCGGGTCATGGCCGCGGCGGACCGGTCGAGGTTCGCGTGGGCCGTCACGGCGTCCACGTGAGCGCGGTCGGTGTCCGGGTGGTGCGGTCCCAGGTGGTCCAGGGAGAGGGAGTGCAGCCGGTCGGCGAACTCCGCCGCGGCTCGCGGCTGGCCGGCGGCGAGGTAGCTCGGACCGACGTCGGTCAGCACGGGGTGCAGGCCGCCCTCCCACAGCGCCGGGCCGGCGTTGCCCAGCAGGCGCTCGGCGTTGGCGCGCAGGGTCCTGGACTCGTCGCGATCACGTTCGACGCCGGGCCAGAGGTCGTGCAGCGCCCCCGCGGCGCTGATGGCCGACGCGGTGAACCGGATCGGGTCCGCCCGTTCGAGGTGCTCCCTCGTCGCCCGCTGGACGAGCACGTGCGTGCGGACCGCGCGGTGCGGGTCGGTCCCGTCCAGGTCCAGCAGGCTCAACCGGCTCAGGTTGCCCAACGCGGTCACGGCGTCGTGCTCGTCCACCGGGCTCCCTGCGGCCACCGACAGGAACCCGCGGCTCAGGTGGTGGGTGAACACGGACCTCGGCATCCCGTCCGGGTCGAGCAGCGCGGCCAGTTCCAGCGTCGGTCGGGCCAGGCCCGGCGGGGTCAGCCGGTCGGCCAGCTCCACCGACAGGGACCAGGTGACGGCCACGGCGGCGTGGTAGTCGTCCGGGGGCGGGTCGGCGGGCAGCAACCGGGCCAGGGTGCGACGGCGGTCGGCGAGCAGGGTGAGGTACTCCTCGCAGGTCAACAGCGGTTGGTGGGCGAGGTATGCCCCGGCGTGGGCCAGTGCGAGCGGCAGGTGGCCCAACTCGGCCGCCAGTGACCAGAGCGTGCCCACCCCGTCGACCGTCACCCGGTCGGGCAGGCGCGCGACGAGGTAGGCAAGGGACTCCTCCGCGGTGTAACAGCCCAGCTCGACGGTCCTGCGGCCCGGTCCGGACAGCGCCGCGTCACGACGCCGGGTCGTGACGACGGTCGTGCCGGTCGCGCCGACCGGTGGCCACAGCCCGGCGAGGTCGGCCGGGTCGCGCAGGTCGTCCAGGACCAGCAGCCACCGCTGATCGCCCGCCAGCCACCCCAGCAGGCGGCGCGCGCCCGCCTCGGCGTCGGGATCGTCCCGGCCGGTGAGGTCGGCGGCCAGCGCCGCGAACCCGGCGACCACTTCCGCTCGCGACCGCGCGGGCAGCCACGCCACCAGGTCCGCCTCCCGGCGTTCCCAAGCACCCAGGGCCAGGTCGACGGCCAGTTGGGTCTTGCCAACGCCGCCGAGTCCGGTCAGCACCACCACCCGGTCGTCAGCCCAGGACAGGGGCCGGCGCTGGAAGCAGTGTGCCCGGGTCGGGAACGCGCCCCAGCGGTGCGGCAGCGGCAGTGGATCGCGCGGGGCGGCGTAGACGTTCACGTCACCGCTGATCACGCCGGCCTGCACCACCGAGTGCGCGACCCCGAAGAACTGGTTGCCGTACGACCCGTCCGCTGTGTTCACCGATCACCTTCGCCGTCGCGCCCGCCCGAACCGGTCTGTCTTGGGCGCGGCTGTCGGAGAACGGTCGCCCTGGATTACATCGTTCCAGTCCGCGTGGTGTGACAGCGGACCCGAAGGGCGCGTGGTCGGCCGGACCTGGTGTCCCCAAGCCGTGTCGCGCGGTCAGCGGGGCTGGAAGAGCGGATCTGGTAGTTGCTGCCGGTGTCGGCCTTCTTCTTGTCCGACCACTGGCAGCGGGGGTCACCGCCGTTCCAGTCGCTGTGGATGCGGACTACGTCCAGGCGGGATCCCGGCCGGTCAGGCCGAGGATGCGGTCCAAGGTGGGTGCGTCGGTCGGCACGGCGACCTCCGGTCCGTACATGCCCATCTCCCGACCCTGCGCCACGCCGGCGGACACCGCGACGTGCAGGTGCGCCAGCAGGTCCGCAGGCAGTTCCAGCCGCTGCCCGGTCGCGACCGCCAGGTCCCAGCCGTGCACGGTCAGCTCGCCGGCGATCATGTCGCCCATGACGGGTGCGGGCATCAGGTGCGGCGTGCCCATGCTCGTCTCGCCCTCCCAGGCGCTCGGCGGCGCCCACGACGACGCGATGTCGTCGAGCAGGTCGAGCAGGCGGTCGCGCCAGTCGCCGGCTGCCAGGTCCACATCGGACTCGACGGCCGCCGGCCGGGGAACGGACACCTTGCGGCCCGCGCCGGCGAGCGACGGGCCCCAGAACAGGAGGTGGTTGACCAGCGCCCGCACGTCGTACTCCGCGCACGGAGTCTTGTTCGCGACCTGGTCGTCGGTGATGGTGCGGGCGACTGCGGCCATCGCTCCGGCCGCGTTGGACAGGTGTGACATGGCGTCGACGCTAGGCGGCGCGGGCCGGAGAGGTATTGAACAAAGGCGACATGGATTCTGCCGTGTGGGACGGGACGACGTGCCGGCGATCGCGGTCGGCTTGGACCTGCCGACGACGCCCAACGGGCCTGGGCGGTGGCCACGGTCGAGTTGACCGCCAAGGCCGTGGACCGGAGTCGAACACCTCGCGGCGGGCGTGGTTGAGCACGCGAGGGTTGGGATGGCTGTTCGCGGAGTGCGACCTCACGGCCCCGGGGCCTTCGTCCGACGTTGAGTTCGCGGCTATGAGGCCTTGGGGTGTATCACGAGGTCCAGTGCCTGGAGGAGCGCGTCGAGCGCATCCGGCGTGGCGCCGAGCGTGGCGAGTTGGAACGACGGGTACTTGCGGACGACTTCGTCGTCGTTCGGTGGGATGAGTGCGGCCAGTCCGGCGTGGCTGCGGAGTTTGGCGACCACGTCGAGGGCCAGTGCCTGGTCCTGGTCCCAGATGGACCTGAGGTTGAGGGTCAGCTCCGGGTTTCCGGGTGAGATGTACAGCGACACCAACGATCGCCGTTTGCCGCTGAACACGTAGTAGACGCCGGTAGAGGGGTAGGTGCCGTTTCCGCCCTTGAGCTGTGCGCCGCGCTCGTCGGCGTGGGCGAGCAGGCGGTGGACTGCGGCGCGGGTCTCGGGGTCGGTGATCGCGTCGGCGGCGCTGTTGATGTCCTGTCTGGTCCACGCGTGCTTCGCCGGTGTTGGCCGGGCGGGCGGCTCCCCGACGACCTGCGAGATCGCGACGGCCACCTGCTCCAGCCAGTCGATGGTCTCGGCGGCCTCGTGGTGCTGGATCGGCGTGCGCTTCCCGGTCGCGGGGTCGCGGTCGGCGGCGTGTGCGATGAGGTTGCGCCGGTTCATGATCTGGCTGACCTGGTCGCGCACCGACTTCTGCGTCCATGCCGCACCGTTCCGGCTGAGGTGCTTCGCGACGCCTTCCCACAGCAGTTCGTCGCTGACGTACCCGAACGCCTCTTTGATCTTCTCCGGGTTCTGGTACGACGTGTAACCGAAGCGCGACTTCAAGTGGTCCCGGAACTTCTGCTCCAGCGAGCCGGAGTGGTGCAGCACGTCCTCCAGCAGGCTCATCGGCACCTCGATACGCAGGAACTTCGCTGGTCGCTGCTCCGACACCTGGAGCGCAAGCCCCAATGCCCGGTCGTACAACTCGCTGTGCACCCAGTGATCGAGTGCCGACACGGCCTGCACCCAAGCGGATCGGTAGAGATCGGCGACATCGAACGCCCCGACCCGTAACCGTTCCAGGTGCTGTCCTCCTCGCACCAGGCCGCGCGCGTAGTCCATGTTGGCGCGTAGCTCGCGCAGGGCGTCGGTCTCCACCATGTCGTCAGGCACGGGCGTCGAGTATGCCGTGCCCTACACCTCGTGCGGACCTGATCGACTACGCCAATCAGGTGATGTGAACTGCGGTCGTCATCCAGGCCTCGCGCACGTCGCTACCGCTGGGGGTGGTCCGTGGCGGGCCCGGGTGGTGAGGGTGGGCAGACCGCCGCCACCGTCCCCGGATCGCGGAACGGTGGCGGTGGGTGGGGGAGGTCAGCAGAACCAGCCGTTCTGGACCCAGCCGTCCTGGTGGACGTTGCCGTAGGCGTGGCCGAAGACCCATTGCCTGCTGGGTGAGTAGCGCTGCACGTCGAAGTTGTCGCCGTAGTACAGGGTGCCGATCACCACGCCCGCGGCCGTGGCGCGGACGTACAGGTCCTGGGCGCAGACCTGGCGGACCTCCTGGGCTTCGACCGGCGCAGCCGAGGCCGCCGGGGTGAGGGTGGCGGCGGCGGTCAGGGCTGTGACGGCGGCGGCCAAGCGGAGTGTGCGCATGGTGGGGTGCTCCTCGCGGTTCGTCGGGTCAGTCGAAGGCGAAGCAACTGCGCAGCATGAAGCCCCACTGGCTGTGGTTGTGCCACAGGACGTCGGCGGACCGGCCGTCGGAGGTGATGTAGCGGACCCCGATCCAGGTCCCGCGCGGCAGCACGACGATCGGGTCGCGGTGCACGCCGCCGTAGTAGTTGCCGAACAGGGTGGTGGACTCGCAGGTGGTGTGCGCTTCGCGCATCGGCACCCACGGGTCGCTCACGGTTCCGCTGCCGGCCAGGGTGGTGATCGGATCCGGTTGGGCCGTCGCGGGCCCGGTGATCCCGGTCAACGCCAGGGCGGCGGCGGCCAGGACGAGCAGGGCTCGTGTTCCTCGCATCATGAGCAGTCCTCTCGGGCAGGGTGAGAGCACGACCTTGTAAATCCCTACCAGGATGCTCGGATAGCCCGCAAGATATTCACCCGACCGCCGGGGCGCACGTCGGCTGAAGAGCAGCGGTCAGTCCCACCAGAACGCCCACGAGTGGTCGTTCACGAGGCGGTCGGCGTACGCGGCGAGCGTGTGGGGTTGTTCGCCCTGCCAGATGTTGTCCGGGCAGAAGGCGAAGTGCTCGGCGGCGACGGCCATGGCGCCCTCACGCGTGGTCGGCGGGGAGGCGACGCTCAGCACCAGCGTGTCGAACCCGACGCCGACGACCCGTGCGCCGAACCGGTCCTCCCAGCTCCGCAGGACCGCCGAGACCTCGGCGGTGTCCTCGGTGTAGTTCGTCGGACCGGTCCAGCCGATCGCCGTCACCGCGTCCGCGCCCCGGTCGACCGCCACCAGGCCGAGGCGGATCGACGGGTGGCCCGCCACGAGGTGCTCCGCGAGGCCGTCGGCGATGTGGTCCGGGTCCCCGCCGAGCGGCGGTGTGGGCGCCAACCCGGGCCAGGTACGCCCGAACGGGGCGGTGACCGCCGCTCGTTCGGCCGACGTCAGCGCGTCGTCGGGGCTGTCGGCCGTGTTCTCGGCCCACCGGCCCGCCAGCAGCACGTCGGGAACGTGGTCGGCGGGCGACGACATCGCACCGGGCATCACGTCGCCGTCGCCCCACGGCGGGTACTCGGCGTCATCGTCGTCCAGCGAGTCCAACAGCAACGGCCACAGCCCCGACCGGACGTGCGCCGCGCGCAACCGCGCCCACAGACCCGTGGGCACCGGGCCGTCACCGAGCCAGAACGCGGGCCGCGCGGAGCCGCCGCCGGCCTCGGGCACGATCGCCCGTCCGGGCGGCAGCGGGACCGGCAGCGTTCGACCGGTGTCGGCGCCGTCGGCGAACAGCGCTCGGAGATCGGCGGGCAGCGGCGGTTCGGAGATCATGGCGGGATCGTAGGCGGTGGGGCCGACAGCGCCGGCCCGCCCGACCGCGGACGTGGTCGGAACCCGACCACGTCCGCGGACCCGACGTGGGATCAGCTCGCGTAGGGGGCCTTCGCCGCCTTCGCCGCCGTCAGGAACGCTCCCTTGTTCTTGGGCCAGAACAAGCTGTCCACGCACGAGTACTGCGGGAAGAACCCGCCACAGCTACCGCTGCCCGACCCGATCTCGAACGTGTAGCTCGCGATGCCCAGGTTGCCGTAGGTGAAGTCGTCGGTCGTGCCCGTCGTGTCGCCCTCGGCCACCACCTGGTACCCGTTGAACGCCGCCATCTTCCGGCCCAGCGCCGCCAACTGCGTGGCGTTCGGGTTCGCGTTCCACGTCCAGCCCCACGGCGGCATGATCAGGTTGCCGTAGCTGTGGACCGTGATCATCACGCCCTTGGTCGTCACCGGCGCGGGCTCGGTGTCACCCGGTCCGCGCTGGTCGGGGAACAACTGCTTGAACCACGCCTCGATCGCCTTGGTCTCCGGCTCCGAACCCGCCGCCGTGCCCTGGTAGGTCTCGCCGCACCGGCTCGTACCCGCCCCGCCCCACTTGAACGTCGAGTTGCGGTTCAGGTCCACGCCGTAGCTCGGCGCCGAGCAGGACGCGTTGGTGTTGTTGGCGTTCTTGCGCTGCAACAACGGCTGGTTGCCGCCGGACGCGACGATGTCAACGCCGTCGGGGTTGACGATCGGCACCACCCACAGCTCCGTCGTGTCCAGGATGGACGTCACCTCGGCGTCCGTGCCGTACCCCTGGGTGACGTGGTCGATCCACCGCCACGCGAGCTCGCCCGTGGCCAGCTCCCGCGCGTGGATCTGCGCGATCAACGCGAACCGGGGTTTGGCGGAGGTGGGGCTCAGCGCGCAGTCACCGGCCTGCTTCCTGGTGATGCAGATGGCCTTGATGTCGTGGCCGCCCTGGCCACGCGTCTTGCGCCAGCTGTCGCCGATGTCGTACACCTGCGTCAACGACGGGTACGCCGCCGCCACGTCGGTCAGGTGCTTCTCGTGCTCGGCCACCGTCCGGTAGCCGCCGTAGAACGTCTGGGCGCCGATGTCCGCGGCCCGGCCGGACGGCACCGCCTTGTACACCGCGTCGAACCTGCTCGGCCGGTAGCCGAGCGCGACCAGCCTGTCGGCCACCCGCTGATCGCCGACCACCTGCACGGCACCCCCGACGCCGTGCTCGACGTCGAACCCGGCCGACCGCAACGCGCGCTCACCGGCTCCCGGGACCTCCCAGTAGTACGGCGTGGTGTCGGACGGCTGAGCAGCCAGCGCATTGGTTCCCAGGAGTAACAGCACCGCCGTGGCAAGACCTACCAGAACCTTCATCGACAGACCTCCAGACCAGCCGGCGGCCGAGGCAGGGTGACAGGGGGCCGCCGCGCCGAACGCGAGTATGGGGCACCGCGCAGGTCGCCAAGAACCTACGAACGGTGGTCACCGCGGCGCACTCGGGTGGTCTTGCGCCAAGCGGAGGAACGACGGGGGCGACCGCACTCGCATTTCAGGTATTCACGCAGATGGTCACGGGTGCGTCGAAAAAGGTTGACTCCGTTTTTGTTTCGTTATCATGACCATGATCACCTGATTGGTGTGCGCGATCCTGCTACCTTTCTTCGATATGAATTCGATCAACAAGCGGATGATCGTGACCGCGCTGGTCGTGGCCGCCTGCTTCGTCCCCGCACTCGCTCCGGCGGCCAGTGCCGCGCCTCCTGTCGCCACCGCCGAGGCGGGTCACGCCACACCGGGCATCTCCTCGTACTTCGACTGGAAGCTGCTGAACCGGATCATCCGGGCGAACGCCTACGCGGAAAGCCGCCCCGGTTTCGCCGGAATCGTGCTGCGGGACCGGAAGACCGGCGCCGTGTGGCGCAACACCCACTCGGGCACGCTCATCTGGGCGTGTTCCACGCCCAAGCTCGCCATGGTCGTCGACCTGTTGCTGCGCAACGACGCAGGCACCATCAGCCTCACGGCCGAGGACCGCGACCTGATGCACCGCATGCTGAACTCCAGCGACGACAACGCGGCGCACACGCTGTGGACCCGCTACGGCGGCGAGCAGGAGTTCGCGGCCCGCTTCCCGTCCTACGGGATGACCGACATGCGGTTCACCGACCAGCACCCGCACCACTGGGGCTGGATCCTCACCACGGCCGACGACCTCGACCGCCTGATCAACTACGTGCTGACCAAGCTCCCGGCCGCCCACCGCGACTACATCGTCAACGAGATGCGCTCGGTCAGCGCCAACCAGCAGTGGGGGGTGTGGGGCGCAGGCGCCGCCGCCCGGCCCGGCAACAAGAACGGCTGGTCCGACGACAACGACGACGGTTCGTGGCTGATGAACTCGGTCGGTTTCGTCGGCCCCGGTGAGCGCTACACCCTCGCCATCATGAACAACACCCAGGTGGTCGAGAACGGGTACGAAGTGGGCATGGAAACCACGACCCAGATCAGCCGGATCATGTTCGACGGTTACTTCGGCTGATCACGTCCCGTCCGGGGTCCTGATCCGGACCGCGCTTCCAGGACCCCGACGAAGGCCGCGGCGACGAGCGCGACGGCACGGTCGTCGTCGTCGGCCAGTCGGCGCAGGGCGTGCCGCGCGGTCGTCCCCGGCAACTCGACCAGCGCCTGGGTCAGGCGGATCCGGATCGCGGAGTCCGCGTCCGGCGCGGCGAGCGCGTCGACCAGCGCGGTCATGATCCGGTCCCCGCGCTCGGGGTCCTGGGCCAGCGCGCCCAGCACCTCCGCCGCCTCGACGTCGTTGAAGCCCTCGACCACCATGCCGACGAGTGCCGGCACGGCAGCGGGCACGCCGCGCCTGCCCAACGCGAGCGCGGCGTGCCCGCGCACCGCCGTGTCCGGGTCGCCCAGCGCCTCGGTGAGCACCCCGGTGGCACCCGGGGCCTCCGACATCCCGGTGATCGCCAGCACCGCGCGCCGCCGGACGTCGACGTCGTCGGACTGCGCGCCCGCGGCCAGCGTCGCCATGCCGTCGCCGCCCGATCGGGCGAGCGCCCAGCACAGGGCGCCCGCGACGTTGGGGTCGGTCTCGGCCAGGACCGCCTCGGCCAGCCGCTCGGCGGACACCGACACCCCGTCCACCCCGTCCACCCGGGACAGGACGGCCTGCTGCCTGCGCGCGGCACTCCTCGAGCCGAGCCCCTGGAGGAGGTCGACGACGCGCAGGACGCCCGACCAGCCGGTGGGCGCCGACGCGTCGATCGCGCGGAGTCGCTCGAGCAGCTCCCGGTCGCGCCGCAAGCGGTCCTCCGTCCTGCGGATGAGGTCGCCGACCAGGGCGGACGGCGTGAGCGCCCGGTCGTCCAGCGCGCGCCCGACCTGCTTGAGCGAGAGCCCCAGCGACCGCAGGCCCTCCACGAGGAAGATCCTGCGGAGGTCCTCGGCGGAGTACTCGCGATAGCCGCCGACGGTGCGACCGGTCGGCCGCACCAGCCCGAGGGCGTCGTAGTGCCGCAGCATCCGGGTGCTCACGCCCGAGTGACGGGCCACCTCGCCGATCAGCAAGCCGTGTCCTCCGCACCCTTCCCGGGCTCGGCGGCGCCCGTGACGCCGGCAGCCACGGCGGCTGCCCGTTCCGGGCCGAGGGTGACGACTCGCTTCGCCTCCTCGACGGCCGCGTCGAAACCGGTCTCCGGGTCGCGCCGGAGCAGCTCGGTGGCGCGGGCGTGCGCGGCCACCGCCGGGTCCGGGTTCGCCGCCGCCCGTTCCAGGGCGGGCACGACCACGTCGCCGAGGTCGACCAGGGCCCGGCTCAGGCTCAACCGCACCTCCCGGTCACCGCGTCCCAACTGCCTGACCAGCTCGTCGGCCAGGTCCTCCTCCTCGTCCTCGGGGACGAGGGCGACCGCGACGCGCCACGCGGTCCGCGCCACCTCGTCGTCGGCGTCACGCAGCAGGTCACGCGTGATCCACGCCCAAGCGCTCCTGTCGCCGATCTTGGACAGCGTGTGCAACGCCTGGCTGCGCGCCCGGGCGCGCTCGGCGCCGAGCTCCTCGCGGATCCGGGGCAGGGTGATCTCCGGCGGGAGGCGGGTCAGCGCCCAGGACAGCATGTCCCGCACGAAGAAGTCCGGCTCGACCGCGCACCGCTCCACCAGCCTCTCCAGCAGCCCGGGGTCGGGGTCGGAGCCGACCGCCAGGGCCGCCTGGAGCCGGACCGACGGGTCCTGGGCGCCGAGGGCGTCGGCCACGCGGTCGTTCTGCGGGGCGCCGTTCGTCGTGTTGATCGCAACCACCTCCGGCGTCCAGTGGACACCTTGTCACGGTGTCAAGGTCAAGGCCCTGACCGGCTGCCACCGGGGTGGTCAGCGCGCGGTGGAGCGGGTCGCGTGCAACGACGCCAGGAGTTGCAGCCGGTCGGCGTCGGCACTGCCGGGCTCGGCGGTGAAGACCAGCATGACCGGGCCGCGACTGCCCGGTAGCGGGTAGGTGTCCCAGTCCAGGACGATGTCGCCGACCTCGGGAACCCGGAAGGTCTTGGTGCCGCTGACCGACTCGCGCACGTCGTGGCGCGCCCACAGCCGCCGGAACTCGGCGCTGCGGATGCTCAGCTCGCCGACGATCGCGGTGGCGCGGGGGTGGGTGGGGTCGGTGGCGACGGCGGCGCGCATCATGCCGACGTAGTCCAGGGCCTGCCGCTCCCAGTCCGGGCAGCTCCGCCCGCCGGTCAGCGCGTCGTCGAACATCAGCAGGAGCATGTTGAGCCGGTCGGGCGGGTAGGTGTCCGGGTCGCCGAGCAACGCCTGCGCCATCACGTTCCAGTCGAGCAGGTCGAGGTGCCTGCCGAGCACGACCGCCGGGGTGTCCATCACCCGCAGCAGGCGCCGGGTGCTGTCCGGCACCCGTTCCCGGTCGCGGTTCACCCGGTCGGGTATCGGCCGGCGGGCGGCGCGGGCCAGGGCGAACAGGTGCCGGCGTTCCCCGGGGTCGAGGCCGAGCGCGCCGGCGAGCGCGTCCAGGACGTCGTCGGACGGGCGGACCTCCCGACCCTGCTCCATCCGCTGGTAGTAGTCGGTGCTCAGCCCGGCCAGCAGGGCCAGTTCCTCGCGTCGCAGCCCGGTGACCTTGCGCCGGCCGCCCGGCTCCAGGCCGACGTCGTGCGGGCGCAGCCGGCCGCGCCGGGCGCGCAGGAAGTCCCCGAGCTCACGGGCGTACGGATGAGGGCTGCTCACGCCGCAAGTGTGCCCCTGCCCTGACGGTCGAAGGTAGGTCGGCCGGACCCAGGCAGCCGGGGACCACCGAGCCGGCCCGGATCGCTCCTAGCGTCGGCGGTCCAGTGCACCGACGACTCCCAGGAGCAGCAGATGACCGGATGGACCGCCGACCGCATCCCCGACCAGAGCGGGCGGGTCGCCGTCGTGACCGGCGCGAACTCGGGCCTCGGCCTGGTCACCGCGACCGAGCTGGCGCGTCACGGCGCCCGCGTCGTGCTGGCCGTCCGCGACACCGCCGCCGGCGAGGAGGCCGCCCGCCGGATCGGGGGCGAGGTCGAGGTGCGCGAGCTGGACCTGGCCCGCCTCGCCTCCGTGCGGGCCTTCGCGGCGAAGCTGGCCGCCGACCACCCGGTGGTCGACCTGCTGGTCAACAACGCCGGCGTGGTGCTGCTCGGCCCGCGCCGCACCTCCGCCGACGGCTTCGAGCTGCAACTCGGCACCAACGTGCTGGGCCACTTCGCGCTGACCGGCCTGCTGCTCGACAACCTGGCCGCGGCGCGGGAAGCCAGGGTGGTCAGCCTCAGTTCGATCACCCACAAGACCGCGCACCTGGACTTCGACGACCTGATGTCCGAGCGTGGCTACCGGGCGACCGCCGCCTACGGCCGGTCCAAGCTCGCCACCACCGTCTTCGGCGTCGAGCTGGACCGTCGACTGCGCGCCGCCGGATCGCCGATCGTCAGCGTGCTGGCCCACCCCGGTCTCACCCGCACCAACCTGACCCCGCGGGCCTGGGAGCACCGCGGCCGGGTGGGGCGGCTGATCGCGTGGCTCGGCCTGCTGGCCACCCAGCCGGTGGAGCGGGGCGCGCTGCCGCAGTTGCGCGCCGCGACCGAGCCGGGAGTGCGGGGCGGCCGGTTCTTCGGCCCGTCCGGGCTCTGGGAGACGCGCGGCCGGGTCACCGAGGCCAAGCTCAGCCGGGAGGCCGCCGATCCGGTCGTCGGCGAGCGACTCTGGGCGGCGGCGGAGGAACTGACCGGCGTCAGCTACCTCTGACCCCGGCGGCCACCGCAGGGTCGCGACCGACCGCGGGACGCACGTGTCACCGGGTGGGGACGTCGCTACGATCCCGGTGGGGTGAGGCCGTTGCGGTTCGGGAATGTCGACCTCGGCGAGTGGCACGCGCTGCCACCGGAGGAGCTGGCGAACAGACCGGAGCTGGTGCGGGGCCTGCCGCCGCGGGACGCCGCGGCGAAGGCGCTGACGTACGCGCGGCTGACCGGGGCGGTCGGCTACGACGAGATCGGGTTCCGGTCGCTGGCCGCGAGCCCGGTCAAGGGCTACTTCCCGTTGCAGACGTTCGCCCAGTCGCGGCTGGACGCCCGACGGGAGGACCGCCGCCGCTCGGCCGCGGACCTGGACCTGCTGACGACCCAGGCCCGCACACTGCGGCACCGACCGATCGGGTTGCCGGAGGGGAGGATCGGGTTCACGTTCGAGGAGGACCTGATCAACCTCGTGCCGGTGGCCGATCCCGGCAGCCGCGACGACCGGCTCGTGTGGTCGTACTCGCGGGGTGCGCCACCGGAGGCGTTCCTCGAGATGGCGGACGACCGCGACGAACCCCTGCTCCTGACGCAGTACTCGCCGCGCAACGTGCCGGCCACGTACTGGCTGCCGTTGCCCGCGTTGATCGCGAACGGGCGGTTCCGCCGCATGCAGGAGATCACCGCGGACCTCGAACCGCGCACGTCGCCCGGCGACTACTACTGCTTCGTGTCGCACCGCTGGCTCACCCCGACCGCGCCGGACCCGGACGGCGACCAGGCCCGGCTGCTGGCCTGGCAGTTGGTCGCGGCGGTGTGCGAGGCGGTGTACGTGGCGCACGAACGCGGTCTGCGCACGCCGCGGAAGATCGGCAAGGTGGGGGAGCTCCCCATCGGCGCGTACGGCTCGGAGCTCGCCGAAGCGCTCATCGTCAACGTGCTGCGGTACCGGCTCGACCCGGCCGGTCTGGACGCGGTGCGCGCCGAGATCGACGCGTTGCAGGAGGAGACCGCCGACCGCGGGGTCCCCGCCGGGCACACCGACACCGGCCTGCGCAGGCTGAGGGAGCTCGTCGCCGCACACCCCCGGCTGCGGTCGCTGCTCGCGCACGTCCACGTCTGGTACGACTACAGCTGCATGCCGCAGCACCCGCGCACCCCCGAGGAGCAGGTGGTGTTCGAGGAGGGCCTGACCCACCTCGGGATCCACCAGTTGCTCGGCCGCACCGCGATCCTGCTGGACGACGCCGACGACTACCTCACCCGTGCCTGGTGCACGCTCGAAGCGCTGACCGCCGACGCCGCCCGGAACGTCGACCTGCTCGTCGGCGCCGACCGCTCGACGGTGGTCGCGGGCCGCACGGAGCACCACCTGAACACCCTCCTGCAGGATCGCCCCCACGTGGTGTGGCGGGGCCTGCTGGACACCGAGGTCTTCGGCGTGCAGACGCCGGCGGAGTGCCTGCGCAGGCTCGACCTCGCCGCGACGGAGGAACGCGACCTGCCTGCCATCTACCGGGCGCTGTGCGCGCTCGGCATGCCGAGCAAGATCCACGTCGACGAGAGCGAGATCCTCACCGGCGTGTTCCCCCTCCCTCGTCTCGACGACGGCCGCACGGTGCTCGTGCCCACATCCGGCAACCACGTCACCACCGGGGCCCACCGCGACCTGGGCACGGCCTCGCTGGACTGGACAGGCGTCCGGCGGCTGCACGAACGACGTGGCGCAAACGTTCCCGCACCACTCGTGCGGACCGGCAACCGCGCACCGGTGCTCAGCCACGCCGTCGTCATCGGGTCCTGCGAAGGGGAGGCGGCGCTGATCGCCGACTGGGCGCTCACCCGCCAGGAGGAGCTCGGCCGCGCCGCCGGTGCCCCGGTCGGGTCGCTGTCGTGGCTCGCCACGGACATCGCCCCGGTCGGGCACTTCGTCGACGGCGCCCTGCGCGCGACGGCGATCCACGCACGCGTGTGGGCGGTGATCGCGAGCAGCGCCCGTTTCGCCAACTGCGCGACGACCACGGCGGTCGTCAACGCGATCACCGCCGCGGGCCTGCCCTTCGTGACGATCGCCGTCGACGTGCCCGAGGACAACATCACCCGGTACGCACGGCTGGAACAGGTGACGTCCGATCATGCGCGCCACGCTGACGCGGCCCGAGTCGACGGGGCGCACTGGCCGGGTGGGCTGTTCCGCGCGCACCTGTTCGACGAGCTGAGCCGGGTGGAGCGCTCGTGACCGACCTGTGGCGGCGGCTGTACGCGGCGTTCCACGACGGCGACGAGCAGGCGTTCGTGGACCTGTGCCGGCGCAACGCCGAGCACATCCGGACCGTCTTCGACGACTGGGCCGTGGCCCCCGTCGAGATCCGGCACGACCCCCGGGCGGTCGAGGCCTACGTGCGGCCGCTGGTCGCCGTCGCCGAGGTCATGCAGGCGCTCGGCCACCCCGAGCCGATGCACCGGCTCGCCCCGCCGGGCGCGCAGAACCCGATCGCCCGTTGGACGTACCGCTACCAGCGGGCGCAACAGCTGAGCGAAGCCGGCGAGCACGCCGCGAGCTCGGCCGAACTGCGCTCACTGCTCGACGACGTGCGCGGTGCGATCGGCAGCGGGGTGGACGAGCTCCTGACGAAGGTCGTGGGACTGCTCGGCACCAACGCGCTGAAGCTCGGCCGGATCGAGGAAGCGCTGGCCCACACCACGGAGGCGTTCGAGCGCTGCCGCGCCTCGGGCGACCTCGAAGGCGTGTGGATCTACCGCGAGAACCTGGACGTGCTGTCCGTCGCCAAGGAGGTCGCCGACGGCACCCGGGCGGGCCGGGAGCTGACGGACACCCGCGACCGGCTCGCGTTCGCGCAGGACCTGAGCGACACCAGGCGGTACCGGGCGAGCAACGACGTGCTGCGGGAGCTGCTCGGCACCATCACGGGCACGGCGGGCACCCGCTACCTCGGCAAGGTCCACGGACTGCTCGGCCTGAACCACTTCCGACTCGGCGAGGACGCCGAGGCGTTGCGGTGCACCGAGCTGGCACTGGCCGAGTGCCGCGCCGCCGGGGACTACGCGGGCGAGCGGATCTACGAGGCGAACCTCGCCGAGATCCGTCGCGCCCGGTGATCGGCCCGCCCGGCGGCGGGCCGCCCGTCCCGGCGCGGGCCATGCCGATCTCGTACTGGAGCCGTGCGGCATCGCCGTCCGCACCTGACGGCCGTGGTCGCTTGAGTGGTCTATTTTCACCTTTCCGCGTAGCGCCCGGTGACCTGACTTGGCTCAAATTAGTGCGCACCGCGGTCGTGGATGCGGGTGAGGGCATCGCGGAGGTCGTCGGGTAGCGGGTCGACGGCGGTGAGGGTGTGCTCGCCGGCCTGGATGTTGATGGTGCGGTAGCGGCGGGTGGTGCGCACGAACTTCTTGATCGACCAGCCGGTGGTCTGCTCGATCCACCTGCTGACGGCCAGGGCGGCGAACACGACCGTCAGGTGCGCGTCGATCGACTCGCGCTTGTGGTGGTAGATCGGCCGCGCACGTAGGTCGTGTTTAGACATTCGGAACGACTTCTCGATGTGGAACAGTCGGTGGTAGGCGTCGATCACGAACTCGGCGGTGACGTCCGGGAGGTTGGTGACGTAGCCTTTGAGGCCGGCAAGGGCGCGTGCCTTGGCCTCCAGGGTCCGGTTGACACTCTTGGTGGCGCCGGTGAGCTGGATGAACCGGTTGCGTTTGACCGCGGTCTTGCCTGCGACGGTCTGCTCGGCCTTGGTGACCTGTTCGTCGATGCCGTGCAGGGTGCGCCGAGCCCGGTCCACCCGGTACTGGTAGTAGATGATCTGGTCGCGGCGCTGGTCCTTGGGGCCGGCAGGCCAGGGCTGGGTGAAGATGTGCCCGTCGGGGATCTGCCCATCCGGGTGCTCGTGGCGCCACGCCTGGACCACGTACGGCACGTCGGGTATCCGCGCGCCGAGGATGAACGACAACCCCGCGGCCTCGATGGCATGCTGGTTGGCCGCAGAGATCATGCCAGCGTCGGCCACGACCGTGACATCAGCCGGCTGGTGGGCATCCATGAACGCACGGATGGTCGGCAGCATCGTGGTGGTCTCGCCCCGGTTGCCCTCGAACGCGTTAACCATCAACGGAAACCCGCTTGCGTCGGTGAGCAGCCCGATCGTGATCTGCGGCTCCAGGCGGCGTTCTTTGGAGAACCCGGGCTCACGGAACCCGTCCCCGGCATCGGTCTCGAAGTACAAGGTGGACACATCGTAGAGAACCAGAGACGCCGGCCCCGGATCAGCGGTGCGGGCGCACGCCGCGGCCAACTTCTGCCGCCAGGACTCTTTCGCGAACGGGGGCAGACGTCGCTTGAGGGTCGCGTACGCCGGCGGGTCGAAACCTGCCTCCTCGACCACCCGCAGACTGTCCAGCTTGCTGGTCGGCTCGACGATCCGTGCCAGCACCAGTAATCGGAACACCTCGTCACCACCAGCGGCCTCCTCGAACCCCAACAGCTGGTAGGCGTGTCCGAGCGCGTCCCACAGGTACCCCATCCGCGACGACGTGATCGCAAGCGGCCCACCACCAGCACCACTGCCGGCCTGCAACGCCGCGAAGTCCGGGCCGAGGTCGAGCTCGGGCTGCCCCATAGCCAGACGCTGCCTCGCCACCGCCTTGAGCGCCTCCAACGCCGCATCGTCATGCGCCGAGCCGATGTGCTCGATGTCCCGTGACCCGCGACGCGAGGAGTGCACGATCTGCACCGCCCTGGCCCCCGACGCCGTCTTCACCGTGCGCACCTACGCCACGAGAGACAGCCTAGAACTGGCCGCTTAGTGCGCAGATTTTCGCCGTTCACACGACGAAACCGCAGCTCAACAGCCAGCAGCCTACCCAAGATCAGCGGTCTTGAGCCAAAGTCGGGTAAGGTGGCGGAATGGTCATGCGGGTGGCGGTTCCCGTGCTGCCGTGCCGAGATGTGCAGGCAGCGCGGTCGTACTTCACGGACGCGCTCGGATTCGACACCATATTCACCTGGGAGACCCCACCTAGCTACGCGGCCGTGATCCGCGACACCGCCGAGTTCCACCTGTACGCCGAAAGCAGCGTCGGCCCGGCCAGGGTGACGGTTATCGTCGACGACGTCGATTCCTGCCACGACGAGCTGCGCGCCCGCGGCGCCGACATCGTCGAGCCACTGGCTGACCGGCCCTACGGGATGCGCGACTTCAACGTACGGACACCCGATGGGCACTTGTTGATCTTTAGTCAGCCCCTTACCGAGTACGGGTGACCATCAGCGGACCAGCCGGAAGAATGACCTGACCTCGTCGACGAACAACGCCGGCTGCTCGAACGCCGCGAAGTGGTCGCCCTTGCCGGGCTCGTTCCAGTACCGGATGTCGGGAACCGGCGCTCCGCCCACCGCCGAGACGGGCGCGGCAGCTCCTTGGGGAAGACCGAACAGCCGGTGGGTACGGTCACCGGCGCGCCGGTCGACCCGGAGATCCATTCGTTGACCTGCCGGAGGCTTTCCCAGTACAGCCGGGCGGATGAGGCACCGGTGCCGGGCAGGCAGTAGAGCATCAGGTTGTCGAGCAGCTCATCCCGGGTAATAACCCGATGCAGGTCGCCACCGGAGTCGGTCCACGACCAGAACTTCTCGACGATCCAGGCGCAGAGGGCGGCCGGCGAGTCGACCAGTCCGTAGCCGACCGTCTGCGGCCGGATCGACTGCTGCGCCGAGTATCCGGAGCCCCGTTCGTCCGCCTCCCGCAGTGTCGCGAGCGCCGCCCGCTCAGCACCGGTGAGGTCGTCCACCGTGGCGGATCGGGCGGTGCGAGCGGCGACATGAGATGGATGCCGGCGACCCGATCGGGTTGCCGTTGACCGATGCTCGTGGCGATGCTGGTGCCCCAGTCGCTGCCCTGTGCGCCGAACCGCCGGTAGCCGAGCCGGGCCATCAGCTCGCACCACGCGTCGGATATCCGCTCGATCCCCCACCCGGCGCGGCCGGCTTGTCGCTGAAGCCGTAACCGGGAAGCGATGGGCAGACCCCTAGAACCGGCCGCTTAGTGCGCAGATTTTCGCCGTTCACACGACGAAACCGCAGCTCAACAACCAGCACCCTACCCAAGATCAGCGATCTTGAGCCAAGTCAGGACTTGAGTGGTCTATTTTCACCTTTCCGCGTAGCGCCCGGTGACGACCGGAGCTCTGGGTCGATCCCGGAGAACGTTTGATTGTGAGCGATAACATGAATAGCGTCGGCTTGACGCGTCGCGCTGACGTTGATCGCCGGATAATCGGCGGATTGGGTCAAATCTGCTCAATCGGACGATGCTAGTTAGCGCTAACATTTTTAGCAGTGCTGAGTGTTGACGCCCGGTCTCGTGGGTGGCTATGGTCCGGGAAGGCCTTGGTTCCCGTGCGGTTTCCGGCCCACCCGTCGACGATGACGAGGGAGACTTTTCGATGCGACGAACACGTTGGTGCGAAAGGGTGCCTTGCTCCGGGTCGGGTATCCGGGCGCACCGGTCTCCGTCCGGGTGGAACGCCGACGAACTCTCCATTGTGGATGATCCGCTGTCGCCCGGCGGAATGTAGCGCCCGCTCGCCCGCCGGAGTGCGGTAGTCGCCCGCGTGCCGCTTTCCGGCCGCGATGAGCCTGCCGGCCGCACGAGGCCTCTCTGTCGCCGTCGTCGCACAACCCGTGTCGAAGCTTCCGGCATGGACCCTGCCCTGATCCGAAGGAGTGGTCGATGACAACCAGCGGTGAGGCACCAGCCTCCCCACAGCAACGACGCCGGCACCCGGTGACGGCCGCCGTGGCGGCGGTGGTGCTCACGGCCGGCACGTTCACCGTGGTCGGCGTCACGCCCGCGTCGGCGGCGACGGTCGACACCACGGCCTCGTACGTCCTGGTGAACCGCAACAGCGGCAAGGCCTTGGACGTGTACGGCGCGGCGACCAACGACGGCGCGCGGATCGCCCAGTGGTCGCGCAACGACGGTGCCAACCAGCAGTGGCAGTTCGTGGACTCCGGCGGCGGCTACTACCGGATCAGGTCCCGGAACTCCGGCAAGGTCCTCGACGTGTCCAACGCGTCGACCGCCGACGGCGCCGCCGTCGTGCAGTGGACCGACAACGGCGGGACCAACCAGCAGTTCCGGCTTGCCGACTCCGACGGCGGCTTCGCGCGGCTGATCGCCCGGCACAGCAACAAGGCGTTGGACGTGCAGGGCGGCTCGACCGCGGACGGCGCGAACGTCGTCCAGAACTCCGACACCGGTGGCAACAGCCAGCAGTGGCAGCTGGTCAAGGTGTCGGGCGGCGACCCGGACCCCGGTGGCGGCAGCGGCTGCGGCAAGACACCGACGCTGCGCACCGGCTCGTACACGATCCAGAGCAGCGGCAAGAGCCGCAGCTTCACGCTGAGGGTCCCCGACGGCTACGTCAACACCCGGGCCTACCGGTTGATCTTCGCGTTCCACTGGAACGGCGGCACGATGAACGACGTCGCCTCGGGTGGCAGCAGCGGCGCGGCCTGGTCCTACTACGGCCAGCAGGAGCAGTCGAACAACAGCGCCATCCTGGTCGCGCCGCAGGGCCTGGGCAACGGCTGGGCGAACTCCGGCGGTGAGGACGTCACGTTCGTCGACGACATGATCCGGCGGATCGAGGGTGACCTGTGCGTCGACCCGAAGCTGCGCTTCTCGATGGGGTTCAGCTACGGCGGCGGCATGAGCTACTCGCTGGCGTGCTCACGGCCGACGGTGTTCCGCGCGGTGGTCGTGTACTCGGGCGGTCAGTTGAGCGGGTGCGCCGGTGGCACGCAGCCGGTCGCGTACTTCGGCATCCACGGCATCTCGGACAACGTGCTGAACATCTCGGCGGGCCGGTCGCTGCGCGACAGGTTCGTGGCGAACAACGGTTGCGCCGCGCAGAGCCCGCGTGAGCCCGCGCCGGGCAGCCGCACGCACATCACGACGGCGTACTCGTGCCGGGCGGGGTACCCGGTGCAGTGGGCCGCGTTCGACGGCGGGCACACCCCGGGCCCGGTGGACGGCGGCGGTGACAGCGGCGTCACGACCTGGACCAAGGGCGAGGCGTGGAAGTTCATCTCCCAGTTCTGACCGCGGACGTGCAGTCGGCGTGATCGACGGGCACCTGGACCCCGCTTCGCGATCGAACCGGCCAGGGCGACGAGCTCGGGCCGCCGGTCGCGGCGCGGTCCAGGTGCCCACCGCGCGGGGGGTGGCGGCTCGACCGGCGGAATCCATGACAGATGTCATGGCGTGGTCGTGACGGTTGAAACCCGGTACCGCCCGCGTCGGATCGCAAGATTTCCCCATGACACACGCAACAGCCGTTCGCGCCGGAGCCGCACTGGCGATGCGCGACCTGCACAAGGCGTTCGGCGAGGTCCGGGCGGTGGACGGGGTCGACCTCACGGTGTCCGCCGGCGAGGTCGTCGCGCTGCTCGGCCCCAACGGGGCGGGCAAGTCCACGACGGTCGACATGCTGCTCGGCCTGTCCGCCCCGGACCGGGGCGAGGTCACGGTGTTCGGCCGCACGCCGCGGCAGGCGGTGGCGGAGGGCGTGGTCGGCGCGATGTTGCAGAGCGGCGCGCTGCTGGACGACGCCACGGTCGCCGAGACCGTCGGTCTGATCGCCGCGCTGCACCGCAAGCCGTTGCCGGTGGCCGAGGTGCTCGAGCGGGCAGGCATCGCCGACCTGGCCGACCGCCGCTCCACCAAGCTGTCCGGCGGCCAGAAGCAGCGGGTGCGGTTCGCGCTCGCGCTGGTGTGCGACCCGGACCTGCTGGTGCTCGACGAGCCGACCGTGGCGATGGACGTGGAGACCCGCCGCCAGTTCTGGCAGTCGATGCGCGAGTACACCTCCACCGGGCGGACCGTGGTGTTCGCCACGCACTACCTGGAAGAAGCTCAGGACTTCGCCGACCGGGTGGTGCTGATGCGCTCCGGGCGGGTCGTCGCCGACGGCTCCGTCGCGCAGGTGCGGGCCACGGTGTCCGGCCGCACGATCCGCGCGGTGGTGCCGGGCGCGCGGCAGGCCGAGCTGGCCGGCTACCCCGGCGTGCGCTCCGCCGAGCTGCGCGCCGACCAGGCCGTGCTGACCTGCTCGGACTCCGACGCGGCGCTGCGCGCGCTGCTGGCCGCCCACCCGGCGGCGCACGACATCGAGATCACCGCACTCGGCCTGGAGGACGCGTTCCTCGCCCTGACTGGAGATGACCACCGGTGAACACCCGTTTCCTGCTGCTGGAACTGCGCCGCGCCGTCCGCAACGGCCGGTACCTGATCTTCACCGTGGTGCTGCCCACGGTCATGATGCTGCTGTTCGTCAACCTCTACGGCGGCAAGGGCGAGACCTTCCCCAACGGGCTGCCGGTGGTGACGTCGCTGATGATGAACATGGCCCTGTTCGGCGTGATGTCGGGGCCGCTGGCCACCGGCGCGCGGATCGCGGTGGAGCGCGGGTCGGGCTGGCAGCGCCAGCTCCGGCTGACGCCGCTGTCGAGCACCGGGTACGTGCTGACCAAGGGCGCGCTGGGGATGCTGGTCGCGCTGCCCGCGGTGCTGCTGGTCAGCCTCGTCGGCGCGGTGGTCGAGGGCGTGCGGCTGGAGCCGGGCCAGTGGGTCGCGGTGCTGGTGACGCTGTGGCTGGCGGCCGTGCCGTTCGTGCTGATCGGCATCGTGATCGGGCTGCTGGCCAGCCCGGACGGGATGCAGGCGATCACCGCCGCGTCGTCCATGCTGTTCGGCCTGCTGGGCGGCATCTGGATCCCGGCCGACGTGGCGCCGGGCTGGTTGCGGACGGTGATGGAGGTGCTGCCGACCTACTGGGTCAAGCAGTTGGCGCAGGCGCCGCTGGTGCCGGGCACCGAAGTGGGGCGCGCGCTGCTCGTGGTCGGCGCCTGGGTGCTCGTGCTGGGCTTCGTGGCGGCCCGCCGGTTCCGGGCCGGCCGGGCCTGACGCCTAGGTTGTCGACATGCGCGACGGGGTGAAGTGGCTGCTGTTCAGCTCGGTGTTCGTCCTGCTCTTCGTGCCGGAGGCGATGTACGAGACCGCGGTCGAGGACGGTCCCGTGCAGCGGAAGGTGCTGGGGATCTCCCTGCTGGCGGCCTACTCCGTCGGGTGGCTGTTCCTGCCGATGCTGCTGTGGCGGTTCGAGGGCCACGACAACCGCCGCACCGCCGCCTGCCTGGCGCTGACCGCGCTCGGCCTGGTGACGGTCGCGGTGCTGGGCCTGGACGCGGCCACGTTGATGATCTACGTGATGGCGACGACGGCGATGATCCTGCCCACCCGGCGGGCGCTGGTCGTGGACGGGGCGGTGCTGGTGGTCCTGGCCGTCGCGATGGCCGTGACCGGTGAGCTGCCCGACGACGTCGACCAGCTCGGGACGGTGCTGTCGGTGACGCTGGGCATGGGCGCGATGGGCCGGATGCTGCGGGCCAACCAGGCGCTGCGGCGGGCCCAGGAGGAGATCGCCGAGCTGGCCGTGGTCGAGGAGCGCAACCGACTGGCCCGCGACCTGCACGACATCCTCGGGCACAGCCTCACCACGATCACGCTCAAGGCGGGGCTGGCCCGGCGGCTGCTGGAGAACGGCGACGCCACCCGCGCCCACGACGAGGTGCACGACATCGAGACCCTGACCCGGCAGGCGCTCGGCGACGTGCGGGCGACCGTGTCCGGCTACCGGGAGGTGTCGCTGTCGGCGGAGGTGGTCGGGGCGCGCGCCGCGTTGCGCGCGGCCGGTGTCGAGGCGGACCTGCCGCACGCGGTGGACAACGTCAACCCCGACCTCCAGCGGGTGTTCGGGTACGTGCTGCGGGAGGGGGTCACGAATGTGCTGCGGCACTCGGCGGCCACCCGGTGCGAGGTGCGGCTGGGCGACACCTGGCTGGAGGTGCGCGACGACGGCCGAGGGCGGGGAACGGGCGTGCCCGGCACGGGGTTGGCGGGCCTGGCCGACCGGCTGGCGGAGGTGGGTGGCACGGTGGAGGCCGGGCCGCTGGAGGACGGCGGGTACCGGCTGCGGGCGGAGGTCGCGTGATCAGGGTGCTGTTGGCCGACGACCAGGCGTTGGTGCGCGGTGCGTTCGCCGCCATGCTGGGTCTGGAGCCGGACATCGAGGTGGTGGCGCAGGTCAGCGCGGGTGACGAGGTGCTGGCCGCGGCCCGCCGCACCACGCCGGACGTGGCGCTGCTGGACGTGCAGATGCCCGGCCTGGACGGGCTGTCGGCCGCCGTGCAGCTGCACGCCGCGCTGCCGTCGTGCCGGGTGATCGTCTGCACCACGTTCGGCCGGCCCGGCTACCTGGCCCGGGCGATGGCCGCCGGCGCGGTGGGGTTCGTGGTCAAGGACGCGCCGCCGGAGCACCTGGTGGACGCGGTGCGCCGGGCGCACGCCGGGCTGCGCGTGGTCGACCCGGTGCTGGCGGCGGAGTCGCTGGCCCACGGCCGCAGCCCGCTGACCGACCGCGAGCGCGACGTGCTGTCCTGCGCGCGCGACGGCGGCACGGTCGCCGACCTGGCCAAGGCGCTGCACCTGTCGGAGGGCACGGTCCGCAACCACCTGTCGGCGGCGATCGGCAAGACCGGCGCCCGCACGCGGGCCGAGGCGGTCCGGGTCGCCGAGGACAACGGCTGGCTGTGACCGCGGTGGGGAGCACGCCGACGGGCGGGCCGACGCCTACGTCCGGCCGGCTGCCGCTTTCGTCCGGTTGACCGCCGCCTACGTCCGGCCGACTGCCGCTTTCGTCCGGTCGACTGCCGCCTGGTGCCGCAGCCGGTCCACGGCCTCGGCCGTCTCGTCGGCGGCGGGAGGAAGACGACGAGCCTCTGGGCGTCCTCGGGCGGGTCGAGCGTCTCGCGCGGTTCATCGCCGCGCCGTTCGGGTGACTCCGGCGGTGTCCGCCACGATGGCGGCCGGGGTGGGGCAGGCCCGTTCGCGGCGCGGGCGACCGAGGGCACGACGGTGGAGACGATGTGATCGGCTTGGGAGCGGCGGCGGTTCCGGGTGGGCTTCCCGGAGCGCAAGCGGTGCGCGGGAGTGACGGCGGCGCGGTCACCGACAAGCGTTCCGTGCTGCAGTGGGTGAGCGTGCCCGAGTCCCACGTCGAGCTCCGGGGCAGGTCGGCGCGACGGGGCGGTAAGCGTCGCGCCCGGTGTCACCCGACCACGCTCGCCGACGCCCCCGGGATGAGGACGGTGCGGTCGAAGGGGCCGGGGTGCGCGGCGGCGTGGGCGATCGCGTCGTTGACCTGGTCGAGGCCGAACCGGGTGACGTGCTCGGGGGCGAGGTCCAGCGAGCCCGACGCGATGAGGCGGATCATGCCCACGTTCGCCGTGCGCGGGTACATCCACTGCCCGCGCACGGTCACGGAGTTGCGCATGATCCAGGGGTAGGGCAGGGCGAGGTCCGCGCCGCCGAGCATCCCGACGCCGCCCATCAGCACGACCCGGCCGTGCTCGCGCACCGTCATGGCCGCCGCCCGTGCGGCCGAACTGGGGGCGTGCGGCGGCAGGAGGTCGAGCACGACGTCGATCGGGCCGTCGGCCGCCGCGCTCATCGCGGCCCGGTCGGCGTCCTCGTCGCCGCCGAGCTCGACCGGCCTCACCCGCGCGCCGAACCGGTCGGCGAGCAGGTCCAGGGCGGCCCGGTTGCGGCCCGGGGCCACCACGCGCCCGGCGCCCATGGCGAGCGCGACAGCCACCGCGCTGCTGCCGAGGTTGCCGGTCGCCCCGCTGACCAGCACCGTCTCGCCTGCCCGGAGCCTGCCCGCCAGCAGCCCGCCGTAGGGGATCGTGTGCACGGTCAACGCGGACCACCGCGCGGGATCGTCGGCCGCCACCGCGGGCAGCGGGTGGACGTTCTCGGTGGGCACCCGCATGAGCTCGGCGAACGACCCGTCGTGCAGGTACCGGGCCAGCCGGGCGCCGCCCTCGCCGCGGGAACTCCAGCCCTGCAACGCGATGTCCGGTGTCAGGGCGTCGTCACGGGCGCGCACCGTCGAGTCGCACCACACCAGGTCTCCCACTCGCAGCTTCGTCGCGTCCGGACCCGCGGACACCACGCGGCCGACGCCACCGACACCCGGCACGACCGGCAGTTCGAGGGGATAGCGCCGTTCTCCGCCGAAGACCTCGTCCGCGTACGGGGGTACGCAGGTGGCGAGGACCTCGACCACCACCTCACCGCCACCGGCGCGCGGGTCGGGCACGTCGTGCACCGTGAGCGGGAAGCCGAACGCGGTCAGTGTCGCTGCTCGCACGGAGGACCCTCCTGTCTCGTCCTCCGCCACGCTAGGGAGGACACGACCATGCGGGAAGCGAGGATCCGGCATCTCTGGTATGCGTAATCAGCATGGACGTGTCGAGCGCGAGCCTGCGGGTGCTGGTCCGGATCGCCGAGTCCGGCAGCTTCACCGCGGCCGCCGCCCAACTGGGTTACACGCAGTCGGCGGTGTCCCGGCAGGCGGTCACCCTCGAACGCGGCGTCGGCGCCACCCTGTTCGAGCGGCGGCCCGACGGGGTGCGGCTCACCGAGGCCGGGCTGACCCTGCTGCGCCACGCCCGGGTGATCCTGGCGTCGGTCGACGCGGCCGGACGCGACCTGTCGGGCGAAGGCCCTGATACCGAGCACGTGCGGCTGGGGATGGTCCTCAGCGCCGGACCGGTGATCCTCCCCGCCGTCCTCGACCGGCTCGCCACCACCGCGCCCCGGATCCGGGTGACCACCCGTGAAGGCACCACGCCGGGCCTGGCCCGGGCGTTGCGCACCGGTTCCCTCGACGTCGCCGTGCTGGTGTCCCGCCCGCCGCACCGACCTCCCGACGGGGAGTCGCCGCGCCTGCACGTCACGGCCGTCCGGGACGTCGAGCTCCTCGTCGCCGCACCGGCCACCGGCACATTCGCCGGGCGCACGTCCGTGAAGGTCGACGAACTCGTGGACGTCCCCTGGATCGCCGCCCCCTCGTCGACCGCCGAGCCGCTGCTGGGTGTCTGGCCGGGGCTGCCCGGGCGGGCGCGGATCGCGCACAGCGCACGGGACTGGCTGACGAAGCTCCACCTGGTCGCCGGCGGGTTCGGTGTCACCACCATTCCGGAGGGCTTGGCGCCGGTGCTGCCCGCCGACGTGATCGCCTTGCGCGTCGAGGGCGCGCCACCCGAGATCCGCCGGGTCCTCGTGGCCCGGCTACCCGGCGCCGCCACACCGGCGACCACGGCGGTCACCCAGGCGGTTGCCTCGATCGCCGGCGGTGCGGCTGGGACGCGGTGGAGCGCGTTGTAACGGGATCACGCGATCGCGGCAACCCTGTGGTGTGAGCGAGACAATGGCAGACGCGGTGGCGGATCACGTGGAGCCACTCCAGCACCCGCCGCCCGCGAGACGAGCAGGCGCGGCGGCCGAGTTCGAGAAGGTCTACCGGGCGCACTTCGGGCTGATCACCGGCTACTTCGCGCGGCGCAGCGCGGACCCGCAGACGGTGGCCGACCTGACCGCGGACACCTTCGTCCGGGCGATCACCTCGTTCGCGACCTTCGACCCGGTCCGGGGCAGCGCCCGGGCCTGGCTGATCGGCATCGCGAGCCGGGTGTTCGCCGGGTACTGCGAGGCGCACAGCCGGCGCAGCGACAGCACGCGGCGCATCGCCGGGCAGCGGGTGCTCGACGCGGACGCGTTCGACGACCTGGTCGACCGGATCGACGCCGAGCGGGAGGGTGCCGCGCTGCTCGCCGGACTCGCCGAACTGCCCCGGCCCGACCGCGAGGTCGTGGAGCTGGTGGACCTCGACGGCCTGAGCCCGAAGGAAGCCGCCGAGGCCTTGGGCGTCTCGGCGGGAGCAGCGCGCATCCGGCTGTTCCGGGCCCGGACCAGACTGCGGAAGACGACAGGGATGGAACGATGATGATGGCCAAGTTCGAGGATCAGCTCTTCGACGACCTGATGCGCAGCCACGGGTCCGCGCTGGACACCGTGCCGGAACGCGCGCCGACCGGCCGGCGCGGTGTCGGCCGGGCGCTGGGCATCGGCGGCACCGCGCTCGGCGTGGCGGGCGTGATCGCGGTGACCGGCACGATGCTCACCGGTGGGGCGCCCGCCGCCTACGCGGTCAGCAAGGCGGCCGACGGCGTGGTGACGGTGTCGATCACCGACATCACCGGCGTGACCGGCGCGAACGAGGAACTGCGCAGGCTGGGCGTGCGAGCGGTGGCGGTCCCGGTGCGGGACGGGTGCGTCGCCATGCCCGACCTGCCGGTCGACACCGCGAGCCGGGGCACCGGGATCTCGTCGTTGGCGGCCTCGGGGGACGGGACCGGCGGCTCGATGACGTTCGACGCCGACGACATCCCCGAGGGCGACACGCTGCTGCTGGCGGCGACGCAGTCGCCCACCCACCTCTCCCTGGGCGCCGCGTTGATCAAGGGCGACGCGCCGGAGTGCGTGAGCATGACGGCGCCGCCCGAGGGCGACGCGGGGGACGCGGCGGAGTCGGGGGAGCGGCGGACGGAGCAGGAAGTCCGGCCGGGGGAGCCCGCGGCGAGCGCCGTCCGGGAAGCCGGTCGCTGAACCCGGGTGGATCGCCCTGGGAAGCGCGTCGTCGCTTCCCAGGGCGGTTCCGCGTGCCGGCCGTCAGTTCCGCGGCTCGCGGAAGCGCGGTTCCGCCGCCTCCAGGCGCGGTACCGGGACGCCCAGCCGCCGCGCCTCCGCCAGGGTGTCGCGGCAGATCTCACGCGGCTCCTCGGCTTCGCGGTCGGAGTGGGCCTCGAAGTTCACCCGAATCGGCTTGACGTTGGCGAGCAGCCAGGCGAGTGCGGGCGCCGTCAGCCAGGTGGGCACGCGGTACGGCAGCACTCCGCCCCGGTGACGGCGCAGGTCGACGCCGCGCGCTCGGACGAGCGGCAGGAGTTCGCGGGTGGTCAGCAGCGCCTGGCGCAGGTCGGCCGTCGCCCCTACGAGTTCGGCCAACGAGCCCCGCTTCAGCCCCTGCGAGTGCAGGCCCGCGTTGGACGCGAAGTGGAGCCACAGCCAGCCGCGGAAGTCGGGTTGCTCCCGCAGCCGGAACCCGGCCTCGCGGAACGTCCGGCGCACGGCCCGCTCCCGTTCGGTCGGGGGTCGGTCGACGGTGCCGAAGACGACCGACGGCAGCAACGTCCCGCGCAGCACGCCGTCCGCGCCGAAGCCGCCGCCGGCGAGCGGGAAGCCCCAGGCGACGCGGTCGACGGGGAGGTCGCCGATCGCGTCGAGCGGCTCGGACCAGACGTTGCCGAAGACCAGCACGGTGGCGTTGCCGACGCGTGGCGCCAGGAAGGCCGTCGCCTCCGGGAGTCGGTGGTGCGGCACGCTCAGCACGATCAGGTCGAAGTCGTGGTCCGGCTCCAGCGCCTCGCGGTAGCGCACCGGCCACGTCTCGACGACGCGCCGCCCCCACCGCCGTCGCCGCAGGTCGATCAGGTCGAGGTCCACCGCGGCCCCGTACGTCGCCGCTCGACCCGGCCGGACGTGGAACTCGACGTCGTGCCCGGCTCGTTCCAGGGTCCGGCCGTACACGGTGGCGATCACGCCTCGGCCGAACATCAGGATCCGCAAGCTGCACCCCGTGGGCTACACTCGAACTGGAGATCGTCTCCACTTTCACCGTATGGAGGTCGGTTCCCCTTGTCAACGCGAGGTGTCCCGTGAGCGGTGCCAAGCCGCTGCGCGCCGACGCCCGGCGCAACCGAGAGGCCCTGATCGCCACGGCCCGGGAGCTCTTCGACGCCGGCAGCTTCTTCGACCTGCGCTTCGACGACGTCGCCCGCCTGGCCGGTGTGGGCACCGGCACGCTGTACCGCCACTTCCCGACCCGGGAGGCGCTGGCCGAGGCGGTCTACCAGGAGGAGGTCGCCGCGCTGTGCGACCGCGCGCGCCGGTTGCGGGCCACGCTGCCCGCCGAGGAGGCGTTGGCGGCCTTCCTGCGCGGCATGGTCGACCACATGCAGGCGCACCAGGGCCTCGCCCGGACGTTGGCCACGCTCATGGCGGCGAACTCGGGTGCGCGCGCCGAGGGCGGTCGGGCGCTGGAACAGGCTGTCGCCGACCTGGTCGCCGCCGCCGTGCGGGACGGCACCGTCCGCGACGACGTGGGCGCGGGCGCCGTCATGATGGCGCTGCACGGCATCGGCGCGGCCCACGACCGCCCCGGTTGGCGGGCCGAGGCCGACGGTGTCATCACGCTCGTGCTGGACGGGCTGCGCAGGTAGGGCGGCCGACCGCCACGCCTCGGCGCGTCCACTTCGGACGGTGCCGTCGCGTTACCGGGGACGGCGGATCTTGACCAGGTCCATGTCCGTGGCCGAGGCACGCATGTCGCGGAAGTCCACACCGAACTCCTCGATCGCGCGGGACGCCAGCGCCAGCGCGCGATCGCACACGGCCCGGTCGGTCGCCTCCACCTCGGCGCGCAGCTGCACGCGGAAGCTGAAGAAGTCCAGCGACCTGTCGTAGGACAGCGCGCCCTGCTCGGAGAAGCCGTTGGTGAGCACCCCGTGCCGCTCGACCTCGGCCAGCAGCCGGTCGCGCCCGGCGTCGTCGAGGTCGGTGAACCTGCCGCGCACCATGACCCGGTAGGTGTGCTCCACCATGTGCAGTCCTTCGCTCGCCCGGCCTGTCGGTGCATCTTCGGGCAACGCCCGGACGGGCCGCAATCGACTTAACCCGCCGCCGTGGGAGTGCTCTCGCCGCGTCCCGGCGGAGGACGCACAAAGATAGCGAATGTTCTGCTAGCCTTGGGTCAAGCAGAACGGCGATTCTCTTTGTGGAGGTGTGGTGCCCCGGCTCACCGATGCGCGCAAGGAACTCCGACGCGCGCAGATCACCGAGGCGGCGGTGCGCTGCTTCGGGCGCAGAGGCCTGGAGCGGACGTCGATCGCGGACATCACGGCGGAATCGGGGCTGTCCACGGGATCGATCTACGCGCACTACCGCAACAAGGCGGAGCTGGTGCGGGCCGCGGCCAGGGCCACGCTGGTCAAGCGCGCGGAGGTGCTCGGGCAGTACGCCCGGGAGGACGACCCGCCCGACCCGGACGAGCTGCTCGCCCGCATGGTCTCCGCCATCGACCCCGTCGAGGCCAGGGTCGCGGTGCAGATCTGGGGCGAGGCGACGACCGACCCCGACATCGACGCGATCCTCGTGGACATGATCGACCGCGTGCAGCTGATGGTGCACGACTGCGTGACGGCGTGGCTGGTCAAGGCGGAGGACCGCGGTCCGGCCGGGGCGCGGGAGGACGCCGCCCCGATCGCGCGCCGGGTGATGTCGCTCTACCTCGCCGAACTGCTGCGGACCGCGTTGCGACCGACCACCGAGGAGACCACGTCATGACCGCACCGACCGCACCGACCGCACCGTTCGCCGGCCGCGCCGTCCGCCGGGTCGGCTACGGCGCGATGCAGCTCGAACGCCTGCACGACCGCCGTGACGAGGCCGTGGCGCTGCTGCGGCGCGCGGTCGAGCTGGGCGTGGACCACGTGGACACGGCCGAGTTCTACGGCGCCGGGTTCGTCAACGAGGTGATCCGCGAGGCGCTGCGCGGCGAGGACGGCGTCCTGGTCGTCACGAAGGTCGGCGCCGAGCCCGACCCCGGCGGACCGCTTCCGCTGAGGTTGGCGCAGCGCCCGGAGCAGTTGCGGGCCGGTGTCGAGGCCAACCTGCGCAGCCTCGGCGTGGACCGGCTCGACGTGGTGAACCTCCGCCGCCTCGACACCGGGCCCGGTCTGCGGCCGGAGGGCGACCAGGTGGTCGACCCGGACGACCAGCTCGCGGTGCTGACCGCCCTGCGCGACGAGGGCAAGATCGGCGCGATCGGCCTGAGCAGCGTGAGCCTCGACGTGCTGCGCCGGGCCCTGCCCGCGGGCATCGCCTGCGTCCAGAACGCCTACAGCCTGGTCTCCCGCGACGACGAGGACCTGCTCCGGCTGTGCCAAGCCGAGGGCATCGCCTGGGTGCCCTACTTCCCGCTCGGCGGCACGTTCCCCGGCCTGCCCAAGGTGACCGACGAGCCGGTGGCGCTCGCGGTCGCGGAGTCGCTGGGCGTCACGCCGTCCCAGGTCGGCCTGGCCTGGCTGCTGCACCACGCCCCGAACGTGCTGCTCATCCCCGGAACCGCGAACGCCGCCCACCTGGAGGCCAACGTGGCCGTCAGCCGGATCCGCTTCGACGCCGCGACCCTCGCCGCCCTCGACGCCGTCGAGTCCCGCTCCAGCGAAGTCACCCTGTGACGAGGGCGCGGACCAGGAGGACAACCCGGTGAAGGCCATCGTCTACCGCGTCCACGGCGGTCCCGAGGTGCTCGAGCTCGTCGACCGCGACCTGCCGTCACCCGGTCCCGGAGAGGTCCGCGTCCGGATCGCCGTCTCCGGCGTGAACCCGACCGACTGGCAGGCCCGGGCCGGCGGCGCGAACGCCCCGGACTTCCCCGAGACCACACCGCACCACGACGGCGCGGGCACGATCGACGCCGTCGGCGAGGGCGTCGACCCGGGCCGGGTCGGCGAGCGGGTCTGGGTGTTCATGGCCGCCGCCGGACGGCCCACCGGCACCGCAGCCGAGTTCGCCGTCGTGCCCGCCGGGCGGGCCGTGCCGCTGCCGGAGGGGACGGGTTTCGAGGTCGGCGCCGCACTCGGCGTCCCGGCCCTCACCGCGCACCGCGCGCTCACCGTCGCCGAGGACGGTCCACGACGACTGGGGCCGGGGGCGTTGACCGGCGAGGTGGTGCTCGCCGCGGGCGGCGCGGGAGCGGTCGGGCACGCGGTGATCCAGCTCGCCCGGTGGGCGGGCGCCACCGTGATCGCCACGGTCGGCAGCCGGGAGAAGGCACGGCTGGCCACCGCCGCCGGGGCGCACCACGTCGTCGACTACCGCGAGGGCGACCCGGCCGCCGCGATCCGTGAGATCGCACCGGACGGCGTCGACGTCATCGCCGAAGTCGCCCTGGGCGCGAACCTCGGACTCGACCTCGCCGTCCTCCGCTCCCGCGGCACGATCGCCGCCTACGGCAACGTGGGCGGCGGTCCGGTCACCCTGGACGTGCGGCGGAACATGGTCGTGAACACCCGCTTGCAGTTCCTGGTGCTCTACACCGCGGGACCGCGGGTGCTCGCCGCGGCCGTCGAGGACGTCACCGCCGCCGTCCGGGACGGCGCGCTGCCCGTCGGCGAGCGGCACGGCCTGCCCCTGCTGCGCTTCCCGCTCGACCGCACCGCCGACGCGCACCGGGCCGTCGAGCACGGCGCGGTCGGCAAGGTCCTGGTCGACCTGACGTCCGGGTGACCGGGGGAGCGAGGCCGCTCGCGCCGGTGGCACCACCGGCGCGAGCGGGCCGTGCGCCGATCAGACCAACGCGGCCTCGGCGTACCGACTGGCAGGCCGCGCCAGGCCGTAGTGGTCGCGCAGCGTGCGGCCGGTGTACTCGGTGCGGAACAGGCCGCGGGACCGCAGCAGCGGCACGACGTGGTCCACGAAGTCCTCCAGGCCGGACGGCAGCAGGGGCGCCATCACGTTGAAGCCGTCCGCCGCGCCGGTGGTGAACCACAGCTCGATGTGGTCGGCGATCTGCTCGGGCGTGCCCGCGACGACCTGGTGCCCGCGCCCGCCGCCGAGGCGGCCGAGCAACTGGCGCAACGTCAGCCGCTCCCGCTGCGCCAGGTCGCGCACCAGCTCGAACCGGCTCTTCGCGCCGTTGACCTGGCTGACCGGCGGGAACTCCGGCAGCCGCTCGTCCAGCGGGTGGTCGGTCAGGTCGACGCCGATCAGCTCGGTCAGCTGCCGCACCGCCCGCGCCGGGATGATCAACCCGTCCAGCTGTTCGGCCAGCGCCCGCGCCTCGGCCTCCGTGCCGCCCAGCACCGGGACGATCCCGGGCAGCACCTTCACGTCGTCGGCGTCACGTCCGCGAGCCGTGACGCGGCGCTTGAGGTCGGCGTAGAACGCGGTCGCGTCGCCGTGCGACTGGTGCGCGGTGAACACCGCCTCCGCCCACGCCGACGCGAACGCCTTGCCGTCCTCGCTCGACCCGGCCTGCACCAGCAGCGGGCGGCCCTGCGGGCTGCGCACCGCGTTCAGCGGACCGCGCACCGAGAAGAACCGGCCCTTGTGGTTGATCTCGTGCACCTTGGCGTCCTCGGCGAACACGCCGGACTCCCGGTCCACGACCAGGGCGTCGTCCTCCCACGAGTCCCACAGCGCGGTGACCACGTCGAGGAACTCGTCGGCGCGCTCGTAGCGCTCGGCGTGCTCGAAGTTGACCTCGCGGTTGAAGTTCTGCGCCGCCCGGTCGCCCGCCGTGGTCACGATGTTCCACCCGGCCCGCCCGCCGCTGATGTGGTCGAGCGAGGAGAACAGCCGGGCCAGGTTGAACGGCTCGCTGAACCCGGTCGACGCGGTCGCGATCAGCCCGATGCGCTCGGTGGCCTGGGAGATCGCGGTCAGCAGCGTGATCGGCTCGAACCGGTTGGCGGCGGTGTGCCGCACGTCGCCCCAGATCTGCACGCCGTCGGCGAGGAACACCGAGTCGAACCTGCCGCGCTCGGCGATCCGCGCCAGGTGCTGGAAGTGCGCCACGTCGTCGAGGGCGCGCGGGTCGGTGCGGGGGTGCCGCCAGGCGGCTTCGTGGTGGCCGACGCCCATGAGGAACGCGTTGAGGTGGAGCTCTCGTGCGGACAACTTCAGACTCCCAATCGGATCGGGTTGCGGACGTTGAGGGGGTCGGCGTAGATCGCGTCCAGCTGCACGGCCCCGGCCGCCACGCCGAGGACGTCCGGGCCGAAGCTGCTGGGCAGCACGGCCGAGGGCGACGGGCGCACGCGCGAGGTCGCGGCCACCTCGGCGCGCAACGCGTCCGCGCACTCGGGCAGCCGGATGACGCCCAGCTCGGTGACCACGACGACGTCGGGGTTGACGATGTCGAACAGCAGCGCCGCGGCGCGGGCGACGATCCTGGTGCGGTCGACCATCAGGGCGGTGGCCGCGGCGTCACCGGCCGCGGCGGCGTCACCCAGGTCCGCGATGGACGGTCGGGCGATCACGCCGGCCCGGTGGGCGCGCCACGCCCAGGCGCGGTCGGACACCGTGGCTTCGAGGCACCCGCCGCGGCCGCACGGGCACTCGATCGCCGGGTCGCCCAGCGCCAGGTGCGCGACACCGCCCGCGGCCGACCGCGTGCCCCGGTGCGTGCCGCCGCCGGTGATGATCGCCGCGTCCACCACGTTGCCGACGAACAGGTGCACCAGGGACTGGTGGTGGCCCGCCGCGCCGAACAGCTGCTCCGCCCGCGCCAACGCCCGCGCGTGGCTGTCCACCAGCACCGGCAGCCCGGTCCGCGCCGCGAGCAGGTCGCGCACGGGCACGTCCCGCCAGCCCAGCGAGGCGTGCTCGACCAGCACGCCCGCCTCGGTGTCGACCCAGCCGCCGGCGGCCACGCCCAAGCCGAGCGGCACGTGCCCAGGCAGGTGCTCGGCGTGCAGCCGCACCAGGCGGTCGGCGGCGGTCGCCAGCACGTCCTCGTGGTCGTCCGGGTCGCGGTGCGGCACGCGCAGCCTGGCCCGGACGCGTCCGCGCAGGTCGAGCAACGCCAGCGTGCAGTGCTCGTGGGCGATGTGGATGCCGGCCACCAGGTGGCGGCGACCGGTTGCCACGTCCACCGGCGAGTGCGGGCGGCCCACGCCCCGGTACGGCAGCGACCCGGCCGACTCGGTGAGCAGGCCGAGACCGGCCAGCGCCGCGCAGTTGCGCGTCACCGCCGCCGGGCTGAGGCCGGTCAGCCGGGCGACGGTGGTGCGCGCGACCGGCCCGTGCCGCAGCACCGCGCCCAGCACCGCCGCCGCGGCCGTGCCACGGGGGTTCACGAGATCAGCGGCGGGCCGGACGGGGACAGCGCCGGGCCCACCGCCCGGGCCGCGCCCGGCGTGCGCCCGCGACCCCACCCGATGTCACGGCGGTAGCTGCCGAGCAGGCCCGTCCGCCGCAGGTGCTCCTCGTCGTGGGCGGGCGACCCGGCCGGCAGCGGGTGCGTGTTCGGTGCCACGAACAACGCGTCGGTCGGGCAGTTCGCCTCGCACTGGAAGCAGGTCTGGCAGTCCTGCTGCCTGCTGATCACCGGCACGCCGTCCGGGCCGCGGTCGAACACGTTGGTCGGGCACACGGCGACGCACTTGTCGCAGGTGATGCACTGCGCGGCCGACACCAGCTCGATCACGCCACCACCTCCTGCGGCCGGGCCCACACCTCGTCCAGGCCACCGGAGGTGATCCGGAAGTGCTGGGCGGGGTCCAGGTCGGGGAAGTCGAGCCGCTTGGCCATGCCCCGGCTCTCGCTGCGCGCCAGCGCCGAGGTGTACATCCACCGGGCGTGCGCGACCATCGCCGCGGCCTGCCGCGCCCGCACCGCGTCCGAGCCCTCGGCGCGCAGTCCGGAGCGCACCGCCGACCAGGTGGTGTCCAACCGCCCCAACGCGGTGCGCAGCACGTCACCGTGCCGCAGGTAGTTCTTGTCGTACGGCAGCACCTCGGCCTGCACGGCGCCCACGACCTCCGCCGCCGACACCGACGACGCCGTGCCGGTCGGGCGCAGCCCAGCGGCACCGGCGGCGCGGACGCGGCGCCGGGCGGCCGACGGCCCGAGCGCGCGGGCGAACCGCGCCGCCGCCCGCCCCGACCACGACCCGGACGACATCGCCCAGGCCGCGTTGTGGCTGCCGCCGCCGGTGAACCCGCCGCAGATCAGCTCCCTGGTCGCCGCGTCACCGGCCGCGTACAGGCCCGGCACGGTGGTCGCGCAGCCGTCGTCCACGATCCGGATGCCGCCGGTGCCGCGCACCGTGCCCTCGGCCAGCAGCGTGACCGCGAACGGCTGGGTGAACGGGTCGACGCCGAGCCGGTCGAAGGTCAGGAAGAAGTTCGGCTGGGCCAGCCGCATCGCCCTGCGGGCCGCCTCGTCGGCGCGGTCGAGCTTGCAGAACACCTTCTCCGAGGCCAACAGCGTCCGCGCGATGACCGACCGGCCGCGCTGGCTGCCCGCGCCGTCGAGCACCGAGCCGTCCGCCCGGTAGAACGTGGCGTAGTTGTAGAACGCGGTCTTGGTGACCGACGTGTGCTCGGGCGCGATGCCGTAGGCGTTGGAGAACTCCATGCCGGACAGCTCCGCGCCGACCTCGGCGGCGAACAGCGCGCCGTCCCCGGTGTTGACGTTGCACCCCAGCGCCTTGCTCAGGAACGCGCACCCGCCGGTCGCGAGCACCACCGCGCCGGCCCGCACCCGGAACGCCCGGTCGGCCTGCCGCTGGTAGCCCGCCGCACCCGCCACCACGCCGTCGTCCGTCGTGAGCAGCTCGGTGACGGGGCTGTGGTCGAGGATCCGCACCCCGGCCCGGCGCACCCGGATGCGCTGCCGCCGCATGTACTCCGGCCCCTGGAGGCCGTTGCGCAGCGGCTCGCCGTCCGGGCCGACCGGGAACGGGTAGCGGGCCACCTCGGCCAGCTCGTTGACCCGGTCGTAGGTCTCGTCCAGCACCCTGGCCATCCAGCGCCGGTCGGCCAGGTGGCCGCCCAGCCCCTCCCGGCTCGCCATGGCCTGCTCCCGCGCCCGCGGCTCCGGCGGCACGTACCACACGCCGGTGCCGCCGGACGCCGTCGCGCCGCTGGTGCCGCAGTAACCCTTGTCGGCCAGCACCACCGAGGCGCCGTCCTCGGCGGCCTTGAGCGCGGCCCACGTCGCGGCGGGCCCACCGCCGACCACCAGCACGTCCGCGTCGAGTTCGAGCGTCATGCGAAGCTCCTTTCCGTACCGGGGGATCAGGAACCGACGGGGACGCGCCAGGACGTGAACCGGCGCTCCAGGGCGACCAGCAACTGGTTGAACACCACGCCGATGGCCGAGATCGTGATGATGCCCGCGTACATCCGGGGGATGGCGAAGTTGAACTGCGAGGCGTTGATCAGGTAGCCGAGCCCGGCCTTGGCGCCCACCATCTCGGCGGCCACCAGCACCAGGATCGACACCGCGCCCGCCAACCGGATGCCGGTGAACACCGTGGGCACCGCGGCGGGCAGGATCACCTTCTGGAACAGCCGGAACCCCGACAGGTCCACCGAACGGGCCAGCCGCAGCAGGGTCGGGTCGACCCCGCGCACCGCGCTGATCGTGTTGAGCAGGATCGGCCAGGTGCAGGCGTAGAACACGATGGCGATCTTCGACGTCTCGCCGATGCCGAGCAGCAGCACGAACACCGGCAGCAACGCCAGCGCGGCGGTGTTGCGGAAGACCTCCAGCAGTGGCCCGAGCAGCGTCGCCACCGGCTTGTACCAGCCGATCAGCAGGCCGAGCGGCACGGCCGCCGCCACCGCGAGGCCGAACCCGGACAGCGACCGGGCCAGGCTCGCCCCGGTGTGGTCCAGCAGCTGACCGCCTGCGGCCAAGTCCCACCACGCGTCGAGCACGGTGGAGAACGGCGGCAGGAACGTGGCGTCGACCAGGCCGAGCCGGGGCGCGGTCTCCCACACCGCCAGCAGCACCGCGATCGCCGCGACCTTGCCCGCCGTCGTCACCAGCACGTCGGCGACCCGGCGTGCCACCGACGGCCGCCGCACGCGGTCCCGGCCGGCGGGCCGCTCGTCGTCCACGGCCGGGCGTGCCTCCAACAGCGCGGTCATGCCGACGCCACCTCCTTCTCCTGTTGCTGGGCGCGGGAGACCTCGTCGTGGAGCAGCTCCCAGATCCGGTGCCGGTACCGCGCGAACTCGGTGCTGGAGCGCAGGTCGGCCTGTCCGGTGCGGTCGCCGAGCTCGATCGGGACCACCTCCTTGACCCGGCCCGGCCGCGAGGTCAGCACCGCGACCCGCTGCCCCAGGTAGACCGCCTCGTCGATGGAGTGGGTGATGAACACGACCGTCTTGCCGGTGCGCCGCCAGATGCGCAGCAGCTCGTCCTGCAAGGACTCCCGGGTCTGCGCGTCCAGGGCCGCGAACGGCTCGTCCATCAGCAGCACGGTCGGGTCGTAGGCCAGGCTGCGGGCGATCGCCACGCGCTGCCGCATGCCGCCGGAGAGCTGGTGCGGGTGCCGGTCCTGGAAACCGTCCAGCCCCACCAGCTCCAGGAACTCGCGGGCCCGGCCGGGTCGCTCCCGGCGCGGCACACCGGCCGCCTCCAGGCCGAACTCGACGTTGCCCTGCGCGGTGCGCCACGGCAGCAGCGCGTACTGCTGGAACACCACGCCCCGGTCCAGCCCCGGACCGGTGATCGGCGTGCCGTCCAGCAGCACCCGGCCCTCGCTGGGCTCGGTCAGCCCGCCGAGCAGGTCGAGCAACGTGGACTTGCCGCAGCCGCTCGGTCCCACCAGGACCAGGAACTCGCCGCACTGCACGTCCAGGTCCACGCCTTGCACGGCGGTGAACTCGGTGCGCCCGCGCGACGCGCGGTCGCGGACCACGAACCGCTTGGTGACGCCGCGGAAGCCGATGTGCGCGCTCATGCCGCCAACCCGTTGAACTCGTTGGTGTAGAGGTCGGTCAGCCGGACCTGGTCCTTGGTGATCTCGCCGCGCTCGGCGAGCCAGTCGACCCACAGCGCCAGCTCCTTGTCCACGATCCGGCCGCCCTTCTCCGCGACGCCGTTGGACTTCCAGTAGCGCAGCGCGGCCGGGTCCTCGTTGCGCCCGCGCTTGGTCAGGATGTCGACCTTGCGCGCCACCACCTCCTCGCGCGGCGTCGTGCGGCTCCACTCGATGGCCTGGGCCACCCCGCTGACGAAGGTCCGCACGGTCTCCGGGTTGTCGGCGAGGAACTTCTCGGTGAACACGTACGTGCCCGCGGTGAACGCGCCCAGCAGGTCGAAGTCCGAGAACAGCTTGCGCAGGCCGCCCTTCTCCAACGCCTTGTCGCGCAGGATGCCGCCCAGCACGCCGACCTCGATCTGGCCCTGCCGCACGGACTGCTCGATGTTGACCGGCGGCACCGCGATCGGCTCCACCTTCTTGATGTCGTCGGGGGACAGGCCGTTGCGCTTGAGGTAGATGCCGAGCATGGCCTCGTGGTGCGCGCCCAGGGTGTTCATGCCGACCTTCTTGCCGATCAGGTCGCGCGCGGAGGTGATCGGGCTGTCCTCCGGCACGTAGAAGCCGCTGAAGGCGGCCTCGTCGGAGCCGTAGTAGCCGATCACCGACCTGATGGGTGCGCCGGCGGCCTTGAGCTTGACCACCGCGCCGTTGAACGCGCCGCCGAAGTCGACCTGGCCGGTGGCGGCGGACTGGATGTCCTGCGGGCCGCTGGTGGTGTTGCCGACCCACTCCAGCTCCACGTCGCCGAGGTAGCCGAGGTCGGCGGCCAGTTCGGGCAGCGTCACGTCGCCCGCCCAGCCCTGGTAGCGCAGCGTCTTCGTGCCGACGCCGCCGCCGGCGCCCGCGGTGGAGCAGCCGACCGCGGCCGCCGTCAGGCCGAGGAGGGTGAGGCCGAGGAAGTTCCGTCGCGTGCTGATCACGGCGATTCCTTTGCTGGGAAAAACGGGCAGGCCGAAATACCGGGCACCGAGGCCCGAGGCCGGGAGGAAAAAGGAGGGGGGTTCAGCGACCGACGCGACAGAGCGCGCCGGCTTGCCGTCGGAGATCGACGTGCCGGCGCGAGGTGAGGTTGACGGCTTGGCTCACGGGTCAGAGCCTCACACCCAGGTCAGGCGTGGTCAACGGGCTCGGCGGTCGTCCCACATCATGGAGCCGGGCGTCCGCGGCGCTGGACACCGGCTACTTTTTTGCCCTGCGCAACGAAGTGTCGGGACGGTCGCGGGTGTCAACGGTGTCCGCGTGTTGGGACGACTTAATTCACCGCCGTCCAATGTTGTGCCCGTTCCGCGCGGCGGCACATCGTGAAGTGCGAACGCATTCTCACGAGAGGACACCGGCGATGACCGCACAGCTTTCCGACACGATCACCGTCCACAGGCTCGGCGCGGGCATCGGCGCGCGGATCGACGGCGTCCGGCTGGGCGGCGACCTGTCCGAGGGCGCCGTCGCGGCGGTCCGGGACGCGTTGCTGGCCAACAAGGTGGTGTTCTTCCGCGGCCAGGAGCACCTGGACGACGCGGGCCAGCTGGCCTTCGCCCGGCTGCTCGGCGAGCCGACGCTGGCCCACCCGACCGTCAAGGGCCGCGAGCACGCCAACGTGCTGCCGATCGACTCCGACTACGGCAAGGCCAACAGCTGGCACACCGACGTCACGTTCGTCGACCGGGTGCCCGCGATCAGCATCCTGCGCGCGGTCGAGCTGCCGCCCTACGGCGGCAACACGGTGTGGGCCAACACGGTGCGCGCCTACGAGGAGCTGCCGCCGGCGCTGAAGGCGTTGGTGGACCGGCTGTGGGCGGTGCACAGCAACGTCTACGACTACGCCGGGCACGTGGACTCCACCCGCATCGGCGGCGTGGACGTGAAGGAGGAGTCCTACCGGGACGAGTTCCAGTCCCAGCGCTACGAGACCGAGCACCCCGTGGTGCGGGTGCACCCGGAGACCGGCGAGCGGGCGTTGCTGCTCGGCCACTTCGTCAAGCGGATCGTGGGCCTGACGAGCACCGAGTCGCAGACCGTCTACCGCCTGCTCCAGGACCGGGTGACCCGGCTCGAGAACACCGTGCGCTGGCAGTGGGCCGATGGCGACGTGGCGATCTGGGACAACCGCGCCACCCAGCACTACGGCGTCGCCGACTACGACGACGAGCGCCGCCGCCTGCACCGCATCACCATCGCGGGCGACGTCCCGGTCAGCGTGGACGGCGTCACGAGCACCACCGTCGTCGGCGACGCGGCCCACTTCTCCGCGCTCTGATCGCGCACCGGGCGGACGATCCCGGCCTCGGGTGGGGGATCGTCCGCCTGCCGGTGAACCCGGCCGGTCCCCTGGGCCGGCCGGGTTCACCGGTTTCCGGATTCCACCCGGCAGGGCCTGTCCCGGCACGAGTTCGGTCGCAGCCGTGCCGGGGTCGGCCGGTGGTGGCGCCCCGGCCGGTCACGGCCGGGAAGACGCGGCGCAACGGTGGCGACCGGGAAGTCCCGGTCCGGCGCGCGATGGCCGTGATCGACCTGGGCCTCTTCGTCGCGAGCGTGCGCCGGGTCGTGGTCCGCGTCCGCCGAACCAGGGGGTGACAGGGGTACACCCCTGTCGGTGCGGCTGTTAGCGTCCTGGCGTCGAGGTCGTTCTTCGTGGTCGCGTCCCGTGGTCTCGCCGGGGACACCGGATCACCACACGGAAAGCGTCTCAATTGGGCCACCACTTCGCTTTCATGACCGTGCCCGCGCACGGGCACGTCAATCCCGGACTCCCCGTCGTCAGCGAGCTCGTGCGGCGTGGCCACCGGGTGACCTACGCCATCAACGACGAGTTCGCCCCGGCGGTCGCCGCGACCGGCGCCGAGGTGGTCGGCTACCGCTCGACCGTGCCCTCCGAGTCCGACCCCACGACGTCGTGGCCGGAGAACGACATCGCTGCGCAGCGCATGTTCCTCGACGAGCTGGTCTCGGTCACGCCCCAGGTCGAGGCGGCCTACGCGGGTGACGTCCCGGACCTCGTGGTGCACGACGTGTGCGGTTGGCACGGCGCCGTGCTGGCCGCCGGGTGGGACGTGCCCGCGGTGCAGCTCTCGCCGACGTTCGTGCCCTACGACGGGATGGCGGAGGACTTCGGCATCGACCTCTCGGCGCCGCCACCGCCGGAGATGGCGGCGCTGCTCGCGGAGTTCGAGGGGTTCCTCAAGGCCCGACGGGTGGGGCTCACCCCGTTCGGGATCATGTTCGGGCCGCGACGCGGACTGGTGACCATGCCGCGGGCGTGGCAGGTGCGCGGTGAGCGGGTCGCGCCCAACTACACGTTCGTCGGCCCCGGCATCCGCGAGGCGACGGGGACCTGGCGTCCGCCCGACGGCCGCCCGGTGCTGCTGGTCTCGCTCGGCTCGGCCTACACCGACAAGCTGGAGTTCTACCGCCGGTGCGTGACGGCCTTCGGCGAGCTGGACTGGTACGTGCTGATGTCGGTGGGTCGCTTCGTCGACCCGGCGGCCCTCGGTCCCGTGCCGCCCAACGTCGAGGTGGTGCGCTGGGCGCCGCAGGTGGACGTGCTGGCGCACGCCAGTGCCTTCCTCACCCACGCGGGCATGGGGTCGACGATGGAGGCGCTGTCCTTCGGGGTGCCGATGGTGGCCGTGCCGCAGGCGTGGGACCAGTACCTCAACGGCAGCCGCATCGCGCAGCTCGGCGTGGGGGTGCACCTGCCCGTGCCCGAGGCGACTCCGGCTCGGCTGCGCGAGGCGGTGCTGCACGTGGCGAGCGATCCGGGCATCGCGGCCAGGGTGGCCGCCATGCGGCGGGAGGTGCACGGCGCGGGCGGCGCGGTCGCGGCGGCGGACGCCCTGGAGGCCGAGGTGGCGGCGTTCGCACGCGCGGCTCCCCGCAGCGGGTGAGAGTGGTGGACGACGGCTACCCGGTGTGATCAACTGAATGGGTCAGGTGACGGGTAACGGTGATTCGGCGGCATTGATAAGAATTCCTGATGACGTCTTCGTGTTGGGCGTGGAGAGTGACTTCGTCAACACGAACCATGTTGGCCGACGGTCCCGGCGATTCGTGACCCGATGCGTTGTCGTGTGCTTCCGACAAGGTGGTCGGGATCTCCGGAAGAGATGTTCGGCCCGGATATTGCTGCATCTGCGGCAGGATGTTGCTCCGAACGGTGGTCATTGGGATTGCGCTGTCCTGACCGGCCAGGATGTGTTGACAAGTCTCCACATGCGGCTTTCTTCCGGTTACATTTGCACCCGTTCGAGAGAGGGCTCTCGGCGTCGGGGGCGGTGCGCAGTTGGGGGAGCTCAATCGGAAGGGTGACATGGCACTGGTCGAGCGGCATGAGGAATTGGCGACACTGGACCGGCTGTACGCCGAGTGCGCGAGCGGCCGGGGTCAGGTCGTCGTCATCAGCGGCGGCGTGGCCAGCGGCAAGACGGAACTGGTGCACGAGTTCGCGGAGCGCGGGGCGGCACGCGGCGCGGTCCTGCTGAGCGCCACGAGTTCCCGCGCCGAGAGCACCTTGGGGTTCAACGTCCTCGGTCAGCTGTTCCGCAGCCCGTCGCTGCCCGCGCCGGTCGCCGACCACCTCGGCGCGCTGCTGCGCGATCACGACCGCGCCCGGCCCGCGGCGGCGGACGACGACCCGATGGCCATCGGCGACGCCAGCGCGGGACTGCTCGACGGCGTCTGCACGGCCCTGCTCGAACTGGCCAGGGCGCAGCCGCTGGTCATCTGCGTCGACGACGTGCAGTTCACCGACGTGCTGTCGTTGCAGGCACTGCTGTACCTCCAGCGGCGGATGCGGTTCGCGAAGGTGCTGATGGTGCTCAGCAAGTGGGTGCTGCCCAGACCGAGCCAGAGCGAGTTCCGCACCGAGCTGACCCGCCAGCCGCACACCTCCCACCTGAGGCTGTCGCCCCTGACCCGGGACGGGGTGGCCGAGATGCTCGCCGCCCGCTTCGACGAGGCCACCGTGCGCGCGCTGGCGCCGGTGCACCACGCGGTCAGCGGCGGCAACCCGCTGCTGGTCAAGGCGTTGATCGACGACCAGCTCGCGGCCCTCCGCTCGGGTGCGGCCCCCTCCGGCGGCGACATCGCCGTCGGGCAGGAGTTCGCGCTCGCCGTGCTGACCTGCCTGCACCGGTGGGACCTCTCGATGCTGCGGATCGCCTGCGGGCTGGCGCTGCTGGGCGACGCCGCCACCCCGGTGATGCTGGGCAACCTGCTCGACGTCCCCGCCGACTTCGCCGCGCAGATGCTCGACGTGATGGAGATGGCGGGCCTGCTCAACGGCGGGCGCTTCCGCCACCCGGTCGCCCGGGCGGCGGTGCTGGACAGCCTCACCCCCGCCGAGCGCGCCGCGCTCGACCTCGCCGCCGCCTCGCTGCTGCACGCCGACGGCGCCGCCGCGCCCGAGGTGGCCGCCCACCTCGTCGATGCGGACCGGTTCGGCGGCGTGGTCACCGGCCAGTGGGCCGTCGCCGTGCTGCGGCACGCCGCGGGCGAGGACCTGAGCCACGGCCGGATCGACGGCGCCCTGGCCAAGCTCGACCTGGTGGTGCGGACCACGTCCGACGACGCCGAGCGGGCCGACGTCCACGCCGTGCTGCTGCAACTGGAGTGGAGCCGCAACCCGGCGGCGGTGGGCAAGTACCTGACACCGCTGCGGATCGCGCTCACCGAGGGGCGGCTGTCGCGGCACAACACCCTGCAGCTGGCCAAGTTCCTGCTCTGGTACGGCTGCACCAAGGAGCTGTCCGACGCGCTGGCCGAGCTGACCTCCGCGACGGGCGGAGCGGACGCAGGCGGCGAACTCGGGCTGGTGGTGCAGTGGCTGTCGTTCCTCTACCCGGCCGCGGCGCCGGTGCCCGCACCGCGTCGCCAGGAGCGCCCGCGCCCGGCCGCGTACGGCCCGTGGACGGGCGCCCTGACCATGCTCGACCGGTTGCGCTCGGGCGGTTCGGCCGAGGAGATCGCCGTGAGCGCCGAGCACGTCCTGCAGAACAGCAGGTTCGGCGACCACACGCCGGGTGAGCAGGTGGCCGCGGTGGCGGCGGTCACCGCGCTGCTGCACACCGATCGCACGGAGGCGGCGGCCCGGTGGTGCGAGGCGCTGCTGTCCGACCCCGCCGTGGGCGGGTTGGACGTCTGGGGCGCGCTGTTCGGCGCGCTGCGCGCCGAGGTGCTGTTCCGGCAGGGCGATCTGCTCGCCGCCGCCGAGCAGGCCCGTGAAGCCCACGAGCTGCTGCCGCCGCGGGGCTGGGGCGTGGTGGTCGGCGTGCCGCTGTCGGTGCGCGTCACCGCGGCGACGGCGATGGGCAGGCACGACGAGGCGGCGGCGCTGTTGCGCACCCCCGTGCCCGACGCGGTGTACGACACCCAGTTCGGGCTGCACTACCTGAACTCACGCGGCCAGTACCGGCTGGCCACGGGGAGTCCGCACGCCGCGCTCAACGACTTCCGGCGCTGCGGCGAGCTGATGCGCGAGTGGCGGATGGACCTGCCCAGCCTCGTGCCGTGGCGGATCGGCGCGGCGAAGGTGCACCTGCTGCTGGGCGACCGGCAGGGCGCGCGGGCGCTGGTCGTCGAGCACCTCGGCCTGCGCGGAGCGGACGGCCCGCGCACCCGCGGCATCGCGCTGCGCGTGCTGGCTTCGACCGCGCCGCAGGAGCGCCGCACGCGGATGTTGAAGGAGTCGGTGGAGCTGCTGCGCGTCGCCCGCGACCGCTTCGAGCTGGCGCACTCGCTGCTGGACCTCAGCCGGGCGCACAAGGCGGAGGGCGACTGGGAGCAGGCGCGGGCCATGGCCCGCCGGGCCGGTCAGATGGCCAAGGCGTGCCGGGCGGAGCCGCTGAGCCGGGAGTTGTCGATCGGCCGTGGCGACGAGGTCGCGGAGACGCGGGACGCCGGGTCCGGCGACCAGGACGGCCTGGACGCGCTGAGCGAGGCCGAGCGCCGGGTCGCGGCGCTGGCGGGCCTGGGGCACACCAACCGCGAGATCAGCGAGAAGCTGCACATCACGGTGAGCACCGTCGAGCAGCACCTGACCAGGGTCTACCGCAAGCTCAACGTGACCAAGCGCGCCGAGCTGCCCGCCAGCCTGCCGCGCGAGGTGCTGTCGTCGGCGGAGAAGCACTGGCCCCTCGGCTGAGGACGCGGGCGGCCCGGCCGGCGCACCGCCGGCCGGGCCGAGCCCGAGGTCGCTGCTGTTGCCGCTCGACCCGATCTACAGCCGCTCGGCAGCGGCCGGGGTGGTGGGGCCGCCGCCCGACGACCGGTGCCGGTGGCGTACCTCAGGGCCGGGCGGGCGCGCCCGCGTGCCGGGCGATCCGCCCGATCACGGCGGGCGCGTGCTGGTTGAGGTAGAAGTGCCCGCCGGGGAACACCTCCAGCTCGAACGGGCCGTCCGTGTGCTCCTCCCAGCGGCGCGCCTCGGCCAGGTCGACCTTCGGGTCGGCGTCGCCGACCAGCGCGACCACCGGGGTCCGCAGCTTCGGGCCCGGCCGGTACCGGTACAGCTCCGCCGCGCGGTAGTCGGCCCGGATCGCGGGCAGCACCATGCGCAGGATCTCGTCGTCCTCCAAGAGCTGGGACTCGGTGCCGTCGAGACGCTTCACCTCCGCGAGCAGCCCTTCGTCGTCGCGCTCGTGCACGCGCTCGTCGCGGTGCGCGGACGGCGCCCGGCGCCCGGAGGCGAACAGGCCGGCCGGCCGGACTCCGCGCTCCTCCAGGCGCAGCGCCAACTCGAACGCCACCGAGGCGCCCATGCTGTGCCCGAACAGCGACAACGGGCGGTCGGCCCACCGCAACGCGACGTCCACGAGCAGGTCGGCCAGTTCGTGCACCGAGTCGACGCACGGCTCGTGCCGCCGGTCCTGGCGGCCGGGGTACTGCACGGCCAGGACCTCGACGTGCGGGGCCAACGCCCGCGACACCGGGAAGAAGTAGCTCGCCGACCCGCCCGCGTGCGGCAGGCACAGGAGTCGGTGCGCCGCCTGCGGCGAGGGGTGGAACCTGCGCAGCCACAGGTCGGTGGTGTCGGAGGTCGCGGTCATGGCACGACCATCCCAGCGGGCGCCGGGGCGGGACAACCCCTAGCGACCGCTGGTCCGCGCCGCGCCACCCCGCTTCAGTCGTACCTGCCCTCGCACAGCGCGATCACCCGCTCCGACACCGCGTTCGCCACTGTGGACACGAACACCCTCAGGTAGAAGTGGTCACCGGAGAAGACCTGCAACTCGAACGACCCCGACGTGACCTCCCCCCACCGCAGCACGTCCTCGACCGGAGCGCTGGGGTCGTGGCCGCCCACCATCGCCAGCACGTGGCAGGCGAGCTTCTCGCGGTTGTCCCACCGGTAGGTCCGGAAGGCGGTGTCGTCACCGTCCCGCGCGGCCTGGGAGACGTCGGTGGCGTCGTGGAACAGCACGTGGTTCGGTTCGGCGGGACGGGGCAGCGACGGCGCGGGCGTGCCGGAGGCGACCAGCGCCAGCGGCTCGGCGCCGCGGCGCCTCAGCCGCACGGCCGTCTCGAACGCCACCAGCGCGCCCATGCCGTGACCGAACAGCACCAGCGGCGTCGCCGAGCCGGTGGGCAGGCTCGAGACCACGCTGTCGGCCAGTTCGGTGATCGTGAGCACGGGCGGTTCCCGCCTGCGGTCCTGCCTGCCCGCGTACTGCACGGCGTCGACCGATAAGGACCTGGGCATGGCCCGCGCTATGTGGGAGAAGAACATCGCGGTCGCCCCGGCGGGGGCGAAGCACAGCAGTCGTGCGCAAGCGTCCTCGGACTTGCGCAAGTGCGTGGTCCACGAGTCCTCCCCCCGTCCTGCACCCATGCTCTTCCACACTCCTCTCCGCGGCGTCGGTGTCGCGGACGGCGGAGGACGACGAGCGACGCGGGACCGGTTGGACGGCCCTGGTTCTGCTGACGTGGTCAAGGTCTCGACCACACGGGACGGACGGCAACCCCTACCGGCGATCGGGTGACCGGACGCGCGTTCCGCGCGCCGAGGTTTCGAGAAGATTAAGGGTCCCTGCTAGGGGTGGGGCCGACGGGGTGGCGATGGGCGCGGCGCGTCCACTCAGGATCGGCCGTCGAGGTAGGCCAGCACGGCCAGGACGCGGCGGTTGTCGTCCGGCGAGTCGGTGATCCCGAACTTGGCGAAGATGCTGGTGGTGTGCTTGCTGATGGCGCCCTCGCTGAGGTGCAGCCGCTGCGCGATGGCCGCGTTCGACCGGCCCTCGGTCATCAGCTGCACGACCTCCCGCTCGCGCGGGGTCAGCCGGTCCAGCGGCTCCTGCCTGCTGCCGCTGCTGAGCAGCGTGGAGATCACCTCCGGGTCCAGCGCCGTGCCCCCACCCGCGACCTGCCGCACCGCGTCGATGAACTGGTCGCCGCCGAGCACCCGGTCCTTGAGCAGGTAGCCGATCGCGCCCGCGGCGTCGGCCAGCAGCTCCCGCGCGTAGAGCTGCTCGACGTGCTGGGAGAGCACCAGGACGGGGAAGCCGGGGGTCTCCCGGCGGGCCGCGAGCGCCGCGCGCAGGCCCTCGTCGGTGAACGTCGGCGGCAGCCGGACGTCCACGATCGCGACGTCCGGACGGTGCTCGCGCAGCGACTCCAGCAGCTCGACGCCGGTCTGCACCGCCGCGACCACCTCGATGCCGCGCGCGGTCAACATGTGCGTGAGGCCCTCGCGCAGCAGGTGCAGGTCCTCGGCGATCACGACGCGCACTGGCACTCCGGTGACGAAGGGGTCCGGTGCGCCCAGCCTAGCGCGATCACTCCTGCCGCCAGCTCTCGCACGGCACCCGCAGCGCCACGACGGTCGGTCCGCCCGCGGGGCTGTCGACCGCGAGGGCGCCGTCGAACGCGGCGAGCCTGCGCCGCAACCCCCGCAACCCGCTGCCCGCGCCGGGTTCGGCGCCGCCGACCCCGTTGTCACCCACCTCGGCGTGTATCGCGCCGTCCCGGAACCACAGCCGCAACCACGCCCGCCGCGCCCCGGAGTGCTTGGCCACGTTGGTGAGCAGCTCGCGCAGCGCGAAGTAGACGGCCGACTCGACCGCGGCCTCGGCCCGGCCGGGCAGCTCGACCTCGGTGGTGACGTCCAGCGGCGAGTCGAGCGCCAAAGCGCGCACGGCGTCACCCAGACCGCGCTCGGCCAGGACCGGCGGGTGGATGTCGCGGATCACCGCGCGCAGCTCCACCAGCGTGCCCGCCAGGCCCTGCCTGGCCTTGGCGATCATCTCCTTGGCCTGCGCGGGGTCGCGGTCGACCAGGTGCTCGACCGCGTCGAGCTGCATCCCGATGGCGACCAACCCGGCCTGCACGCCGTCGTGCAGGTCCTGCTCGATGCGGCGCAGCTCGGCCACCTGGACCTGGTTGGCGTCGGTGCGCGCGTCGGCCAGCTCCCGCACGCGGCGGGCCAGCAGCGCCGCCTCGGTCGGCGCCAGCAGCGCCACCCCCAGGCGGAGGTGCCACCGCAGCAGCCACGGCGCGACGAGGACGCCGCCCGCGGTCACCAGCACGCCGACCACCAGGCCCGTCAGCGGTGGCGCGCCGGTCGGCCACCCGGTCACCCCGGTCACCGCCCGCCAGCCGAACGCGGGGTCGTAGTCCAGCCAGGACCGGGTGGGCACCCACCACACCCACGGCCACACCAGCGCCGCCGCCGCGCAGCAGGTCGCGGCGACGACCACCGCCCCGGGCAGGTTCGCGACCGGTTGCGCGGCGAGCCACAGCAGGTCCCGCCAGGTGGCCTTGTCGCGCAGCACCCACCGGTACCGGAGCAGCCGCACGACCGGGCGCGGCGAGCGGACCAGCGTGCGCCCCACCAGGTACAGGCCGTCGCGACGCGGCTCCGGCGGCTCGGGCGGCGGCAGGTAGGGCTCCGGGATCTCCCGGCCCGCCCGGCGCGCCAGCATCCCGCGACGCCAGGCGAGGTAGGGACGCACGACCCGCTGCGCGGCCGGCAGCGGCCACCCGGCCCCCGGCACCAGGCACAGCACCACGAGCAGGGCCAGCAGCAGGTCCGGCACGGCCAGGAGGACGCCCAGCGCCAGCTCGGCCAGCGCCACCAGGCGTCCGCGCAGCCGCGTCCACGCGCCGCGCCGGCCGGGGTGCGACCGGATCGGTCCCAGCAGCAGCTCGGCGCACCGGCCGTGCAGGCGCACGGCCCCGGGCCCGACGGCGAACCCCGCGACGACCGCCGCCACCGCCAGCGGCACGCCCGGCCACGCGGGCGCGGCCAGCGCCAGCACCGCGCCAGCCACGAGCAGCGCGCCCGGCACCAGCGCGGTCACCGCGGCCACCAGCGGGGACACCAGCAGCCACAGCGCGTCCCGGCGCGTCGCCGGGTCCTGCACCAGCCAGTTCAGCGTCCGCTGGAACCGGGGCAGCGCGGGGGAGCGGTAGAGCTGGTCGCCCAGCCGGTAGTAGCCCAGCGCGTCGGCCTGCGGCGGCGCGGGCCGCGGCTGGTACGGCGAGGGGATGTCCACCCCGCACCACCGGCCCGCCAGCGACCGGGTCAGCTCGACCGGCCGCCGCGCGAGCACGGCGGCCGAGAGCAGGCCCGACAGCGTGCCCGCGAACGCGACCAGCAGCGTCGGCGGGCCCAGCACCGCCAGCGCGGCCAGCGCGAACCCCCGCAGCGGCGCCCGCGCGTACCGCTCGACCATGCCGTCCTCCCCACGCCCGTACCCGTCCAGTGTGTCCGATGCCCGTTCCGCGCACGTGACCCCTTGCGACCCCTACCCCGGTGGCCGGGGCTCCCCCCTAACTCTGCGGTCCGGCTCCTAATCCCGAGGTGACGGGCTTTTGCGCCCTCGGGTACCGCCATACGTTGTGCCGCGTGACTGAAGCGGTGGCGGTCGACGACCTGCGGAAGACCTACGCGAACTCACCGGTGGCCGCGGTCGACGGGCTGAGCTTCACGGTGGAGGCCGGCGAGGTCTTCGGCCTCCTCGGGCCCAACGGGGCGGGCAAGTCCACCACGATCGGGGTGCTCACCACCCGGATCATGCCGACCGGCGGGTCCGCCCGCGTCGGCGGCGTGGACGTGGTCCGCGAACCGGCGCGGGCCCGCAAGGCGCTCGCCGTGGTGTCCCAGCGCAACAACCTGGACCGGGGGGTGACCGTGCGGCAGAACCTGCTGTTCCACGCCGCCTACCACGGCGTTCCCCGCGCCCGCCGCGTCGCCGACGCCGACCGGGTGCTGGAGCGGATGGGCCTGACCGAGCAGGCGAACTCGCGGGTGGACTTCATGTCCGGCGGGCAGGCGCAGCGGGTGATGATCGCCCGCGCCCTGATGCACCGGCCCACCGTGCTCTTCCTCGACGAGCCCTCCAGCGGCCTGGACCCCCAGTCGCGGCTGTTCGTGCACGACCGGATCGCGGAACTGCGCGCCGACGGCGTCACCGTCGTGCTCACCACGCACGACATGGACGAGGCCGAGAAGCTGTGCGACCGCATCGGCATCATCGACCACGGCAAGCTCATAGCGCTGGACACCGCGGCGGCGCTGACCAGGACGCTGCCCGGCAGCACCACGATCACCGTGGCGGTGCGCCTGGACGACGCGAGCGTCGAGGACGTCTCCGCCGCCCTGGAGGGCGTCAACGACGTGGAGCGCGTCGAGTCGCTGGGCGAGCGGGAGGGCACCGAGCAGTTCCGCCTCTACGCGGCGGCCGACTCCGACGTCGTGCTGCCGTCCACCCTCAAGGTCCTGGGCGACCTCGGCTGCCGGGTCAGCGACCTGTCCATCGGCACGCCGAGCCTCGAGGACGTCTTCATCCACCTGACCGGCCGGGAGATGCGATGACCACCACCGACGCGGGGACCGCGGTCGAGCGGACCCTCGGGCCGCACACCGCGGGCGACTCCCGGCGCGCGTTCCTGGCGGTGCTGGGGCGGGACGTCTTCGTCACCGGCCGCGAACTGCCCTCCTTCCTGGCGCAGGTGGTCCTGCAGCCCCTGTTCACCCTGTTCATCCTGGGCAAGGTCCTGGGCGACCTCGGTTACGTGGGCGGCGAGTTCGAGAAGGTGCTGCTGCCCGGCGTGATCGGGCTCGCCGGGTTCGTCGGCGCGCTGCAGAACACGGCGCTGCCGCTGGTCCTGGACTTCTCCTACACCCGCGAGATCGAGGACCGGCTGCTGGCGCCGCTGCCGACCTGGCTGGTGGCGATCGAGAAGATGGCCTTCGGCGCGATGCGCGGCATGATCTCCGGCCTGCTGATGATCCCGTGCGGGATCCTGCTCCTGGACAACGTGGACTGGCCGTGGGCCATGACCCCCGGCGTCGTCGGCGTGCTCCTGCTGGGCACCCTGCTGGGCGCCGCCCTGGGCATGACCATGGGCACGTTCGTCCCGCCCCACCGCATCGAGATCATGTTCGCGGTGATCCTGACGCCGCTGATGTTCACCGGCGCCACGCAGTTCACGTGGCTGGCGCTGGAGAAGCTGCCCTGGTTCCAGGTGGTCTGCGCCCTCAACCCCCTCACCTACATCAGCGAGGCGCTGCGCGCGGTGGTGCTCGGCGACCAGGTCAGGTCGATACCCCTGTGGGTCTCGTTGTCCGTGATGGCGGTCGGGCTGGTCGTGTTCGGCGCACTCGGGGTGAAGGGCTTCCGCAATCGCGCGCTGGACTGAACCGGCGGTGTGGCGACGGTAATTGCAGTGCTAACGTCCGGCGCGCATCGGACCACTATGGAAGGTTTCGCGGTGAACGAACGTTACCTCGGTCTGCTCGGTCTACTCGGCCTGCTCGCCCTGCTCGGATTCACGAACGCCTGGTTCTTCGCGTTCGCATTCTTCTTCCTGTTCTTCTTGTTCTTCCTGGTCAAGCCGAAGTCGCGTCCCTAGTCACGTGAGACGGCGGCCCGAGGACCTTTCCGCCGGGGTCCTCGGGCCGCCGCGCGTCCGGGGTCGGGACGACCCGGGGGCGTCCCGTCAGCCCTGCGCCCGCAGGCTCTCCTCGACCACGTCCGCGGCCCGCGCCACGCCGCCACCGGTGGCCATCTCGTCACTGAACCGCGCCACCCGCTCCCGCTGGGAGTCGTCGGCCAGCACCCGGCGGATCGCCGTGCGCAACGACTCCGGGGTCACGTCGGCGGGCTTCAGCGCGTGCGCCACGCCCAGTTCGCCGAGCCGTTCCGCGACGAAGTCGTTCTCCACGTGCTGCGGCACGCACAGCAACGGCGTCCGGTGATGCAGGGCCATCAGCGACGTGCCGAAACCGCCGTGCGTCACGCACACCGACGTCTGCTTCAGCACCGCGTGCAGCGGCAGCCACGGGTGCGCCACCACGTTGGGCGGCAACGGCCCCAACGACGCGGCGACACCGGACTTCCCGAGCGCCAGCAGCACCCGCTCCGGCTGACCGGCGAAGGCCGCGGCGCAGTCGCGGAAGAAGTCCGGCCGGTCGTTGAACGCCGAGCCGAGCGAGATCAGCACCAGCGGTCCGTCGCCCGGCGGCGCCTCGAACCCGCCCCGCTCGGCCTCCGGGTCGAGGCAGGGGCCGACGAACTCGAACCGGTCGTCGAACGTCTCCTCCGCGAGCTGCGCGCGCCGGGGCAGGAAGACCAGGTTGCGCGGCTCGACCTCACCCAGGAACGCGCCCACGTCGGCACCCGCCATGCCGTGGTCGGCCAGCAACTGCACCAGGCGCAGGAAGAACTCGGTGAACTTCGGGTGGCGCGGGTCCACGCCGTAGCGCGGCCCGGCGAGCTGGTCCACCGAGAACCGCTCGTGCTGCGCGAACGTCGGGAACGTGCGGATGGCCGGCACGCCCAGGCTCCGGCTGAGGATGCGGCCCGCCGCGAACATCGTGGTGTCGTAGAGCACCAGGTCCGGCCGGTCGCGCTCCAGCACCGCCGGGCAGACCTCCATCGCGGCGATGTTCTCCCGCAGGTAGGTCAGGGGCACCTCGGCGATGACGTCCGGCGTCATCTCGGTGGGCGTGGGACGCCCCGCCAGGGGCGAGCGGTACGGCACCGGTTCGGCGCCCGCGCCGGCCACGACCTCGGCGTACTCCTCGCCCACCGCGTAGGTCACCCGGTGCCCGCGGGCGACCAGCTCGGAGACCAGCGGGAGCGTCGGCCTCACGTGCCCGTGCGCGGGCAGGTTGAGAAAAGCGACATGACTGCGCACAGCGGTTGACCCCGCTTCACGAAGGCGTCGTGACGCCGGTTCCGACGATTTCCCGACACGCTAACACCGCCTCGCCCCGACGTTGCCGCACCGACCGCGACATCCGGGGTTCCCGGGTGCGGGAATGGTGTGTCGGCACCGGGGTTAGGGGCGATTAGGGGTGTGGCCGGATCGCCGCCCGATTGTAGCTTCAGTCGACCCCGCACCACGTCGGACAGGCCAACCGGTGTGATCCGGGCGGAATTCGGAGTACGCCCGCGCGGAACGGGGACATCGCGACAGCCGAGGGGCGGGTGATCGTGTGACGAGCCGGCCCGCCGTCGCACCGACCGGTGCCGAGCACGAGTCCGCCGTGGCCGTCGTCGGCCTGGCCTGCCGCTTGCCGGGCGCGTCGAACCCGCGCGCCTTCTGGGACCTGCTGCGCGCCGGGCGCGACGCGGTCGACACCGTGCCACCCGGCCGCTGGCCCGACGCCGACGAGGTCCTGGGCCGCTACCCGACCGGGATCCGCCGCGGCGGGTTCCTCGACGACGTCACGGGGTTCGACGCGGCGTTCTTCGGCATCTCCCCGCGCGAGGCCGCCGTCGTGGACCCGCAGCAGCGGCTGGTGCTGGAACTGGCCTGGGAGGCGCTGGAGGACGCGGGCACGACGCCCGACGCCGCGGCCGGCCGCGGCACCGGGGTCGTCATCGGCGCGATGGCAGACGACTACGCCACCCTCACCCGCGCCGCCGCCACCTCGCACACCCTCACCGGCCTGGCCAGGGCGATGCTGGCCAACCGCGTCTCGCACGCCCTCGGCCTGACCGGGCCCAGCCTGACCGTGGACGCGGCGCAGGCCAGTTCGTTGGTCGCGGTGCACCACGCCTGCCGGCTGCTGCGCCGCGGCGAGGCCGACACCGTGCTCACCGGTGGCGTGAACCTGAACCTGACCCCGGTCGGCAGCGCGGTGCTCGCCGAGTTCGGCGCGCTGTCCCCGACCGGCCGCTGCCACACCTTCGACGCCCGCGCGGACGGGTACGTGCGCGGCGAGGGCGGAGTGGTCCTGGTGCTGCGCAGGCTGGCCGACGCGCTGGCCGACGGCGACCGGGTCTACGCGGTGCTCGCGGGCGGCGCGGTGAACCACGACGGCGGCGGCGAGGGCTTGACCGTGCCGCGCGCCGACGCGCAGCGGGACGTGATCCGCCTCGCCCACGTCGACGCGGGCGTCACCGCCGCCGACGTCGACTACGTGGAGCTGCACGGCACCGGCACCCGCGCGGGCGACCCGGTGGAGGCGAAGGCCCTGGGCGCGGTGTTCGCGGGCTTCGGTCCGCTGGCCGTCGGCTCGGTGAAGACCAACATCGGGCACCTGGAGGGCGCGGCCGGCGCGGCGGGCGTGCTCAAGGCGATCCTGGCGGTGCACCACGGCGAGCTGCCGCCGTCGCTGCACTTCGAGACCCCCAACCCCGACATCGACCTCGACGCCCTGGGCCTGCGGGTCGTCACCGAGTTGGAGCCGCTGCCGGGCGTCCGCACGGCGGGCGTGTCGTCGTTCGGCATCGGCGGCACCAACTGCCACGTGGTCGTGCGCGGCGCTCCGGCCGCAACCCCGGCACCGGACGTCGACTCCCCGGGACCGGTGCCCCTGCTGCTGAGCGCCCGGTCCGCCGAAGCGCTGCGCGAGAGCGCTGCCCGGTTGAGCGCGCACCTGGCCTCCGAAGCCGTGCCGCTGCCCGCCGTGGCCACCACCCTGGCGACCGGCCGCGCGGCTTTCGAGCAGCGCGCCGTCGTCCTGGCCGCCGACCGTGACGCGGCGGTCCGCGGCCTCACCGCGCTCGCGGAGGACCGACCGTCGCCCTCGGTCGTGCTCGGCCGCGCCGCCGATCCGGGTCGGGTGGTGTTCGTGTTCCCGGGTCAGGGTTCGCAGTGGGTCGGGATGGCGTTGGAGCTGGCGGAGCAGTCGCCGGTGTTCGCCGCCCGGTTGGCCGACTGCGCCGGTGCTTTGGAGCCGTTCTGCGACTGGTCGTTGGACGACGCGTTGCACGGTCGGGTGTCGCTGGACCGGGTGGATGTGGTTCAGCCGGTGTTGTTCGCGGTGATGGTGTCGTTGGCTGCGTTGTGGCGTTCGTGGGGGATCGAGCCTGCTGCGGTGGTGGGCCACTCTCAGGGTGAGATCGCGGCGGCGTGTGTGTCGGGTGCGTTGTCGTTGGAGGATGCGGCGCGGGTGGTGGCGTTGCGGTCGCAGGTGTTGCGGCGGTTGGCGGGTCGCGGCGGCATGGTGTCGGTCGCTGCCCCTGAGGCGGATGTGCGTGCGCGGATCGCGTCGTTCGGTGAGCGGATCTCGGTGGCGGCGGTGAACGGCCCGTCTGCCGTTGTCGTCTCGGGCGAGCCGGGCGCGCTGGACGAGCTGGTCGCGGCTTGTGACGCGGAGGGTGTGCGGGCGAAGCGGGTCGCGGTGGATTACGCGTCGCACTCGGCCCAGGTGGAGGAGTTGCGCGAGGAGCTGGCCGGGGTGTTGGCCCCGATCGCGCCTCGCGTGGGCGTTGTCCCGTTGTACTCGACGCTGACCGGGCTGGTGGAGGACGGGTCGGCGCTGGATGCCGGTTACTGGTTCCGGAACCTGCGTTCGACGGTCGGGTTCGCGGACGCGGTGCAGAGCCTGGTGGCTGACGGGTTCGGCGTGTTCGTGGAGTGCTCCCCGCACCCGATCCTGAGCATGGCGGTGCGCGAACGGGCCGATGTCGTTGCGGTCGGCTCGTTGCGGCGCGACGACGGCGGGCTGGACCGGATGCTGCTGTCGCTCGGCGAGGCCGTGGTGCGCGGCGTCACTCCGAAGTGGACGGACGTCGTCCCCGGCGGTGCCCGCGTGGACCTGCCCACCTACCCGTTCCAGCGGACGCACCACTGGCTCGGTGGCGTCGCGCCGGTCACGACCGCCGCCCCCACCCCGCCGCCACCTCGCGCGCGGACCGCTCGCGCGGGCAACGGGTCGGACTTCGTGCTGGCGCACACCGCGGCCGTGCTGGGGCACGAGAGCCCGGCCGACGTCGACGCCACCCGAACGTTCCGCGACCTGGGCTTCGACTCGGTGATGCTGGAGGAGCTGCGGGGCAGGCTCGCCGACGGCTCCGGTCGCGCCGTGCCGGGTCCCGTGCTGTTCGACCACCCCACGCCGGACGCGTTGTCCGCGTGGTGGGCCGGTGGCGCCGCGCCCGAGCCGGTCCGCGCGCAGCCGCGCCGGCTGGACGAGCCGATCGCCGTCGTCGCCATGGCCTGCCGCGCTCCCGGTGGCGTGTCGTCGCCGGAGGAGCTGTGGGACCTCGTGGCGGCCGGGGTGGACGCCGTCTCCGGCCCGCCGACCGACCGCGGGTGGGAACGGGCGCTGCCCGGCGGAACCGCCGCCCTGCGCGGCGGGTTCCTGCACGAAGCCGCCGCGTTCGACCCCGAGCTGTTCGGCATCTCGCCGCGCGAGGCCGCCGCGATGGACCCTCAGCAGCGGATCCTGCTGGAACTGGCCTGGGAGGCCTTCGAGCGCGCCGGCATCGACCCGGCCGACCTGCCCGGCCGCGGCACCGGCGTGTTCATCGGCGCGATCCCGCAGGAGTACGGACCGCGCATGCACCGCGCGGGCGACGACGCCGCCGGCTACGTGCTGACCGGCACCACCACCAGCGTCGCCTCCGGGCGCATCGCCTACCAGTTCGGCCTGGACGGCCCGGCCATCACCGTCGACACGGCGTGCTCGTCGTCCCTGGTCGCGCTGCACCTGGCGTGCCGGTCGCTGCGCGCGGGCGAGACCGACACCGCGCTGGCCGGCGGCGTGACGGTGATGGGCGCGCCCGGCATGTTCGCGGAGTTCGCCCGGCAGGGCGGGCTGGCACCGGACGGTCGCTGCAAGGCCTTCGCCTCCGCCGCCGACGGCACCGGCTGGGCGGAGGGCGCGGGACTGCTGGTGCTGCGCAGGCTGTCCGACGCGCGCCGCGACGGTGACCCGGTGCTCGCGGTGATCCGCGGCAGCGCGGTCAACCAGGACGGCGCCTCCAACGGCCTCACCGCGCCGAGCGGCCTGGCCCAGCAGCGGGTGATCCGGGCGGCCCTCGCCGACGCGGGCCTGGCACCGTCCGATGTGGACGTGGTCGAGGCGCACGGCACCGGGACCAGGCTCGGCGACCCGGTCGAGGCGCAGGCGATCATGGCGACCTACGGCGCGGACCGGCCCGCCGACCGGGCGCTGGCGTTGGGCTCGCTGAAGTCCAACATCGGCCACGCCCAGGCCGCCGCGGGCGTGCTCGGCGTGATCAAGGTCGTGCAGGCGATGCGGCACGGCGTGCTGCCCAGGACGCTGCACGTCGACGCGCCCACCCCGCACGTCGACTGGGACGCGGGCAGGGTGGCCCTGCTCACCGACGCGCGGCCGTGGCCGGAGCTGGACCGGCCGCGCCGGGCGGCGGTGTCGTCGTTCGGCATCAGCGGCACCAACGCGCACCTCGTCCTGGAACACGCCGCCGAGGTTCCCGCCGACCCCGACCCGGGGCCGGACCGGCTCGTGGTGTGGCCGTTGAGCGGGCACAGCGAGGCCGCGGTGAAGGCGCAGGCGGCACGCCTGCGGTCCGCGCTCGACTCGTCGGCGGACCCGCACGCCGTGGCCCGGTCGCTGTTCGCCCGCGCCACGCTGGACCACCGGGCCGTCGTGGTCGGGACGACGCTCGACGAACTGCTCGACGGCGTGACCGCGGTGAGCGGCGGTCGTCATGGTGTGGCGACCCGTGGTGGGACGGCGTTCTTGTTCACGGGTCAGGGTTCGCAGCGGGTGGGGATGGGTCGTGGGTTGGCTGCGTCGTTCCCGGTGTTCGCTGAGGCGTGGGACGAGGTGTTGTCGCACTTCCCGGCCGAGGTGCGGGAGGTCCTGTCCTCGGATGATGCGCGGATCGATGAGACGGGGTTTGCCCAGCCGGGGTTGTTCGCGGTTGAGGTGGCGTTGTCGCGGTTGTTCGCTTCCTGGGGCGTGACGCCGGATGTCGTGGTCGGCCATTCGGTGGGCGAGATCGCTGCCGCGCACATCGCGGGTGTGTTGTCGTTGGAGGACGCGTGCCGTGTGGTGGTGGCGCGTGGTGCGTTGATGCAGGCGTTGCCTCGCGGCGGTGCGATGGTGGCTGTCGAGGCGGCCGAGGACGAGGTCACGCTGTCCGAGGGTGTGTCGTTGGCGGCGGTGAACGGTCCTCGTTCGATCGTGTTGTCGGGTGATGAAGAGTCGGTGCTGGCGTTGGCGGAGGGTCGGCGGAGCAAGCGGCTGTCGGTGAGTCATGCGTTCCACTCGGCGCGCATGGACGCGATGTTGGATGACTTCCGGGCCGTGGTGTCGTCGGTGTCGTTCGCCGAGCCTGAGATCACGTTGGTGTCCACTGTGGATGATGGTTCGGTCGCGGATCCGGAGTACTGGGTGCGCAACGTGCGGCAGACGGTCCGGTTCGCGGACGCCGTGGCGAAGTTGCCGGACCGGGGTGTGGTGCGGTGCGTGGAGATCGGCCCCGATGCCGTCCTCACCGGGCTGGTGGACGACCTGCCGTGCGCGCCCGCACTGCGGTCCGGCCACGACGAGGTGACCGCGGCGGTGTCCGCGCTGGCCGCGGTGCACGTGTCGGGCGCAGTGGTGGACTGGTCCTCCCTCGTCCCGGGTCGCGTGCGCCGTGCTGACCTGCCGACCTACGCCTTCCAGCGCACCCACCACTGGCTCGACCCCGAGGACGCCCCGACCGCTGCCCGCTCCCGGGAAGACCTGGTGTACCGGGTGCGTTGGGCGCATCGGCCCGATCCGGACGCCACCGTCACCGGCCGGTGGGTCGTCGTCGTCCCGGACGACGTGGACCACCCGGCCGTCGGCGGTCTGCCCGTCGCACTGGCCCGCGGCGGCGTCGACCCCGTGGTGCTCACCGCGCCTGCCGGGGCCGGGCGCTCCGACCTGGCCGACCTGCTCCGCCCCCACCTCGCCTCCGCCATGGCCGTGCTGTCGCTCCTGGCCCTGGACGAGCGGACCACCCCGAGCTCCGGTGCGCTGGCGCTGTTCCAGGCGTTGCAGGACCTCGACGCGGCCGTGCCGACCTGGCTGCTCACCTCGGGAGCGGTCGGCACCGACCCCGTCGACCCGCCGCACTCGCCCGCGCAGGCGGCCGTGTGGGGCCTGAGCCGGGTGGCGAAACTGGAGTCCCCGCACCTGTGGGGCGGCCTGCTCGACCTGCCCGAGGCGGTGGACGGCACCGTGCTGGACCGGGTGTGCCGGGTGCTGACCGCGCCGGGGCAGGAGGACCAGTACGCGGTCCGGGCCTCCGGCACGCGCGTGCGGCGGCTGGTGCGCGCCGACCTGCCGGCCGGGGAGTTCCACCCGGGCGGCACGACGCTGATCACCGGCGGCACCGGGGCGCTGGGTGCGGCGGTGGCCCGTGACCTGGCCGACCGGGGCGCCGAGCACCTGCTGCTCGTGGGCAGGCGCGGCCCGCGGGCTCCCGGGGTCGCCGACCTCGTCGCCGACCTGGAACGCCGGGGCGCGCGGACCACCGTGGCCGCCTGCGACGTCGC
>JBFBCZ010000009.1:0-289926 GCA_040689555.1 Actinosynnema sp. NPDC051121 | reverse complement strand
CCGCGCCGCGCTGGCACCGCGCCGCGCTGGCACCGCGCCGCGCTGGCACCGCGCCGCGCTGGCACCGCCTGACGTGGACCCCTGCTGCACTCGAACGCCGCTGCAGCCGAACGCCCCTGCAGCCGAACGCGCTGCACGCGGACACGGCGGCACCCGACGCGGGCCCGGACCCGCAATCACGCTGACGCCTGCTGTCGCGCCCGCCGGTCCACGCCGCGCCTCAGCGCCTCCGCTCCTGACGCCCAGCCAGGTCCAGCCGCCCAGCCGGTGGGACATCCAAGGCGCAGCTGCGGGCGCAACTGTGCCGGCGTCCGGCGACGTTGCCGGGGCTCGGCCGACGCGAGTAGCCGGCCTGGAAGTGGGTCTGAGCCGGCTGACGCCAGGGCGCGTGTCGGAGTGGATCGGCGGCGCGCCGCGCTGGCCCGTTGCCCGGCGTTGTCCGCCGGTGGTGTCGCGGCGACGCTTGGCGCATGCTCGCCGCGCAACTGGTGGATTGACCGCCGTGCGGCGGCTGTAGCCGATGTGTTTCGGGGGTCTGGGCGCGAGTTGTTGTGTGCCAACGCACACGTCGGGTGTGGGGCGCCACGGTTGGTGCGTTGGGTGGCGGCGTGAATAGTGGCTGGGGCGATTGCTGGACTTGAGGAACGGAGTGGGCACGTGCTCATCGCGCACCTGAGCGACCCGCACTTGAGGACCGATGTGGTGGCGGGGGAGGCGGCGGGGGCGTTGAGGTTGGCGTTGGGGCGGGTGTTGGCGTTGGAGCCACGGCCCGATTGCGTGGTGATCACCGGGGACCTCACGGAGTTCGGGCGGGTTGACGCGTACCTGCAGTTGCGGGAGTTGGTGGAGGCGTTTCCGCTGCCCCTGCACCTGGTGACGGGCAATCACGACGATCCGGCGGCGATGCTGGAGGTGTTCGGGGGGACGTCGTTCCTCGGCGGCGGGACGTCGGCGCACTACGCGGTCGCGCATCCGGGGTTCACGGTTGTCGCCTTGAACTCGTGGCGGCCGGACGGGCCGGCCGGGCGGGTTGGCGAGGAGCAGTTGGCCTGGCTGGACGACGTGCTCGGCCAGAGGCCGGAGGTGCCGGCGTTCGTCTGCCTGCACCACCCGCCGGTCGCGGTCGGCATTCCGGTCCTCGACGGGATGCGGTTGGAGGACGGGGCGGCGCTGGGGGCGGTGCTGGGCCGTCACGGGAACGTCGCACGAGTGCTGGCCGGCCACGTGCACCGGGTGGTCAGCGTGCCCTTCGCGGGAACGACGGTGGCGACCGCGCCGAGCACGTACCGCCAGACGTCGTTGACCCTTCGCGCGGACCAGAGGATCGGGTTCTCGGCGGAGCCTGCCGGTTTCCTGCTGCACGTCGGGACCGAGTCGGGATTCGCCACGCACACGGTTGCGGTGAGTGGGACGGGGACGGTGGTCGAGCCCTTCTGACGGGGGTCGAATTCGCCTGAACGTGTTTGGTCGCGGTTGCGGAAAGTTCAGGCTCCGAAACACACGAATGGGCGACGCAGAGGATCGGCGGCGGTCGCTTCGGCCAGGGCGTGGGACGCCGGTTTGCCGTCCGCGAGCAATTTGTGGAACGTCCCCATCGTCACCGCGGCGGCCCGGTCGCCGACCTGGTTGACCGCGGCGACGACCGTGCGCGACCCGCCGGCCAGCAGCGCGCCGGCGAAACCCAGCGCCTCGTCGCCCGGCCGGATGTGACTCAGCGCCAACGAGCACGCCGCCAGGATCACCTGCTCGGGCGCGGTGGGGAGGCGGGCGGTCTCGTGGGCGAACAGCGGGCCGTCGACCAGTTCCAGGCGCGAGAACAGGGCGTTGTCGGCGACGTGCTCGCCGTGCGCCGCGATGTGCGCCAACCGGGCACCGTCCAACGACGCCAGCACGTCACTCACCGTTTCCGCCGTCACAGAGTCGGGGTACGTGCCGCGCAGGGTGGTCACCTCGCCGACCGCCTCCGGCAGGTCCGGCCCGGCCACCAGCACCACGTGCCGGGTCGGGTTCCGAGGCGACGTACGAGCGTTCAGCCACGCTGTCCCCGAAGGAGCTACCACGATCGGGCGTCCGTGCAGCGACGGCAGGGCGTTCCACGGCACCCCGTACAGGTCCCCGGTCGGCACGACGACCAGCTCACGCGTGCCGATCAGCCCGGCCAACGGCCCGATCAGCGCCTCGTCCAACCGCTCCGCCCGCCGTGCCGCCGACGCCGTCACGGCCGCCGCCACCAGCGGCGACAGGTGGTCGGGCCCGAGCACGTCCACGTCGGCGTGCAGCTCCCGCGCCGCCTCGAACACCCCCGCCGCACGCCCCAGCCGCACCAACGCCGCCTCGCCCGCCACCAGCACGACCGCCGAGAGCGTGTCACCGTGCGTCACGAAGCTCACCATCGCGCGATCACCCAGCGCGGGCCACAGGTCGGCCACCCCGCGCACCGGCCGCGGCCTGCCCCACACGCTCGTGTGCCACCCGAGCCGCGCCACCTCGCGCTGCAACTCGTCCAGCCGGTCCTCCAGCTCCGCCACCGGCCGACCGTCCAACCGGGCCTGCTGCACCGCCCGCGACAACGACCGCGACTGCGCCACCCGCCGCGCCAGCACCGGGTCGTCGATCGCCGGCAGCGGTTCGTACCGGTACACCTGCGCCCGCGTCCGCTCCAGCCAGTCGAACGCCACCTCCGCGTCACCGTCGCGGTCCAGCACCAGCCCGACGGCGAGTTCGCCCAGCTCACGGCCGTGCACGGCGGTTCCGCACAGCAGGTCCAGGCCGCCCATCCGGTCACGGACCCGGCCCAGCTCTGCCAAGCCCTCCTCGGCTTCGCGCAACGCCGGCCCGGGTTCGCCGCCGGCCACGGCCAGCTCGGCACGGCACAGCCGCAGCAGCATCCGGTGGTCGATCGGGGTGATGGGACCCGGCGCCGGCACCTGGTCCAGCACCGTGCGCGCGGCCGCCAGGTCGCCGCGCCGGACCGCCATCCGCACGGCGAGCAGCCTCGCGACGGCGGCCTCGTCGGTCAGCCCCACCGCGGTCAGCCGCTCGGCGAGGCGGGTCGCCCGGGACGGGCTGAGCCGGGTCGCCGCGCGCGGTGACGGGACGGTCGGTGACGCCCCGGACCTTCCCTGGGAAGGCACGAACGCGCCTGAGGAAGGGGGAGAGACCGCCGGGGAGGGGAGGGCGGCGGGGGTGGTGGCCGTGGCGAACTCGGCGCGCAGGCGCATCAGGGCGGCCAGCTCGGCCCACGACGTGCTGCCCCGTCGCCGGAACCGGCGCTGGGCCTGGTCGGCCAGGTGGCGGGCGGTGGCCGGGTCGCCTTGCAGCAGCGCCGCGGCCGCGCGGGCCAGTTCGGCTTCCGCCAAGTCCTGCCCGACCCGCCTGCGCCGCAGCACGACCAGCGCCTCGTCCAGGTGCCCGGCCGCCTCGTGCGCCAACCCGGCGGCCAGCATCACGCGCGCCCGGTCGATCTGCGTGCGGGCCACCAGGTCCGGCGCGAGCAGGCGGAACACGCGTTCGGCCTGCTCGTGGTAGGCCAGCGAACGGGGGATGTCACCCGTCAGGTGGGCGATGTCGCCCAGGTTGCCCAACGCCTTCGCCTTGAGCAGCGGCAGGTCCTCGGACTCGGCGAGCTCGATCGCGCGGCGCACGTCCCGCTCCGCGGCCTCCGGCAGGCCGAACGCGATGTGGGTCAGGCCGCGGTTCATCAGGGCCGTCGCCAGGCTCGCCGCGCCGACCGCCCCGGACGCCCACCCGGCCTCCAGCTGGCGCACCGACTCGTCGTACAGGGCGATGGACTCGGCGGTCCGGCCGGCCCGGTGCAGGATCAGGGCCTGCTGGTCCTTCACGATCGCGCGCAGGCCGACCGCGTCCGGGCCCTCGGGCAGGGTGGCGATCAGCTCCGCCGCCGTGCGCAGGCGGGCCAGGCCGTCCTCGACCGAGTCCGTCTCCGCCTCGCCGTAGGACAGCGTGATCAGGATCCGGATGCGGACGGTGGTGGCTTCGACGCCGGTCGACGTCACGGGCAGTGCGCGCAGCGCGCGGCGCAGGAGCGTCACGGCCTCCGCCGGCCGGCCGCGTGACGCCGCCCGGAACGCCTTCTTGTGCAGGTCGGACGCGACCTCGACACCGCTCGACGTGCGGGGGGAGACCGGGAGGGCAGCGCGAGGCACGGGCACACCCTTAATGCCAGCACACAGAACGTGTCCGAGAAGCCGTCCAGCGGATGCTCTGTGTGAGCCGAACGGGTTGCTCTCCGTGAGTGCGCGGCCGAGTCACCCCGGCCCGCGCGTCACAGCATGATCGTCGGCGTCACGACCGTCCGCCCGGGTTCGCCCCGCGAGTTCACCAGGTGCACGACGATCTGCGTGGTCCCCGCGGGCACGTCCGACAGCACGAACCGGCCGCCGTCGTCGGCCTTGGTGGTGCTCGACTCGTGCTCGGCGACCCTCACCTCGACGGTGTGCTCACCGGCGGGCACGAGCCAGCCGTCGATGCGGTGCCGCGCGCCGATGGAGGTGAAGTTCACCATCAGCGTCAGGTTGTCCACGGTGAACGTGATGGTGCCGGGGCTGCCGCCGCGCACCCCGGCGAAGGATCCGGCGCGTTCCCACCGGGCCACCTCGACGTCCAGGTTCTCCAGTGCCACCGCGAACTGGATGCGTTCGACGAGCCCCGGCGGGGGCGCGTCCAACTCGTACACCAGGCGGTTCAGTTCCGTGAGGACAGCGGTGTCCTCTTGGCCTCTGCGGTCATCGCGCGGGTCGATGTCGTTCACCGCGATCCTCCTTCCGCGTCGAGATGTGCGCGCAACATGGTCAGGCACCGACCCCGGGTGGGGCCGATGCTGCCGCGCGGCATGGACAGTGCTTCGGCGACCGCGCGGTACTCCGCCCGGCCGGCGAGCACGGTGAGCCGCAGAAGTTCCTGGCACTTCTGCGACAAACGGCCGAAGGCCCGCCACAGCCGGTGGTCCCGGTCGGTGACCAGGGCGGCGTCCTCGGGCAGGCCGTGCTCGCTCTCCAGTTGTTCCGCCAGCTCGTCGCTCAGCGCCGCTTCACGGCGAGCCGGTGTCCAGGTCCGTTGGGCCTCGCGGCGCGTCGCGACGACGAGCCACCCGGCCAGCGCGCGCGGCTCGACCAGGCGGTCGAGGTGTCGCAGCAGCGCGAGCCAGACCGTCTGCACTACGTCCTCGGCGGTGCTGCGGTCCAGCCCGTGGCCCCGGGCGACGTGCCACACCAGCGGTGTCAGGTCGGCGACCAGCACGTCCAACGCCCTGCGGTCGCCATCGCGCGCGGCGACGACGCAAGCCGCGTGCCGGTCCGTCCCGTCGAGACCCTCCCACGGTGGGCGCTCACCGGCTGTGCGCAGTTCTCCCACGTCGTCACCTCCTTCTCGACATCCCCCGGTCGAAGCTGATCGTCACACACGTCCGCCGTCACCGGCGCGGTGGCGGTCCGCGATGCCCCCCTCGCACCGCGGACCGCCGTCCCCCCACTGCAGGCGACCCCCGATCGGCACCCCTCGAAGCCGACCGACGGTCACCTCCCCTCCCCCCAGCGGCTTTCAGCTGCCGGCGTCCACCGGGACGCCGTGCGTCTGGTGGTGGCCCTCCGGCGTCACGGGCGGCAGCCCGTTCAGGTCTTCGTCCAGGCCCGGCTCGACGACCGGGTCCTCGTCGCCGGCGAACCGGAGCTCCAGCTCCACGGGATCCAGTTCGTCGACGCCGGGCGGATCGGCGTTCATGCGGCCTCCTCAGTCGGGGTGAGGACCGGTCATCAGTTAAGGAGTGAGTAGTTCTACGCGAGATACATGGACCCGCGTTAACAGTTCACTCGGGACGCCGGACGACACCCGGACGATATGGTCTAGACCATGCTTGAGGTCATCGCACTGGACGCCACCGACGCCGAGGCCGCGCAGGCCGGCGGCGCGCACCGGCTGGAACTCACCGTCGACATGGCCGCGGACGGGCTGACGCCACCGGTCGCCGTGCTGCGGGACGTGCTCTCCGCGACCGACCTGCCGGTCCGGGTGATGCTGCGCGACGCGCCGGGGTTCGCGCCCGGCGACCTGGACGGGCTGCGGCGCGACGCGGCGGCGCTGCGGGAGGGGGGCGCGTCGGAGTTCGTGCTCGGCTTCCTCGACGCCGACGGGCGGGTGGACGAGGCGGCGTGCGCGGCGCTGGTCGCGGAGCTGGACGGGTGCGCGTGGACGTTCCACCGGGCGCTGGACAACTCGGCGGACCCGGAGGCGGCGTGGGCCGTCGTCGCGGGGCTGGGCTGCGACACGGTGCTGGCGGCGGGCAGCGCGCGGGGCGTCGCGGACGGCTTCGCCGTGCTGGAACGGCTGGCCGCCCGCCAAGGGGCTGTCCGGCTGCTGGTCGGCGGCGGGCTCAAGGCCGAGCACGTGCCCGCGCTGAAAGCCGTCGGCGTCACGGGGTTCCACGTCGGCGGCGCGGTCCGGCCCGGCGGGTGGGACGCCCCCGTCTCCGCCGACGCCGTCCGGACCTGGGCGAATCTGGTCTAGACCGGCTGCGGATCCGGACATTAGCATCGCCGTTGCTTCCCTTGAAATAGCTGTTGCGCAATATGCAACGCAGGCGAGGAAAAGGTGGCGAGGATGCGGTTCGCACTGACAGCAGCCGCCGTCGGCGTCGCCGTGCTGGCCGGGTGCACCCCGGTCCAGTCCGGCCCCGTCACGGGCACCGGCACGGACGAGCAGACGGGCCACCTCCGGGTCTGGCTGTTCGACGAGGTCGACCACGAGCCCAAGCAGGCGGTGGTGCAGGAGGCGATCTCGGAGTTCCAGGACGCGAACCAGGGCGTCACCGTCGAGGTCCAGTACATCCAGGTGCAGTCCCGCGCCGAGCGGTTCAAGGCCGCGTTCAGCGACCCGAGGAGCGCGCCCGACGTCGCCGAGTTCGGCAACACCGACCTGGCGGGCTACGTCGCGGGCGGCGGGTTCGCCGAGCTCGACCTCGGCGGCTGGCCCGAGGCGAAGGACCTGCTGCCCGCCGTGCTCGACACCGGCAAGGTGGACGGCAAAGTCTACGGCGTGCCCTGGTTCGTCGGCGTGCGCGCGCTCTACTACCGCACCGACGTCTTCCAGGAGCTGAACCTCCAGCCACCGGCCACGCTGGCCGACCTCGCGCCGCTGGCCCGCCGGATCCGCGCCGCCAAGCCCGACCTGCTCGGCATCTCGGCGGGCGGCAAGTACACCTACGGCGCGATGCCGTTCGTGTGGGCCAACGGCGGTGACATCGCCCGCAAGGACGGTGACAGGTACGTGGCCACCATCGACAGCGCCGAGTCGAAGGCCGGCCTGCGCCAGTACACCGAGCTGATCGCGGACGACATCTGCCCGCCCGCCCAGTGCGCGGGCAACGGTGGCGACGCCAGCGTGGAGGCGTTCCGCGCGGGCAAGGCGGCGATGGTCGTCGGCGGCGACTTCAACCGCAAGTCGGTCGACGCCTCCGCGGTCGCGGGCAAGTACGTGGTCGTGCCGCTGCCGGGGGTCAAGGCGGGTGAGGTCGCGCCGGCGTTCGCGGGCGGCAACCTGCTCGGGGTGATGAAGGGCAGCGAGCGCAAGACGTTGGCGACCAGGTTCGTGCAGCTCCTGGGCGGCAAGAAGTACCAGCGCAAGATGTTCGAGGCCATGGGGAACATGCCGACGTTCGGCGACGTGCAGGCCGAGGTGACCAAGGCCAACCCGGTGCTGGAGCCGTTCACCAGGACGCTCGACGCGGGCACGCGGTTCGTGCCGGTCACGCCGAACTGGGCCAAGATCGACGCCCAGGCCGTGCTGCCGACCCTGTTGCAGCAGGTCGCCGCCGGCGGTGAGGACCTCGACAAGGCCGCCGCGCAGGCCGCCGAGCAGATGAACGCCGCCTTCGGCTCGTGACGCGGACCGTCAAGGGGGACGGGCGCAGCGCGGTCGCCTACCTCGCCCCCGCGCTGCTGGTGCTGGTCGGGCTGATGGGCTACCCGATCTACCAGCTCGTGCTGATCTCCCTGTTCGACTACGGCCAGGAGCAGGTCAGCGGTGGCGCGCCGCTGACCTTCCTGGGCCTGGGCAACTACACCGCCCTGCTGTCCGACGCGCGGTTCTGGGCCGTGCTCGGGCAGACGGTCGGGTTCGCGGCGGTCTGCGTGGCCGGGACCCTGCTGGTCGGCACGGCGTCGGCCGTGCTGGCCACCAGGGTCCGCACGTGGGCGCGGATGACGTTGTTCCTGGCCGCGCTGGGCGCGTGGGCGACGCCGGCGGTGGCCGGGTCCACGATCTGGCTGTTCCTGTTCGACGCCAACCTCGGGTTCGTCAACGAGGTGCTGGGCACCACCGGGATGTCCTGGACCTACGACCGGTGGACGGCGTTCGGGCTGGTCGCGGCGCAGGTGGTCTGGTGCTCGTTCCCGTTCGTCATGGTCACCCTGTACGCGGGGATCAAGGCGATCCCGGGCGAGGTGGTGGAGGCCGCCGCGCTGGACGGCGCGAGCACGGTCACGACGGCGACCAGGGTGATCCTGCCGCTGCTGAGACCGCTGCTGGTCGTCGTGACGATCCAGTCGATCATCTGGGACTTCAAGGTGTTCACCCAGATCTACGTCATGACCAACGGCGGCGGCATCGCGGGCCGCAACCTGGTGCTCAACGTCTACGCCTACCAGCAGGCGTTCGCCGCCTCCGAGTACGGGCTCGGCGCGAGCATCGGCGTGGTGATGACGGCACTGCTGCTGCTCGTCACCCTCGGCTACCTGCGGGCGTTGCGCCGCGGCGGGGAGGAGCTGTGAACCGGCGGGTGTCGCGGGGCGTCACGGAAGGCGTCGCGGTGGTGGTCGCGGCCGTGGTGGCGTTCCCGCTGTACTGGATGGCGCTGACGGCGGTCAAGCCCGAGGCGGAGGTGATCTCGGCCGAGCCGCGGCCGTGGACGCTCGCGCCGACGCTCGACGGCTTCGTGCGCGCGTTGACCGTGCAGAACTTCGGCCGCTACCTGCTCAACAGCGTCGTGGTGGCGGTCGCGGTGGTGCTGCTGAGCCTGCTGGTGTCGTTCCTGGCGGCCACCGCGCTGACCCGGTTCCGGTTCCGCGGGCGCACCACGATGCTGATCATGCTGCTGGTGGTGCAGATGGTGCCGGTCGAGGCGCTGACCATCCCGCTGTTCTTCCTGATGCGGTCGGTGCGGGACGTGGCGCCGGTGTTCGGGCTGAACCACCTGGGCTCGCTGGTGCTGGTGCACCTCGCGTTCAGCCTGCCGTTCGCGATCTGGATGCTGCGCGGGTTCGTCGCGGCCGTGCCGGTGGAGCTGGAGGAGGCGGCGACGCTGGACGGCGCGTCCCGGTTCCGGTTCGTGTGGCAGGTGCTGTTCCCGCTGGTGGCGCCGGGCCTGGTGGCGACGAGCGTGCTGTCGTTCATCCACGCGTGGAACGACTTCCTGTTCGCCAAGACGTTCATCATCTCGGCGGCGGAGAACCAGACGCTGCCGCTGGCGTTGCAGGTGTTCGTCAAGCCGGACCAGAACGACTGGGGCGCGATCATGGCAGGATCGACGCTGATGACGATTCCGGTGCTGGTGTTCTTCGTCCTGGTGCAGCGGCGGCTGGTCGCGGGCCTGGCCGGGGCGGTGAAGTCGTGATCCTGCCGCGCCCGGTGTCGTTCACCCGGGGCGACGGCGAGGTGCCGTTCGACGGCGCGTTCCAGGTCGAACGGGTGGCCGGGCCCGCCGAGGGGTACCGGCTGTCGGTCTCGGCGGACGGCGTGCGGGTCCGGGCGTCCGACGACGCGGGGGAGTTCTACGCGCGGCAGACGTTGCGGCAGCTCAGCGGTCCGGCGGCGTTCCGCGCGGTGCCGCCGGGTGCGGTGGCGCTGCCGGTGTGCGAGGTCGAGGACCACCCCCGGTTCGCGTGGCGGGGCGTGATGCTGGACGTGGCGCGGCACTTCCTGCCCAAGCACGACCTGCTGCGGTACGTCGACCTGCTGGCCGTGCACAAGCTGAACGTGCTGCACCTGCACCTGACCGACGACCAGGGCTGGCGGTTCGAGTCGCGGCGCTTCCCCCGGCTGCACGAGGTCGGCGGGGGGCGGCCCGACTCGCGGTTCGGCGACCGCCGTGCCGGTGGTATGGCCGGGCAGCCCCACGGCGGCTACTACACCCAGGACGACCTGCGGGAAGTCGTCGCGTACGCGGCGCAGCGGCAGATCACGGTGGTGCCCGAGATCGACGTGCCGGGGCACAGCCAGGCGGCGATCGCGGCCTACCCGGAGCTCGGCGTCTCCGGCGGCGGGGTGTGGACCGACTGGGGCGTCAACCCGAACGTGCTGCGCGCCGACGAGTCCACAGTGGACTTCTACCGGCAGGTGTTCGACGAGCTGCTGGACGTGTTCCCGTCCGAGGTGATCGGGCTGGGCGGTGACGAGGCGGAGGGCGGCGACGGCCGGTTCGTCCGCCGCGTCGCCCAACACCTGCACCGGCGCGGCCGGCGGCCGTTCGGGTGGGACGAGGTGCTCGGCGTCGGGCCGCTGCCGACCCGCACGGTCGTGGCGTCGTGGCGCGGCGAGGAACCCGGCCTGACCGCGCTGGACCGCGGCCACGACGTGGTGATGTGCCCGGAACGGCACCTCTACCTGGACTACCGGCAGTCCGACCACCCCGACGAGCCGATCCCCGTCGGCACCGTCACGACCCTGGAGGACGTCTACCGGTACGAGCCCGCGGCGGCGGACCGGGTGCTCGGGGCGCAGGCGAACCTGTGGACCGAACACCTCGACTCGCCGCGGCGGCTCGACTACGCCGCCTTCCCCCGGTTGAGCGCGTTCGCCGAGGTCGTGTGGAGCCCCGCCGGGCGTGACGAGGCGGAGTTCCTGACCCGGCTGGCCGAGCACCACCTGCCGCGGCTCGACGCGCTCGGCGTCGAATACCGCCCCCTCGACGGTCCCCGGCCGTGGCAGGCGTTGCCGGGCGTGCCCGGCTTCCCCCGATGACCCTCAGTCCTCTTCGGGCATGAGGATCCAGCAGGCGAGGTAGAGGACGGCGCCGGCGCCGAACCCGAAGAGGGTGGCGGCGACGAGCAGGATGCGGACCAGCGCCGCGTCCACGCCCAGCAGCTTGGCGACGCCGCCGCACACACCCGCGACCATCTTGTCGGTCCGGCTGCGGCGGAGCTTCTTGACCTTGGCGGTGGCTTGGTCGAGCACGTCGTTCGTCATGTCCCAAGAGTGCGCCGGGGAGGGGTGCGGGGGCATCGGGGACGCACCCTGACTTCCCCCGGACCCCCGCTCTCAGGGTGTCACGAGGACCTTGCCCCTGAGGTCGCCCGCCTCGGCGCGGCGGTGGAGTTCCGGCAGGTCGGCCAGGCCGTGCCGCTCGGACACGTCCACCACGACGGCACCCCGGTCGACCAGCGCGACCAGGTCGGCGAGCTGCGCCGCGTCGAACCGGGTGACGAAGTGGGCGTCGGGCGCGTCGCTCAGGGTCGCCGAGACGACGACACCCCCCAACCGCGCCACCGCGGCGTCCGGAACGAGGTTGAGCACGACGTCGAACCGGCCCGTCGGCCCGTAGCCGACGACCTCGTCCGCGCCGAGCCGCCGCACGACGTCGGCGCTGCGCGGTGACGCGGTGGCGGTGACGTGCGCGCCCGCGTGCTTGGCCAACTGCACCGCGAACCCGCCGATGCCGCCGCCCGCGCCGTTGACCAGGACCCGGTGCCCCGCCCGCACGCCGCCGTGCTCGAACACCATCTGCCACGCGCTCAGACCGGCCAGCGGCAGGGCGGCGGCGTCGGCGAGCGGGATGGCGCTCGGCGCGGGCACCAGCCGTTCGGGGGACGTGACGGCGTAGTCGGCCGCCGCGCCGTCGATCCAGCCGACCACCGGCTCGCCGTCGACCGTGCCGGCCACGTCCCAGCCCAGCGTGTGCGGCAGGGGGAGGTCGAACACGCCCGCCCGCACCGCCACCTCCGTCGGGTTGAACGAGGTCGCGGCCACCCGCACCAGCACCTCGCCGGGACCGGGATCGGGGATCGGGATCTCGTCGAGGACGATCACCTGCGGGCCGCCGTGGGCGTGGATCCGTGCGCTCTTCACGACGTCGACGGTAGGCCCGCGCCGGGAGACGATCCATGCTCGTGGATCCCGGATTCATGTCTAATCGTCTTCATGGACGTGCTCAGCGACGTGATCGCGGTGATGCGCACCGGACGGCCCGTCGCCGCGCGGGTGGCGTGGCGGGAGCCGTGGGGTCAGCGGTTCGCGCCGGTGCCGGGAGCGTCCGGGTTCCAGGTCGTGCTGGAGGGGACGTGCTGGCTGCTGCGCGAGGACGCCGAGCCGGTGCGGCTGCGCGCGGGCGACGTCGTGTTCCTGCCCGACGGCCGGGGTCACGCCCTCGCGTCCAGCCCGACCACGCCGGTGGCCGGCGAGGCGTGCGACCCGAACGACCCGGACTTCGCCGCCGACCACCCCGTGCCCGCGAACCCGACCGCGGTCACGGTGTGCGGCGCGTACGAGTTGCGGGACGTCCACCCGTTGCTGCGGGACCTGCCGGACACCGTGCTCGTGTCCGGCCCGGAACTGCGCGCCGCCGTCACGCTCCTCGCCGGCGAGCTCGAACACCCGCGCCTGGGCTCCGACGCCCTCGTCCCGGCCCTGCTCGACACGCTCCTGCTCTACCTGCTGCGCACCTGGTTCGCCGCCTCCGACCACCCCACGGGGTGGGCCGCCGCGCTCAACGACCCCGTCACCGCCACCGCGCTGCACCACATCCACCGCGACCCCGCCCACCCGTGGACGGTCGCGGAGCTGGCCTCGGCGTCCGGCCTGTCCCGCGCGCCGTTCGCCAAGCGGTTCACCGCGCTCGTCGGCCGGCCGCCGCTGACCTACCTGACGTGGTGGCGCATGACCACCGCCGCCCGCCTGCTGCGGGACTCCGACGCGCCGCTGGCGAGCGTCGCCGGGAAGGTGGGCTACACCTCGGAGTTCGCGTTCGCCGCCGCGTTCAAGCGCGCCCACGGCACCGCGCCGGGCCGCTACCGACGCCTACCCTCGACCCCGTGACGCCCGATGAGCTCGCCGACGGGTTGGACCGCGTCGGCTACCTGCCCGACCGCGGCATCGCGACCGCCGCCTTCCTGGCGCTGCGCATGCACCGGCCGCTGTTCTGCGAGGGGGAGCCCGGCACCGGCAAGACGTCCCTGGCCGTCGCGCTCGCGCGGGCGCTGGACCTGCCCCTGATCCGGCTCCAGTGCCACGAGGGCATCGACGCCACCCAGGCCCTCTACGACTGGGACTTCCCCCGCCAGCTCCTGCACCTGCGCGCCCTCGAAGCCGCCGGCCCGGTCGACGCCGAGCAGGCCGAGGCGTCCCTCTACACCCGCCGCTTCCTGCTCGCCCGCCCGCTGCTGCGAGCCCTCGAAGAGGCGCCGTGCGTGCTGCTGGTGGACGAGGTGGACCGGGCCGACGACGAGTTCGAGGCGTTCCTGCTCGAAGTGCTCGGCGAGAACTCGGTGACGATCCCCGAACTGGGCCGCGTCACCGCCGAGACGCCGCCGCTGGTCGTCCTCACGTCCAACCGCACCCGCGAGGTGCACGACGCCCTCAAGCGCCGCTGCCTCTACCACTGGCTGGAACACCCCGACCTGGCCCGCGAGGTCGCCATCCTCCGCCGCAGGCTGCCCGACGTCACCGAGCGCCTCGCGCACCAGGTCGCGTCGGCCGTGCGGCGGCTGCGGGGACTCGACCTGCTCAAGCCGCCGGGCGTGGCGGAGTCGCTGGACTGGGCCGAAGCCCTGCTCACCCTCGGCCGCGCGGAACTGGACGCGGAGACTGCGGCGACCACGCTCGGTGCCGTCCTGAAGTACCGGGAGGACGCCCAGCGCGCCCTTTCGGCCGGTGTGCTCGACCGCGTGGCCGAGAGCACAATCGGGGGATGACGGGAGCCGGCGCGGCGGTGGGGCTCGTGGGGTTCGCCCGCGCGCTGCGGCACGCCGGCGTCGCGTGCGGGCCCGAGAGGGTGCAGGCGTTCGTCGCGGCGGTCGGTGTGCTCGACGTCGGGCGGCGGGAGGACGTGTACTGGGCGGGCCGCGTCACGCTGTGCGGCGAGCCCGACGACCTCGACCGGTACGACGCGGCGTTCGCGGCCTGGTTCGGGGGGGTGCCGCCGGCGCGGCCCGGGACGCGGACCAGGCAGGTCAGCCACCTGGCGGCGCTCGGCGGCGGCACGGCCGAGGGCGGTGGGCGGGCGCCGACGCTCAAGGTCGCGGCCAGCGACGTGGAAGTGTTGCGGCGCAAGGACATCGCCACGCTCGGGCCGGCCGAGAAACGGCACCTGGACGAACTGCTGGCGGCGCTCAAGCCGGTGCCGCCCAGAAGGCGCGCGCTGCGCACGGCACCGGCACGGCGAGGCGCGATCGACCCCCGGCGCACGCTCAAGGACGTGCTCGCCACCGGTGAGACGGCCCGGCCCCGTCACCGCCGCCGCACCACCCGCCCGCGCAAGGTCGTGCTGCTGATCGACGTGTCCGGCTCGATGAAGCCCTACGCCGACGCCCTCCTCCGCTTCGCCCACGTCGTCGCCCGTCACCTGCCCGTCGAGGTCTGCACGCTCGGCACCCGCCTGACCCGCGTCACCCGCCAGCTCCGCCACCGCGACCCCGGGCAGGCGCTGGCCGCCGCCGCCCGCGCCGTCCCCGACTACGAGGGCGGCACCCGGCTCGGCGAGACGATCAAGGTCTTCCTGGACCGCTGGGGGCAGCGCGGGGCCGCCCGGCGCGCCGTCGTCGTCATCTGCTCGGACGGCTGGGAACGCGGCGACCCGGCCCTGCTCGCCGACCAGGCGCAGCGGCTCCGACGGCTCGCGCACCGGGTCGTCTGGGTCAACCCGCACGCCGGCCACGACGGGTACGCGCCGGTGCAGTCCGGCATCGCCGCCGCCCTGCCGCACCTGGACCGGCTGCTCGCCGGGCACAGCCTCGACACCCTGCAAGCCCTGCTGGAGGAGGTCCGACGTGCGTGATGTGCTCGCCGAACTGGCCCGTCGCGTCGACCGGGGCGACACGGTCGGCGTCGGCACGGTGGTCGCCACGTTCAGCTCCGCGCCCCGCCCGCCCGGCGCGGCGATGCTGGTCGGCGCGGACGGCGACGTGGTCGGCAGCGTCTCCGGCGGCTGCGTCGAGGGCGCGGTCTACGAGCTGGCCCGGCAGGTGGTCCAGGACCGCAGCCCCGTCCTCCAGCGCTACGGCGTGAGCGACGACGACGCGTTCGCGGTAGGCCTGACGTGCGGTGGGATCATCGACGTCTACGTGGAGGCGGTCGACAAGGACAGCTTCCCCGAGCTGCCCGAGGTCCTCGACACCGTCCGGGCGCGGGAACCGGTGGCCGTCGCCACGGTCGTGGAACACCCGCGGTGGGTCGGCCGGCGCGTGGTCGTCTGGCCCGACCGGGCCGCCGGCGACCTCCCGTCGGCCCGGGCCAGGGACGCCATCACGGACGACGCGCGCGGCCTGCTCGCCGCCGGCCGCAGCGGCACCCTGCACTACGGGCCGGACGGCCAGCGGCGCGGCGAGGGCATGGCGGTGTTCGTGAACTCGTTCGAGCCGCCGCCCCGGATGCTGGTGTTCGGCGCGATCGACTTCGCCGCCGCCGTGGCCCGGCTGGGCGCGTTCCTCGGCTACCGCGTCACGGTGTGCGACGCGCGCCCGGTGTTCGCCACGAAGAGCCGGTTCCCCGAAGCCGACGAGGTGGTGGTCGACTGGCCGCACCGCTACCTCGCCGCGCAGGCCGAAGCGGGCCAGGTGGACGAGCGCACGGTGGTCGCCGTGCTCACCCACGACCCGAAGTTCGACGTGCCGCTGCTGGAGGTCGCACTGCGGCTCAAGGTCGGCTACGTCGGCGCGATGGGCTCCCGCCGCACGCACGACGACCGGCTGCGCCGGCTGCGCGAAGCGGGCTTGGCCGAGGGCGAGCTGGCCAGGCTGGCGTCCCCGATCGGCCTGGACCTGGGCGCCCGCACGCCGGAGGAGACGGCGGTGTCGATCGCCGCCGAGATCATCGCGCTGCGCTGGGGCCGGGGCGGTGAGCGCCTCACCCGAACGGAGGGCTCCCTCCACAGGTGAGGGGGTTGTTTGCCGGGACAACAACGAGCAGTCTCGGCTGTGACCCCCATCACCACCACTCTTGGAGGGTTCATGCGGATAACGGTCACCGTCGACGGCGTCGAGTACCGCGACGACGTCGAACCGCGCACGCTGCTCGTCCACCACCTGCGGGAACGACTCGGCAAGACGGGCACGGTCGTGGGCTGCGACACCAGCAACTGCGGCGCGTGCACGGTCCACCTCGACGGCCGCAGCGTGAAGTCGTGCGCCGTGCTCGCCGTGCAGGCCGACGGCCGTGAGGTCACCACCATCGAGGGACTCGCCCGCGACGGGGAGTTGCACCCCGTGCAGCGGGCGTTCCACCAGAACCACGCCCTGCAGTGCGGTTTCTGCACCCCCGGCATGATCATGCAGGCCGTCGACCTGCTCGCCGACAACCCCGACCCCGATGAGGACGAGATCCGCCACGGCCTGGAGGGCAACCTCTGCCGCTGCACCGGCTACCAGAACATCGTGGCCGCGGTGCGCGACGCGGCCCAGGAGCTCAGCCCGGCCGGGGGTGGCGAATGACCGCCACGGCCGAACCCGAAGTGGGCAAAGCCCGAAGGCGCAAGGAGGACGCCCGGCTGATCACCGGCGCGACCCGCTGGACCGACAACATGCAGCTCGCCGGGATGCTGCACATGGCGTTGCTGCGCAGCCCCGTGGCGCACGCCCGGATCACCTCGGTCGACGTCACCCGGGCCGTGGGGATGCCCGGCGTGCTGGTCGTGCTGACCGGCCGCGACCTGGCCGACGAGCAGGGCAGCCTGCCGTGCGTGTGGCCGATCACCGAGGACATGCTGGCGCCGCCCGCGCCGGCGCTGGCCGTGGACCGGGTCAACTTCGCCGGCGAGGCGGTCGCCCTGGTCGTGGCCCGCAGCGCGGCCGAGGCGCACGACGCGCTGGCCGAGATCGACGTCGACTACGAGGACCTGCCCGTCGTGCTCGACCTGGAGGAAGCGGTTCGGGACGGCGCCGACCTCGTCCACCCCGACCTGGGCACGAACAAGAGCGCCACCTGGGTGTTCGACTCCGCCGCGGCGGGCACCGGCACCGACGTGGACCAGGCCATCGCCGAGTCGGAGGTCGTGGTCGAGCGGACGTTCCGCCAGCAGCGGCTGATCCCGGCGTTCATGGAACCCCGCTCGGTCGTGGTCGACCCGTCGCCCGACTCGGTGACGATGTGGTCGTCCACGCAGGTGCCGCACATCCTGCGCTGGATGCTGTCGGCCGTGCTCGGCATCCCGGAGCAGCGGATCCGGGTGATCGCACCGGACGTCGGCGGCGGGTTCGGCGGCAAGCTCCAGGTCACGCCCGAAGAGGTGCTGACGCTGCTGGCCGCGCGCCGGCTGGGCAAGCCGGTCAAGTGGACCGAGTCGCGCACCGAATCGATGCTGTCCGCCCACCACGGCCGCGACCAGCTCCAGCGCATCACGATCTCGGCCCGCCGCGACGGCACCGTCACCGGCCTGAAGGTGGACCTGCTCGCCGACATGGGCGCGTACCTGCGGCTGATCTCGTCGGGCGTGCCGATCCTGGGCGCGTTCATGTTCAACGCCATCTACAAGTTCCCCGCCTACCGGTTCACCTGCACGAACGTGTTCACGACCAAGGTGCCGACCGACGCCTACCGCGGCGCGGGACGGCCCGAGGCGACCTTCGCCATCGAGCGGATCATGGACGAGCTGGCCGCCGAACTGGGCGTCGACCCGCTGGAGCTGCGCGAGCGGAACTGGATCGGGCACGACGAGTTCCCGTTCACCACGGTCGCGGGCCTCACCTACGACTCGGGCGACTACGAGGCCGCCACCGCGCGCGCCAAGGAGCTGTTCGGCTACGACGCCCTGCGCGCCGAGCAGGCCGAACGGCGTGCCGACGGCGACCCGGTGCAGCTCGGCATCGGCATCTCCACCTACACCGAGATGTGCGGGCTGGCACCGTCACGCGTGCTCGGCGCGCTGCGGTACGCGGCGGGCGGCTGGGAGCACGCGGCGATCCGGATGCTGCCCACCGGCAAGGTCGAGCTGATCACCGGCACCTCGCCGCACGGCCAGGGCCACGTGACGGCGTGGAGCCAGATCGTGGCCGACCGGCTCGGCGTGCCATTCGAGGACGTCGAGGTGCTGCACGGCGACACCCGCGTCTCGCACCGCGGCATGGACAGCTACGGCTCGCGGTCGCTGGCCGTGGGCGGCGTGGCGGTGGCACTGGCCGCGGACAAGGTGCTGGCCAAGGCCCGCACGGTCGCCGCGCACCTGCTGGAGGTCGCCGAGGACGACGTCGAGTTCACCGCCGGCGCGTTCTCCGTGCGCGGCACGTCCACGACCATGGCCCTCGGTGACGTGGTGGTCGCCGCGCACGTCGCGCACGACCTGCCCGACGGCGTGGAGCCCGGCCTGGACGCCGAGGCCACGTTCGACCCGGAGAACTTCTCCTACCCGCACGGCACGCACCTGTGCGCGACCGAGGTCGACACGCAGACCGGCGCGGTGAAGATCCGCTCGTACGTGTGCGTGGACGACGTCGGCAAGGTGGTCAACCCGATGATCGTGGAGGGCCAGGTGCACGGCGGGCTGGCGCAGGGCATCGCGCAGGCCCTGTACGAGGAGGCCGTGCACGACGAGAGCGGCACGCTCACCACCGCCACCCTCGCCGACTACCTGCTGCCGTCCGCGGTCGACCTGCCGCACTTCACCACCGACCGCACCGAGACACCGGCGACCAGCAACCCGCTGGGCGTGAAGGGCGTCGGCGAGGCGGGCACGATCGCGTCCACTCCCGCGGTCGTCAACTCCGTCATCGACGCCGTGCGGCACATGGGCGTCACCGGGATCGACATGCCGTGCACCCCGATGCGGGTGTGGAAGGCCATCCACCACCGGGCCGCCGACGTCCCGACGACCCCCGGAGCGGGCGGCGGCCTCGGCTCCGTCACACCGCGGGGAGGTGCGGAATGATCCCGGCCGCGTTCGACTACGTCGCGCCCGCCACCGTCGAGGAGGCGGTGCGCGCCCTGGCCGCCGGCGGCGAGGACGCCAAGGTGATGGCCGGCGGGCAGAGCCTCATCCCGGTGCTGCGGATGCGGCTGGCCGTGCCGACCGTCGTGGTCGACCTGTCCGGGCTGACCGAGCTGACCGGCGTGCACGACGACGGCGACTCGCTGCGCATCGGCGCCATGACCACGCACCACGAGGTGCAGCGCGACCCGCTGGTGCGCGAGCACGCGCGGCTGCTGCGCCTGGCCACCGACACCGTCGCCGACCCGCAGGTGCGGCACCGGGGCACGTTCGGCGGTTCGCTCGCCCACGCCGACCCGGCCGGCGACCTGCTCGCGCCCGCGCTGGCGCTGGACGCGGTGATGGTGTGCGCCGGGCCCGACGGCACGCGGGAGGTGCCCGCGGCGGAGTTCTTCGTCGACTTCTTCACCACCGCGTTGGCGCCCGACGAACTGCTCACCCACGTCAAGGTGCCGAAGCTGAGCGGTTGGGGCGCGCACTACGAGAAGTTCAACCGGGTCGCGCAGGCGTGGTCGATCGTGGCGGTGGCCGCCGCCGTGCGGGTCGCCGACGGCCGGATCACCGACGCGCGGGTCGGCCTGACCAACATGGGCCCGACCCCGGTGCGGGCCCGCGGCGTGGAGGAGGCGCTGGTCGGGCAGCCCGCGACGGCCGAGGCGATCACGGCGGCGGCCACCCGTGCCGCCGAGGGCGCGGACCCGCCCAGCGACGGCAACGCCGACGCCGAGTACCGGTCGCACCTGGCCCGCGTGCTCACCGAGCGGGCGGTGACGGCCGCGGTGAGCGCATGAAGCTCGAGCACCGGTTCACCGTCCCCGCGCCCGTGCCGGACGTGTGGGCGGCGCTGCTCGACCCGGAGAAGGTGGCGCCGTGCATGCCCGGCGCCGCCCTCACCGGGGTCGACGGGCGCCGGTTCACCGGCACGGTCAAGGTCAAGCTCGGGCCGGTCACCCTGCTCTACAGGGGGACCGGCGAGTTCACGTCCGTGGACGAACGCGTGCACGCGGCCGTGCTGAAGGCGTCCGGCAAGGACACCAGGGGCAACGGCACCGCGTCCGCGACCGTGTCGATGGCCCTGACGTCGGCCGCGGCCGGCACGGAGGTGTCCGTCGTCACCGACCTCAACGTCACCGGTCGTCCCGCCCAGCTCGGCCGGGGTCTGATCAGCGAGGTCAGCGGCCGGATCGTGGCCGAGTTCGCGGAATGCCTGGCGACTCGGCTCGCGCCGGCGGAAGCTGAGCGGGTGACTGCAACCGAGACGGCCGCCAGGCCGCACCTGCGCGCCGTGCCGGACGAGCCGCTCGACCTGCTCGACGCGGCGGGCGCGCCCCTGCTCAAGCGGGCGCTGCCGGTCGTGGCCGGGCTGCTGGTGGTGGCGCTGCTGGTGCGCAGGCTCCGCGGGCGGCACCGCTGAACGCGCGCGGCGGGCGACCGGTCCTCGGCCTGGTCGCCTGCCTCTGCGTGCTCGCGGCCTGCACCGGGTCGCCGGTGGTGATCACGTCCGCGCGCGCGCCCGCGTCGACCACCTCGTCGGCCGCGCCCGAGCCGCCGTCGTTCACCCTGGCCGCGGGCGGCGACATCCTCATCCACCCGGCGCTGACCGAGCAGGCCGACGCCGACGGCGCGCGGAACTTCGTGCCGCTGCTGGAGGGGCTGCGCGACGCGATCGCGGCCGACGTGTCGATCTGCCACCTGGAGACGCCGCTGTCCGCGCCCGGCGAGCCGACCTACGGCTACCCGGCGTTCAGCGCGCCGCCCGAGGTCGCGACGGCGTTGCGGCAGATCGGCTACGACAGCTGCTCCACGTCGTCCAACCACACCCTCGACCGGGGCGCGCCCGCGATCAAGACGACGCTGGACGTGATGGACGCGGCCGGGCTGAAGCACACCGGCTCGTTCCGCTCGCCGGAGGAGTCCGCGACCCCGTTGCTGCTGGACGTGCGCGGGGTGAAGGTCGGGCACGTCGCGTTCACCTACGGGTTCAACGGCATTCCCCTGCCGCAGCCGTGGATGGCGAACCAGCTGTCCACCGAGGGCGTGCTGGCCGCGGCACGCGCGGCGAAGGCGGCCGGCGCCGAGGTCGTGGTGGCGAGCCTGCACTGGGGCAACGAGTACCAGCACGAGGCGACGCCGCAGCAGAAGGAGATGGCCCGTGCACTGCTGGCCGACCCGGCGGTGGACCTGATCATCGGCACCCACGTGCACGCCGTGCAGCCGATCGAGCAGATCAACGGCAAGTGGGTCGTCTACGGCATGGGCAACGAGGTGGCCCGCCACTCCGAGCCGCGCGGCATCACCGAGGAGGGGATCGTCACCCGGTTCAAGTTCGTGAAGGGACCGTCCGGCTGGGCCGTGGCGGAGGCGTCCTACGTGCCGACCCTGGTCGAGCTCGGCCCGCCGATCCGCGTGGTCGACCTGACCCGCGTCCCCGCCAACCCCCGCCGCACCGAAGCGCTCGCCCGCACGGACGGCGTGGTGCGCAGCCTGGGCGCGGCCATCACCCACCCCTGAGGCCCGCGCCGCCCGCCCCTCCAGGGTCGTGACGCTCCGAAACCGTTGGGGCAAAACGGAAAACCGCTTGTCACCCACACAGGTACTACCGGCCGGGATCGGGATCCGCACGCCGACGCGAGCGCCCGATTGTGCTGCACTCGAGGGGCGAACAACTCACGGGCAGCCACTGCGACGAGCGTCGTGACGCCCACTGTGGAGGGAGGCTCCAATGTCTGTTCACACCCTGTCCCGCACGGTCGCGACACCGGCGGACATCGAGCAGCTCAGCGCCCTGGTGGCCGAGCCGGAGTCCGCGCTGACCGACCCGCCGCTGCACGTGCCGAACGCGGCCGGCGTGCTCCTCGCGCTGCTCGTCCTCTCGCCCGGGACGCCGAAGGAGCCCCGGAAGTAAGGCACCCGGTTCCCGGACGCACATCGGTGAGGAGGGCACTGTGGACGCGTCGTCGTGCGTGAGCGACGCCGCGGACTTGGCCGGTCGGGTGCTCGGCGCACTGCGGGGAAGCGGTGGAGTGGGTTTGACCGACTTCCTCGACTCGTGCGCCGACCCGACCGCCGGGCTCGGCGCGGTCCGGCTGGTGGGCGCGGACGTCTTCCTGCCGCACGTGGTGCTGAACCACCCGTTGAGCCCCCAGGACGCCGAAGTGGTCGCCGCGTCCTTCGAGGTCTTCCCGCCGGTCACCGAGCCGGTCGCGCCGGAGCAGTGGGTGATGGCCTGGCACGACTGGTCCACGGTCACGGTGCTGGCCCGGCTCACCGGTGACGTGCCGGTCACCTCGCCGGCGGACCCAGACGCCGTGCTCGGCCCGGCGCGCGAGTGGGTGCGCTGGTCGGGTGCGGTGGCGCAGCTCTCGGCGTCGGCGCACCCCGGTGCGACCGGCCCGGTGGTGGACGCGGTCGCAGCGCAGCCGCTGGCGCTGTGCCGAGGTGCCGTCCGGGCCGTGCTGCGCCGCGACTTCGGCACCGCCGGCCGCCTGGCCCGCTGGGTCGCCCTGGTGCACGCCGCCGGTGTCCGACTGCCGGTCGACCCGGTGCTGCTGGTCGACCACATCGGGCCGCGGATCGGCGCGGAGCCACGCCGGCTGCTGGACCTGGCGGTCGCCCGCCACCTCGTGGAGGCGGCGTGAACACCGTGGTCCGCATCGCCCACGACGTCACGGCGGGCGCCCTCGGCTGGCTGCACGCCAACCGCGCGCTGGGCGGGTTCGAGGACGACGCCACCGCCGACCTGGACGACCCCGACAGCGTCTACAAGCCGGTGTCGGAGTTGGCGCTGGCCGCGTCGCTGGTGCTGCGCGAGGGCGTGGCCGGGACGGCGGAGCTGCGGGCGGCGCGCGAGCTGATCGACTTCGCCTGGGCGCAGCTGCGCGAAGGCGACCTGCTCTACGAACGCCAACTGCGGCACGCGATGCTCACCGACCCGCTGGAGACCTACGTCCACTACGCCCGCGGCGGCCTCCGCCACGAGGCGCTGGAGCAGCTCATCGACCGGGCCTCGGCGGCGGACTCCCTGACCGAGGTGCTGCCCAACCGCCGGCTGGCCGTGGCCAACGCCCACCGCGTCGCGGGCATCCGGCGCGACGACGACTTCCCGGCCATGCTCCGGCAGACGTGGCTGGGCCGCGTGACGCAACCGTGGGCGATCGACTGGTACACCGCCTACTGCATGACGCACACCGTCTTCCACGTCACCGACTGGAGCGCGCTGCCGGGCGGACTGCCGCCCGACGTGACCGAGTACCTGGGCAACTGGCTGCCGGTGTGGTGCGACGTGTGGGCCGAGGCCGGTCAGTGGGACCTGCTCGGCGAGCTGCTGGTCGTGGGCGCGTGCCTGCCCGAGCCGTGGTGCGACCGCGCGGCGTGGGAGCTGTTCGCCCGCGCCCAGCACGCCGACGGGCTCGTGCCCAGGGACGCCGACCCCATCGACGACGACCCGTGGCAACGCTTCCACGACCACCAGCACACCGCCGTGGTGGCCACCGTCGCCGGCACGCTCACCGTGTCCCGGCTGCTCGGCGGGAGCAGGTGAAGGACCTCGTCGCGCACCTGCCGGCCGCCGCGCCCGGTGCCACGGCGGTGGCGGTCGCGCTCCGCCGGGGCGATCGGGAGCTGGTCCTGGTCGGCGGCACGACCGGTCGCGACGACCCGCGCCCCGTCACCGGGCACACCCGCTTCGAGCTGGGTTCGCTGACCAAGACGTTCACCGGCCTGCTGCTCGCCGAGATGGCCGACCGGGGCGAGGTGGACCCGGCCGACCCCGTCCGGCGTCACCTGCCGGCGGGCGCGGCGCCGCACCTGGGCCGTGACGTCACCCTGGAGCGCCTGGCCACCCACACCGCAGGACTCCGGCGCTCGCCACCGGGGTTGGTGCTGCGGGCCGTGCCGCGCTGGCGCACCAACCCCTACCGCGACTTCGACGCCGACGACTTCGCCGCCGCGCTGCGCCGCACCCGCGCCCGAGCACCCGGCCGGTACCGCTACTCGAACTTCGGCGTGGCGCTGCTGGGGGAGGCCCTGGCCGGTGCGGCGGGCCGGCCCTACCCCGAGCTGCTGGCCGAACGCGTGCTGCGCCCGCTGGGCCTGGACGACACCGACTGCACCGCGTCCGCGCAGGTCACCGGCCACCTGCGCGGACGTCCCCGGCCACCGTGGGAGATACCCGGCCTGCCCGCCGCCGGGGCGTTGCGCTCGTCGGCGCGGGACCTGCTGCGCTACCTGACCGCCCACCTGCCCCCGTTCACCGGGCCGCTGGGCCGGGCCGCCGCCGAGGTCGCCCGGCCGCGTGCGCCGGCCGGTGACCACGAGGTGTGCCTGATCTGGAACCTGCGCCGCCGGGAGGGCCGCGAACTGCTGTTCCACTCCGGCGGCACCCGCGGCTGCACGACGTTCGCCGCCTTCAGCCCCACCACCTCGACCGCTTTCGCCGCCCTGGCCAACGCCGGCCCGACGCTGGACGCCTCGTTCGTGCAACGCGCCTACGAAGCCGCCTGGTCGCTGACCGCGTGTCGAACCTCCAGGCCCCGCGTGTCGAACCTCCAGGACCCCTGAGTTCGACGCTCAGGACGAACGCCCGACCGATTCCTCCGGCCCCGCCCGTCGGTCTGCACCACCGACACCACGATCACGAGGGCGGGGACGATGGCGAGCAGGCAATCGGCGGCGGTGCGCGCGATGTACGAGCGGTGGACGGCGGACCGGCTCAACGGGCGGCCGGCGGACCCGGAGAGCTGGGGTGACCTCACCGCCGAGCCGCGCGGTGTCGACTACGTCGAGACCAGCGGGCCCGGCACGCCCGCGATGTGGCTGACGCCGCACGGCGCGGCGACCGATCGCGTGCTGCTGTGCCTGCACGGCGGCGGGTACGTGGGCGGGTCGGTCTACACGCACCGCAAGATGTACGGGCACCTGGCCAAGGCCGTGGGGGCGCGGGCGCTGCTGTTCGAGTACCCGTTCGCGCCGGGACACGCGCACCCGGCGCAGGTGGAACGCGCCACCGACGTCTACCGGTGGCTGCTGGGGACCTACGCCGCGCGGCGGATCGCGTTCGCCGGCGATTCGGCGGGCGGTGCCCTGGCGGTGACCACGCAGCTCAACGCCCGCGCCCGCGGCCTGCCGCCGCCCGCCGCCGCGATGGCGATCTCGCCGTGGGTCGACCTGGAGCTGCGCGGGGAGACGTACCGGACCAACGCGCTGACCGACGGCTGCTTCTACCGCGACTTCGTGGACGGGCTGGTGGACGCCTTCCTCGGGCCGGACGGCGACCGCCGCGACCCGCTCGCCAACCCCCTGCACGCGGACCTGACCGGCCTCGCGCCGCTGTTCGTGCAGGCCGGAGGGCACGAGACACTGCTCGACGACAGCCGGATGCTGGTCGAACGGGCCCGGAACGCGGGGGTGGAGGTGCGGTTCGACGTGTTCGAGGAGCAGGTGCACACGTTCCAGATGGCCGCCGGGCGGGCGCCGGAGGCCGACGACGCGATCGCCCGGTTCGCGTCGTGGGCGCGACCGAAGTTGGGGTTGGCGTGACGCCGTTCGAGCAGGTCACCGAGCCGTTCCGGCGGGAACTGCTCGCGCACTGCTACCGGATGCTCGGGTCGCGGCACGAGGCGGAAGACCTGGTGCAGGAGACGTACCTGCGGGCGTGGCGGTCGTTCGACGGCTTCGAGGGGCGGTCGTCGGTGCGGGTGTGGCTGTACCGGATCGCCACCAACGCCTGCCTGAACGCCCTGAGGGGCCGCCGTCGCCGCGCCCTGCCGTCGGCGTTCGAGCCGGGCGGGGAGTGGCTGGAACCGATGCCGGACGCGCTGGTCACGCCCGAGTCCGACGACCCGGCCGCCGTCGTCACCTCCCGCCACGACCTGCGCCTGGCCCTGATCGCGGGCCTCCAGCACCTGCCGCCCCGGCAGCGGGCCGTGCTGATCCTGCGCGAGGTGCTGGACATCCCGGCCGCCGAGGTGGCGGCGATGCTGGAGGTGACGGTGGCGTCGGTGAAGAGCGCCCTGCAACGCGCGCGGGCGACGCTGGCCCAGGTCGCCCCGACCGCCGACGACGTGGTCGAGCCGACGTCACCGCGGGCGCGCGCCCTGCTGTCGGAGTACGTCGCGGGTTTCGAGAACTCGGACCTGTCGGCGCTGGAACGCGCCCTGCGCGCCGACGCGGCACTGGAGGTGGCCGGCTCGCCGACGTGGTTCGACGGCCGCACCACCTGCCTGGCGTTCCTGGAGACCGTCCTCGGCTCGCCGGGCGACTGGCGGATGACCCCGACCACGGCCAACGACCAGCCGGCCGCCTTCGCCCACCACCGGGGCGAACCGTGGGGCCTGGCCGTCCTCACCGCCACCGGGACCGGCATCGCCCGCCTCGCGGTGTTCCCGGACCCGACGCTCGTGGAGCCGGGTCTCTGACGCCGACCCGTCAGCGCACCGCCCGAACGCGGTCCAGGCGGGCCAGCCAACGGGCGGTGGTCGCGTCGTCGGCGGCGAACTCGGCGAAGCGGTCCGGTTTCGGGGCGTGCGCCGGTACGGGCAGCCGGCCGTCGACGGGGACCAGCGAGTCCGTGGTGACGTCACCGTCCAGCAGGGGCAGCGTGCCCAGCCCGCACGCGAAGTCCAACTCCGGCAGGGCGGCGGCCAGCGCGAGGCCCGCCGCCATCCCGACCGACGTCTCCACCGCCGACGACACCACGCACGGCAGCCCGCACGCCTCCGCCACCGCCAGCGCCCGCCGCACCCCGCCCAACGGCGCGACCTTGATCACCGCCACGTCCGCCGCCCCGGCCACCGCCACCTTCAACGGGTCCTCCGCGCGCCGGATCGACTCGTCCGCCGCGATCCGCACGTCGACCCGCCGCCGCACCGCCGCCAGCTCCTCGATCGACGGGCACGGCTGCTCGACGTACTCCAGACCCCCGGCCGCGCGTTCCAGCTCGCGGATCGCGTGCACGGCGGTGTCCACGTCCCACGCCATGTTCGCGTCGACCCGGATGGAACCCGACGGCCCGAGCGCGTCCCGCACCGCCTCCACCCGTGCCAGGTCACCGGCCAGTGACGTGCCCGGATCGGCCACCTTCACCTTGGCCGTGGTGCAGCCGGAGCGGGCGACGATGTCGTGCGCGCGTTCGGGGGAGACGACGGGAACCGTGCAGTTGACCGGGATCTCCGATCGCACCGGCGCGGGCCACCCCTGCTCGGCCGCCTCCAGCGCGCACGCCAACCAGGGCGCGCACTCGTCGTCGGCGTAGTCGAGGAACGCGCAGAACTCACCCCAACCGGCGGGTCCTTCCACCAACACGCCTTCGCGCACCGTGATGCCCCGGAACCGGTTGCGCATCGGGATCGAGTAGACCAGCACCGGACGAGCTTAGAGGGGGTCGAGGGCGGCGACCCGGGTCGAGCACGGTCAAGCCTGGCGGTTGCGCTCGTCGAACTGCCGGCGGATCGCGCGCACGACGGTCGCCCGGTCGGTGGTGGGTGACAGCCTGGTCACCAGGTCCTCGACCTTGGCCAACGGCGACGCGAGGTGCCGGAGGTCGGCCAGTGGCAACTCCCGTGCCGCGGACAGCAGGGCGAGGCCCGCGTGATAGGCGATGAACGGCTGATCGCCGTCGAAACGGCGGGCGAGCCAGTCGAGGTACCGCACGTCGGGGAAGACTTGGAGCGCGCACGCGGCAGCCAGTCGCCGACCGGCCGAGTCGGCGGACACCAGCTCGGGCAGCAGCGGGAACGTCGACTGGGCCAACGTCCGGAAGGTGGAGGCCATCACCTCCATGCGGACGGTGCGGTCGGGTCCGGACGGTTCCGTGGCGCGCAGCCGGTCGTACTGGGCAGCCGTGCCGGCGACCTGCTCGCGTGCCGGCGCCAGATCGGCGTCGTACTTGCTGGTGGGTGGCCTGTTCCCGTGCAGCACCCTGCCGAGCACCAGGGCCAGGTCCCGGCGCAGCTTGTCGGCGAACAGCGCACGGTCGTCGTATACGCCGACCAGGCCGATCCGCTCCAGTTCCTGTCGGAACGCCCGAATCGCGGCCCGCTGCGCGTCGTCCGGGCGCTCCACGGGCGCTTCGCAGAAGTAGAACAGGATGTACGCCGGCCGCCGTCGAGCGCTCCACCCGGCATAGGCGTTGCGGAACTCGTGCTCGGTGCCCGACCCGGCCTGCCAGGTCGGCGTGCCGAAGCGGCTCCACATGATGCCGATGAAGATGTCGAACTCCATGCCGAGCTGGTCGTCGACGACGCGCTGGGGATGACCCGCCAGATCGGGGTGCGTGTGCGTCTCCCAGCGGATCAACTCCAACCGGATGTCCTGGTCGGGCATCAACGCGCCGACGATCGTGTTGAACTCCTCGACCAGCCGTCCGCACTGGGCGCGTTCTTCGGCCAGGTCACCCGGCGACGAAACGAAGATCTTGATCCGGCGGGCCGACGTCATGGTCACGAACCTATCGGGTCGAGGGCGGCGACCCGGCGCAGTGCGCTGCCCGTCAGGTCCGGGTCGGACTCCTCCACGACGATCCGCAACGCCGACTCGAACTGGTCCAGGCGGCGGTCCAGTTCGGCCAGTTCGCGGGTCTGCTCGGCGAGTTCGGCGGCCAGCCCCGGTCGGTTCTCGGTCCGCGACAGCGACTCCCGCAGCGGTTGGCTGTCCCGCAACGCCACCAGTGCCCGCCACAGCAGGTGCTCGACCTGGGTGATGCGGGCGGGGTCGAGGTCGCGCACGGCGTCGAAGTGCGCGCACAGGCGGGCCGCGCGGCGGCGTTGGGCGGGGTCGGTGAACTGGTCGCGGTGCACCACGTCCCGTTCACCGGCGGCCAGGACGACGTCCCACTCGGTCGGGCGGCCCCAGAGCCGCTTGCGCTTCGCGGCACGGCGGATCGCGTCGAGGTCGGCACCCGGCCGCCACATCCACCAGCGGGGTAACGGTGCGACTCGAGCCACGTCAGCGAGCCGCGAGGAACGCCGCGAACGCCCGCCGGGAGAAGGTCAGCACCGGGCTCCGGTCGCCGAGCTTCGAGTCACGCACACCGACGACGGACGGAGACGAGCCCACTTCCACACACCCGTTCGCCGACTCGCTGTAGGACGACTTACGCCACTGGAGCTTCATCGCGGTCACAAATCCTTCATAGCTTCCTTGACCCACCTCGGGAAGTCTTCCGGCTTGTCCGCACGCATCTGCAAGCGGGTCAGCACATCCCGGTAGGCCAGCACCTGGACCGGCTCCTCGTAGTAGACGCCCTTCACTCGACCTTCGACGTAGACGCATCCCGGGTCGTGCGCCAACTCGTTCGGGAAGGTCAACACGATGAACCCGCCGTCCACACCGGTGTGCGCGCCGGCCGAGGCGGGCATGACCTGCAGTTCGATGTTCGGGTACTCGCGCAGTTCCAGCAGGCGCTCCAACTGGGCCCGAAGGATCGCGCGGCTGCCGACCTCGAGCCGCAGTGCCGCCTCGGAGATCACCGCCCATACCTGCGGCGCGTCTTCCTGGTCGAGCACTTCGCCTTGGCGGGCCATGCGCAGTTCGACCCGCTTCTCCACCTCGGTAGCCCGGAACTCGGGCCGCCCGCCCCGGATGATCGCGCGGGCGTAGTCGGGGGTCTGGAAGAGACCGGGGATGACGATGGCGTCCCAGCTCTCGATCTTCACCGCCGACGACTCCAACCCCAGGAACAGCTTGAAGTACTCGGGCACGGTCGACTCGTCGAACCCGATCCACCAGTCCCGACCCTTCTTGGCCCGCGTCCGCAGCTCCAGGAAGAACTCCGACCGCTCCGGCACGCCGTACAGCTCCAGCAGCCGCTCCAGCTCCAACGGCTTGGGCAGCGACCGCGCCGTCTCGATGTGCCCGATGTTCTGCACGCTGCCCTTGATCGCCTTCGCCGCACCGTCCCGGCTGATGCCGGCGTCCTCGCGGAGCTTGCGCAGTTCGAAGGCGACCCAGCGCTTGAGCACGGTCGGGCTGGTGGAGGAGGCGACCACGGTGAACCTTTCACTCCGTTGAGCGATGCCATTCGGAGTGCGCTCCCTTGTAGTGTACTCCAAACTGGTCATCCAAACTTAAGCCAGCAACGTACTCCACCCGGCACGGCGAAAAGAGGTTTCAGGGTGTTCACGAATGGTGGAATCGCGGTCGACTCGTGGGTTCGGGTCGAGGAGCAGTGCTCGATCGAGTCCGAGGTCGTCGGCGACGAGGCACAGTTCACCTTCAGCGGCCGGCGCGGCGGCGAGCTGAGCATGGTCGTCACCGAGGCCGGCCTGGAGAAGGTGGTCGAGCACTTCCAGCGCGCGCTCGACCAGCTCAGGTCAGCCGACGTCGGGCAGCTTGGGGCCGAGTAGGTCGTCGGCGTCCACGATCCGGTACGCGTAGCCCTGCTCCGCCAGGAAGCGCTGCCGGTGCGCCGCGTAGTCGGTGTCGAGCGTGTCCCGGGACACGACCGAGTAGAAGTGCGCCTGCCGCCCGTCGCCCTTGGGCCGCAACAACCGCCCGAGCCGCTGCGCCTCCTCCTGCCGCGACCCGAACGTCCCCGACACCTGCACGGCCACCGACGCCTCGGGCAGGTCGATGGAGAAGTTCGCCACCTTCGACACCACCAACGTCCGCAGCTCGCCCCGCCGGAACCGGTCGAACAGGGCCTCGCGCTCCTTGTTCTTCGTCGAACCCTGGATGACCGGCGCGTCCAGCGCCTCGCCCAGCGACTCCAACTGGTCCAGGTACGCGCCGATCACCAGCGTCGGCTCGTCCGGGTGCCGTTCCAGGATGGCCTTGACCACCGGCAGCTTCGTCCGGGCCGTGGAGCACAGCTTGTACCGCTCCTCCGGCTCGGCCGTGGCGTACTCCAGCCGCTCGTTGTCGGTCAGCGTCACCCGCACCTCGACGCACTCGGCGGGCGCGATCCAGCCCTGCGCCTCGATGTCCCGCCACGGCACGTCGTACCGCTTGGGCCCGATCAGCGAGAACACGTCGCCCTCCTGGCCGTCCTCGCGCACCAGCGTCGCGGTCAGCCCGAGCCGGCGGCGCGACTGGAGGTCGGCGGTCATCCGGAACACCGGCGCGGGCAGCAGGTGCACCTCGTCGTAGACGATCAGGCCCCAGTCCCGCGAGTCGAACAGCTCCAGGTGCTTGTACTCGCCCTTCGACTTGCGCGTGATCACCTGGTAGGTCGCGATGGTGACCGGCCGGATCTCCTTGCGCTCGCCGGAGTACTCGCCGATCTCGTCCTCGGTCAGCGTGGTCCGCGCGATCAGCTCCCGCTTCCACTGCCGACCGGCCACGGTGTTGGTGACCAGGATCAGCGTGGTCGCGCCCGCCTCGGCCATCGCCGCCGCGCCGACCAGCGTCTTGCCCGCGCCGCACGGCAGCACGACCACGCCCGAGCCGCCCGCCCAGAACGCCTGCGCGGCCATCCGCTGGTAGTCGCGCAGCTGCCAGCCGTCCTCGACCAGGTCGATCGGGTGCGCCTCGCCGTCGACGTACCCGGCCAGGTCCTCCGCCGGCCAGCCGATCTTGAGCAGCAGCTGCTTGAGCCGGCCGCGCTCGCTCGGGTGCACGATCACCGTGTCCTCGTCGACCCGCGCGCCCAGCATCGGCTTGACCTTCTTGTGCCGGAGCACCTCCTCCAGCACGGCCCGGTCCAGCGAGTTGAGCACCAGGCCGTGCACGGGGTGGTTGGCGAGCTGCAACCGTCCGAACCGGCCCATCGTGTCGACCACGTCCACCAGCAACGGCTGCGGCACGGGGTAGCGGGAGAACCGGACCAGCGCGTCGACCACCTGCTCGGCGTCGTGCCCGGCCGCGCGCGCGTTCCACAGCGCCAGCGGCGTGATGCGGTAGGTGTGGACGTGCTCGGGGGCGCGTTCGAGCTCGGCGAACGGCGCGATGGCGGTGCGCGCGTCGTCCGACAGCGGGTGCTCGACCTCCAGCAGCAGGGTCTTGTCCGACTGGACGATCAAAGGGCCGTCGGTCACGGGGGCGCGCTCCTGTCGCTTGGTGTCCTTCAAGTGTGCATACCGCGTGCAAGTCGGATGCGGACGGTACGCGGGCGTGCACCCAACGCTTACGGACTCGGTTCGGTAAAGCCGAGTACACCCGTGTGGTGCAGCCGATAACTTCCCTGCGCCCCACCTCGCGACCCTACGCGCGGACGTACAGGGGCCCTCCCCGGATGAACGAAGGTCATCATGAGCACGGACATGCCCGCGTCCGCACCGCAGTACCAGAACGGTCCGCAGTACCAGGGCGCCCCGCAGTACCAGAACGCTCCGCAGCCCCAGCAGATTCCGCCGGCGCCGAAGAAGAAGGGCGTCGTCGCGCGGATCCTCACCGCGATCATCGGCATCGTGGTCGCGGGCGTGGTGGTCTACGGCATCAACTACTTCACCAGCGACGCGGCCCAGTCCAAGGCCGGTGACTGCGCGAGCCTGACCGGCACCACCACCAAGCCGGACTTCAAGACCGTGGACTGCGGCTCGGCCGAGGCGAACTACACCATCGGCAAGGTGCTCGGCTCGACCTCCGAGTCCTGCGGCACCGACGGCTACGACGAGTACACCGAGACCGCCCGCCGCGGCCCCGACTCGAAGCTGTGCCTGGTGCCGATCCTGGCCGAGGGCAACTGCTACGACATCGACAGCACCAACACCCAGATGGGCTACCCGCCCGTCGACTGCGGCAAGTCCGGTGTCTACAAGCTGGTGAAGCTGGTCAAGGGCAGCGCGGACGAGAGCGCGTGCGTCGACGCCGCGCCGCTGGTCTACCCGGAGCCGAAGACGACGTTCTGCTTCGCGCCGGCCGAGAACGCCTGATCCACCTCGCGGGCGCGCGTGGCGCTACCTTCTGTGGCGTCACGCGCACCCGTCCAGCGAGGATGATCATGAGCAACGAGCCGAGTCGACCCGCCGACGACGCGTCGACCGGGGCCGCGGGCGATCCCGCCGCCCGTCCCGACGTGCCACCCGCCGACGCCGAGCGCATCGCGGCCTCGCGGGACGCCGCCGCGTCGGCCGAGGAGCAGGAGCTCTCCACCCCCGCTTCGTCCGGTCTGGGCACCGGCTCCGCCCCGGCCGCCGACGACGTCGCGCCGCAGCCGGGCGACGCCGCCAGGGACCACCCGGTGGCCGGCAACGAGCCCGTGACGCCCGCAGGCCCGGGCACCGTGGCCGGAGCGCGCCCGGCGCCCGCCGCCGACCCCGTGGCCGCCGAGGAGCCCGCCTCCCAGGCACCGGCCGCGGACGAGACGCGGAAGCGCGGTGGCGGTCGCAACATCCTCATCGGCGTGCTGGTCGTGCTGCTGGTCGGCATCGTCGCCTACGGCGTGCGCTACCTCACCAGCGACGCCGCCAACGCCGAGGTCGGCGACTGCGTCAGCGTGAGCGCGGAGAGCGACAACCGCGCCCAGGTCGACACCCTCGACTGCTCCGCCGACAAGGCCTCGTACAAGGTGGGCAAGGTCCTGGAGGCGACCGACGCCACCTGCCCCGAGGACGGCCTCTACACCGAGATCGTCCCGGCCGGCGGCGTCGGCGACGGCTACAAGCTGTGCCTGCTGCCGAACATGGCCGAGGGCGCCTGCTACAAGCCCGACGAGGGCACCGGGTTCGTCAAGACCGAGTGCGTCGGCCCCGAGACGATCAAGGTGACCAAGGTCATCCAGGGCTCGTCCGACCTGGAGGCCTGCCCCGACGGCGCGGGCATGGGCTACCCCGAGCCGCCCGTCACGTACTGCCTGGAGCCCGCCGAGATGTGACCGGCGCCCACGGGTGGGTGAACCTGCTCAACCCGGCGTGCGGCCGTGCCGATGCCCTGTTCCATGCGGAAGATCGGGTTGGGCGTCGGGGCGGTCGCGGTCGTGGTGGCGGGCGCGTTCGCGCTCGCGCTGCTCGGCGGCGGTCCCCAGGGGCCCGAGCCGGGCGGCTGCGCGCACATCGAGAAGGCCGAGGAAGGCGCCGCGTACCGGGCGCTGGACTGCGGGTCCGAGGAGGCCAACGTGCGCGTGGCCAAGGTCGTGGGTGACGCCTCGGAGTGCCCCAGGGGCGGCGCGCCGTACACGATCTTCAAGCGCAAGGCCACGTTGTGCCTGATGCCGAACTTCGTCGAGGGCTCCTGCTACCAGGGCGACCGCACGTCGGGCATGAGGAAGGTCGACTGCACGACCGCGCAGGCGATCCGGGTGGCGAGCGTGGCGCGCGAGCCGGTGGAGTGCGCGAACGGCCGGCAGTTGACGTACGTGGAGCCGGCTGTGACGTTCTGCCTGGTCCGCGCGTCCGACAAGGGCTGAAAACCGCTGCGCCCGCCGGGGCCCGGGGGTACGTTCCGCTCGCCGATGTCGAGAGGAACACCAGGTGACCACCCCTCCCCACCAGCCGCAGGACTTCCCCGCCCACCCCGGCCCGTACCCGCCGCAGTCCTCCCAGCCGCAGTACCCCCAGCAGCCGTATCCGCAGCCGCAGTACCCGCAGCCGGGGCACCCGGAACAATCCGGGCAAACCGGGTACCAGGGGCAGCAGTTCCAGCCCGGCCAGGCCTTCCCACCCGGTCAGGCGTTCCAGCCAGGCCAGGCGTTCCCGCCCGGTCAGCCGGGCTACCCCGGTTACCCGCAGCAGTTCCCGCCCCCGCCGCCCACGGGCACGTCCCGAGGCGCGAAAGCGCTGATCACCGTGGTCGCGCTGGGCATCGTGGGCATCGTGGTGGCGGGCGTGATCGCCAGCATCACCGGCCCGTCCGGCGCGGAACCGGGTGACTGCATCAAGGTCGTCTCCGCCGGCATCACCGACGCCGACGTGGAGAAGATCGACTGCTCGTCCCCGGAAGCCGCCTTCAAGGTGGCCGCCAACCTGGACAGCAGCGCCGACTCCTGCCCCGACGGCGACTACGCCGAGTACTCCGACAGTGGCGGACGGCGAAGCAACGGCTTCAAGCTGTGCCTGATGCTCAACGCCGCCGAGGGTGACTGCTTCAAGCAGGAGGGCTCGATTGTCGCGGCCAAAACCACCAAGGTGACCTGCGATTCGAGCGCCACCTACAAGGTCGGCAAGGTCATCGCGGGTCGAGCGGACGAGAACGGGTGCGAGAGCGGCGAGACCGTGTCCGTTTACTCACAGCCCGCTACCACGATCTGCTTGACCGAAGCCTGAACACAACGCCGATCCGGGACGGCCTCGAGACGCCCCCGACGCCGGATCGAGTTCCAACCGAGGCGGAAATCGAAAAATAGGAGGCCTTCCCGCAATGGGAAGGCCCCCTATCGCACGCGTTCTCGCTAACACTGAGTCAGTTGGTGGTTCCAGGCGGCAACAACGCGCCGACGTCCAAGCGCTCCGGCAGCACCTCTTCGGTGTCCATCATGTCGGCGACGCGCTGCAACCGGACCGGGTTGAGCGACAGCGGGAACGTGCCCACCGACACCAGCGCGGCGGTCCGCTGGTCGACGTCCATGTAGCCGGTCAGCGCGTTCTGCACGGACAGCCGGTCGTTCGACGCGGCCTCCTGCGCGTCCCGCAGGACCTGCCGGAACAGCGCCAGCGTGCGCGGGTTGGCGTCGGCGAACTTCTTGCTCGACGCGTACCCGGACATGGGGAAGTCCTTGGTCGGGCCCACCGCGGTGTCGGTCAGGATGCGCGCGCCGGACCCGGCCTGGGCCTGGGTGATGTACGGCTCGGTCATCCACGCCGCGTCGACCTGCTTGGCCTCCATGGCCGTCACCATCTGCTCGAACGGCATCTCGGACAGCTTGATCCGCTGCTTCTCCACGCCCGCCGTCTTGAGCACGGCCTTCGTGGTCAGCGCGCCGACGTCGGAGGTGGACGGCACGGCGACGCGCGGGCTGGGCAGCTTGCCGGGGCTGTCGTAGTTCTGGTCGAGCGTGACGAGCGCCATCGTGTTCGCGCCCGCCTGGTAGGCCTCGCCCTGGAGCTGGAGCTGCGTGCCCTCGGCGAAGCTGCGGAACAGCGTGACGTGCGTCGCCCAGGTCAGGTCCAGCGTCGTGTCGAGCTGCTTGACGCCCTCGGCCTCGCTGTTGAGCGGCACCAGTTGCACCTGCAACCCGGCCTTGTCGAACAACTTGTTGTTGAACGCCAGGCGCAGCGGCGCGACGTCCACGACGGGCAGCACACCGATGCGCAGTGTGTTGCGTTCCACGTCGGGGCGGTTGTTCCCGTCGGTGCCGGGGATCAGTCCGCACGCCGTCAAGGTGGCGGCACACGCGAACAACGCTGCCGCACGTCGCAGAACACGCGCTGGGGTAGGCATGGCACCTCTCGCCGGGATGACCTCTACAGGGCGGGTCTTTTTGATCAACGAATTTTTCGACGCACTTGTCGATGCCGGGGATGGTAACCACCCAGAGGTATGAAACGACAGCCCTGCTCCGATACGGTGAGTGCTTCCGGAGTCTTCCCCGGGGCTGGGGTCGAGCACTACGCTCCCCGGCTGGTGGCACAGGCAGTCGCAGACCGTCGTGCCCCTGCGCGGGGTGGGGTGACTAGCCGGCACCACTGCTCCTGTGCTGCAATTCGGCCCAATTCGAGTCCATGCTTCGGTCCGCGGGGGAGAGGCCGGGGAACACTGCTGCCGGAAGAGGAAGCCCAGGGTGGCCCGTCGAGAGAGAGGTCCCAGCCAGTCAGGCGTGGGGATTCCACCGCGCTCCGAAAGGCCCGGAACGGGTGACGGACTGGCTGCGCTGAGTGATGGAACTGTGACCGAGTCAACGGGTGCCGTGCCGACCAAAACGGGTTCGACCTCATCCGGGCGTGGGCAGACGACCCGCCCGGCGGGCTGGCGGCTGCGCAACTGGCGGCTGCCGACCAAGCTGACGGCCGTCCTGCTGATCCCCACCGTCGCCGCGGTGGCCCTCGGCGGGCTGCGGGTCAACTCCGACCTCGCCGACGCCGCCGACCTCAACCGCCTGGCGAACCAGATCCAGTTGGAGTCGGCCGTCGCCGACCTGGTGCAGCAGTTGCAGCGCGAGCGCGACCTGAGCGCCAGCCACGTCGCGTCCGGCCGCGAGCTCGACCGCGTGGTGCTGGACCGGCAGCTGCGCCGCGTCGAGGACACCGTGCAGGCGCTCAACGCCAAGATCGCCGACCTCAGCGCCGACCTGGACGACGAGGTCGACACCCGGTTCCGCCGCGCGTCCAGCCAGCTCGACCGGCTCAACAGCCTGCGCAACGCGGTCCGCGAGACGAAGTACCCCTCCGACGCCGTCCTGCGCACCTACTCCGAGTCGGTGGAGAGCCTCCTCGACCTCGGCGAGCAGGCCATCGCGGGCATCAACGAGCCCGAGCTGGTGCGGCTGCACCTGGCCACCAACGCGATCGCCCGCATCAAGGAGCAGGAGTCGCGCAAGCGCGGCATCATGCTCGACGTCTTCCAGCGCGGCGGCTTCGGCCCGGGCCAGGAGCGGCAGCTGCTGGCCGCGAACGCCGAGCTCGACGCGGCCCGCAACGACTTCCGCAAGTCCGCGACCCCCGACCAGGCCAAGATCTACGACGACACCGTCACGGGCCTGATCGTCGACACCGCGAACGACATGCAGGAGACGGCGCTGAACCTGGCCGCGGCCAGGCAGCCCATGACGTCGCTGCGCCCGGAGAAGTGGGACATCGCGTCCACGCTGACGGTGAACCTCACCCGTGACGTGGAGAACCTGCTGCTGGAGCAGCTGCAGAACCGGACCGACGAGCTGACCGGCGCGGCCCGCAACGCGGCGTTCCGCGACTCCGCCATCGTGCTGGGCGCGTTGCTGCTGGCCCTGGTCATGGCCCTGTTCGTGGCCCGCTCGATCCTCAACCCGCTGCGCACGCTGCGCCGCACCGCGCTCGAGGTCGCCGACCACGGCCTGCCCGAGGCGGTCGGCCGCATCCTCGCCGACCCGAACCCGCAGGAGGCGGCGAAGACGGCCATCGCGCCGGTGCCGATCACCACCCGCGAAGAGGTCGGCCAGGTGGCGCGGGCGTTCGACGCGGTGCACGGCGAGGCGGTGCGGCTGGCGGCCGAGCAGGCCCTGCTGCGCGACAACGTCAACTCGATGTTCGTCAACCTGTCCCGCCGCTCGCAGGCCCTGGTCGAGCGCCAGCTGAACCTGATCGACCGGCTGGAGCAGGACGAGCAGGACCCCGACCAGCTCGCCAGCCTGTTCGAGCTGGACCACCTCGCCACCCGGATGCGGCGCAACAGCGAGAACCTGCTGGTGCTGTCCGGCACGGACCTGTCGCGCCGGCTCACCCGCCCGGTCCCGGCCGCCGAGGTGCTCGGTGCCGCGGTGTCCGAGGTCGAGCAGTACGCCCGCGTGCAGGTCGGCCAGACCCCGGAGCTCACCGTCCAGGGCCGCGCGGTCAACGACCTCGTGCACCTGATCGCCGAGCTGCTCGACAACGCCACCGCGTTCTCCGACCCGGTGACCAAGGTCACCGTGCGGACCGCCCGCACCCGCAAGGGCGAGCTGGCGATCGAGATCCAGGACCGCGGCGTGGGCATGGGCGAGCAGGAGCTCGCCGACGCCAACGAGCGGCTGGCCGACCCGCCGGACGTGGACGTCGCGGTGTCCCGCCGGATGGGCCTGTACGTGGTCGCGCGGCTGGCCAAGCGGCACGACATCAAGGTGCGGCTGCGGTCCAACGAGGACATCGACGGCGGCACCACCGCGCTCGTGCTCGTGCCCGACACCCTGGTCGCCGAGCCCGGCTCGATGGGTTCCCCGATGGGCGCGGAGCCCGCCTCGGCGTTCGGCGACCCGGGCTTCGGCGACTCCGGTTTCGGCGACGCCGGGTTCGGCGGGTCGACGGCGCAGCGCGCGTCCGGTATCGCCGGCGCGTTCGGCACCGGCACGATGTCCCGACTGGACGACGACTCCAGCTTCCCGAGCATGCCCCGCGTCGAGGACGAGCCTGCGTTCCCGGTGAGCTTCGTGCAGACCGAGGGCGAGCACGACCCGGCCCGGGTGCCCGCGTTCGGCGAGGCGCCGGCGTTCGGGCAGCCGCCCGCGGAGACGCCCGCCGAGGTGTCGCAGCCGTGGATGGGGACGGCCGACCAGCGCGACCCCGACCTGGAGCCCGAGGGCTCGTTCGGCGAGCCGACGCTGTTCACCGCCTACGAGGACCGCGACGAGCACGACACGGCCTACGAGCACGGCTTCGAGACGACCCAGTTCGCGCCGCTGGACAGCGGCTTCCTCGTCGAGCCGGAGCCGGAGCCCGAACCCGAACCCGTGCGCCGCAACGGGTCCGCGCCCCCCGCGCCCGAGGTCAGGGAGGTCGATCGCGACTTGGACGCCCCGACCGAGCGCCTGCCGATCTACGAGGCCGTCCTCTCGCAGTGGTTCCAGGCCGTGGGCAGCGAGACGTCGGCGGCGACCGCCCAGGCGGTGCCACCGGCGCCGGCCGCGGAACCGGAGTCGCGCACGCCCGCCGAATCGGGCCTGCCGACCCGCCGCCCGCGCCCGATCCCGCCGGTCGCGCCCACCACGTCCGACGACCCGCTGCCCCAGCGGGGCCTGCTCGACTCGGGCCGGAACCCCGTGCCCAGGCGCGAGGCGGAGCCCGTTTCCCAGTCCCAGCGGGGCGAGGCGACGTCCGCTCGCGCCGAGGGCACTAGTCTGACCGAGGGCGGGCTGCCCAAGCGGCAGCCCGGTTCGCCCAACAACCTGCCCAAGCGCGCCGCGGAGGTGTCCCGCGTGACCGAGCCCGAACCGGTCGCCGAACCCGAGCCGGCCGCGTCCGCCGCCGAGTCGGTGTGGGAGTCCCCCGCCGACGAGGGTTGGCAGGCGGCACAGGCCTTGCTGAACAAGGCCCCAGAGACCACGACACAGGCGGGGTTGCCCAAGCGGGTGCCCAAGGCTCAGCTTGTGCCGGGATCAGCCGCACCGAAGCCGACGGCCTCGGAGCGGCAACCGCAGCGGCCCCCGCTGCCACCACGATCGGCTGACGCGATCCGTGGACGCATGTCGAGTCTTCAGCAGGGCGTCCGTCGAGGGCGACACGCTTTGATCGACGCTTACGCTGGTGACATGTCGAGCCGGCAAGACGAGGAGCAGGAGTGACGACCGCAGCTCAGCCAGGCAGCTTTGGTTGGCTTATCACCGACTTCGTGCGCCGGGTTCCCGGTGTGGCACATTCCGTGGTCGTGTCGGCGGACGGGCTGTTGCTCGCCGGCTCGCAGGGTCTGCCCCGCGACCGCGCCGAACAGCTCTCCGCCGTGGCATCCGGCCTCGTCAGCCTCACGGCGGGCGCGGCCAGGTGCTTCGAGGCGGGCACCGTGAACCAGACCGTGGTCGAGATGGAACGGGGCTACCTGTTCCTGATGTCGATCAGCGACGGGTCGTGCCTCGCCGTGCTGGCGGCCCCGAACTGCGACATCGGCCTCGTCGCGTACGAGATGACGTTGCTGGTCGAGCGCGTGGGCCAGCAGCTCACCCCGGAGCTGCGCGCGCAGCTCCAGGGCGTGGTTCGGCGGTAGATCCTCATGAGATCGTGGGGGTGAAGGCAGATGGCTGAACGATCTGGCGCCGGCGGCCGACGCTTCGGTAGGAACTTCGACTACCAGGAGTGGGCGGTCGGGGGCTTCCACTTCGCTGAGCCGGATGCCGACCCCGCACAGGACGAGGAAGCCGAGGACGCACCCAACTCGTGGTCGGGCCGCCGGGCGGGACAGGCGTCGGGGCCACGGGTCGAAGGCACAGGGCAGGGGCAAGGCGATATGTCTCAGCGTGAGGTTGACGACTCGTCGTACGACTACGACGACGTCCCCAACCGGTTCGACATCGACGGGTACGGCAGCGGCCTGTTCGGAGGTCCGGGCGCCGATCTCTTCGGTGCCCACGGCCTGCCCGACAGCGTGCCCGAACAGGTGCCCTACACGACCGGCCCGCAGCCGGTCGTGCGGCGCGAGGAGAACCCCGCGGCCGAGTCCGGCTCCCTGGTCCGCCCGTACACCCGGACCGGTGGCCGCACCCGGCCCGACTACGACCTCGCGATCGAGGCGCTGGTGTCGACCAGCGAACGCGGGCTCGAACGCGATGCGGCGGTGCTCCCCGAGCACCGGTCGATCTGCGGGCTGTGCACCGACACCAGGTCGGTGGCCGAGGTCGCCGCTCACCTCCGGCTGCCCCTCGGGGTGGTGCGGGTGTTGATCGGCGACATGGCGAGCATGGGTTTGGTTTTGATTCACCAGGGTGGCTTGGTCGTGGGGGACCGGCCGTCCATTGAATTCCTTGAGAGGGTGCTCAGTGGGCTTCGCAGGCTCTAGCCCCAACGCGGCCGAAGGCGCCAAGAAGCCGACGACGTCCGCGAAGATCGTGGTGGCCGGTGGGTTCGGCGTGGGCAAGACGACGTTCGTCGGTTCCGTGTCGGAGATCGTTCCGCTGACCACCGAGGCGGTGATGACAGAGGCGAGCGCCGGGGTGGACGACCTGTCGGCGACGCCGAACAAGGTCACCACGACGGTGGCGATGGACTTCGGTCGCGTGTCGCTGGACCAGGACCTGATCCTGTACCTGTTCGGGACACCGGGTCAGCACCGGTTCTGGTTCATGTGGGACGACCTGGTGCGGGGTGCGATCGGGGCGATCGTGCTGGTGGACACGCGCCGGTTGGCGGACGCGTTCGCGTCGATCGACTTCTTCGACGACCGGCAGTTGCCGTACGTGGTCGGGGTGAACTGCTTCGACGGTCTGCTGCACCACCGGATCGAGGACGTCCGGGAGGCGTTGACGATCGACCAGTCGGTGCCGATAGTGACTTGTGACGCGCGCAACCGGCAGTCGACCAAGCAGACGTTGATCACGTTGGTCGAGCACGCCATGCGCCAGTGGATGTCGGTCCGCGCGGGGTGATCGGCCCTCGGGCCTGATCGTGTCGACGTGCCGGAGGGCGGTCTCCTCGTAGGAGGCCGCCCTCCGGCATGCGCGTCCCCGGGGTCGGGTTCACGCCGTGGCGGTGGTCCGGTCGATCTCGCTGGTCGACATCGCCGCGTTCGAGCCGGCTGACCCGGGGCCGGCTGATGCCCATGCAGGCCGCGCCTCGCTCTGGGACAGGCCCTGCCGCCCGCGAGACTGGGCCAAGCGGAAGCCGAGCACGGAGGCCTGGGTGCGGTTGTGCGCGTCTTTCCGCGCCAGTTTTACGTCCCGCCCGGCAGCCGCGTCGCGCCGAGCCTTGTCGGCCTTGACGTCCTTCCAGGAACGAGCCATCGGTCAGTCTTTCCCGTTCCTTGAAGATCGTGGTGGCCGGTGGGTTCGGCGTGGGTAGGACGACGTTCGTCGGTTCCGCGTCGGAGATCGTGCTGGTGGACACCGGCCGGTGGCGTCGGGGTCCGGCTGACCGGGTCCTCGCAGGTAGACCTGGGTGCGCGCACGCCACGTGCGATGAGCCACGTCTCGGCTTCCTGCCTGCTCCGACGGCTGCACGTGCCGGAGGGCGGTCTCCTCGTAGGAGGCCGCCCTCCGACGTGCTCGAGCAGGACGGGGTTCACCCGGCCGTTCGACGCACGCGTGGTGCTGCGGCGTGAGGGCCGCGAGTCGACGCTAAGGCGTTACGGCTTCGCCGATCGGGTGATCATCAGCGCCGAACGGGCATTACGCTCCGTCGCCCTCGACCAGGGCGGCGGACGTGATGCGGTGCAGCGGGAAGCGGCGGACCTCGCCGTAGCTGACGTCCACGCCCTCCAGCACACCACCGCCCACGACCTGCGGCGTGATCACGCGGCGGGCGGCGGTGCCGTGGCCGTCCACGAAGTCCACCAGCACGCTGCGGCCCTCCCGGGCGGCCCGTTGCAGCAACGCGAGCGTGGCCGACGGTCCCGCGCCCAGGTGACCCGGCACGGACACCCGCGCACCGCCCGTGGTCGTCGCCGCACGGTCGCCGGCGCGCACCAGCCGCACCAGCTCGCCCAGCTGCTCGTCCGACGGCGTGCTCGGCTGCACCGGCCTGCGCCGCCCCTTGCCCGCGATCCGGCGGCCACCGGCACGCAGGTCCAGCACGTGCCCGTCCGGCCCCTCGGCGGCGGGCGCGAAACCGGCCGCGCGTAGCCCGTCCAGCACCTCGGCCAGCGGCAGCGGGCTGACCAGCACGGTCGGCGCGATCTTGCGCAGCGCCAGCCGCTCGGCCGCCGCGTGCGACATCACCTCGGCGATCAGCACGGGGTCGTCGCAGCGCAGGAACGACCCGGCCGCCCCGCCCCGCAGCCTCCCGTGCCTGCGGGCCGCGTCGTCGATCAGGTACGTCAACGACTGCGGCACCGGGGTGCGCGACCTGGCCCGGAACAGCTCGTGCAGGTCGGCGGCGCTGCGCCCGGCGTCGAACGCCCGCCGCACCGAGCCCTCGCGCACCCGGTAGACCGTGGCGCTGCCCGCCGACTCGACGTCCGCGACCAGCGCGATCTCGTCGGCCAGCTCCGGGTCGAGGCGTCCGGGCGCGACCACCGTCAGGTCCGCCTGCACCAGCACGTGGTCGACCGGCGCGGGCAGCGCGTCGCCGAGCCGCTTCGCCGCCGGACCGGGTCCCTCGATCAGCAGCGCGCGGCCCTGGGCGGTGATGGCGTTGTGCGCGAGGACGCCGACCTGCGTGCCCTCCTCGACGGTCCAGCGCACCAGCTCGTCCCGCAGCCGCCCGCCCCGCCGGGGCGCCCGCCACGCCAGCACGGCGGCCAGCTCGTCCGGGTCCGTCACGGCGGTGCCCGGCGGCAGCGCGACCAGGGCTTCGAGGATGCGCTTGCGGTCGCGGGGCGCGCCGGGCCGGTTCAGCTCGGGCGCGAGCGGGTTGAGCAGCCGGTCGCGGTCGTCGCGCTGCCCGATCAGGCCGGGCAGCCGGGGCAGGTCGAGCCACGCCTGGGCCAGCGTCGCCCACCGGTGCTCCGGCGCGGCGACCAGCCACGCGTCGGTCTGCGTGGTCGGCACCCACTCGGGCTCCACGCCCTCGGTGTCGGCGACCAGGCCCGCGTTGACGACCAGCTCGACCAGCAGCGCGGCCCGGCGCTCGTCCACGTCGAGGTCCTTGGCGAGCTTGCGCAGCTCCCGCACGCCCACGCCGCCGGACCGCAGCACCGCGGGCGGCTCCTCCGACCAGCTCTTGAGCAGCGTCTCGACGTGCCGGGACAGCGCCAGCGCCTCGCCGCCGCCGGTGTGGTCGACGTCGGAGGGATCGCGGCGGAACGTGGTCAGCGGCGGCTCGGTGGTCTGGATCGCGCCGAGCGGCCGGTCGCCCCGGACCTTCAGGCCGACCTCGCGGGGCAGTTCGACGGTCTGCGCGTCCCGGCGGACCAGCAGGCCGCGGGCGAGCAGCTTCTGGATCGGGGTCCTGGCGTTGGCCAGCGAGACGACGTGCGCGGCGTCCTTCGTCTGGCCGACCGGCGGGCCCGCGGCGAGGGTCTGCAGTACGCGGTGCTCGTCGGGGTCGAGCGCGCTCAGGTCGGCGTCGGCGAGGCGGGGCACCGAGCGGCCGAGGCCGCACGGGAACGGGTTGACCGCGTCACGGCTGGCGGGCGGGGTGGACAGCGCGTGGTCGCCGCCCCACAGCAGGGCGCGGGCGCGCAGCGTGTCGAGGGGCCGGCTGATGTCGGTCTCGCCGAACAGCTCCTGCACCGCGGACCGGCTCACCGGCGCCAGGTCGGCGTCCAGCACGAGCAGCGCCTCGAGCACCGTCAGGGTCACCGTGTCGAGGTCTTCGCAGGCCCGCGCCACGGAAGCCCGCGACCCGATGCGGGTGGCGAGCACGGTCGTGTCCGCCGGCGGGGGCGTGGCCAGGTCCGGCCGGGCGCGCAGCAGAGCCACGAGCGCGGAGTCGTCCTGCGCCCGCAGCCACTCGGCGAGGGTCGTGCCGGACATCCTCACCACGGTATATGCCGACCGCGGGCACGGGGCCGGCCAGTCCCCGAAAGCGACCGGCCGTGCCCGCGCCCGCGTCCTCAGGGCCGGGTGAACTCCATGCTCCAGTTGGGCTCCCACGTCCGACCGCCGTCACGGGAGAACTCCTGCTCCCACCGCGCCGAGACCGGCGTCATGTCGGACCAGGTGAAGTGGACCGCGACCGGTTCGCCGTCGTGCGCGTCCTCGCCGTAGAAGTCGCCCCGGCCGGCCGCGAAGGAGCCCACGACCGGTGGTGCGAGCAGGCCCGTGCGGCTGCTCGCCCAGTAGATCGACCACTCCCGCCGGACCGGGTCGAACAGGCGCAGGGTGAAGCCCCGGCTGCCCAGGGTGGGGAAGACGATCTCCTCGGTGTTGCCGCCGCCGCCGAAGATCGGCCGGCACGTGGTGGTGCCCGGGAAGACCTGCCAGTCGTCGCTGCCGGCGAAGAGGGTGGTGAGGCGGCGGTTGACCACGTTCCACGAGCCGGTGAAGAAGTCGAAGTCGTTCATGCCGACGATCCTCGGGACCTATCCCTGACACCCGCTGTCAGTGGTGGCTGCGAGACTTCGCCGGTGCGCGCCGACCGGCTGTTGTCCCTGCTCCTGTCGCTGCAGAACCGGGGGCTGATGAGCGCCGCCCAGCTCGCCGCCGAGCTGGGCGTCACCGCCCGGACCGTCTACCGCGACGTCGAGGCCCTGGCCGCGGCCGGCGTGCCGATCTACGCCGAGCACGGGCCCAAGGGCGGCTACCGGCTCGTGGACGGCTACCGCACCCGGCTCACCGGGCTGACCGCCGGCGAGGCCGAGTCGCTGTTCCTGACCGGCCTGCACCAGCCCGCCGCCGAGCTCGGCCTGGGCGCGCAGGTGGCGGCGGCCGAGCTGAAGCTGACGGCGGCGCTGCCGACCGCGTACCGCGACGCGTACACGCGGATCAGGCAGCGCTTCCACCTCGACACACCCGGCTGGTACCGGGAGCCGGACGCGGTGCCGCACCTGCTCGCCCTGGCCGAGGCGCTCTGGCAGGACCGGGTCGTCGAGGTCCGGTACCGGCGCTGGTCGCCCGAGCCCGGCGTGGTCACCCGGCGGCTGCACCCGCTCGGCCTCGTCCTCAAGGCCGGCGTGTGGTACCTGATCGCGGCCGGGGGCGGCGAGCCGCGCACCTACCGCGTGTCGGCCGTCGAGGAGCTGACCGCCCTGCCGGAGCGGTTCGCCCGGCCCGACCGCTTCGACCTGGTCGGGTTCTGGCGGACCCACGTCGAGCGGTACGAGGCCGCCGAGTCGGCCGGGAGCGCCGTCGTGCGCCTCACCGAGGCGGGGGTCGCCGCGCTGCCCGACGTGCTCGGCCCGAAGGCCGCCCGGTCCGCGCTGCGCTCGCTCACGCCCCCGGACGCGGACGGGTGGCGGCAGGCGACCCTCCCGCTGGAGAACGTGGCGCACGCCACCGCCGGGCTGCTCCGGCTCGGCGCGGACGTGCGGGTGCTCGGCCCCGCGCCGCTGGTGGCCCACATGACCGCCACGGTCCACGCGATGGCCCGGCTGTACCCCGCCGGGGCGTGACGCCCGGCGCTACCGGTACTCCTCGGGCGGTGTCGTCGGCTCGGCCGGCCACGCGTCCCGCCCGGCCAGGTGGAGGACCAGGCCCGCGATGTTCCACGCGTCGTCCTCGCCGCGGTGGTGCCTGCCCTCCAGCGGCAGTCCCGCGATCTCCAGCGCCTGCGCCATCCCCGGCCGCTTGCGCAGCCCGTGCGCCCGCGTGAACACCAGCTTGGCGTTCCAGTGCCGTCGACCGAACGGGTAGGCCACGCCCGACGCCCGGCACTGCCGGTCGAACTGCTTGCGGTCGTAGTCGCCCCAGCTCGCCCACGGCCGCACGCCCGCCCGGTGCTCGACCGCGAGCCGCCGGCACGCCTCGGCGAAGTCCACGCCCGTGTCCACCTCCGCCTGCGTCAACCCGGTCAGCCCGGTGCAGAACGGGCTGACGACCGACCGTCGCGGCCGGACCAGGATCCGGTGCTTGGCGAGCCGCTCGCCCGACGCGAGGTCGACCTCCGTCAGCCCGATCTCGATGATCTCGCTCACCTGCCCCGGCGGTGGCCCGCCCTCCCAGCACGTCGCCTCGACGTCGACCACGTTCAGCAGGTCCGCCGTGTCCTCCACGGGCACGAGGGTAGGGATCACACCCGTGACGTGGCTCTCGCTTTTCCCGCCCGACCACCCCCGGTCGCCACCAGCGCGGATGAGGCACACTTGTCCCCGACGAAGGCACCACCGAGGAGGAACCGTGGCCAAGGCCCGCCCCGAGCGCATCGACCCGCACTGGCCGGAGCCGCCCGCCGACGGCAAGTACGCGGTGTCCGAGCTGGCCAGCGACACGCAGGGCGCGATGTCCCCGTTCGGCAAGGTCACCTTCCCGCTGCCGGTCGAGGAACTCGGCTACCGCCACCCCGAGACCGAGATCAACCGCTAGCCCGGACGCGCGCGGCCGTCGAGCCGCGCGCGTTCCGCAAATCCGCGCGGACTACTCTCGAACCCTCTTGAGCTGTGCTGTTCTGGGAGGTTCGATGCCGGTCCCCGGCCCTGGTTACTCGATCACCGTCCGCCTGGAGGCCCCGCCGTCGGCGTCGGCCGCGGGCGACCTGACCTCGGCCGTCGGCCGGGCGGGCGGCGTGATCACCGCGTTCGACGTCGTCGAGTCGCACACGGACCGGGTGATCATCGACCTCACCTGCAACGCGCTGTCGGCCAACCACGCCAAGGACATCACCGACACCCTGGAGCTGCTGCCCGGGATCGTGGTCCGCAAGGTGTCCGACCGGACGTTCCTGGTCCACCTCGGCGGCAAGATCGAGATCTCGTCCAAGGTGCCGCTGCGCAACCGCGACGACCTCTCCCGCGCCTACACCCCCGGCGTCGCCCGGGTCTGCATGGCCATCGCGGAGAACCCGGACGACGCCCGCCGGCTCACCATCAAGCGCAACACGGTCGCCGTGGTCACCGACGGCTCGGCCGTGCTCGGCCTGGGCAACATCGGCCCCGCCGCCGCGCTGCCCGTGATGGAGGGCAAGGCCGCGCTGTTCAAGAAGTTCGCGGGCGTCGACGCCTGGCCGGTGTGCCTGGACACCCAGGACACCGAGGAGATCATCCGCGCGGTCGAGCTGATCGCCCCCGTCTACGGCGGCATCAACCTCGAGGACATCGCCGCGCCCCGCTGCTTCGAGATCGAGGCGCGGCTGCGCGACAAGCTGGACATCCCGGTCTTCCACGACGACCAGCACGGCACCGCGATCGTCGTCGTCGGCGCGCTGCGCAACGCCCTGCGCGTGGTCGGCAAGAAGATCTCCGACTGCAAGGTCGTGGTGTGCGGGGTGGGCGCGGCGGGCAGCGCGATCATCCGGCTGCTGCTCAAGCAGGAGCCCGGCGACGTGGTCGCGGTCGACGTGGACGGCATCGTGCACCGCGACCGACCCGGCCTGGACGACAACCTGAAGTCCATCGCGGCGACGACGAACAAGGACAACGTCAGCGGCCGGCTGCACGACGCGCTGGTCGGCGCGGACGTGTTCATCGGCGTGTCCGCCCCGAACCTGTTCGGCGCGGAGCAGGTCGCCACGATGAACGGCGACGCGATCGTGTTCGCGCTGGCCAACCCGGACCCGGAGATCGACCCGATGGAGGCGCAGAAGCACGCCGCCGTCGTGGCCACCGGGCGCAGCGACTTCCCGAACCAGATCAACAACGTGCTGGCGTTCCCCGGCGTGTTCCGCGGCCTGCTCGACGCGCACGCCCGCACGATCACCGACGCGATGCTGATCGCCGCCGCGAACGCGATCGCGGACGTGGTCGACGGCGACCGGCTCAACGCGTCGTTCATCGTGCCCAGCGTGTTCGACAGCACGGTCGCCCCGGCGGTCGCCGAGGCCGTCCGCAAGGCCGCCGTGGAATCCGCTTCCGCCTAGCATCGGCACCATGAGCAACCAGTTCACCCACCTGGACTCCAGCGGCGCGGCGCGCATGGTGGACGTGTCCGAGAAGGAGCCGACCACGCGCACGGCCGTGGCGTCCGGCGTGCTGCGCACGACGGACGAGGTGGTGGCGCTGCTGGGCAGCGACGGGCTGCCCAAGGGCGACGCGCTGGCCACGGCCCGCATCGCCGGGATCATGGCGGCCAAGCGGACGTGGGAGCTGGTGCCGCTGTGCCACCCGATCGCGTTGTCGGGGGTGAAGGTGGACCTCGTGCTCGGCGACGGCGAGGTGCGCATCACGGCCACCGTCCGCACCACGGACCGCACGGGCGTGGAGATGGAGGCGCTGACGGCCGTGTCGGTGGCCGGGCTGACGCTGCACGACATGGTGAAGGCGGTCGACCCGGCGGCGTCGCTGGACGCGGTGCGGGTCGAGCGCAAGGAAGGCGGCAAGACCGGCCTGTGGGAACGCCCGTGACGGGCGCCGACGCGCGGCCGGCGGCCAGGACCGCGCGGGTGATCACGGCGTCGAACCGGGCGTCCGCGGGCGTGTACGCCGACCGCGGCGGGCCGATCATCGCGCAGTGGCTGCGGGAGCGGTCCTACGACGTGCCCGACCCCGTGGTGGTGCCGGACGGCGAGCCGGTGGCCGAGGCGCTGCGCGCGGCCGTGGCGGACGGCGTGGCGGTCGTCGTCACGACCGGCGGCACGGGCATCAGCCCGACCGACCGCACGCCCGAGGCGACCAGGTCGGTGCTGGACTTCGAGGTGCCGGGTGTGGCCGACGCCATCCGCATGTCAGGCTGGCCACGCGTGCCCACCGCCGTGCTGTCGCGCGGGGTGGCGGGTGTCGCCAGCCGCACGTTCGTGGTGAACCTGCCCGGTTCGACCGGCGGGGTGCGCGACGGGCTGGACGTGCTCGCGACCGTGTTGGAGCACGCCGTCGACCAGGTGTCCGGAGGTGACCACGCATGACCGAGGTCCTGCGCGCGACCGTCAGCGATCAGCCGCTGTCCGTGGACGAGCACGCCAAGCTCGTGGAGCACGCGGCGGCGGGCGCGGTGGTGACGTTCGCCGGGGTGGTCCGCGACCACGACCACGGGCGTTCGGTGCGCGAACTGGAGTACGTCGGCCACCCGACGGCCGCCGCCGTGGTGGCCGAGGTGGTGGCGGACGTGGTGGGCCGGTTCGACGGCGTGCGCGCCGTCGCCGTGTCGCACCGGGTGGGTCCGCTGGCGATCGGGGACGTGGCGCTGGCGTGCGCCGTGTCCGCCGAGCACCGGGGTGAGGCGTTCGCGGTGTGCTCGGAACTCGTCGACGAGGTGAAGCGGCGGCTGCCCGTGTGGAAGCGGCAGGTCTTCACCGACGGCACCGACGAGTGGGTCAACATGCCCTGACGCCCCGGGCCGGTGCCGTGCGCCGAGCTACCCCGGAGACGGGTTGGGGACCCCGGACCACCGAGGGGGGCGGTCCGAGGTCCCACTGCCGTCCTGTGCCGACTCGCGCCGGCCACGGGTCACTTGGTCGCGATCTTCTGACCCGGCAGGATGAGGTCGGCGTTCGGGATGAACTCCTTGTTGAGCTCGTGCAGCTTGGCCCAACCACCCTCGACCTTCAGGTCCTCCGCGATCTTCGACAGGCTGTCGCCCGCCTTGATCTCGTAGTCGCCGTTCGGGTTCGACGACGGCAGCGCCACGGTCACGGGGGCGGGGGCCTCCTGGACCGGCTCGGCCTGCTCGACCGGCGCGGGGGCGGCCTGGCGCTGCTGCGCCGGGGCCGGGGCGGTCCTGGCGGGCGCGGGGGCGCCACCCAGGCCCTTGGGGCCGCAGACGGGCCAGGCGCCGATGCCCTGGCTCGCGAGCACGTTCTCGGCTACGCGGATCTGCTCCTCGCGGGAAGCCTGGTGGGGCATGCCGGAGCCGCCGTTGGCGGTCCACGTCGACGGCACGAACTGCAAGCCGCCGTAGTAGCCGTTGCCGGTGTTGATGCTCCAGTTGCCGCCACTCTCACACGCGGCGACCGCGTCCCAGTTGACGCCGGAACCCTGCGCGCTGGCGGTGCCGGCGGCCATGGCCAGCGGGGCGCCCACGATGACGCCGGCGACGGCGACCTTCGCGATGCTCCGGGCGGTGGCACTGGTGGTCGGACGGTGCTTGCCTCGGTAAGAAGCCATTTCCCTCTCTAGCCACCCGCACCTGCACGACCGGCTCGGGTTCGGGCCCGGTACGCCGCTCGGCTTGATCCCTGTCCGGTGGTTGTCTCTCGCTCGGGGGGTGTTCCGGGACACCGGTGGACAGGTTCGGTGCGAGGTGTCCCGGTCTAGCGCTGGTCGGTCGGGGCCAACCGAGAAGCGACGGTACGTAACCGGGAGCCGCTCGCCAAATGATCTGCCATGTGACGCATGTCACTGTAACGCGACAGGGTGACTCCCCGGGTGACCCGTTTAGCCAGCTCAGGGCACCGTTATCGGTCTGTTTCCGTTCCGAGATTCACCGAGATCAATCACCGTAAGTGAGGTTTAGCTCACGTGTTAACCCGCAAGTGTGGAGAAGCGTCATCCACCGGCGAAGGGTGGCAACACATCGAGTTGTGACCCGGACCACACGGCCGTGTCATGATCACGTACCGCCACGCCGTCCAGCAGGAAGCTGCACGCGGGCAGCACGCGGGCCACCTTGACGCCGTGCCGGCGCCGGACCGCGTCGATCACGGCCTGCACCGTGGCCGCGTCGCCGGGCAGCTCGAAGCTCTCGTCGGGCACGCCCACCGCCGCCCGCGCGCCCGCGAAGTACCGCACCGTCAGCCGCACCCTCAGCCCCCGATCGCGCTCATGGGCCGGTCGGGCTGGCTGAACCCGGCCGAGTTGATGCCGTGCCCGGCCGCCTTGGCCCACGAGTTGCCGCGCCACGCCACGGCGATGTCCTCGTCCGACGCGCCACCGCGCAGCAACGCCCTGAGGTCCGTCTCCGACTGGCTGAACAGGCAGTTCCGCACCTGGCCGTCCGCGGTGAGGCGGGTCCGGTCGCACGCCGCGCAGAACGGCCGCGTCACCGACGCGATCACGCCCACCACGGCGGGTCCGCCGTCCACCAGCCACCGCTCGGCGGGCGCGCCGCCCCGCTCGCCCGGCTCGGGCGTCAGCGTGAACCCGGTGCGCAGGGCGGCCAGGATCTCCTCGGCGGTGACCATGTCGTCGCGGTCCCAGCCGTGCTGCGGGTCCAGCGGCATCTGCTCGATGAACCGCAGCTCGTAGCCGTGCTCCAGGCAGTGGCGCAGCAGCGGGACGGCCTCGTCCTCGTTCACGCCCCGCATCAGCACCGTGTTCACCTTGACCGGCGCCAACCCGGCGTCACGGGCAGCCGCCAGGCCCGCGAACACGTCCGACAGCCGGTCGCGCCGGGTGAGGCGGTGGAAGCGCTCCGGGACGAGGGTGTCGAGCGAGACGTTCACCCGGTCGAGTCCCGCGGCGACCAACCCGGCGGCGCGCTTGGCCAAGGTCAACCCGTTCGTGGTCATCGAGATGCGGGGTCGGGGGTCGAGCGCGGCCGTCCTGGCGATCACGTCGTCCAGCCCCGGCCGCAGCAGCGGCTCGCCGCCGGTGAACCGGATGTCGGTCACGCCGAGCCGCGTCACCGCGATGCCGATGAGCCGGGCGAGCTCGTCGTCGGAGAGCAGTTCCGGCTTCGGCAGCCAGTTCAGGCCCTCCGCGGGCATGCAGTAGGTGCACCGCAAGTTGCAGCGGTCGGTCAACGACACGCGCAGGTCGGTGGCGACCCGGCCGAACCGGTCGACCAGCAGCGGTGAGCCGGGTCGTTCGGAGGTGTCCGGGTTGCCGCGCACGAGGGGTAGCCCCAACTCGACAGCTGTCACCCCTACCAGGGTAATCGGCTGACACTTGTGGGTGCTGGTGGAAATGGGGGACGGCGGCGCGTGGCGAGGTGGACGAGGATGCCGGAGCCTCCCGCCGGAACGCTAAATTGCCTGACATGACCAGTGAGCACGAGGTGCCCGCGGACGTGCTGGAGCGGTTCAGCGTCTACGCGCGGGAGACCAGCGCGCTCACGATCCTGTTCCACAACCGGGTGGCCGAGCGGATGGGCCTGTCGACCACCGACGAGAAGTGCCTCGACCTGGCCATGCGCGCGGAGGGGCCGGTCACCGCGGGCAGGATCGCGGAGCTGTCCGGGCTGTCGACCGGCGCGGTGACGGGCGTGATCGACCGGCTGGAGCGCGCCGGGTACGTGCGGCGGGTGCGCGACCCGCACGACCGGCGCAAGGTCCTGGTCGAGGTCACGATGGGGGACGAGGGCAGGTTCGACGACCTGTTCGCCGGGGCGCAGGAGACGCTGCGCGAGGTGCTGTCGCTGTTCACGCCGGACGAGCGGGACGTGCTGGAGCGGTACAACCGGGCGCTCATCGAGACGTTCCGCAGACGCGTGATCGAGGCCTGAGCCGGCAGCATGTCCGCCATGGCCGCTCAGTGGAACTACCTGATGGACATGGACGGCGTGCTCGTGCACGAGGAGCACCCGATCCCGGGGTCGAGCGAGTTCGTCGCCGAGCTGACCGCGAACGACATCCCGTTCATGGTGCTCACGAACAACTCCATCTACACCCAGCGCGACCTGCGGGCCAGGTTGTCCCGCACGGGCCTGGAGGTGCCGGAGGCCGCGATCTGGACCTCCGCGCTGGCCACCGCGAAGTTCCTCGACTCGCAGCGGCCGGGCGGCTCGGCGTTCGTGATCGGCGAGGCGGGCCTGACCACGGCGCTGCACGAGATCGGGTACGTGCTGACCGACCGCGACCCGGACTACGTGGTGCTGGGCGAGACGCGCACGTACAGCTTCACCGCGATCACCAAGGCGATCCGGCTGGTGGAGGAGGGCGCGCGGTTCATCGCGACCAACCCGGACGCCACCGGGCCGTCCCGCGAGGGCTCGCTGCCCGCGACCGGCTCGATCGCGGCCCTGATCGAGCGCGCCACCGGCCGCGCGCCCTACTACGTGGGCAAGCCGAACCCGTTGATGATGAGGTCGGCGTTGCGGGCGTTGGGCGCGCACTCGGAGAACACGCTGATGATCGGCGACCGGATGGACACCGACGTGCGGTCCGGCCTGGAGGCGGGGCTGCGCACGATCCTGGTGCTCACCGGCATCTCGGCGGAGTCGACGGCCGAGCTGTACCCGTACCGGCCGACGCGGGTGGTCAAGTCGATCGCGGACCTGCTCGGCAGCTCGACCGACCCGTTCCCGGACGAGCCCGTCAACCAGGGCTGAGGTGGCCGCGCATGGCCTGAGCCGCGGCGATCCCGGAGTCGGCGGCGACCGATTCCGGGGCGAGGTGGTGGGTGGGTGCGGAGGGTGGCTGCGGGCGCGGTGGGCCGATCCGACTCGAAGGCATGCCGTTGAGGCGGTCGGCCATCCGCTCGGCCCGGTCCCGCAGCAGTTCGGCGCGGCACGAGCCGGGGCCGCCGAACGCCGCGCCCAGCCGGTCCAGCAGGTCCGCCTGGAGGCGCAGCCACTCGACGTGCTGCCACGGCTGCCACGCCGCACCCGCCCGCGCGGCCACCGCGACCATCACCTCGTCCAGTTCGCCCGCGACTTCTTCGACCTGTTCCCTCATGGTCGGTGAGAGCCCGCGGCGGGCCTTTCGTCACGGCGAACCGCCCGGATCTCACCCCCGCGGGGGAGGCCTGCCACCGCTGCGGCCGTAGCGACCGGACCCTCCGCTGATCGACTTTTGCGCACCACACCCCCGCGTCGCTTATCGTCGCAGGTGTGGAACGACAGCTCTTCGTGGTTGGCGACGTGCACGGGCACCTCGCCGAGCTGACCCGCGCCCTGCACACCTCGGGCCTGGTCGACGCCGACGGCGACTGGTGCGGCGGTGACGCGGAGCTGTGGTTCCTCGGCGACTTCGTCGACCGCGGCCCCGACGGCATCGGCGTGATCGAGTTCGTGATGCGGCTGGTCGAGCAGAGCGGCGGCCGGGTCGACGCCCTCATCGGCAACCACGAGGTGCTGCTCCTGGGCATGCACCGGTTCGGCGACCGCAACGTCCCCGGCGCGCCGACGCCCCGCAGCTTCGCCCGGAGCTGGCTGCTCAACGGCGGCCTGCGCAGCGACCAGGACCGGCTCACCGACGCCCACATCGAGTGGCTCACGACCCGCCGCGTGCTCACCGAGGTCGACGGCCACCTGCTGATGCACTCCGACACGCTCGCGTACCTGGAGTGGGGCAGCACGATCGACGAGGTCAACCAGGCCGTGTGGGACGTGCTGAAGAGCGACGACCTGGACCACTGGTGGGAGTGCTGGCGCAAGATGACGACCCGCTACGCGTTCCGCGGCCCGGACGGCGCGGAGGTGGCGGGCGAGCTGCTCGACGTCCTCGGCGGCCACGAGGTCGTGCACGGCCACAGCGTCATCGCCGACCAGCTCGGCGTCCCGCCGGAGGAGATCGACGGCCCGCTGCGGTACGCCGACGGCAAGGTGCTGGCCGTGGACGCGGGCCTGTACAGCGGCGGCCCGTGCCTGGTCGTCCAACTGGTTGCGGACCACTCGGAGTAAGCGCAGCATTGGCCATCACCGCAAGGAGGTAGCCATGCTCACCGCAACGCGGACCACGACGATACTGCCCGTGACCGACCCGGACCGGGCCTCCCACTTCTACACCGACCAGCTCGGCCTCACGCCGCTCGGCGACACGGGTGACGGCACCCGCCTGTTCGAGCTGGGCCGCGGCGACGCGCTCGGCCTGATGCCCGCCGAGGAGGGCGCGCAGACCGGCCACACCGTGCTCAGCTTCGAGGTCGATGACCTGGACACCGAGATCGGCGAGCTGGAACGGCGCGGCGTCCGGTTCGAGGACTACGACCTGCCCGACCTGAAGACGGTCAACCACGTGGCCGCGCTCGGCTCGGAGAAGGCCGCCTGGTTCCACGACAGCGAGGGCAACGTGCTCTGCCTGCACCAGGTGACCGAGTGATCGGTGGCTGACGGGCTGACGGGCTGGCCGGTGGTTGGCCGAGTGGCCGGTGGCTGACGGGCTGACCGGTGGTTGGCCGAGTGACCCACTGACCGGTGGCGGGACGGAGGTCAGGGGATGGCGACGATCTCCTTGCCCAAGGGCATCAGGGAGACCGGCACCAGCTTGAAGTTGGCCACGCCCAGCGGGATGCCGATGATCGTCACGCACAGCAGCACCCCGGTGACGACGTGGCCGATGGCCAACCAGATCCCGGCGACGACGATCCACACGACGTTGCCGAGCAGGGACGGCGCGCCCGCACCCGGCCGGTCCACCACCGTGCGGCCGAAGGGCCACAGCGCGTAGTTGGCGATGCGGAACGAGGCCAGCCCCCACGGGATGGTCACGATCAGCACGCAGCACACCACGCCGGCGACCACGTACCCGACGGCCAGCCAGAAGCCGCTCAGGACCAGCCAGATCAGGTTAAGGATGAGCCTCACGGGTCCATCTTGCCCGATTAAGCTCCCGTCCCGTGCCGAACAAACTCCGCTGGGGTGTCGTGGCGACCGGCGGCATCGCCGACGTCGTCACGGGCGACCTCCGCCTGCTGCCCGACGTCGAGGTGCTCGCGGTCTCGTCGCGAGCGCTGCCCAAGGCCGAATCCTTCGCCGCCAAGCACGGGATCCCCCGCGCGTACGGCGACTACGCCGACCTGCTGGCCGACCCGGACGTGGACGTCGTCTACGTGGCCACGCCGCACGTCCAGCACCACGCGGTGACGCGGGCGGCGCTGGAGGCGGGCAAGCACGTGCTGTGCGAGAAGCCCGCCACGCTGACGCTGGCGGAGCTCCAGGACGTGGTGCACCTGGCGCGCGAGCGCGGCCTGTTCTTCATGGAGGCCATCTGGACGCGGTTCAACCCGCTGATCGTGCGGATGTCGGAGCTGATCGCGGAGGGTGCGATCGGCGAGGTCCGGTCGGTCCGGGCGGACTTCGGCTTCACCCTGGAGCACGACCCGGCGCACCGGCTGTGGAACAAGGCGCTGGGCGGCGGGTCGCTGTTCGACCTGGGCATCTACCCGGTGTCGTTCGCGCACCTGGTGCTGGGCGAGCCGGAGACGGTCCAGGCGCACGGGCGGATGGTCGGCGGCGTGGACGCCGAGATCGGGATGCTGCTCGGGTACGAGGGCGGAGCGCACGCCTTGCTGGCGTCCTCGCTGGTCAGCCCGCTGAAGTCGGGTGCGGTCGTGTACGGCACGCGAGGGCTGGTCGAGGTGCCGGAAGCGGTGTACAACCCGGCCGTGATCGTGGTGAACGGGGTGGAGCACCGGCACGAGCAGGAAGGCGCGGGGTACGTGCCGCAGCTGCGCGAGGTGGTGAACCGGGTGCGGGCGGGTGAGACGGAGAGCCCGTCGATGCGGCCCGCCGAGTCGCTGGCGATCCTGCGCACGCTCACGAGGGCCGCGGAGCGGGTGGGGCTGAGCTACGAGGACGTGGTGGTCACGGGTGGGTGAGCAGGGCTTCGGTCACCAGGACGACTGAGTCGACGCGGCGGCTGCCCGGCGTGAGCAGGTGGCTCAGCGCCACCCGCACGATCGTGTCCGCGATCAGGTGCACGCGGGCGTCGGGCAGGGCTCGCCAGTGCTTGCGGATGTGCTGGGCGAAGACGGTGGTGGCGAGCGTCAGGACCGGCCTGCCCCTGGTGGTCAGCAGCGGCAGCATGTCCTCGGCGTTCGCGCCGTTGAGCACGGACCTGGCCAGCGGGTCGCGCGCGGCCAGGTCGAACGCGAACGCGATGCCCCGGCGGAGCCCTTCCAGCGGGTCGGTGGTGCCGGCCAGCCGCTCGCGCACGCCGTCGACGAACTCGGCGGTCTTGTGCAGCGCCACGGCCTGGATGAGCCGCTCCTTGTTGCCGAACTCGTTGTAGACGGTCTGCCTGCTCACGCCCGCCTTGGCGGCGACCTCCGCCATGCGCAGGCCGCGCGAGCCGTGGGCGGCGATCAGCTCCACCGCCGCGTCGAGCAGTGCCCGGGTGAGTTCCGTCACGGCGCAAAGCTTGGCACAGCGCATAGGGTGCGAACCGTGCCGCTGACGGTGGGATTCGACCTGGACATGACGTTGATCGACCCCAGGCCGGGCATGGCCGCCGTGATGGACGCCGTCGCGGCGGAGAGCGGCTACCCGCTGGACGGCGCGCACTTCGCGGCGAACCTCGGCCCGCCGCTGGACATGATCTACCGCGACTTCGGCGTGCCGGAGGCGGAGGTCCCGAGGTTGATCGCGCGGTTCCGCGAGCTGTACCCGGACGTCGTCATCCCCGCCACGGTCGCGTTGCCGGGTGCGGCGCAATCGCTTGCGGCGGTGCGTGAGCTGGGCGGGACGACGATCGTGGTCACCGGGAAGTACCGGGCCAACGCGGCGCTGCACCTGGCCGCGTTCGACTGGGAGGTCGACCACCTGTTCGGCGAGCTGTGGTCGACCGGCAAGGCGGAGGCGCTGAAGGCGCACGGCGCGGCGGTGTACGTGGGCGACCACGTGGGTGACGTGCGTGGCGCGAAGGCGGCGGGGGCGGTGGCGGTGGCCGTGGTGAGCGGTCCGTGCGACGCCGAGGAGTTGACGGCGGAGGGCGCGGACGTCGTGCTGCCGGACCTGACGGCGTTCCCGGGGTGGCTGCGGGCGAACGCGGACCGGCTCAGGGCCGGGGTCGGGTCTGGGTCTGGGTCTGTGTCTGGGGTCGGGTTCGGGGTCGGGCGTTCCGCACCGCGCTGAGCACGCCCAGCGCGAGGCCCGCGGGGGCGAGGAGCCAGCCGGCGGCGAACACCCAGGCGGGCAGGCCGCGTTCACCCGCGACGAACATCGCGATGATGGCCGCCACGCCGAGCGCGAACAACGCCACTGCCAGTGGCATCAGCTTCGTGGACGACATGGGGTGCAGGGTAGTCGAGGCGGGTGGGGGTTCGAGGGTCGGCACGAGCCGGGGGGTCGCGCGATCGGAGGTGCCCCGGCGGTGGTGTTCTGGATAGTCTGGTGGGACGCGCCTCGGGCACGACCCGGGGCGCGTTCGTCGTGTGATCGCTTAAGGATTGGTGAGAACGGTGCCGACCGGCAAGGTCAAGTGGTACGACTCGGAGAAGGGCTTCGGCTTCGTCACACAGGACGGTGGCGAAGACGTCTACGTGCGGAAATCCGCGCTGCCTCCGGGTGTCGAGGGCTTGAAGGCCGGTCAGCGGATCGAGTTCGGCATGGCCGAGGGCAGGCGTGGACCGCAGGCGCTGTCGGTCCGGCTGATCGACCCGGCGCCCTCGGTGGCGGAGGCCCGGCGCCGGCCCGCGGAGGAGCTGCACGGCCTGATCGAGGACATGATCAAGCTGTTGGAGGTCAAGGTGCAGCCCGAGCTGCGGCGGGGGCGGTACCCGGAGCGGAAGAACACGAAGCTGATCGCTGATGTGGTGCGGGCGGTGGCGCGGGAGTTGGATCCGTAAAGCGAGTGGGTGCGTGGGTGCGGTGCGGGGCGGTGGTTCAGCCCGGCTCGATGTGACATGGGGCCCTTACGGGCACCCCAGGCAGGCCAAAGCCGGCAGGCCCGGCGGGGTAAAGCGTCCCGCCAGGCCTGCCGGCTTCGTCCAGCCTAAGGCACCCGAACCCATGTCAAATCGGGCCTCGGTGGGGATGTGGCGGGTCCGTTGTGGGTGCGTTGTGAGAGTTGTGGGTTAGTTGGTGCGGTCGTCGATGGAGAGGATCCAGGTGCCCCGGGCGACGAAGTCGAATGCGCCGGTGGTGCTCGTTTCGATTCGTGCGCCGTATTGCTGGACCTCGACGCTTTCCAGTTGGTCGTCGGGGTTGGGGAGCACGAGGGTGTAGGCGTACTTCGGGTCGCGTTCGGTGAAGAGTTTGCTGCGCAGTGGTTCTTGGGGTTCGCCCCGGGCGTTGCGGTAGGTGAACTTCACCGACCAGGCGGTGTCGGCGAGGTCGCCGGGGACGGAGATCTGGACCGGTTTGCCCGGGCGGACGCGCAGGACGCCCACGGCGTCCGGGTCGACGTCGCAGTTCTCCGACCGCAGGTCGCAGTACTGGGACGGGCGGACGGCGACGGTCTTGCCGTCCGCGTAGAACGTCACCTCGGGGTCGGTCGGTGCCGCCGCGCAACCGGCGAGGACCACCAGCAGCGACACGGGGATCAGGACTCGGCGCACGGCGGTCGAGCCTACGTGCTCGGCCTCGGCACGACGGGTGCGGGCCGCAGTGGGCGGTCGCCGCCCAGGCCCGGGATGAGGGTCGCGCCGCGTCTGGTCTGGACGGTCTGGGCCAGGCCGACGGCGAGCAGGACGGCCAGGACGGTGAAGCCGATCCAGTACTCGGTGGGCAGCAGCACGCCCAGCGCGCCGCCGAAGACCCAGCCCAGTTGCAGGATCGTCTCGGAGCGGCCGAAGGCGGAGGCGCGGGACTCGTCCGGGACGTCGTCCTGGATGACGGCGTCCAGGGACACCTTGGCCAGCGAGCTCGCGGTGGCGCCGATCAGGCCCACGGCGGCGGCGGTGACCAGGCCCGGGAGGACGGCGGCCAGGACGACGGTGGCGAGGGCGGCGGTGAGGCAGCCGATGACCACCTGGTCCGGGGAGCCGAACTGCAGTCGTGCGCCGACGGCGTTGCCGAGGAAGCTGCCGATGCCGGCGGCGGCGGCGATGACGCCGAGCAGGAGCACCTGCATGAGCGCGTCGCCCTCGGTCTGGGCGCGGACGACGAAGGCGGCGAACAGCATCAGGAAGCCGGTGAGCATGCGGATCGCGCCGTTGCCCCAGAGGGCGACGACGACCGTGCGGCCGAGGGGTTGCCGTTTCGGCTTCTGCGGCTTGGCCCGCAGCGAGGCGGGCACCTCGCCCTCGGTGACCTCGACCCACGACGGGATGCGCAGGCAGTAGTAGGCGTTGGCCAGGCAGAGCGCGGCGGTGAACCAGAGGGCTCCGGGTGAGCCGAAGAGGTTCGCGAAGCCGCCGGCGACCGCGCCGAACACGCCGCCGGCGGCCAGGCCGAAGACGGTCATGCGGGCGTTGGTCTTGGAGAGGGTGATCTCACGCGGCACGACGCGGGGCGTTATCGCGGCCTTGAGCACGGTGAACGACTTCGACAGGACCATGCTGCCCAGCGCGGCCGGGTAGAGGCCCCAGTTGTCGAAGTTCAGCGCCATGATGATCGACAGGAAGACGCGGATGACGCAGGACGCGGCCAGCGCCACCCGCCTGCCGTGCTGGATGCGGTCCAGCGCGGGCCCGATCACGGGCGCGACCAGGGCGAACGGCGCGACGGTGATCAGCAGGTAGAGCGCGACCTTGCCGCGGCTCTCGCCGGTGGCGGCGGAGAAGAAGAGGGTGTTGGCCAGGGCGACGGCCATCGCGGCGTCGGCGGCGTAGTTCAGCATCACCGCGTAGGTGAGCGACGACAGGCCGGACTGCTTGGCGCCGTCGGCGTGCGCGGCCCTGCGGAACGCGGCCAGCGCCTGGCTGCTCAGCTGCTTGGTGCGGAACCACGCGACGCGGGTGACGGTCAGCTTCTTGGGGAGGGTGGGGACGGTCGGCTTGTCGTCCGGTGGTGGCGGCGGCGGGGGTGGGGGTTGTTGCGGGTACGGCCGGGTGCGCGGCTTGTACTCGTCGTCCTCCCACGGGTACCGCCGCGACTGGTCTTCCGGCCGAGGGGGTGTCACGCCATCAATCCTGCCTCACCCGGTGCGGCCTGTCTCACACATTGCCGCCGGTGAGCACGGTGGCGATCGTCTCGCCCGGGACGGCGGCCACGGCGATCGCGGCCAGGCCGATCGCGCCCGCCGGCTCGAGGACGAGGCCCAGCGCGGTCCGGGCCAGCGACATCGCGTCTCGAATGGCGTCGTCGGGCACGAGCACCATGTCGTCCACGAGCGCCCGGAGGCGGGGGACGGCGGCGGGCACGGGCACGCGGACGGCGATCCCGTCGGCGATGGTGTCGACGGGCGTGTCGGCGACCGGGCGGCCGGCCCAGGCGCGGGCCACGGCGGGCGCGCCCTCGGCGCAGACGCCCACGACGCGGGTGTTCGGCGAGTGCTCCTTGAGCCAGCGGGCCATGCCGGTGATCAGCGCGCCGTCGCCGACGGGGACGACGGCGGTGTCGATCGGGGTGGCCGAGCGGAGGAGTTCGACGGCGATGCTGCCCGCCCCCTCGGTGATGGCGACGTCACGGCCGTCCTCGACGAAGATCGCGCCGACGCGCTGGGCGTGCTCGCGGGCGGCGTCCTTGGCCGCGGTGAAGTCACCGGGGACCTCGGTGACGGACGCGCCCAGCGACCTCATCCGGAGGACCTTGTCGCGCACGGCGGACGTGGAGGCGAACACCTGGACCGGGAAGCCCCGGTTGCGGCCGACGTAGGCCACGGCCTGGCCGAAGTTGCCCGCCGACGCGCACACGACCGGGCGGCCGGGCGGCAGCGTCGACCCCATGAAGTCCGCGCCACGGCCCTTGAAGCTGCGCAGCGGGTTGACGGTCTCGACCTTGACCAGCACCCGGCGGCCCAGCGCGGCGCACAGCTGCTCGTCGACGTACTGCGGGGTGCCCCGGAAGACGGGGTCGATGGTCTCGGCCGCGCGGGCGATGTTGTCGAGGTCGATGTCCACGTGCGAGACCGTAGGTCACGACCGGGTGAACCGGATCCGGAAGATCGTCGGCCAGTTCTTGCCCGTGACCAGGAACTCGTCGGTCCCCGGCACGGCCGCGATGCCGTTGAGCACGTGGTCGGTGGGCACGTCCGCGGTGCGCAGGCCGCTCAGGTCGACGGCGGCGGTGACCTGGCCGCTCGCCGGGTCGATGCGCACCACCTCGTCGGTCAGCCACACGTTGGCCCACACCTGGCCGTCGACGCACTCCAGCTCGTTGAGGCGCGTGACCGGCTGCCCGTCGCGGCGCACGGCGACCGTCCCGGTCTCCTCGAAGGACGCGGGGTCGCGGAACGTCAGCTCGTCGCTGCCGTCGCTCATCACCAGCCGGTCGCCGTCGTGGCACAGGCCCCAGCCCTCGCCCTTGTAGGTGACGCGCCTCACCTCTTCGAGCGTCTCGCGGTCCCGCTCGATGGCCAGCCGGTTGCGCCACGTGAGCTGCCAGATCCGGTCGCCGACCACGGTGATGCCCTCGCCGAACAGCGATTCGGGCAGGTCCACGCGGTGCCGGACCTCGCCGGTGCCGGGGTCGACCCGCCGCAGCGAGGACCCGCCCTCCAGCCCCGTGCCCTCGTACAGGACGCCGTCGACCAGCTCCAGGCCCTGCGTGAACGCGTCGGTGTCGTGGGGCAGCGTGCCCAGCACCTCGTAGCCCGTCGGACTGCCCTCCGGGGTCGCGCACGCCGCCGACAACACGAGCACCGCTGCCATCAGGAGCCACCGCACGTCCAAAAGGGTGGCACGTGTGCACCGGGCCGCGAACACGTGCGGCACAATTCACCTGTGACCGCCACGCCGACCCGCCAGCCCGATCCCGCGCTCGCCGACCCCGAGGCAGTCCAGCTCGCCCGAGCCGCCGCAGAAGAGGAGGCGGGCGAGGAACGCGTCGGTGACCACGTGGGCACCGTCGCCGAGGACGACGTGTCGGCGACCCACCTGTTCGAGGCCGAGCACGCGGGCTACCGCGGCTGGAACTGGGCCGTCACGGTCGCGTTCGCGGGCCCCGGCACGCCGCTGTCGGTGAGCGAGGTCGTGCTGCTGCCCGGCGACAACGCCCTGGTCGCGCCCGAGTGGGTGCCGTGGCACGAGCGCGTGCGCGCCGGCGACCTCGGCGTCGGGGACCTGCTGCCCACGCCGGAGGACGACCCGCGCCTCGCGCCGGGGTACGTCGGCTCCGACGACCCCGCGGTCGAAGAGGTCGCGATGGAGATCGGCCTCGGCCGCGTGCGCGTGCTGTCGCGGGAAGGCGTGCTCGACGCCGCCCAGCGCTGGCACGGCGGCGACTTCGGGCCGCGCAGCGAGATGGCCCGCAGCGCGCCCGCCCACTGCGGCACCTGCGGCTTCTACACCCGCCTCGCCGGGTCGCTCGGCGCCGCCTTCGGGGTGTGCGCGAACGAGATGACGCCGGCCGACGGCCAGGTCGTGCACGTGGAGTACGGGTGCGGCGCGCACTCCGAGGTCGAGGTCGAGGGCGGTCCGCTGGTGCCGGTCGCCGAGGTCGTCTACGACGACGCGGTGCTCGACGTCGAGGCCAACGCCGAGAGCGGGAAGTGAGCGCGGACCCGTTCGGCACCGAGGCGCTGCGCGAGTCGGTGCTGGCCGCGTGGCGCGGCTCGCCGACCCGGTTCCGCGAGGACGCCAACGCCGAGGAGGACCTCCGGCTCGGCGGGTACCGCGACCGGCTGCTGGTGGAGCTGGCGCAGAACGCCTCCGACGCGGCCGGTGACGTGCCCGGCGTGCTGCGGCTGTCCCTGGTGGACGGCGAGCTGCGGGCGGCGAACACCGGCGCTCCCCTGGACGCGGCGGGCGTGGCCGCGCTGGCGTCGTTGCGCGCCTCCTCGAAGGCGGCGGACACCGTCGGCCAGTTCGGCGTGGGTTTCGCCGCCGTGCTGGCGGTGACGGACGAGCCGCGCGTGGTGTCGCGGTCCGGCGCGGTGGCGTTCTCGGCGTCGCGGACGCGCGAGGCGGTGCCGTCGCTGGCGTCCGCGCGCGGCGGCGACGTGCCGGTGCTGCGGCTGGTGTGGCCGTCGGACGAGGCGGACCTGCCGGACGGGTTCGACACCGAGGTGCGGCTGCCGCTGAAGGTCGACGGCGACGCGTTGCTGGCGGAGTTCGCGGAGCAGGTGCCGGACCTGCTGCTCGCGCTGCCCGGGTTGCGGCGGGTCGAGGTCGGCTCGGAAGCGTGGGAGCGGTCCGAAGCGGACGGCGTCGTGGTGCTCACCGGGCCCGGCGGGTCGCAGCGGTGGCTGGTGCACCGGGTGGGCGGCGAGCTGCCCGCGTCGCTGGTCGCGGGCGTGGAGTCGCGCCCGCACTGGTCGGCGTGCTGGGCGTGGCCGATGGACGAGCCGCTGTCCGGCGACGTGCTGCACGCGCCCACGCCGACCGACGAGAAGCTGTCGCTGCCCGCGCGGCTGATCGCGACCCTGCCGGTGGAGCCGTCCCGGCGGCGGGTGCTGGCGGGTTCGGCGGCGTCGTTCGTGCTGGAGCAGGCCGCGCTGGCCTACCCGGAGCTGGTGGCCGCGCTGCCCGCCGTCGAGCGCACGTCGCTCGTGCCGCTGCCCGGCTTCCCGCTGTCCGAAGTGGACGACCGGTTGCGCACCGGCGTGCTGGCGGCGTTGCGTACGGCGTCGTGGCTGCCGCTGGCGGACGGCGAGTGGGCCGCGCCCACGGCCGCGAAGGTGCTCGACCTGGCGTCGTTCGAGCTGGTCGAGCTGCTCGAAGACGTGATCCCGGGCCTGCTGGACTACGAGCTGACGCTGCCGCAGCACGCCAAGGCGCTGGCGGCGCTGGAAGTGCCGCGGCTCGGCGTGTCCGAAGTGGTCGCCGCGCTGGCCGGCGTCGGCGGCGACCCGACGTGGTGGCACCAGGTGTACGACGCGCTGTCGCCCGTCGCCGACGTCGACTCGACCGCCCGCGAGGAGATGGGCAGCCTGCCCGTGCCGCTGGTGGACGGCCGGGTGGTGAGCAGCCCGCGCGGCGTGCTGGTGGGCACGGACTCGGAGCTGTTCTCGGTGCCCGGCCTGCGGATCGCGCACCCCGAGGCGGCCCACCCGCTGCTGCTGCGGCTGGGCGCGACCGAGGCGGGCCCGGCGGAACTGCTGGACTCCGACGCCGTGCGCGAAGCCGTGCACCGCAGCCTGGACGACCCCGCGCTGGACGGCCCGGAGCTGGTGCGGACCGTGCTGCGGCTGGTGTCCCGGGCCGGCGGGCGGCCGTGGCTGGCGGAACTGGCGCTGCCCTCGGCGGACGGCGAGTGGCGGCGCGCGGACGAACTCGTGCTGCCGGACTCGGCGCTGCTGTCGGTGCTGGAGCCCGACGCGCCGTTCGGCGTGCTGGACCCGTCGGTGGCGTCCGAGTGGCCGCGGTCGGTGCTGGTGGACGTCGGCGTGATCGACGGGTTCACCGTGGTCGAGGACGACTCGCCCACCGAACCCGACCACGACCTGGCCGACGAGGGTTACTGGTGGGACGCGTTCGAGGTGCCGCCGACGCGGGTGCTCGGCATCCGCGACCTGGACCTGGTGGCGCGCGACAAGTGGCCCGAGGCGCTGGCGATGATGGCCGCCGATCCCGTCGCGTGGCGCGCGGTGAGCGAGCCGGACGGCTACACGGGCTGGTGGCTGGCCCGTTACGCGACGGTCGACGGCGTGCCGCTGGGGTCGTGGCGGCTGCCGGACGCGGACGGGCTGGAGGGCCTGTACGACGTCGTGCCGTCGATCGGCCTGCCGCCGCACGTGCTGGCCGCGGCGGGGGTGCGGACGTCGTTGAGCGTGGTGGACTCCGATGACGTGACCGATTTGATCGCCCGGCTCGGTGATCCGGCGCGCAAGCTGTCCGACGCGCTGGTGCTGCGCGTGCACGGCCTGCTGGCGGAGGTGGCGGACTCGGTGAGCGTCGAGCCGCCGGACCGGGTGCGCGTGCTGACGGGTGCCGCCGAGCCCGCCGACGACGTGCTGGTGCTGGACCTGCCGTGGCTGCTCGGCGTCCTGCCGCCCGCGCAGGTGCTGGCCTCGTCCGGTGCGGCGGCGGAGCTGGCCGAGCTGCTGGCCCTGCCGTTGGCGTCGGAGGAGGTGTCCGGCGGGGTGGTCGGTGAGGGTGACGAGGTGATCTGGTCGGAGCTGGGCGCGGTGCGGTTGGCGTGCGACCTGCTCGGGGTGGGGTTGCCGGACGGTTCGCTGGTCGTGCACGACGAGTTGGTGGTGGCGGCGGAGGGCGGCGAGCACTCGGTGTCGTGGTGGGTGGACGGCGGCTCGGTCGTGCACGCCGCTGACACGCCCGAGGGTTTGGCGCGTGCGCTGGCGTGGACGACGGGGCGCTGGGAGGATCGGCACACGTTCGCCGCCCTGATCGCCGACCCGACCCCCGCCGTGCTGCTGGGCTGACCGGACTGCTCGCTCTGCCAAGATCACCCGATCGTGCAACCGGCTTCGGGGATGAATGGAAATCCGGGATTTGTTGCCGGAAAAGAAGGAGGCGCGGCGCCCCGGCCCCCAGTGTCAGCCGAGAGCGCCGTCAGCCGAGAGCACCGCACCACCGCCACCGAACCGCTGCCACCAAACCGACCGCCGCACACCCCGACCACCGCACACCCCGACCGCCCGAGCCCGCCGACCGTAGGAGCCCTCCCAGCCCGCACTAGCCGCGCAGGGACCGCGCCAGTGAGCTGGAACCGCACCAGCCACACGGACCACCGGACCACCGGACCGTGGGCCCACAGCCCGAGCACAGCGGCCCGCCTCACGAGCAGCGCGGGGATTGGCTGCAGTGGGAGCCGGGGATCGTGAGCCGTGGGGGTGTCGTGGCCCGTTGTGTCGGCGGTCGGGCTCGTGGTGGGTCCAGCTCGGGGTGGACCCGAGGCGTCGGCGGTGGGCCTGCCGTGTGAGATCGGTCGCGGGTGTGCGTTGGGCTGGCGGCCAGGGGGTGGTGAGGCGGGCTGGCCGGGTGAGGGGCGCAGGCCGCGGGCGCAGGTGGGGCAGGTGGGAGTGTGGGCCAGCCGCGTCAGCGCGGGGTCGGCACGGCGCGGTGGCGGGTCGGCTTGGCACGGTGCCCGGGCAGCACGGCGCGGTGCCTGGTCGGCTCAGCGCCGGGGTGGGGTGGCTTGGTGTGAGGGTGGTTACTCCAGGCCCTGGCCTTGTTGGGCGGTGCGGCTGCCTCGGCGGGCGGCGGAGCGTTGCCAGGTGAAGATGCCGTAGCCGATGATCCCCAGCACGCCGCCGGACAGGCAGGTCCACATCAGCACCGACCCGCCCGACCCCTCGGGTCCGAACAGGAGCACGCCGACCAGTGCCAGCACCCACAGCGCCGTCCCCACCACGATCGCGGGCACGGGGTCGGCCAGTTTCGGCGGCAGCGGCGGCGGGGGTGGGAGGGGTGTTGCGTCCTGTTCGGCCACGTCCGGCAGGCTACCCGCCCGAAACACGGGTAAGGCACGCTCTGCCTGCCCGGCACCACCGATCGAGGAGATGAGATGGCCACCGCCGAGACACCCGCCGGCACGCCCGCCGGCACGCCCGCCGAGACACCCGCCGACACGCCCGCCGCTCAACCGCCGCTGCCCCCGCGGTCCAAGCTGGACGGGTTCTTCAAGATCACCGAACGCGGCTCGTCGGTCGGGCGGGAGCTGCGCGGCGGGCTCGTCACGTTCGTGACCATGGCCTACATCGTCGTGCTGAACCCGCTGATCCTGGGCAGCTTCGCCGCCGACACCCCCGGCGCGAAGGTCGACGTCCTCGGCAACATCCTCACCATCCCGCAGGTCGCGGCGGTGACGGCGCTGGTCGCGGGTGTCATGACGATCCTGTTCGGACTCGTCGCCAACTACCCGTTCGCGCTGGCCACGGGCCTGGGCATCAACTCGTTCGTGGCCGTCACGATCGTGCCGCAGATGTCGTGGCCCGAAGCGATGGGCCTGGTCGTGGTCAACGGCCTGGTGGTCCTGGTGCTGGTCGTCACGGGCGTCCGCACGGCGGTGTTCAACGCGGTGCCGGCGGAGCTGAAGGCGGCCATCGCGGTCGGCATCGGGTTGTTCATCTGCTTCATCGGCCTGGTCGACGCCGGGTTCGTGCGCCGGCTGCCGGACGCGGCGGGCACCACCGTGCCGGTCGGTCTGGGCATCAACGGGTCCATCGCGTCCTGGCCGACGTTCGTGTTCGTGGTCGGCCTGGTGGTCACCGGCATCCTGGTCGCGCGCAAGGTCAAGGGCGCGATCCTGATCGGCGTGCTGGCGGCGACCGTGCTGTCCATCGTGCTGGAGGCGATCGTCAAGGCCGGCCCGTCGAAGGGCACCAACCCCGCCGGCTGGAACCTCGGCTACCCCGCGCTGCCGGACCAGGTGTTCGGCCTGCCCGACCTGTCGCTGCTCGGCGACGTGTCGTTCGGCGCGTGGACCCGGGTGCCCGCGCTGACCGCCGCGCTGCTGGTGTTCACGCTCGTGCTCACGGACTTCTTCGACACCGTCGGCACGATGACCGGCCTGGGCAAGGAAGCCGGGCTCATCGGCAAGGACGGCCAGCTGCCCGGTGTGTCGAAGGCGCTGTTCGTCGACGGCCTCGGCGCGGTCGCGGGCGGTGCGGCGTCCTCGTCGTCCAACACGGTCTACATCGAGTCGGCGTCGGGCATCGCGGAGGGCGCGCGGACCGGGTTGGCCAACATCGTCACCGGCCTGCTGTTCCTCGCCGCCATGTTCCTCACCCCGCTGTACGCGGTCGTGCCGATCGAGGCGGCGGCGCCCGCGCTGGTCGTCGTCGGCGCGTTGATGATCATGCAGATCAAGGAGATCGACTTCGCGGACTTCTCGGTCGGCCTGCCCGCGTTCCTGACCATCGTGGTCATGCCGTTCACGTACTCGATCGCGAACGGCATCGGCGCGGGCTTCGTCAGCTACGTGGTGTTGCGGGCGCTCACCGGCCGTGCGCGCAGCGTGCACCCGCTGATGTGGGTCGTCGCAGCCGCGTTCGTCGTCTACTTCGCGATCGGACCCATCCAGGCCGCGTTCGCAGGCTGAACCGGGCTGAACCGGCTGACGGGTCGAACCGGCAGGCCGGTCGAACCGGCTGAATGGGCAACTTCACACGATGGGCGCAGAGATCGTGAGGTATGCTAACTACGTGGCGGAGACCGAGGTCGAGACGGGACTGGCGAGCCGGCTGCGGCTGGCCGTGGTCCGGCTCAACCGCCGGCTCCGCGCGCAGCGGGTGAACTCCGCGATCTCGCTCACCCAGGTGTCCGCGCTGTCGACGCTGCACAAGTGCGGGCCCCTGACGCCGGGCGAGCTGGCCGCCAGGGAAGGCGTCCAGCCACCGTCGATGACCAGGGTGATCGCCGCCCTGGAGGAGTTCGGGTTCGCCACGCGCCGCCCCCACCCCACCGACGGCCGGCAGGCCATCGTGGAGCTGAGCGAGGCGGGGCTGAGCTACATCAACGAAGAGGTGTCCGCGCGGGAAGCCTGGCTGGACAAGCGGCTGGCCGAGCTGACACCCGAGGACCGGGGCGTGCTGTCGCGCGCCGCCGAGATAATCGACAGGATGGCGGGGCAGTAACGAAGTGCCGGCGTACGCGGGTGGGTCAGAGACGGACCAGGTCGAACGCAACCCAGCCGCACCCCCGCCACGTCGTCGCATGTTCGGCTCGCTGCGCGTGCGCAACTACCGCCTGTACGCGTCCGGCCAGGTCGTCTCGCTCGTCGGGCTGTGGATGCAGCGCGTCGCGCAGGACTGGCTGGTGCTGGAGCTGTCCGACGGCTCCCCGGTCGCCCTCGGCATCGCCGCCGCCCTCCAGTTCGCGCCCACGTTGTTGCTGTCGCTGTGGGCGGGCGTGCTCGCCGACCGGATGGACAAGCGCAAGCTGCTGCTCGTCCTGGAGACCGGGCTCGGGCTCTGCGCGCTGACGCTCGGCCTGCTCGACGTCACCGGCGTGGTGCAGCTGTGGCAGGTCTACCTGCTGTGCCTGCTGCTCGGCGCGGTGTCGGCGGTGGAGACGCCGGTGCGGCAGAGCTTCGTGGTCGAGATGGTCGGCCGCGATCAGCTCACCAACGCGGTGGCGCTGAACTCGATGACGTTCAACCTGGCCCGGATGGTCGGGCCGGCGGTCGCCGGCGTGATGATCATCTTCGTGGGCACCGGCTGGGTGTTCCTGATCAACGCGGTCAGCTTCCTCGGCGTGCTGGCCGGGCTGCTGCTGATGCGCGCCTCCGAGCTGTACCGCGGCGAACCCGTGCCGCGCGAGAAGGGGCAGCTCCGGGAGGGCCTGCGGTACGTGCGCAAGCGTCCCGACCTGGTGATCCTGCTGTGCCTGGTGTTCTTCATCAGCACGTTCGGGCTGAACTTCTACGTCACGCTGGCCGTGCTGGCGCGCAACACGTTCGGCGGTGACGCCGACGCGTACGGCCTGCTGTCCACGATGCTGGCGGTCGGGACGCTGGCGGGCGCGACCCTGGCCGCGAAGCGCAGCGCGAACGGCAAGCCGCGGCTGCGGCTGCTGATCATCGGGGCGCTGGCGTTCGGCGTGCTGGAGATCGTCGTCGGGATCCTGCCCACGATGTGGCTGACCGGTGCCGCCCTGATCCCGCTCGGCATCGCCATGATGACGTTCACGACGACCGCCAACGCGACCGTGCAGCTGGCCGTGACGCCCGCCATGCGCGGCCGGGTCATGGGCCTGTACATGCTGGTGTTCCTGGGCGGCAACCCGTTGGGCGGCCCGGTGATGGGCTGGCTGGCCGAGCACTTCACCGGACGTGCGCCCCTGGTGGTCGGCGGCGTCGTGTCGATCGTCGCGGCGGTGGTGGGCGGGCTCGTGCTGGCCCGGCGGGGTGGGCTGACGCTGTCGACCCACCGGCTCGGCCTGCGCCGCCGCGCCCGCGTCTGACAATGGTCCGGTGGTCATCGCGACGGACTGGGTCCGGCTGCTCGTCGTCTGCCTGATCTTCACCGCGGTGGCGGGGGCGGTGGTGTGGTGGGCGCGGTTGGCGTCGCCTCGGCCCGTGGTGCGCGCGGCGGTGCGGGCGGCGGCGCAGTTGGCCGCGGTGTCGGCGGTGATCACGGTCGTGTTGGCGTCGCTGCCGCTGACGGCGGCGTTCCTGGTGCTGATGGCGGGCGTGGCGACGGGGACGTCGGCGGCGCGCACGAAGACCGGCCGGCGCGGGGTGTGGGTCGGGACGGCGATCCTCGGCGGCACGGCGCCTGCCCTCGTGGCGCTGGTGGCGAGCGGCCTGGTGCCGGTGGAGGGCCTCGCGCTGGTGCCGGTCGGCGGGATCCTGATCGGCGGGGCGATGACCGCGACCACGTTGTCCGTGCGGCGGGCGTTGGACGCGTTGCGGGACCGGCACGGCGAGTTCGAGGCGGCGCTGGCGCTGGGGTTCACCGAACCGGTGGCGGTGCGGGAGCTGGTGCGGCGGCCGGCGGCGGAGGCGTTGGTCCCGGCGCTGGACCAGACCCGGACGGTCGGCCTGGTGACGTTGCCCGGCGCGTTCGTCGGGATGCTGCTGGGCGGCGCGCCGGTGTGGCAGGCGGGCGCGTTGCAGCTCGTCGTGCTGCTGGGGCTGCTGGCGGTGGAGGCGGTGGCGATCGCGGTGGTCGTGGAGCTGGTCGCGCGGGGTCTGGTGCGCCGGACTGGTGCGGTCGGTGAAGTTAGGCTAACCTAATCGCGTCGCTTCGTGGTGGGAGCGGCAGTCAGTTCGGGAACAGACGAGGCCCCGCCTCCCGGTCGTACCGCCGGGGGCGGGGCCCAGTCGTGCCCCCGGGCCGGAAACTCGCGTGCCGGCGACAAGTGGCCGTGTCACGATCGGGCGGTGTTGACAGCCAGGAACGTCACGCTGTCGTTCGGTCCCCGGACCGTGCTCTCGGAGGTGGACCTCGACGTCCCCGCGGGTGAGCGCGTAGGCCTGGTCGCGCCGAACGGCGTCGGCAAGTCGACGCTGCTGCGCGTGCTGGCCGGTGGGCTGGCCCCCGACTCCGGCACGGTCACCGCGCGCGGGGTGGTCGCCTACCTGACCCAGGAGACGGAGATCCGGCGCGGGGAGTCGTTGCGCGACCACCTGGCCCGTCGGACCGGCGTGGCGGCGGCGCAACGGGCGTTCGAGGCGGCGACCAGGGCGTTGAGCGAGGGTGTCGCCGGGGCCGAGGACGCTTACGCGCGGGCGTTCGACGTGTGGACCGCCTCCGGCGCGGCCGATTTCGCCGAACGCGCGGACGAGGCGTGCGAACGGCTCGGGCTGCCGGCGACGCTGCTGGACGAGCGCGGGCCGGGCGAGCTGTCGGGCGGGCAGTCGGCGCGGCTGCGGCTGGCGTCCGTGCTGCTGACGACGGCCGACGTGCTGCTGCTCGACGAGCCGACCAACGACCTCGACCTGGCCGGGCTGGACGTGCTGGAGTCGCACGTGCTGCGCAGCCGTGCCGGGATGGTCCTGGTCAGCCACGACCGCGAGTTCCTGGCGCGCACGGCGACGTCCATCGCCGAGCTGGACGAGTTCAGCCACCGGGTGACCGTGTTCGGCGGCGGGTGGGACGCGTACGTGCAGGAGCAGGCACGGGTGCGGGAGCGCGCTTGGGAGGAGTACGAGGCCTACGCGGCGCGGCGTGACGGGTTGACGGCTCGGGCGCGGCAGACGCGGGAGTGGTCGCGGCAGGGCGTGCGGCGCAACGCGAAGTCCGACGAGAGCGACAAGAACATCAAGGCCGCGCGCAAGCAGGGCGCGGAGAACCTGACGGCCAAGGCGTCCGTGGCGGAGCGCGCGCTGGAGCGGTTGGAAGAGGTCGAGGAGCCGCGTGAGCCGTGGGAGCTGCGGTTGACGTTGCCCAGCGCGGGGCGGGGGAGCCAGGTCGCGTTCACGTTGCGCGGCGCGGTGGTCAGCCGGGGTGACGTGACGCTGGGGCCGGTCGACGTGACGATCGGCGCGGGCGAGCGGTGGCGGATCGTGGGGCCGAACGGGTCGGGCAAGTCGACGTTGCTGGGCGCGCTGCTGGGCCGGCTTCCGCTGGACGCGGGTGATCGCAGCCAGGGGCCGGGGGTGGTGGTGGGCGAGGTCGACCAGGTGCGCGCCGACTTCGCCGTGCCGTCGTCGGTGCTGGAGGTGGTGAGTGGCCTGACCGGGCTGGCGGACGTCGAGGCGCGGACGCTGCTGGCGAAGTTCCGGGTGGGTGCGGACGCCGTGCTGCGGCCGGCGCGCTCGCTGTCGCCGGGTGAGCGGACCAGGGCCGGGTTGGCCGTGCTCCAGGCCCGGGGTACCACGTGCCTGGTGCTGGACGAGCCGACCAACCACCTCGACGTGGCGGCCATCGAGCAGTTGGAACAGGCGCTGGACGGTTACCCGGGCACCCTGCTGCTCGTCACCCACGACCGGAGGCTCGCGTCGGCGGTGGGGGTTGACCACACCTTGGACGTGCGGACCCTGGCAAGATAGGCGCATGGGCACCGAGGAGGACTGGCCGATCGAGCAGACGTGGTCGCTGCGCAACACGCATTGGCACGCTTATGTGGAGCACACGTCCCTCGACCACGCCTCCCCGCGCGCCGAGCGGCTGGAGCGCACGCCGGAGGAGGTCCTGACCACGCCCGCGGAGGTGGCCGCGTGGTTGGAGGTCAACCTGCGCAGCGCGACCAAGCCCGAGGAGGCCGGGAAGAAGCGCACGAAGGACGAGCGGGACTTCTCCGACTCGAACCGGGTGCACACGTCGCTGGCGTCGGCGGGCGAGAGCATCTACACGGGCGTGAAGGGCATGCTGACGTTGGCGGTGGAGGCCGTGACGCCGGACGAGTGCCGCAGCTCCCACGACGGTGCCGACGTCGCACCGCTGAAGGCCGGTCGTCGCCGCTGACCGGCGGTGTGGCGGGGCAGTCGGAACGCGGCGGTCGAACGCTGGTCAGCCGCGGCTCCTGAGGATCGCCGCGGTGCTCTCGTCGGCGGGCAGGAACGCCTCCAGGCGCAGCTCGGCGAGCGTGACGTCCACGGCCGTCGCGAACGAGGTCAGCGTGGTGATCAGGCGGAGCTCGCCCTCCGGCACCCGCAGGCGCAGCGGCACGGCGAAGCCGAGGTGATCGGACGGGGTCCCCGCGGCCGGGAGGTAGCCGTCCAGTTCGGCGATGAGGTCCTCCAGGCCGGGATCCGGGCTCTGCCACGCCTGGTTGCGCAGGCTGCCGGTGATGTGGCGGCCCCACTCGGCCAGGTTCTCGACGCGGCGGGCCATGCCGTCCGGGTGCAGGGCGAGGCGCAGCACGTTGACGGGCGGCTCCAGCAGGCCGGGTGACGCGCCCTCGGTGAGCAGGCCGAACGCCGAGTTGGCCGCGACCAGCTCGCCGTGGGGCCTGACGACGACCGCCGGGTACGGCGCGTGGCCCTCCAGGATGCGGTCCAGGGCTTCACGGACCGGGTCGAGTTCCGGGGCGTCGAGCCGTGACTCGGAGTAGATCGGGGCGAAGCCCGCGGAGAGCAGGAGGTCGTTCCGCTCCCGCAGGGAGAGGCCGAGGGTCTCGGCGAGCCGCACCACCATCGAGCGCCCGGGCCGCGAGCGTCCCCGTTCGAGGAAGCTCAAGTGGCGCTGCGTCGTGTCCGCCCGGACGGCCAGGTCGAGCTGGCTCCAGCGGCGGAGCGCGCGCCAACGCCGCAGCTCACGAGCGAAGTGATCGGGTTCGGCCGCTGCCTTCATGGCGCTATTACTACTCGACGGCGGCTCCGGGCGATTCCCTGCGGGGAATCGCCAGGCCTCGCCTGTGACAGCAGACTGCACCGCGTGAACGAAGCGAAAGAGATCGCCGACCGCTACCTCGCCCAGTGGAACGAGCCCGACCCCGCGACGCGCGGCGCGTTGATCCGCGATCAGTGGGCGAGGGACGGGATCCAGGTACTGGTCGACCCGCCCGAGGAGGTCCGCCTGGCCGCCGCGAACCTCGCCTTCCCCGTGCCGCCCCTGGAGGTTCGCGGCCACGACGCGCTGGAATCCCGCGTGACGCGTGCCTACGAGATGTTCGTCGCGCCAGGCGACCACGTGTTCGAGCTCAACGGGGAGGCGTCCGTGCTGATGCCCGGCGTGATCGCCGTCCGCTGGTCGATGGTGACCCGCGACGGGGAGGCCGTCGGCGGCGGTCTGGACGTCCTGGCTTTGGACGAGGACGGCAGGATCCGCACCGACCACCAGTTCATCGGAGCGGTCTGACGCGTTGCACCAGGATCGCCGGTGTCGAGGACGGCGGTTCGAGGCCCTCTTCATCCCCGTCTGATCGAGGCGTGTCGGCGGATACCCGGACGCCCGACCGGCCCGGCGCGGGTGGTGCGGCGGGCCGGTCGGGGGTGGGGTAGCGCGAGTCGGGGGTGGGGTAGCGCGAGTCGGGGGTGGGGTGGCGCGGGTCGGGGGTGGGGTGGCGCGGGTCGAGGGTGGGGTAGGGCCGGGTTACAGGCCCACGGGCCAGGTGTGGACCGGTTCGCCGGCGTGGGAGAGTTCGACGTAACGGCCCAGCATGGCGCTCAAGGCGGCGTCGCGGTCGACGCCCCGGTCCTCCAGCAGCGCCACGGTCTCGCGCTGCCACTGCGAACCCGTGCGACGGGACAGGCACCGGGCCTCGATCACGCCCAGGTAGCGCTCGCGGGCCTCGTCGGACACGCCGCACGCCTGCAGGCCCTCGTGGGCCAGTGGCAGCAGTCGGCGCAGCACCAGCTCGTCCGGCGGCACCCAGCCGATCCCCGGCCAGTACAGCTGCGACCCCATGCCGTGTCGCGAGCCGGCGTAGAGGTTCTCCTCGGCCGCGTGGAACGACATCTGAGTCCACAAAGGACGTTCCAAAGTGGTCAGTGCGCGCTGCGCCCCGTAGAAGAACGCCGCGTTCGCCATTGTGTCCAGCACCGTGGGCCCGGCCGGCAGGACGCGGTTCTCCACGCGCAGGTGCGGCACGCCGTCCACCACGTCGTACACCGGCCGGTTCCAGCGCCACACCGTCCCGTTGTGCAGCCGCAACTCCCTCAACGACGGCGTCCCACCCGACCCCAGCACGTCCAAGGGGTCCTCGTCACCGGTCTCCGGCAGCAGCGCCGGGAAGTAGCGCACGTTCTCCTCGAACAGGTCGAAGATCGACGTGATCCACCGCTCCCCGAACCACACCCGGGGCCGGACGCCCTGGTTCTTCAGCTCCTGCGAACGCGTGTCCGTGGCCTGGAGGAACAGCGGTATCCGGGTCTCGTGCCACAACGCCCGCCCGAGCAGGAACGGCGAGTTCGCCGCGATCGCCACCTGCACCCCGGCCAACGCCTGCGCCGCGTTCCAGTGCGCCGCGAAATCGTCCGGCGCAACCTGCAGGTGCAGCTGCACGGACGTGCACGCCGCCTCCGGCATGATCGACTCGGCGTAGCTGGACAACCGCTCGCCGGCCCGCCCCGGCAGGGGTGCGCCCTCCATCGACAGCACGACCTCCTCGCCGCGCGCCGCGAGGATCTGGTCGTTCAGCGTCGTGTACCGCGCCTGCTGCGACAGCCACCGCCGGTCGAAGTGCTCGTGCCGCAACGTCGGCAGCACCCCGATCATGACGATCGACGTGCCCGCGTCCTGCGCCTTCACGTCCGCCGAGGCCAGCGTGGAGACCAGTTCCTTCTCCAGGTCCAACGTCTCGTCACCGGCCAGCTCGCGCGGCGGGACGTTGACCTCCAGGTTGTGCTGACCCAGTTCGAGCGTGAACGACGGGTCGTCGATCTTCTCCAGCACCTCGGAGTTGGCCATCGCGGGCCGGCAGGCGCCGTCGACCAGGTTCAGCTCGATCTCCAGCCCCATCTGCTGCCTCGGGAAGGAGAAGCTCTCCTCCACCAGCATGGTTCCCAGCGCGTCCATGCACCGCTGCATGCGCTCGCGGTAGCGCTGGCGGTCCTCTCTGGTGAACGTCCGACTGGACACATCCGTACCCATGCCGCCTCCCAATCGGTAGGGCTGCTCCGGCGGGCTTAGCGGAGGCCAACCGTGACACAGCAAGCACTTGCCCGCCAGCGCCCAAATCGGTGCTCTCTGTCACATGGTGGTAACAATCAGCGAGAAGGTGCTGGTTACGGGCGTGTGCGTGTCGCATGTGATCGACGAGGACCCTTCACCTCCCGCCAAGTGGGACACTGCTCGCGTGATCGAGGTAGACGACCCGGCGGACCCGCGGCTCGACGACTTCCGGGACCTGTCGACGGCCGACCGGCGACCGGACCGCCCCGGCGGGCGCGGCCTGGTGATCGCCGAGGGCGTGGTGGTCGTGGAACGGCTGCTGAAGTCGCCCTACCCGGTGCGCGGCCTGCTCGGCGTGCGGCGCAGGGTCGAGGCCCTCGGCGAGCTCCCGGCCCCCGCCTACGTCACGTCCGCCGAGGTCATGGCCGAGGTCGTCGGGTTCCACCTCAACCGCGGCGTGCTGGCCGCGGCCGACCGCGCGCCCCAGCCGGACGTGGCCGAGCTGATCGCGTCGTCGCGGCGGCTGGCGGTGCTCGAAGGCGTCGGCGACCACGAGAACCTCGGCTCGCTGTTCCGCAACGCGGCCGCGCTGGGCATCGACGGCGTGCTGCTCGGCCCGGGGTGCAGCGACCCGCTGTACCGGCGCAGCGTCCGCGTCTCGATGGGCCACGTGCTGCGCGTGCCGTTCGCGTCGATGCCGAACCTGGCCGAAGGCTTCGACCTGCTGCGCCACAACGGGTTCACGGTCGCCGCGCTCACGCCGCGGGCCGGTTCGGCGAACCTCGCCGACGCCGGGCTGCGCGGTCGCAAGGTCGCTGTCCTGCTCGGATCGGAAGGGCCGGGGCTGACGGAGGAGGCCATCGCCGCGGCCGACCTGGCCGTCCGGATCCCGATGGCGGAGGGCGTCGACTCGCTGAACGTGGCGACCGCCGCCGCGATCGCCTTCTACGCGATCGCCTGAACGCGCTACGTTCTCCCGAGCACGAGCAGAGGAGGACGTAGGTGGAACTGCGGGTCCAGGACGGCCGGGCCGTGCTCGCGGGCCGCGACGACGCGGGCGAGCGGGAAGTCGACCCGCGCACCCTCCCGCTCGGCGCCGGTCTCGCCGACGCGTTGCACGAGTGGGCGAAGGTGGCCGACGCGGTGGCACGGGCCGAGCCACCCTCCGACGGCGCGGCGAGCGCGCTCGTGACCAGGCGTGGACGTCAGTTGGCGGGAAGGTTGGCGGCGGACATGGGCACACCGGTGGAGTACACGGACCCGGTGACAGGCGAGTCGGTGGTGGTGGACGTGCCGTCGGACGAGGACGTGGTGGACGGCGAGGTCTCGGACAGGGGCGCCGAGGACGGGGTTGCCGAGGACGGGGTGGCCGAAGAGCCGGAGCCCCGGGAGGAGACCCCCTGGGGCACCGGGCTCACGGTCAGCTTCATCGTCGCGGCGGTGGTGACGTTCACCGTGTACACGCTGTCGGTCGGGTTGGGCGAGACCAGCCAGTGGCTCGCGGTGCTGGCCAACGCCCTGGTGGTCGGCGGCATCGCGCCGTCGGTGTGGCTGGCGCGGAACACGCCGGTGTGGCGGTGGGTCGCGTACGGCGTGGTGGCGGGTGTGCTGGCGGCGTGGTTGTCGTTGTTGCTGACGACGCTGCTGGCGCCGACCACGGTGTTCTAGGCGAGGGTTTCGGGCATGGGGTTCTAGGCGCGGGGTTCGGGCCAAGAGGGTTCGGGCCAGGAGGGGTCCAGGCCAAGAGGGGGTCAGGCCAAGGAGTCCCGCCAAGCGGTGTGCAGCGCGGCGAACCGGCCGCGCCCGCCGATCAGCTCCTCCGGCGTGCCGTCCTCCACCACCCGGCCGCCCTCCAGCACCAGCACCCGGTCGGCGATCAGCACGGTGGACAGGCGGTGGGCGATGATGAACGCCGTCCGCTCCGCCAGCACGGTCTCCAGCGCGCGCTGCACCGCGCGTTCGGTCGGCACGTCGAGGCTGGACGTCGCCTCGTCCAGCACCAGCACCGCCGGATCGGCCAGGAACGCCCGCGCGAACGCCACCATCTGCCGCTGCCCGGCCGAGAGCCGCCCGCCGCGCTTGCGCACGTCGGTGTCGTAGCCCTCGGGCAGCGCCCGGATGAACTCCTCGGCGCCGACCGCGCGCGCCGCCGCCTCGATCTCCTCACGGGTCGCGGACGGACGGCCCAGCGCGATGTTGTCCAGCACCGACCCGTCGAACAGGAAGTTCTCCTGCGTCACCATGACGACGGCACGGCGCAGCTCGGCGTCGGCGACGGACCGCAGGTCGACCCCGTCCAGCCGGACCGAGCCCGCGCTCGGGTCGTAGAACCGGGCCACGAGCTTGGCCAGCGTGGACTTGCCCGCGCCGGTCGCGCCGACCAGCGCCACGGTCTGCCCGGCCGGGACGGTCAGGTCGAACGGCGGCAGCACGACGGGCGTGGAGTCGGAGTAGCGGAACTCGACGCCGTCGAACCGGACCGCGCCCTGGACATCGCCCAGCGGGGTCGGCTCCTCCGGCTCGCGGACCAGCGGCTGCTCCTCGAGCAGGCCGGAGATCTTCTCCAGCGCCGCGGTGGCCGAGGCGTAGGCGTTGGCGAACATCGCGAGCTGGTCGAACGGGTCGTAGAACCGCCGCACGTACAGCGTGAACGCGGCCAGCACGCCGAGTTCGAGCTGCCCGTTCGCCACCCGGAACGCGCCCCAGGCCAGGATCACCGCCAGCGACAGGTTGCCGATCACCCGGACGAGCGAGGTGAACGCCGCCATCACGCCCATCGCGTCGGTGTTGGCGTCGCGGAACCGGCCGTTCAGCTCACCCATGATCTTCTCGTTGCGCCGCTCGCGCCGGAACGCCTGCACCGCGCGGATGCCGTTCATGGTCTCCACGAACTGCACGATGATCTTCGCGATTGCGCCGCGGGTGTGGCGGTAGGCCCGGCCGGAACGGCGGCGGAACCAGCGGGTGAGCAGGATCAGCGGCAGGAAGCCGGACAGCACGACCAGGGCCAGCGGGACGTCCAGGTAGAGCAGGACGACCGAGATGCCCAGCAGCGACAGCATCGAGGTGAAGAAGCCGTCCAGGCCCTCTTCGACCAGGTCCTGGAGCGAGTCGACGTCGCTGGTCAGGCGGGAGATGACCTTGCCCGAGGTGTACTTCTCGTGGAACGAGACGGACAGCCGCTGGGCGTGCCGGAAGACGCGTTCGCGCAGCACCAGCAGGACGTCCTGGCCGATCCGGCCGGTGAGGCGGACGAACGACCAGCGCAGGAGGGTGGCGGAGACCGCGGCGACGACGTAGCCGCCGACGCACCAGGTCAGGGCCTCCGGACGGCCGTCGAGCGCGGCCGGGACGCCGGTGTCGATGGCGGCGGCGATGAGCAGCGGGCCGGCCAGGTTGACCACGTTCTCCGCGATCACGATCAGGAGCGCGAGGATCGCGGCCCTGGTGTGGGGGCGGAGGAGTTCGCCCAGGAGGCGGCGGGAGCGGGCTTGGAGCTTGACGCCGGTGGCGTAGTCGAGGTCTTCGACGTCCTCGGCGGCGACGCCGCGCCAGGCTTCCTCGTCGGTGTCGGTGGCGGTGGTGTCGGTGTCGGTGGTGTCGGTGGTGTCGGTGGCGGGGGTGGTGGCGGGTGGTTGGGGTTGGGGTTGGGGTTGGGGTGCGCTGGTCATGCCGCCATCTCCTCGTCCTCCATGGTGGACAACAGGTTGCGGTAGTCCTCGTTGTCCGCCAGCAGTTGCGCGTGCGTGCCGGTGGCCGCGATCCGGCCGTCAACCAGCATCGCCACGCGGTCGGCCAGTTGCACGGTGCTCGGGCGGTGGGCGACGACGAGCGCCGTGACGCCCTTGAGGACGCGCCGCAGCGCGGCTTCCACCTCGGCCTCGGTGTGCACGTCGAGCGCGGACAGCGGGTCGTCCAGGACCAGCACGGCCGGGTGGCCGGCGACGGCGCGCGCCAGGGCGAGCCGTTGGCGCTGACCGCCGGACAGGGACAGGCCCTGTTCACCGATCCGGGTGTCCAGGCCCCACGGGAGGTTGTCGACGAACTCCTCCGCCCGCGCGACCTTCAGCGCTTCGCGGACCCGTTCCTCGCTGACGTCCTTGGAGCCCAGCGCCACGTTCTCGGTGACGCTCGCGGAGAACAGGATCGGCTCCTCGAACGCCGTGCCGACGACCCGGCGCAGCTCGGCGAGGTCCAGGTCGCGGACGTCGACGCCGTCGAGCGTGACGCGGCCGCCGGTGACGTCGGCCAGGCGCGGGACGAGCGCGGTGACGGTCGTCTTGCCGGAGCCGGTCGCGCCGACGAGTGCGACCGTCTCACCCGGTCGGATGTCCAGGTCGACGCCGCGCAGCACCTCGTTGTCCGAACCGGGGTGGCGGTAGCGGACGCCCTCGAAGCGGACGTGCCCGCGGACGGGCGTGGCCGGCGGTTTCGGGTCGGCGGGTGTGGTGACGGTGATCGCGGTGTCGGTCACCTCGAAGTAGCGTTCGAGCGCGGAGGCGGTGGAGTTCGTCTCCGCCAACAACCACCCGATCGAGTCGATCGGCCAGCGCAGGTAAGCGCTCACCGTGACGGCCGCGACGAGCGTGCCGACGGTGACGGTGCCGTTCGCGATGCCCATCGAGCCGAGCGCGAGCTGGCCCGCGATGCCCAGCTCGGGCAGCACGATCAGCACGGCCCAGAGCGCGGCGAAGATCCGCACCTTCGAGATCTCGGTGTCGCGGAGTTCACGCGCCTGGCGGATGAACCGCTTGGTCAGGTGCGGTCCGCGGCCGAACGCCTTCAGCACGCGGATGCCGAGGACGGATTCCTCGACCACGGTGGTGAGGTCGCCGGACTGGTCCTGCGCGCGGCGTGCGACGACCTTGAACTTCGTCTCGAACAGGTACGACAGCACGACCAAGGGCAGCGTGCCGGCCAGCACGACCACGCCGAGCGTCGGTGACAGCCAGAACAGCACGCCCATCCCGGTCAGCACGACCAGGCTGTTCACCACCAGGAAGATCACGGCGAAGCCGACGAACCGCCGCACCTGGGTCAGGTCGGTCGTGGCGCGGGACAGCAACTGCCCCGACTGGTAGCGGTCGTGGAAGGCCACCTGCAGGTCCTGCAGGTGGTGGTACAGCTCGGCGCGCATCCGCGCCTCGACGTCCGACGCCGGTCCGGCGATCAGCTTGCGCCGGGCGTAGAACAGGCCGGCTTCCGCGCAGCCGAGCAGCACGATGACGCCGATGAGCAGCGGCAACGCGCCCACGTCGCGGCCGGCGATCGGGCCGTCCACGATTTGTTGGGTGATCAGCGGGATGCCCAGGCCGCACATCATCGCCAGCATGGTGGCGGCCATCGCCAGCACGACGGGTGTGCGAACGGGCTTGAGGTACGGCCACAGCCTGCGCAGTGTCGCGGCTGTGGAAGTACGGTCTTCCGACACGAGTCCCCCTCCGGTCCACCCTGACGGTACGAAGGTGGACCGACAATCGGCATCCTGTTTTCGCGTCTTCGACCCTGCAAGGTGGAGTTAGGTGGAGGTCAAGGTGGCTGTGACCTACTTGCGTGGCGAGGCGAGCATGGCGTTTCCGCGTGGCCGGTTGCTGGCGGTCAGCGGGGGGAGGTTGTACGTGCTCGCGCCCGACGGGTGGGACGTGGTGGGCGGGAGCCGGCCCGAGGGGGCGAGGCCGATCAGCACGGAGGAGGCGGCCGAGTGGTGCCGGTTCGAGGGGTTCGGGGGTGGGGCGCTCGATCAGGTGCCGTCGCCTGAGTGACTACTTCTGAGTGGCTACTTCCGAGTGGCTACTTCTTGTTCTTGCGCAGGATCGTGGGTGCGGTGATCAGGCCCGCGAGGCCGTAGCTGGCGCCGGCGAGGAGGACGAGGACGGTCCACTTGTCGCCCAGCGAGGAGAACTGGTCCGGCAGCTTGAAGTAGTGCGCGAGGCCCAGGAGGATCGGGCCGATCAGCACCACCGGCCACACCGGGCGGACCTTGAGCAGCCACAGCAGCGGACCCGCCAGCAGGGCGCTGACCAGCAGCGCGACCGGCAGGCCGACGACGATCAGCAGGATGAACTCGCTCAGGGTCGTTTCGTTCAGGACCCGGTCGAGGACGCCGCTGCGGTAGGCCCAGATCCACGCGACGAGCAGCGCGGAACCGACGAAGGCGGACACCACGACGCGCGTCAGCACCTTGAACGCGAAACCGCCCGCGGTCAGGCGTGAAGGTGAGGGGGTGTCAGCCACGGGCAGAAGTGTGGCTGACCGGGTGCCGTGCTGTCACCGGGGCGGCGAGGACGAATCCGATCAGGCCGGCGGTGACGGATCCGGCGGGGATCGAGACCCAGACGGTGAGCAGGGTCAGGATGGCGGTGAAGGTGACGCCCACGGTGGCGAAGCCGAGAGCGCGGTCCTGGTGGGCGGCTTTGAGGACGACCCAGGAGATCAGGACGCCGATGACGAGGCTGATCGGCATGGCGAACAGGCCCATGGCCAGGCAGTCCCAATCGTCGGTGGAGCAGATGGTCCCTGATGCGATGAGTTCGCGCAGGCCCCACCAGGCCGCGCCCAGGGCAGCGCCTAAGAGGGCTCCGACGACCAGTCGTCCCAGCATGAGGGGTGGGTACCCGGGGTGGTGATTGGTCAAGCGTGGTCGGTGGTCGGTGGTCGGTGGGGCGGTGGGGCGGTGGTTGCTGCCGGCCCGATTTGACATGGGGCCCTTACGGGCACCCCAGGCAGGCCAAAGCCGGGCAGGCATGGCGGGGTAAAGCGTTCCGCCAAGCCTGCCCGGCTTCGTCCAGCCTATGGCACCCGAACCCATGTCAAATCGGGCCTCGGTGGGGGCGCTGCGGGTCCGTTGGGGGACTCGTTTGCGCTGTGTCGTGTGGTGTTGTGTCAGCCCCTGGTGGAGCGGACGCCCAGGAGGACGTCTTCCCAGGAGGGCACGATCGGGTGGTTCTTCTTGCCGCGCTTGGGTGGTGGGTCCTTGCGGGGCGGTTGTTGCGTGGTGCCTGTTGCCGGTTGCTTGGGCACCGGTGGTGCGGGTGTCGGGGCCGGGTCCTCGGCGACGGGGATCGGCTCCGGGGTCGGTTGGGGTTCCTGGACCGGTGGTGGAGGGGGCGGTGGGGTCGGTTCCTCGCGGGCGAGGATTTCCGGTTCCTGTTGCTTCTCCAGTTCCAGGGCCTGGCGGGCCAGTTGGGTCACCGGGCGGACGGTGCGCAGGGTCCGGTTGGGGTTCGGGTCCATGAGTTCCATGGCGCCGTCGTCCAGGGCCGTGACCGTGCCGCCCTGCGCGCCCGGGTGGAAGGCCCAGTGCGCCAGGTTGTCCGACCTGCCGGCGGTCCAGTGGAGCTGGACGACCCAGCGGCCGTCCTCGCCCCGCCACGAGTCCCAGCTCACGTCGGCGTAGTCCTGGCCGCGGAGGCCGAAGGAGTGCGCGACGACCTCGCCGAGGGTCTGCACGTCCGGGCCGTCCTCGCGGACGGGGTGGGCGCGCTGGGCCAGTTCGGCGGTGCGGGAGCGTTCGAGCAGGACCGGGTAGGCGTAGCGCTCGACGCGGTGGGCGGGCAGGCCCGCGGCGGCGGCCACCTGGGCGACGGACTCGCCCGCGCGGATCCTGGCCTGGATCTCGCGGGGGCGCATCTGGCTCTCGACCTCGATCTCGATCTGGCCGAGCCGGGTCAGGTCGCCGCGTGCCGCCGCGCGCAGCCGTTCGTCGGCGGGGAGCACGAAGCGCTCGCCGCGATCCGGGTCCTCGAGGATGACGGACTTGCCGTCGTCTTCGAGCCCGATGACTCGCAACGCTCGCATCATGGCCTCCCGGATGGCTCACCTCGCCGAGTACTCACGTTAATGCGGCGCGCCGCCTTGACGGGGAAGACTCGCCGCGTTCACCGATATCTTCGTGTGATCTTGCCGTATGTCGGCGCCGTGCGCACGTTCGTTACGCCAAGGTTCACCTGTGCGGCCCTGGGTCCGGGGCGGGCGGCGGCAGGTGCGGGATGCCGAAGCGGCGAGGGCCGTCCGGGCGGGACGGCCCTCGCGTCGCTGGTCAGAGCTGGGAGACGACCCAGTCGACGGCCTTGGTCAGGGTGCTCACGTCGGTCGGCTCGACGGCCGGGAACATGGCGACCCGGAGCTGGTTGCGGCCCAGCTTGCGGTACGGCTCGACGTCCACGACGCCGTTCGCGCGCAGCACCTTGGCGACGGCGGAGGCGTCCACCGAGTCGTCGAAGTCGATGGTGCCGACGACCTGCGAGCGGTGGGCCGGGTCGGCCACGTACGGGGTCGTGTAAGAGGTCGACTCGGCCCACGAGTAGAGGCGGGACGACGAGTCGGCGGTGCGCTCCACGGCCCACTGGAGGCCGCCGTTGCCCAGGATCCACTCGATCTGGTTGTTCAGCAGGAACAGGGTGGCCAGGGACGGGGTGTTGTAGGTCTGGTCCTTGGTGGAGTTGTCCAGCGCCGTGGTGAGCGACAGGAACTCCGGCACCCAGCGGCCCGACTTGCCGATCTCGGCGACGCGCTCCAGGGCGGCCGGCGACATCAGGGCGATCCACAGGCCGCCGTCGGAGGCGAAGCACTTCTGCGGCGCGAAGTAGTAGACGTCGAAGTCGGAGGGGTCGACCGGGAGGCCGCCCGCGCCCGAGGTGGCGTCGATGGCGACCAGGGCGCCGTCGCTGCCCGCGGGGCGCGAGACGGGCACGGCCACGCCGGTCGAGGTCTCGTTGTGCGCCCAGCCGACGAGGTCGGCGCCCTCGGCGTAGGCGATCTCGGGCGCGCTGCCCGGGTCGGCCTTGACCACGATCGACTCGCCCAGGAACGGCGCGTCGTTGGTGACCTTGGCGAACTTCGAGGAGAACTCGCCGTAGGTGAAGTGCTGGGCGCGCTCGCGGACCAGGCCGAACGCGGCGGCGTCCCAGAACGCGGTGGTGCCGCCGTTGCCCAGGACGACCTCGTAGCCCTCGGGCAGCGAGAACAGCTCCCGCAGCCCGGCGCGGACCGAGCCGACCAGGGACTTCACCGGCTTCTGGCGGTGGGAGGTGCCCATCAGCGCGGCGCCCTCGGCCGCGAGCGCCGCCAGCGCCTCGGGACGGACCTTGGAGGGCCCGCACCCGAACCGGCCGTCGGACGGCAGCAGGTCGGAGGGCAGGACCAACGTGGTCGGGTCGGCGGTCTGGGTCATCGCGAAGCCTCCGGTTACGGGGAGGGGGTCGGCACGACCGGCGCCGTTGCCGGGGGCCCTAAGTGTTGCAGTCGCGTGGCCGGGCGGTGACAGGCGGGTGTCCCGGGTCACGTGGAATCGCGGTCAGGCGATCTCGCCCCAGCCCTCGACCTCGGACGGCTTGCGCGGGCCGGGGCCCACGTACTTGGCCGACGGGCGGACGAGGCGGCCGGTGCGCTTCTGCTCCAGGATGTGCGCCGACCAGCCCGCGGTGCGGGCGCAGGTGAACATCGCGGGCATCATGTGCGGCGGGACCTGGGCGAAGTCGAGGATCACCGCGGCCCAGAACTCGACGTTGGTCTCGATGGCGCGGTCCGGGCGGCGTTCCCGCAGCTCGGCCAGGGCGGCCTGCTCGAGGGCGTCGGCGGCCTCGTAGCGGGTCGCGCCGAGTTCGCGGCACGTGCGGCGCAGCACGCGGGCGCGCGGGTCCTCGGCCCGGTACACGCGGTGGCCGAAGCCCATCAGGCGCTCGCCGCGGTCGAGGATGCCCTTGACGAACGCGCGCGCGTCGCCGGTGCGCTCGACCTCCTCGATCATGGGCAGCACGCGGGCGGGTGCGCCGCCGTGCAGGGGGCCGGACATGGCGCCGATCGCGCCGGACATGGACGCCGCGACGTCCGCGCCGGTGGAGGCGATGACGCGGGCGGTGAACGTGGAGGCGTTCAGGCCGTGCTCGGCGGCCGACACCCAGTAGGCGTCCAGGGCCTTGACGTGGGCGGGGTCGGGTTCGCCGCGCCAGCGGGTGAGGAAGCGCTCGGTGATCGTCCGGCACTCGTCGATGCGGTACTGCGGCACGGCGGGCCTGCCGATGCCCCGCGCGGACTGCGCCGCGTACGACAGGGCCATCACGGAGGCGCGGGCGAGCTGCTCGCGGGCCTGCTCGTCGGTGATGTCCAGCAGCGGCTGGTAGCCCCAGATGGGCGCGACCATGGCCAGCGCGGCCTGCACGTCCACGCGCACGTCGCCGGTGTGCACCGGGATGGGGAACGGCTCGGCGGGCGGCAGGCCGGGGCCGAAGCGGCCGTCGACCAGCAGGGCCCACACGTTGCCGAACGTCACGTGCCCGGCCAGGTCCTCGATGTCCACGCCGCGGTAGCGCAGCGCGCCGCCGTCGCGGTCCGGTTCGGCGATCTCGGTGCGGAAGGCGACCACGCCTTCGAGACCCGGCCGGAAACCGTCGTCCTCGGTCTGCACCACGCTGTGCGCTCCTTCTCGGCGGGAGTGAGAGTTGCAAGCACCTTGCTCCCGTTCCGACGTGCCGGCAATCGCGGCCGCGCGTGTCGTCGGTCACGATCAAGGTACCGATCCAGTACGGCACCGTGATCGTTAAGCCCTTGTTTCCGTCCCGCGTTCACGGCGTGTCCCGTGGTAGACCACCTGGCATGCACCTGACACCGCACGAGCGGGACAAGCTGCTGGTCCACGTGGCGGCCGACGTCGCGCGCAGGCGGCTCGACCGAGGAGTGGTCCTGAACTACCCGGAAGCGGTCGCGCTCATCACCGACCACGTGCTCGAAGGGGCGCGGGACGGCCGGACGGTCAGCGAGCTGATGGACAGCGGCCGGCACGTGCTGCGCCGCGACCAGGTCCTCGACGGCGTGCCGGAGATGATCGAGTCCGTGCAGGTGGAGGCGACCTTCCCGGACGGCACCAAGCTCGTGACCGTGCATGACCCGATCGTGTGAGGAGCAGCCCGTGGTCCCTGGCGAGATCATCACCGGCGACGAGCCGGTGGAGCTGAACCCCGGACGGCCGCGCACCACGCTGGTCGTGGTCAACGCGGCGGACCGCCCGGTGCAGGTCGGGTCGCACTACCACTTCGCCGCGGCCAACCCGGGCCTGGAGTTCGACCGGGAGGCCGCGTGGGGCAAGCGGCTGGACATCCCGGCGGGCACGGCGGTGCGCTTCGAGCCGGGGGTGGAGCGCGAGGTGACGCTGGTGCCGCTGGCGGGCGCGCGGCACGTGCCCGGGCTGCGGCCGGAGTGGGCGGGGGCGCTGGACCGGTGAACGAGATCAGCCGCCGCCGTTACGCGGAACTGCTGGGGCCCACGACCGGCGACCGGATCAGGCTCGCCGACACCGACATCCTGATCGAGGTCACCGAGGACCGGTCCAGGGGACCGGGCGGCTCGGGCGACGAGGTGGTCTTCGGCGGCGGGAAGGTGATCCGCGAGTCGATGGGCCAGGGCGCGGCCACCCGCGCGGAGGGCGCGCCGGACCTCGTCATCACGGGCGCGGTCGTGCTCGACCACTGGGGCGTGGTGAAGGCGGACGTCGGGATCCGGGACGGGCGGATCGTCGGCATCGGCAAGGCGGGCAACCCCGACACCATGGACGGGGTCGACCCGGCGCTGGTCATCGGGCCGTCGACGGAGGTCCTGTCGGGCAACGGGAAGGTGCTCACGGCGGGCGGCATCGACTGCCACGTGCACTTCATCACGCCCGGCATCGTGGACGTGGCGGTCGCCTCCGGGCTGACCACGCTGATCGGCGGCGGCACGGGCCCGGCCGAGGGCACGAAGGCCACGACGGTGACGCCCGGCGCGTGGAACCTGGGCCGGATGCTGGCCTCGATGGACCACATGCCGGTGAACGTGCTGCTGCTCGGGAAGGGCAACACGACCCGCGAGGAGGCGTTGCGGGAGCAGCTGCTCGGCGGCGCGGGCGGGTTCAAGCTGCACGAGGACTGGGGCACGACGCCGGCCGCGATCGACGCGTGCCTGCGGATCGCCGACGAGTCCGGGGTGCAGGTCGCGATCCACACGGACACGCTGAACGAGGCCGGGTTCGTGGAGTCGACGCTGGCCGCCATCGCGGGCCGCTCGATCAACGCCTACCACTCCGAGGGCGCGGGCGGCGGGCACGCGCCGGACATCATCCAGGTGGTGTCGGAGCCGAACGTGCTGCCGTCCTCGACCAACCCGACCCGCCCGCACACCGTGAACACGCTCGAAGAGCACCTGGACATGCTGATGGTGTGCCACCACCTCAACCCGTCCGTGCCCGAGGACCTGGCGTTCGCGGAGAGCCGCATCCGGCCCACCACGATCGCGGCCGAGGACATCCTGCACGACCTGGGCGCGATCTCCATGATCAGCTCGGACTCGCAGGCCATGGGCCGGGTCGGCGAGGTGATCATCCGGACCTGGCAGACCGCGCACGTGATGCAGCGGCGGCGGGGCGGCCTGCCGGACAACCTGCGCGCCCGCCGGTACGTGGCCAAGTACACGATCAACCCGGCCATCGCGCACGGCATCGACCACGAGGTGGGGTCGGTGGAGGTCGGCAAGCTGGCCGACCTGGTGCTGTGGGAGCCGAAGTTCTTCGGCGTGCGGCCGTCGGTGGTGCTCAAGGGCGGCTTCATCGCGCACGCGGCGATGGGTGACGCGAACGCGTCCATCCCGACGCCGCAGCCGATCTTCGCGCGGCCGATGTTCGGGGCGCACTCGGCGGCGCGCAGCAGCGTGCACTTCGTATCCCAGCAGGCGGTGGACGCGGGCCTGGCGGACGTGCTGCGGCTGGCCCGACCGCTGGTGCCGGTGGGGAACACGCGCGGCGTCACCAAGGCCGACATGGTGCTCAACGACGCGATGCCGCACGTGAAGGTCGACCCGGACAGCTTCGCCGTGCGGATCGACGGCGAGCTGGTGGAGCCCGCGCCGGTGGCGGAGCTGCCGATGGCCCAGCGCTACTTCCTGTTCTGATGAACCTCGCGGCGCTGATGATCGCGGATTCCCGGTTCCCGGGCGGCGGCCACGTGCACTCGGGCGGGCTGGAGGAGGCCGTCGCGCGGCGGCTGGTCACCGACGAGCCGTCGTTGCGGTCGTTCCTGCTCGGGCGGCTGCGCACGGCGGGCGCGTTGGGCGCGGTGTTCGCGTCGGCCGCGTGCCGCGGGCGGTACGCGGAGCTGGACGCCGAGCTGGACGCCCGCACGCCCTCCCCGGCCCAGCGCAACGCGTCCCGCGTGCAGGGGCGGGGGATCGCGCGGGCGGCGCGGAGGGCGTGGCCGTCGGAGGCGTTGGCGGAGCTGCTGCGCGTGACGCCGAGGCCGCACCACCCCGTCATCGTCGGCGTGCTGGTGGGCGAGCCGTTCGAGGCCGCGCAGACCGTGGCCTACCACGCGGTGACGGGTCCGGCGACGGGGGCGATCCGGCTGCTCGGCCTGGACCCGTTCGGGGTGAACGCGGCGCTGGCCGCGCTGGCGCCGGAGATCGACGCGATCGCCGCGATGGCCGCCGACCACGCCGACACCCCGCCCGAGGACCTGCCCGCGCCGAGCGCCCCCGGCCTCGACCTGCTGGCCGAAGCCCACGACCGCCACCACTCGGAAGAGGTGCGTCTCTTTGTCAGCTGACCACGTGCACCCGGTGAACTTCGACCCCGCCGACGCCGGCCACGACCCCCACGAGGCCCACGAGCCGCACGAGCACCGGGCGGTGCGGATCGGCATCGGCGGGCCGGTCGGCAGCGGCAAGACCGCGTTGACCGCGGCGCTGTGCCGGGCGTTGGGCGGCAGCGTGAACCTGGCCGTCGTGACGAACGACATCTACACCACCGAGGACGCCGACTTCCTGCGCGCCGCCGGGGTGCTGGACGTCGAGCGGATCGAGGCCGTGCAGACCGGCGCGTGCCCGCACACCGCGATCCGCGACGACATCACCGCCAACCTGGACGCGGTGGAGCTGCTGGAGCACCGGGTCCCCGGCCTGGAACTGGTGATCATCGAGAGCGGCGGCGACAACCTGACCGCCGTGTTCAGCCGCGGCCTGGTGGACCGGCAGATCTTCGTGGTCGACGTGGCGGGCGGCGACAAGGTGCCGCGCAAGGGCGGCCCCGGCGTGACCACCGCGGACCTGTTGGTGATCAACAAGACCGACCTCGCGCCGATGGTGGGCGCCGACCTCGGTGTCATGACGGCCGACGCCCACCGGATGCGCGGTGAGCTACCGGTGATCAGTCAGTCCCTTGTGGACACACCGGACGCGCCCGCGGTGGCCGACTGGGTGCGCGCTCAGCTCCGCACGCTCGCGGCGGTCAGTTGATTCCCGAACGGGCTGACGTCGCCCGCGCAGCCGTACTGGTCGGTCATCGCCAGGTACAGCGGCGCGGTCTCGTCCGGCGGGAACACCCGGATGCCCCACACCGGCGTCTTGCGGCACGCGTCCGGGTCGAAGTTGTCGACCTGGGCGAACCCGACGTCGGCGATGCCCGCCGCACCGTGCGGCAGGGTGAGCGACGGCCCGCGTTCCCCGACGCGCACGGCCGCCGCACCGACCTGGTTGCCGTCCGCGTCCACGTAGGACACGCCCGGGAAGCCCCGGAGCACGCACGTGCGCAGGCCCCGGTTGGTGAACACGACCTCCCGGTACACCGTCCCGGCCGCGCCCTCCACGCGGCCGAAGGCGATGTCCAGGTCGACCGAACGGCACGTGCCCGCCCCGGCCTGTGGTGCGGCCGAGGCCTGCGCGATCGCCGTTCCCCCGGTCACGGCCACCGCGGCGACGGCGGCGGCTGCTGCGATCAATCTCCTCATCACGATCTCCCCCGAGATTCGCGGGTGGAAGGTCCACCCGATCCCAGGATGTGTCAGGGGTCACAGGGGTTGCTCCGGTGAGGGCGCGGGCTCACCTGGTCGTGGCCCGCGACCCGAACGGGCGGACCGTCGTGCGCGAGCTGCGGTCGATGGCGCCGCTGCGCCTGGTGCCCCGGCGCGGACCCCGGGACGTGGCCCTGGTGCACCTGGTCAGCGCGGTCACCGCGCCGTTGGGCGGCGACGACCTGGAATTGCGGGTGACGGTCGAGGCGGGGGCGTCGCTGGAGTTGCGTGGAGTAGCGGCGACGCTGGCGCTGCCGGGGCAGCACCCCGGTGGCAGCCGCGCGCTGGTCGACGTGGAATTGGGCGACGACGCGTCGTTGGCGTACCTGCCGGAACCGACCGTGGTCACTGCGCGTGCGCGCCACGAGTCGGTGTTCCGCTCACGAATGGGGGAAGGCGCTCGACTGCGCACCCGGGAAATCGTCGTGCTGGGCCGGGCGAACGAACGACCGGGAATTCTCACCACGACGCTGGACGTCCGTCGAAACGGTCCGGTAATCAAACAGACATCTCATTTGGGAACGCCCGAAGTGGACGAAAGCCCGGCCGGTCTGGCGGGCCGCCGGGTGTTCGGCAGCGAGCTCCTGTGCTGGGGCGCTGACCTGCCGGGAGCGGTCTCGGAGGACTGGTGGTCGCTCGTCCCGCTGGCCAGGGGCGGCAGCCTGGGCACCGCCGTAGCCGACGACGCGGTGACCGTGGAACGCGCGCTGGACGAGGCGCGGGCCGCGCACCCTGGGTCGAAAGAGTTTCTGACTCGATCCCTTGCTCGATTCCGAGGCGACGGTCACACCGAAAGTCACGGATCGGGTGGCGGTCATCACCGTGCGGGCGGTTTCGCGCCGGCCGGGAAACCCGTACGGTCGCTGGATCGCTAGGTGCCACAAGTGCCTTGGCCGAGGCCGAAGTTACGCTCCGGGAGGTCGGGATGTCGGAGACGACGAACATCGCGTTGCCGTCGATGCGCGTGTCCTACGAACAGGGCTCGCTCACAGAGAGCGACCTCGCGGCCAGTTGGCACGAGCAGTTGCAGCTGTGGCTGGACCAGGCGGCGGGCGCGGGCCTGCCGGAGCCGAACGCGATGGTCCTCGCCACCGCGGACACCGAGGGCCGCCCGTCCTCGCGGACCGTGCTGGCCAAGGGCCTGGACGAGCGCGGGCTGGTGTTCTTCACCAACTACACCTCCGCGAAGAGCCACGACCTGATGGCCACCCGGTACGCGTCGGCCACGTTCCCGTGGTTCGCGATGCAGCGGCAGGCGCACGTGCGCGGCACCGTGGAGAAGGTCGGCCCGGCCGAGACCGCGAGGTACTGGGAGGGCCGCCCGCGCGGCTCGCAGCTGGGCGCGTGGGCGTCGCCGCAGTCCCGCGTGGTCGGCGGGCGTTCCACTTTGGAGAGCGCGCTGAACAAGGTCGAGCGGCAGTTCGCCGACGCCGACCGGGTACCGGTGCCGCCGCACTGGGGCGGCTGGCGCATCCGGCCCGAGGAGGTCGAGTTCTGGCAGGGCCGCCGCGACCGCATGCACGACCGCCTGCGCTTCCGGCTCGGCCGGGACGGCTGGGAAGTGCAGCGCATCGCGCCGTAGCCCCTCTCGTGACGAGCCCCGCGGCCGGTGCGCCGCGGGGCTCTTCTACGTCCGGGTGATGTCGCCGCCCCGGCGGGTGAGCGTGGTGCCGCCGCAACGCACGGACTGCACGTCCGGCGTGTTGGCCAGCACCTCGACTTCCGGGATGTCCGGCGCGATGACGCACGCGTAGGACGCGTCGTCGGGGCTGGGGCCGTGGTCGAAGCCGAGGGTGAAGATGCCCCGTTCGACCGTCACGAAGTGGGGTGTCAGCGGCACGTAGGTGAGGCCGCCGTGCCGGACGGGGTCGGTGGTCACCGCACCGACGGCGAGCCGCTGGTCCACGGTCGTGACCACCCGGTTCGCGCCGGGCGCGCTGATGCCCGCGCCGAGCGCGACCACCGCGTCCGGGAAGCAGAACCACGCCTTCCAACCGTCGGTGAACCGGTCCACGCCCGCGATCCGCATCACCGCCACGCCGTGGCCGTCCCCGGCCCACCCGAACACGTCGTCGGACGCGCCGCGCTCCAGGTACGGGCGCGGCTCCAGGGGTCGGCCCTGCTCGGTGGTGGTACCGGGCAGCCGGGCCCAGTCCCAGCGCGACAGCACCTCGCGGTACCCGTCGGCCGCGCCGACGCGGATCGTCGCGACACCGTCGCCGAGGTGCCGCCCGAGGGTGTTCTCGCCGTTCAGCGACTCGGTCGGCACGGTCCGGGTGGACGACACCCGCACCGCGAACGACCAGGTCGGCCTGCGGTGCGCGAGGTAGTCGGAGCGGGGGAACCACTTCGTGCCGACCAGCGGCGGGCCGTCGCCGCGCAGCCGGGACGCGAGGTCGGCCAGCTCGTCCGCCCGGTGCGGCGAGGGGAGGCCGAGCAGCGTGTCGGCGGCCTCGCGCAGCGAGTCGAGCCGGTGGGCGTCCGGGCGGACCAGCTCGCGGCCCATGGCGGCGAAGTCGTACGACGAGCCGTGCGCGAACCACTGCCGGCCGTCGAGCAGGAAGTCGGTGAAGAAGCGGACGGCGGGGGCGGGGAACAGGTGCAGCCAGCGGGTGAGCGACGCGACCATGCTCGCGCCGTACCCGCCGGAGTACAGCTGCGGGCCGTGGTGGTGGAAGCTGTGGTCGCGCTGGACGCCCTCCCCGTCGGTGAAGGCGAGCACCGAGCACATCCGGTCGACGGCCTCGGCGACCACGGCGTCGTCCCGCGTGATCAGGCCGCGGCGCAGGTCGACGGCGGCGGTCCAGACGAGGTTCTGGCCGGTCGGCTCCACCGGTCCGGCCGAGGCCGCCAGCCACTCGCCCCACGCGGCGCGGTCGGCGGGGGACAGGTCGAGGTCCAGCAGGGCGTCGGCGACCAGCTCGGGCGCGCCGATCTCGTTGTACCACCAGTTGTCCGACCGGGGAGCGAGGCGGCGCCAGGCCTCCAGCGCGGCCAGGCGTTCGGCGGGTGGCAGGGCCCGCGCCCGGACCAGGTGCTCGAACGCGGGGAAGTCGGCGCCGCCCCCGGACGAGTAGTCGATGTCCGGCCAGGTGCCGCCGAGGTCCATGGCGGGAAGTATCGCCGGACCGGTGGCGCGGTGTCCCACGTCTCGGTGACGATTTCGTTAGTTGACGTACGCTAACGACCGTGCGGAGAGTGCTGGGGAAGATTGCCATCGACACCCGACCGCTGAAGGTCGTGGCGTACCGGCGGCTGTGGCTCTCCACCATCGTCACGGCCATCGGCAGCCAGTTGACCGCGGTCGCGGTGCCGAAGCAGGTGTACGACCTCACCGGGTCGTCGGGCTGGGTCGGCGTGTCGGCCGGCGTGGCGCTGGTGCCGTTGCTGGTCTTCGGCCTGTACGGCGGGGCGATCGCCGACGTCGTGGACCGGCGCAAGCTGCTCGTCGTCACCAACACCGGCATCGCGGTCACGTCCGTGCTGCTGTGGGGGCAGGCCGCGCTGCACGCCGACTCGGTGTGGCTGGTGATCGCGCTGCTGGGCCTGCAACAGGTCTTCTTCGCCGCGAACGCGCCCGCGCGCACGGCGTCCATCGCCCGGCTGGTGCCCGCCGAGCAGATCCCGGCCGCGACCGCGCTCGGGTCGACGGTGATGATGTTCGGCGGCGTGTTCGGACCGATGCTGGCCGGTGCGCTGATGCCGGTCGTGGGCCTGTCGACGCTGTACCTGGTCGACTCGATCGCGCTGACGCTGACGATCTGGGCGGTCTGGAAGCTGCCGCCGCTGCCGCCGTTGAGCGGGACGTCGCGGCGGGCCGGGCTGCGGGACGTGGTCGACGGCTTCCGGTACCTGGCCGTGCAGAAGATCCTGCTGGCGAGCTTCCTGCTCGACATCATCGCGATGGTGTTCGGGATGCCCCGTGCGCTGTTCCCGGAGCTGGCCGAGAACACGTTCGGCGACCCGGCGGGCGGCGGCCTGGCGCTGGGCCTGCTGTTCGCCGCCATCCCGCTGGGCGCGATGCTGTGCGGCCTCACGTCCGGCTGGACGTCCCGCGTGACGCGGCACGGCCTGGGCGTCGTGCTCGCGGTCGTGGCGTGGGGCGTGGCGATGATCGGGTTCGGCCTGTCGCACGCCCTGTGGCTCGCGGTGGTGTTCCTGGCCATCGGCGGCGCGGCGGACATGATCAGCATGGTGTTCCGCAGCGCGATCCTCCAGTCGGCGGCGACGGACGAGATGCGCGGCCGGATGCAGGGCGTGTTCATCGTCGTGGTGGCGGGCGGGCCCCGGCTGGCCGACCTGCTGCACGGCACCACGGGTGCCTTGATCGGCCCCGGCAACGCCACGGCGGTCGGCGGCGTGCTGGTCGTGGTCGCGACCGCGCTGGCGGTGCTCGCCATCCCGGCGATCAAGCGCTACCGCTTCACCCCGGAGACCGCCGGTTCCGCGACACTGGCCAGGTGACGACGTACGACCGGCGCGCGTTCGCCCAGGCGTTCCTCGACGCCCACCCCGACGCCAGGCACGGCCTGTACTACAGCCAGGCGTACGACACGGCCCTGCGCGAGCACCGGCAGCGGGTGCTGGACGGCTTGCAACGCCTGTTCGGCCTCTCGCTCTCGTTCGACGGCGTGACCCGGTACCGGGGGCTGCTCGTGCTGTTCCGCAGCACGGCCCGGTCGTACCTCGCGATCACCGGTCCGGGCGACGGGTTCCTGGAGGCCGGGTTGATCTTCTGGCAGCTCGCCGAGGCCGGGGTGGAGGAACCCGTGCACGAGGGACTGGCCCGGATCACCGCGCTCAACGACCAGTCGCGGGAAGCGCACCTCGCGGTCCTGGAGACGTTGCTCGCGGTGCTCCTGGGCGATCGGGCCGACGCCACCTTCACGTCGGCGGACCTGGCCGCCGTCGGCGTGGACGACACCGCCGGCCCGGACACCGCCGACTACGACCTGTGGGAGGACTACTGAGCCCGCAGGAACCGCGCCCATGAGGCGGCGGGGAAGGTGATGGTGGGCGCGGGGTTCTTGGAGTCCCGCGCCGCCACCCGTTCCCGCACTCGGGCCACCTCGACACAGTTGGCACTGCTGTTGCTCCGGGAACTCTTACGCCACAGGGTCATGCGCTCATCGTTTCACGCAAGTCCCTTCAGGTAATCCAGCGTCTCCTCCACCGTGTACGCCAAACGCCGCAGCGCGGCCCACGTCGCCTCGAACACCTCGATCTGCTCGTCCTCGTCGATGAACAGGCTCGCGACCTTGTTCTCCAGCAACACCAGGCTCGGGTCGTCGTCGTACTCCAGGATGACGAACGGCCCGTTGAGCCCGCCGTGCAGTTCCGCGTCGGTGGGCACCACGCGCACGGTGATATTGGGGCGTTCCCCAGCGTCGATGAGATGCCGGATCTGGCGGCGGTGCGCCCCGTGATCGTGGAATGGGCGTTCCAGGACGCTCTGCTCGATGATCACGCTCAACTTGAGCGGCGTGTTGCGGCTGAGCAACCCTTGGCGTGCCATTCGACTGGCCACCAGGGCATCCACCTGGGTATCGGTGAGGCCGTGTCCGGTCGCTGAGATAATTGACCGGGCGTACTCCGGTGTCTGCAACAGGCCGGGGATCATCAAGGGCTCGTAGTTGAGGAGGGAACTGGCTTCGTCCTCGAAATCGGCCCAGGTCTGCCAGTCCTCGGGCAGGTTCTGATTGTTCATGCGCAACAGGCCGCGCTGCTCGGCGTGCCGGGCGAGGTCGAGCAGTTCGACGCGTTGCTTGCGCGCAACCTTGTAGCAGTCGAGTAGTTTCTCCAGGTCGTCCAGGTAGACGCCGATCTCGGACGACTCGATGCGGCTGATCTTGCTCCCCGACATGCCCACCGCCTCGCCGACGGCATCCATGCTGAGGCCGGCTGTGGCGCGGAGTTTCCTGAGGACGTATGCGAGTCGGCGGGAGCGGACCGACGTTCCAGCGCGGCGTGCCATGTGGATCACGCTAGGGGCGCTGCAAATTGCAGCACAAGGAAAGTCACTCGATCGAGCGATTGCCGGATTTATCGCAACACTGCAAATCTTGGACGCATGGAGCCGATCATCAAGGTGACCTCGCCGAAGCGCGAGTGGTTGTTGCGGTGCTACTCGGACAAGGAGGACGTGCTCAGCCTCGAAGTCCAGGACGGCGGGATCGACGTGTTCCTGCCTTCCGGCGTGGACGGGATCCGGTTGGAAGCGGACCAGATCGCGGCGTTCCGGGAAGCCCTGGACGAGGCGATCGCCCAGGCCGAGGCCGATTTGCGGGCCGCCGCGTCGGCGTGACCACGACCGGAACATCAAGACTTTCCCAAGGCGTGCCGATTCGACTATCCGGGCCCAGTGTGATCCGGCACACTCAGGCGGCATGGCGGAAGCGACGAGCGCACCGGAGCAACCGGAACTGAAGCGGGCCATCGGCCCGAAGCTGCTGCTGTTCTTCGTGGTCGGTGACATCCTCGGCACCGGCATCTACGCCCTCACGGGCAACGTCGCGGGCAAGATCGGCGGCGCGCTGTGGCTGCCGTTCCTGGTCGCGTTCGTGGTCGCGTTCCTGACCGCTTTCAGCTACCTCGAACTCGTCGGCAAGTACCCGAAGGCGGCCGGCGCGGCGCTGTACACCAACCGCGCGTTCAAGATCCAGTTCCTCACCTTCATGGTGGCGTTCGCGGTGATGAGCTCGGGCATCACCTCGGCGTCGTCCGCCGCGCTCGCCTTCGGGCGCACCTACCTGCAATCCGTCATCAAGGAGTTCTTCTCCGACACGTTCACGGTGTCCGCGACGCTGGTCGCGATCCTGTTCATCATCGGCCTGGGCCTGATCAACTTCCGGGGCGTCTCGGAGTCGGTCAAGGCCAACGTCGTGCTGACGTGCATCGAGCTGTCCGGCCTGGTGATCATCATCGCGATCGGCATCTACGCGGTGCTGGCGGGCGACGGCGACGCGAGCCGGCTGACCCAGGTCGACCCGGCTCCCGGCCAGAGCGCGCTCGTCGCGATCACGTCCGCCACGGCGTTGGCGTTCTTCGCGATGGTCGGGTTCGAGGACTCGGTGAACATGGCCGAGGAGACCCAGGACCCCGTCCGCATCTTCCCGCGCGCGATGCTGTGGGGCATGGTGGTCGCGGCGGTCATCTACGTGCTGGTCGCCATCACGTCGTCGCTGCTCATCCCGGCCGACGAGCTGTCCAAGGCGGGCTCGTCGGCGTTGCTGAAGGTCGTCACGGTCGGCGCGCCGGGCTTCCCGCTGTGGGTCTTCTCGCTGATCGGCCTGTTCGCGGTCATCAACTCGGCGCTGATCAACATGCTGATGGCCAGCAGGCTGCTCTACGGCATGTCGAACGAGCGGATCATCCCGAAGGTGTTCGGCACCGTGCACCCGTTCCGCCGCACGCCGTGGATCTCGATCGTCTTCACGTCCGGTGTGGCGATCATCCTGGTGTCGACCACGGACATCGCGAAGCTCGGCGGCACGACCGCGTTGCTGCTGCTGGTCGTCTTCACGATCGTCAACATCGCCGTGCTGGTGCTGCGCAAGGACAAAGTCGACCACAAGCACTTCCGCGCGCCGACGTGGGTGCCGATCCTGGGCGCGATCACGTGCGCCTACCTGGCCAGCCCCCTGTCCGGCCGCGCGTCGGCGGACTACGAGATCGCGCTGTACCTGCTGGCGGCCGGCGTGGTGCTCTGGCTGATCAACCGGCTGGTGCACGGCAAGGTCACGTTCGACGCGGAGAAGCTGGCGAAGTGACGTCCTGACCGAGTTCGGCCAGGACGGCGAGGAGGCGTTCGCGGTCCTCGTCGTCCTGCCGGACCTGGCGGCCGTGGATGCCGCCGGACCGCACCGCGGCGTCACCGTGGGCCAGCGCGTGCAGGTCGGGCAGCAGCGGGGCGGCCTCGGGGCCCAGCTCGCGCAGCGACTCGACCAGCCACGTGCCCGCGCCCACCCACCCGAGCCGCTGCCGGACGGCGTCGAGGAGCGGTTGGGTCTCGCCCGTCACGCGGTGGATGGCCAGCGCGGCGGCGTGGGTGTCGTGGTGGTCCGCGAGCAGTTCGCGCAGGCGCGGCACGAGGGGTGCGGCCGGTGGGCCGACCAGGCCGGCCAGCTCGGCGGCGTCGGTCACGTGCCGGGCGCTGTCGAGGGCGTCGGCGGCGGCCCGGACGGGGGCGTCCACGTCACCGGCCCGCAGCAGGAGCCGTGCCGCGTCGAGCCGGAGCCGGATGGTGGCCGGGTCGTCGCCCGCGGCGGTGGTGGCGAGGTCGCGCAGCGCGGGCAGCAGATGGTCCAGGGGCAGTTCGTGGTGCAGCGCCGCCTGCGCGGCAGGCACGGGCTCGTCGGCGGCGGCCTCGGCCACGCAGGCGCGCACGTGGCCGAGGTCGCCGGTGATCGCGGTCAGGGCCTGCGCGCAGGCGAGGCGGTGCCGCCAGGACGCGGCCGGGTCGCCGCGGACGGCCGTCAGGGCGGGGACGGCGGACGAGGCGGCGGTGCCCATCGCGGCCAGCGCCCGGACCGCCCACCACTGGTCGTGCGGTACGAGCGCGACGAGCTCGGGCACGGCGTCGGCGGCGTCCGGGCCCCAGCGGTGCAGCAGCCTGGTCAGGTTGTTGAGCTCGTTGTGCCACTGGAGCCGGCCCAGGAGGGCGTCGCGGTCCGACGTGTACGCCCACTGCGGCGGCAGGGCCGCCAGACGTCGCCGCACGGCCGTCAGCAGCGCGGCGTCGCACGGCACGTCGGCGTCGATGAGCGTGCCCAGGACTTCCGGCCCGACCCCGCGCGAGGCGAGCGCCGTCGTGAGCGGTTCACGCCAGCGCGGGTCGCCGAGCGTGATCAGGACTTCGAGGGCGAGGTCGACCAGCCGGCCCTCGGGGGCGGTCGGGTCGGCCGGGGACGGCTCGGCCAGGTGCGCCGCCAGGGAGTCGGCGGCGAGGGGAGCTGCCGCCGCCACGTCCCGGACCGCGGTCGCGGCGGTGACGCGGACCCACGGCGCGGGGTGGTCGACCGCGGCGGCCAGCAGGGGAGCCAGCTCGGCCCGGGCCGAGCGCGACCGCGTGCACCGCTCGTAGACCGCGTCGACGGCCCGTTGCGCGGCCTCGGCCGTGCCCCGCTCGGCCAACGTGCGGCTGAGCGCGGTGAGGTGCGCGATGTCGATCCCCGTCACGACGTCGGCGAACGGGTCGTCGGACCAGACCCAGTTCCTCAGCGGCTCGCCGTCGACCCAGCAGTCGACCACGGCCGCGGTGGCGGCGTCCGACCACGGCAGCCCGGCGTCGGCGATCGCCCACAGCGCACCCGCCCGGACGGCCGCCGGACGTGCCGACGCCAGCTCGCGGGCCAGCCACTCCGCGCTCTCCCGCGGCGCGAGCCTGCCGGCCGCCGCCAGCAGGCCCGCCACCACGCGCGGTGACCGCTCACGCTCGCGCCGCGCCCGCAGCGCCGCCACCACCTCCGCCGACGGGGGCAGGTTGCCGAGCAGGAAGGTGGCGACGTGCCGGACCTCGACGTCCGGGTCCTCCACCAGCGGCAGCAGGCGCGCGGCCTCGCGGGCGAGGGCCGCCCGCACGTCCGCCAGCACCTCCGGCGCGGCGTCACCGGTCTCGGCGATCACCGCGAGCAGGTGCACCAGGCTCGCGCGCTGCGGCGTGCCGGGATCGGCGGCGAGCCCGGCCAGGAACGGCACCGCCCGCGGCGTCGCCGAGTACAGCGTGCCCTGGTGGTAGATGCTGCCGAAGAGGTGCTCGAACGCCTCGCCCGCCAGTTCCTCGTCCGCGCCCACGGCGGCGCGCAACGTGCGCGGCACGTCGGACGCGGAGCCGTAGGCGTGGTCGAGGGACGCCCAGTCGACGTCGTCGATGCCGTCGAGGCCCGTCACCGGTCTGCTCCCATGAGCGGTGCAGCCTAGGCGCTCAGACCGCCTCCACCCGGTACGGGTCGTGCTCGGCGAGCAGCTTCTCCAGCCGCGCCTGGTCGACCCGGCTCACCACGTAGGTCTCCTCCTGCCGGTCCCGGACGCACTTGGCCAGGGTGAACGCCGACGTGACGGTGAACAGCAGGCCGAGCGCGAGGAACGCGCGCACCCAGCCGTTGACGGGCAGGTAGGCGACGCCGAGGCCGACGGCGGCCAGCGAGAGGGCGAAGGAGATCACCGCCTGCGCGTAGAAGGCGTTGGTGGTCGGCGAGTGCGGTTTCGCGGTCATGGCCGAAGCGTCCCCGCCCACGGGTGGCGCTGTCATGAGTACCGCTACTCAATCAGGCACGCGTCTGGTGGTGGCGGCGCAGCTCGGTGGCGTCGTGGGCGCTGAAGACGTCCACCTCGTCGCCGTGGTCGCGCACGAGCTCGCGCAGCCGTTCCTGGTTCGCGACGCGCAGCTCCGGCAGCACCTGCATCCGCTGCTGCATGAACGTCAGCGCGGGCGGGCAGTGACGTTCGGCGGCCATCTCGCCGTGGAAGAAGTACGAGTCGCCCGCGTGCAGCAGCCACCGGTCGCCGACGCGCACCGCCACGCCCACGTGCCCGTGCGTGTGCCCGAACAACGGCACCAGCAGCACGTCCGGCCGCACCTCGCGCACGCCCCCGAAGCCGAACCACGCCTCACCGGTCGCCTCGTGCGGCACCCACTTCGGGCCGTGCCGCCACTGGTTGTCCGGGTAGCGCACCCGGTCGTTGCCCGACTTGCCCGGACGCGTCGCCGCCGCCAGCTCCTCCGCCGACACGTGCACGCGAGCGTGCGGGAAGTCGCGCAGGCCGCCGCCGTGGTCGAGGTCGAGGTGGGTCAGCACGACGTCCCGCACGTCCGACGCGGCGAAACCGAGCGCTTCCACCTGGCGCAGCGCGGTCTCCGGCTCGGCGAGCACCGGCCGGCTCATCAGCCGCCACCAGCGCGCCAACGTCTCGCCCGGTCGGCGCACGTCACCGAGGCCCAGGCCGGTGTCGACCAGCACCAGGCCGTCGTCGGTCTCCAGCAGCAGCACGTGGCAGACCAGCTCGGCCGCTTGGAGGTACGAACCCGTGCCGGTCACCAGCTTCCCGCCGAACGGGCGCATGGTGCCGCAGTTCAGGTGGTGCGCCTTCATGGTCACGGCCTTCCCAGGAGTGCGCCCAGCCGGGCGTCCACGGCGTGCAGGGGGTCGAGCGAACGGCGGGTGCGGGCGAGCAGGAGAGCGCCCTCGATGGCGGACAGCACGACCGCGGCCAGGTCGTCGTCGCCCACGTGCGCGGCGATGACCTGCTGCCACGACGCGTAGGCGTCCGCGCAGGCGGCGCGGATCGGCTCGCTGTCCGACGCCGCGTCCAGCGCCACCGTGGCGATCGGGCACCCGTTGCGGAAGTCCGAAGCCAGCAGCTGCGCGCCGAGCAGTTCCAAGGCTTGGGAAAGCGCTTTCGCCGGATCGGGTTCGGCGGTCATCACGGCGGCGAGCGCGTCCCGGAGGTCGTTGCCCGCCAAGGACACCGCCTCGACCGCGAGCTGCTCCTTTCCGCCGGGGAAGTGGAAGTAGAGCGATCCCTTGGGGGCGCCGCCCTCGGCGAGCACCTGGTTGAGGCCCGTCGCGTGGTAGCCCTGCGACCGGAAGAGGTCGGCCGCGGTGCGCACCACCCGTTGGCGGGTGTCTGTCCGTCTTGGCATGGTTTTACTATAGAGACTGGTCTAGTTACCAAGTCAAGGGGAGGCCTGCTCGGATACGCTCCTGACCCATGCTGGAGATCGCCCACGGCGCGGCACGCGCCGTCATCGCACCCGAGGGTGCGGGACTGAAGTCCTACGAGGTCGGCGGCGTGCCGTACGTGGAGACGTACGACGACGAACCGCCCATGGGCAGCGGCGCGGTGCTGGTGCCGTGGCCCAACCGCACGGCGGGTGGCAGATGGGTGCTCGACGGCGAGGTGCAGCAGCTGGAGATCGGTGAGCCCGACCGGGGCAACGCCATCCACGGCCTGGTGCGCCGCGCGATCTGGGGCACCGTGGAGCACACCGGGTCGCTGATCTCGCTGGAGACGCCGGTCGCCGGCCTCGGCTGGCCGGTCGAGCTGCGCACCACGATCACCTACGCGTTGGACGAGAACGGCCTGTCCGTGTCGCACGGCGTCACCAACGTGGGTGACAAGCGCACGCCGTTCGGGGTGGGGACGCACCCGTACCCGAGGGCCGGCGCGTCGCTGACCGACGAGACCTCGCTGTCGCTGGCCGCCTCGACCGTGCTGCCGGTGGACCCGCACACCATGATCCCGACCGGTCCGGCCACCCCGGTCGAGGGCACCGAGTACGACTTCCGGGTGGCGCGGCTGCTCGAAGGCGTGAAGCTGGACACGGCGTTCGGCGGGTGCGAGCCCGTGGACGGGCTGGTGCGGCACGTGCTGAAGGGCCCGGGCGGCGGCGTCGAGGTGTGGGCGGACCCGGACTTCAAGTGGGTGCAGGTCTACACGCCCGACAACTACCCCGGCCGTGGCCGCGCGGTGGCGATCGAGCCGATGACGTGCCCGCCGGACGCGTTGAACAGCGGGGTCGACCTGCTGTGGCTGGAGCCGGGCGAGTCGTGGGCCGGGCGCTGGGGTTTGCGCCCGTTGTCGTAGGCCGTTAGCGTCGCTAACTATGAACGTCGCTATCACGGGTGGGTACGTCGTCCCGGTCGTCGGAGAGCCGATCGAGGGCGGCACGGTCCTGATCCAGGACGGGAAGATCGTCGCGGTCGGCGCCGACGTCGAGGTGCCGGACGGCGTCCCGGTCGTGGACGCGGCGGGCGGCTGGGTGCTGCCCGGCTTCGTGGAGGCCCACGGCCACCTCGGCGTGCACGAGGAGGGCGAGGGCTGGGCCGGGCAGGACACCAACGAGATGACCGACCCCAACGGCGCCCGGCTGCGCGCGTTGGACGCGATCAACGCCGCCGACCAGGGCTTCGCCGACGCCCTGTCCGGCGGCGTCACGACCGCGGTGGTCAAGCCGGGGTCGGGCAACGTCATCGGCGGCCAGACCGTGGCGGTGAAGTGCTGGGGGCGCACGGCCGACGAGATGCTGGTGCGCAACCCCGTCAGCGTGAAGAGCGCGTTGGGGGAGAACCCGAAGCGGGTGTACGGCGAGCAGAAGAAGCTGCCGTCCACGCGCCAGGGTGTGGCGGCGGTGATCCGTGACGCGTTCACCAAGGCGCAGGACTACGTGGCGAAGCGTGATTCGGCCGAGGACGGCGCGTTCGAGCGGAACACCACGTCCGAGGTGCTGGCGCGGGTGCTGTCGGGTGAGCTGCCGTGGTGCCAGCACTGCCACCGGGCGGACGACATCGCGACCGCGTTGCGGCTGGCGGACGAGTTCGGCTACCGGCTCATCGTCAACCACGGGACCGAGGGTCACCTGATCGCGGACCTGCTGGCGGAGCGTGAGATCCCGGTGATCATCGGGCCGCTGTTCACGTCCCGGTCCAAGGTCGAGGTCCGCAACCGCTCGCTGCGCAACCCGGGCATCCTGGCCCGTGCCGGCGTGCAGATCGCGATCACCACGGACCACCCGGTCGTGCCCATCCACTTCCTCGTGCACCAGGTGACGCTGGCCGTGAAGGAAGGCCTGGACCCGCGCGTGGGGCTGGAGTCGATCACCGTCAACCCGGCCCGCATCATGGGCCTGGACGACCGCGTGGGTTCCCTGCGCCCGGGCCTGGACGGCGACGTCGTGATCTGGTCGGGCGACCCGCTGGACGTGATGAGCCGCGCCCTGAAGGTCTACGTGGAAGGCCGCGAGGTCTACCGCTACTCCGACGGCGAGGAAATCGTCACCAACCCCTTCTACCGCGAACCCTGACCGCCGTTCGCCGATCGTGGCGGCACGACGGAAACCTGTTAGGCTCGAGGCGCGGACCCGTCCCACTCCCGTGGGGAAGCGGGTCCAGCTTCTTTTCCGGCCTCTGCGCCGCTCACATCGCCTGCGGTCGGCCACCGGTGGCACACGCGGGGCCGAGCAGGTCCGGGTACCAGTCCCACATCAGCTCCTTGCCCGGCGCGCGCAGCACGGACTGGTAGGCCGCGTAGGCCACCAGGTCCGCGATCTGCACCCACTGGCTGAGGTGCGAACCCTGGAAGAACGGGTCCTCGACCAGGTTGCGGGTGGCCAGTCGCAAGCTGCGGTGCGCTTGGCGGTAGGACGGGTCGGTGCCGTCCCCGTCCATCACCACGAAGCCGTACCGGCCGGTGTCGGCCAGCCGGACGTCGATCATCGTGACCAGGTCGGCGTAGAGGGTGGCCTTGGCGTCGAAGAAACCGGTGCCCTTGGTGTCGCGGAAAACCGCGCCGGTGCTCACGCCCGGGAGTGCGGCGATGGTGGTCAGTGCCTCCACCATCACCCGTGACCGGTCGGCCTTGCTGTGGTCCCAGTCGGTCTTCGTCGGCCGACCCCGGCCGTTGGCGAACTTGGTCGCGTGCAGTTCGTAGCTCGCGGGCAGTCCGATGGAGTCGTTGAGGGCCTTGCGCCAATCCAGCCACGACCGCAGCGCCGGCCGCCACTCGGCGACCGGCAGCTCCACCCAGCCGTAGACGACCAGGTTCGAGGACTGGGCACCCGAATCGTCGATGTAGAACAGGCGCACTTCGCTCACGCCCACGAACGGTAGAGGCTGCGGCACAGAGGGTGACGGTCGGCCACGGGAAGTAGCCGTTCGCCCCAGCGGTCCGGGGGTCAGGCGCGGAGGGAGCGGCCGATGACGAGGCGTTGGATCTGGTTGGTGCCCTCGAAGATCTGGAGCACCTTGGCCTCGCGCATGTAGCGCTCCACCGGGAAGTCGCGGGTGTAGCCGGCGCCGCCCAGGACCTGCACGGCGTCCGTCGTCACCTTCATCGCGGTGTCGGTGCAGACCAGCTTGGCGATCGCGGCCTGGCGGCGGAACGGGAGGCCGCGATCGCGGCGGCGGGCGGCCTCCAGGTACGTGGCACGCGCGGACTCCACGGCGGCGGCCATGTCCGCCAGCAGGAACTCCAGGCCCTGGAAGTCGATGATCGCGCGGCCGAACTGGGTGCGCTGCCTGGCGTACGCCACGGCCTCGTCCAGCGCCGCCTGCGCCAGGCCCACGCCGCACGCCGCGATGCCGAGGCGACCGGAGTCCAAAGCGGACAGTGCGATCTTCAGTCCGTCGCCCTCGGCCCCGATCAGGCGGTCCGCGTCCAGCCTCACGTCGGAGAACGACAGCTGCGCGGTGATCGAGCCCGTCAGGCCCATCTTGCGCTCCGGCTTGGCGGCGCTCAGGCCCTCCGCGCGGCCCGGTGCGAAGAAGCAGCTGACACCCTTGCCGCCGTCGTCGGACGTGCGCGCCATCAACGTGTAGAAGTCGGCGACGCCCGCGTGCGTGATCCACGCCTTGGTGCCGTTCACGGTGTAGTGGTCGTCGTCACGGACGGCACGCGTCGACAGCGCGGCGGCGTCGGAGCCCGCGTGCGACTCGGACAACGCGTAACCGCCCAGCTGCTCGCCGCCCACCACGTCGGGCAGCCACCGGGCCTGCTGGGCCTCGTCCCCGAACGTCGCCAACGCGTAGCTGGACATCACGTGCACCGACAGCCCGACCGCGACCGTCATCCACGCCGACGCGACCTCCTCCAACGCCTGGAGGTACACCTCGTACGGCTGCTCGCCCCCGCCGAACCGCTCCGGGTACGGCAGCCCGAGCAGCCCGGTCCTGCCGAGCAGCCGGAACGCCTCGCGCGGGAACCGCTCGTGCTCCTCGGCCTCGGCGGCCTGCGGCGCGAGCTCGTCGCGCGCGATCTCGCGGACCAGGGCGAGCAGGTCCTCGGCCTCGGTGGTGGGGAGCAGGCGCTCGGCGGGCATCGTCGACCTCCGGATCGCGGGGTACTGTCGACAGTACTGTAGGACGTACTCCAGTACTGGAGCCAGGCACTGTGACAGAGTTGCCGCTCGTGACCTCGATCGTGCGCAGACCGCCGACGCCCAGGCAGGTCGAGCTGCTGGGCAGGTTGGAAGCGCTCGTGCTCGCCGAGGGTTTCGCGCACTTCACGCTGGACGACCTCGCGGCCCGCCTGCACTGCTCCAAGTCCACGCTCTACGCGCTGGCCGCCAGCAAGGAGCAGCTGGCCGTCAAGGTGGTCGGCCGGTACTTCAAGGGCGCGGCCGAGCGGATCGAGCAGCGCATCGCCGACATCACGGACGTCCGCGCCCGCGTCGGCACCTACCTGGCCGGCGCCGCCGACGAGCTGCGACGGGCGTCGGCCCAGTTCATCACGGACGTGTCCGCGTTCGCGCCCACGCGCAGCACCTACGAGCGCAACGCCCGCGCCGCCGCCGAGCGGATCCGCGAGTTCATCCAGGAGGGCGTGCGCGACGGCGTGTTCCGGGACGTGCATGCGACCCTGATCGCCGAGATGGCCGGTCTGCTCATCGAGGGCATCCAGACCGGCGTGCTGCCCCGCCGCGCGGGCGTGTCGGACGCCGAGGCGTTCACCGCCCTGGGCGAACTGCTGCTGGACGGTTTGCGGAGAGAACGGAGCCAGGCGTGATCGTCGTTGCAGGTGAGGCGCTGGTCGACCTGGTGCCCGCGGCCGGGGGCGACCTCTCGCCCCGGCTGGGCGGCGGCCCGTACAACGTCGCCGTGGCGGCCGGGCGGCTCCAGGCGCCGGTGAGCTTCCTGTCCCGGGTGTCGACCGACCTGTTCGGCGACCGGCTGCTGGAGCGGCTGCACGCGTCCGGCGTGCGCACCGACCTGGTCCAGCGCGGCGACCAGCCCACGACCCTGGCCGTGGTCGGGCTCGGGGACGACGGCTCGGCGCGCTACTCGTTCTACGTCGAGGGCACGGCGGACCGCCAGGTGACCGACCCGGGACCGCTCCCCGCCGGCACGAGGGCGGTGTCCTTCGGCACGCTCTCGATGGTGCTGGAGCCCGGCGCGAGCACCTACGAGCGGGTGCTGTGGCGCGAGGCCGAACGCGGCGCGCTCACCGTGCTCGACCCGAACATCCGCGCGGGCCTGATCCGCGACCCCGCGGCCTACCGCGACCGGTACGACTCGTGGCTGCCGCACGTCGGCCTGCTGAAGGTGTCGGTCGAGGACGCGCGGTGGCTGGCCGACCTCCCCGCCGACGCCTCCGAGGACGACGTGCTGGAGGTCGTGCGCGACTGGCAGGGCGCGGGACCGGTGGCCGTGGTGCTCACCCGCGGCGGGGACGGGCTGGCCGTGCTGACCGCGTCCGGTGACGTGATCCGCGTCCCACCCACGCCCGTGGACGTGGTCGACACGATCGGCGCGGGCGACACCGTGCAGGGCGCGCTGCTGGCGTGGCTGCACGCGCACGACGCGCTGTCCGTCGAGGCTGTGCGAGGTCTGGACGCCGGCCGGTGGGGTCGGGCGCTGGCCTACGCGGGCGCGGCGGCGGCCATCACGTGCTCCCGGGCGGGCGCCGAACCGCCGTTCGCGCGAGAGCTGGAGATGACCTAGCTCTCACCCCTCTGAGGTGGATAAACAGCCCATAAGGGCTACGGTGGTGGATGCACGCTAGCCACCCATGCATCCGGATGTGATGCCGGTCCCACCTCACAGAATCGGTTCACACCGCGGCTGTGTGGAGGGTCGTCCTCTGACTAGCGTGGGAGAACTGACAGGACCCCAACGGGGTGGTGCTGCGGTGCGGGGCGATCCCACGCCCGCGCGCATGCGTGCGAGACCCGCATGAGCCACCCCGCCCTAGCGTGAGAGGGACTCTGCATGCCCGACGCGACGACTGCGCCGAACGACACCCGTACCGTCGCGCTGCGCCATCCGGGCGGAGAGCACGAGATGAAGGTAGTACCGGCCACCGAGGGTGCGTCCGGTATCGATCTCGGCAAGCTGCTGGCCACCACCGGCTTGGTCACCCTGGACAGCGGGTTCGTCAACACCGCGTCCTGCTCCTCCGAGATCACCTACATCGACGGTGACGCGGGCATCCTGCGCTACCGCGGCTACCCGATCGAGCAACTCGCCGAGAAGTCGAACTTCCTCGAGGTCAGCTACCTGCTGATCTACGGCGAGCTGCCGACCCAGGCCCAGCTGGAGGAGTTCTCCTCCAAGATCAACCGGCACACGCTGCTGCACGAGGACCTGAAACGGTTCTTCGACGGCTTCCCGCGTGACGCCCACCCCATGCCCGTGCTGTCCTCGGCGGTGTCCGCGCTGTCGACGTTCTACCAGGACAGCCTCAGCCCCTTCGACGCCAACCAGGTCGAGATCTCCACGATCCGCCTGCTGGCCAAGGTGCCCACCATCGCGGCGTACGCCTACAAGAAGTCCGTGGGCCAGCCGTTCCTGTACCCGGACAACAGCCTGGGCCTGGTGGACAACTTCCTGCGCATGACGTTCGGCTTCCCGGCCGAGCCCTACGACGTCGACCCCGACCTGGTGCGGGCGCTCGACCTGCTGTTCGTGCTGCACGCCGACCACGAGCAGAACTGCTCCACCTCGACCGTGCGGCTGGTCGGCTCCTCGGAGGCGAACCTGTTCGCGTCCATCTCGGCCGGCATCAACGCGTTGTTCGGCCCGCTGCACGGCGGCGCGAACTCCGCGGTGCTGGAGATGCTGGAGAAGATCCGGCGCGAGGGCGGTGACGTCAACGCGTTCGTGAAGAAGGTCAAGAACAAGGAGGACGGCGTCCGCCTGATGGGCTTCGGCCACCGGGTCTACAAGAACTACGACCCGCGCGCCGCGATCATCAAGAAGACGGCCGACGAGATCCTCGGCAAGCTGGGCGCGTCCGACGAGCTGCTGGACATCGCCAAGGCGCTGGAGGAGACCGCGCTCGCCGACGACTACTTCGTCGAGCGCAAGCTGTACCCCAACGTCGACTTCTACACCGGCCTGATCTACCGCGCGATGGGCTTCCCGACGAAGTTCTTCACCGTGCTGTTCGCCCTGGGCCGGCTGCCCGGCTGGATCGCGCACTGGCGCGAGATGATCAACGACCCGGCCACCAAGATCGGCCGCCCGCGGCAGGTCTACGTCGGCTCGCCGGAGCGTTCGTTCGTGTCGATCGACCAGCGCTGACGGCTGTCACGCCAAGGCCCGCACCGGTTGCCGGTGCGGGCCTTCTCGTTGTGCGGCTGCATCATCCGCCGAGTTCGGCGATCAGCCCGGGCCGACAGTGAGTCCTTCAGGAAGCCGGAAGTCGAATGCCAGCAATCGTTCCGCCACGTCTCGAACAGGCTTCCGCAGCCTGACGGCGGCACTGAGGAGGTGCTTCGCTGTGACGGGCACATCGGCCCGCAGCCATGGCGCTCGTCCGTCGAGGTCACGGCTCATCAGCCGCAGGTCCTCCACGCTGGCGGTGATCGACGGACCGGTAGGCGCAACTCGGTATCCGAACCGCTCCAATCGGTCGACGACTTCGGGGATTGTCCATCGCAACATGGTGGATGCGAAGAAGACGTGTCCTGGAAGGACGACCTTGTCGAATTCCAGCCAAGGGTCGCTCCCGTTCAGACCGGCGCTCAGTAGACGCACGTCATCCATCGACATCTGTACTGAGCGATCGTAGGTGGCGGTGGTGAAGCCGAAGTCGGCGAGCCTGTTGGTCACATTCCGGACATCAGTGTGCAGTCGCAATGCGACCATGGCCTCGTGGCCGGGCGGGACGATCTTGTCCAATTCTAACCACGGGCCTTCGCCGTCCAGTTCGGCGCTCAGCAATAGTAAATCGTCCCCTGTTGCGTCCAGTAGGTTCGAAACATCGGCGACCGCATAGCCGAATAACGACAGCCTCTCGGCTGTGGCACTGATGGAAAGCTCGTGTTCAACCGCCTTTACTACCACGCCGGCTCGTGTGATCACTCCATCTTGGTCCTGCCAACGGTGCAAGTCGTTCAGTAGAACCGCATCGTCCCTACTGAATTCGATCGACGTGTCAAAATAATGCACCCGGTAGCCCAGGAATTGTAGTCTTTCAACCACTTCCGTCAGAGTGAGCTGCGCTGCGAGCGCCGTGTAGATCACGTAGTCCGGCGTCACTTCTCCGTCGTCTGGCATAAATCGGGCCAGGATCTTCGAATCGATCGCAGTGAACTCGATTGACTGGTCGAAGTCTGCGACCTGATAGCCGAGTCGACGCAGTGAGTCGACAACTTCGGGCACCGTCCTGCCCAGTCGGTCGGCTGCGAAGAGGAGTTCGCTAAGCATCACCTTGTTCTCAAGATGCAGCCATGGAGCCTCGCCGTCGAAGTTGTAGCTCATCAGACGGAGGTCTTCGGCGGAAATAGGGGTGGTGGCGTCGAAAGATGCCACGACGTATCCGAAATCGGCAAGCCGGTTCCGGACCTCATCCGGTGTCCGGTGAAGCCGTTGGGCAACTCGGAATACATGACCGCTGGGGACCACTCTCTCGATCGAGAGCCACTCCGTCCGATCTGTCGGCCGATCAGGTGACCTGAAGTCCAGCAATAATATTTCGTCCGACGGTCGAGCGACGGGATATTTGTCAGGTGTGCATGACAGGCCATTTACTACTGCGCCGTTCACCCATCTGGCAAGGCGCCACCGGATAATCCACTCAGGCGGCTCCGGGACCACCATGTTGGTTCGTCGATTCGGTTCGATGCCACGGAACAACGATTCGTCGGTGAAGAGGCAGCCGATGTATTCGAGATTGATCAGGGTATCGTCGACGTGCCAAGTGGCAGAGCTGTGAACGGCTTGGTCGAAGATGGCGTCGGCCACGATGGGTCTCTGGTGTGCCACTGCGGCGAGCCAGTGGTGGTTGCGGAAATCCACACTGTTGGCAACCAGGCTGCCAACCTGGTCGATGATCAAGCGATCGGTCTCGGCGTCTTCGAGTTCCACGATGTTCTTGCGGTCGACGGTCAGCTTGGGCGAGTGAGCACCGGTCAGATTTAAGACGACGTGGTATGCGCTCGTCCCGGCCCAGATGCCGTCGGCTAGAACGGCCCCTCTCGCGTCGCACCACCACACGTTCGGAGATGCCGTGGCCACCACGGTCGGTTCGGTCTTTTCAGTCCTACGTGTGGACAGTTGCCGTCCGGTGAGTGCGGTGGGGGCAAGCATATGTGGCTCCCATGATGCCTGTCCGGTATGATCCGTGGCCACTACGGTGAATTCCGAGATCCACAGCATCGAGGATAGAATTTCGACGCATGACAGCTGCGGGTCGTCGCCACGTAGCCACAGGCGTATGACAGTCCCGGTGTCGATGATTTTTTTTGGTTGCCTGATCTGGCTTAGCGCGCCCGGTCGGGGATATGGACTTCCAACGTGCTGCCCGGTCGCCCTTTCCGGTCAAGTCGGGATGTTGTTACCGTTATTTCGTCAGCGATCATGAAGTAGCTGAGTACCCCGATGCCGAACGCGCTGTTGGCGTGAAAAGGTATACCCTCCCGGTCCCACTCCGCCTTCTCTTCGATGAACTCCGGCAGGTCTGCGAAGCGGACACCGGCATTGGAGAACACTTCGGTAAGTTCGCGCCGGCCCATTCCGATGCCGTTGTCGATGCAGTCCAGATACGGTCGGCCGTCGACGTTGCCCTGCCTGAACGTGATCTCCCCCTGCCACGGCGCGACCGGAACATCGATCCGCCTCAGGTGTTCGACCCGCGCCCGTCGGTACCGACATGCATCCAACGCGTTTTGGTACAGCTCGCGCACGGCAAGGTGAGGGTCGCCATAGAGTTGCTTGCCCATCAGCAACTCCTGGATGCGGTCGTCGGCGAGCCGGAAGCGGAAACCCTGGCCGTCGTAAGCCAGTTCTCCACTCGGCAGGTGTACGGCACGCACATCGTCTGCCGACGCGTGCGTGGGCAGGTCGGATAACGAGCGGAAGTGTCCGAACTTTGCGGCTAGGGCGTCGACTTGTTGGAGAGTCGTCGTGACGCGGGCGGCGTGCTCGACGAGGGCTTGGTCTACAGCTGGGTGAGTGCATTCGGCTTTGAGAACGCACATACGGGTGCCACGACGACGGGGCCAGTTGCAGTTCTGAACCGTCCTCAGCATGTCCTTCAGGTCGACGTCGGCGTTCTCGGTGATTCCGACGTGTTCTGCGATGACCGGCCCGAGGTCGGCGGGGTCGACCGCAAGCAGGCGCGCCACGCCGAGGAGGACGGCAGTTAGTTGCTCCCGGAGGTGCTGCTCCTGCGGCGTGGCGGTGGCGAGGGTAGCCTCCTCCTCAAGCGGGTCGGGGACGTCTGAACGCACTACCTCGGGGACGCTCAGTCGTTGGCTGCGGATCAGTTTGCTCAGGCGCTGCGGCGTCAGGTTCTCGACGAGTAGTGCATTGTCGCCATCGAGAAGTGCGAGCGACTTGGCGACCCTTGCCGGTTCGTAGAGGTCACCACGGCTGATCAGCCAGCGGTGCAGCAGCCACCACCGGATCACCTCGACGGCTCGAGCCGACGACGGCTGCGGCGTCCGTGCGAGGCGTCGTGCGAGCCGGGGGTGGCCCTGGATGAAGCGGTCGAATGCGTCGTCGCCCTTGGCGACCACGTTCGCATGTGCGTGCAGGTGCTGCGCCCAAAAGGTCTGATGCGCGAACGGGAAAAGGATCAACAGGGCGGCTTCCCCGGAGCTGAGTGGGCCGGATGTGCCTTCGAGGGCCAGCTTGTCCTCGTTGATTACGTTGTTGAGCATCCAGCCCAGTCGCTCTGCTGTCCGCACCGGGAGTTGTGGGTCCCACCAGGGGTCGTCGGCCAGGGCCGCTTCATGCTTCGCCGAGACTGCAGCCCATCTCTGAACCAGTGCGGTCGTCGCCTCCCGTAGTTCGGTGTCGGCGGCAGTCAGATTCCACACTTTGTGCTTCTCCACGGCTTGCCGCCACGGGTGCTCGGAACTGGCCTGCTCGGTGCCGTCGGGGCGTTCGAAGACGATGAATTCCCCGAGCTTGTCAGCGGTACCGCTCAACTCGACTCGTGGGGGTAACTCCAGCTTGACCTTCTGCGCCTGCAGGTTGTCGCGAGAGATCAGCTCCTCGACCTGCTCACGCACGGCGACGGTCACTGCCGTCAGGGTGGCCGGGCCGGTATCACCCATGGCCACCATGTGAAAAGCCCGGGTAAGGACGCTGTAAGAGTCGATGCTGTTAGCCACGAACCTCGCTCTTTCGCCCTCCGAACAGGCGTACAAGTAGGCAACAGTTCTTCCGGCGACGGCCTCGCGCTTCATCCTCGACCACTGCGTTGCGTAGAGCGGACCCTTCTCCTGGAGGTGGACGCCTTCGCGGCATGCGTCCACGATCACCAGCACGTTCCCGCACCGGCTCGACTCGATGTGATCCTTGAAATTGATCGGGAGACACCGCTCGGTGAACTTGCGACTGCGCGTGTTCGCACTGGAGGGAATCAGGTAGTCGACGCCCTCGCGGTGCATGCCATGTCCGCTGAGCAGGATCAGCAGGGTGTCGCCTTGGCCTGCGGCCCGGCAGAACTGCTCGACCGCGTCGTCGATGCGGTCACGATCGGTCAGGCTCTCGTCGTGGATCTTGACGTCGTAGCCGACTTCCCGCAGGGTTCCGCTGAGCGTTTCGAGATCGTTCCGGATGAACGGCATCTTGTCGAAGGCGTCGTCGTCGTAGTCGGGTACACCGACGAGCAGCGCGCGGAACCTACTCATGTCACTTGCCGAACGTGATGGTGATAGCCCCGGTCCCGGTCATCTCTGCGCCTGTCCCGAGCAGAGTGACCTTGCCGGTGGCGGTCACCTCGAAGGAGACGGTCACCTCCTTGATCGGCAGGTCGGGGTGGAACTCGACCACCCCGTCGAACATGGCGCGCAGGTTCGCCATGGTCTCGACGAGGTTCTGCCGCAGGGTGGCGACGCTGATCGCCTGGACGCGGGGGGAGTCGCGGTGTGAGCTGAACAGGCCCTTGTCACCACCTCCGGCGGACTCGTCGTCGAACGCGACCACGAAGTCCAGCGTGCGCTCGTCAGTGTGGGGCGCGATGTCGGTCATGGGAGCACCTTCCGATCGTCGTCCATGGCCAATCGGGCAACCCGCACAGGCTGTTACATAGGGTGATAATGGTTCCTTTGCGTCATCCGCAGAGTTCGGCGATCAGCGCGCGGTAGGCGTGGAACGCGGGTTTCGGGGTGTAGTCGTCGGTGGTGAGGCCGAAGTTGTGGAACAGGCCCGGGTTCGCGCTGTCGGCGTCGCGCAGCGCGAAGTGCGTGTAACCGGTGATGTCGAGGCGTTCCGCGTTCTCGGCGAGGACGCGGACCACCGTGTCGACCACCTCCGCCTGCCGTCGCGGCGAGCGGTCCGGGCCGGTCGGCCAGCCGTGCTCGGTGACGTGCAGCGGCACGTGCGCGAGACCCGCCGGCGCCATGACGGCCTCGCGGTGGTGCGCCAGGAGTCCCGCCACGCCCTCCGCCAGGTCCCCTTCGAGCGGTCGGAACACGTCGGGGAAGAAGTCCAGGCCCACGTAGTCGAGCGCGTCCGCGAACGCCGGGTCCCGCGCGGTGAGGTCGGCGAGGAACGACGTCGCCGGGCCGAACAGCGGGGTGGTGTTGACGCCGACCGCCAGGTCGTGGCCCAGCGCGCGGGCGTGGGCCTTGGCGGCGACGACCCCGGCGGTGATCGCGTCCCGGACGCCCGGGTAGTACCCGTCCAGCACCGGGTTGTCGGTCACGTTCGGCTCCTCGGTCACCTGGAGCGTCGCGGTGACCGCGCCGAAGCGCTCCACCAGGTCGCGCAGGAACGCGCAGTAGCCGGTGACGTCACCCGACGCGGACTGGTACTGCGCCACCAGGTCGAGCCGACGGCCGCGCACCGCGTACCGGACCGCGTCGGCGGGCGTGGTCGGTGTGCCGCCGGTGTCCTTGAACGCGGTGTACGCGCGCACGAGGAACTGGCGGGCGGGACCCTGCAACGCGTCCAGGAGGGCGGAGATCCGGTCGGGCGAGTCGGGTGCGCCGGTGGCCAGGCCGCCGGTGTCGTCACCGGACGCGCCGCCGGGGTAGATGCCGAAGAGCACGCTCAGTCCTCTCGGGTGGGGAAGGTCAGGGAGCCGGCGCGGACCTCGTCCACGATCGAGCCGATCCAGGCCAGTTCGGCGCGGGCCTGGCCCAGGGCGTACTCGGCCTCGATGACGTGCAGGCGGGGCACGCCGCTCGCCACCACGTCGGCCAGGTGGTCGCCGTCGGCCTCGATGCGGTCGGACAACCGTCGCGCGCGTTCGGTCAGGGCGTCCACCGCGCCGTCCGGGCCGAGTGCGCCGAGGTGGGCGACCGCGCCGAGGAACTGCGTGAACTCGCGCTGCGGGGTGCGGATCTGGCTGTCGAGGCGGCGCACCAACTCGTCGTGCCCGGCGTCGGTGAGCGCGTAGACGGTCCGCTCCGGGCGGTTGCCGGTGCGTTCCGTGCCCTGCGGCGCGACCCAGCCTGCCGCGACCAGGGCCTCCACGACGTCGTAGAGCGTGCCCCGGTTGATCGCTGCGCCGCCGCGGGACCGCAGGTCGGTGAGCATCTGGTACGGGTGCGTCGGGTGCTCCAGGAGCAGTCCCAGCACCGCGAGCACGAGGGGGTTGTCGAGCGCTCGACGTGGCATGGTCGAAATCTATCAGTCGAAATCGACTATTGCGAACGGTCTGGTCGTGCGGGCCGCCGGTGGTGCTCCTAGGGTCGGTCCGTGGACTCCTCGACCGTGGTGTGGTTCCGGCGCGACCTGCGGACCGCCGACCACCCCGCGCTGCTCGCGGCGGCCGGGCGGGCGTCACGCGCGCTGGCGTTGTTCGTGCTCGACCCCGTGCTGCTGAAGGCCTCCGGCCGGCCGCGGGTCGAGTTCCTGCACCGGTGCCTGCGGTCGCTGGACGCCGAGCTCGACGGGCGGCTCGTCGTGGTCGAGGGCGACCCGGTGGAGGTCGTGCCGAGGGTGGCCGCCGAGGTCGGAGCGTCGTCCGTGCACGTCTCCGCGGACGCCGGGCCGTACGGGCGCGAGCGTGACGCGGCGGTCGCCGAACGGGTCGAGCTGGTGCGCGTCGGATCGCCCTACGCGGTCACGCCGGGACGCGTCACCAAGCCCGACGGCACGCCGTACCGCGTGTTCACGCCGTTCTTCAAGGCCTGGTTGGACCACGGGTGGCGTCCGCCCGCCGACACCGGTGCCCCGACGGTCGACTGGATCCGGTCCGACCTCGGGCGCGGGCTGTCGGCGGGGGAGGCGCTGCCGGACGTCCGGGCGCTGTGGGAGGCGTTCCGCGACGAGAAGCTGCCCGACTACGCCACCCGCCGCGACCGGCCGGACCTGGACGGCACCAGCAGGTTCTCCGCGTTCCTCAAGTGGGGCGTGGTGCACCCGCGCACGCTGCTGGCCGACCTCGGGCGCGGCGCGGGTGCGAAGGCGTTCCGCACCGAGCTGGCCTGGCGCGACTTCTACGCCGACGTCCTGTGGCACCAGCCGGAGTCCGCGCGCCGCAACTACAACCGCGCGTTCGACCGGATGCCGCTGGACGACGACCGCGACCGGTTCGAGGCGTGGTGCGAGGGCCGGACCGGCTACCCGTTCGTGGACGCCGGGATGCGCCAGCTGCTGACCGAGGGCTGGGTGCACAACCGCGTCCGGATGGTCGTGGCGAGCTTCCTGGTCAAGGACCTCCACCTGCCGTGGTGGTGGGGCGCGCGGCACTTCATGCGCCACCTGGTCGACGGCGACCTCGCGTCCAACCAGCACGGCTGGCAGTGGGCGGCGGGCACCGGCACGGACGCGGCGCCGTACTTCCGCGTGTTCAACCCCGTGACGCAGGGCGAGAAGTTCGACCCGCACGGGGACTACGTGCGCCGGTACGTGCCCGAGCTGCGCGACGTGCCGGGCAAGGCCGTGCACCAGCCGCGCGACCCGATCGTGGACCACGCGGACGAGCGCCGGGAAGCACTCGCGCGCTACGCAGCCGTGAAGGGGTGACGCCGGGAAGGGCTGACGCCGGGAACGGTCAGCGCAGCACGTCGCGCAGCCGCACCCGCGCGCCGGTGCGCAGGACGGCGTTCGAGTACACCTTGCCGCCCAGCCACGTGATCACCGCGACCGCCAGCAGCGCGAGCACGATCGCCAGCAGCACCTGCCACGGCGGCGCGACGCCCATCGCCATCCGGCCCGGCATCAGGATCGGCGCGAACGGCGGCAGCACGGACAGCACCGTCACCGCCGTCCCGGTCGGGTCGCTGATCATCAGGTTGATGCCGAGCACGAACGCGACCACTATCGACATGCTGATCGGCGTCAGCACCGACTGGAGCTCCTCCTGCCGCGACACCAGCGACGCGGCGGCGGCGAACACGGTGGCGTACAGGAAGAAGCCGAGCAGGTACCACAGCAGCCCGGTCGCCAGCGCGCCGCTCGCCACGCCCGCGACGTCGAGCACCCCGGACGCCGACGACAGCGCCAGCCCGGCGCCGCCGATCACGACCAGTTGCAGCAACCCCACCGCGCCGAGCCCCACGACCTTGCCCAGCAGCAGCTGCCACGGCCGCAGCGTCGCCAGCAGGATCTCCACCACGCGGCTGGACTTCTCCTCCACCACGCCCTGCGCGACCATCGTCCCGTAGACCAGCAGCGAGTAGTACAGCAGCGCGGCGATCACCAGGCCGATCACCAGCCGCTGGCCGCGCTGCTCGTCCTGCGGCTCCAGCGCCACCACGTCGACCTTCGCGCGTTCCACGTCCCGCGCCACCTCGGCCGGGTCGACGCCCGCCTCCGCGAAGTGGGCGTCCAGGACCTGCTGCTTGACCAGCAGGTCGATCGAGTTGCGCAACGAGCCGCCCAGCGAGTCCTTCACCACCACCCGCAGGTCGTCCGACGCGCCGGTGATCAGCGCGTCCAGGTCACCGGACCGCACCTCCTCCTCGGCTGCCGCCGGGTCGGTCACGTCGACCGTCTCCACCTCGCGGCCGAACGACAGGGCGGTCTGCTTCAGCGGCTCGGCGAGCACGGTGGCCTGCCCGCTCAACGCCACCCGGTCGCGCCCGGCGTCGTCGAACAGCACGGATTGCAGCAGCAGGTACCCCGCCAGCACGGCGACGATCACGACGGTGCCCCACACGAACGACTTCGTGCGCACCTTGCCCAGGAACTCCCGGCGCGAGACCAGGAACACCGCCCGACCGGGGGTGAGGCTGTTCATGCGGCGGACTCCTCGGTCACCACGCTGCGGAACAACTCGGTCAGCGACGGCCGCTGCCGGGAGAACTCGTGCACCGGGCCCGTGGCCAGGGCGGCGTGCAGCACGGCCTGGTCGTCCACGTCCGACGCGACCTCCAGGACCGTGCGGCCGGACGACGTGTGCGCCGACCGCACGCCCGGCAGGTCGTCGGCCCAGCCGGCGGGCGCCAGCGGCGCGTCCACGACCAGCTTCGACTCGCCGCCGGCGCGCAGCTCGTCCACCGAGCCGGACGCGACGAGCGTGCCGCGGCGCACGATGCCGACCCGGTCGCACAACCGCTCGACCAGGTCGAGCTGGTGGCTGGAGAACACCACGGGCACGCCGCTCGCCGCCTTCTCGCGCAGCACGGCGCTCATCACGTCCACCGCGACCGGGTCCAGGCCGGAGAACGGCTCGTCGAGCACCAGCACGTCCGGCTCGTGCACCAGCGCGGCGGCCAGCTGCACGCGTTGCTGGTTGCCGAGGCTGAGCTTCTGCACCTCGTCGTGGCGGCGGTCGCGGACGCCGAGCCGGGCGATCCAGTCCTCCGCCGAGCGGTGCGCGGCGTTGGTCGACATGCCGTGCAGCTCGGCCAGGTAGACGAGCTGGTCGAGCACCTTCATCTTGGGGTAGAGGCCGCGTTCCTCGGGCATGTAGCCGATCCGGCGCCGGGTCCGGAAGGTGATCGGCTCGCCGTTCCACCGCACCTCGCCCGAATCGGCGGCCAGCACGCCGAGCGCGATCCGCATCGCGGTGGTCTTGCCCGCGCCGTTGCTGCCGACGAACCCGAACAGCTCGCCCGCCCGCACGTCGAAGGTCATCCCGTCGAGCGCGACGACCTCCCCGTAGCGCTTGGAGATCCGGTCGACCTCCAGCACCCCCTGTGCCACGTGCTCTCCTCCTGTCGTGACCGGTCGCGCCTAGCCGTAGACCTGGGTGGACAACGGCTCGAACGGCGTGCGGCTGAACACCGCCTCGACCGGCAGGCCGAACACGTCGCAGATCCGCAGCGCCAGGTCGAGGCTCGGGTAGTGGTCGCCCCGCTCCAGCGCGCCGATGGTCTGGGGGTTGACCTCCACCGCCTCGGCCAACCCAACCCTGGTCATACCCCGCTCGACCCGCAGCACCCCGATCCGGTTGTGGATGGGCCGCCCGGGACCCCGGCGTACCGGACTCATGCTACGAAGTGTTGCGAAAACCCAACAGAACGGCAAGTAAACAATTCACAGAATAGGCCGAACGGCGGTATCCGCCGACGTCCGTGCCCGAGAAATCACGTTTCGGTGAAACGATACGTCGCCGGGAACCGAATCGAGTGTCGACGGGTCGAATTGCGCAGTAGGGCCGCAAGCCCCGTTGCCGTGAGGGGTGAACATGGAGCCGGACCAGTGGCTCGCGCAGTACGGAGAGAAGATCGAGCAGGCCAAGCGGAACGCCGCGCAGGCCGAGTCGCAGCTCGGGGGCGTCGGCGGTAGCGCGACGTCGCCCGACGGCCTGATCACGGTCAGCGTCAACGCCTCGGGCGCGTTGACCGACCTGATCCTGCGCCCGCAGCTGCGCGGTGAGGACCCCGAGCGGATCTCCGGCGCGATCATGACCGCCGTCGCACAGGCGCAGCGCGCCGCCGCGGGCAAGGTCGTCGAGATCATGACGGAGTTCGTGGGCGACAGCCCGGCGCTGGAGTTCGTGAAGTCGAAGATGCCCAACGGCTATTCGGGTGACGGCACGGACGCCGTGGAACCGGAGCCGGAGATCCAGCGTCGAGACACCAGGCCCGATGACGACTACTTCACCAACCCACCCGATGTCATGGCCTGAGCAGGGGGTAGATGACCATGTTCGACTCGTTCAACGTGAACCCGGAGGAGATCCGGGCGCACGCTGGCACGGTCGACCAGCTGACGCAGCGGATGCTCTCGGCCACCAACACCGCTGACCCGTCGCTGTCGACCGACGCCTTCGGCGTGTTCGGCTCGTTCCTGGCGCAGTTCCTGCTCAAGACGGCGGGCTCCTCCCAGGACATCCTCGGCCAGGCCACGGAGACCGTCGCCGACATGTGCCAGGGCCTCAGGGAGGTCGCCGACCTCTACGAGAACGTCGACCTCGACAACGCGTTCGGCTTCACCGGAAGGGCACGGGGATGAGCGCGCAAGCCACTTCGACCACGCAGGGCCGTGACCCCTCGCACCTGATCGGCGACGTGCAGGGCACCGTCGCGGCGGTCGAGCGAGGTGACTGGGTCCAGGCGGGCCTGGGCATGGCCAACACCGCCATGGGCATCGTGGGCCTGGCCTCCAACCCGCTGTCGGGCTTCCTGTCCGCCGGGTTCAGCTGGGCCATCCAGCACGTCTCCTTCCTGCGCGAGCCGTTCGACGCGCTGCTGGGCAACCCGCAGGCGATCCAGAAGATGTCCGACAGCTGGGCGTCCGCGGCCAAGCAGATCGAGGGCATCGTCGCCGACTACCGCCGCACGTCGGTGGAGGAGACCCGGACCTGGCGCGGCCGTTCCGCCGACGGCTACCGGGCGGCGAGCAAGAAGCACGCGGCCGGGCTGGAGACGCTGTCCAAGGCCACCCAAGGCATCTCGCGCGCGGCCAAGGGCGCGGGCGAGCTGGTCGCGACCGTGCGCAAGACCATCATGGACCTGATCAGCCAGGCCGTGTCCGAGATGGTCATGAAGATCATCCAGTGGCTGGCGGCGTCGTTCCTGACCTTCGGCGCGGCCATCGGCGCGGCGATCGCGGACATCGTGCAGATGGCGTGCAACTACGCCAAGAAGCTCGCCGACTTCCTGCAGAAGCTCGGCAACTCGCTCAAGAAGCTGATCGACCTGATCAAGTCGGTCGCGCAGATCGCCCAGACCGCCAAGCAGATCCTGCAGGCGATCACCGCGATGACGTCGTCCAACAAGGGCGGCAGCGGCGGCGGCGGTTCGGGGCCGAGGTTGTCGCAGGGCGGTCTCGGGCTCGACGAGCGACAGCTCAACGACATGGACCGGGGCGCGAACCAGCGGTACACGAACAACCCCGGCGGCTCCGGCGGTGGCGGGTCGACCGGCACGTCCGGCACGTCCGGTCCCGTGGTGAGCCGTCCTCCGACGGTGGGCACGGGCTACGGGCCGGGGTCGGGTGGCGCGACGGAGCCCGGTCGCGCGTACCCGGGCGGGCCGAGCGGTCCGGTGGTGAGCCGTCCGCCGACGGTCGGCACCGGTGGTTCGGGCGGGTCCGGCGGTTCCGGTTCGGGTTCCGGCGGTTCGGGCAGCGGCGGTCACTGGGAGCCGGGTCGGTGGGTGGCCGGCGGCGGTGACTCGTCCACGGGCCGGGTGCCCATGCCGCCGTCGTTGGGCGGCACGACGTACGCGACGGGGAGCACCGCGCACACGGTGCCGACCGTGCCGCCGGTCCGGCCGGTGTCGGCCGACCTGCCCCACGTGCCCTCGGGTGGCGGGGCCGGCGGTGGCGCGGGTGGCTTCGGTGGTGGCGGTGGTGGCTTCGCCGGTGGTGGTGGTGGCTTCGCGGGTGGTTCCGGCGGCGGTGGCGCCGGTGGGGCCACGCTGCAGTCCGGTGGGTCGTCCGGTGTGCTGGGCGCGTCGGCCGGTCCGGCCGGTGCGGCGGGTGCCGGTGCGGGCGTGCCCGGTGCGGCCGGTGGGCGTGCCGGTGGCGCCGGCGGCATGATGGGCGCGCCGATGATGGCCCCGCCCGGCCAGGGCGGCGACGGCAAGGACCACCAGCGCAAGGTGCGGCTGGAGGGCGAGCCCCTGATCGAGGAGCCGCCGAAGGCCGCGAAGCCGATCATCGGCGAGTGACGTGTGACGCCAAGGGGGACTTCCGCTTCCGGAGGTCCCCCTTCGTCGTGCCCGCACCCGTCCTGAGCGTTGAACTCGGGGTACCTGAACGTAGGACACACACGACCTGAGCGTAGGACTCTCGCGCGTGTCGAACGTTCAGCGCCCGCGTGTCGAACGTTCAGGTCGGGTGAGTCCTACGTTCGGGGCGCGTGAGTCCTGCGTTCAGGTCGGGTGAGTTCTGCGTTCGGGGTCACCCGGTCCGGCTGAGTCCGGCCAGGGCGGTGGCGACTTCCGCGGTGACGGTCGGTTCGGCGGTGGCGCGGTCGGTGGGGACCAGGCCGATCCTGGTGCGGCGGTCCAGGACGTCGTCGGCGGTCAGCGCGCCCTCGTGGTGGACGGCCCAGGCGACCTCGCCGATCGAGGCGACCCGGGCGGCCTCGGAGCCGTAGCGGGCGGCCAGCTCGGGTGGGCCGGTCGGTGTGCCCGCGCCGACCAGGGGCAGGTCGGCGGTGCGGGAGCGGGCGGTGGTGAGGGCGGTGGCGTCGACGGCGTCGGCGGCCATGCGGCGGTACGTGGTGAGCTTGCCGCCCACGACCGTGGTCACGCCGTCGGAGGTCAGCACGGCGTGCCGGCGGGAGAGGTCGGCGCTGGGGCCGTCACCGCTGTCCAGCAGGGGGCGCAGGCCCGCGAACGCACCCAGCACGTCGGAGGTGGTGAGCGGGCGTTCGAGGACCGACGAGGCGACCGCCAGCAGGAAGTCCACATCGGACCGCGGCACGGTCGGCACGTCGGGGATCGGGCCGTCCACGGGTTCGTCGGTCAGCCCCACGTAGACGCGGCCGTCGCGTTGCGGCAGGACCAGCGCGTAACGGTTGCGGGCACCCGGGATCGGCACGGTCAGGGCGGTGTTCGACACCCCCGCGGCGGACGCCGACAGCACGAGGTGCGAGCCGCGCGACGGGCGCAGCTTCACGTCCGGCACCAGCTCGCCCGCCCACACCCCGGCGGCGTTCACCACCGCACGCGCCGAGATCCGCAGCGACGCCCCGGTGAGCGTGTCGACCACGTCCGCGCCGTGACCGGTCAGCGAGGTCGCACGCGCCCGGGTGATGATCCGGGCGCCGAATCCGGCGGCGGTGCGGGCCAGCGCCACGACGAGCCGGGCGTCGTCCACCAGTTGGCCGTCGAAGCTCAGCAGGCCGCCACGCAGGCCGGCGCGGCGCAGGCCGGGTGCCAGGGCCAGCGCCTCGGCGGCCGGCACCCGTCGCGGGGGTGGGAGGACGCGGGACGGGGTGCGGGCCAGGCGGCGCAACGCGTCACCCGCGCGCAGACCGGCCATCACGACCGGGTCGTGCGCCCGACCGTGCAGCGGCACCAACTGGGGCAGCGCCCGCACGAGGTGGGGCGCGGTGCGGGTCATCAGGATGCCGCGCTCCACGGCGCTCTCGTAGGCCAGGCCGACCTCGCCCTGGGCCAGGTAGCGCAGGCCGCCGTGGACCAGCTTGCTCGACCAGCGGGACGTGCCGAAAGCCAGGTCGTGCGCCTCCACCAGGCACACCGAGAGGCCGCGTGACGCCGCGTCCAGGGCGACACCCGCGCCCGTGACGCCACCGCCGATCACGAGCAGGTCCACCGGCGACGACGACACGTGGTCGAGGTCGGCTCGGCGGCGCGCGGCGTTGAGCGAGGTGTTCACGACAGCGCCGCGTCCAGGTAGGAGGCCAGTTCGGCCAGCAGCTCCTCGAAGTCCAGGTCCGTGGTGGCGGGGCGGATCGAGAGGACGAGCGACTGGGTCGTCAGGAGCACCAGGCGGGCCTGGGCGGCGGCGGAGCCGGGCCGGATCGAGCCGTCCGCGTGACCCTCCTCGACCTGCGCGACCAGGAACGCCTCGACCAGCCGCTGGGTGCTCCCCAGCCGTTGGACCAGGTACGGGAGCATCAGCTCGGCGTCCAGGTCGAGCACGCGCCGCATCAGCGGGTCGGCGGCCAGCAGCCGGATGCCCGCGACGGCCCGCGCCACGAGCCGCTGCCTGGCGTTGTCGCCGGTCACCTCGATCCGCTGGAGCAGGGCGGTGAACTCCCTGGTCATGAGCGCCCGGACCAGCGTGCCGACGTCCGGGAACCGGCGGTAGAGGGTCATCCGGCTGACGCCGGCGCGTTTGGCGATGTCCGTCAGCGTGGTGCGGCGGACCCCGACCTCGACCACGCAGTCGCGGGCCGCGTCGAGGAGCGCGTCATCACTGTGACGTTGAGACGTCATGTGTCACACTGTAGCGGTGACCGAGCGCATCGACCACACCCTCCGGGCCAGCTGGACCACCACCGCGGGCACGCTCCCGCCGCACGCCGTGAAGTGGCTGCGGGAGCGGATCGGGCTGGGTGACGTCCGCACGCCGGCACGGGCGCCGGAGGTGCCGGAGTCGGTGCTGGGCGAGGCGGCGCGGACGGCGCTGGCCGAGGTCGTCGGGCCGGGGTACGTGCGGGTGGACCGCGAGTCGCGGCTGGGTCGCGCCGGTGGTCTGTCCTATGTGGACCTGCTGCGGCAGCGCGGTGACGGCGAGTTGGCCGTGCCGGACGCGGTGGTGCTGCCCGCGTCACCCGGGCAGGTGGTCGAGGCGCTGGAGGCGTGCGTCGAGCACGACGTGGCGGTGGTGCCGTTCGGCGGCGGCACGTCGGTCGTCGGCGGGGTGGACGCCCTGCGCGGCGACAAGGCGGCGGTGATCGCGCTGGACCTGAACCGGCTGGACAAGCTGGTGTCGGTCGACCCGGTGTCCCGGCTGGCGGTGCTCCAGGCCGGGTTGCCCGCGCCTCAGGCCGAACGGCTGCTGGCCGCGCACGGGCTGACCATCGGGCACGTGCCGCAGTCCTACGAGCGGGCCACCGTCGGCGGGTTCGCCGCGACCCGGTCGGCCGGGCAGGCGTCCTCGGGTTACGGGCGGTTCGAGGACCTGGTGGAGGGTGTCCGGCTGGCCACGCCGGTGGGCGAGTGGAGGCTGGGCGGCGCGCCCGCGTCCGCCGCGGGACCGGACCTGAAGCAGTTGGTGGTGGGCAGCGAGGGCGTGTTCGGCGTCATCACGGAGGTGGCGCTGCGGGTGCGACCGCGGCCGGTGGTCGAGCGGTACGAGGGCTTCGTGGTGGACGGCTGGGAGCGCGGGTCGGCGGTGGTGCGGGAACTGGCGCAGCGGCGGGTGCTGGCCGACGTGACCCGTCTGTCCGATGTGGACGAGACGGCCGTGTCGCTGGCGCTGGCCGGCGGCTGGAAGACCAACGCGCTCAAGGGGTACCTGCGGGCGAGGGGCGTGCGGGAGCCGTGCCTGCTCATCCTCGGCTGGCACGGCGCGTCGAAGGCGGAGGTCCGGCGACGGCGCGCGGAGACGCTGCGGGGGCTGGAGCTCGTGACGCTGGGAAGGGCGCTCGGCGAGGCGTGGCGGCACGGCCGGTTCAACGGGCCCCGGCAGCGGGACGCGTTGATGGAGGTCGGCGTGTGCGTGGAGACGCTGGAGACGGCCACGCACTGGTCGAGGGTGTCCGAGCTGCGTGCCGCCGTGCGGGAGGCGTTGGTCGACGCGCTGGGCCAGTGCGTGGTCATGTGCCACATCTCGCACGCCTACGAGACGGGTGCCTCGCTGTACTTCACCGCGTTGGCGGCGCGGGACGCCGCCGACCCGATCGGGCAGTGGCAGGTCGCCAAGGCCGCCGCGAGCGAGGCCATCACCGGGCTCGGCACGATCAGCCACCACCACGCGGTGGGCGCCGACCACGCGCCGTACCTGGAGGCCGAGATCGGCGGGCTCGGGCTGGACGTGCTGGCGGCGGTCAAGCGGACGCTCGACCCGACCGGCGTGCTCAACCCCGGCAAGCTCCTCGCTGGCGAGTTCACCGCGGCGGGGCTAGCGTCGCCTGGTGACCGGTGACCTGCTGATCCGTTCCGTGCGGCCGTGGCCGAACGCCCCCGGCTCACCCATGGTCGACGTGCTCTGCGAGGACGGGCGCCTGGCGGCGTTCGGCCGGGACCTCGACCCGCCCGCCGGGGTGCCGGTGGCCGACGGGCGCGGCGGCGTGCTGCTGCCCGCGTTCACCGACGCGCACGCGCACCTCGACTCCACCCGGCTCGGCCTGCCGTTCCGCCCGCACAGCGCGGGTGACGGGCTGGCCGCGCTGATCGACAACGACCGGCGCAACTGGCGCGGCGCTGAGGCGTCCGTGGCGCGACGCGCGGCGCACACGCTCGGCCGGACGATCGCGTGCGGGGCGACGCACGTGCGCAGCCACGCGCAGGTGGACGTCGACTCGGGGCTGGAGAAGCTGGAAGGCGTGCTCGCGGCGCGGGAGGAGCACGCGGGCCGGGCGCACGTCGAGGTGGTGGCGTTCCCGCAGTGCGGCATCCTGCGCGAGAAGGGCACGGCCGAGCTGCTGGACGCGGCGCTGCGGGCGGGCGCGGACCTGGTCGGCGGCCTCGACCCGGCGGGCTACGACCGCGACCCGGTGCGGCACCTGGACGTGGTGTTCGGGCTGGCGGAGAAGCACCAGCGCGGGGTGGACGTGCACCTGCACGACGCCGGCACGCTGGGCGCGTTCCAGGTCGAGCTGATCTGCGAGCGGGTCGGCGCGCTGGACATGCGGGGCCGGGTCACGATCAGCCACGCGTTCGCCTTGTCCACTGTGGACGCCGAGCGGCAGCGGGAGCTGGTGGAGCTGCTGGCCGAGCACGACGTGGCGGTGACGACGGTCGCGCCGGGGGTGCGGGATCCGTTGCCGCTGCGGCAGTTGCGGTGGGCCGGGGTGCGGGTCGGGCTGGGGCAGGACGGCATCCGCGACTACTGGTCGCCCTACGGCAACGGCGACATGCTCGACCGGGCCTGGCAGTTGGCCTACCGCAGCGGTTTCCGGCGCGACGAGCAGGTGGAGATGTGCGTCGACGTGGCGACCCGCGGCGGCGCGGCGGTGATGGGACGCGCCCTGGGGCTGACCGAGCGCGCGCCCGCCGACCTGGTTGTGGTGCCCGGCGACACGGTGACGGCTGCGGTGATGGACCGCGCACCGCGCACGCTCGTGGTGCACGAAGGGCGCGTGGTGGCCGCGGACGGCGAGATCGTCTGAAGTTGTCGGTGGTGGCCGCTAGCCTGCGCGCATGGACGTGGACATGTGGGAAGCCCTCCAGGCCACCCCGTTGACCGAGGTGCGGCGGCGGGCGGCGATCATCGGCGAGATCGCCGAGGTGGCGCCGATGACCGTGGACGGCGCGGAGCGGTTGGCGTGGAACGACTCGGGCGGGCAGTCGGCGGTCTGGTACTTCGCGCCGGACGGCCGCGCGCTGCTGCTGACGTTCGACCACGAGACGGACCTGAACCTGTACGCGGACGGCGACTACGCGCTCCAGGAGTCGCTCTACCGGGGCGTGCCCGAGGACCTCGTGCGCCTGGTGCGCGACCGGCCGGAGAACTACGAGTCGCTCAACCTCGTCGACGAGGCGACCGGGAGCACCATCCACTACGCCGGCGGGGTGTTCTGGTTCGACGGTGAGCGGTGGCGGGAGGCCGAGGGCTTCCTGGAGCACTGCGAGCGCGAGGGCCTGGACGCGATGGGGGAGTCGGGGTTCGGCTACTGCCTCGACCCGTACCTGTTCGGCCGGGAGTTCACCCCGGAGACCGTGGTCGAGAGCCGGGTCGGCCAGGGGTGGTACGAGCAGGAGGACGAGCGCGCCGCGGCGGTGGCCGGGATCGGGGAGGTCTTCGCCCGGGTCGGGAAGGCGTGACGGCACGCCATCCCGCCGACGTCGGCGGGATGGCGCGAGAGCACGTCCTACAGCGTCACCAGGGCCTTGCCGACGTTCTCGCCGCGCAACATGCCGATGAACGCCTCCGGCGCGCGGTCCAGGCCCTCGGTCACGGTCTCCTGGTAGCGCAGCTCACCGGCGGCGACCCAGCCGCCGACCTCGCGGACGAACTGCTCCTGCAGGTGCTTGTGGTCGTACACGAGGAAGCCGCGCAGCGTGAGGCGCTTGCCCACGGCCAGGCCGGTGTTGCGCACGCCGGTCGGGGCGGTGGTGTTGTAGTTCGAGATCGAGCCGCACAGCGCGGCGCGGCCGAAGACGTTGAACGAGTCGATCGCGGCTTCCAGGTGCTCGCCGCCGACGTTGTCGAAGTACACGTCGATGCCGTCCGGCGCGGCCTGGGCCAGCTGCTCGCCGACCGGCGCGTCCTTGTAGTTGAACGCCGCGTCGAAGCCGAGCTCGTCCACCAGGTACTTGACCTTGGCGTCGCTGCCCGCGCTGCCGATCACGCGCTTCGCGCCGCGCAGCCGGGCGACCTGTCCCGCGACCTGGCCGACCGCGCCCGCCGCGCCGGAGACGAACACCACGTCGCCCTCCTTGAACGCGGCGACCTCCAGCAGGCCCGCGTAGGCCGTCATGCCGGGCATCCCGAGCACGCCCAGGTACGCGCCGATCGGGGCGACCGCCGGGTCGACCTTCGTGGCGTTCGCCGCGTCGACGGCGGAGTAGTCGCGCCAGCCCAGGCCGTGCAGCACGGTGTCGCCGACCTCGAACCCGGCCGCCTTCGACGCCACGACCTCGCCGACCGCGCCGCCTTCGAGGGCCTTGCCGACCTCGAACGGCGCCACGTACGACTTGGCCGCGTTCATCCGGCCCCGCATGTACGGGTCCACGCTCATCACGAGGTTGCGGACCAGCAGCTGCCCGTCGGCGAGATCCGGCACGGGCACTTCGACCAGGTCGAAGTTCTCCCTGGTCGGAAAGCCTTCGGGACGGGAGGCGAGGCGGAACTCGCGCGAGGTGCTCGGCTGCGTCATACAGGGTCCAACACCGCCCTCACACGGGGCTGTTCCGCCGTTCAGGTGTGAGCTGAGTCCCGGAGGGCGGTCACGCCCCGGTAGGTGAAGCCGAGCCGCCGGTAAACCGTGATGGCCGCCTCGTTGGCCGCGTCGACCATCAGCCCGCACGTGCCGTGCTCGGCCAGCAGCGCGCTCACGAGGAACCGGCAGACGGCCGTGGACAGCGCCCGGCCGCGGTGGTCGGGGTGGGTGGCCACGCCCGCGACGAAGCCGACGTCCGGCGACGGCCAGGCGTCCGCCGCCACCGCGACCAGCACGCCGTCGACGTGGACGCCGGCCCAGCGCGCAGGCCCCGGCTCGCGCGGCCACACCCAGGACCCCGGGTTGGCCTTGCGCAGCAGCGACTCGACGTCGTCCCACTCGTCCTCGGTCAGCCAGCGCGCGCCGGGGGCGGGGTCGAGGTCGCCGCAGCGGTCCATCCAGCCGAAATGACCGAGGACCGGCCAGTCGAGCCGTTCCGCCAGGGCGGTCCTGACCAGCGGTCTCACGCCGGGGCGCGCGTGCGCGCGCAGCAGCGCCGACACGTCGTCCGCGGGACCGGTGAGCACGAGGCGGTCGAAGCGGTACAACGCGGGCGCGAGCACGGCGACCGCGTCACCGTGCGCCCACGCCGTGCCGCCGCGGCCGGGCAGCAGGGACTGCGCGGCCCAGCGCGCGATCGGGTCGGTGGTGGCGGCGGAGACGTCGGCGGGCGTGGGCAGAACTCGCATGACCGCATCATCACCCGGGAGCTACCCTCGCCCGCATGGACATCCGGCGGGTCACGTCGTTCGACGCGGTGGTGGCCGCGGGGCACCTGTTCGACGACGCGCCGCGCGAGGACGCCACCCGCGCGTTCCTCGCCGACGACCGCCACCACCTGCTCGTCGCCTACGTCGACGGCGAGCCGGCCGGGTTCGTGTCCGGCGTCGAGACCATCCACCCCGACAAGGGCGTGGAGATGTTCATGTACGAGTTGGGCGTGGACGACGCCCACCGGCGGCGCGGCATCGCGAGCGCCCTGGTGGAACGCCTGATCGGGCTGGCCAGGGAGCGCGGCTGCACCGGCGTGTGGACCGGCACCGAGAAGGACAACGCCGCCGCCCTGGCCACCTACCGCCGTGCCGACGCCGAGCTGGACTTCGACACCGTCGCCGTGTCCTGGGGCTTCTAGGACGCTCTCACCAGGTGACCGGCAGCGCGTGGACGCCGTAGATGTTCATGTCGGTCCTGAGCCTCACCTCGTCGGCCGGGACGGCGAGCCGCAGCGTCGGGAAGCGGCGCAGCAGCCCGTCGAAGCCCGCCCGCATCTCGATCCGGGCCAGCTGCTGGCCGAGGCACTGGTGGACGCCGTGGCCGAACGCCAGGTGGCCCCGCGCCCCGCGCCGGACGTCCAGCGCGTCCGGGTCCTCGAACCGCCGGGGGTCGTGGTTGGCGGCCAACAGCGAGACGACGACCGTCGACCCCTTGCCGATCGTCTCGCCGCCCAGCTCGACGTCCTCGGTGGCGTAGCGGTAGAAGATGTCGGCGACGGACAGGTAGCGCATCAGCTCCTCGACCGCGCCGGGCAGCAGGTCGGGGTCGGCGCGCAGCCCGGCGAGCTGCTCGGGGTGCTCCAGGAGCGCGAACGTGCCCAGGGCCAGCATGTTGGCGGTGGTCTCGTGGCCCGCGAGCAGCAGCAGGAACGCGATGCCGGTCAGCTCCTCGGTGGTCAGCTCGTCGGGGCGGGCCAGGTCCGACAGCAGGTCCTCGCCCGGCTCGGCGCGCTTGCGGGTGACCAGTCCGGCCAGGTACGAGGTCAGGCCGGTGAACGCGGCCATCTTCTCGTCCAGCGCGATGTCCTTCTCCATGAACTTGGCCGAGTCGGCCTGGAAGTCGTCCCGGTCCGCGTAGGGGACGCCGAGCAGCTCGCAGATCACCAGCGACGGCAACGGCAGCGCGAACTCCTTGACCAGGTCGACCGGCGGCGCCAAGCGCGCCATCTCGTCGAGCTGCCGTTCCGCGATCGCGACGATGTGCTCTTCGAGCTGCTTCATCCGCTTGACCGTGAACGTGCCGGTGAGCATGCGCCGCAACCGGGTGTGGTCCGGCGGGTCCATGCTGATGAACAGGCCCGGCACCTGCGGGGACGGCTCGGTCTGGACGGGCATGCCGGGCACCTCGTACGGCACGTGCAGGACGCCGATGTCCTGCCGCGAGCTGAACCGGGTGTCGGCCATGACCCGGCGGACCTCGTCGTAGCCGGTGACGAGCCAGCCCTCGTGGCCGTCGGGGAAGACCAGCGGGCTGACCGGTCGGGCGTCACGCAGTCGGGTGATCTCGCGGGGCGGGTCGAACGGGCTCGCGTCGCGCTCCATGGGCAGGCCGTGCGGCACGGGAACCGGCTGGCTCATCGGGTGTCCTCTCGTGGCGGGTGTCTCCGCCACGATCACCGACGGCCCGGACACGCGGCTGACACGGGTCTGACACCGCCCTGACACCGCCGCGCTCAGGCTCCCTTGCGGAACAGCGCGCGCTTCTGCAACGAGTCCTCCAACGCCCGGTACGCCAGGTCCAGCGCGGTGTCGTAGTCGCGCTGGTCGCGTGGCGGCACCGACTCGTCCGGCGCGGGCACCGTGGTCATCCCGGTGAACCACCGCTCGTCCCACAGCAGCCCGACGACGTTCTCCCAGTGCTCCGCGACGACCTGCCTGACCAGCTTCTCCCGGTCGATGACCTCGGCCATCCGGTCCTGCGACTCGGCCAGCCGCTCCAGCAGCTGCCGCACCCTGGCCCGGTCGGCCGCGCGCATCCGCTCCACCGACTCGCCGGCCAGCGCGACGACCTCCCGGTACCGCTCGATCGCCGAGACGGCCTCGACCTCCGGTGCGGCGTGCCCGCTCGTGCGCTGCGCGGGTACGACTGAGGCGTGGCTGATCATGGTTCCTCCCCGGTGTCGAACGGGATGACGACCTGCGGCCGCGAGTGCTCGAACCGGTCGAAGAACAGGCCGCGGCGCGGTCGCGGTGACCACGCCATGACCTGCTCCGGTCCGAACGACAGCAGCTCCTTGCCCTGGATGTCGAACGCGATCCACGCGCCGATGTCGTCGTAGACGCCCGGTGGCAGGCTGTTCTTCAGCCGCTGTGCGCCCCGCCACCACCCGAGCACGTGGGTGCGGTTCTCCGGGCCGTGCTTGAGCACGGTCCGCAGGTGGTCGAGCCCGGAGACCCGCGTCGTCGGGTCCTTCGCCTCCAAGAGGGTGTGCGCCGCGTCCACCGCGTAAACCACCAGATAGTGCGGTGGCAGCGGCGCGCCCGTCTCGCCGGTCATGCTCGCGGTGATCCGGGCCGCCGTGTCGTCCACCAACGGCCGCACGCCGTCCAGGCCGCGCAGGTCCACCTCGTGGCCCGCGTCGCGCAGCTGCTTGGCCAACCGCTGCGCGTGCGGCCAGGCGTCCTCGGCCAGGCACGCCAGGGTGAACTGCGCGTCCCCCGGCTCGTGCTGGCGGGCCAGCGACAGCGCCGCCCCGCCCAGCACCCGCGCCGCGTCGTCGGCCAGCGACCCGAGGACGGCGATGTTGCGGCCCGGCGTGCGGGCGAACCGCACCTTCGCCGCGCTGCCCGCCACGTCGATCACCTGGCCCAGCAGCACGGTGGGGCTGCCGCCGTCGACCGGCCGCAACGCCTGGTAGTCCGGCAACGCCCGCAGCACGGGCACCTTGCTGCCGTCGAACAGGATCGGCTCGGCCAGCTCCGCCGGGCGCAGCCGGTGCAGCTCGGCCTGCAACGCGTCGAACGTGCCCTTCGCGGTGGCGTCGGGGATGCGCGCGACCTCGTTGCCCGGCCGCACGCCCGACTCGTGGTTGACCACGGCGTGCCAGCGCGGCAGCTCCACCGCGGCGTCGTTCTGCGGCTCGGCCAGCACCCGCCGCGCCTTGGGCAGCGCGATCCGCACGGTGAACTGCTCGAAGATCGCCGACTTGCCCCAGAAGCCCTCGATGCCGGACACGTCCTGGCTGGACAGCACCAGGTGGATGCCCTGCGACCGGCCGCGCCGGGCCACGTCCTCCAGCAGCTGGGTCGCCTGTGCGGTGACCTGGTCGCGTTCGCCGAACAGGTACTGGAACTCGTCGATCACCGCCACGATCCGCGGCCAGTGCCCGTGCGGGTCCTCCTCGCGCAGCTGCTCCAGCTTGGTGACCTCGTGCTGCTTGGCCGCGTCCGCGCGCCGCCGCATCTCCTCGGCCAGGAACGCCAGCAGCGCCACGCCGAACTCTCGGTCGGTGTTGACGTTCACGCCGACCAGCCGCGCGTGCGGCAGCCACGTCGGGTCCTTGCGGCCCGGCGCGAACTGCGCGAACGACACGCCCTCCTTGAAGTCCAGCAGGTACAGCTCCAGCTCGTCCGGCGCGTACCGGGCGGCCAGGCTGCCGAGCATGGCGTAGAGGAAGTTCGTCTTGCCCGAACCGCTCGGGCCGCCGATCAACGCGTGCGGCGACGTGTCGCCCAGCCCCACGTGCACCGGCTCGCCCTCCAGGAACCCGACCGGCGCGAGCACGCCCGCCGAGGAGTTCTCCCGCCAGAACCGCTCCGGCAGCAGGTCGGCGAACGTGCTGAGCCGGTGCCGGCGCTCCTCGCGCTTGTCCGCGATCACCGCGCACGCCCGGGGCACCTGGCCGCGGGGCAGCGGCGGGTCGAGCGCGACCGCCACGTGCTTGCCGGTCATCGTGCAGGTCGCGCTGTGGTCGGCGGCGATGGTGACGGTCTCGATCGGCGAGTTGACCGTGACCGGGATGTCGACGATGACGAGCTGGATGCCGGCCGCCAGGCCGTTGCGCGCCACCCGCTGCAACTGCTGCTGGTGCTCCTCCCGCAACGGCTGCCGGTTGCCGAACAGCACCGCCACCCGCCACGGCTCGGTGCGCCGACCGCCCACCGCCCGCACCGACTGGTGGCCCTCGGTCAGCACGCCGGTGTGCACCCGGCGGATGTGGTCGGACAGCTCGTCCAGCAGCTCGTGCAGCCGGGCCGGGTCGTGCACGGTCAGCAGGCCCGCCCTGGTCAGCGGGTACAGGCCGGGCAGCGCGCCGGTGAGCTGGCCGACGTCCCACACGTGCACGTGCACCAGGCCCGGCTGGAAGTGGCTCAGCACCCGGAGTAACAGGGTCTCGACCAGGGACTCCGCCGTCGCGCGGCTCTCGAACGCGGACGACACGTGCAGGTGCGAGTGGTCCAGCATCGGCACCGCCACCGGGAACCGCTGCGGCTCGGGCGAGCTGCGCACCACGCCGGTGCCGATGCGCCACAGCTCGGGCACGCCGTCGCTGCCGTCGGCCGTGCCCGGTGTGCCCAGCCACGCCTCGGGCGGCCACGACGCCGGGCCCTCGGCCGCCGCGTCGACCAGCGCGGTCAACGCGGCCGGCCCGCGCTCGGACCACTCGCGGAACGCCTCGACCCGGTCGATCAGCGCCCGCGCGAGCTGCTGCGAGAACAGCGGGTTGGCCAGCGCGTCGGCCAGCAGCGGGTCGGCCAGCGCCCGGTCGACGCCGTCGCCGCGCAGGATCACCTCGAACATGTCGCGCGCGCGTTCGTCGGCGAGGATGCGGAGCTCGCGCGAGGTGTTGCCCAACGCGGCGGCGACCGCCCTGCGGAACTCCTCGAAGGAGCTCTCGATCCTCCTGCGGCGCTCGTCACGCCTGCTCACGTCACAGCTCCACGGCTAGGCGTTGGACCAGTTCCAGGCTGACCACGATCAGCTCCAACTCGTCGGCGAACTTCTCCCCGGCCGCCACGAACCCGGCGGGCACCAGGGACTCGTGGTGGTCGGCGCTCGCGTCGAGCAGGATGTCGACCGCTTCGTCCAACGCGTTCTGGGCTTCCCGGACGCTGCGGTAGGCGTCGCGGAGGAACTCGCAGCTCTGCTCGAGAGCGAGTTTGATCTCGCCTACCGAGGTCACGTCACAACCTGGAATTGATGCTCTCGGCCTGGGAGATCCCGGCGCCGAGGTGCTTCTGCAGGTCGGTGACGCCGCTGACCACCTCGGCGAAGCGCGCGTTCGCCTGCTCGACGTCGGCCTGGACGCTGCCCTGGGTGGCCGTGCTGAGCAGGGCCTGCGCGTCCTCGGCCAGGTCGGCGGCCTGTTGCAGCGCGTTCACGCTCTGGCCCGCCTTCTCGACGGCCTGTGCGATCGCGGCGCGGACCTCTTCGATGCTGGCCATGTCGGATCCCGACCCCTCCTGGCAAAACCGCTTGAGTTCCTATAGTTGAAAGTAGTACCTAAAGTTTCACGATTCACAAGCAAGATCGGCTGACCGGGTGGCAGTGCAAATCCACTCGATCGGGGCAGCGATGGTGACCTCAGTCAGGCACCGTCCACACGAATGCCGAGTCCGGTGTCGCTGTCAGTTCCAAGGCGGCGATCCCCGTTTCCGGCACCGGTGCCGCTGACCAGCGGGTCGTCCCGGAACCGTCGCTCCACTCCACGTCGGACCACCCCGAACGGCCCAGCGAGGCCACCGCGTCGCGTAGCGCGACCGTGGCCGAATTAACGCTCGTGCCGAGGTCGATGTGCACGCTCAGTAGGTGCCCATGTGGAGCCACTCGGGTGATCTTGCCACTCCTCGCCACCCGACTCGCTACCGCCCGCGCCTGCCACTCCGCACCCGCGGACCGGTCGGTGGCCACGTCGACCCGCAACGACAACCGCGTGCTCGACCGTTCGGCCGGCGACCTCTCGTCCGAACGGACCACGGCCTCGACGGCGCCGCCCTCCTGGCGCTCACCGCCGCCCTGCTGCGGGTCGCCACCCGCCCACGCCTCCACCAGCAACCGCTCCGCACCCGGCACCAGCCCGTCGAGCAGCGCCGGGTCCTCCAGTACCGTCCACGCCGTCGGCGGCTCGCAGGCCACCCTCGGCGTGGGGAACTCGTCGCCCAACTGCCGCACGAACGTGCGCACCGCACGCGCCAATGCGCCGGCCACGTTCTGCGTCGCCCGCTCGCCGCTGACCCGGCTCATCGTCACCGACCAGCAGCCTGGTTCCTCGTCGGAGCAGTCGATGGCCCGTACCACCCGCCCGCCGACTTGGCGCAGCAGTGCGGCGCAGGCGGCCCGCGCCTGCTGCTCGTCGTCGGCCGCCACCACCGCGGTGATCAGCAGCTCCAGGTCTTCTCCCACCATCTCGACCCGAATTGTCCATGACACAGGTGATGCACGTGAGGGTGCCACTGATGTCACCCATAAGCAGGGACTTGCGCCCACCCCTCGTGATGTCCGCTGATCAGGCCGTTTTCACCGGTTCAACCCCCGTTCACACGATGCGGTCGGCGATGTCCGGCGGCGCGCCGCCGAAGGTAACGATGTGAGCGCATGGCCATCTACGCCAAGGAGGTTCCACCATGCGCAGCATCATCCGACTGGTCGCCGCGAGTGCGCTCTCGCTCCCGCTCGTCATCGGCGCCGCGGGTATCGCATCGGCCGACGTGGAATACGACCAGAACGCCGCTTCCGCCACCGCGGACGGCGCCACCGTCTACGACCTGGCATCGGGCGCCGACGCGTACGGCAACTCGTACTTCTTCCAGCAGTACCAGGCGGCCGGCCCGTACGGCGCCGGCTCCTTCACGCAGGCCGCGTGGACGTACGACGGTCACGCGGGCTACTTCGACCACTACGCCTGGTCCAGTCCGGACGGCGCGTGGACCGGATCGACCGTCGCCCAGGCCAACGCCAACAACTACTACGCCGACGACGACGACTCCGACTACGACGACTGACCCCTGACGGGGTGGGGCGGCGCTGCGTCGGCCGTCCCACCCGTCCGGGTCACCCCCCGAGCACCCGGCGCGCGAAGGCGACCACGTCGGCCAGCACCTCGGCCGAGTTGGTCTCGTTGAACACCTCGTGCCGCGCGCCGGGGTAGACGCGCTCCTCGAACAGCAGGCCGCGCAACCGGTCGGTGCCCGTGCGCGTGTCGGCCAGCGGCACCAGGTCGTCCGCGTCGCCGTGCAGCCACAGGGTCGGCAGGTGCTCCAGCGCGGGCCCGTAGTTGACCTGGTCCAGCGCGCGCTCCAACGCCTCCAGGGACTCCCTCTTGTACGGCCCGTGCCACACCAGCGGGTCCGCCGCGTACCGCTTGCCGACCTCCGGGTCGCGCGACAGCAGGGCGGGGTCCAACGGCTCACCGGCGCCCTGCGCACCCAGCCGGTCCAGCCCTTCCCACGTGCCGAGCACCGGCGCCGACAACACCAGCGCGGCCAACGGGTTGAGCTGCGCGTACCGCGCCGCGACCAGCCCGCCCTCCCCGTGCCCGACCAGCACGGTCGGCAGGTCCGACGCCGCCGAGCCCACCGTGGCCGCGAGATCGGCCACCACCCCGTCGTAGTCGGCGATCAGCGCCCGTTCCCCCTCGGACCGCCCGTGCCCGACGTGGTCGGCGGCCACCACCAGCGCGCCCGCCTCCACCAACGCCTCGGCGACGTGCCCGTATCTGCCGCTGTGCTCGCCGTAGCCGTGCACGATGACGGCGAGCCAGCCGGCGTCGAGGTTGGGCCAGGTGCGGACCGCGAGCTCACCGGCGTGGCCGGGGACGTTGGACTCGATCACCTAGGCAGCGTAGAACGCGCTGATCTCGATCTTCCCGCCGGCGCACACCGGACCCAGTCCCCACTGCAGGCTCATGGGCTCGGTCTCGTCCGGCGGAATCGCCGCCGCCCGCGTCGCCTCGGCCTGGCAGGGCCGGTCCACCGGCTCGTCCCCGGTGGGAACGACGGTCCAGTGCAAGTTCGCCGCCGCCGCCGCCCCTGGCGTCAGGACCACCGGCGCGGGCCCCGGATCGGGCGTCCGCTGGAGGTCCGTGGGCAGGGGATTACCGGCCGAATCGAGCAACTGCAACCCGCTGTACCCGTTGATGGTGCACGGCGCCGCCCCGTTGTTGGTCACCACGAGCTTGCCGTACCGATTCCCGGCCCCCGCCTCGTTCGACTCCACCACCGCCCCCAACACCGCCGCCGTGCACCGCCCAGCCCCCGACTGCACCGCCCCGGACGTCGCGGCCGGCGTCAACGGCGCAGACGACGGCGGCGGTGGCGGGAGTGTCGACGGAGACGACGTCCCCACCCCGAGCGTGGACTGATCAGCCGCCTGCTGAGGACTCCCACACGCAACCAGCGCAACCGCGAGTGCGCCGAACGCCACGAGTCGCCTCATGTCCACCTCCTGCTAGGAAACGAGTCCTTATCAGGAGGACGTACCCAACCGCCGACTGGTTGGGTGCATCGGCGAGGAATTCACTGGATCGGGCGCACCACCGCCACCCACCCACACCACAACCCCCCCCCAACCCACACCCACCCCACCCACATCGGACCCGCCGCATCCCCACCGAGGCCCGATTTGACATGGGTTCGGGTGCCTTAGGCTGGACGAAGCCGGGCAGGCTTGGCGGAACGCTTTACCCCGCCATGCCTGCCCGGCTTTGGCCTGCCTGGGGTGCCCGTAAGGGCCCCATGTCAAATCGAGCCGGGCTGAACCACCCCGCCCCCAGTCCCACCCTCAACCCACCCACCGTCCAACACGGGCATCCCACCAACCGCCCCCACCCACACGTACGTCCAACACACCTGCCCATCCGCCAACGTCACCCGCACCCGCCGGTACTCGTCACCCTCGTACTCGTCCAACCTCGGCAGCGCATCCTCAGGCCTCTCCAGCCGCAGCACGTACCCGGGAACGCCACCCCCACTCCCAGGCCGCCACCCCGGATACCCCCGCCCCGTGTCGTGCAGCGTCCCCGTCAACGACGCCCGCTCCGGCTCACCCTCCACGAACGGCGCGACGATCGGCCAAGCCCTCATCCCCGGCTGCAACGTCCCGTACACGAAAACCCGATCCGGCCAGTCGTCCGGCGAAGGATCGCCGTGCACCGGAGTCACGTCCAACCCGTCACCGTCCGCGGGCCGTCCTCCGAGCCGCCGCGCGTGCCTCTGCTCCACGTCGGCGCACCGCACCGGCCTGCCGTTGACCAGCAGCGGCATCCGCCTGGTGCCGGCACCGGTGTACGCGAGCACCGAATCGACCACGCCGCCGTTGAACAGCGTCACCCGACCGGTGTGCACGCGGACCAGCCGGTACCGCAGCCCCCGCCCCTCGCACCGGTCGAGCACCCGCAACTGCTCCGCGGTGGCGAACCACACCGCGTGCTCCTCCTCGACGCCCGGCGCGGCGGCGAGGGTCGCCGGTCGCTGGCCGTCGGTCTTGCGCAACCCGGCGGCCCAGACCGCCGACAACCCCTCGCACCTGGCCCGCAGCACGACCGCCGGGCCGGTCAACCCGAGCTCTTCACGCAACCACGTCACCTTGGCGGGATTGGCGTTGGACCCGTACGCCAGCACCGGCATCCGGCCCGCCAAGGGCGGCTCGCCGTGCTCCGCGAGCCAGTCGTCCAGGTCCTGCCCGTCGGGGGCGACCCGCCATCCGGAATCGGCACCCGGATCGGGCGTGACCGGCCAGCCGGCGCCGTCGAGGTGCACGAAGCAGTGTCCCGGCCGAGCTCCCGGATAGGGCTCGGCCGGGTGACTATCGTCCGTGAAGGGCTGCGTCATGGCTCCCATTCTGGCAAACCACCCCCTGAATTCACCGGGCGTTGGTTTTCCTTACCGCCCAGACCTCCGACCTCTCCCGCCCTCTGCACCCAACGCACCCACAACCTGCCCTGCACCAAACCGATACAGATCGGATCTATAAAAGTGATCCGTCACACGTTCTCGGTGCGCCGAGCGTCGTACTCCTCCTGCGCCGCCAGGAAGTCCGGCAGGTTCTCCTCGATCCAGCCGAACAACCCGACGATCTGCTTCGCCGCATGGGTGCCCAACGGCGTGAGGGAGTAGTCCACCCGCGGCGGGATCACGGGGTGGACCTCCCGGTGCACGAGCCCGTCCCGCTCCAGCGCCTGCAACGTCTGGGCGAGCATCTTCTCGCTCACCCCGCTCACCGCCCGGCGCAACTCGCTGAACCGCTTCGTGCCGTCCAGGAGCTTGCCCAGCACCAGGCTCCCCCACTGCCCGGTGGCGTGGTTCGCGATCACGCGCGTCGGGCAGTTGCGGTCGTATACGTCACCTCGGATCTCCACTCCGCGCACCCTACCTGCATGCTTTCCATTCCGTAAGTACCTCACGAACGAGTAGGTACTTTCGAATAGTTAGCGTCACACCTACCGTTGCCGTCATGACGACCTTGATCACCGGCGCGACCGGCCACCTCGGCTCCCTGATCCTCGAGCACGCCCTCACCCGCATCCCGGCCGCCGAGCTCGCCGTCTCCGTCCGCGACCCGAAGAAGGCCGAAGGCCTGGGCGTGGAGGTCCGCGCGGGCGACTTCGACGGCCCTCTCGCGGACACGTTCGCCGGCGTGGGGACGTTGCTGCTCGTGTCCGTGGACGGACCGGACGAGATCCGCGTCCAACGGCACCTCAACGCCGTCCGGGCCGCCGCCGACGCGGGCGTGCGGCACATCGTCTACACCTCGGTCACCGACGCGGACACCTCGCCGCTGAGCCTCGCCTCCGTCCACAAGGCGACCGAAGAGGCGATCCGCGCCACCGGCATCACGTTCACGTTCCTGCGCAACGGCATGTACCACGAGAACTACCTGCCGCACGCGCCCGGCCCGATCGTCAGCGCCGCGGGTGACGGCCGCATCGCCAGCGCGTCCCGCGACGACCTGGCGCTGGCCGCCGCCGTCGTGCTGAGCACGTCCGGCCACGAGAACGCGGTCTACGAGCTGACCGGCCCGCGGGCGTGGAGCTTCGACGAGCTGGCCGCGCTCGCCGGCACGACGCACGACCGGGTCAGCGCGGCCGACCGCGTCGCCGGCCTGAAGGGCTTCGGCCTGCCGGACTTCGTCGCCGAGCTGCTCGCCGACATCGAGGTCAACATCAGCCGTGGCGTGCTCGCCGAGGTCCGCCCCGACCTGGAGAAGCTGATCGGCCGCGCGCCGACCACCATCGAGGACGCCTTCCGGCCGTAACCCGACCCGCCCTACCGCCGCCCGCCCTACCCACCGCCCCACCCCACCGCCCGACCTACCCTCACCACCGGCCCTATCCGCCCGCCCTACCCGCCGGCCGACAACGCCGCGTCGATCTCCCGGTGCGCCTCGGGGTGCTCCTCCCACCACTTCGCGTAGCCGGGGTTGCGGGGGAGCACCGCGCGGTAGGCCCTGGCCGCCGCGGCGAACACGTCGTGGGCCCGCCCCGCCGCGGGCCCTTCCCGGCGGGTGGCCAGCATCAGGTCCACCATCAACGGCGCGCCGCGCAGCGGCCGGATCACGATCCCGTCGCCGCTGCGCGACTGCGGCAGCGCGAACGACACCGCACCGCCCGCGACCAGGCTGCGCGCCGTGCTGGCCTCGTTCACGTGGTGGGTGAACCGGGGCGTGAACCCGGCCTCCGCGCACACCGTGAGGATCTGCAGCCGGTTGCCGACGAACTCGTCCGGCGGCGAGACCCAGTCGCGGTCGGCCAGCTGCGCGAGGTCGACGTCGTCCTGCGCGACCAGCGGGTCCGTCTCCGGCAGCGCCACGAACTGCGGCTCGCTCACCAGCCTGCGCAGCTCCAGCCCGCGCAGCTCCCGCCGTTCCAGCCCTTCGAACCGGTCCAGCACGGCCAGCTGCACCTGACCCGACACCAGCAGCTCCAGCAGGTCCGACGCGCCGCGCATGATCTCGGTGCGGACCTCCGTGCAGGGGACCACCCGCCGCAGCTCCTCCACGAAGTGCCCGAAGAACAACGTGGGCACGCCCCCGACCAGCAACGGGCCCGCCGACCCCGGCCGGGTGCGCTCGCGGGCCAGCGACACCAGCTGCTCGACCTCGTCCAGCACCAGCCGGGCCGTGCCGACGACCTGCTTGCCCAGGTCGGTCGGCAGGGAACCGCCGGGGGTCCGGTCGAACAGCCGACCGCCGACGATCCGTTCGACGGTTCGCAGCTGGGCGCTCATCGCGGGTTGCGTGAGGCCCAGGCGTGAGGCGGCCTTCGTGAGGCTGCCTTCTTCCGCTATCGCGCACACCGCGCGCAGGTGGCGTAGCTCGAGCTCGGGCATAACGCTCTTCTATCCCCCTTTCGCATGACCCGCCAGCCCTTCTCCCGGCCATAGTTGGCGGAGTTCCCGTTCAGCCGAGGAGACGCAGATGCGCCACGCGAGCCAGATCTACTGAAACCCGACTCGGGCCGTCCCGCCGATCGCGGGACGAGCCAGGGGGTGCGAGGCGGCACGCCCCCCACCCCGCCCGGAGCCGTCCGGTCGCCATTGCGGAGTGCGCGACCGGGCGGTTCCGGCGCGTTGTGGGTAGCTTCAGGGTCATGTCAGTGGTGAACAGCCCCGTCGACTGGGTCAACGAGCACATCAACAAGTACGTCGAGACCGGCGGCGCCGAGGGGCACGAGTGGCGGCCCGGCGTCTTCACGCTCCTGCTGACCACGACCGGGCGGAAGTCCGGCAAGCCGCGTCGGACCGCCCTCATCTACCAGCCCCACGGTGACGCGTACGTGGTCGTGGCGTCCTACGGCGGCGCGCCGGAGCACCCCGCCTGGTACCGCAACCTCGAAGCGCGCAACGAGGCCGAGGTGCAGGTCAAGGACGACGTGTTCCCCGCCAAGGCCCGCACCGCGACCGGCGAGGAACGCGCCGAGCTGTGGAAGCTGATGACCGAGGTGTGGCCCGACTACGACGACTACGCCAAGAAGACCGACCGCGAGATCCCCGTCGTCGTCCTCGAACGCTCCCAACCCTGACCGGACCCGGCCCGGCTCACCCCCGACCGAACTCTCCCGACCAAACTCACTCCCGACCGGGCTCCGGGATCCGCACCGCCGTCCCCGTCACCGTGACCCGCGGGTCGTCGGGCGAGACCGCGATCTCCAGCAGGCTGGGCCGACCCATGTCCACCCCCTGGTGGATGGTGATCGACCGCGGCCTCCCGACCTCCCCGACCGCCCGCAGGTAACCGCCGAACGCCGCCGCCGCCGACCCGGTCGCCGGGTCCTCCACCACCCCGCCGACCGGGAAGGGGTCGCGCGCGTCGAACACGTCCTCGGACCGCTGGTGCACCAACTGCGCGGTCACCGCGTCGTTGGCCCGCAGCAGGTCGCCCAACGCGTCGAAGTCGTAGTCCAGCGCCGCCAACCGCTCCCGCGTGCGCACGGCCAGCACCAGGTGCCGCGACCCGCCGAACGCCCAGTGCACCGGGTAGCGCGGGTCGAGGTCCTCGGCCGACCACCCCAGCGCGCGCAACGCCTCCGCCACGTCCTCCTCCGGCGCGGGCTCGGACGACGTCGGCACGCTGGTCAGGCTCGCCGTCCCGGGCGTCGCGGCGATCTCCACCAACCCCGCAGGCGTGTGGAAGCGCAACGTCCCCGTCCGCTCCAGCGCGACCGCCGACGCCACGGTCGCGTGACCGCAGAACGGCACCTCCACCAACGGGCTGAAGTACCGCACGTCGAACTCCAGCCCGGCCCCACCCCCGCGCGGGAACAGGAACGCCGTCTCGGAGTACCCGACCTCGGCGGCGATCTCCAGCATCGACGGCTCGTCCAAGCCGGTAGCGTCGAGCACGACACCGGCCGGGTTGCCGCCGGCGGGATCGGTGGTGAAAGCGGTGTAGCGAAGCACGTCGTCCATGCGGACAGCGTCTCCCACGACCCACCATCGAGTCCAACGATTCCCAGCGATGTGTCCGATCGGTATTGTCGATGCGGTGGACACCCGCCTCCTGCGCACCCTCCTGGTGCTCGCGCGCACGGGCAGCTTCACCGCCACCGCGGCGGAGCTGCACCTCGTGCAATCGACGGTGACGAGCCAGGTCAAGGCCCTGGAACGGCACCTCGGCGCCCGCCTGTTCGACCGGCTGCCCAGCGGCGCCCGGTTGACCGAGGCGGGCCGGCAGGCCGTCGAGCACGCCCGCGAGGTGCTGACCTCCGAGCAACGCCTGCGTGACGCCGTGCGCGGCAGCACGGCGGTGGAGGGCGACGTCCGGATAGCCGCACCCGAATCGGTGTGCGCCTACCGGCTGCCGCAGCGGATCGCGGACGTGGCCATGCGCTGGCCCGGCATCTCCGTGCACCTCTCCCCGGCGGGCACCCGCCAGGCCCTGGCCGGCGTCCGCAACGGCACGCTCGACCTCGCCCTGGTGCTGGAGGACTCGCTGACCGCGTCCGGCCTGAAGGTGACCGCCATCGGCGTGGAGCCGATCGAGCTGGTGTCCGCGCCCGGCGTGGTGCTGGACGAGCGGTACTTCCTGCTGGAGGAGGGCTGTTCCTACAGCGACCGGTTCGTGCGGGACCTGCCCGCGACGCCGAGCATCACCCGGTTCGGCAGCATCGAGGCCGTGCGGTCGTGCGTGGTGGCGGGTCTCGGCTGGACGGTCCTGCCGCGCGTCGCCGTCGCCGAGCAGTTGGACGCGGGCACGCTCCAGCGCGTGCGCGAACTGCCCGACAGCACGTTGTTCCTGGTCACGGACCCTCGCCGCACCCCCTCCGCCGCCGTCCGCGCGGTGGCGGCGGCCCTGGGCTGAGGCGAGCGGGTCACCCGGCCAACCGCGCCAGCATCCCCTCGCAGCTGCGCACGACCACCGCCGCCGCCCGTCGCTGCCCGTGGTCCAGCGCGGGGTCCACCGCGTGCTCCCGCCACCGCCCCAACGCGTCCAGCACGGCGTGCCGCAACTCGCCCTCGGTCGGCTCGTAGTCCATCCCCAACCGCACCACCGGGTTCGTGCCCAGCCCGCCGACCAGCCGTGACGCCTCCGCGTCCAGCTCGCCCGGCAGCCGGGTGCGCCCGCCCTGCAACGCGGCCAGCAGCCGCAGCTCCCGGAAGTCGTGCGCCGACGCCAGGATCCGCTCCACCGCGGCCGCCAACCCGATCGCCGCCGGCCGCGGCTCGGCGCGCAGCACCACGTCCAGGCCCAGCAAGGCGGCCCGCGCCTTCAGCACCTCACGCCGCTCGGTGAAGTAGATCCCGATCGAGTCGCGCAGCTCGCCAAGCCCGCTGCGCTGCACCAGTTGCCCGGTCAGCTTCACCTGCGTGTCGAAGCCCTGCCGGATCAACGTCGTGGTCAGCCGCACGCCGAAGATGCCGAACCGGTCGACCAGGCCGCGCCGCACCGCCGGGTCCAGCCGCACCGGGAAGTCCTCGCCGACGAACCGGTCCGCGGACAGCAGGTGCTCGTCCAACTCGGTGCGCGCCAACGACGCCAGCGCGGCCAGCGCCGCGAACTCGTCCGCCCGCACGGTCCGCGCCGCCACCGCGAGCAGCCCGGCCACCGCGACCACGTTCTGGCACAACGGGGTCACCGTCGCCTCGCGCCGGTAGCGGCGGGCGATCTGCTTGGCCGAGGACAGCGCGTCGATCCGGCCGCCGCCGATCTCGTCGGCCCGCGACAGCACCAGCACGGTGTTCACCGGCGCGATCCGCGCCACCGGGTGGTCGTGCGCCGTGCGCAGGAACTGCACGTCGGTGGTGTGCATGTGGCGGGTCAGGTAGAGCACCGCGTCGGCCTCGCCGTAGACCTGCTCGACCGGCGCGCCCGGCGGCGTGTCGATCAGCGTGAGGTCGCGCAACGACCGGGACGGCCACTCCACCGTCACGCGCTCGGCGTCCGGCGCGTCCACGAACGCCTTGCCGTCGCGGCGCAGCACCGGCACCTCGTACTGGCCGACGTGCGCCTTGGGCTGCGGCCCGTCCTGGTACCACGTGGTGGCGCCGGTGGGCGCGAACTCCTCGCCGATCAACGCGCTGACCACAGTGGACTTGCCCGACCGCGGCGCGCCCGCCACCGCCACCCGCACCGGTTCGCCGAACCGCGCCTGGTGCCCGCGCAGCCACGCGACCGCGCGCGGGCTGTCCCGGTAGGCCTGGAGGGCGTCTTCGAGCAGCGCCCAGACCTCGTCCTCGACCGTCACGCCGGTCCCGTGCGCTCCCGAATCGACCATGCCGGTCCCGTGCTCACCCGAAGTCGTCATGCCGTCCCGCGCCCACCTGACACGATCACGCCGGTGCCGCGCCCACCGGACGCGAAAACGCCGGTCCCGCGCCCACCCGACGCGATCACGCCGGTCCCGCGTTCGCCCGAAGGCATCATGCGCTGATCCCCAGCGGCGGGGCCTGCCCGCCCGCCAGCGCCTGGACGCGCTGGTACAGGGCGACCAGGTCGTCCAGCTCCCGCTTGGCGTCCCGGTTGCGGCGCTCCCGCTCGGTGTTGTCGTCCTGCACCGCGCGGCGGGCGCTGCGGGCCGATTCGAGCAGCGTCTCCTGCAACTCCTCGGCCAGCGTGGCGAAGTGGTTGCGCAGGCTGCGCTGGATGTGCCGGGCCGCGTCGCGGCAGTCCTTGCTGAACTTGAGGAAGAAGTCGTCCACGTGCCTGGCCGCGGCGGCCTTCGCGGCGGCCTGCCTGCGGCGCAGCCGCTGGTCACCCTCGTCCATGATCGACTTGCCGCCGAACAGCGCGCCCGCGCCCAGCGAGATCGCGTTGATCAGCGGCATCCCGGCGAGGCTGGTGGCCAGGCCGAACATCAGCACGCCGCCGTAGGAGCCCTTCAACCCGGTGAACGCCTTCTGCATCAGGCCGAACTTCTCGATCACCGGCTTGTCCATCGGCGCGACGCGGTCGAGCACGTCGTCGGGGAAGATCGATTCCGGCAGCAGGTCGTCGCGGACCACCGGGAAGCTCTTGGCGACCTTCTCCGCGACCCACTCCGAGCGGTCCAGCAGCCAGGCGAAGTTCGCCGTGGCGGCCTCGGTGAGGTTGTCCTCCAGCCACGCCTCGAACTTGTCCCAGCCCAGCGCCGGGTCGGCGGTCTCGAACGTCCGCTCCACCTCGCGCAGGATCCGGCGGGTCCGGTCGCGCAGGTCGTACTCGATGTCGGAGACCAGGTCGGCCATCTCGTCGGACAGCACGGTCTGCCAGCGCGCGGACCGGCGGCGCAGCTCGTCGATGCGGCGCTGCGCCTCGTTCAGGGCGGAGATCGTCCGCTCCGGGCCCTGCGCGGCGCGGGCGGACAGCTCCTCGCGCACCGGCGCGACCAACTGCTTGATCGCCGACGCGGCGGTGACCGCGACCGTGCGGCGGGCGAGCTGGTCGGCGGCGGCCAGGATGTCCTGCCGCACGCACGTCAGCAGCTCCGGGAAGCCCGATTCGGCGTTGAGCGCCTTGTCGCCGGTCTTGGCCGCGCGCAGCCGCAGCGCGGCGGACACCGGGACCAGCTTCACCGCCACGCCCGCGCGGGCCAGGTGCGCGCGGTTGCGCTCGACCACCCGCCGCCACTGCGCCGCGATGTCGATCTTGGTGAGCACCAGGATCACGTTCGGGCACGACGTCATGACCTGCTTGAGCAGCTCCAGTTCCGACCCGGTCAGCTCGGCCGTGGCGTCGGAGACCATGAGCACCGCGTCGGCTTGGAGCAGCGCCGCGAACGTGCTGGCGGTGTGCGCGGGCCGCAGGTCGCCCACGCCCGGCGTGTCGATCAGCACCAGGCCTGAGTCCAGCAGCTCGCGGGGGATGCCGACCTCGGCGCGCACGAGGTCGCCGCCGTGGTGGTGGCTCGCGCTGACCTCGCTGGCGAGCTGGTCGAGGGGCACCGGGATGCGCTCGGTGGGGGTGTTCGCGATCGACGCGCCGCGCACGAGTGCCGCCGACGGGGTTTCCGCGTGCTGCACGAACGTGGGAACGGTGGTCGTGACGTCGTCACCCACCGCGCAGACCGGGGCGTTCACCATCGCGTTCACGAGCTGGCTCTTGCCCTGCTTCGGCTCGCCGATCACGAGCACCCGGAGCTTGGGGTCGAGCTGGCGGGCGCGCTTGTCGCGCAACCGTTCGGCCAGGTCGGGCCGGTTGTGCGCAGCGCAAGCCCGGATCGTGTCGTCGAGCACGTCGAGCCAGGGCGCGGACATCACCCGGCAGAGTGTGCCGGTAAAACCCGTCCGGGTGAAAGTCCGGGCATGAAGCGAGGGCCGGTTCCGTCCCCGCGACGGAACCGGCCCTCCGGTGGTGGATCAGTCTCAGAAGAGCAGGTGGTCCACGTCGAGCGAGTCCACGACGGGCAGGTCGAGGTGGTCGACCGCGTCGGTGACGTTGCTCACGACGCCGCCGACGCCGGCGGTGTGAGCGGCGCCCTCGACGGTGTGGGTGACGCCGGACAGCGGGGAGTCGAAGCCGGCGTCGCCGTGGGCGGAGCCGGACACGCCGAGCGAGTCGCCGAGGCCCGCGACGTTGCCGACGTTGCCCAGGTCCGCGACGTGGCCCAGGTCGCCGACGTTGCCGAGGTCGCCCACGGGCAGGGAACTGGTGAGGCCACCGGTCACGCCGCCGACCACGCCGTGCAGCGTGTCGAGCGCGCCGAACGCGGTGCTGGTCAGGCCCTCCGCGCCCGGCAGCGAGCCGGTGACCCCACCCGCGGTGGCGGCGGCACCGTCCAGCGTGCCGGTCGCCGTGTCGGTCAGGTCGGAGACCTGTCCGGTGGCGGTGTGCAGCGTGCCGTCCAGGGTGTCGGTCACGTCACCCACCGCGGAGAAGTCGCCCGCGACCGTCAGCTTCGCCGAGGCGGCGCCGTCGAGCAGGTCCCAGCTCGAGACGCCGCCGAACACCGACAGGCCGTCGGCGTCCGCGCTGAGCCGGCCCGCGACGGCGGCCTTGATGTCCCCCGCGCCGGTGGCACCCGACACGGTGAGCTGGTCCGCCACAGCCTTGAGCCGGAAGATCGCGCCGGCCTGGCCTGCGTCGGCCAGGTCGAGCGGCAGGTCGTCGACCAGCGAGCCGTCGAGAGCGGGCAGGCTCCCGGTCGGCACGTAGTCGAGCACCAGCGGGATGACTTCCTGCACGTCCAGGGCGCTGATGTCGCTCAGGCCGGCCCTCGCCAGGGTGCCCTCGGCGTCGGCCTGGAAGTCGGCCAGCGCGGTCGGGTCGCTGAGCAGGTCGAGAACGAAGTCGTGCAGCGTGTTGGGGCTGGAGCCCATGATGGATGTCTCCTGGTCGAGTAGGACGCGGGCAGCCGGCCCGGCAGGGGTGGGGTCCGGCCTGGTGATCAAGGTAGGTGCGGGGGGATCACCCGCCATCGGGGATTACTCCCAGTAGATACCGCAACCACTATGGGGTGGTTCTCGTTCACTCCCTAGGGGATTAGGGGATGACCTTGTGACCATCTCGTAACCCGTGTAGGTACTCCCGTAGGTCGTTCAGGTGAGTGAGGAGGTCCGGTTTGCCATACGTCCTCGGGGTCGACGTGGGCACCACGCGCACCGCCGCGGCCGTGTGCAGGCTGGGCGGCGCCGGGCGCGGCGAACCCGAGCCGGTCGGCCTCGGCGGACCGGGCGGCGGTGTCGCGTCGACGCTCCAGCTCACCCCCGACGGCGCGTTCGCGGTCGGGGAGCCGGGCGACCCGCGGTGGACGGCCACCGGCTTCGCCCGCCGGGTCGGCGACATCGTGCCGATCGTGCTCGGCGCCGACGCGGGCGGCGAGCGGTGCCCGGCCGAGGAGCTGACGGCGCTCATGGTCATGTGGGTCGCCGACCAGGTCTCGGCCCGCGAGGGCGAACGGCCCGCGCACATCGTGCTCGCGCACCCCCCTGGCTGGGGCCCGCACGCCAAGGGCCTGGTGCACCGGGCGCTGCGGTCGCTTGGCCTGGAGGTGTCGCTGGTGCCCGAGCCCGTCGCGGCGGCCGAGAACCACGCGTACACCCGGTCGTTCGCCGGCTCGCTGGGCGTGTTCAGCCTGGGCAGCCACGCGTTCAGCGCGTCCGTGGTGGGCCGGGGGTTCGAGCTGGTCACCACCGTGGACGGGGTCGACCAGGCCGCGGGAGCCGACTTCGACGACGCGGTGTTCGAGCACGTGCGCGCCTCGCTCGGGCGCGAGCTGGCCGAGCTGGACGCCGACGACCCCCGCACCCGCGGCCTGTTCGCGCGGCTGCGGCGCGACTGCGAGGCGGCCAAGCGGATGCTGTCCGGCACGGTGGAGACGTCGATCCCGGTGCACCTGCCGTCCGGGCCGGTGGACGTGCCGATCACGCGCGCCCGGTTCGAGGACCTGATCCGGCCCCACGTCGAGCAGGCGGTGTCGGTGTTCGAACGGGTCGCGTCCGCCGGCGTGGAGATGACCGTGCTGGTCGGCGGCAGCGCGCGCATCCCGCTGGTCGCGGCGTCCGTGCCGGGCCGGGTGGTGCTGGAGGCCGCGCCCGAGACCTCGGTGGTGAAGGGCGCGGCGCTGGCCGCGCGCAAGCTCGTGATCGGCCCCGACGCCGAGCCGGAGCCGATCGAGACGTCGGTCATGGTGCGCGACGACGACCCGCTGCTGAGGTTCCCCGTGGGAGGCCTGGAGCCGCCGGACGCGGAGTTCACCGCGCCGCCGCCCCGGCCGCCCGTCGACATCACCCCGCTCGACCTGCCGGAGCGGCGCACCGTGAAGCGCGTCGTGCGCGGGCTCGTGCCGACCGGTGGGCGTCGAGCCCGTGACAGCGAGGATGGCCGTTGAGCCCGAGCACGACCGCGCGCCCCTTGGTGACGCCGCAGGTCACGCACGTCCTGGACGCCATCGCGGCGGGCGCCGCGGTGCGGCTCGGGGTCGTCGCGCCCGGCGGGCACGGCAAGACGACCGTGCTGCGGGAGATCAGCCGGGCGTTCGAGGACGCGGGCGTGCCCGCCTCGGTGGTGGACGACGCGCACCTGCTGCCGGACGCCGAGCTGCTGGCGCTGCGCTCCCGCGTCGAGCGGGGCGACGGGAACGTCGTGGTGGCCTACCGCCCGTGGCCGCGGTCGCGCGCGCTGGCGGCGTTGGCCGAGTCGCTGGGCCGGTCCGGGCCGTCGCTGATGCTGGAGCCGTTCACGCGGGAGCAGGTGCGGGCCGTGCTGCCCGCGTCCGCGCGGGGCCTGGTCGACTACGTGCACGAGCAGACCGGTGGCGTGCCGCGGTTCGTGCGGCGGCTGGCCGGGCTGACCGCGCCCGAGGTGCCGCCCGAGGTGGTGGCGTCGTTCCGGGCCGACCTGGACTGGCTGGACGCCGACGTGCAGAAGTACCTGCTGGCCGCCGAGGCGGGCGCGGCGCTGCGGCTGGACCTGCTCGCCGGGCTGCTCGGGGTCGACGCGGACGCGGTGGGCGACGTGATCGAGGCGGGACGGGCCACCGGCCTGGTCGCCGCCGACGGCACGCTGCTGCCCGTCGCCAGGCTGGCGGTGGCGGCGCTGAGCCGGACCGACCGGCGGATCGCCGTGCGGCAGCGGCTGGCCGAGCTGCAACTGCGCTCCGGCGGCCCGGTGCTCGACCTGGTGCGGCCGCTGATCGCCGTCGGCGGCGCGGGCAACCAGACCGGGGTGGCCGGACCGGGGCTGGCGCGGGCGTTCCGCGCGGCGGCCGACGAGGCGCTGGCCACCGATCCCGCGCTGGCCGCCCGGCTGCTGGCCGCCATCGGCACGGCCGGACCCGACGTGGCGGTGCGACGGGCCGTGGCGTCGGCGATGGCGGGCGACCTGGACGCGGCGATGCGGCTCGCGGACCAGGTGATCTCCAGCGGTGACGTCGAGCACCGGGGCGCGGCGGCGGAGGTGGCCGCGATCGCGCTGGCGCACCGGGGCCAGTTGGCCCGCGGCACCGAGCTGCACCGCTGGTCGCCGAGCTCGACGTCGTCGGCGTTCGCGGTGATCGGCCAGGTCGGCACGGGACGGCTGCCGACCGCGCCGCTGCCCGTCGCGCCGCCGACCATGCTCGACGGCGGCGCTTCGCTGATGGCACAGGGCGTGGTGGAGTCGGTGACGTCGTCCGCGACCACCTCACTGTCCACTTTGGTGCGTGCGGCCGGGCTGCTCGAACCGGCCGGGCGGGCCGTGCTGCTGCCGGACACGCCCGCCGCACTGGCCGCGCTGGTGGCGTTGCACAGCGGCGAGCCGGGCGTGGCCGAGTCGGTGCTGGACCGGGCCGTGGCGACGTCGTCGGGTGGCGCGCTGATGGTGGTGCGGCACCGGTTGCTGCGGGCGTGGATCGCGATGCAGCGCGGCAACCTGGCGCAGGCCCGTGAGGCGCTGGTGGCGCTGCGGAAGGCCGGCCGGCCGCTGGAGCCGCGGGACTGGCTGTTCGCGGTGGCGCTGGAGATCGGCGTGGCGCGGCGCAACAGCGACCTGGCGACGTTGAAGCGGACGTGGGAGCAGGCGTGCGAGGCGGTGCTGAGGCACCCCGTCGACCTGTTCACGTTCCTGCCGCTCGGCGAGTTCGCCACCGCCGCGGCACGGCTGCGCGACCAGCACCGGCTCGCACCCCACCTCACCGCCGCGCGGAACCTGTTGCGGGACCTGGGTGATCCGTGCCTGTGGGCCGTGCCGCTGCACTGGAGCGCGCTGCACGCGGCGATCATCGCCGAGGAGACGTCCGTCGCGGAGGAGCACGCCGCCTCGCTGGCCGCGTGCCGTGACCAGAGCCGGTACGCCGGGATCGTCTCGGCGGCGGCGGAGAGCTGGCTCGACGTGGTGGCGGGCAAGGTGGACGCCGACCAGGTGGAGGAGTCCGCCCGCGGGTTGCAGGCCGTCGGTCAGTGGTGGGACGCGGCGCGGCTGGCGGGCCAGGCCGCGATCCGCACGTCCGACCGGCAGGCGATGGTGCGGCTGCTGGACTGCGCCCGGCTGCTCCAGGGCCGCACCGCCGCGACCGCGCGCAAGCAGCCCGAGCCCGCGGCGGAGGCCGACGCGGGCAAGCTCAGCGACCGCGAGCGCGAGGTGGCCGAGCTGGTCGTCGGGGGGCTGACCTACAAGCAGGTGGGCGACCGGCTGTTCATCTCGGCGAAGACCGTGGAGCACCACGTGGCCCGCATCCGGCAGCGCCTGGGCTGCACCAGCCGGGCGGAACTGCTCGACCAGCTCCGCCAGATCGTCGGCTAGGGGCCCTCGGACCGTCGCCGCACGTGCAGCCGGCCGAGCGCGAACAGGTTGTCGGCCGGGTCGACCGTCGCGTGCAGCAGCGCGCCCGGCCGGAACTCGTCGTCGCCCCGCCCCCGGTACGTCGCCTCGAACGGCGGCACCCCGGCGCCGCTGATGCGCAGCCGCAGCACCGCGACGTCCGCGCTGCCGTCACCCGGGTCGACCATCTCCAGCTCCACCACCTCCGCGACGGCGGGGCGGCCGGTGCGCAGCAACCGCTCGGTGTCCTCCTTGTGCTGCGTGGCGTCGAACCACAGCGCCACCCCGATGGGCAGGATGACCACCAGGCACGCCAGCTCGACCAGCACGCCCGCCCACCACGGCATCCCGCCCGCGAACACCGTGATCGTGACGCCCACGGCGCTCAGCCAGCACGCCACGGCGAGAATGCGCAGCACCACCCGCGACCCGACGCCGCCGATCGACGCCTGCCGTCCGGTCACAGCGTCGTCGGCGGCCATCGGACCAGGTTAGCGAGGCTTCGGCGGACTGCCCAGAGCCGTCACCCGACGGCCCGCCCGCCGCTGACCTCGCGCTTGCTCGCGTGCAGCAGGACCAGCCCGAGCGCGGCGACCACGAAGTTCTGGAACGCGGCCGACAGCCCGTTCCAGTCCTTGGACTGCCACATCACGAACCACTCGCCGCCGATCGCGATGAACCCGCCGCCGAACAGCAGCACCTGCATCACCCAGCCCGTGGACGACAGCCGGCGCGCCGCCTCCCCGCGCCCGCGCAGCCACGCCGCCAACCCGGCCAGCAGCACCAGCGCGGTGACCGCCTCCCACAGGATGATCAGCAGGTAGGCGACGGTCACGGCGGTCGGGCTGGTGATCGCCCGCCACGACGTGTTCGGCGAGCCGAACGTGGTGTCCATCGCCAGCACGTGCTGGACGAACGCGTGGTTGGTCTCGTAGTCGGTGACGTTGCCGAACACCACGAGACCCATGTAGAGCGCGGTGATCCCGGTCAGCGCCGTGATCGCCGCCTCGGGGCTCCCCACCCTGGCAAGTAAACGCATGATCTGTAGAACGTAGTCACGATCGACCGGAAGTCCATGAGCGAACGGCCTTCCCGGCTCGGCCTGATGCGGTCTGGACCACCGGGAGGTTCGGGGTCAGGTCAGGGGCAGGGCGGCTCGTAGTCCAGTTGCGGCAGGTGCTCGCGCCACCGCTCCTCCGGCAGCACCCCCTTGGTCTTGACGCAGATCCGCGTGATCACGTGCTGGAGGTCCAGGTCCCACACCCGGACCGTGCTGTCGGAGCTGGTGGACGCCAGCCGGTGGCCGTCCGGGCTGAACGCGATGTCGCGCAACCCGCCGTCGTGCCCGGTCAGCACCTGTCCGACGTGGGTGGGGCGGTGCGGGTCGCCCACGTCCCACAGCCGGATGGTGCGGTCGCCGCCGCCGCTGGCCAGCGTCCGCCCGTCGGGGCTGAACGCCACCGTCACCACCCCCTCCACGTGCCCGGTCAGCGGCGCGCCGATCGGCTCGACCCGGTTGAGCGTGGTCAGGTCCCACAACCGGATCGTGCGGTCGTCGCTCGCGGTGGCCAGGGTGCGGCCGTCGGGGCTGATGTCGCCCGCCCGCACCGCGGCGGTGTGGCCGGTCAGCGGGTGCCCGATCGGCTGGGCGGCGGCCGGGTCGGCCACGTTCCACAGCCGCACGGTCTGGTCCGCGCTCGCCGTGACCAGCGTCCTGCCGTCCGGCGTGAACCCGACGTAGTACACGTACCCGCCGTGGCCCACGAGCGGCTGCCCGAGCGGTCTCGGCCGCTCGCGGTCGCTCAGGTCCCACAGCTGCACGGAGTTGTCGTCCGAACCGGTGACCAGGACCCGCCCGTCGGGCCGGAACGCCACCGGCGAGCTGTAGCGGGTGCCCACCCCGATCGGCTCGCCCAGCGGCTTGGGGTCGTGCGGGTCGCCGAGGTCCCACAGCCGCACCATCTTGTCGCTCACGCTGGCCAGCGTCCGGCCGTCGTCGCTCATCGCCAGCGACCACACGCCCGCGCCGTGCGAGAGCACCGCGGTCGGCTTCGGCTCGGCCGGGTCGGAGGTGTCCCACACCCGGATCGACGAGTCCTCGCTGGCCGACACCAGGTGGTGGCCGTCGGGGGTGAAGCGGGGGCCGATGGTGCGCGCCGAGTGCCCGGTGAGCAAGCCCTGCGGCAGCGACCACAACCGCACCACCGAGTCCTGGCTGCCGGTGGCCAGGGTGCGGCCGTCCGGGCTGAACGACACCGCGTACACGATGCCGTTGCGCCCGCTCAGCGGCCGGCCGAGAGGGGCGGCGTGCGCCGGGTCGGTGATGTTCCACAGCCGGGTGGTGCCGTCCGCGCCCGCGGCCGCGAGCACCTGGCCGTTCGGGCTGAACGCCACCGACCACACGCCCTGGGTGTGGTCGGTCAGCGGCCGGCCGACCGGCTTCGGCGACGCCGGGTCCGCCAGGTCGAACAGCCGCACGCTGTGGTCGTCGCTCCCGCCCGCGAGCAGGCGGCTGTCCGGGCTGAACGCCAGCGAGTGCACGGTGTGGTCGAACGCGGCGATCGGCTCGCCGAGCGGCTCGGGGTGGCGCGGGTCGCGCACGTCGAACAACGCCACGGTCCGGTCGTCGCCCGCCGTGGCCAGCAGCGCGCCGTCCGGGCTGAACGCGACCGCGCGCACCTGCCCGGTGTGCCGCCCGAGCGGTTCGCCCAGCGGCTGCGGCGCGGTCGGGTCGGTCACGTCCCACAGGCGCGCGGTGTGGTCGCCGTTGGCGGTGACCAGCGTGCGCGAGTCCGGCGTGAACGCCAGCAGGTAGACGGTGCCGTTCTCGCCGCGCAACGGCTCGCCGAGCGAGCGCGGTCGCTCCGGGTCGCTGACGTCCCACAGCCGCACGGTGGTGTCGTCGCCCGCCGTGGCCAGCGTCCGGCCGTCCGGGCTGAACACGGCCGAGGTCACCCAGCTGCGGTGGCCGGGCAGCGGCGAGCCGAGCGGCTTGGGGTCCTGCGGGTCGCGCAGGTCCCACAGCCGCACGGTCTGGTCGTAGCTCGCCGTGGCCAGGAACCTCCCGTCGGGGGAGTAGGAGGTCAGGTACACCGGCCCGGTGTGCCCGACCAGCGGGATCGCCAGCGGCGTGGCCTGGGTCGACAGCAGCCGGGTCTGCACGTCCCGGTCGTCGGGCCGCATCCGGTGCGCGACCAGGGCCAGCTCCGCCGACAGCGACGGGTCGGACTCCTGCAACCGGTCCGCCTCCGCCACCACCTGCCGGAACACCGCGTCGTCCCGCTGCCGCACGGCCAGCACGGCGGCCGTGGCGGCGATGAGCGCGAGCACCACCACGCACGCCACCGCCGCGCGCCTGCCCCACGCGGCCCGTCTGCGGTACTGGGTGGACACCGCGAGGAAGTCCTGGGCGGTGCCGGTCAGGCCCTCGGGCCCGGCCGCGTCCGCCCAGTGCCGCGCCGTCTCCAGCCGCGCGCCCCGGTAGAGCAGCGACGAGTCCCGGTCCTGGGCGGCCCACGTCGCCGCGTCCTCCTCCAGCCGCTGCCGCAGCAGCTGGCCCTCCCGGTCCTGGTCGATCCAGCTGCGCAGCCGCGGCCACGCCTGCAACAGCGCCTCGTGCGTGATCTCGACCGAGCCCGCGTCGAGCGTGACCAGCCGGGCCCGCGCCAGCACCTCCAGCGCCTCCTCGCCCGCGGACCGGTTCGCGGCCTGCTCGACCAGCTCGTGCCGGGTGGAGCGGCGGCGGGTGTCCTGGGTGTCCTCGCCGACGCGCACGAGCCGCAGCAGCAACGGCCGCGCGGCCTGCTGGGCGTCCGGCGCGAGGTCGGCCCACGCCCGTTCCGCGGTGGCCGCGACCGCGCCCTGGATGCCGCCCGCCGAGCGGTAGCCCGCGATGGTCAGCTTGCCCGCGGCCCGGCGCTGCCAGGTGGCCAGCAGGGCGTGCGACAGCAGCGGCAGCGCGCCCGCGTCGTACGCGCCCTGGCCCGCCCTGGCCTGCGCCCGCCCGCTGCGCACGCCCAGGTCGCGCAGCATCAGCTCGATCAGCCCCGGCTCCAGTTGCAGGCCCGCGGCCTTCGCGGGCCGCGACACCGCCTCCCGCAGCTCCGCGGACGTCATCGGGCCCAGCACCATCTGCCGGTCCTGCAACGCGTCGGCCAGCTCCGGGAATGCCAGGCAGCGGCCGTAGAAGTCGGCCCGCACGCCCACCAGCACCACTGCGGGCGCCGTGCCGCCGGGCACCGCGGGCGTGCACGCCACGTGCAGCGCCTGCACGAACACCTGCACCCGGTTCTCGTCCGAGGACAGCGTGAACGCCTCCTCGAACTGGTCCACCACGACCACCACGCGGTCGCCGCCGTGCCGCGCCGCGTAGGCCGCGAACGCCGCCCGGATCTGCGCGGCGAACCGCAGCACGCCCATCAGCGTCTGCCCGAGGAACGTGTCGGGCCCGTGCCCGGAGGCCACCAGGTCCTGGTCCATCCCGTCCAGGGCGAGCGCCATGTCGAGGATGTCGGCCAATTCCGGTACTTGCCGGACCAATTCCTTCACCGGATCGGCGCCGGGCGTGATGACGACCGAGGGCCAATTCGTCGAGCCGGGAACCGCCAGCGCGCCGTCGCGAATGGACGGAATGACGCCCGCGCGCACCAGCGACGATTTACCCGCGCCGGAGGCGCCGACCAGCATCACGATTCCGCCGGTTTCCGCGGCACTGCCCAATCGGGACACCAACGCGGCCGTGCTGCGTTCCCGGCCGAAGAACCAACTGGAATCCTCGGGCTGGAACGCGGCCAATCCCCGGTAGGGGCACACGCCGATCTCGCCCGAGCTCGGCGGGTCCTCGTCGTCGGGTGAGGACACCGGGCTCGCCAGCGCCTCCTCCCACAGCGCGCGCCACGCGTCGAGGTCGTACAACCCGGCCGCCGGCGGCTGCGGCCGGGACTTCCGGGCCTCACCGATCAAAATTTCAAGCACTACCGAGAGTGCCGAGAACCGGGCCGGCACGTTGCGCCCGCGACGCCAGTCGCTGACCCGCTGGGCGGTCGCCCGGACCGGCCGGCCGCGCTCGTCGGTGCGCCGCGCGCGGGCGACCGACTCGGTCACCTTCTTCAGCGGCGGATCGCCCGCCTCGGCGTAGAGCAGCGCGAACCGCTCCGCGAACACGGCGCGGGGACCCGACCCCTGACCGGAACCAGCCATCCGCGGCGTGCCTCCTAGAGATCCCCAGTTCCGGACCGGAAAACCGGATGTGAGCGCGTGAACAGGTCTTTTGCCGACCGGTGGAGCCCTTGTCGGTCCACCCTAACGACTTCCGCTGACAAGCTGACCCGGACGTTGCAGGTGACGTCGACAGGTTGTGCGAAGGGACCGGTCAAAGTGGTTTCGCAGGCAACTACCGCGAGTGGCAGCTCGTTGCACGCTGAGGGGTCCTGGGGGTCTTCTCAGCGGTGCGCGCCGAACCGGCCTGGTCGGTGGAACGGTGCGGCGACCTGCCATGCCGAGCGGAGTTGACCCGGGGCGGACCACCCGTCCGCCGGTCACGGCCCGTGAGGACCGGGGTGTCCCCGGTGAAGCACGGGTCTGCCCGATCCTGAGGACGGTCCTGGACGCGAGCGGACGCGACCGGGCCGAGGTGAGACTGGACCTGCTGGCCAGGATCGCCGCACCGGCGCACCACTAGCCGGTGACCGTTCCGGGTGCGCCGCCGTGCCACCGGTACGTCGCACAGCGAGGTGCGGCGCGACCGGGTACGCGCCCTTTCCGTCCATGTCGCATTTCCGCCGGCCACCGGGCCGCGCTTTGACCGATGCTGGTGCCGTGCACGAAGACGCGGAACGTTGTGCCCGGGCCGTGCGGTCGAAAGACGCACGGTTCGACGGCTGGTTCTTCACCGCCGTCCTGACCACCCGGATCTATTGTCGCCCGAGTTGTCCCGTGGTGCCGCCGAAGGTCGAGCACATGCGGTTCTACCCGAGTGCGGCGGCGGCCCAACAAGCGGGATTCCGGGCCTGCAAGAGATGCCGCCCGGACGCGTCGCCGGGTTCCCCGCTGTGGAACCACCGCGCCGACTCGGTCGCCAAGGCCATGCGGCTGATCGCCGACGGCGTGGTGGACCGCGAGGGCGTGCCGGGGCTCGCCGTCCGCCTCGGCTACAGCGTGCGCCAGGTCGAACGGCTGCTGCTGGCCGAGCTGGGCGCGGGACCGCTGGCGCTGGCCAGGGCGCAACGCGCGCAGACCGCCCGGCTGCTGATCGAGACGACCGCGCTGCCCATGGCGGAGGTGGCGCTGGCCGCCGGGTTCGCCAGCGTGCGGGCGTTCAACGAGACCGTGCGCGAGGTGTTCGCGCTGTCGCCGACCGACCTGCGCACCCGCAGGCGTCCCTCCGTCGACACGCCGGGCGTGCTGTCGCTGCGGCTGCCGTTCCGCGCGCCGCTGCGGCCGGACAACCTGTTCGGCCACCTCGCCGCGACCGGCGTGCCGGGGGTGGAGGAGTGGCGTGACGGCGCGTACCGGCGGACGTTGCGGCTGCCGCACGGGCACGGCGTCGTGACGCTGACGCCGCAGGACGACCACGTGGCGTGCAAGCTCGCGTTGAGCGACCTGCGCGACCTGTCGATCGCCATCGCCCGGTGCCGCCGGATGCTCGACCTCGACGCCGACCCCGTGGCGGTGGACGAGCAGCTGCGCTCGGACCCGCTGCTCGCGCCCCTGGTCGACGCGGCTCCCGGCCGACGGGTGCCCGGCACCGTGGACGCCGCCGAGTTCGCGGTGCGGGCCGTGCTCGGGCAGCAGGTCTCCACGGCCGCCGCCCGCACCCACGCGGGCCGGCTGGTGCTCGCGGCGGGCGAGCCGATCACCGACCACGGGTTGACGCACCTGTTCCCGACACCCGCCGAGCTGGCCGCGCTCGACCCGGCCGTGCTGGCGATGCCGCAGGCCCGCAAGACCGCGTTCCGGGCGCTGGTCGAGGCGCTGGCCGACGGTTCGCTCGACCTCGGCGTCGGCGCGGACTGGGACAAGGCCAGGGCCGACCTGCTGGCGCTGCCCGGGTTCGGGCCGTGGACGGTGGAGGTGATCGCCATGCGGGCGCTGGGCGACCCGGACGCGTTCACCCCCACCGACCTCGGCATCCGCGTCGCCGCGCGGGCACTCGGCCTGCCCGACACGCCCGCCGCCCTGGTGCGGCGGGCCCAGGCGTGGCGCCCGTGGCGGGCGTACGCCGTCCAGTACCTCTGGGCCACCGGTGACCACGCGGTCAACCGGCTGCCCGCCTGAAAGGACGTCCCACCCCATGACCCACACCACGGTCGACAGTCCCGTCGGACCGCTCACGCTGGTCGCGCACGACGACGTGCTGTCCGGGCTGTACATGACCGACCAGCGGCACCGGCCGTCCGACGACGCGTTCGGCCCTGAAGACCCCTCGCCGTTCGGGGACGTGATCACGCAGCTCGCCGAGTACTTCGACGGCACGCGGACGGTGTTCGACCTGCCGCTCGACCCGATCGGGACGCCGTTCCAGCGCACCGTGTGGCGGGCGCTGGTCGAGATCCCGTACGGGGAGACGGTGACGTACGGGGAGCTGGCGCAACGCCTGGGCCGCCCCTCGGCCGCGCGGGCCGTGGGGCTGGCCAACGGTCGCAACCCGATCGGGATCATCGTGCCGTGCCACCGCGTGGTCGGCGCGAACGGCGACCTCACCGGCTACGGCGGCGGCCTGGAGCGCAAGCGCCACCTGCTCGACTTCGAGCAGTCCCCGAACCGCCTCCCGCTCTGACCTCACCCCGCCACCGGCTGCCTCTCCCTCCTGTCCTCGCGGTCCTTCGCCCGGTCACGGCGCTTCCGCGCGTCACCCCGCTCCAGCCACCACTCGGCGATCAGTAGCGGCACCACCCAGCCCAGCCACGCGGCCGTCCCGGAGATCGCCTGGAGCAACGCCACCTCGCTGCCGCCGAACGTCGTGTCCAGCTTCGGCGACAGCGTGAGCGCGGCGACGACCGCCCAGATCCGGTTGCTCATGATCGACGCGGTGAGCGCGAAGCTGCGGACCATCCACCGCCGGTGGTCGACGAACCGGCGTTGCCGCGCCATCCGGAACCCCACCGCGGTGAACGTCAGCCACAGCGAGCCCATCAGCACGTTGCCGATCTGGTTGAGCGGCCCGAACGGCGAGACCGCGCCGATGGCCAGCGCCATCACCCCGGCAGGCAGCACCCCGCCGAACACGTAGACCCGCCCGACCCGCCGGTGCGCCACCGGGTGCCGCTGCCGGAACCAGGGCCACACCTGGAGCACGCAGGTCAGGATCGCCACCGACCCGAAGACGACGTGCGCCACCAGCACCGGGTAGTGCCACGCGTACCCCTCCGGCTTCGGCACCCGCGACAACGCCGGGTCCAACGTCAAGTAGGGCGGCAACGAGAACGCCACGAACACCAACACCAAGAACCCGAACGGCGCCACCCAGGGCCGCCGGTACCACCGCTGTTTCCCCATGCCCCCACCGTCCCCACCCCCACTGACAACCACCGCACCAACCACGCACAACCGCGCGTGTCGAACCTCCAGGCCTCGCGTGTCGAACCTCCAAGCCGGGCGTGTCGAACCTCCAGGACCCCCGAGTTCAACGCTCAGGACCGCGCCGGCGCGCCTGAACGTGGAACTCGGGGGTCCTGAGCGTTCGACACGCCCGACCTGAGTGTTCGACACGCGGGGCCTGAGCGTTCGACACGCGCGCCGACAAGAAGGTTTGTCTTGACAGGGTTTGTTGTCGGTGAGAGGGTTGGGCCATGTTGGACGTGGCAGTGATCGAGGACCCGGCGGTGGCCGAGGTGTCGTTGGACCCGGTGCGGGCGAGGTTGTTGGCCGAGTTGGCCGAGCCGAACTCGGCGACCACGCTGGCGGCCAAGGTGGGGCTGCCCAGGCAGAAGGTCAACTACCACCTGCGCACCCTGGAGCAGCACGGCCTGGTCGAACTGGCCGAGGAACGCCGCAAGGGCAACATGACCGAACGGATCATGCGCGCCACCGCCGCGTCCTACGTCATCTCGCCCACGGCGCTGGCCGCCGTCCAACCCGACCCGGAACGCGCGCCCGACCGCTTGTCCGCCCGCTGGCTCCTGGCCGTCGCCGCACGGCTGGTCCGCGACGTCGGCAACCTCATCACCGGGGCGGCCAAGGCCGACAAGAAGGTCGCCACCTTCGCGCTGGACGGCGAGGTCCGCTTCGCCACCGCCGCCGACCGCTCGGCGTTCGCCGAGGAACTGGCCACCGCCGTGACCGCCCTGGTCGCCAAGTACCACGACGAATCCGCGGCCGGCGGGCGCGCGCACCGCGTCATCGTCGCCGTCCACCCCAGCATCCCCAAGGAGTGACGATGGGTCACGCGTTCGAAGGCGTCAACGAGGTCGAGCTCGACGACGTCACGCCGGAGCAGGTCTGGGAGGCCATCGCCACCGGCCCCGGCATCGACTCCTGGTTCATGGGAGCCAACGAGGTCGAGCCCGGCGCGGTGATCCGGCAGGCGTTCGGCGACTACCGGCCCGCCCACCCGATCATCGCCTGGGAACCGGGCAAGCGCCTGGCCTACGGCGGCGAGAAGGAGCCGGACGGCCGGTTCGTCGCCTACGAGTTCCTGGTCGAGGCCCGCGAGCAGGGCAGCACGGTCCTGCGCATGGTCGCGAGCGGCTTCCTGCCCGGCGACGACTGGGAGGACGAGTACGAGGCCATGACCGCGGGCGGCGAGATGTTCTGGCAGACCCTGATCACCTACCTGCGCCACTTCGCCGGCCGCACGGCCCGGCCGCTGACCGCCTTCGGCCCGCCCGTCGCGGACTGGACCGCGCTGTGGTCCCGGCTGGGTCGCGAGCTCGGCCTCGACCACGCGCCGAAGACCGGTGACGAGGTCGCGCTGGACGGTGAGCACGGCGTCGTCTACTTCACCAACTCCCAGACCGTCGGCATCCGCACCGAGAACGCGCTGTACCGCTTCTTCCAGGGCATCACCGGCGGCGTGATCGCCATGCACCACGTGTTCGCCGACGACCACCGCGACGAGCGGACCTGGTCGACCTGGCTGGGGAACCTCGCATGACGACCCTGCGCCACCACGGCACGCGGACCACCGGGCTGCTCCTCGGCTGCGGTGTCCTCGCCGGCCCGCTCTACCTCGTCACCGGCTTCGCCCAGGCGTTCACCCGCGAGGGCTTCGACCTGGCCCGCCACCCGTTCAGCTTCCTCTCGCTCGGCGACGGCGGTTGGCTCCAGATCGCGAACTTCGTCCTCTGTGGACTGCTGTTCCTGGCCTCCGCGGTCGGCCTGCGCCGCACCGGGAAGGTCGGCCGCGTGGTCCCGGTCCTGACCGCAGTCTTCGCGATCGGCATGATCGGCGGCGGCGTGTTCGTGGCCGACCCGGCGTTCGGCTTCCCGGCCGGCGCGCCGGAGGGCCGGGCACCCGAGCTGTCGTGGCACGGCGTGCTGCACGGCGTGGCGTTCTTCGTCGCCTTCCCCGCCCTGGTGGCGTCCTTCTTCCTGCTGGCGCGGAAGTTGAGCGGCCCGTGGGCGCGGGCGAGCGTCGCCGCGGGAGTGCTGTCGCTGACGCCCATGCCCTTCATGGGCACCGAAACCGGAACCACCCTGCTGTACGGCGCGGCTGTCGTGGCCTGGTTGTGGGCCTCCGCCGTCGCGGCCAAGCTGCGCACCGAGAGCTGAAGGACCGAGCACATGGGACAGGTCGTTTCCAAGGACGGCACCGCGATCGCGTTCACGCGCATCGGGTCCGGTCCAGCGTTGATCATCGTGGACGGCGCGATGTGCTACCGCGCGTTCGGACCGGCCAAGAGCCTGGCCGAGCCGCTGTCCGAGCACTTCACCGTCTACACCTACGACCGGCGCGGCCGGGGCGAGAGCGGCGGCGGCACCGCGCCGCACGACGTGGAGCGCGAGGTCGAGGACATCGCCGCGCTGGTCGAGGAGGCGGGCGGCTCGGCTCACCTGTTCGGCATGTCGTCGGGCGGCACGCTGGTCGCCGAGGCGGCGCACCGGGGCGTGAACGCCGAGCGGATCGCGGTCTACGAGTCGCCGATGATCGTCGACGGCACCCGCGAGCCGATGCCCGCCGACCTGCCGGACCGGGTGGAGCGCGCGATCGGGGAGGGCCGCCGGGGTGACGCGATCAAGCTGTTCATGCGGTACGTCGGCACGCCCGGCTTCTTCATCGCGGTCATGCCGCTGCTGCCGATGTGGAAGAGGATCAAGGCCGTCGCGCACACGTTGCCCCACGACTTCGCGCTGACCGGCGAGCTCCAGCGCGGCACGCCGCCGCCCGCCGACCGGTGGTCCGGCGCGGACCTGCCCGCGCTGGTGATCGCCGGCGGCAAGAGCCCCGAGTACCTGCGCAACGCGCAGCGGCACCTGGCCTCCGCCCTGCCGCAGGGCGAGCTGACCGTGCTCCCGGGCCAGACCCACATGGTCAAGCCGAAGGCGACGGTCCCGGTGCTGGTCGACTTCTTCCGCCGGACGGGCTGAACGCGCGCGCAAACTGGTGGTGGGCGAGGACTCCCCCCTCGTCCACCACCGCCGCGTGCGACGGCGTCAGGGCTTGCGGCCCACCGCACCCGCGATGCAGTAGCTCACCGCGTCGAGCTCCTTGAGCCGCGGCCCGTCCGGCCACCAGTCCGCGCAGATCACGAGCCCCGGCTCGACCAGCTCCAGGCCGTGGAACAGCTCCAGCATCTCCCGCCTCGTGATGAACCGCCCGCTGCCCATGGGCGAGTGCAGGAACGTGTGCTCCATCCGCCGCGCGATGGCCGAGTGCTCCTCGGTCTCGGGGTCGAGGAAGTGCGAGATCGCCACGTACGAGCCGGACGGCAGCGCCTCGATGTACTCGGCCATGATCTCGGCCGACGTGGGCGACTCCCCGTTGTAGTGGTGCAGCGTGCCCATCTGGAACAGCGCCACCGGCTCGTCGAAGTCGATGTGCTTGCGCACGACCTCGTCCTGGAGGATCTCGCGCGGGTTGAAGATGTCGGCGGCGGAGAAGTGCGTCCGGTCGTTCTCCTCCAGCAGCGCGCGGCCGTGCGCCAGTACCACTGGGTCGTTGTCGACGTACACGACTCGGGCATCCGGGTTAATCCGCTGGGCCACCTGGTGCGTGTTCTCCGCGGTGGGCAGGCCGGACCCGCAGTCGAGGAACTGGTCGATCCCCGTCTGGCTCGCGACGAACCGGGTGGCGCGGATCAGGAAGCTGCGGTTGTCCACGGCCAACGTGGTCGCCTCCGGCGCGACCTGCTGCACGCGCCGCAGCACTTCCCGGTCGATCTCGTAGTTGTCCTTGCCGTTGAGGAAGGCGTCGTAGACCCTGGCGATGCTGGCCTTGGTGGTGTCGATGTAGACGGGGGCGGCGGCGTCCGAGGACGTACCCGGCATTGTGGTGACCTCGCATTACGGGGGTGGGAGTGATGTTGTGTGCACCGCGTCACAGTCCGGTCAGCGTAAGGGTATGGGCTCAATGCGCGAGTGAGCCTCGTGCCACTGACCGGGCAAGATCATGGGTGTACGTTCAGTGACGATGCGATTCGGCCCTCCTCGGGCGCAACCGCTGTTCGGGTGGGACAGGCACGACGGTCGGGAGGATCGGCGATGGCGAAGGACGAGTCCGCGCCGGAGCGGGACAGCGGTCCGACCGCCCTGCGGATCGTGCTCGGCGCCCAGCTGCGCAGGCTGCGCGAGGCCGCCGAGATCACCCGTGCGGACGCGGGTTACAACATCCGCGGCTCCGAGTCGAAGATCAGCCGGATGGAGCTGGGCCGCGTCGGCCTGAAGGAACGCGACGTCAACGACCTGCTCACCATGTACGGGGTGGAGGACGCCGCCGAGCGGGCGAAGTTCCTCGACATGGTCCGCCGGTCGAACGAGCCGGGCTGGTGGAACCGCTACACCGACCTGATGCCCGACTGGTTCCAGGACTACGTGGGCCTGGAGGAGGCGGCCTCGCGGATCCTGATCTACGAGACGCAGTTCGTGCCCGGCCTGCTCCAGACCGAGGCGTACGCGACCGCGATCGCGAGCCACGGCCGGGCGGAGCTGGTGACGCCGGACGTGCGGCGGCGGGTGTCGCTGCGGATGCAGCGGCAGAAGATCCTGGCCCGACCGGGTGCACCGAGAGTGTGGGCCGTCATCGACGAATCGGTCCTCTACCGGGCGATCGGCGGCCGTCAGGTCCTGCTGGACCAGCTCGACCACTTGCTCAGCGTGACCAAGGACGGGCCCATCACCCTCCAGATAGTGCCGTTCCCGTTGGCCGGTTACGCCGCCAAGGGACCCTTCGCCATGCTCCGGTTCGGCGAGCCCGACCTGCCGGACATCGTGTACCTCGAACATCTCGCCGGTGCCCTCTACCTGGACAAACTCGAAGAGCTGGAAATCTACAGCCGGGTCTTCGACCGCCTCACGGTGGACGCCGAGACGCCCGACCGGAGCCGGCAGATGCTCGCCAAGCGGCGGGCCGAGCTGTAGCTGTCGTCCGACCGGGTGGGATTCACGCTCCGCATCTGCACGTGCATTTACCCGTGCACCGCCCGGTGCTACGGTCCGTGCACAACCGGATGCACGTGCAGATGCATCACTGCTTGGAAGGTGAGTCGATGGCCACCGAGGTTCACAACGGCATGTCCGCGGCCGACCTGAACGGCGTCACGTGGACCAAGAGCTCCTACAGCGACGCGATCGGCAACTGCGTGGAGTTCGCCGTGCTCGACGGCGGCGAGATCGCGATGCGCAACTCCCGGTTCCCCGAAGGTCCCGCGCTCGTCTACACGCGAGCGGAGATGGCCGCGTTCGTGGCCGGGGCCCGGGACGGGGAGTTCGATGACCTCGTCGACTGACCACTCCTCGCGGACGACGTTCCAGCTCCGCGAGTTGATCGCGCGCGGGTTCCAGTTCCTGCACCCGCGCGACGCCAGGGGAGAGCTGGCGGCGGTGGTCGGCGTGCGGGCCCACGACGCGGTGATCGACGTCGTGCGCCTGCACACCGAGGACGACGCGGTGGCGATGCGGATGCCCGCCGACGAGGTGAACGTCCTGTCGCCCAGCCGTTTCTCGTGGCGGCGGCACGGGCCCGCCACGCACGTGCTCGAAGAGCTGCTCGACCTGCCGGACGACGACGAGCGGACACCGTGAAAGCTTCCCGTCCGCGCCGCGGTGGCGGACGGGACGAGAGGGGAGAGCCCTCTCATCGGCGAACCTGACCTGGAGACGCAGCGGGAGTCGACTCCGCGCCGGAAGACGTCGACGCCACGCTCGGAGCGCAACTCCGTGTTCGTCGCGTTTCGGCGCGGAGACCGAGGTCGGCTTCGGTCTCCGCGTCGGCAACACCGCCGGTCTCACGGCCGGCGCAGGCCGCTGAGCACCACGTCCAGGCCGCGGCGGAACTCGATGTCCCGCGTGATCGTGCGCGCGGTGGCGGCGGTCTCGGCCAGCAGCGGGTACTCCTCGTCCATCCCGGCCATGGCGTCGGTGCCCAGCCCCGACAGCGGGCTGCGGTGCTCGGTCTCGATCGCGCCGATGAGGTAGCTCAGCAGCGCGCGCAAGGCGATCACCCGCTGCTCCCCGGTGAAGCCCGCCCGGGTGAGCACCCCCAGCACGGCCTCCGCCCAGCGCAGCAGGCTCGGGCACCGGTGCCGGTGCGCCATCGTGAGCGGCACGGCGTTGGGGTGCGCGGCGACCGCCGTGCGGACCCGTTCGACCAGCACGGCGATCTGCTTGTCCCACAACGCCTTCGGCGGCACGGTGTCCACGGTGGACACGACGTGCTCGACCGCGAGGGCCTCCAGCTCGTCCCGGTCGGCGACGTACCGGTACAGCGACATCGTGCCCATGCCCAGCTCCGCCGCGACGGCGCGCATCGACAGCGCGGCCAGGCCGTCCCGGTCCAGGACGGCGAGCGTGGCGGCGGCGAGCGCGGCCGCGGTGAGCGACTTGGGGCGTGGCATGGCGCTTGACAGCGTACAAGTTACGCGCATAACTTGGGTAAGCGTACAGCGCACGCTTACGACACCCTTGGGGGAGAACGTGAACGTCGGCCAACGTGAGTGGCAGACCGTGCTCGGCGGCGCGGTGCGGGTGCCGGACCCGCGCAACCTGGTGCACCTGCAGTTCCGCCGCTTCGCGGGCTGCCCGGTGTGCAACCTGCACCTGAGGTCGATCGTCCAGCGGCACGACGAGATCACCTCGCACGGCATCACCGAGGTGGTCGTGTTCCACTCGTCGGACGCGGAACTGCGCCCGCACGCGGCCGACCTGCCGTTCGCCGTGGTCGGCGACCCGGAGAAGCGGCTGTACGTGGAGTTCGGCGTCGAGTCCGCGCCGCGATCGGTGCTCGACCCGCGCGCGTGGGGCGCGATCGTGCGGGGTGTGGTGCGCGACCTCGGCCCGGTGCTGCGCGGCCGTCGCCCGCTGCCCAAGCCGGAGGGTGGCCGGCTCGGCCTGCCCGCGGACTTCCTGATCGCGCCGAACGGCGCTGTCGTCGCCGAGAAGCGTGGACAACACGCCTACGACCAGTGGTCGGTGGACGAACTGCTCACCCATGCACAGGCCCTGACCAGGCAGGACTGAGTTGTCCACAGGGTTGTCCCCAGTTGTGGACGGATCGAACAGGCGTTCGACCCAGGACGTGGCAAGGCCCCGCCCCTCACGGAGGCGGGGTCTTGCGGGGACGGCTCAGCGCGCCGGGTCGCGGTTGTAGAGGACCCGGGCCCTGGTATGACCGAGGCCGGCGAGCACCAAACACCAGCCGACCGCCCAGTACCCGCTGTCGCCGATCGGCGTGCCGATCAGCAGCCCGCGCAGGGTGTCGGTGATCGGCGTGAACGGCTGGTGCTCGGCAACCCACGCCAGCCCGCTCGACATCGTGTCCGTCGGCACGAACGCGCTGCTGACGAACGGCAGGAACTGCAGCGGCAGCGCGGCGGAGTTGGCGCCGGCGACCGTCTTCGCGCCCAGGCCGAAGGCGATCCCCAGCCACGTGAACGCCACCGCGATCAGCACCAGCAGCCCGGCCGCGGCGAGCCAGCCGGTGAGGCCCGCCGCCGGCCGGAACCCGTTCAGCAGCGCCACGCCGATCACCAGCGCCAGGCTGACGAGGGTGTTGAGCAGGCTGCTCAGCGCCTGACCGGTCAGCACCGAGTAGCGGGAGATCGCCATGGTGCGGAACCGGGCGATCACGCCCTCACCCATGTCGGTGTTGATGTTCACCGACGTCCACGCGGCGCCGGCGCCGACCGACATCACCAGGATGCCCGGCACCAGGTAGTCCACGTAGGACGCGCCACCGGGGATCGTCGTGTCCAGCGAGCCGCCGAACACGTGCACGAACAGCAGCATCATCAGCACCGGCATGCCCAGGGCGCCGATCGACATCATCGGGAAGCGCTGCATGTGCCTCAGGTTGCGGCGCAGCATGGTGGTCGTGTCGCGGATGGCCAGGGTGCTCATCGCCGTGCGGTCCTCTCGGTGGTGAGGGCGAAGAAGACGTCGTCGAGGTCCGGCGTGTGCACGGACAGGTCCTGCACGTCGAGCGCGGCGTCGTCCAGCCGGTCGAGCAGGGCCCGCAACTGGTGCACGCCACCGTCGCCCGGAACGTCCAGGGTCAGGCTCGCGTCGTCGCGCGAGGAGCCGCCGAGCGCCTTGGCGGCGAGGTCGAGCGTGTGCGCGTCGGCGAACCGCAACCGCACGTGCCCGCCCGGGATCAGCCGCTTCAGCTCGTCCGCGGTGCCCTCGGCGACCAGCCGGCCGCCGTTGAGCACGGCGATGCGGTCCGCGAGCTCGTCGGCCTCCTCCAGGTACTGGGTGGTGAGGAAGATCGTGACGCCGTCCGCGACGAGGCCGCGGATGACCTCCCACATGGCGTGCCTGCTGCGCGGGTCCAGGCCGGTGGTCGGCTCGTCCAGGAAGACCAGCCGGGGCCGGCCGACCAGCGTCATCGCGAGGTCCAGGCGTCGCCGCATGCCGCCGGAGTAGGTGGAGACCGGCTTCTTCGCCGCCTCGACCAGGTCGAACTGCTCCAGCAGCCGTGAGGTGCGGCGTCGTCCCTCGCGGCGGTCGAGGTGGGCGAGGTCCGCCATCAGGCGCAGGTTCTCGTCACCGGTGAGCAGGTTGTCCACGGCGGAGAACTGGCCGGTGACGCCGATGGCCGCGCGGACACCGGCGGGGTCGCGGGCGAGGTCGTGGCCCGCGACCTCGGCCCGGCCGCCGTCGGCGGTGATGAGGGTGGACAGGATCTGCACGGTGGTCGTCTTGCCCGCGCCGTTGGGGCCGAGCAGCGCGAACACCGTGCCGGGCTCGACCCGCAGGTCCAGGCCGTCGAGCACGACGTGGTCGCCGTAGGACTTGCGCAGACCGGTGGCCGTGATCGCCATGAGTCGTCTCCTAGTCGGTGAGCAGCGGCAGGGTCTGCACGCCGGTGAGGTTGGGGGAGGCCATGAACGTCGGCCGCCGGTCGGGATCGGTGCGCAGCCGCGGGAAGCGGTCCAGCAGGACGTTCAGGGCGAGCCGCCCTTCGAGCCGGGCCAGCGGCGCGCCGAGGCAGAAGTGCACGCCGCGGCCGAAGCCCAGGTGCGGGTTGGGGTCGCGGGTGACGTCGAGGACGTCGGGGTTCACGAACCGGCGCGGGTCCCGGTTGGCCGCGCCGACCCACAGCATCAGCAGTTGGTCGGCCGGGATCTCGACGCCGCCGAGCACCTCGGGCTTGTTCGTGACCCGCGCGACCGCCGCGAACGGGGTGAGGAACCGCAGCGACTCCTCGATGGCGGACGGCACGAGCGCCCGGTCCGCGCGGACCTCCGCGAACTGGTCCGGGTGCGCGTCCAGGGCCAGCACGGTGTTGCCGAGCAGCATGGTGGTCGTGATGTGGCCCGCCACCAGCAGCACGGCGGCGAAGTTCACCACCTGCGCGTCGGTCAGGCGCTCACCGTCCACTTCGGCCTGGACGAGGTCGTTGAGCAGGCCGGGGCGCGGGCTGCGGCGGCACTGCGCGGCGTGCTCGCCCAGGTAGTCCAGCAGCGGCCGCATCGACTCGACGCCGTCGCGCAGCTCCTCCCGCTGCTTGGCCTCGTCGTCCTTGAGCGAGAACTGGTTGGAGCGCTCGAAGAGCTTGTCGACCCACACCTTGAACAGGTCGCGGTCGCTGCCCGGCACACCCAGCAGCTCGGCGATCACGATCACCGGCAACGGGTAGGCGAGGTCGCGGACCAGCTCGAACTCCCCGCCGGTGACGTGGTCGAGCAGCTCGTGGGTCAGCCCGGTGATGCGGGTCTCGAGGTCGGCCACGACCTTCGGCGTGAACGCGTGGCCGACCAGGCGGCGCAGCTTCTGGTGCGCCGGCGGGTCGAGCTGGATGATGTTGCCCTCGGTCAGTGACTCGTCGGTCGCCGGGAACAGCCGGGTGACGTCGGACGAGAACCGGCCCCAGTCGCCCAGCACCTCGACGGACTCCGGGTGGCCGTAGACGTTCCAGAAGCCCAGCTGCTCGTCGTACGCCACGGCGTGCTCGGGCCGTTCTCCGCGCAGCCAGAACTGCTGCGGGTTGGTGTCCCACATTGTCTTGTCCCCCAATGAATTTGTGTCTTACGCGCGTTGTGCTTGTTCAGGCGCGGTGGATGACGATGTCGCCAAGGGAGGTGCGGGCGCGCACCTCGACCCGCTCCTCGGCGTCACCCGGGGCGTCGGCGCTGGTCAGCTCGTTGCGCACGCGCCCGGCGACCGACCGCACGTCCAGCCACGCGGCAGTGCCCTCGCGGATGCCGATCTCCACCTCGCCGGCCGAGGTCTCCATGACCACCGAGCCGCGCACGGCCTCGTCCACGCGGATGCGGCCGTTGGCGGTCTTGGCGTGCACGTCCCCGCCGGCGCGGCCGACCACGATGTCCCCGTTCGCGGCGCCGGCCCTCACGTCGCCGGTGACCTCGCCGATGCGGGTCGCGCCGTTGGAGTTCTTCACCGTGCCGGAGCCGTCGAGCAGGTCGACGCGCAGCTCGCCCGAGCCGGTCGACAGCTCGGCCCGGCCGGTGACCCGTTCGACCGCCACGTCGCCGTGGGCGGTGGAGGCCTTGAGCGCGGCCGTGTCCTGCAACCTGATGTGGCCGGCGGAGGTCTTGAAGCGGCACTCGCCCAACGTCCCCTCGGCGCGGAAGTCGGCGAGCGAGCCGTGCGCGACGACGTGCGAGCCGGCGGGCAGCCGCACGACCACGTCGACCGAGCCGGTCTTGCCGAAGATGCCGCGAGACCGGGGCGTCTTGACGGTGACGCGGCCGGCGGCGAAGTCGACCGCGGTGCCCTGGGCGGCGGTGACGTCCTTGCCGTTGTCCGGGTCGGCGGGTTCGACCTCGACCACGGTGTCCTCGCGGTCGGTCGCGGCGATGAGCACCCGGCCGGCGACGACGTCGACGTCGAGCGTGATGGGTTCGGGCGTGGCGAAAGAAGGCATGGCTGTCCCCTCGGAACGGGTCTGGTCGGTGTTCGCGCTGCTAGCGGACCCAGCCGGTGTAGCGCTGGGCGGAGGTGGAGCGGCCGGACGTGCGGGTGCCGTGCCCGAGCCCGGCCGCGGCGGCGCGCACCAGCCAGGCGTTGACCGAGACGCCCTCCCGGCCCGCGGCCTCCTCGACCCGCTGCTTCAGGTGCTCGGGCAGCCGCAGGTTGATCCGCGCCACCGGGCCCTCTTCGGCCACCACCGGTGGCAGCTCCGTGGCATCATCCTGGCTCGGCGTGGCACCGTCCGGCACCGTGACGACGAACTCGGGGTCACGGCCGCGCAGCCGCACGTCGACCGACCCTGGCGCGAGGTCCCGCGTGATCTCGTCCACGGCCGTGGACAGGGCTTCGAGCAGCGTCAACCGGACCGCCGACTCCAGCGGGGCGACGAGTCGCTCGGCCAGTGCCCGTGCCTCCGCGCCACCGGCCTCGGCGGCGGTGGCGAGTTCGCGGCGAAGGTTGTCGACGTACGGCGTCAAGTCCATGGCACCACTATGGCACCTTCGTGGCACCACAGCAAGCCCGAGTGGTGCCACGGGCGTGCCTGGCAGGTCGTGACGCGCCTGACACCCTTTCGGGTGGAATTGCCTCTCGACAAGACCAGTGGTCCATTTCGGACCGTGACGTGGTGGCGTGATCAATTCCTGGTTTGTTCGCTCCGGGTGGAATACCGCAGCTTGCGGTCGCGGCGGCGGGAATCTTCGCCGGTTGGCCGTTATGCGGTTTGAGCTGGGAAGATGTGGTGGAAGTCCGCAGTTTTCGGGGTCCGGTGGGCGGATCGCTCAATTGGCCTAACGGTCGTATCCGGATGGATGTGTAGTGAAGGGGTGTGCAACTTCAGTTCCAGTCGAGAATGCGTTGCCAAGCCGTTGGTCGGTGTGCCAGTGTTCCGCCCATGAATTTCCGTCCCCTGCCTCCAGGGCAGTGGTCGCCGGTGCCCCTGATGCCCGGCATCCCCGAAGCTCTCCGGCGCGAAGGCGCCTACCTGCCACCGCCGCTGCCCTCCGACCTGGAGCTGCCGGTGTCGACCTACCGCCGGTGCGCCGAGGCCGAGCACGCCCTCGGCCGGCTGGACGAGGCCGCCGAGAGGTTGGGCGTCAGACCCGCGCTCGTCCGCTCGACGCAGGTCCGCGACGCCAACAGCTCAGCCGGGCTGTCCGGGGTCGCCATGGGACTGCGCGAGACGTTCGCGGCGGACCTGCTGGCGTCCCAGGGAGATCCGCCGCCGACGGACAGCGCGGCGCCGTCGCAGTTGGTGGCCCCGTTCCTGCGGGCGTGCGAGCACGGTCTGGCGCGGGTCCGCGAGGGTGCCGCGGTCGACGCCGGGCTGGTCGCCGAGGTGGCCGCGATCATGACCGGCGGCACGCCCGGTCGCCGCTTGCAGGACGTGCTGCGCGACGCGCCCGGCCGGTTGGGCGTCAGCGACGAGCGGGCCTACCTGCTGACCGCGACGGGCGCGCACCTCGTGGCGCTGCTGGAGCAGTGGTCGACGTGGGTGCGCGAGGAGGACGAGCAGCCGAGGATCGCCAAGATCGCGCTCGCGCACTACCAGCTCGAGGTGCTGCAACCGTTCCCCACGGCGAACGGGCACGTCGCGCGCACGTTCTCCACGTTGGAGATGGTGCGGTGCGGGCTGGTGCGTGACCAGGTGCTGCCGCTGTCCGTGTGGCTGGACACCGCCCTGGCCGAGTACCAGCGGCAGATCCGCGCCGTGGTCGACACCGGCCGGGTGGACCGCTGGGTCGAGTTCTTCGCCACCGCCGTGCGCGACCAGGCGTTGGCGCAGCTGCGGCTGATCGGCCACCTGGAGGAGCTGGCCGCGCAGTACGCCGTCCGGTTGCCGCGCAAGGGGAAGCTGCCGCTCGTGGCGGCCGAGCTGATCGGCTTCCCCGTCGTGAACAACCGGTCGTTGAGCGTGCGTTGCGGCATCACCGCGAAGGCCGCCACCGACCTCACCGCCCGCCTGGTCGAGCTGGGCGTCCTCGTCCTGTGGGAGTCCCGCGCCTACCGCCGGGTGTTCCTGTGCCGGGACGTGCTGCGCCTGCTCGCCGACCACCCCGACACCACCGCCTGACCGACCGGGAAGAACACGACGAGACCGATGAGCACATCCCCCGACCGACCGTCTCCCGACCCGTCCCCGCGCTGCCGCCGCGCCGGCTGCCACAGGAAGTCCTGCCGCCGGCACCGCTCACCCGTCCTGCCCCGGGTCCGCTTCGTCGTCGGCCTGCTGATCCAGGTCGGCGTCGCCCTGGTGCACTGGTTCCGGGACTGACCGGGGCCCGGCCTGGAGTTCGGCGACCAGGTCGCGCACCCGTTGGGCGGCCGTGTCGTCGGTGCCGATGAGCAGCGCGAGCGCGCGGTTGAACCGCCGGTGCGCCTCGGCGCGGTTGCCGGACAGCCACAGCGCCCGACCCAGCTCGGGCAGGCACCGCGCGCGTCCGGCGGGGTCGGCCAGGTCCTCGAACAGCCTGTCCGCCCGGGACAGGTACGTGATCGCGGAGTCGTGCCGGCCGACCTCGATCATCAGCGCGCCGAGGTGCTCCAGCGCCCGCGCCGTGCCTGGTCGGTCGCCGTGCAGGAGGTACAGCTCCAGCACCTCGTCGGCGCACCCGACGACCTTGTGCATCCGGCCCTGGGCCCGGTAGGTGGCGGCCAGGTCGTGCAGCGCGCCGGCCGCCGCGTCCGGGTCGTCGTCGCGCAGGCGGTGGATCGCCAGCTCGCGCATGCCCGCGAGGGCGGCGAGCCGAAGTGCCCCCTGCCCGCGTAACGACGTCGCGGCGCGGCGGAAGCCCGTGGCCAGCAGCAGGGACGTGGGCAGCGCGGCGGCCAGCTCGGCACCGAGGTCGAGCAGCCCGCGCGACCACGCCTCGTCGGTGTCGGCGGGGACCACCGGCCACACGTCGGCGAACAGCGCGACCGCCGCCTCGGGTTCCGCCAGCGCGTCGCGCAGGACGGCCGGCAGCTCGTCCCGGTGCGCGTCGAACCCGTCGTGCCCGCTGGTCCGCAGGTCCTGGCGCAACCGCGCGACCGCGTGCCGTGGCTCGTCGCTCACCTCGTGCCGTCCTTCCGAGTCCCTGTCCGGTCTCATCGCCGTGCGGCTCCACTTGATCACACGAGTGTCAACCAAACGGGTGATCACGCACACCGCTGAAGTGGCACAGTCTCGGCGGGGCGGGTCACACGTGCGCGGGACGTGACGCCACGGACCGTCATCACCGCTGGGTGGCGACGATCTCGAAGAGGTCGTCGAACTGCATCGGTGCGAGCGCCGTCAACGCGCCGCCGATGAACGCCGCGCCGGGTTGCAGCTCGCCGCCGAGGACGCGCGCGACCGTGGAGCGGTTGACGTCCATCGCCTTGGCGAGCGCGTAGTCGGACCGGAACCCGGCGAGGCGGGCGGATTTGGCGAAGGCATCGGTGCGGAGCTTGATCGTGTACGGCATGGCCAGCCTTGTGTTGTGCACACCCAACGCGTGTTGTGAGGCCACAACGTTAGGGGAGTTCGTTTTGTGCGCGCAACTGCCGTTGTGTGAGGACAACGTGCAGGTCAGCGCCACCTGGGGGGAGTGCCCAACGAACGTTGCGTGCGCGCACGTACCATGGCGTCGTGACCAAAGCCGAGAGTGCGGACTCGTCCTGGTCGGACTTCGTCCAGAAGCAGATGGACGACCGCGGGATGAGCACGGGAGAGCTGACCGAGAAGACGGGCTTCGACCGGAGCCGGCTGACCGCGTGGCGGAAGGGCGAACGCCCGACCCTCGACACCGCCCGCGTGGTGGCCAAGGCGTTCGGCATGAGCCCACTGGAAGTGATGGTGGCCGCCAAGCTCATCACCGCCGAGGAGGCCGACCTGCGAGGTGTGACCACCCCCGACCCGGGTGATCTGACGGATCAACAACTGCTGGCCGAACTGGGCCGGCGCCTGAAGCGCACGTCCTGACCTACTTCTCCGATGACCGGCCCGGAGCACCCTCCGGGCCGGTCACAACCCCTCGCCTGCCACGCGCCGCCGCACTACCCTTTGTCCCGGCTGCAATCCCGGTGCTGCACAGACGGGCGATCGAACGACGGCCACCGGGACTTCCCGCCGTTCGCGCCCGTACCAAACCCGCCGAAGCCCGCCCCGGAAAAGATCGAGCCCCGTTTCCGCTGGCCGGGGCTCAGCCGGCGAAGACAACGTGCGGCCCGGTGACCTGAAGACCACGCCTGCTGTTGCGGGGTGGTCGCGGAGCGGCGTCGATGGAAGGCCGAGTACACAGCGGAAGGGCCTCGGTGCTTCTCGCTGCCCAACGGTGAGCTGCGGTGCAAGCGGGTGGACTTCCTCGCCATATCCGGTCCGGTGGCGGACGGACACGCGGGAGCACTCGGAGTGGTACGCGACCAAGGCCCTGGCTACTAGCCGCTTGTCCGAGCTGAGCCAGGCGGCGCGCAACGGTGAACCGTTCGATGTGGAGACCGGGTTGCCGGTGTCGGAGCTTCGGCGGCGGAACTCGTTGTCGTTCTCGGAGTTCGCTCGCAAGGTCACGAAGGTGGTCGACCAGGTCGACCCTCGGGTGGTGGCCAACCCGGGCCAGGTGGAGCGGCTGCCGACTGCGGTGACCTACGTAGGGCGGCGGAACCAGGATCGGGGCGCGCACCTGGCGGCGTTCTTCGCGACCGGCTACTACGCGGCTGCTCGGCCCGCTGAGGGCCTGGGGCTCCGTGAGGACGACTGCACCCTGCCGGAGGAGGGCTGGGGCCTGCTCATGCTCGGTGAGTCGCGTCCGGCGGCCGGGAAGCGGTGGACGGACTCCGGGGAGGTCCACGACCGGCGTGGCCTGAAGCACCGTGGGGTGAAGGACGTGCGACCGGTGCCGATCCCGCCGGTGCTCGCCCGCATCCTGCGGGACCACCTCGACCGGTTCGGGGCGGGGCCGGACGGGCGGCTGTTCCGCTCACCCGGTGGAGGGGGCGTGTCCTCGTCCACCTATTACCGAGTGTGGGAGGAGGCTCGCCGGTACGCCCTGACGCCTGCTCAGGCGGCCTCTCCGCTGGCTGGGCGGCCGTACGACCTTCGGCACGCCGCAGTCTCGCTGATGCTCAACGGTGGTGTCCCGGCCACCGAGGTGGCGGAGCGGGCGGGGCACTCGGTGGACGTGCTGCTCAAGGTGTACGCGAAGTGCATCGACGGGCAGCGGGAGAAGGTCAACAAGCTGGTTGAAGCGCTGTTCGGTGGCGAGTAGCGCAGGCGTCACCGCGACCCCCTGGGGAACCCGACCCAGGGGGTCAGGCCGTTTCGCGGTGGTTTCGCGGACCCCGGCAAACAGGGGCGGATTCCGGCTGACGGTGACTGACCTAAAAGAGATCAAGCCCCGGCCGCGTTTCCGCTGGCCAGGGCCTGATTCACCCGGCGAAAGGTGAGTGCCCCCGGCAGGATTCGAACCTGCGACACACGGTTTAGGAAACCGATGCTCTATCCCCTGAGCTACGAGGGCGCGGGGGTGAGCCTACCGGGTGGTGGGTCCGGCCCACGGTGGTGGGGTTGTCACTCGGTGGGCCTAGGAGCGTGCACCTTGGGTTAGGGGGTGGGGCTCGGGGCATCGGCTGTACGGGCGAAGTGGGGGACCTCATCTGTTCCGCGTCGGTCCGGTCAGGTACAGAAGGGGCATATCCCCTCCGACGAAAGCCATCCCATGAGCAGCCGACCCTGGCCTGACTTCCGTCCCGGCCCGCTGGGCTCCATCGGCGCGTGGTGGCGGCGGCTCCGTGCCCGCCCCGACGCCGAGCAGTACACCTTCGTCCCGGCCTCGACCTCGCACGAGCACCCGTTCGAGTCGCCGCTCCCGAGCGCCGTCTACGGGCTCGACTTCCGCGCCAAGATGACGATCCACTGGCGGGTCGACCTGACCACGGGCGTCCGGCACAACGCGCCGCGCAGCGCCGCCGTCAACGACATCATCCACCGCGCCAAGGCCCTCACCGAACGGGCGATGCTCGTCCACCACGCCCCGCTCCAGCACCAGCTCGGCGCGGAACTGGCCGCGGAACGGCAGGTCGAGGGCACGCACGTCTGGGCGCGCGCGGACGGTGTGGAGCTGAGCGTGGACGAGCACGACCTGGTGATGGCCCGCAAGCACATCGAGCTGCTCCAGACGACCACGATGCGCCAAGCCGAGCGGGACGCCGAACGGGCCGAGATCAAGTACCTGCGCGACGAGGTGCTGACCGACCTGTCCAGCGCCACGATCTGGTGGCTCGTCCGCAACGGCTACGAGGTCGAGCAGGCGGTGGCGTTGAGCAGGCACCTGGCCGAGCTCGTCGGCATCGCCTCGCAGCGCCGGGACCAGCACTGGGCGGACACCCTCGTCACGTCCTTCGAGAGCGCCCTACCGCGCCTGGACGACGGCCACCGCGCCGACGTCCGGCTCCACCTGGCCAAAGCGCTCGGCATCTACGGCGGCACGAACGTCGCCGCGGAGTTCGCCGAGCAGGTCGGCCTGCCGCCGCAGCTGCAGCAGAACCAGAACGGGGCCAAGCCGCTGACGGGATTCCCTAATCTGGACGCGTGACCCACAACCTGACCGAGGCGCGTGGCGCGGCCGTGGCCGGTGCGCTGCGCGTCCTCGCCCGGCTCACGCCGTTCGTCGAACCCGAGTTGATCGGCCTGCGCGAGGTGGTGCGGCCCGGTGACGTGTGCGTCGACATCGGCGCGGCGCTCGGCCTCTACACCGTCACCCTGTCCCGCCTCGTCGGTCCACAAGGGACGGTGCACAGCATCGAACCGCTGGTGTTCGCGCACCCGGCGCTGTCGTTCCTGCTGCGCCCGCGCGAGGGTCGCAACGTGGTGCGGCACTCCGTCGCGCTGGGCGTCAGCGAGGGGCGTGAGGTGATGAGCGTCCCCGTCCGCCACGGCACACCGGTCACCGGCCGCTCGTTCCTGACGGCGGGCGCGGACGGGTTGGGCTCCAACGCCGAGTTCACCGACCACCTGGAGGTCCTGGTCCGCACGGACACCCTGGACCGGTTCTGCGCGGCCAACGCCATCGACCGGCTGGACTTCGTCAAGGCCGACGTGGAGGGTGCGGAACTGCGCGTGCTGCAAGGCGGTGCGGACACCATCGAGAGGTTTCGACCGAAACTTCTCCTGGAGATCGAGGAACGGCACGTGCTGCGCTTCGGCTACCGCGCCCGTGACGTGCAGGACTGGCTGGCCGAGCGCGGGTACCGGATGCACGCCTGGCACCGCGGCACGTGGCGGCAGGTCGAGCGGATCGACGATCGCGTGCGCAACTACCTGTTCGTGGCCGGGTAAAGCGCGCTGGTAGGGGCCGAGGGCAGGGTCAGCCGGCGGGCAGGGGCCGCGGACAGGCAGCGGGCAGGGCGGGCCGGCGGGCAGGGGCAGCGGTGAGAACGTGAGGCGGTAAGGCCTGGTCAGGCCCGGAACAGCGGAAGACCCCGGTCCCTGGGGGTGGACCGGGGTCTTCCTGTGGGCCGGTCTACGTGACGTAGACCTCAAGTTCGTAAATCGAGTATCCGTATCCGGTGGCCCGTTGGATACCCGTCATTCGTACGAATCGTGCCGCATCGGGTGGGAAGGACGCAAGATCCCGGCCACCATCACCTGCGGAAGTCGTGTAAGCGGTCTTCCACGTTTGACCGTCGGTGGACAGTTCTATGCGATACCCCTTGGCATAGGCGGCTTCCCACGACAGCACGACACGGCCGACGGTCCGCGTCACGCCCAGGTCGACCTGCAACCACTGCTGGTCGGACCAGTCGCTGGCCCAGCGGGTGTCCGCCTTGCCGTCCACCGCGTTCGCGGGCGGCGAGCTGTACCAGCCGCGCTCGTGGCTGCTGGCCGTCGCGGTGGCGCCGGTGGCGAGGTTGGCCAGGCTCGTCCCGCGGCGGGACGGGAACTGCACGACCTGCTGGTAGGTGGGCCGGTTCTGCCAGCTCACCTTGTCGTGCGCGATGCCGCCCATGGCGCGGTGGATGATGGTGTCCGCGCACCACTGGTCACCCGAGGCGCACGAGTCGTCACCGGGGTAGACGGTGGTCGCGGGGGTCGCCACGGCCGCGGTGAGGCTGTCCAGCAGCACCTGGCGGCACGCGGCGACGTTCCCGGCGCCGCAGTAGCGACCGTCGAGGGCGCCGTTCACGGTGTCGCCGAGGACGGCGCGCAGGTCCTTGTCGACGTAGCTCCACCAGCCGTTCTGGAACGACGAGCCCTTGTGCGGCGCCGCGCCGTGGCTGTCCGACGGCGGTTCGTCGATCTGGACGGCACGGGTGAGCTGCCCGTAGAGCGCGTCACCGAGGCCGGGCTTGAACTGGGCCTCGACCAGGCGCGGCCACCACGCGTCGAGCAGCCGGATGGCGTCGGCGTGCGCGTAGGTCTTGCTACCGCGTGAGGTCTCCTTGCGCAGCGAACCGGACCGCTGCCAGTCGCGGAGCTTGGTGACGGCGGCGGCGAGCGCCGGGTCGGTGACGGCGGCGGTGTCGATGACCCGCAGCAGGTCCGGGAGGACCTGCTCGGCGCGCAGGTCGGCGACGGCGGCTTCGGCCATGGCCTTGGTCAGCGAGGAGCGGGTGACCTTGCCGTTGGCGACGAGCTGCCGCACGCGGTCGTCCAGCAGATCACCGCGGTGCACCGAGCCCATGCCGTAGCCGGCGGCGGAGTAGTCCAGCGCCTGCTTGTTGTTCCAGCTGATGTAGTAGTCCTGGTTGACCGAGTTCGGGTGCTGCGCGAACGGCGTGTACGTCGCGGTGTTGCGGTCGGCGTTCCAGCCCTCCCACTCGTACGCGGCCTCGGCCTTGACCGGCAGGTGCGGGTCGACGGTCGCCTTGCGCACGGGGTTCGCGCCGGAGTTGAAGTACGCGGTGTCGCGCGAGTCCACGTAGAACCAGTTGAACGCGTAGCCGACGTGCTCGGCGGCGCGCTGGAAGTCGCCGGCCGACTTGATCGCGTCGGGGTCGTTGAACTCCTGGAACCCGACGATCGAGTCGACCTCGTGCAGGTAGGTGGAGCGCAGGGACGCGTAGGCGACGAACTTCCCGTCGACCCTCGCCCGGCTCTGCACGAGCCCGTACTTGGTGCGGTGCATGACGAGCGTGTACGAGCCGGCGGGCGTCGGGTCGGCGACGGTCGGCTTCCAGGAGTTCTTGCGCTCCAGGCGTTCCATCGGCAGGCACTGGCCGTGGTAGCGGTAGTGCAGGGAGTCGGCGGTCGGCGCGCCGCCGGACGGGTCGCACAGCTCGACGGCGTAGGTGTCGGTGATGTCCTGGCCGGCCGAGGTCGCGCTCCACGAGTAGTCGACGCCACGACCCAGCTGCACGTACATCGACACGCCGGCGAACGACACGCCGCGGGCGCGCAGCCCCGGGCCGTTGAGCTCTTGCAGCATCAGGAGTTGCGGGGCGAAGTAACCGGTTTGCGGGCCCCAGACGGCGATCGGGTTGCCGGTGTCGGTGTGCGCGCCGGAGACGACGAGCGCGTTGGACATGCCGTGCTTCTTGGTGAGCAGGTCGGGTGGGAGGACGCCGTCGGCGAAGAGGCCCTTGAGGGGTTCGAGGGTCGCGGAAGTGTCTACTGTGGACTGAGTGGTGGTCGTTTGGTCGTAGACCATGGGTTCGGGGGTCACGGTGCCGTTGTCGGGCAGTGCGACGCCCTGGGGCGCGGTGGGGGTGGTGCCGTAGGGGAAGCGCTGCCCGTCGTGGAGGGTGAGGACGGCTTCGGGGTCGTTCTGCTCGCGGAACGAGCGCCACACCCGGTCGCCGGCGGTCGGGCCGTACTTGTTCTGCGCGGCCAGCTTGACCAGCGCGTTCTGCACCTCGCCGCCACCGCCCGCGCCGAACAGGCCGCCGACCACGGCGGCGATCGCGACCAGGTCGGTCGGCTGGAACGGCTTGATGTCGTTCCAGTTGGTGATCGAGTCGGCGTGCCCGGTGAGCACGTACTCGCCCGGGAACGTGCGGTTGTTCACGGAGGTGGTGAGGTAGGCGTTGATGCCCGCGATGTAGTCCTTGACGTCCTGCAACGCCTGCGCGCCGCGCGGACCCTGGGCGGCCACCTGGTCGATCTGCGCCTGGAGGTCGGCCTCGGTGTACGGGATCTGGTTGTAGAAGCTCTGCTCCAACGCCCGGTTGCCCTCGGCGCCGCCCGCGAAGCCGGAGAGCTGGCCCCGGCCGAGGTGGCGGAACAGGTCCATCAGCCAGAGGCGGTCCTGGGCGGCGGCGTAACCCGCGCCGAACTCGGTGCCGGAACGGGTCGTGCCGTAGATGTGCGGCATGCCGATGGCCTTGTCGCGCACGATCGTGACGTCGGCGCGCGGCTTGGTCGTGCTCTCGACCTGGTCGGCGGGGACGCCGAAGGAGGCGTCGTTGAAGAACGCGCCCAGTTGCTCGTTGGTGAGGCCGCCGTAGCCCGAGGAGAGCGAGTCGTAGCGGGCGAGTTGGTCGGCGGAGTGCGCCGGGCGGGTGCCGAAGGCCTTGTGGGCCAGGATCTCGGCGAGGGTGGCGTTGCCGTTCTGGCCGGGTGGGAGCACGTCGTGGCACTGGCCGAGGCAGTGGTCGTCGGGGGTGAAGGCGGCTTGGGTCTGGGGTTGCGGTTGTTGGGCTTGGGCTTGGGTGGTGGGGATGGTGATGGCCGCGGTGGTGAGGAGGGCGACCACGGCTAGCGATCGGGCGGCTCTCCGCATGACGCGAAGCTCCTTCCAGGCAGGGATCGTGTGACGCACGTTACTGGCAGGTCACATATTGCGAAAGACCTTCGCGTTCGGGGGTGGGGTGTGGTGCGGGGGTTCGCCCGTCCGGGGGTGGAGGCTTGACGGGGAGCGCGAATATTGGGAAAACCATTCACATGATGCGACGTCGATCGCTGCTCACGGGGCTGGCCGGTGCCGGGGTGCTCGTGGGTCTGGGTGCTTCCCCGGCGCTGGGATCGCCCATCCTGCCCATCCGCAGTTGCGCCGACTGGGGCGCGAGGCCGCCGTCGCAGCCGACGAGCGTGGTGAACGAGCGGCCCGTGCGGATCCTGATCCACCACACCGCGTCGGCGAACGTCACCGACTACTCGCAGGCGGCGGCGTACGCCAACGCGCGGTGGATCCAGAACCTGCACATGGACACGAACGGCTGGATCGACTCGGGCCAGCACTTCACGAACAGCCGGGGCGGGTTCCTGATGGAGGGCAGGCACGGCAGCCTGGCCGCGTTGCGGGCGGGCGACCGGGTCGTGGTGGGCGCGCACTGCCCCGGCCAGAACACCGCCGCCATCGGAATCGAGAACGAAGGCCTCTACATGGACGTGGAGCCGCCGAAGTTGCAGTGGGACTCGTTGGTGTCGTTCTGCGTGTACACGTGCGAGCAGTACGGCATCCCGCCGACGGCGATCGAGGGCCACCGCGACTATCGCGACACCCTCTGCCCGGGCGACAAGCTCTACGCCCTGCTGCCGCGGTTGCGCCAGGAAGTCGCGCAGGTGTTGGGCGTGTCCTGAGTCGACCTCGGTTATGTCCTGGCAACTGTGAACAGGCGGAACCCGCGTCCGTCCGTGGTGAGATAACGGTGAATTAACGTCAGCTTGCGTGTTCGTGCGCGAGGCTGGACGAGTAAGTGCACGAGCACGAAACGCCAACGCGGGGAGGCGTCGTGATCAAGGTGATGCTGGCCGATGACGAAGACCTCGTCCGGTCCGGCCTTCGCATGATCCTCAGCAGCGCAGGCGACATGGAGGTCGTGGCCGAGTGCGACGACGGGCACCTGGTGGCCGACCTGGCACGCCGGCACCGCCCGCACGTCGTGCTGCTGGACATCCGGATGCGGTCGTCGGACGGGTTGATGGCGTTGCGCAGGCTGCGCGCCATCCCGGATCCGCCCAAGATCGCCATGCTGACCACGTTCGACGTGGACGAGTACGTGTCGGAGGCGCTGAGGCTGGGCGCGTCCGGGTTCCTGTTGAAGGACACCGAGCCGGAGCAGTTGGTGCGGGCGGTGCGCGACCTCGCGGTGGGTGGCGCGGTGCTCGACCCCGGGGTGGCGGCGCGGGTGCTCGCGGCGGTCGCGGACGGTGAACGGGCGGCAGAGCCCGCGCGGCGGTTGCTGGCCTCGCTGTCCGAACGGGAGCGTGAGGTGCTGGTCCTGATCGGACAGGGGATGTCGAACGCCGAGATCGGTGGGACGTTGCACCTGTCCGAGGCGACGGTGAAGGGGTACGTGTCGTCGGTGCTCGGCAAGATCGGTGCGGTGAACCGGGTGCAGGCGGCGTTGGTGGCGTTCAGGGGTGGGTTGATCGCGTAGTTGGTGTTGGGGGTCGGGTGTCCTTTGGGCCGGGGTTGGGGTTCGTGAAGGCCCGGGTCGGGTACGGCTCGATTTGACATGGGGCCCTTACGGGTACCCCAGGCAGGCCAAAGCCGGGCAGGCATGGCGGATAAAGCGCCCGCCAAGCCTGCCCGGCTTCGTCCAGCCTAAGGCACCCGAACCCATGTCAAATCGGGCCTCGGTGGGGATGCGGCGGGTCCGATGTGGACGCGTTGGGTGGGGATGTGGGTGGGGTGTGGGTGGGTTAGTTGCCGGAGACGGTTTGTTGGACGATCGGGTGTGGTTCGACTTCGACGCGGTTGCGGCCGTGGCGTTTTGCGCGGTAGAGGGCCATGTCGGCGGCGGCGAAGAGTTGGTCCAGTTTGGCCGGTCCGGCGGCGACGCCGATGCTGACGGTGGGGCGGCGGGTGGCGCCCAGGACGACGGTCCAGTCGTGGCCGTCCACGGCGGCGCGGATGCGTTCGGCGACGGTCGGGCCCACTTCCGCGGTGTTGCCGCCGGGGTCGCCCAGGAGCACCACGAACTCGTCGCCGGCCCAGCGGGCGACGAGGTCGGCGGCGCGGCACTCGCGGCGGAGGAGTTGGGCGATCTCGCGCAGGGTGGCGTCGCCGGCGGCGTGGCCTGCGTCGTCGTTGACGCCCTTGAAGCGGTCGACGTCGACCAGGACGAGCCAGGGCACGCGGCCGTGCGCGGCGGTGTTCTCGAGGAGGCCGGCGGCGGCGCGTTCCAGGCCCAGGCGGTTGGCCAGGCCCGTGAGGGGGTCGCGGGCGGCGGCTTCCTGGGCGGCGACGGCCAGGCGTTGGGCTTGGACGGCCACTCGGCGTTGTTCGAGGGCTTGGCCCAGTCCTTCCTGGAGGGTCTCGGTGGCGGTGCGGCCGGCGGACACCGAGCAGCGCAGGGCGGTGGCCTCGCCGACGTGGTCGCCCATCTCGGCGCAGATGTCGGCCAGGTCGAGGGAGAAGCGCAGCAGCAGGGACGGGTCGTTGATGGCTTCCGAGGCGGCGACGGCGCGGCTGGCCAGGGTGCGGGCCCGGACCAGGTCGCCCTGCTCGCGGCGGACGACGGCGAGGACCCAGCAGGCGACGGCGGACGCCCACTTGTCACCGGCCTCCTGGGCTTGGCGCAGTGCCTCTTCGGCGTTCTCCTCGGCCTGCTCCAGTTCGCCGACACCGGCCAGGGAGCGGCTGTAGGCGGCGAGCAGGGCTCGGCGCAGCTGCGGGTTCCGGGTCAGGTCCAGGCCTTCCCTGAGGTGGACGCGGGCCTCTTCGAAGATCGCCGCGGCGCGGTCGGGTGGTGAGGAGATAGCGCGGAAGTTGAGCGTGCCGCCCAGGCCTTGCAGGCAGTAGCCGAGGATCTCGACGGCGGCCGGTGAGCGTTCGGCGGCGCGGCGGGCGACCTGGACGGACAGGCGGAGCATGTCCACGGCGGCACGGCGGTTGCCGATGCCCTCCAGGAGGTAGGCGAGGGCGTGCATGGCCTGGGCGGCGGCGGGGTTGTCGCCGCTGTGCTCGCCGTCGAGGTCGGTCCAGCCCTCGGCGGCCAGTTCGAGGGCCAGCGGGATGCGGCCGAGGCGCCAGGCGAGCTTGGCGCGGTTGATCAGCACGGCGGAGCGCTGCCAGCGGTCGGCGCCGGGTGGGACGCGGCTCACCACCTGGTCGAACAGGGTGTTGGCCTCCGGCAGGCGGCCAGCGTTCAGCAACTCCTTGACCTCGAGGTCGAGTTGCCGATCTTGCTGCTCCACTCGTGCTGACACTCCATTCCGACTCGGCGGGGGCGCACCCCGCCGCCGGCACGGCTACCACAGGCTACCGGCCGGAACGTCGGGTGTACCGCTCCTCGTGGAGCACTTCCTCAAGGGGCAGGCGGTGGCGCCAGCCGTGCCGCTCCAGGTCCGGGGTGTCCGGCAGGCAGGCGACGGGGCCGACGCACAGCCAGGCCACCGGGCGCACGGGCGGCGGGATGTCGAGCATCCGGCGGAGCACGTCCTCGCGGTAGAAGCTGACCCAGCCCACGCCCAGGCCCTCGGCGGTGGCGGCCAGCCACAGGTTCTGGATGGCCAGGCACACCGAGTACAGGCCCGCGTCGGCGATCGCGTGCCTGCCCAGCACGGCCGGCGAGCCGCGGTCGGGGTCGTAGGTGACGACGACGCCCAGCGTGGACTCGAGGATGCCCTCGACCTTGATCCGGGCGAACAGCTCGGCCTGCCGGGGGTCGAGCTCGGCGGCGAACACGCTGCGCTCGGCGTGCACGTGGTCGCGGAACGCGCGGCGGGTGTGCTCGTCGCGCACGAGGATGAAGTCCCACGGCTGGGACAGGCCCACGCTGGGCGCGGCGTGCGCGGCGGTGAGCACCCGGCGCAGCACGTCCGGCGGGATCGGGGCGCCGGTGAACTCGCCCCTGGTGTCCCTCCGGCGGTGCAGGACGTCGTAGAAGCTCATTCGGACGATCGTGCCTCACGCGATCCGGTGAACCTGCCCGGGAGGGCGTGGTGTGCGTCTCAACCGGGCGTTGAATGGCCGGTCATGATCGGAACGGTGCACGGGTCCGCGCTGGGTTTCGCGGGCGGTGTGGTGGTCACCGCGGTGACGGGCAGCTGGCCGGTGTTCGACCTGCTGCTGCTCGTGGTGGTCGTGGTGGTGGTCTCGTGGTGGACGACCGTGGCCGGGGCGGCGCTGTCCGCGGTGCAGTGCTGGGGCCTGTACGGCAGCTTCGTGATCGGCGACGAGGGCCGCCTGGTGGCGGACTGGCCCGCGCTGGCGGTGCTGGGGGTGGCGGCCACCGCGTCGCTCAGCGGACTGGTGCGAAAACGCCCTTCCACCGCGGAGTGTTGAGCTTCACCCTGGGTGAAGCCGCACGGTGGATCCCGGAGGAGGTGGGGTCGTGGAACTGCTCACCGTCGGCGCGTTCGCACGGGCCGCCCGGCTGTCGCCGAAGGCCTTGCGGCTCTACGACGAGCTGGAACTGCTGACGCCTGCCCGGGTCGATCCGCTGTCGGGCTACCGGCTGTACTCGCCGGACCAGCTCGAGCGGGCCCGGCTGGTCGCCTGGCTGCGCCGGCTCGGGATGCCGCTGGCCCGCATCCGAGGGGTGTGCGAGCTGGCGCCCGCGGACGCCGCGGCCGAGGTCCGCGCCTACTGGGCGCAGGTCGAGGCCGACACAGCGGCACGGCGGAGCCTCGCCTCCTTCCTCGTGGAACAACTCTCCGGGAAGGACACCACCATGACCGTGACGTTGAGGTACGCGTCGAGGACCGACCGAGGGCTCGTGCGGGAGTCGAACCAGGACGTCGGCTACGCGGGCGAACGGCTGCTCGCGGTGGCCGACGGGTTCGGCGCGCGTGGCGAGCCGCTGAGCTCGATGGCCATCGACACGCTCGCACCGCTGGACACCGCCATCCCGGCGGGCGAGCTGCTCAACGCGCTGGCGGACGCCGTGCACCAGGCCGGTGAGGCGGTGGGGGAGTACCTGTCGGCCAACCCCGCCGACGAGTGCACCGGCACGACGTTGACCGCGCTGGTGCTGTCCGGCTCGCGGCTGGGCCTGGTGCACGTCGGTGACGCGCGGGTCTACCTGCTGCGCGGCGGCGGGCTGTTCCGCATCACGCACGACCACACGGTGGTGCAGTCGCTGATCGCCGAGGGCCGGCTGACCGAGGAGGAGGCGGTGAGCCACCCGCAGCGGTCGATGCTGGTGCGCGCCCTGCACGGCAAGGCGGTGGAGCCGGACCTGGCGCTGCACGACGCCCTGCCGGGTGACCGGTACCTGCTCTGCTCCGACGGGCTGCACACCGTGGTGCCGGAGGAGGAGCTGCGGCAGGTGCTGGCCGCGGAGGACGAGCCGGACGAGGCGACGCGGCGGCTGGTCGAGCTGGCCAACGCCGCGGGCGGGCCGGACAACGTCGTGTGCGTGGTCGCGGACGTGGTGCCGGCCTAGGCGAGGGGTCCCTGGGTCTCGCCGTCCGGGGACGCCCGCCACTGGTCGAACGGCCGGTCGAGCCGCCACGCCCCGCCGTCGTGGGTGAGGACGCGGTGCTCGCACGTGTCCAGGTTCGACAGTGACTCGAACAGCTCGATGCTCCACCCGAACAGGCGACGGCACAGCAGGCGGATCGTGAGGCCGTGCGAGACGACCAGGGCCGTGCCGGGGTGCGCCGGGTCCCGCATCCGGGTCTCCAGGTCGGTCAGGAACGCGGCCAGGCGGTCGTCCACGTCCGCGCCGGACTCGCCGTTGGGCAGCCGGAAGAAGAAGTGGCCGAACGCGTGCCGCTGGTGCTTGAGCACCTCCTGCTGGACGGGGTCCTGGAGGTTGCCCCAGTCCTGTTCGCGCAACCTCGGCTCGGCGACCGTGCGCTCCGCCTGGTCGCCGAGTTCGAGGTTGCGCAGGGTGGCCCTGGTCCGCACGTACGGGCTGACGTAGACCGCCGCCGGGTCGCCGTTGAGCAGCTCCTTGATCCGCGGCCCGGCGGCGCGGGCCTGCTGCTCGCCCAGTTCCGTGAGGGGCAGGGCGTGGTCGGGGATCCGGCAGTAGGCCAGCTCGTCGACGTTGCCCAGGCTCTGTCCGTGACGCAGCAGGATGATCCGCACCCGTCCATCGTGCCGGTGTTACATTCGCAGGCGAAACCGGACGGAAGGTGTCACATGGTCAAGTACGTCGCCCTGTACCGGAAACCCGCCGACGTCGAGGCGTTCGACGAGGCCTACTTCGCCTCCCACCTGCCGCTGGTCGAGCGGACGCCGGGCCTGGTGCGGGCCGAGGTGGCCAAGGTCTCGCGCGTCTTCGTGCCCGGTTTCCTCGGCGAGCACGAGCTGCACATCGTGGCCGAGATGTACTTCGAGTCCGCCGATGCCATGAAGGACGCGTTCCGGTCGCCGGAGTGGCAGGCCGCGGGCGCGAACCTGTCCGAGATCGGCGGCGTCGAGCTGGTGGCCATGTTCGCCGCGGAGGTCGTCGACTGATGCTCGCGGTGGTGATCGGCGGCGGCACGATGGGCGCCGGTGTCGCCCACCTGCTCCTCGCCGGCGGGCACGAGGTGGTGCTGGTGGAGGCGGACGCCGACCGGGCGTCGGCCGCGCGCCGCGCCGTGGAGGCGTCGCTGGCCAAGGCCGCCGAGCGGGGCAAGCTGGTCGGGACGGCGGACGGGCTGCTGGGCCGCCTGACCGTGGTGGAACGGCTGGACACGCAGGTCGGACGGGGTGCGGCGCTGGTCGTGGAGGCCGTGCCGGAGGACCTGGAGCTCAAGCGCCGGGTGCTCGGTGACGCCGCTCGGGCGTGCCCGGACGCGGTGCTGGCGTCGAACACGTCGTCGTTGTCGATCTCCGCGCTGGCCGAGGGGCTGCCGGGCGAGCGGGTGCTGGGGATGCACTTCTTCAACCCCGTGCCGGTACAGCCGCTGGTCGAGCTCGTGCACCACGCCGGGGTGGCCGCCGACGTGGTGGCCAGGGTCCGGACCTGGGCCGAGGAGCTGGGCAAGACCGTGATCGAGGTGCGGGACGCGCCGGGGTTCGCCACGTCGAGGCTCGGGGTCGCGGTCGGCATGGAGGCGATCCGGATGCTCGAGGAGGGCGTCGCGAGCGCCGAGGACATCGACACCGGGATGCGGCTGGGCTACGGGTGGCCGATGGGTCCGCTGCGGCTGACCGACCTGGTCGGGCTGGACGTGCGGCTGGCCATCGCGACGTACCTGGCGGCGGAGCTGGGGCCGCGCTTCGAGCCGCCGTCGCTGCTGCGGGAGAAGGTCGCGGCGGGACACCTCGGCCGCAAGACCGGCCAGGGGTTCTTCACCTGGTAAGCAGGACCGGTGCTGATTCGCGAGCTGACCGGCGACGACGTCGGGGAGGCCGACCGGCTGCGGCGGGTGGCGTTCGGCGGCATCGGGGAGCCGTCGTTGCGGCCCGGCCGGCGGGGTTTGGTCGCCGAGGTGGGTGGGCGTGCGGCGGCCGTGCTCACGATCAAGGACTTCCACCAGTTCTGGGGCGGCTCGCCGGTGCCCATGGGCGGTGTCGGGGGCGTGGCCGTCGACTCCTGGGCGCGGGGGCGCGGCGTGGCGGGCGCGCTGCTCGACGCGGCGTTGCGGGACATGCGGGAACGCGGGCAGGTGGTGTCCGCGCTGTACGCGACCGTGCCCGCGGTCTACCGGTCGCGCGGGTGGGACGCGGGCGGCGTGTTCGAGTGGCTGGAGTTCCCGCTGGACCGGATGCCGGCGGGGGCGCGGGTCCTGGCGCGGGCCGCCGAGGAGGGCGACCTCCCGGCGTTGCACGCGTGCTACGTCGACCTGGCGTCCGCGGTGAACGGGCTCCTGGACCGCGGCGCGCCCACGTTCGACGTGGCCGACTTGCTCGAGCTGGACGTGGTGTCGGTGGTGCCCGGCCACGACGGCGAGGTGCGCGGGTACCTGGCGGCCTCGCGCGGTCCGGCCGGGTTGCGCGTGTTCGACCTGGTCGGGCGGGATGCGGCGACCCAGCTGGGGCTGCTGCGCGAGCTGGGCAGCTGGGCGGGCGTGCTGGACAAGGCGCTGGTGCGGGTCACCGACCCGGCCGTGACGGGCCTGCTGACCAACCAGGCGATCGAGCACACCGTGACCACGTCCACCTGGTTGCTGCGGGTGGTGGACCTGCCGGCGGCGGTGGCGGCCCGCGGCTGGCCCGCGGCGGCGTGGCTCAAGCCCGCGGCGGTGGACCTGGAGGTCCTGGACGAGCACGCGCCGTGGCACGCGGGGCGGCAGCGGCTCGTGGTGGAGGACGGCGCGGTGCGGGTCGAGCCCGGTGGCAGCGGGGCCGTGCGGCTGCACGCCCGTGCGCTGGGGCCGTGGTTCAGCGGGATGCACGACAGCCACGCGCTGCGCCGCGCCGGGCTGCTCGACGGTGACGGCGGGCTGCTCGATCGGCTGGTCGGCGCACCTGGCGTGCCGCGACTGGCGGACTACTTCTAACCTGACCAGCCGTGCTGCTCACCGCGCTGGAACTGGTCGGCATCGCCGCGTTCGCCGCCTCCGGGGCCGTCGCGGCGGTGCGGGCGCGGCTGGACGTGTTCGGCGTCATCGTGCTGGCCCTGACCACCGCGCTGGGCGGCGGCATCATCCGGGACCTGCTGCTCGGCGTGCACCCGCCGGCGGCCCTGGTGAGCTGGCCGTACCTGGCCGTGGCGGGTGTCACCGGACTGGTGGTCTTCTGGTTTCACCCGACCGTGGCGAAGCTGTGGCGGGCGGTCCTGCTGCTCGACGCGATCGGGCTCGGCCTGTTCGTCACGGCGGGCACCACGACCGCGCTCGGGCTCGGCGCGCCGCCGTACGCGGCCTGCCTGGTCGGGATGACCACCGGCATCGGCGGCGGCGCGCTGCGCGACGTGCTGCTGCGGGAGATCCCGCTGGTCCTGCGCCGGGAGATCTACGCGGTGGCGGCGTTGTGCGGCGCGGTGGTGGTGGCGTTCGGCGACTACCTCCGGCTGCCGGCCGTGCCGGTGACGCTGGTCGGGTCGGCGGTCATCGTCGGGCTGAGGCTGCTGGCGATGTGGCGGCGCTGGAACGCCCCGGTGGCCCGTGAAACTTGACGGGTAGCTCACACCGGCTTCTCAGGCGGCTCTCAGGACCAGGGGCAAGACTGACCACATGCGCATCCTCGTTGTCGACGACGACCGGGCCGTGCGTGAGTCGCTTCGCCGCTCACTGCAGTTCAACGGCTACCAGGTCGACCTAGCCGGCGACGGCCAGCAGGCCCTTGAATCCGTCATCTCCCAGCGCCCCGACGCCATGGTGCTGGACGTGATGATGCCCAGGCTCGACGGGCTGGAGGTGTGCCGCCGGCTGCGCAGCACCGGTGACGACCTGCCGATCCTCGTGCTCACCGCGCGTGACGCGGTGTCCGACCGGGTGTCCGGGCTGGACGCGGGAGCCGACGACTACCTGCCCAAGCCGTTCGCGCTGGAGGAGCTGCTGGCCCGGCTGCGCGCGCTGCTGCGGCGGGCGGCGTCCGACGCCGAGGAGCCCGCGGGCGCGGTGCTGCGGTTCGCCGACCTGGAGCTCGACCCGGGCACCCGGGACGTGCGGCGCGGCGAGCGGCCGATCAGCCTCACCCGGACCGAGTTCGCCCTGCTGGAGCTGTTCCTGGCGCACCCGAAGCAGGTGTTGACGCGGGGCCGGATCCTGGAGGACGTCTGGGGCTACGACTTCCCCACCTCGGGCAACGCGCTGGAGGTCTACGTCGGCTACCTGCGGCGCAAGACCGAGGCCGAGGGTGAGCCCAGGCTGCTGCACACCGTGCGCGGCGTCGGCTACGTGCTGAGGGAGACGCCTCCGTGATCGGTGCCGCCAACGGGCGGCTCCAGCGGGTGTCGCTGCGCGCCCGGGTGACCCTGCTGGCCGCGTTCTGCGTGGCCGGTGCCGTCGCCGTCGTGTCGCTCGGCGCGTACATGACCGTGAGCCAGAACCTGCACGACCAGATGGACGAGAACCTGCGGCAGCGCGCGGGGGCCGCGGTGAACGCGCCCAAGGTCAACAACGACGTCACCGAGATCCCCGGCGCGTTCCTGGCCGCGGGCGACATCCGGATCGGCGTGCTGGACGTGAGCGGGCAGATCCTGTACCCGAAGGGCACGATCGCGCCGCCGACCCAGCCCGCCGACCTGGACGTGGCGCGCGGGTCGCGGCAGGAGAACATCTGGACCGACCTGCGCACCGACTTCCGGGTGATCGCGGTGCCGTACGGCGACGGCCAGGCGATGGTGATAGCGCAGTCCACCAAGCCGTTGAACGTGACGCTGGGCAAGCTGTCGGTGGTGCTGTTCGTGATCAGCGGGCTGGGCGTGCTGGTCGCGGCGGTGGCGGGGACGGCTGTGGCGCGTACCGGGCTGCGGCCCGTGCAGCGGTTGACCGAGGCCACCGAGCGGGTCGCGATGACCGGTGACCTGCGGCCGATCCCGGTGTCCGGCGACGACGAGCTGGCGTTGCTGTCGCAGCGGTTCAACGCGATGCTCGGCGCGGTGGCGGAGTCGCAGGAGCGGCAGCGGCGGCTGGTCGCGGACGCGGGGCACGAGCTGCGCACGCCGTTGACGTCGATGCGGACGAACCTGGAGCTGCTGCTGGCCTCGGAGCGGCCGGACGCGCCGACGTTGTCCGACGAGGACAAGGCGGAGATCAACGCCGACGTGCGGGCGCAGCTCGACGAGCTGACCACGTTGATCGGGGACCTGGTGGAGCTGGCGCGTGAGGACGCGCCGCAGTTCGTGCACGAGCCGGTGGACCTGGTCGAGGTCGTGGAACGCGCCCTGGACCGGGCGAAGCGCCGTGCGTCGGACGTGCAGTTCGTGGTCGAGGTGCAGCCGTGGACGCTGCTGGGCGACTCCAGCGCGCTGGAGCGTGCCGTGCTCAACCTGCTGGACAACGCGGTGAAGTTCAGCCCCACCGGCGGTGTCGTGCGGCTCTCGCTGAAGCAGTTGGGCGACGGCAGCGCCGTGGTCGAGGTGGCCGACTCGGGGCCGGGCATCGCCGACGCCGACCTGCCGCACGTCTTCGAGCGCTTCTACCGCTCCTCCGAAGCCCGCACCCTGCCCGGCTCGGGCCTGGGCCTGGCCATCGTGAAGCAGGTCGCCGAACGCCACGGCGGCATGGCCTACGTGGGCCGCGCCCCCGAGGGCGGTGCCATGTTCACCCTCCGCCTCCCCGGCCGCCCCACCCCCGTCCCCCACCACTGACCGCCGCGAGAGTCCAACGCTCAGCACGCGAGAGTCCTACGTTCGCGCACCCGGAGTTGAACACTCGACCGACCGCCCGGTATGCCGAGTGTTGAACTCAGGTGCCCTGAACGTAGGACTCTCGCGGCGTGAACGCAGGACTCTCGGGTCAGGGGAGGGTGGCGAAGGTCATCGGGCGGGTCGAGGTCGGCTTGTACTGGGTGGTGACGTTCTCGTTCGGGCCCCACCAGTGGCCGGTCGGGACGTCGTCGGAGCCGGTGCTGATGAAGATCCAGCCGCGGCCCAAGCCGGTGTACTCGGTGGTGCCCACCCGGCGCGTGTCCGGGAACAGGTGGACCGGCGACCCGGACCACGTGCTGGGCACGCCGTGCGGCTCCTTGGTGCTGTCGATCACCGGCACGGCGTACTCGCGGGTCGAGGTGTCGCCGTCACGGTTGTACGGCTGCGGCGCACCGGCGACGACCATCATGTGCCCGGTCGCGTCACCGGTGCCCCCGGCGGAGTCCAGGTACTTCACCGCGATCACGTCGCCCTGCACCAGGGCGGGCACCGTGGTCTTGGTCGTGAAGTGGTCCGCGCCCGCCGACAACCCGTCGTAGTACTGCGCCGAGGTGGGGCTGGTGCTCCCGAACTCGGTGGTGAGGTAGCTGTCGGTGGCCCACGTGAACGTGTGCCTGAGGGCCAGGGTGACCAGCGGCGCGCACTTGGACTTGCTCTCGTACGTGGTGGGGCTGCCCGGCGTGCCCCACACGACCGTCGAAGCCCCGTCCGAGTAGTAGTTGTAGGTGCCCTGCCCCGGCCAGGCCAGGGAGTTCAGCTCGTCGGCGAGCTCGGCCACCGCGGCGTGGAGCGTGGCCGAACTCGCCTGCGCGGGCGGTGCGACCGCCAAGGCGGCGACCACTGCGGCGGTGCAGGCGACCAGGGTGCGACGGATGGGCATCGGTGGTGTCCTCTCCACGACTCCTGCCCCTACGGATCGCGTCCGGGCGCGCTGGATACCGGCGGGAGCCGAAGATCGCCCGAACGCCCTATCCCTTGGTGGACCCCAGGGTCAGGCCGCCGATGAACTGCCGTTGCAGCACGAAGAAGACGACGAGCGTGGGCAACGCGACCAGCAGCGAACCGGCGGCCACCAGGTTGTTGTCCACGAAGAACGTGCCCTTCAGGTTCTGCAGGGCCGACGTGATCGGCATCTTGTCGCCGGTCTGGATCAGCACCAGCGCCCACAGGAAGTCGTTGTAGATCCAGGTGAACTCCAGCGTGGCCAACGCCGCCAGCGCCGGGCGGCACAGCGGCAGGATCACCTGCCAGTACTGCCGGAACACGCCCGCGCCGTCCACCCGGGCCGCCTCACCCAGCTCCACCGGGATCGTCTTCATGTAGTTGCTCAGCACGAACACGCAGAACCCGGACTGGAACGCCACGTGGATCAGCACCAGCCCGAGCTGCGAGTCCAGCAGCAACCCGCTGTCGCTCAACCACGACGGCAGCGGCGTCAGCAGGTACAGCCGCCACAGCGGCGTCACGATCACCTGCTGCGGCAGCAGGTTGCCCGCGGTGAACAGCATCAGCAGCACCACGTTGAACCGGAAGCTGTACCGGGACACCCCGTAGGCCACCATCGAGCTGAGCAGCAGCACGAGCACGAGCGCCGGCACCGTCACGACCAGCGTGTTCAGGTAGTAGTGCGGCAGGTCGGCCTGCGTCCACGCCGTGGTGAAGTTGTCCAGCGTCAGGCTCTCGGCGACCGAGAAGTACCCGTTGCGCGCCGTGTCGTCGTACGTCCGCAGCGACGCGTACAACGCCCACAGCAGCGGGGCGAGGGTCGCCAGGCACGTCAGGACCAGGAACGCGTGCAGGGCGATGCGCGCCGGTCGGAAAGCGAACGTCACGTCCGTTCCTCCTCGCGGAACACCTGGAACAGGTAGGTGATGATGAACCCGAGCGAGATCAGCAGCAGCACGACGGCCAGCGCCGACCCCCACCCGATCCGGCTCGACTCGCCGATGATGTTGTCGGTCACCAGCACGGACAGCAGTTCCAGCCCGTTGCGGCCCTTGTTGATCACGTACACGATGTCGAACGCCCGCAGGCCCTCGATCACGGTGACCACGAGCACCACCACGTTCACCGGCCGGAGCACGGGGAACGTGACGCGGAAGAACGTCTGCCAGGCGTTCGCGCCGTCCAGCGCCGCGGCTTCCTTCAGCGCCGGGTCGACCGACTTGAGCCCGGCCAGGTACAGCAGCATCACGTACCCGGTGTGCCGCCACCCGGCCGCGACCAGCACCGCGTACAGGTTGATGTCCGGATCACCGAGCCAGTTCACCGGATCGGTGTCGGCGGTGCCGAGCACGTTGTTCAGCAACCCCTGCTCTGGCTGGTAGATCAGCTGCCAGATGAACCCCACCAGCGCCAGCGACAGCACCATCGGCAGGTACAGCGCGCTCTGGTAGATCCGCCCGAACCGCAGTTGGCGGTCCAGCAGCACGGCCAGCAGCAGCCCGGCCACGGTCGGCACCACGAGCAGGAACAGCAGCCAGATCAGGTTGTGCTGCACCGCGGGCCAGAACCGCGGGTACCGGGTGAAGATGTCGACGTAGTTCTGGAAGCCGACCCACTCGATGTCGGAGAACCCGCCGATCCCGTCCCACGAGCTGAACGAGAGCGCGACCGAGCCGAGCGCCGGCACCCACACCAGCGCGAGGTGCACCAGGGACGGGACGCCGAGCATCAGGCCGAGCACGAGCTTGTCGCGCGGCGCGAGGGCGGTGGCGCGGCGGCGCCTGCCGCGCCGGGACGTCGGGGAGGGGGCCGACGTCCCGGCGGGCTCCGGTGGGGACTGCAACGCGGTCACGCCGTCACCCCGCGAAGATCGTCTTCGCCTGGTCGGCCATGCCCTTGAGGATCGTGTCGAGGTCGTCGGGGTTCTGGATGAACGCGTTGAGCCCGTTGGTCGCCGCGTCGCTGGCGAAGCGCGGGTCGGTGTCGCGGTCGAGGAACTGCGTGATGTGCGCGGCGTCCTTGATGACCTGCGCCGACTTCTTCTGCAACGGCGTGTAGCCGGACGTGTCGGCCTTGTTGGACGTGGGGATCTGGCTCGGGTCGGCCTTGAGGTAGGCCAGCTGCGCGGCGGGCGTGGACAGGTACTCCAGCAGCTTGTGCGCGCCCTCGGCGTTGCCGGGCTTGCGGGCCATCATGAAGCCGTCGATCGGCGCTTCCACGGTGTCCTGGCCGTGCTCGGGGTTGATCTCCGGGTACGGGAAGAAGTCGAGGTCGTCCAGGTCGGGGCCCTTGAACTGCTGCGCCACGAACGAGCCGAGCAGGTACATGCCCGCCTTGCCCTGCTGCAACGCCTGCGCGGCCTCCTGCCAGTCGCGGCCCAGCGCGTTCTCCTGGTGGAACGGCAGCAGCCGCTTCCAGGTGTCGAACACCTGCCGCACCTTCGGCCCCTGCCAGTCCTCCTTGCCCGCCATGAGGTCGACGTGGAACTGGTAGCCGTTGGTGCGGAAGTTGAGCTGGTCGAACGTGCCCATGCCGGGCCAGCCCTGCTTCTGCGCGAACGCGATCGGCACCAGGCCGTCGGCCTGCATCTTCGTGGACAGCGCGACGAGCTCGTCCAGCGTCTTGGGCTGCTGGTAGCCGCGCTGCTGCCACACGCTCTTGCGGTAGAACACGCCCCACGGGTACTGCACGAACGGGATCAGGTACTGCTTGCCGTCCGAGGCGGTGGACGCCTCCTTCAGCGCGGGCTCGTAGCCGCCGGAGACCTTCGACCACACCTCGCTCAGGTCGCCGGTCAGGCCCTTCTCGGCGAAGAACCGCATCCGGTAGCCCGCGAACCACGACAGCACGTCGTCCGGCTTGCCCTGCAGGTAGTTGTTGATCTGCTCCTGGTACTGCTCGTGCTGCTTGGTGTTGATCGCGACCTTGAGGTTCGACTCGCCCTCGAACGCCTTCAGCACCGCGGTGATCGCGTCCTTCGGCACCTGGTCGGACTGGTTGTTGCCGAACGAGACCGTGTCGGTGGCGGCGCCCCCGCCGTCCGATCCGCACGCGGCCAGGCCGGGCACGGCCGCGATGCCCGCGCCCGCGACGATCGCCTTCAGCAGGGCCCGGCGGCCCAGCAGGGGGTGGGGGCTGGCGGAGAACCTCGTCATCGTCGCTCCTACGGGTGACACCAGGCGATGCCAAGTGAACAAAGAGTCAACAAGAGGACTCACAATGTGGTGTCCGCCACAGGGAATGTCAAGGCTTCCCGACGGTTGTTGTTGGACTGTGTTGACGTTTTCGTGCCAAATCGACCACTCTTGTGCCATGACGACTTGGCCCACCCGTGTGCGCGGCCTGGCCTGGGGCGCCGACTACAACCCCGAGCAGTGGCCGGAGGACGTCTGGGACGAGGACGTCGAGCTGATGCGGCGTGCCGGGGTGAACCTGGTGAGCGTGGCGATCTTCTCCTGGGCGCTGCTGGAAGTGGAAGAGGGCCGCTACGAGTTCGGCTGGTTGGACCGGGTGCTCGACCGTTTGCACGAAGGCGGCATCCGGGTGGACCTGGCCACGGCGACCGCCGCGCCGCCGCCGTGGCTGACCACCGCGCACCCCGAGATGCTGCCGGAGACCGCCGACGGCGTCCGGCTGTCGCACGGGTCGCGCCAGTCCTACTGCCCGAGCTCGCCGGTCTACCGGGCCAAGGCCGTGGCGCTGGCCCGCGCGCTGGCCGAGCGGTACCGCGACCACCCGGCGTTGGCCGCCTGGCACGTCAACAACGAGTACGGCTGCCACGTCTCGCGCTGCTACTGCGACCGGTGCGCGGTGGCGTTCCGGGCCTGGCTGCGCGCCTGCCACGGCAGCCTGGACGCGCTCAACGACGCCTGGGGCACGGCGTTCTGGAGCCAGCACTACACCTCGTGGGACCAGGTCCTGCCGCCGCGCGCGACGCCGACCTCGCACAACCCGGGCCAACTGCTCGACTTCGACCGGTTCTCGTCCGACGCGCTGCTGGAGCTGTTCAAGGCCGAGCGGGACGTGCTGCGCGAGATCACCCCGGACGTGCCGGTGACCACGAACTTCATGGCCGCCGGGTTCTCCGGGCTGGACTACTGGAAGTGGGCCGCCGAGGTCGACTTCGTCTCCAACGACCACTACACCCGCGGCGAGGACGCCGAGCGGCACGTCGACCTGGCGTACTCCGCGGACCTGGTGCGAGGCCTCGCGGGCGGCCGGCCGTGGCTGCTGATGGAGCACTCCACGTCGGCGGTGAACTGGCAGCCGCGCAACATCGCCAAGCTGCCCGGCGAGCTGCGCCGCAACTCCTACGCGCACATGGCGCGCGGCGCGGACGGCACGCTGTTCTTCCAGTGGCGGCAGTCGCGGGCGGGCTCGGAGCGCTACCACTCGGCGATGGTCCCGCACGCAGGCCCCGACACGAAGGTCTACCGCGAGGTCGAGCAGGTCGGGGCCGAGTACGGGCGGCTCGCCGAGCTGGTCGGCTCCACCGTGGCCGCCGAGGTCGCCGTCGTCTTCGACTGGGAGTCGTGGTGGGCGCTGTCCCAGCCCAACCACCCGACCGGCGACTTCTCCTACCCCGCGCACGTCTTCGCGCACTACCGGGCGTTGTGGCGGGCCGGCGTGACGGTCGACTTCGTGCCGCCCGGCGCGGACCTGTCCGGCTACCGGCTGGTGGTCGTCCCGGCGCTGTACGCGGTGGACGACGCGACGCCGTACGAGCGGTACGTCGCGGCGGGCGGCCACCTGCTGGTGACCTACCTGTCCGGCGTCACGGACACGCGCGGCCACGTGCTCCTGGGCGGTTACCCGGGCGCGTTCCGCGAGCTGCTGGGCGTGCGGACCGAGGAGTTCCACCCGCTGCGGGCGGGCGAGGCGGTGACCCTGGACGACGGCTCGTCGGCGGCGGTCTGGACCGAGCACCTGCACGCCGGTGACGCGGAGGTGGTCGCCTCCTACGCCGACGGCCCGCTGCCGGGCGTGCCCGCGATCACCCGCAACGAGCGCGGCGACGGCGTCGCCTGGTACGTGGCGTGCGGCCTCACCGGCGACGGGCTGGACCGGCTGCTGCGCACCGCGCTGGACCAGGCCGGGGTGCGCCTCGGGCCGGGCGGCGACGTCGAGGTGGTGCGTCGGCGCGGTGAGGTGGCCGGGTCCGCCGTATCGTGGCTGGTCGCGGTGAACCACGGCAGCGACGACGCCGAGCTGCCCGCGGTGGGCGTGGAGCTGCTGACCGGCGCGCGTGCGTCCGGCGCCGCGGTCGTGCCCGCCGGCGGCGTGGCCGTGCTCAGGGAAGAAGAGGTGTGACGTGCTGGCACGCCAGCGACAAGCGGTGATCCTGGAAGAGGTCCGCCGCACCGGTGCGGTGCGGGTGAGCGACCTGGTCGTCCGGCTGGGCGTCTCGGACATGACCGTGCGCCGCGACCTGGACGTGCTGGCCGCCCGCGGCCTGGTGGAGAAGGTCTACGGCGGCGCCACGTCCGTGGTCGGCCGCAGCACCGACGAGCCGGGCTTCGAGGCCAAGTCGGTGCGCCAGCTCCCGGAGAAGGAGGCCATCGCCGCGTTCGCCGCGGGCCTGGTGCGCCCCGGCACGGCGATCGGCCTGTCCGCGGGCACCACGACCTGGACGCTGGCCCGGTTCCTGGACGACATCCCGGACCTGACCGTGGTGACCAACTCGATCCGGGTCGCCGACGTGCTCCAGCAGAGCGGCCGGACCGACCGCACGGTGGTGCTCACCGGCGGCGTGCGGACGCCGTCGGACGCGCTGGTCGGGCCGGTGGCGGTGCAGGCGCTGCGGTCGCTGCACCTGGACGTGGTGTTCCTGGGCGTGCACGGCATGGCCGAGCGCTCCGGCTTCACCACGCCCAACCTGAACGAGAGCGAGACCGATCGGGCGCTGGTCGACGCGGCCGGGCGGGTGGTCGTGGTCGCCGACCACACCAAGTGGGGCACGGTCGGCATCTCCACCATCGCCGCGCTGGACGAGGCGGACGTGGTGGTGACCGACGAGGGACTGGCCGAGTCCGCGCGCGCGGTGCTCGGCGAGCAGGTGGGCGAACTGGTCCTGGCGCACGTGCCGGGACGCGGAGAGGAACTGGCGTGAGGCGCACGGCGGGGAAACTTGCCGATGGTCGGGAGATCATCTACTTCGACGACACACCGGACGCGCCGCCCCGGCACGCGGTCGACACCCGCGACCTGCCTCGCACGCAGCCGTTGTCGGAGGTGCGGCGCGACCCGTTGACCGGCGAGTGGGTGGCGATGGCCGCGCACCGGCAGACCCGCACCTACAAGCCGCCCGCCGACCTGTGCCCGCTGTGCCCGTCCACGCCGGGCAAGCCGACCGAGGTCCCCGAGTCGAGCTACGACGTGGTGGTGTTCGAGAACCGGTTCCCGTCGTTCGCGCAGGGCGTGCCCGAGCTGCCCGCCACCGTGGACGGGATGCCGATGGTGCCGAGGGCGGCGGGGCTCGGCCGGTGCGAGGTCATGTGCTTCACCTCCGACCACGACACGTCGTTCGGCTCGCTGCCCGCGTCACGGGTGCGCACGGTCGTGGAGGCGTGGGCGGACCGCACGGCGGCGCTGAACGCGACGCCGGGGGTCGAGCAGGTCTTCCCGTTCGAGAACCGGGGCGAAGAGATCGGCGTGACGCTGTCGCACCCCCACGGCCAGATCTACGGCTACCCCTTCGTGACCCCGAAGACGGAACGGATGCTCGCCGTCGCAGCGGACTACCAGGCGTCACACGGTCGTCCACTGATGGGTGACATCCTGGCCGCCGAACGGGCAGCCGGGACGCGGGTCATCGCGGAGGGCGAGCACTGGACGGCGTTCGTGCCCGCAGCGGCCCGCTGGCCCGTCGAGGTCCACCTCGTCCCGCACCGCCAGGTCCCGGACCTGCCCGCGCTGTCGGACGCCGAGCGGGACGACTTCGCGGCCCTCTACCTGACCGTGCTGCACCGCCTGGACGCGCTCTACGACCGCCCGCTGCCCTACATCGCCGCCTGGCACCAGGCCCCCGTGCGCACCGGCCGTGACCTGGCCTGGCTGCACCTGGAGGTGTTCTCGGTGCTGCGCACCGCGGACAAGCTCAAGTACCTGGCCGGCTCCGAGTCGGGCATGGGCGTCTGGATCAACGACGCGACGCCGGAGCAGATCGCCGAGCGGCTGCGCGGCTGAGTTCCCCCCGCCGGACTCACAAGTGATGCCCAGTTTCGTTTAAGGCTGCTCTCAGGCGGGCACCGCACAGTGGTGGACATGACCGAAGACGAGCAGCCGAAGCAGCCACCGCAGTCGGAGCCGACTGGGCCGCGGAGCCCGTGGGCGCGTGGTGGCGACGCCGGGTTGGGTCATGACGACGCCGGCTTCCAGCAGCAGGGTGCTGGGCGGCCGGACACCGACGACACCGGCGCCGTGCAGGGCGGCGCCGGTGCGTCGGAGTCCACCGGCGCGCGGGGTGCCTGGCAGGGAGCCCCGGCGCGCTCGGAGGACGTGACCGACCCGTCGGCGGCAGGGGCCGACCGGTCGGTGGCGGGGTCGGCGGGTGCTCCGCGGGGGAGCACCGGCCGCCCGGCCGACCTGTACCCGGACAGCGTGACGACGACCGCTGCCGGCTCGAACCCCGACTCGCCGGCCGCCGCACAGGCCGCCGCCGGGTCCGTTCCCGGGTCGCCGGACGCACACACGCGCTCCGGCCACCCGGACGACTTCGGCTCCGCGGGCACCGCGGGGTCCCTTCCCGGGTCGCCGGACGCGTGGTCGCGCTCCGGTCACCCGGACGACTTCGGCTCGCCGGCCGCCTCGCAGGGTGCCGCCGGCAGGCCGGGAACCGGTCAGGCGGGTGCCGTGCAGGGCGGCGCCGGCCCGATCGGAGCAGGTGTGGCCGGTGCTGTGCAGGGCGGCGCCGGTCAGACCGGAACCGGTGGTTCCGGCGCCGTGCAGGGCGGCGCCGGAACACCGGGAACCGGGCCGGGAGCCTGGCAGGGAGGCTTCCAGCGCCCGGAGCACACCGGTCCGTACGGCGCCGCGCAGACCGCCGCCGCGGACCACGCCGGCTCGCCGACCCACCCCCCTTCGGGGTCGGCGCAGCCCGGCGGCCCCTACTACGCACCGCCCGGCTCGGTCGCCGCGCCGCCCCGCCCGCCCAAGGGCCGGGGCAAGGTCGTCGCGGGCGTCGCCGCGCTCGTGCTGGCCGTCGGCGGCGTCGCGGGCGGTGTCGGCGGGTACGTCGGCTTCCAGGCCGCCGACGAGGCCCGGCCGGTCACCAACGCCCTCAACCAGGCCCCGCCCGCGCAGCAGAGCTCCGACGCGCCCGCCGGCTCGATCGAGCAGGTGGCGCAGAAGGTGCTGCCGACCGTGGTGCAGGTGCAGGTCAGCGGTGGGGCCGGGTCCGGCTTCACGCTCAGCTCCGACGGCCTGGTGCTGACCAACAACCACGTGGTCGAGAGCGCCGCCGACGGCGGGCCGATCAAGGTCCAGCTCCAGGACGGCCGCTCGTTCGACGCGAGGATCGTCGGCCGCGACCCGACGTCCGACCTGGCCGTGGTGAAGATGGAGGACGTCTCCGGCCTGCCCGTCGCCGAGCTCGGCAACTCCGGCGACCTGAGGATCGGCCAGCAGGTCGTCGCCGTCGGCTCGCCGTTCGACCTCAACGGCACGGTCACGTCCGGCATCGTCAGCTCGCTCAACCGCCCGGTGCGCGCCGGCGGCCAGCAGGGCGGCGAGGACACCGTGCTCAACGCCATCCAGACCGACGCCGCGATCAACCCCGGCAACTCGGGCGGCCCGCTGGTGAACATGCGCGGCCAGGTCGTCGGCATCAACTCGGCCATCTACAGCCCCAACTCGGGCCAGTCCGCGCAGGGCGGCTCGGTCGGCATCGGCTTCGCCATCCCGATCGACCAGGCCCGCCGCACGGCCAAGGAGCTGTCGGAGACCGGCAAGGCCAACCAGACCGTGCTCGGCGTCCAGGTCACCAACGCGCCCGACGGCGGCGCGATGGTCCGCGACGTCACCGGCGGCGGCGCGGCCGCGGCGGCGGGCGTCAAGTCCGGTGACGTGATCACCAAGTTCGGCGACCGGCCCATCGACACCTCCGACGCCCTCGTGGCCGCCGTCCGGTCCCGCGCCCCCGGCGACAAGGTGCAGCTCACCATCGGCAAGGACCGCACGGTGGACGTGACGCTGGGCAGCCAGCCCGTCGAGGTCCGCTAGCCCTTCGAGCCCCGGCTCACGTGCCCCGAGCCGGTCGTGGAGGCCGCATACCGACAGGCCCGCCCTACCTGTCGGCGTGCGGCCTCTTGTGCTTCACCAGGGTGGTCACCAGGACCGCCGCCCAGACCGCGGCGACCGCCACGAGCAACCCGACCGGGTAGTCCCGGTCGAGCAGGCCGGGGTTGGGCCCGCCCGCGAACGGCCGCCACAGCAGCGGCACGGCCAGCAGCACGAGCACGCCGGTGAACGTGCCGCCGACCAGCACCGCCGCCCGCCACGGCCGCGGCACCCACCGGGCGACCAGCAGGCCGATGCCGGCGAACAGGGGCGCGAGCAGCACGTCGTGCACGATCGGGCCCGCCACGAACCACAGCGCCAGGTCCACGTCGACCAGCGGCAGCACGAGGACCGCGCCCCACAGGCCCATGACGACACCGACCGCGCCGAGTACCCACCTCATCGGATGACCTCCAGTCGGGTGACCCACTTGGTCTGCGTCACGCCCGGTCGGCTCGGCGCGATCAGCCGGCACGGGTAGCCGTGGTCCAGCGGCAGGGTCTCGCCGTTCACGCGCAGCGCCAGCAGGGTCAGCGGGTCGCGGGCGTGCGCGGCGGGCAGCGTGCTCGCGCGGTAGAGCCCGTCGCGCTCCAGCGACTCGACCCGGACGTCACCGGGCTCGACGCCGGCCAGCGCCAGCAGGTCCCGCACCGGCACGCCGGTCCACCGCGCCGACGCGCTCCAGCCCTCGACGCACGCGATCGGCAGCTCGGCCGTGGTCTGGGGCAGCGCTTCGAGCTCCCGGCGGGAGAACCGGCGGGCGCCGACGGTCAGCCGCCACTCGTCATCCACTGTGGACACGCCCGCCAGCGCGGCCGTGCGGTTGACGGGAAGCTCGACCGACCGCGCGCCCAGCACCGACACCGCCCGCAGCCACGGCACCGTGCCGCCCGCCGTGGCCAGCACCGCGACCGCCGCCGCACCGCCCGTGGTGAGCAGGAATCCGCGTCGGCTGAGCGTGCCCCGGCGGACCTCTTCGGCGGGCGTGCGCATGAGCGGCAGCTTGACCGCGACGTGCACCAGCAGCGCACCGACCGCGATCCACGCCACGGCGTGGTGCGCGGGCGGGAAGAAGAACCGCCACGGGTAGTTCTGCGCGGCGTTGAACAGGCCGGTGACCAGCTCGAAGAACGACGCGCCGAGCAGCACGAAGATCGAGCCGCGTTCCAGCGCGTGCGGCAGCGACTTCACCACCGGCCGTTCGAACAGCTTCGGGTAGACCGTCCACAGCTTGGCCAGCAGCAGCGGGATCGCGGCCACGCCCGCCATCACGTGCACGCCCTGGGTGACGCGGTAGAGGCCGACCGGGCGGGTGGGCCAGGCGAACCAGCCGGGCGGGTGCTGGAGGTAGTGGCTGAGCAGCCCGGTGACGAAGCACAGGCCGAACGCCACGCCCAGCCCCACGCCGATGCGGGTGGCCGTGTGCGGGCTGGACTCGCGCTTCACGACCGCACCAGCTCCGCGAACCAGCGCCCGTCGCGCTCGGCCACCCACCGGGGGACCAGCCCGGCCCGTGCGGCGGTCGGCGTCACGGCCCGCGCGTCCACCCGCGCCCAGTCGAACCACGCGCCGCCGGCGACCCGCGCGCGTTCCCGGCGCACCCCGCAGCCGGGCGGCTCCACCTCGACCAGCACGCTGCCGCGCCGGTGCAGCAGGGCGCGGGCCCGGCGCAGCAGCGCGACCGGGTCGCCGCCGATGCCGATGTTGCCGTCGGCGAGCAGCACGTGCGCCCACCGGCCCGCGCCGGGCAGCCGGCCGAGCACGTCGCGGCGCAGGGCGGGGCCACCCCTGGCCCGGGTGAGGGCGACGGCGAGCGGCGAGTGGTCCACGCCCAGCGCCACCACGCCGCGCCGGACGAGCGCCGCGACCAGCCGCCCCGGCCCGCAGCCGAGGTCGACGGTCGGCCCGTGGCAGGCGTCGAGCAGGACGTGGTCGGCCTCGTCGGCGTCCTCGTGCCACCGGTCGACCGGCAGCGGCACGTGGTCGCCGCCGGCCAGTTCCAGCCGGCACTCCGCGCCGCTGAGGCCGACGTCGAACGCGGTCATCGCAGCGCTCCCAGGTGCGCGAGGGCGGCGGCGAACCGCGTGCGCGGCATGGCGGCGGCGACCTCGCGGGCCGTCGCCATGTCGTCCACATCGGACAGCACGGGCAGCAGGCCGGTGTCGAGGTCGCCCAACGCCAGCAGCGTCGACGCGCCCGTGTCGGGCCGGGACATCGGCACGGAGCGCAGGTTCGCGGCCACACCGGGGTCGTTGAGCCCGAGCGCCCACCAGCCGCCGTCCGCCGCCGGGCCCAGCACCGCGTCGTGCGCGGCGAGCCGGTCGACGGACTCGGCCAGCAGGGCGGGCGTGAGCTGGGGCGTGTCCATGCCGATCTGGAACACCGGCAGTCCGTGCGCGCGGTGGGTGTCGGCGTGCGCGTTGGCCAACCGGTCGGCGAACGACCCGCCCCGCTGCGCCAGCACGGTGCAGTGCCGCAGCACCGCGCGGATCCCGGCCGACCGCCGGGCGTCGCCGAGCGACCCGGTCAACGCCACCACCGGCCGGACGCGGGGCGTGCCGAGCACGGCGTCGAGCGTGTCCAGCAACGCGGCGGCGGCGACCTCGGCCGCCTCCTCCGGCGTCGCGGGCGGGCACAGGCGCGTCTTCGCCAGGCCGGGCACCGGGGCCTTGGCCACCACCAGCAGGCTCGCGGTCGCGGTCATCAGCGGACACCCCGCTGGGCGACCGTCGCCATGTCCCGCACCGCCCGCACGGTCCCGCGCACCGAGCCGGACACCTTCGACTTCGTGCCCGCCGCACGCGGCCCGTACCGCACGTCCCGCTCGACCACCCGCCACCCGGCCGCCGCCGCGCGCAGCAGCAGCTCCAGCGGGTAGCCGAACGCCCGGTCCCGCACGTCCAGGTCCAGCAGGTCCTGCCGCCGGAACGCCCGCACCGGCGCGATGTCCCGCACCGGCAGCCCCTTGCGCCGCAACAACGACGCCAGCACCGCGTTGCCGGCCCGCGCGTGCCACGGCCAGCTGCCCGCCTCCGGCACCCGCCGCCCCACGGCCAGCTCCGCGCCCGAGAGCAGCGCGACCAGGCCCGGCAGCTCGCCCGGGTCCAGCGAGCCGTCCGCGTCGAGCACGCACACCACCTCGGAGCGCGCGCGCTCGATGCCCGTGTGCACGGCCGCCCCGTAACCGGGCCGGGGCTCGTGCACCACTTCGGCGCCCAACGAGCGGGCGATGTCCGGCGAGCCGTCACGCGATCCGTTGTCGACCACCAGAGGCCGGTAGCCGGCGGGCAGGGCCCGCAGCACGCCCGGCAACGCCGCCGCCTCGTCCAGGCAGGGGAGCACCACGTCGATTTCGTCCACGTCCCCAGCATGATCCGTCGTGGACGGCCGGAAACCGTTGTGCCGCTTACCGAATCCTGACGTGTGCGGCAGTTCTTACGGACCGCTGACGGATGCCGCCGCGACCGCGCCACGCGCCCCCGCCGGCCCTACGGTGGGCGTGTGCTCCGTGTCCTGGCCGCCGTGGCCCTGGTCGCCTCGGCCGTCGTGGCCGGCCGGCTCCTGCCCTATGACCGCATCCACGCCCCCGCCCCGCCGTTGTTCGCCCACTGGCTGCCGCACGTCGGCATCGGCACGCCGTTGGCGGTGCTGGTGGCGCTGTCGGTGGTCGTGTGGGGCCCGACCCTGGCCGAGCGGCTGTCGTGGCGCGCGGCGCTGGGTGCGGGGTACGCGACCGCCGTGGCGTGGACGTTCTCGCTGGCCCTGGTGGACGGCTGGGAACGCGGTTTCACCGGCCGGCTGACCACCGAGCACGAGTACCTGCACGAGGTGCCGGGCGTGACGGACGTCGGCGCGATGCTGCGCGAGTTCTCCTCCCGCATCCTCGACTACCAGCCCGACTCGTGGGCCACGCACGTCTCCGCGCACCCGCCGGGCGCGTTCCTGGTGTTCATCGGGCTGGACCGGATCGGGCTGTCCGGCGGCGCGTGGGCCTCGGCGTTCGTGGTGCTGGTCGGCGCGTTGACGGCGGTCGCGGTGCCGGTGACGGTGCGCGCCCACGTCTCCGAGGAACGCGCGCGGGTCGTGCTGCCGTTCGTGGCGCTGTTCCCCGGCGCGGTGTGGATGGGCGTGTCGGGGGACGGGCTGTTCGCGGGCGTGGCGGCCTGCGGGATCGCGTTGCTGGCGACCCGACGTGCGCTGGCGGGCGGCGTGGTGCTCGGCTACAGCGTGTTCCTGTCGTACGGGTTGGTGCTGATCGGCTTGCTGGCCCTCGTCGTGCTGTGGCCCAACTGGCGGCGGATCGGCGTGGCCGTGCTGGGCGCGTCGGCCGTGGTGGCGGTCTTCGCGGCGCTGGGTTTCTGGTGGGTGGACGGCTACCACCTGGTCGTCGAGCGGTACTACCAGGGCATCGCGACGCCCCGCGCCTACGGTTACTGGGTGTGGGCCGACCTGGCCGCCGCCGTGTTCGCCTGCGGTCTGGCGCCGTTCGCGGCCCGGTGGCGGGGGACCCCCGGATTCGCCGGGAGTGCCGTCACACTGGCGGCAGCGGCGGCGGTGGCGATCCTGGCCGCCGACCTGTCCGGTTTGAGCAAGGCCGAGGTGGAGCGGATCTGGCTGCCGTTCACCGTGTGGCTGGTCGTGCTCGTGCCGGACCGGCGGCGGACGTGGCTGGCGGCGCAAGCGGTGACCGCGCTCGCGGTCAACCACCTCCTGTTGACCAACTGGTGAGGCGCGGACATGGGTGAGACGACCGGGCGGGTCCTCGTCGTGGACGACGACGTGACCGTGCGCGACGTGGTGCGCCGGTACCTGGAGCTGGCCGGGTACGAGGTGGAGCTGGTGGGCGACGGCGAGAGCGCGTTGCGCCGGTTCGCCGAGCGCGAGCCGGACCTGGTGGTGCTGGACCTGATGCTGCCCGGCGTGGACGGGCTGGAGGTGTGCCGCCGGCTGCGGGTGCGCAGCGCCGTGCCGGTGGTGATGCTGACCGCGCTGGGCGAGGAGGAGGACCGGATCGCCGGGCTCCAGCTCGGCGCGGACGACTACGTCACCAAGCCGTTCAGCCCGCGTGAGCTGGCGTTGCGGGTGACCTCGGTGCTGCGCCGGTCCCGGGTGGCGGCGGCGCGGTCGTCGTCGCCGATGCTGACCGACGGAGGGCTGCGGGTGGACGTGGGTGCGCGGTCGGCGTGGCTGGACGGGCGGGAGCTGTCGCTGACCACGCGGGAGTTCGACCTGCTGGTGTTCTTCCTGACCAACCGGGGCACCGCGTTCAGCCGCACCGAGCTGCTGTCGCGGGTGTGGGGCTGGGAGTTCGGCGACCAGTCCACCGTGACCGTCCACGTGCGACGGTTGCGGGAGAAGGTGGAGACCGACTCGGCCCGGCCGGTGCGGATCGCCACCGTGTGGGGTGTCGGCTACCGGTACGACGGCGGTGCGTGATGCTGGTCGAGATCTACCACATCCTGCCCTACGCGGTGCTGTTCTCGCTGCCGTTGGCGCTGCTCGGGGCGGTGGTGCTGCGGCGGTTGTCCTCCGGGTCGCTGGCCAGGGCGCTGACCGTGCTGGCGATCGTGCCGGTGGTGGCGACCATCGGCGGCGTGCTGGCGGTGAGCGGGTTCATGTTCACCCCGATCCTCACCACGACCGTGCTGGTGTGCCTGCTGGTGGCGCTGGTGACGGTGCCGACGGCGGTGCTGCTGGGCCGGGCGCTGGCGCGGCGCAGCGTGTGGGAGAGCGAGGCGCGGGCCCGCGAACGGGCCGCCGAGGCGTCCCGGCGCGAGCTGGTGGCGTGGATCAGCCACGACCTGCGCACGCCGCTGGCCGGCATCCGGGCGATGGCCGAGGCGCTGGCGGACGGGGTGGTCTCGCGGCGCGACGAGGTCGCCGAGTACGCGGGGCGGATCTCCACCGAGGCGGAGGCGCTGTCCGGGATGGTGGACGACCTGTTCGAGCTGTCCCGCATCACGGCGGGCGCGCTGCGGCTGACGCTGTCGGAGGTGCCGCTGGCGGACGTGGTCAGCGAGGTGGTGGCGGCGGAGAGCCCGGTGGCGTCGCGCAAGGGCGTGCGGCTGCGGGCGGACGCGGCGACGTGGCCGGTGGTGCTGGGCAGCGACCCCGAGCTGGCCCGCGTGGTGCGCAACCTGCTGTCCAACGCGATCCGCCACACCCCGCCGGACGGCACGGTGGCCGTGCAGGTCGACGTGGACGGCTCGTCGGCGCTGCTGCGCGTGGACGACGGGTGCGGCGGCATCCCCGAAGCCGACCTGCCCCGGGTGTTCGACGTGGCGTTCCGCGGCGCACCGCACCGGCAGCCCGTCGGCGGCGGCCTGGGCCTGGCGATCGCGCGCGGCCTGGTGGAGGCGCACCAGGGCACGATCGACGCCCGCAACCACGGGCGCGGCTGCCGGTTCGAGGTGCGGTTGCCGCTCAGCGCAGGGGGTCCGTTGCGAACTGCTTGACCCCGGTCGCGAAGGGCGTCGCGGCGCGGAAGCCGAGCAGGTCGCGGGCCCTGGCCGGGTCGGCGACGACGTGCCGGACGTCCGCCGGCCGCGCGCCGCCGACGATCCGGGGCTCAGGGCCGCCGCACGCCTGCGCCAGGTGGGTGGCGAGGTCGCCGACGGTGTGCGGCTCGCCGGAGCAGATGTTGAGCGGGGTGAACGTGCCGGGGGCGGCCGGTCGTCCGATGGCCAGCACGTTGGCCCGCGCCACGTCCGTGACGTGCACGAAGTCGCGCCGCTGGTGGCCGTCTTCGAGGACGGTGGGTGCCTCGCCGCGTTCGAGCGCGCTGCGGAACAGGCTCGCCACGCCCGCGTACGGGGTGTTCTTGGGCATCCTCGGGCCGTACACGTTGTGGTAGCGCAGCGCCCACACCGCGCCGCCCGTCTGACGGGCCCAGGCGGCCGCGTAGTGCTCCTGGGCGAGCTTGCTGGCGGCGTAGGTGCTGCGGGGGTCCAGCGGGGCGTCCTCGGGGACCAGGCGCGGTTCCAGGGGGCTGCCGCAGTGCGGGCACAGCGGTTCGTAGCGGCCCTGGTCGAGGTCGGCCTGGCGGCGTGGCTCGGCCCGGACGACGCCGTGCTCGGCGCACTCGTAGCGGCCCTCGCCGTAGACCACCATCGAGGACGCCATGACCAGGTGCTTGACCCGGCGCTCGTGCATCGCGGCGAGCAGCACGGCGGTGCCGAGGTCGTTGTTGCGGGCGTACAGGGGCGCGTCGGACGGGTCGAGGCCGTGGCCGACGACGGCCGCCTGGTGGCAGACGACGTCCACTCCTCCGAGGAGCGCCTTCACCGTGTCGAGGTCCGTGACGTCGGTCGCGCCCGGTGGGCGCTCGCGGTGGGCCTGCGGGAGGTAGGCGTCGAGCACGACGACGTCGTGGCCCTGGTCGGTCAGCTGGTCGGCGACGTGTGAGCCGATGAACCCGGCACCGCCGGTGAGGAGAACGCGCACGTCACCGAAGTTAGGGGTGGGCCGGCGGGATTGCGCGGGGCGACAGCGTGACGTCACGGAACCGTCAGATCCGCCGATTGGTTACGGTGACGCTCATGGAACGCAGCGCGCAGCGACTGGGACGCGCCCTTGTCGTGATCGTGGACGACCGGGTGGCGCACGGTGAGCACGACGACAGCACAGGACCGCTGGTCACCGAGTTGCTGGAGGAAGCAGGGTTCATCGTCGACGGCACGGTCGCGGTGGAGGGTGAGGTCGTGGGCATCCGCGCCGCGCTGAACACCGCGGTGATCGGCGGTGTCGACCTGGTCGTCACCGTCGGCGGCACCGGCGTGTCGCCGCGCGACGTGACGCCGGACGCCACACAGGGCGTGCTCGACCGGCCGATCAGCGGCATCGCCGAGGCGCTCCGGGCCTCGGGGCTGGCGGCGGGTGCCGTCGACGCGGGCATCTCGCGGGGGCTGGTCGGCGTGTCCGGCAGCACCCTCGTGGTCAACCTGGCCGGGTCGCGGTCGGCGGTGCGCGACGGCATGGCGACGTTGTCGGCGCTCGTGCCGTACGTGATCGAGCAGCTCTCGGGACTGGACGAGGCATGACCGAGCCGGCTGACGACGCCGACGCCACCACCCCCGCCGCGTCCGCTGCGGAGGAGGCGGCGCGGCGTCGTCGGCTGGCCGAGGTGTTCGGCGACGTGCTGCCGGAGACCAGCTCCGACGACCCGAACCCGACCGCCCGCGACGACCGCTGGTACGAGGAGAACCGACCACCACACCACGGCGGCTAGCCGCTCTCCACGCCGACCAGCCGCCGCTGGTGGCGACCGGGCCGGCCGCTCACCGCGTCCCGGCGCTCAGTCCTGGCGCTGGCGCTGCGCGGCGAGGAGGTCGCGGATCTCCTTGAGCAGTTCGACGTCGGTCGGCTCGGCCGGACCGGGCTCCTGGCCGCGCTTGCGACGTTCCTTCAGCTTGTTCATCGGCAGGACGAAGATGAAGTAGACGATCGCGGCCACGATCAGGAAGTTGATCACCGCCGTGATGATCGCGCCGAAGTCGACGATCGTCTTGTCGTTGTCGCCGAGCTTCACCGCCAGGCCTTCGACGTTGCTGCCGCCGAACACCGCGATGATCGGGTTGATCAGGTTCGTGGTGAACGCGGTGACGATGGCCGTGAACGCCGCGCCGATGACCACCGCCACGGCGAGATCGATCACGTTGCCGCGCATGAGGAAGTCCTTGAAGCCCTTGATCACGTCTGGCTCCTCCGTTCGGGGGTATAGGTGGGGGCCAGCGGAGGGTAACCGCTCATGGCCACGATGGTGACGCTCCGGGTACGTGTCGCCGCCGGTCAATCCCCCTGGGGCGACTTCGACGCGCCTGCACGACCGGCCGCCCGCCTGCGGACGGGTCCGCGGAGCGGTGAATCGGCGTGTCGGCCGGGATCGCACCGCCGACGGAACTGGGTGCGGTGGTCGGGGTTCGGTGGTGGCGGGTCGAGTGGGTTGGTTGGGTGGGCGCGGTCGGCTGGGCAGCGAGAATGGCCGGCAAGCGGGTCGGGCTGGAGTGGGTTGAGCGCGGTCAGGCGGTTGGTCGGGCCGGCCGAGGGCGGGCGGCTGGTCGGGTGCTCGGATTGCGAGTTCGGCTGCTGCGGGATTCGGGGTGGGCGCGGTTGGGTGGGTCAGTAGGGCGGCGGGGCGGGTGGTTGGTGGGCAGTGCGGTGCAGTGGGAGTTGGGCAGCGCGGGCGGGGCCCATGCGGGTGTCGGTTCGCACTAATGGCGCGGTGGGTGGTGGTGAGTGGGAATCCGGTGGGTGGCGGGTAGCGGGTGGTGGGGCCGATCGCCGATCGCCGGGGGCCTGTGCCGCTGTGGCCGGTGCCGGTGCCGGTGCCGGTGCGGCTGGTGGCCGGTGCGGGTGTCGGTGTGGGTGCGGCTGGTGGCCGGTGCGGGTGTCGGTGTGGGTGCGGCTGGTGGCCGGTGCGGGTGTCGGTGTGGGTGCGGCTGGTGCGGTGGCACAGGCGGAGTGGGCGGTGGGGAGTGGGGAGATGCGCGAGGCGAGCGGAGTGGGCGTGGTGAGCGCGGTCAGCGCAGGACCACGGCGACTGGGCCGGTCAGGGATTCGGTGGCCAGGCGGTGGGCCGACGCGCGTTCCGCGGAGATCACGACCACCTCGCCGTCACGCACCACGACCACCGAGGCGTCCGCCGCCAGCACCTGCGACGAAGCACCCACGACGTCCACCCGGCTCCCCGGCCGCAGCAGCCCGACCACCCCGGCGTCGGCCAGCCGCACGGCCACCGACGACACGCCCGGGTCGGCCGGCGCCAGGCGGGCGTCGGTCAGCGGCTCGCCGGCACGCGCGGCGCTCACCAGGCCGCGGCCTAACGCCTCCCGCTGCGACACCGCCCCATCGGGTGACAACGACGGCGGCACGGCGACGAGCCGGACGTCGGCCTCACCCAGCGGCACGCCGGGAGCCAGGTCGCGCGCGGCCACCAGGACGTCGACCGTCGAGCCGTCCGGCCACACGGCCAAGCCCACGGCTACCAGGGCCAACAGGCCCGCGAGGATCCTTCTGAGGTGCAGGAGCATGGTCTCGACGGTAGGGACGGAGCACGCGTCGGGACAGCACGAACCCCCGAGCTGTGGACAACTCGGGGGCCTGTGGACAACTTCCGATCAGGACGCGGCGGCGGCCGGCGCGCTGGAGGAGGAAGAAGAGTCCGAAGACTTCGACGACGAGGCGGCCGGAGCAGCCGGCGCGGAAGAAGAAGTGGAAGAAGAAGACGAGCGGCTGTCGGTCCGGTAGAAGCCGCTGCCCTTGAACACGACACCGACCGCTCCGTACAGCTTGCGCAGCTTGCCGGAGCACTGCGGGCACTCGGTCAGCGCGGAGTCCGAGAAGGACTGCACCGCGTCGAACCGGTGGTCGCACTCGGTGCAGGCGTACTGGTAGGTCGGCACGGTGGGCCCTCCACGAGTCCTGGTTGGCACTCCTCCGTCACGAGTGCCAACACCGATGATGCGGCAACCGGCACGCGTGACGCAAACATCACAGGTCAACGTCACAGCAACGGCAGCCGAACGACACCCCGCCCCGGCGTCAGCACCGCGTCCACCCGCACGTCGTGCGGTTCCGAGGGCAGCGACGGCACGAACTCCTCGTCCCGCACCACGGCCACCACCGGACCTGTGGACAACCCCAACGCCCGGTCGTAGTAGCCGCCACCCTTGCCCAACCGCACCCCGGAGTGGTCCACCGCCAACGCCGGCACCAGCACCAACGCCGCCGATCCCACCGCCGCCGCACCCAGCAACGGCCCCTCCGGCTCCCGCAGCCCGAACGCACCCACCCGCAACCGGCCGTCATAGGCGGCCCAGTCCAACGCGTCACCGGCCACCACCGGCAGCAACACCCGCAGCCCGTGCGCCCGCAACGCCTCCACCATGGCCAACGACCCCGGCTCCACCGCCGAAGCGACATAAGCGCACACGGTCTGACCAGGCGAAACGTCGAAAGCAGCAACGGCGGTCAGCACTTCGGCCGCCATCGACGGCATCACCGCGTTGCGCCGCCCGGCCCGCAGCCGTGTGCGCAGAGTCGTCTTCCGATCACGTTCACCGGACGTCATGGCAGGTCACCCTAAGCGCGCCGTTACGCTCGCAGCCCATGAGCGCCTTCCAGACAGCAATCGTGCCGGCGGCAGGCCTGGGCACGCGCTTCCTCCCCACCACCAAAGCGGTGCCCAAGGAGCTGCTGCCGGTCGTCGACACCCCTGGCATCGAACTCGTCGCCACCGAGGCCGCCGAGGCGGGCGCGACGAAGCTCGTGATCGTGACCTCACCCGGCAAGGACGCGGTCGCGGAGTACTTCCGCCCGCAGCCCGAGCTGGAGGCGACGCTCGAGGAGCGCGGCAAGGCCGACCTGCTGGCCAAGGTCCGCCGCGCGCCGGACCTGCTCACCGTCGAGACCGCCGTCCAGGAGAAGGCCCTGGGCCTCGGCCACGCGGTCGCCTGCGCCGAGGGCAACCTGACCGGCGCGGACGAGGCCGTCGCCGTCCTGCTGCCCGACGACCTCGTGCTGCCCACGGGCGTGCTGAAGAAGATGGCCGCGGTCCGCGAGAAGCTCGGCGGCAGCGTGTTGTGCGCGTTCGACATCCCCAAGGAGCAGATCTCCGCCTACGGCGTCTTCGACGTCAAGGACACCGGTGACGACGACGTCAAGCAGGTCGTCGGCATGGTCGAGAAGCCCAAGCCCGAGGACGCGCCGTCGACGTACGCCGCGGCCGGCCGCTACCTCCTCGACCGGGCGATCTTCGACGCCCTCAAGCGCATCACGCCGGGCGCGGGCGGCGAGCTCCAGCTCACCGACGCCATCGCGCTGCTGATCAACGAGGGTCACCCGGTGCACGTCGTCGTCCACCGCGGTGGGCGACACGACCTGGGCAATCCGGGGGGTTTCCTCAAAGCTGCGGTTGACTTCGCACTTGAACACCCCGACTACGGGCCCGAGCTGGGGGAGTGGTTGCGGGCACGCCTCGCCAACTCCTAACACGAAGGTCAACTCATGAGGTCAGTGGACGAGCAGCTCGCCAGGGTGGTCGCCGCCGCCGTGCGGCCCGCCCCCGTGCGGGTGGCGATCTCCGAGTCGCAGGGCCTGCTGTGCGCCGAGGAGGTCGTCGCCGAGCGCGCGCTGCCCGGTTTCGACCAGGCGGCGGTCGACGGCTACGCCGTGCGCAGCGTCGACGTGCAGGCCGCCAACGAGGAACCGGTCACGCTCCCCGTGGTCGGCGAGATCCCCGCCGGGTCCCGCCAGCCGCGGCGGCTGCAACCCGGCCAGGCGGTCCGGGTCGCGACCGGCGCGCCGCTGCCCACCCTGGCCGACGCGGTGGTCCCGGTCGGCTACACCGACGGGCACGCGGCGAAGGTCACCGTGCACCGGTCGGTGCCGTCCGCGGCGTTCGTGCGGCGCACCGGCGAGGACGTGCAGACCGGTGACGTCGCGGTGCGCCGCGGCGCGTCCATCGGGGCCGCGCAGGTCGGCCTGCTCGCCGCCGTCGGCCGCAACAAGGTGCTGGTCCACCCCCGGCCGCGGGTGTCGGTGATCTCGATCGGCGAGGAGCTGGTCGACGTCGACCGCACCCCCGGCCAGGGGCAGGTCTACGACGTCAACTCCTACGCGCTGGCCGCCGCCGCGCGGGACGCGGGCGCCGAGGTCAGCCGGGTCGGCATCCAGTCGCCGGACCCGCGCCGGCTGCGCGAGGTGGTCGAGGGCCGCTTGCTGCTGTCGGAGATCGTGGTCGTCGCGGGTGGCGTCGGGGGCGTCATCGGCGACGAGGTGCGCGCCGCGCTGGCCGACCTCGGCGACGTGGACGTGACCCGGGTGGCCATGCACCCCGGCTCGGTGCAGGGCTTCGGCCGGCTCGGGCCGGACGCGGTGCCGACGTTCCTGCTGCCCGCGAACCCGATGAGCGCCCTGGTCGTTTTCGAAGTGCTGGTGCGTCCGCTGATCCGGGCCGCGCTGGGCAAGCGCAACCCGTACCGGCGGGCGGTCGGCGCGCGGCTGCTGTCGCCGCTGACGTCCACCAAGGGCCGGCGCGGCTACCTGCGCGGCCAGCTCCTGCGCGACGCGGACAACGGCGAGTACCTGGTGCAGCCGCTGGGTACCTCCGGGTCGCACCTGCTGGCGTCGTTGGCCGAGGCGAACTGCCTGATCATGGTCGACGAGGACGTGACGGACGTGGCCGCCGGCGAAGAGGTCGTGGTCAGCTTCCTGGCCCAACGAGGATGAGCAGTGGGGATGGATGAGTTTCGCGGGTGACGGTGGTCGGCACCCCGGCTGGCCCGCGCGGCTCGGACCGCTGAGGGTCCCCGCGGGCCTGGTGGAGCTGCGCCCGCCGAAGCTGTTCGACGCCTCGGCGTGGTCACGGGCCAGGCTGCGCGACCGGGCGTACCTGGAGGACTGGGAACCCACCGCCACCGAGGGGTGGCACGAGCGCAACGCCGCGCTGGCGTGGCCGCCGCAGTGGTCGTCGCTGAAGTCGCTGGCCCGGCGCGGCCAGGCGCTGCCGTTCGTGATCCTCGTGGACGGCGAGCTGGCCGGGCAGATCACCGTGGGCAACATCGTGCGCGGCTCACTGCGCTCGGCGTGGGTCGGCTACTGGGTGGCCGCCGACCGGGCGCGCGGCGGCGTGGCCACGGCGGCGCTGGCGCTCGTGGTCGACCACTGCTTCGGCGAGGCCGGCCTGCACCGGCTGGAGGCGACCGTGCGGCCGGAGAACCAGGCGAGCCTGCGAGTGCTCGCGAAGGTCGGTTTCCGGGAGGAGGGCCTGTTCCTGCGCTACCTCGACGTGGCCGGGGACTGGCGGGACCACCTGTGCTTCGCGATGACCGCCGAAGAGGCGTCGCCGGAGGGCCTGGTACGCCGATTGGTCGCGCAGGGGTACGCCCGAACCGCCTGATTCGCAGGCCGACCGGCTTATTCGGATCACCCGAAAGTGGGTGATACACCACACTTTGGTACGTACGCCGGTCGGCGTGCCTCCGACACAGGTGTGACTGTTGTGACTAGCGTGGCAAGCGCACCACCGAGCGCGCCGCGGGGTAGGGGGAGGTGACGGGGATGCCGAGCTCGCTGATCGTCGTGGGACTGGTCGTGGCCTGGTTGGTCGTCCTCGTGCCGATGGTCGCGCGCAAGCGCGCCGACGCGTCGCGCGGCGGCGTGGAGGAGGAGTACGACGCCATGCCCGAGGACGACACGGACTTCGAGGACTACGACGACTACGACGAGCCGGACCTCGACTTCGTCGAGCACCGGCCGTTCCGCCCCGGTCGAGGGGGCTACGACCCGGAGACCGCGGCGATCGTGGCCCAGGCGAAGTACGCGTTCCGCCGCCGCGTCGTCGGCACGCTGCTGCTCCTGGCACTCGTCACGGGCGTCGTCGCGGGCCTGCTCTACCCGCTGGTCTGGTGGGGCCACGCCGCCGTGGACGTGACGCTCGTCTCCTACCTCGGCTACCTGCGCCGGCAGGTGCGCATCGAGGAGGAGATCCGCGCGCGCCGCCTGGCCAGGTTCGCCCAGTCCCGCCGCCGCACCACCGCGCGACCGGCCCCGGACACCCGGTCGCACGCCGCGGCCACGTCGTCGCCCGAGCCGTCCCAGGACGCCGAGCAGCCGCGTGACCAGCCCGGCCTGGCGCCGCAGCCGAGGTTCCAGCACCAGCCCCGCCCCGGCACCGTCGTGGTGGACCCGGACGACGAGGACCCGCTGTTCGTCGAGCTGGACGGCCCCGAGGCCCTCCCGTACCGACGGGCGTCGGGCGAGTAGAGGGGGGTGGCAAAACCACCCCCCGACTACTGATATGCTTCCTCCCGCACGACAACAGAACACGGGGCTGTAGCGCAGTTGGTAGCGCGACTCGTTCGCATCGAGTAGGTCAGGGGTTCGATTCCCCTCAGCTCCACGGCCTCGGCCGACCTGTGTTCGCGGAAAGCGCGAACCTGGTCGGCCTTTGTGCTTTGTGGGGGTGCAACCCCCACACCCCGCCCGGAGGGCGCTGCCCCCGGACCCCCGGACGTGCATGGTCGCGTGGGCGGTTCGGCGCGACGGATGTTACTCGTCGGTAACTTATCGTCGGCGTATCGGGAATTGGATACGTGATGGCAACCGGCGGTTGTCTTCACTGGGGGTATGACCCACAGCGAGACAGCGGTACGTCGGGCCGGATCGCCGGTCGTGCCGGAAATGGGCATCACGGTCTACGGGTGTGAGCCGGACGAGGCCGCCTTGTTCCGGGAGTTGGCCCCTCGCTTCGGTGTGGTGCCGAGGATCACCGAGGCGGCGGTGGGCGAAGGCCTGGTCGGGCTGGCGGTGGGGAACCGGTGCGTCAGCGTCGGGCACAAGACCCGGATCGCGAATGCCACGTTGTCGGCGCTCAGCCGGGTCGGGGTGCGGTACGTCTCGACCAGGAGCATCGGGTTCGACCACATCGACGTCGAGCACGCGGCGCGCGTCGGCATCACAGTGGGGAACGTCGCCTATTCGCCGGACAGCGTGGCCGACTACACGGTGATGCTGATGCTCATGGCGGTGCGTGACGCGAAATCCGTCATCAGGCGCACGGAAGTCCACGATTACCGGTTGCACGAGGTGCGCGGGAGAGAGCTGCGCGATTTGACTGTCGGGGTGATCGGGACCGGGCGCATCGGTGCGGCGGTCGTGGAGCGGCTGCGGGGTTTCGGCTGCCGGACGGTGGCCCACGACAAGCGCCATACCTGCGCTGCCGAGTACGCATCCCTCGAGGAATTGCTGCGGGTGAGCGATGTGGTGACGCTCCACACGCCGCTCACCGCCGACACGCGCCACTTGCTGGACGGTCGGCGCATCGGGCAGATGAAGCGCGGCGCGGTCGTCGTGAACACCGGGCGCGGTGCGCTTGTCGACACCCGGGCGTTGCTCGCGGCGCTGGAGAGCGGGCGGCTCGGTGGGGCGGCGTTGGACGTCGTCGAAGGCGAGGAAGGCGTTTTCTACGCCGACTGCCGGGACGAACCCCTCGACCGGACGCCCTTGGCGCGATTGCAGGAAATGCCGAACGTGCTCATCAGCCCGCACACGGCCTACTACACCGACCACGCCCTGCGCGACACGGTCGAGAACTCCATCATCAACTGCCTCGAATTCGAAAGCGGGAACCAGTGGGCAAGCTGACCGTCGCGGTCCTCTTCGGCGGACGTTCCGAAGAGCACCCCGTCTCCGTCAAATCCGCGCGAGAAGTCGCGAAGCACCTCAACACCGGGAAGTACGAGCCGCTCTACATCGGGATCACCCAGGACGGCGCCTGGCGCCTCTGCGACGGTCCCGACGACGAATGGGAGGACGGCCGCCCCATCGTGCTGTCACCGGACGGGTTGCTCGTGCTGGAGGACGGGCACCACACCACGGTCAAGGTGGACGTGGTGCTGCCCGTGCTGCACGGCAGACTCGGCGAGGACGGCGCGGTGCAGGGCCTGTTGGAGCTCTCCGGAATCCCGTACGCCGGTTGCGACGTGCAGAGCTCCGCCTTGTGCATGGACAAGTCGCTGGCCTACCTGGTCGTGCGCGCCGCGGGGATCGCGACGCCGGACTTCCGGGTCGTCACGGGGGACGAGGTCGTCGACGCCGATGCGCTCACCTACCCCGTCTTCGTGAAGCCGGCCCGGTCGGGCTCGTCGTTCGGCGTCAGCAAGGTGTCGGGAAAGGACGAACTGCGGGTCGCGGTGGACACGGCGCGGCTGTACGACTCGAAGGTGCTGATCGAAGCGGCCGTCGTCGGCAGCGAGGTCGGCTGCGCCGTGCTGGGCGACGGCGGGGACCTGACGACCGGCGAGGTGGACCACATCGCGCTGTCGCACGGCTTCTTCCGGATCCACCAGGAGAGCGCGCCGGAAAGCGGTTCGGAGAACTCGATCGCGATCGTCCCGGCCGACATCCCGGCGGAGTCGCGCGCGCTCGTCCGGGACACCGCGAAGGCGATCTACCGGGCGCTGGGCTGCCGCGGCCTGGCGCGGGTGGACCTGTTCCTGAAGGAGGACGGAACGGTGGTCCTCAACGAGGTCAACACGATGCCGGGCCTGACCTCGTACAGCCGTTACCCGCGGATGATGGCGGCGGCGGGGTTGTCGTTGGCCGAGGTGATCGACCGGATCGTGTCGTCGGCCGTGACGGGGAAAGCGCGATGAACGAGGACTTCGCCTTCCTGGACGAGGTCGTGCCGGGGGTGCGCTGGGACGCCAAGTACGCCACGTGGGACAACTTCACCGGCAAACCGGTGGACGGGTACCTGGTCAACCGGATCGTCGGCACGAAGGCGTTGTGCGCGGCACTGGGCAACGCGCAGGAGAAGGCCGCGACCACGGGCTTCGGCCTGCTGGTCTGGGACGGCTACCGCCCGCAACGCGCGGTGGACCGGTTCCTGGACTGGTCGCGGCAGCCGGAGGACGGCCGGACGAAGTCGCGGCACTACCCGAACATCGACCGGGTGGACGTGGTGGACGAGGGCTACGTGGCCGTGAGGTCGGGCCACAGCCGGGGCAGCACGGTCGACCTGACGCTCTACCACCTGGAGACCGGTGAACTCGTGCCCATGGGCGGTGACCACGACCTGATGGACCCGGTCTCCCACCACGGCGCGGCCGGCGTCACGAAGGTCGAAGCGGAGCACCGCCACCTCCTCCGCGCCGTCATGGAGGACTGCGGTTTCCGCCCGTACGACCGCGAGTGGTGGCACTACACCCTCAGGGACGAGCCCTTTCCGGACACGTACTTCGACTTCCCCGTCGCGTAGCGGTCACCCGGTGGCGGGCAGGCGCACGGTCACGATAAGCCCGCCACCGGGTCGCGGCGCGAGGGTGAGGGCGCCGTCGTGGGCCTGGGCGATGCTCTTGACGATCGCCAGGCCGAGGCCGACGCCCCCGTGGTCGGTGCGGATGCGCCGGGTGCCGCGCTGGAACGGCTCGGTGAGCGTCGCGACCAGTTGCGGCGTGAGCTGCTCGCCGGTGTTCTCGACCGTGAGCACCACGTCCTTGCCGTCGACGCCGGTGGTGATCCACACGGTGCCCTGGTCGGCCAGGTTGTGGACGATCGCGTTGTGCAGGAGGTTCGTCGTCATCTGGAGCAGGAGCGCGTGCGAGCCGGTGGTGGGGGCGGCGTCGCTGGAGGTCTCGACGGTGACGCCGCGCTGCTCCGCGAGGGGCAGGAGCGTTTCGGAGGCCTCTTCGGCGGTCAGGGACAGGTCGACGTGCTCGGGGGTGAAGGACCGCTGGTTGGCGCGGCTGAGCACGAGCAGCGCCTCGGTGAGGTCGATCGCCCGGGTGTTGACGAAGCGGAGGCGGTCGACGAGCTCGCCGGGGTCGTGCTTCGGGTCGTTGCGCGCGACGTCGAGCAACGTCTGGGTGATCGCCAGCGGGGTGCGCAGCTCGTGGGACGCGTTGGCGGCGAACCTCCGCTGTTCGGCGTCGTGGGCCTCCAGCCGCGCGAGCATGGTGTCGAAGGCGTCGGCGAGCTCGCGGAACTCGTCCTCGTGGCCCTCCAGCGCGATCCGGTGCGACAGCGACCCGTTGGCGGCCAGGCGGGTGGCGTGGGTGATGCGGGTCAGCGGCGCGAGCATGCTGCCGGCCAGCAGCCAGCCGCCCAGCAGGCCGAACACCAGCAGGAACGCCATCACCACGACCGCTTTCGGGGTGAACACGCGCACCAGCTCGGTGCGGTCGGGCACGTACGGCCCCGGGCCCAGGCGCGGGCTGTCCGGCGGGTCGATGTAGATCGTCTCGGGCACGTACCGCAGCAGGAACACCCACACGACCGCGAGCAGCAACACGCCCGCGACCATGAGGAACCCGGCGTAGCTGAGGGCGAGCTTGAGCCGAACGCTCAGCCCGGGTTCCCTAGCCACGGTCCCGGCCCTCGCGTCCGGTGTCGATGCGGTAGCCGACACCGGGCACGGTGGCGATGATCCCGGGCTCGCCGAGCCGCTTGCGCAGGGCCGAGACGGTGATCCGCACGGCGTTGGTGAAGGGGTCGGCGTTCTCGTCCCACGCCCGTTCCAGCAGCTCCTCGGCGCTCACCACCCCGCCTTCGGCCGCGACGAGGACTTCGAGCACGGCGAACTGCTTCCTGGTCAGCGCGACGTACCGGCCGTTGCGGTAGACCTCGCGCCGGAACGGGTCCAGCCGCAGTCCGGCGATCTCCCGCACGGGCGGCCTGCTGTGCGCGCGCCTGCGGTCGAGGGCTCTGAGCCGGAGCACCAGCTCCTGCAGCTCGAACGGCTTGGTGAGGTAGTCGTCGGCGCCCAGTTCGAACCCGGAGGCCTTGTCGTCGAGCCGGTCGGCGGCGGTGAGCATCAGGATCGGCATGCCGCTGCCGGAGGCGACGATGCTCTCCGCGACCTCGTCACCGGAGGGCCCGGGGATGTCGCGGTCGAGCACGGCGATGTCGTAGGTGTTGACGCTCAGCAGCTCCAGGGCGGTGTCGCCGTCACCCGCGATGTCGGCCGCGATCGCTTCCAGGCGGAGCCCATCGCGGATGGCCTCCGCCATGTACTGCTCGTCCTCCACGATCAACACGCGCATGGTCCGATGCTACGAGCGGACCCATATCGTCGGCTTATCGAGAAACGGATACGCGCCGGCAACAGCGCGCTGCCTTGACTGGCGGCATGAGCCGAACCTCTGCACCTGCCGGGGCCGACGGCGCCCTGCCCGACGGCGTGACGGTGTTCGACGACGAGCACCCCGGCGTGGCCCACCTCGACCCCGACCTCCTCCGAGCCCTGCGCGCGGCGGCCACGGACGCCGCCGAGGACGGCGTGGAGTTCATCGTCAACAGCGGCCGGCGCTCCCCGGAGCACCAGCACCGGCTCCTGCGGGAGGCGGTCACCCGGTACGGGTCCGAGGAGGAAGCCGCCCGGTGGGTCGCGACTCCGGACACGTCACCCCACGTGGCCGGGATCGCGGTGGACGTCGGTTTCGCCGCCCGGGCGTGGCTGGCTCGGCACGGCGCCGAGTACGGGCTGTGCCAGATCTACCGCAACGAGCCGTGGCACTACGAACTGCGCCCCGAAGCCCTCGACCGCGGCTGCCCGCCGATGTACGCCGACCCCAGCCACGACCCGAGGCTGCGCCGACGACCCACGCGCCCCGACCCCGTCGATCTCGACGCGTAGGCCGGGTGCGTCAGCTCGACGCGAACCACAGGTCGTTCGCAGGTCGGCACCTCGTCGTTGAACGACGGCACGCGCACCAGGCACCGGGCGGTCGGCTCCGGCGCGCCGGCCGCCCGCGACCACGATCGGCCGCACGACGACCGGGACCATCCCCACCCGTGACTTGCCGTGGGCAGGCTGACCCGATCCTCACCCGCGTCCTGAGCCCAGTCGAGGCGGAGCGGAGTCCTGGCCATGAGCGACGAGGCGACATCCCGGGTCGCCTGCGGAGGGCCGGTCCGGTACCGGCCCTCCGCAGACGCATCACGTGCCGGGTGAGCCCCAGGTCGCGTGCAGGTCGGCGCATTGCACGAAGATCGTGCCCCCGGTCAGCTTCACCTCATGGGTGCAGCCCGTCCGTGCCGGCAGGATCTCATCGAGCTGGACGTCACCGATGCGGCGGCTTTCCGGCCAGACTTCCCTCCCGGGCTTCGACTCGTCCACCTCGACGGTGAACCGCGTGACGCCCTCGTAGCGGATCACCAGACCGCTGTCGTGCTTGAACCGGTTCGGCTCGAACTCGATCACGACGGCCACCTGACCATGGCCGGCCTCTCGAACCGTCATCGCGCCCACGGTCAGATCCTTGACGCACCGCACCGACCCGAAGTCGTAGTGATCGGCGTCGGTGGCGAAGGCCGCGGCTCCGGTCGGCAGTTGCGCCGCCAGTTCGGGAAGGACACGCAGGTAGGGCTCCGGGTCGAGCACGTTGGCAGGCCACGGGTCCCGCTCGAACCCCACTCTGACGAACCTCACCCACAACCTCCACGCCTGGCGACGGCACGCGTCGCCCTTGACGGCATCATCCTCCGACGGGCGCACTGGTGCGTGATCACGTCGAAGCCTGGGACGAGGTGGTGGGCTCGCTGGCAGTTGCCATTCGCGCGCAGGTTTCGGCAGGCGATCCGGTCGTCGTCGCCGTCGAACCGCGCGACGTCCCCGTAGTGCGGAGACCGCCGGCTGCGGGAAGCCGGCACCGCCACCGAGGCGGCTGATCACATCCCGAGCAGCACCGACAAGCCCCGCTGCCACTGGAGGAGCGTCGAACACGCCGGTCAGCCCACTCCCTGCCGGAAGGGGAGGCAACCGGCGTGACTCGAGCCCCGCCGGCGTCAGTCGTCGACGCCTGTCGACGCCGGGGCGAACTGGTCGATGTCGTCCAGCGCGTCCTGTGCCCTCCCGGCCAAGCCGGGGTCGGACAGGAGGGCACGCAGCGTCGGGACGACGGTTCGCCTGGTGATCCTGCCGTGGATTCGGGCCACGTGGCCGAGGCACGTCGCGGCCAGAGCACGCAGTTGGTCGTCGTACCGGGTGTCCAGGTGTTTCAGCACCACCTGTTCCACCCACTCGCCGTCGGGATCGTTGTACGTGAGCTCCAGCAGCGACTGCGTCGCCAGCCTCACGTCGTCCGACTCGATCGCCGCGAGCATTTCCGCGCGCCAGGGTTCGTCCGGCTCGAGAAGCGACTCTCCGTCGGTTGTCATCAGATGATCCTGCCTCGCTTGTCCACCAGACCGGCCCGCTTCAGGGCGTTCGGCTGATCGATGTGCAGATCGTCCCAGTCGCGCACGTGACCGTGCCAACTGTCGTTGGGGCCGTCCCCTTCCCCGCACGAGCACACGATCCGCCGGTTGGTGTTGTCCAGGACGACGATCTCACCGTTCTCGACGTCTACCCCGATCCGATGGGTCGAGGTCCCCCTCACCGGCACGGAGTTGTCCAGCGCGGCTTGGCCGTTGGTCGGCTCGCGGCTGTTCACGCCCCGGCTGGAGTTCCGCACGACCTTGCCGTGCTTGCCTCCGGGCACGTAGACGTTGTCGCCGCAGTTGTGCACCACCACCGGCGACTTGCCGGCCAGGACGAACGGGACCGGTCGAGGAGCCGTCCCGGCCGCCGGCCGACGGAAGTCGATCACTCACTACGATCCGGCGGGTGCGCTTCGTGGCGGATCTCCACATCCACTCCAAGTACTCCCGGGCCTGCAGCCGCGACTGCGACCTCGAACACCTGACCTGGTGGGCCCGGCGCAAGGGGATCTCGCTGGTCGGCACCGGCGACTTCACCCACCCCGCCTGGTACGACCACCTGAGCGAGAACCTGGTCGAGGCGTCACCCGGCCTGTTCCGGCTGCGCGACGACCTCGACCGCGAGATCGACCGCACGCTGCCGCCGTCGTTGGCCTCGGCGCCGGTGCGGTTCATGCTCTCGGTGGAGATCTCGACCATCTACAAGCGCGGCGACCGCACCCGCAAGGTGCACCACCTCGTGTACCTGCCCGACCTGCCGTCGGCGGCGAAGTTCAACGCCCGCCTGGCCAAGATCGGCAACCTCGGGTCGGACGGGCGGCCGATCCTCGGGCTGGACTCGCGCGACCTGCTGGAGATCACGCTGGAGTGCGGCGGCTACCTCGTGCCCGCGCACGTGTGGACGCCGTGGTTCGCGGTGCTCGGGTCGAAGTCCGGGTTCGACGCGATCGAGGACTGCTACGCCGACCTGGCGTCGCACATCTTCGCTGTGGAGACCGGGTTGTCGTCCGACCCGGCGATGAACTGGCGGGTGTCGAGCCTGGACAAGTACCGGCTGGTCAGCAACTCGGACGCGCACTCGCCGCCGGTGCTGGGCCGTGAGGCGACGGTGTTCGACACGGAGCTGGACTACTACTCGGTGCGGACGGCGTTGGAGACCGGTGAGGGTTTCGCCGGGACCCTGGAGTTCTTCCCGGAGGAGGGCAAGTACCACGTCGACGGGCACCGCAAGTGCGGCGTGCGGATGGAGCCCGGGGAAACGCTGGCGCACCGGGGGATCTGCCCGGAGTGCGGCAAACCGTTGACGGTGGGGGTGCTCAGCCGGGTCGAGGAGCTGGCCGACCGGCCGCACGGCGCGCGACCGTCCGACGCCGCGGGCTTCACCAGCCTGGTGCCGCTGCCCGAGGTGGTGAGCGAGATCGTCGGCACCGGCCCGAAGAGCAAGAAGGTGCTGTCGGAGATCGACAGGCTGACCGCCGCGCTCGGCCCGGAGCTGGTGATCCTCCAGGACGTCCCGGTGGACGACATCGCCGTGCACTCGCCGTTGCTGGCCGAGGCGGTGACGCGGCTGCGGCGCGGCGAGGTGGTGCGCGACTCCGGGTACGACGGCGAGTACGGCGTGATCCGGGTGTTCGAGCCGGGGGAGCTGGAGCGCCGGCGCTCGGCCTTCGCGCTGTTCGACTACGCCGCTCCGGTTCCGTCCACTGTGGAGCCTGCACGGCCCGCGCCTGCTCCCGTGGCCGCGCCCGCACCCGTCGTCGCGGAGCCGGCCGGTTCGTCGTTGCTGGACGGCCTCGACCCGGAGCAGCGGGCGGCGGCCGAGGTGGGCGGTGGGCCGTTGCTGATCATCGCCGGGCCGGGGACGGGCAAGACGCGGACGTTGACGCACCGGATCGCGGACCTGGTGACGTCACGGGGCGTGCCGGCGTCGCAGTGCCTGGCGATCACGTTCACCCGGCGCGCGGCGGAGGAGATGGCGGAACGGCTGGCCGTCCTCGTGGGCGACACCGTCGGCGAGCTGACGATCGCGACGTTCCACTCGCTCGGGGTGCTGATCCTGCGCGAGCACTCCGACGTGCTCGGGCTGTCGGCGTCGTTCGGGGTCGCGGACCCGGAGCGGCAGCTCGCGGTGGCGCTGTCCGTGGTGGCGGACGAGAAGGAGGCGCGGGCGCTGATCGCCGCCGGTGACGACCGGTACAAGAAGGCGTTGCGGGCGCAGGACCTGGTGGACTTCGACGACCTGATCGCGGTGCCGCTGTCGTTGCTGGAGTCCTCGCCGGACCTGGTCGAGGCCTACCGGGCGCGGTGGCGGTGGGTGTCGGTGGACGAGTACCAGGACGTGGACGAGCAGCAGTACCGGCTGCTGCGGCTGCTCGTGCCGCCGGACGGCAACCTGACCGCGATCGGCGACCCGGACCAGGCGATCTACCGGTTCCGCGGCGCCGACGTCGGGTTCTTCCTGCGGTTCCGGGAGGACTTCCCGCAGGCCCGGACCGTGCAGCTGACCAGGAACTACCGGTCGTCGGCGGCGGTCGTGACGGGGGCGTTGGAGGTGATCGCGCCGTCGTCCCTCGTGCCGGGGCGGGAGCTGCGGCAGATGGTGGACCACGGTTCCGCGCCCATCGGCGTGCACCACGCGTCGTCGGAGGCGGCCGAGGCCGGGTTCGTGGCGCGGACGATCGAGCAGGTGCTGGGCGGCGCGTCGTTCCACGCGTTCGACAGCGGCCGGGTGGTGGGTGACGGCACGCAGGGCCTGGGCTTCTCCGACTTCGCCGTGCTGTACCGGACGGACCGGCAGTCGCGGGCGCTGGTGGAGGCGCTGACGCAGTCCGGCCTGCCGTTCCAGAAGCGGTCGCACGACCGGTTGGCCGACCGTCCCGGGGTGGCGCGGATCGCGAACGACCTCAGGTTCACCGCCGGCGAGACCGTGCTGGAGCGCGTGCGTGCCGTGGCCGGCGACGACCACACCGCCTATGAGCTGCTGAAACCCCTCGCGGCCGAGTGCGGGTCGGACTTCGAGCGCTTCCACACGGCTCTCGCGCTCGGCGTGGAGGTCGACACCTGGGACCCGCGGGCGGACCGGATCTCGCTGCTCACGCTGCACGCGTCGAAGGGCCTGGAGTTCCCGGTCGTGTTCATCGTCGGGTGCGCGGACGGCCTGCTGCCGTTGCGCTGGCCGGGTGAGGACGACGCGGAGGCCGTGGACGAGGAGCGCCGGCTGCTGTTCGTCGGGATGACCAGGGCGCAGCGGCACCTGTTCCTCAGCCACTCGACCGGGCGACCGAAGTCCCCGTTCCTGGCCGCGTTGCGGGCCTATGAACAGCTGGGCGACACCCGACCGCGGCGCAAGCGCAAAGGCACCCAACTCAGCCTGCTGTGAGGGAAGTGGACTGGACCATAACGCGGCGGTATGACCGGACTGGCATGTCCGCTGCGCGTTCGCGCCGGCTAGCGTCGGGATCACGGCCCCGCATCCCGTGTCACCACCCCTGCAAGGAGACAAGCGGATGACTCGACGTAGCGTCGCCGCGGTCGCCGTGGCGGTCCTGAGCGCTGCCGGACTGGCAGCCGCGCTCGCCACCACGGCCACTGCCGGTCCACCACCGCCACCGCTCGCCGCCGACCGCGGCATGGTCGCCGCCATGGTGCGCGACCTCCACCTGACCCCCGACCAGGCCCTCGCCCGCATCGGGCGGGAGGCCGCCGCGGCCCGCGCGGAGAGCACGCTCAAGGCGCGCCTCGGCCCCGACTTCGCCGGCGCCTGGATGAACGCCGACGCCACGGAACTGGTCGTCGGCGTCACCACCGCGTCGCAGATCCAGGCCGTCGAAGCGGAAGGCGCGCGGGCGCGACTGGTCGGGCGGTCGCTCGCCCAGCTCGACGCCCTCAAGACCAAGCTCGACCGCAACGCCCGCGGCGCGCCCCAGTCCGTCCCCGGCTGGTACGTCGACACCCCGACCAACACCGTGGTCGTCCTCGCCCGCGACGTCGCCGCCGCGACAGCGTTTGCGCGCGCCAGCGGACTGGGCGACGCGGACGTCCGGATCCAACCGTCCACCGAGGACCCGCGCCCGATGATCGACGTGATCGGCGGCAACGCCTACTACATCGGCAGCGGCACGCGGTGCTCGATCGGGTTCGCGGTCAACGGCGGGTTCGTCACCGCCGGGCACTGCGGCACCGCGGGCGCGACCACGACCCAGCCCAGCGGCACGTTCGCCGGCTCCAGCTTCCCCGGCAACGACTACGCCTGGGTCCGCACGGCCGCGGGCAACACCAGCCGCCCCCTGGTCAACCGCTACCCCGGCACGGTCGCGGTGGCGGGTTCCACCGAGGCCCCCGTGGGCGCCTCGGTCTGCCGCTCCGGCTCCACCACGGGCTGGCACTGCGGCACCATCCAGCAGAAGAACGCCTCCGTGACCTACCCCGAAGGCACGATCACCGGCCTGATCCGCACGAACGCCTGCGCCGAGCCCGGCGACTCCGGCGGCTCGTGGCTGACCGGTGACCAGGCGCAGGGCGTCACCTCCGGTGGCTCCGGGAACTGCACGTCCGGCGGGACGACCTACTTCCAGCCGGTCAACGAGATCCTCCAGGTCTACGGCCTCCAGTTGGTCGTCAGCGGCGGCACGCCCACCGGCACCACCTCGCCGACGACGACCACCTCGAACCCCGGCCAGACCACCTGGCAGCCTGGCGTCGCGTACGCGATCGGCTCCCTCGTGACGTACGACGGCGTCGGGTACCGGTGCTTGCAGGGGCACACGTCCCAACCAGGCTGGGATCCGCCGTCGGTGCCCGCCTTGTGGGAGCGCGTGTGAGCTAGCGGCGAGCGCACGCGCGGGGCCCGGCTCGCAGGGCCGGGCCCCTTCCCCCACCCCGACGTCACAGGTGCGCGCCGCCGGTCGCGTCGAGCCACGCCCCCGTCACCCACCTGGCGTCCTCCGAAGCCACGAACGAGACCACGTCGGCGATGTCACCGACGTGCCCGATCCGGCCCAGCGCCGACCGCGCCGCCATCGCCGCCTCCGCCTCCGCGTTCCCGCGCAACCACGACGCGTTCACGTCGGTGTCCACCACCCCCGGCGCGACCGTGTTCACCGTGATCCCGCGCGGCCCCAGGTGCTGCGCCAACGTCCGCGTGAACGTGTCCAGCGCGCCCTTCGTCATCGAGTACGCGATCCCCACGGGCATGGCGATGCGCGTCGCCCCGGACGAGATGTTCACGATCCGCCCACCGTCGCGCAGCAACGGCAGCGCGCGCTGCACCAGGAAGAACGGCGCGCGCACGTTCACCGCGAAGACCTCCTCGAACGCCTCGGGCGTCACGTCCTCGATCGCCGCGGGCAGCCCGATCCCGGCGTTGTTCACCAGCACGTCCAACGGCGGCAGGGCCGCCACCAGCTCGTCCAGCTCCGCCGGCAACGACGCGCGCACCGCGAACGCCCCGCCACCGGCCTCCTCCACCACGGCGGCGGCCGCGTCGGCGTCACGCGCGTGGTGCACGACCACCCGCATCCCGTCCGCCGCCAGCCGCAGCGCGATCGCCCGCCCGATCCCACGACTCGCCCCGGTCACCAAAGCCGTCTTCACCAGCACTCCAATCTATAACGATCGCTACACAAGCCAGAACTGTAGCGGACGTTATAAAATGAGGGCCATGGTGGGGCGCAAGCGCGGGTTCGACCGGGACGAGGTGCTGGACCAGGTCACGCGCGCCTTCTGGCGCGACGGATACCAGGCGACCTCGGTCGCCGACCTGACCGCGACCACCGGCGTCAACCCGCCGAGCCTCTACGCCGCGTTCGGTGACAAGCACGCCCTCTTCACCGAAGCCGTGGCCCGCTACCAGCAGACCTACGGCGCGTTCACCACGCGCGCGCTCGAAGAGGAGCCCACCGCGCGCCAGGCCGTCGAACGGGTCCTCACCGAAGCCGCGATCGAGTACACGACCCCCGACCGCCCCAAGGGCTGCCTGGTGCTCAGCGCCCCCGAGCTGCACGGCCTGCGCGACCAGGCCATCCGGGCGTTCGAGGGCAAGATCCGGCACGACGTGGCCACCGGCGCGCTCCCCGCAGGCACCGACGCCCACCGGCTCGCGCTGTTCGTCGCGGCCACCGTCCGGGGCATGTCGTCGCTGGCCAGGGATGGCGCGACGCGGGCTGAACTGCACGACGTCGCCCGGACGGCGCTGTCGGTGTGGCCCGCACCCGTACCCTGAGAGGCGACGAGAAGGGGTGGTGCGGGTCGTGGAGCTGGCCGAGTCGCTGCTGGCGTGGCTGCACGGCTGGTCCGGTGTGCCCCTCTGCCCCGGGGACTGGGCGTGGACCGCCACCGCGTTCGGCGCGCTGATCGGCGTGCTGCCGACAGTCGCGGCACTGCTGTCGATCACCGTCCGCCGCGTGGTCGGCAACTCCTACGGCCCGTTCACCGGCGCGATCTTCGCCGTGCTCGGCGTGGTCAGCACGCTGGTGCTGCCGTGGATGGCGTTCTCGGCCACGTTCAAGCTGCTGCGGACCCGCGCGCTGCCGGGCATGGAGTCGTTGGACGGGACGCCGTGCATGGCGTTCAGCCAGTACGACTACCTGGTCGGCGCGGACTCGTTCGTCACCGTGGTCACCGGTCCGACGGACGTGGCGGACATGATCGCGGCCGGTGCGACGGCCCTGCTCGCGCTGCTGTGCCTGCTGTTCGTGATGCTCCAGGCGGGCTCGGCGTTCCGGCTCGGCCCGAACTGGCCGCGCCGGGTGTTCTGGCCCCCGTTCCTGGTCCTGCTGCTGTCGACGTCCCTGCTGCCGGTCACGCTGGTGGGCCACCTGCTGCTCGGGTTCTTCCCGATCGCGCTGTTGGGCTCCCTCGTGGTGCGGGTTTTCGGGTTGACTACCGCCATGCTGAACCGCCCCGGTCGCGATCGCGGGAACCCGAGCCCGCAACCCGCGGTGTCGAGAACGCCGCCTCCCCAGCAGCCCCAGAACCAGCCCCACCACTCGCAGCCCCACCACCAGCCCCCGCACACACCGCAACCGCAGAAACCGCCGCCCTACCAGGTGGAGAAGCCGCCGCCGTACCAGCCCGCGCAGATCCCGCCGTACCAGCCGGTCCCGCCCTACCGGCCGACCCCGCCGCAGCGGCACTACCCGCCGACGCGGGTCGCCGACGTGCCGGTGGAGCCGCCGAGGCCGACCCGGGTGGACCAGCCGGCGCCGCTGGCCGACACGCCCGGCCCGCTGCCGTTCGGTCCGGGCAGCGGCGCCACCGGCGTGCCGACGCCCGCGCCGGATTCGGGCAAGTTGTGGAACCCGGCGGGCGGCCGGTTCCGGCGGATCCGCCAGCTCGGCCGCGGCGGGTTCGGCACCGTGTGGCTGGCCGTGGACGAGCAGCTGGCCCGCACGGTCGCGGTGAAGCTCGCGCACGCGCCGGACAACGACACCGAGCAGCGGATGCTGCGTGAAGCGCGCGCTCTGGCCGCCGTGCGGCACCCGAACTGCGTGCGTGTGTTCGACATCGTGCACGACCCGGACGGCCTGGCCATCGTCATGGAGTACATCGACGGCAGTCCGCTGTCGGACGTGGTGCTCAACAGCGGCCTGCTCGCCGACACGCTCGCCGCGCGGCTCTGGGTGAACATGGCCGACGCGCTGGCCGCCGCGCACGAGCAGGGCGTGCTGCACCGGGACGTGAAGCCGTCCAACGTCATCGTGGACACGCACGGCACCGCGCACCTGATCGACTTCGGCATCGCCCGGTCCAAGGGCGACAGCACGCTCACCGCCACCGGGATGATGGTCGGCACGCCCGACTTCCTCGCCCCGGAGACCGCCCGCGGCGAGGCCGCGAGCCCCGCGTCGGACGCCTGGCAGCTGGCCGCGACGGTCAGCTACGCGCTCACCGGCCACCCGCCGCGCGGGTCGCGGGAGAACCCGATCTCGTCGCTGATGGCCGCCGCGCAGGGCGAGCCGTGCGTGAAGCTGCCCCAGCACAGCGCCCACGCCCGGCTGCTCACCAGCGCCCTGGATTCCGACCCGGCCAAGCGCCCGCCGTTGAACGTGATCCGCAACGAGCTGAGCAGCTGGCTGTCCCAGGCGGGGTTGAGCAAGGAGGGCCCGGTCACGAAGATGATCGACCGGCCGGAACCGCCGACCCGACCCGCGCGCTGACCAGGGCCGCGACCCCGATCACCAGCGGCACGGCCAGCAGCACGCCCGAGAAGGCCAGCACCAGTGACGTGCACCCGAGGGCGAACGCGGCGGCGCGGCTGCGGAGGAGCTTGACGGCGGCGGCCAGCCCCGCCGCCGTCACCGCCGCCAACGCGGTCGACGCGACGCGCATCAGGGTGTCCAGTTCGACGTGCCACCGGAGCGTCACGGCCGTGAGCACCGCGCACAGCACCAGCAACCCGGTCAGGCCGTGCCGTCCGCCCAGGCGCGCGCCGCCGGCCAGGTAGGTGTTGATCGCGCCGAACGTCAGCAGCGTCGCGGCCACCGCCGTGACCAGCCGGGCGGACGGACCGAACGCCCGTTCCAGCAGGTCGGCGAGCGGGACGCCGCTCGTCGTGCCCGCCGTCGTGACGGCCAACCCGAGGTAGAGGACGGCGACGACGACCAGCGTCCGCCGGGTCGCCCGGCGCACGTCGCCGAACTCGTCGGCCAACGCGCTCGCCGCCTCCCAGCCGGAGAACGCGAAGAACAGCACCACGGCCGCGTGCCCGACGGCGAGCCACCCGTGCGGCGCGAACGGCTCGAAGTCCTCCCGCCCCACCTCCGGCACGGTGTGCGCGACGGCCACGACCAGCAGCACCGCCAGCACGCCGACCAGCAGCACCTGCGCGCCCGCCGACACCCGCAGCCCGGCGTAGTTGGCCGCGAACGCGGCGGCCAGCAGCACCACGCCGATCACCGCGGGATCGCCACCGCCCAGCGCGTAGGCGATGTACCGGCCGCCGACCAGCGCGCCGCCGAGCACCCCGAACGGCACCCCGGCCAGGTAGAACCACCAGGCGACACCCCGTGCCGCGGATCGCCCGAACCCCGCGTGCACGAACCCGACCACCCCGCCCCGGTGCCGTTCGCCGAGCCGCGCGAACGACACCGCGACCGGCACGCTCAACACCAGCAGCGCCGCCCACGCCAGCACGGACGCGGGTCCGGCGGCGGCGTTGGCCAGGGTCGGCAGCACCAGCACGCCGGGCCCGAGCACCGCGCCCACGTACATCGCGGTGAGCCTCATGCCATCAGCGGGAGCTTGCGGGTCAGCCGGGTGACCTCGGCGCGCGGCCCGTACAGGGCGACCGCGACGAACCCGGGGTCCTCGGCCCGGCCGAGCGCTTCCAGGTACTCCGGGTAGGCGCGCGAGCGGCGGGCGACCTCGGTGAAGCCGATCTTCAGCACGCCGTCGGCCCGGTGCAGCGCCTTGAGGTGCTCGGCGGACGTGGTCAGCACCGGCACGGGGTGGGTGTTGAGGCCGATGTGCACCGTGCCGTCGGCGTCCTCGGCGTCCTCGCCGAGCAGCTCGGGCAGGCGGGCGCCGAGGCTCAACCCGAGCACGACGGCGGCGTTGGCGGCGAGGTTGGGCGGCAGGTCATCACGCAGGATCAGGGCGAGTTTGGTGGGCAGCACTTCCGGTCCATTCGTTCGGTGGAATGCCATCACACTTACCCATCTGAACGATGCGATCCAGCGTCACCGAACTTCGTTCGCCTCCACCTGACATGATCGGGACGTGGACGAACTTGATTCGGCGATCATCCGGAATCTGCAACTGGATGCGCGGCTGACCAACCGGGAGCTGGCCAGGCGGCTGGGCGTCGCGCCGTCGACGTGCCTGGAACGCGTGCGCGCGCTGCGCGACCGCGGAGTGATCAAGGGCTACCACGCGGACGTGGACCTGGCCGCGCTCAACCGCCCCGTCCAAGCCTTCGTCGCCGCCCGCCTGCGCCCCATGAGCCGGGCCGTGATCGCCAACTTCAAGGCGGCGATCGGCGCGCTGCCCGAGGTGACCGCCATGTACGTGGTGGCGGGCGACGACGACTTCCTCATCCACCTCGCCGTGCCGGACCTGGAACACCTGCACGCGTTCCTCATCGACCGCCTGAGCGAACGGCGCGAAGTGATCAGCTTCCGCAGCTCGGTGATCTACGAGAGCATCCGCAACCCCGTTCTCACCGAACTGCCGGGCTGACCCCCGTGCCGCGGAGCCGGCTGTGCCGAACGGGTGAACACGATGATCCCGGGTAACGGGCACTTCACCGCCGCCGAACTACGCGTTGATTCGTGTGAACAGCTCAGTCAGCGAGGTGGATGGTGTCGTCCGAGGAAAGCTGGCACGCCGCCCGGCTGATTCCCACTTCGGGGATCAACGGCGCGGACGAACAAGAGCGACGGGCGACTTCCGCATTGCTGGCGGTGATGTCCGCGGTACGCGAATTCGGGCGAGCGCTCACCCAGCCCCTCGGCGCGCCCGCCGCTGCCGTGCAGACGTTCATCGAGGTGCCGTTCGAACTCGAAGGCCGCAAGGTCATCCCGGACGGGCTGATCCGCGTGGTGCGGGGACAGCGGTCGTGGACCGCGCTGGTCGAGGTGAAGACCGGCACCAACCCGCTGCAGGCCGAGCAGATCGGGAACTACCTCGACGTCGCGCGCGACCGGGGTTTCGACGCGGTGATCACCATCTCCAACGAGATCCCGGCGCTGCCCGGCCAACACCCGACGGCGGTCGACCGGCGGAAGGTGAAGAAGGTCGCGCTGCACCACTGGTCGTGGACCGAGGTGCTGTGCGAAGCCGTGATGCAGAAGGAGCACCGCGGCGTCGCGGACGCCGACCAGGCGTGGATCCTCGGCGAGCTGATCCGCTACCTGGAACACCCGCGATCAGGTGCGATGGCGTTCGAGGACATGGGCCCGGCGTGGGTGCCGCTGCGCGAGTCGATCCAGGCCGGAACGCTGCGCGCCACCGACGGGACGGCCCCTGAGGTCGCGCTGCGCTTCGACGCCCTCATCCGCTTCGCGTGCCTCCGACTCGGCCGCAGGCTGGGCGCGGAGGTGACGCCGGCGCTGACCCGCAAGGAGCTCGCCGAGCCTCAGACGCGAGTCGCCAGGCAGGTCGGCCGACTCGTCGCCGAAGGGCGGCTGACCGCAGGGATCCACATCCCGGGCACGGTGGGCGTGCTCGAGGTGACGGCCGACCTGAGGGCCGGGAGGGTCGCCTGTCACGTGGACCTCGACGGACCCCGGGAAGGACGGCCGACCACTCGGGTCAACTGGCTCGTCCGGCAGTTGAAGGACGCGCCCGACACCGTCCGGCTCGAGGCCTTCGCCCTGCACGGCCGCGGTGCGGGCGCGTCGGAGCTGCTGAAAACGGTGCGGAACGACCCGATGGTGCTCGTGGTGGATCCGGCGAAGGAGATCCGCAGGTTCCGGATCGCCGATTCGGCTCCCCTGGGCGCCAAGCGCGGAATCGGCCGGAACTCGTTCATCGATTCCGTGCTCGGCGCCGTCACGGGTTTCTACGAAGAGGTCGTGCAGAACCTCAAGCCGTGGGCCGCCGCACCGCCGCGAATCCGGCCGGAGGAGGCTTTCGCCCCGCCTGTCGACGTTCCCCCGGCCCTCGTGTCCACCGCGCCGTCCTCGCAGGACGGCCCCGAGCTCAGTTCCAGGATGGAAGCCACTTCTGGGCGTCCCAGATCTCAGGCGTGATCGGGATGCCGTTGAGGATCGGCCAGAGCCACACGAAGTTGGCCACGACCAGGCCCACGTAGAGGGCCACGGCGAGCAGTCCGGTGCCGCGGCGCTCCTTGCCGTCGGTCCTCTTGCCCAGCACCTCGCCCAGCGCCAGCGCGATCCCCAGCACCAGGAACGGCGCCATCGGCATCGCGTAGAAGTAGTACATCTGCCGGTCGACGTTGATGAACCACGGCAGGAAGCCCGCGCCGTAGCCGACCAGCACCGCCGCGTACCGCCAGTCCAGCTTGGCGATCGACTGCCACATCGCCCACGCCAGCATCGGGAACGCCAGCCACCACATGGCGGGCGTCCCGATCAGCATGATCGCGCCCACGCAGCTCGGCCCGCCGCAGCCCTGCACGGAGCCCTCGAAGTAGTACAGCATCGGCCGCAGGCCCATCGGCCACGTCCACGGCTTCGACTCCCACGGGTGCCGGTTCGTCTCCGACGTCACCAGCTTGGTGTGGAACTCCAGCACGTTCCCGCTGTAGTACCAGAGCGCCCGCAGCGGCGCCGGGATCCAGCCCTCCTCGGGGATCTTGGTGCCCGCGATGTGCCGGTCGATGGCCGTCTCCGACCCGAACCACGCCCACCACGTCGCCAGGTACGCCGCCAGCGGGATCACCAGCAGCGCGAACAGCGACGGCAGCAGGTCCTTCGCGAACGACCCCAGCCACGGCCGCTCCACGCCCGCCGCCCGCCGCGCCAGCGCGCTCCACAGCACCGACAGCACGCCGAAGAACGCGATGTACCACACGCCGGACCACTTCACCCCGCACGCCAAGCCCATCGCGACCCCGGCCGCGAACCGCCACCAGCGGAAACCCAGCCACGGGCCGAACGGCGAGTTCGTCACCCAGCCCTCGCGCACCGCCTCCGCCAGCCGCGACCGCACCTGGTCCCGGTCCACCACCAGGCAGGCGAACGCCACCACCACGAAGAACGTCAGGAACGAGTCCAGCATCCCCATCCGCGACTGCACGTGGCTCAGGCCGTCGGCGATCAGCAGCACGCCCGCGATCGCCGCGATCAGGTCCGACCGCGTCATCCGCCGGGCGATCCGCACCACCAGCAGGATCGTCAGCGTGCCCACGGCCGCCGACGCGAACCGCCAGCCCACGCCGTCGTAGCCGAACAGCCACTCGCCGATCGCGATGAGCTGCTTGCCCAGCGGCGGGTGGACGATCAGCTCGTAGCCGGGGTTGTCCTCGTACCCGCCGTTGCGCAGCACCTGCGCGCCCTGCGGCACGTAGTGCTTCTCGTCGAAGATCGGGGTGCCCTTGTCGGTCGGGAACCCGAGGTTCCAGAACCGGACCAGACCGCCGATCAGCGCCACGGAGAGCGTGACGAGCCAGCCCCTGAGGGCGTCGCTCATCGGGCCGGGTTCCAGCAGGCGTGCCCGCTGTTCGCGGTCGTTGCCCGGTGGCGGGCTCGACGGCGGGACCTCGCCGGCGTCGACCACATCGTCTGCGGACTGCGGTGCGATCAGGCTCACGCGCCCGATCGTAGGGTGAGAGGCGTGAGACCTGTATCTGGATCAGGCCGTTTGGTGCTGGCGGCTACTCCGCTCGGCGACGTCCGGGACGCTTCACCGCGCCTGGTCGAGGCGCTGGGCACGGCCGAGGTGATCGCGGCCGAGGACACCAGACGGCTCCGCTCGCTCGCTTCGGCCTTGGACGTGACCCCTTCGGGGCGGGTGGTGAGCTTCTACGACCAGGTCGAGACGGCCCGGCTGCCCGGCCTGCTGGAGGCGCTGCGGGACGGCCGGACGGTGCTGCTGGTGACCGACGCCGGCATGCCGAGCGTGTCCGACCCCGGCTACCGCCTGGTGGCGGCGTGCGTCGAGGAGGACATCCGGGTGACGTGCCTGCCCGGTCCGTCCGCCGTGACGACCGCGCTGGCCGTCTCGGGCCTGCCGTCGGACCGCTTCTGCTTCGACGGCTTCCCGCCGCGCAAGCAGGGCGAGCGCCGCCGGTGGTTCGCCGCGCTGCTCGCCGAGCCCCGCACGTGCGTGTTCTTCGAATCACCCCATCGCCTGGCGGACACCCTCGCCGACGCCGCGCACGTCCTGGGCCCGGACCGCCGTGCCGCGGTGTGCCGGGAGCTGACCAAGACCTACGAGGAGGTCAAGCGGGGCGGCCTGGCCGAGCTGGCCGAGTGGGCGGCCGAGGGGGTGCGCGGCGAGGTGACCGTCGTCCTGGCCCCCGCCGAGGCCCGCGAGGCGCCGCCGATGGAGGCGCTGGTCGCCGAGGTGAGGCAGCGCGTGGCCGACGGCGAGCGGATGAAGACCGCGGCGGCCGAGGTCGCCGAGGCGGCGGGGGTGAGCAAGAAGGCCCTCTACGACGCCGCGATCAGCGGCGCCTGACCCGCGCGAGCCGCACGTCGACGCCGGGCAGGTCGCCGAACCGGGGGCGTTCGTCGGTGGTCACCAGCGTGCGGTTCGTCGCACGGGCGGTGGCGGCGATGATCAGGTCGTGCGCGCCGCGCGGTGAGCCCGACCGCCTGACGTGCGCCATCAGCGCCGCGTGGTGCTCGGCGACGGCCGGCGTGTAGTCCTCGACCGGCACGGTGGCCAGCACGTCGTCCAGGAACGCCCGCTGCACGGCGTTGCGCGCCTGATCGCCGTCGAGGAGCAGCCCGCTCAGGTACTCGGCCAACGCGACGGCGGGCAGCGCCACGTCGTCCTCGTCGGTGATCGCGGTCGGGTCGAGGACGTGACGGGCGCCGGCGACCAGCACGCCGGTGTCGAGGATCAGTCGCGCCACGGGTCGGAGTCCAGGTCGCCCGACGCCGCCTCGCGGGCCGCGGCGATGCCGGCCTCGAAGTCCTCGTCCAGGCCGGCGCGCCCGCGCCAGCGGTCGAAGACGTCGTGCAACGCCCTGCCGTTCGCCCGGGGAGCGGGCGTGATCATGGCGACCCGGCGGCCGTTGCGGGTGACCACGATGGTCTCGCCGTGCTCGGCTTCGTCCAGCACGGCGGAGAAGTTGCGCGACGCTTCGGACGCCGCCATTTCCTTCATGGTTTCAGATTATCAGAATCAGAAGATCGGTTGGTCGCCCGACGGAGATCCGCAGGCACTCCCGCGTAGGTCCAACCCGCAGAAACCCGCTGGAAGCGCCTCCGTAGGCTTGGCCCATGAGTGCCTCCGTGCTGACCGCGGTGGCGTGGCCCTACGCCAACGGCCCCCGCCACATCGGTCACGTCTCCGGTTTCGGTGTCCCCTCCGACGTGTTCTCCCGCTACATGCGCATGTCGGGCAACCGGGTGCTGATGGTCTCCGGCTCGGACGAGCACGGCACGCCCATCTCGGTGCAGGCCGAGAAGGAGGGCATGTCCACCCGCGAGCTCGTGGACAAGTACCACCGCGTCATCGCCAACGACCTGCACGGCCTGGGCCTGTCCTACGACCTGTTCACCCGCACGACGACCGGCAACCACTACAAGGTGGTCCAGGAGCTGTTCCTCGCCCTCTGGCGCAACGGCTACGTCATCCCCAAGACCGAGATGGGCGCGATCAGCCCCTCCACCGGCCGCACGCTGCCCGACCGCTACATCGAGGGCACCTGCCCGATCTGCGGCTACGACGGCGCCCGCGGCGACCAGTGCGACAACTGCGGCAACCAGCTCGACCCCGTCGACCTGAAGAACCCGCGCAGCCGGATCAACGGCGAGACGCCGAAGTTCGTCGAGACCGAGCACCTGTTCCTCGACCTCCCGCAGTTCATCGACGCCCTCGGCGGCTGGCTCCAGACCCGCACCGAGTGGCGCCCGAACGTGCTCAAGTTCAGCCAGAACCTCATCAGCGACCTGCGCCCGCGCGCCATCACCCGCGACCTGGACTGGGGCATCCCGATCCCGCTCGACGGCTGGCGCGAGCAGCCGATGAAGCGCTTCTACGTGTGGTTCGACGCGGTGATCGGCTACCTGAGCGCGTCGGTCGAGTGGGCCCGCCGCTCCGGCGACGACGACGCCTGGAAGGAGTTCTGGACCGGCGACGCCCAGGGCTACTACTTCATGGGCAAGGACAACATCGTCTTCCACTCGCTGATCTGGCCGTCCCTGCTCCTCGGGCAGAACGGCCAGGGCGCGAAGGGCGGCGAGCCGGGCGCGTTCGGCACGCTGAACCTGCCCACCGAGGTCGTCTCGAGCGAGTTCCTGACCATGAGCGGCTCGAAGTTCTCCACCTCCCGCGGCACGGTCATCTACGTCACCGACTTCCTCAAGGAGTTCGGGCCCGACGCGCTGCGCTACTTCATCTCCGTGGCCGGCCCCGAGAACCAGGACACCGACTTCACCTGGGAGGAGTTCGTCCGCCGGACGAACTTCGAGCTGGCCAACGAGTGGGGCAACCTGGTCAACCGGTCGATCTCGATGGCGCACAAGAACGTCGGCGCGATCCCGAAGCCGACCAGCCCCACCCAGGCCGACCACGAGCTGCTGGAGCTGTCCCGCAAGGCGTTCGACGTGGTGGGCGGGCACCTGCGCCGCTCCCGGTTCAAGCAGGCGTCCGGCGAGGCGATGAAGGTGGTCGGCGCGGCCAACCGCTACCTGTCCGACCAGGAGCCGTGGAAGCTCAAGGACGACCCGGAGCGCCGCGACACCGTGCTGCACACCGCGTTGCAGGTCGTGCAGGACGCCAACGCGCTGCTGACGCCGTTCCTGCCGCACTCGGCGCAGAAGGTGCACGAGGCGCTGGGCGGCACGGGCGTGTGGGCGGCCCAGCCGCAACTGACCGACGTCGCCGACCTGGACGTGCCCGACCGCGAGTACCCGGTGCTGACCGGCGACTACGCGGGCGAGCAGGCGACGTGGGCGTCCACCCCGATCGAGGTGGGCAGGCCGCTGGCCAAGCCCGCGCCGCTGTTCGCGAAGCTCGACCCCGAACTGGGCGAGACCGGCCCCGAGTGGGCCCCGATCGTCAAGTGACGAAGCGGCGAGGCGAGCGACCACCGGTCCCGGAAGCCCTTCCGGCGCCGGTGGTCGACGCCCACACGCACCTGGACGCGTGCGGTGCGAAGACGCCCGACCAGGTCCGCGAGGTGGTCGACCGGGCCGTCCAGGCGGGCGTGGACCGCGTGATCACCGTCGCCGACGACCTCGACGCCGCCCGCTGGGCCGCCGAAGCCGCCACGTGGGACGACCGTGTGTTCGCCGCCGTCGCCCTGCACCCGACGCGCACGTCGACGTTCGGCGAGGCGGAGCAGGCCGAGCTGACGAGGCTCGCCGCGCAGCCCCGCGTCGTCGCCATCGGCGAGACGGGCCTGGACTACTACTGGGACTACGCGCCGAAGAGCGCCCAGCACGAGGCGTTCCGGTGGCACATCGACCTGGCCAAGAAGGTCGGCAAGCCGCTCATGATCCACGACCGGGACGCGCACGACGACATCCTGGAGGTGCTCGACGCCGAGGGCGCGCCGGACGCGGTGGTCTTCCACTGCTTCTCCGGCGACCTCTCCTTCGCGCGCGCGTGCGTGGAGCGCGGGTTCGTGCTGTCCTTCGCCGGCACCACCACCTTCCGCAACGCCCACGCGTTGCGGGAAGCCGCACTCTGGGTGCCGGAGGACCACATGTTGGTCGAGACGGACGCCCCTTTCCTGACTCCCCACCCGTACCGAGGTCGCCCGAACGAGCCCTATTGCGTGAACTACACGCTCCGCGACATAGCGACGCTCCGTAAGACCGACCTCGGTGAGTTGGCCACGAAGATCACCCGAACCGCCGAACGGGTCTTCGGACTCCGTGACGCGGCGAAGTCGTAATCCCCCTTACGACGAATGGCGGACAGACTTGCTCCCCTGATGGAGTGACTGAACTCACAAGGATTGCAGGGGTGTTGGCACAACCCCCGCGTACCCGTTACGGTCCCGTGACCGTGCCCCGGTTCCCGTTCGGGGCGCACCCGCAGTCGGGGCGGGTCACGTTGACACCAGAAGCGCGAAGCCGAACACGCACAGGAGTTGCCGGAGATCACTAGCTGACCACCGACATCGAACGTGCGCGTCGCCGGACTTCGCGCCTTCAGGAGGTATGGCACCCCGTGAACTCGTTCAACGAGGACACCGACTGGTTTACGCCCGTGCAGTCGACACCGACGACCGGTGTCGACGTCCTGGACAGACCCGGGCCGCCGTCCGAGTGGGACACCGCGGTGTTCACGATCACTCCGGACGACGTCCTGGAAGTGCTGGGACCGGACGCCGACGATCTGCTGGCGAGCGCGAACGTCGACGTCGACGAGCTGATCCGGCTGATCAACGCCGAGACCACGCTCCTACCCCCGATCATCATCCCCGACGAGGTCTCCCAGGACCGGGTCGCGGGCAGCCTGGCCGCCGACCAGCCGAGCGCCCCGCCCGCCGCACTGGTCGAAGCCGCGGGGAAGTGGAAGCGGCGCTTCCTGAAGGCCGCGGTCGCCACCGTGCTGGTGACCATCTCCGGCGGCGGCGCCACCGCGATCGCGATGGACAAGTCCGTCACGGTCGACGTCGACGGCGAAGCCCACACCGTCCGCACCTACGAGTCCACCGTCGGCGAGATCCTGGCCGACGAGGGCATCGTGATCGGCGAGCACGACGCGCTCAGCCCGTCCCCGCAGGCCAAGGTCGGCGACGGCGGCAAGATCAGCCTCGACCGCGGTCGCCTGGTGAAGGCGACGGTCGACGGCGAGCAGCGCGAGGGCTGGGTCCGCTCGGTCACCGTGGACGAGGCGCTGGAGCAGCTGCACGTCAACGACGAGGGCGCGTGGCTCTCCCACGACCGCAACATGGACGTCCCCCTCGACGGCCTCTCGCTCGAGGTCAAGAGCCTCAAGACCATCACGCTCTACGACGGCGGCAACGCGCCCCGGCAGATCCAGACCACGGCCGTGACCGTCGAGGAGCTGCTGAAGGGCGAGAACCTCTCGCTCGGCCCGGACGACAAGCTCGAGACCGCGATGGACCTGCGCGTCACCAACGGCGCCGAGGTCCACATCACCCGCACCGGCGTGTCCGTGATCAACGCGACGGAGGCCATCCAGCCGCCCGTCGAGGAGGTCAAGGACGACACGTTGATGAAGGGCCAGAAAGAGGTCCTGGACCCGGGCGAGGCCGGCGAGCAGATCGTCACCTACCGCGTCACCGTGAAGAACGGCCAGGAAACGGGCCGCGAGAAGCTGGGCGCGAAGGTCACCAAGGAGCCGAAGCCGAAGAAGGTCAAGGTCGGCACCAAGCTCCCGCCCGACGGCGAGGTGTGGGACCGGCTCGCCAACTGCGAGGCCACCGGCAACTGGGCCATCAACACCGGCAACGGCTACTACGGCGGCCTGCAGTTCAACAAGGGCACCTGGGACGCCTACGGCGGCAGCCAGTACGCCGCCTACCCCCACCAGGCCACCCGCGAACAGCAGATCGCCGTCGCCACCAAGCTGCGCGACGCCCGCGGCGGCTACTCGGCCTGGCCCCACTGCCAACAACAACTCGGCCTCCCGTAACCCCACACCACACCCACCCCACCCACATCGGACCCGCCACGGACCCACCGAGGCCCGATTTGACATGGGTTCGGGTGCCTTAGGCTGGACGAAGCCGGCAGGCTTGGCGGGACGCTCTTCCCCGCCGGGCCTGCCGGCTTTGGCCTGCCTGGGGTGCCCGTAAGGGCCCCATGTCAAATCGAGCCGGCCTGCACCACCCCGACCCACCCCACCCCCGACCCCCGCACCACCAACCCCCACCCCCAACCCGTCGTGGACAATGCACCGGTGACCGACGACTCGACGTCAGCCAACCCGGGGAGCCACCTCCTCGGCCCGGCCGACGTCCGCAAGCTGGCCGCCGACCTCGACATCCGCCCCACCAAGAAACTGGGGCAGAACTTCGTCCACGACCCCAACACGGTCCGACGCATCGTCTCCGCGGCCAACCTCCGCCCCGACGACGTCGTCCTCGAAGTCGGCCCCGGCCTCGGCTCGCTCACGCTGGCCCTGCTGCCCTCCTGCCGCGCCCTGGTCGCCGTCGAGATCGACCGCGTGCTCGCCGACCGCCTCCCCCTCACCGTCGCCGACCGCGCCCCTGACCTGGCGAACCGGCTGACGACCGTCCACGAGGACGCGATGCGCGTCACCCCCGACCAACTCCCGGTCGAACCGACCGCCCTGGTCGCCAACCTGCCCTACAACGTCGCCGTGCCCGTGGTCCTGCACCTGCTCGCGGTGCTGCCGTCGTTGCGCACGGGCCTGGTGATGGTCCAGTCCGAAGTGGCCGACCGGATGGCCGCCGCCCCCGGCAGCAAGGTCTACGGCGTGCCCAGCGTCAAGCTCGCCTGGTACGCCGACGCCCGCCGCGCCGGCCCCGTGCCGCGTTCGGTGTTCTGGCCGGTGCCCAACGTCGACTCCGCGCTGGTCGCCTTCGAGCGGCACCCACCGCTGTCCACAGTGGACCAGAAAGCCCTGTTCTCCTTGGTGGACGCCGCTTTCGCCCAACGCCGCAAGATGCTGCGCGGCGCGCTGGCCGGCTGGGCGGGCTCGGCGGCCGAGGCGAACCGGCTGCTCGTCGCCGCCGGCGTGGACCCGGCGGCCCGGGGCGAACAACTGGGCGTCAGTGACTTCATCCGGATAGCCGAGGCCGCGTCCACCCGGTAGGTGATGATCTTTCGGCCGAAAGTGTGATTTGCCGGACGATCCGGTTTCAGGCTTGCGTCAGCCCGTCCCGGTCGGGTGTACTCGTGGTGCCATCCCGAGCGGCCGAGAGACCTGGCTCTACGACGCCGCAGCAACCACCCCTCCATGGGGGCAGGTGCTTCAGCCAGGACCGATGGAGGATCACGTGCCCAGGATGCGAATGCTCACCCGCCGGCGGGTCGTCGACCACGGCCGCCGGACGTCTTCAGCCTGTCGCAGCTTCTGAGCAGCCCTAGGCGCTTTCGAGTCCTCGCCGTCCTCTCCCAGGACACCCTTCTGAGCTGAGCCCTCGGTCCCGCACGCCATGAGCGTGCGCTGCCGCATGCTGTCGTGGAGCGAAACGTGATCACTGTCGAGAACCTCACCAAGACCTTCCCCGGGAGTACCGGGCAGGTTCGCGCGCTGGACGGCGTGAACCTGGACGTCGCCGCGGGCACCGTGCTCGGCGTCGTCGGCCCCAGCGGGGCCGGCAAGTCCACCCTGGCCCGGTGCGTCGCGCTCCTGGAGCGCCCCGACAGCGGTGCGATCCGCGTCGACGGCACCGACCTCGTCTCCCTCGACGGCACCGCGCTGCGTGCCGCCCGCCGGCAGATCGGCGTTGTGCCGCAAGGGGATTCCCTGCTGCGCCAGCGCACCGCCGCGGGCAACGTCGCGCTGCCGCTGGAGGCCGCGGGCGTCGCCGGGCCGCAGCGCCGCACGCGCGTCGCCGAGCTCCTCGACCTCGTGGGCCTGACCGACAAGGCCGGCTCCTACCCCGATCAGCTCTCCGGCGGCCAGCGGCAGCGGATCGCGGTCGCCCGTGCGCTCGCCGCGTCGCCGTCCGTGCTGCTGGCCGACGAGCCGACGTCCGCGCTCGACCCCGACACCACCGGCTCGGTGCTCACCGTGCTGGACCGGGCGCGCGCCGAGCTGGGCGTGACGGTGCTCGTGGTCACGCACGACATGGGCGTGGTCCGCAAGATCTGCGACGACGTCGCGGTGCTGGAGGACGGCCGGGTCGTGGAGCACGGCAAGGTGCTCGACCTGGTGTCCGACGCCGCGAGCCGCACGGCCGCGTCGCTGCTGCCCGCCGTGGACCAGAACCCGGCGCTGGAGGGCTCGTTCGACCGGGTCGCGGACGTCGTGCTGATCGGCTTCGCGGCCGTCGGCGCGCTGCTGCCCGAGGCCACCAGCCGGTTCGGCGTCGAGCTGAACCTGCTCGGTGGCGGCCTGACCCGGCTCGGCGAGACCCCGGTGGCGCGGTTCCGCGTCGGCCTGAAGGGCGAGCGCGCGGACTCGGCGCTGGAGTGGATCTCGGAGGCGGGCGGCTCGGTGCGACGGACCCTGTCGGGTCCGCAGGGAGTAGCTGCGTGAGGTCTGCAACACCCTGGTCCACCGTGTTCGACGACGTGCTGCTCGCCACCGGTGAGACGTTGTACATGGTGGTCGTCTCCACCCTGATCGCTGTTCTGCTCGGCGCGCCGGTCGGCATCTGGCTTCAGCTCACCGCTCCCGGTGGGCTGAAGCCCCGGCCGGTGCTCCACAAGGTGCTCGGGTTCGTCGTGGACCTGGGCCGCTCCATGCCGTTCCTGGTCCTGCTGGTGGTGCTCACCTCGCTGACCAGGTTGCTGCTCGGCAGCACCATCGGGCCGACGGCGGCCATCGTGCCGCTCGCGGTGGGCGCGATCCCGTTCGTCGGCAGGCTGGTGCAGAACGTGCTGGCCGAGGTGCACGTGTCGGTGGTCGAGGCCGCCGTCACCACCGGGTCGTCCACGTTGCGGATCGTGCGCAGCGTCCTGCTCCGCGAGTCGTTGCCCGCGCTGGTCAACGCCGTCGGCGTGACCGCGATCGCGCTGCTGGGCTACTCGGCGATGGCCGGGGTCGTCGGCGGCGGGGGGCTCGGCGACCTCGCCGTGCGGATGGGCTACCAGCGCTTCAACGACCGCTACCTGTGGAGCACGGTCGTCGTGCTGGCGGTCATCGCCACCGCGATCCAGTTCACCACCAACCGCGTGGCCCGCGGCGTCGACCGCCGCCGCACCGCGTCCGTCTGATCGTTTCTTCTTTCTACCTAAGGAATGAAATGCGTATTCGTGCTGCCCTGCTGGCCGTGCTGCTGACCGCGGTGGGCTGCGGTAGTGGCAACACCGGGGGCGCCGCGTCCGACCCGGACGCGCCGCTCAAGGTGGGCGTGAGCCCCGTGCCGCACGCCCAGGTGCTCCAGTACGTGAAGGACAACCTGGCCTCGGCCAAGGGCCTCAAGATCGAGATCGTGGAGTTCACCGACTACGTGCAGCCGAACACGGCGCTGGTGGACGGTTCGCTGGACGCGAACTACTTCCAGACCGTGCCGTACCTGGACACGTTCAAGGCGGAGAGCGGCGCGACGCTGGAGTGGATCGGGCCGGTGCACCTCGAGCCGCTGGGCGTGTACTCGAAGAAGCACAAGTCGCTGGCCGACCTGCCGTCCGGCGCTCGCGTGGCCGTCGCCAACGACGCGACGAACGAGGCACGCGGCCTGAAGCTGCTCCAGGACAACGGCCTGATCAAGCTGAAGGCGGGCGCGGAGAAGACCGCGACCATCCGGGACATCGCGGAGAACCCGCGCAACCTGGAGTTCGTCGAGCTGGAGGCCGCCCAGCTGCCGCGTTCGCTGGACGACACGGACGCGTCCGTGGTGAACGGCAACTACGCCATCGACGCCGGCCTCAAGCCCGCGTCCGACGCGCTGGCGCTGGAGAAGACCGAGGGCAACCCGAACGCGAACGGCCTGGTCACGCGGGCCGAGCTGAAGGACGACCAGCGGATCAAGGACCTGCTCGCGCTGCTGCAGTCGCCGGAGGTCAAGGACTACATCAAGCAGACCTTCTCCGGCTCCGTTCTCGCCGTCTAGGTACACCCCGAACGCCACGCAGGGGTCCCCGCCAAGGGGACCCCTGCTTTGATCTTGCCGGCGGGCACCGACAACGTCAGCCCGACCGAGCCGACCTGTGGACAACTGCGAAACGGCACCAGCCCCCGCCCCGCGCGCCGGCCACGACCGCTGACGCCCGCGCGCCGGTCGCGACCGCTACGCCCTCCCGCCGACCGCGCCTCCGGGTCTCCGCGCCTGCTCGTCAGCCACACCCTCGACGTCAGCCACACCCTCGACGTCAGCCTCACCCTCGGCGTCAGCCGCGCCTTCTACGACCCGGTCAGCCGCGTCTACCCGCGTCAGTCACGCCCCCCGCGCCCTCAGCGTCAGCCGCCGCAGGCGATCGGGCCGGCGCTGTACGAGAACCGGTCGACCGAGTACGGCCCCATGCTCAGGTACCCGCTCAGGTACACGCACGTGTTCGCCGTCCCGGTGACCGCCACCCCACCCGCATACGTCGCGTACACCCCCGAGTCGCTGCCCGCGTACGACAGGTTCGCCCGGCGCAGCGTCACGCTCATCTGGTGCGACCCGGTGGCGTTGTCGTAGACCTTCGCGCAGTTCGTGCCGCCCCCGGCGCTGCTGTAGTACAGGTAGACGCTGCCCTGGGTGTCGCCGAGCCGGTTGGTCATCACCTTCGGGAAGCCGCTGACCAGCGAACCGGCGCACGAGCTGACGAGCGTGTACGGCGCGCGCACGTCCACCGCCGCCTGACCGGTCGGCGCCAACGCCACCACGGCCGCCAGCGCGGACAGGACCGCGAGACCTCGTCCCACTGCCTTCTTCATGGGTCGTTCCCCCTCACTCTGGTTGGACCAGGCCAGCGTGAACGGGCCCCCTAACAACTCCCTAACCGTGACGTCGACCGTGACGCCGCAGGTCAGCGGCCGGTTGGAGCGGGCAACCCGGAAACGCCCGTACGCTTCATGGCGTGCTCGCTGTCGTCCCGCCCCCGGTCACCGTCCGCGTCCCGGCCAAGGTCAACCTGCACCTGGCCGTAGGCGATCTTCGCCCGGACGGGTACCACGACCTGGTGACGATCTTCCAGGCCTTGTCGCTGACCGACGAGGTGACCGTCGCCATCGCCGAGGACCCCGGCGTCGAGGTGCACGGCGAGGGCGCCGACTCGGTGCCCACCGGCCCGTCCAACCTGGCGTGGCGGGCCGTGCGGGTGCTGGCCCAGCACGTCGGCCGCGACCCCGACGACCCGAAGGTCCGCGTCGCCATCCGCAAGGCCATCCCGGTCGCGGGCGGCATGGCGGGGGGCAGCGCGGACGCGGCGGCGACGCTGGTCGGCCTGGCCTCGCTGTGGCGGCTGGAGATCAGCCGGGACGAGCTCGCCGGCGTCGCGGCGAAGATCGGCGCGGACGTGCCGTTCGCGATCTACGGCGGCACGGCGCTCGGCACCGACCGAGGTGACCGGATCGTGCCGGTGCTGTCCCGCCACACGTTCCACTGGGTGCTCGCGTTCGACCGGCGCGGCCTGTCCACCCCCGAGGTGTTCGACGAGCTGGACCGGCTGCGCGCCGACGGCGACCCGCCCCGCGTCGGCGAGGCGGAAGCCGTGCTCGAAGGCCTGTCCTCCGGCGACCCGCGCCAGCTCGCGCTGCTCCTCGGCAACGACCTGCAAGCCGCCGCCGTGTCGCTGCGCCCCAACCTGCGCCGCACGCTGCGCGCGGGCGTGAACGCGGGCGCGTTGGCCGGCATGGTGTCCGGATCGGGCCCGACCTGCGCGTTCCTCTGCACGGACGGTGACTCGGCGGTGCGGGTGGCCGCCGAGCTGGCGGGCGCGGGGGTCTGCCGGACGGTGCGCGTGGCGCAGGGCCCGGTGCACGGCGCGCGCGTCGTCGGCACCGAGGAAGCACCCCGCCCGATCCCGCCCGAGGTGCACGCCTGACCTGCTCCCCGAACTTGCCGGCCGAACCCGCCGACTGCGTCGCACGCGGAGTTGCCGCACGTCACCGTCACCGGAGCGGTGGCTAGGCTGGCGTACTGCGTTGTCGTCACACGATCTCGATGAAGGTGCTGGTACATGGCCAACTTGGTCAACTTGGAGAGCGTCTCCAAGTCGTTCGGCGTGCGTCCGCTGCTGGACGGCGTGTCCCTCGGCGTCGGCGAGGGCGACCGCATCGGGGTCGTCGGCCTCAACGGCGGCGGCAAGACGACGCTGCTGGAAGTGCTCGCCGGGCTCGCCGAACCGGACGAGGGACGGGTCAGCCAGAACCGCGGCCTGCGCATGGCGGTGGTCACGCAGCGCACCGAACTGGCGGAGGGTTCGACGGTCCGCAACGCCGTGATCGACCCGCTCGGGTTCGACGCCGAGCACGAGTGGGCGGCCGACGCGCGGGTGCGGTCGATCCTGGACGGCCTCGGCATCACGGGGTTCGGGCTGGACTCGCCGGTCGGCACGATGTCCGGTGGCGAGCGGCGGCGGGTGGCGCTGGCGGCGGCCCTCGTGCAGGACCTGGACCTGGTCGTGCTGGACGAGCCGACCAACCACCTCGACGTGGAGGGCGTGCGGTGGCTGGCCGAGCACCTGCTGGCCCGTCGCACGGCACTCGTCGTGGTGACACACGACCGGTGGTTCCTGGACACGGTGTGCAGCCGCACGTGGGAGGTCGTCAACGGCAAGGTCGAGCAGTACGAGGGCGGTTACGCGGACTGGATCTTCGCCCGCGCCGAGCGCGCCCGGCTGGCCGACACGATCGAGGAGAAGCGGCGCAACCTGGCCCGCAAGGAGCTGGCGTGGCTGCGCCGCGGCGCGCCCGCCCGCACGTCCAAGCCCCGCTACCGCATCGACGCCGCCGAGGCGCTGATCTCCGACGTGCCGCCGCCGCGCGACTCGGTGGAGCTGCTGGCGTTCGCCAAGCGGCGGCTCGGGCGCACGGTGCTGGAGCTGGAGGACGCGACGCTGACCGTGCCCGACCGGGTGCTGGTGCGCGACCTGACGTGGCGGATCGGGCCGGGTGACCGGATCGGGATCGTCGGCGTGAACGGGTCGGGCAAGACGACGCTGCTGAGGGCGTTGGCCGGTGAGCGCGAGCTGGAGACCGGCAAGCGCGTGCAGGGGCAGACGGTGAAGCTCGCGCACCTCAGCCAGGAGCTGCACGACCTGGACGGGTCGATGCGGGTGCTGGAGGCCGTCGAGGAGGTCGCGCGGCGGGTCGTGCTGGGCAAGCAGGAGATGTCGGCGTCGCAGCTGGCCGAGCGGTTCGGGTTCTCGTCGCAGAAGCAGTGGACGCCGGTCGGCGACCTGTCCGGCGGCGAGCGGCGGCGGTTGCAGCTGTGCCGGCTGCTGATGGCCGAGCCGAACGTGCTGCTGCTGGACGAGCCGACCAACGACCTGGACATCGACACGCTGCAGCAGTTGGAAGACCTGCTGGACTCGTGGCCGGGCACGCTGGTGGTGATCTCGCACGACCGGTACCTGGTGGAACGGGTGTGCGACAAGGTGGTGGCGCTGTTCGGCGACGGCGGGCTGACCGACCTGCCCGGCGGGATCGAGGAGTACCTGCGGCGGCGGGACCGGCAGAAGGAAGCCGCCTCGGCGCCGGCCGTGAAGCCCGCTGCCACCGCCCCCTCGTCCGCCGCCGACCAGCGCGCCGCGCGCAAGGAGCTGGCCCGCCTGGAGCGCCGCCTGGAGACGTTGCAGAAGAAGGAAGCCCAGCTGCACGCCGCCCTGGCCGAGGCCGCCACCGACCCCGAGCGCCTGCTGGCCCTGGACGCCGAGCTGAAAGCCGTCCTGGCCGAGGCCGAGGACGTCGAGTCCCAGTGGCTCACCGCCGCCGAATCCGCCGAACCCTAATCCCGCGCGAGAGTCCTACGTTCAGCGCCCGAGAGTCCTACGTTCACGCGACCCGAGTTCAACGCTCGACCGACCGACCGGTCTGCCGAGTGCTGAATTCAGGCGTTCCGAACGTTGGACTCTCGCGGGCTGAACGTAGGACTCTCGCGGGGGTCAGCGGTTGCGGCGGCGGAGTTCGGTGGCGAGGAGGGGCATCAGCTCGTCGACGAACGCGCAGTCGTAGCCCTGGCCCGCGATCAGCGACGTGGCGAACTTCGTCTTCGCCACCTCCGCCGACGACGCCCCGACCATGCCGTCGAGCGCGATGCCGACCTCCTCCAGCATCCGGTCCACCTGCGACGTCCGGTACCCGCGCTGCGCCGGCCCCGCCGACGGGATCTTGATCAGGCGCAACTGCTTCCACGACGTGATCGGCGGGAGCGCGCTCGGCCGCAACGGCCCGTCGCCGAGCTGCTTCTCCACCCGCGCCAGGAACGCGTCCACCTCGGTCTCGTCGTACCCGCGCCGGCCGAACATGGGCCGGCTGAACCGCACCTCCCGCACCTCGCGCGCGGTCAGGTCGTCCTGCCCGAGCAGCGTGTTCTCGATCCGGTCCAGGAACTTGTCGACCTGCGACTCGTGGTAGCCGCGCCGGCCGCGCGGCGGCTTGCCGAACGCGGCGGTGCGGACGTCACGCGCGGTCAACGGGCGCGAGCCCGGACCGGGACGCGGTCGCGCCGGAACTGCCGGCGACACGGGAGACGAGGGCGACGAGGGCGACACGGGAGACGAAGGTGACGAAGACGGGACGGGAACGGGCGCGAAAGCCCGGGCGGGGGAGACGGGCGGCACGGCCGAGGCCGGCGCCGGCATCCGCTCCAACGTCACCACGACGAGGTCGAGGAACGTGTCCACGTCGTCCTCGTCGTACCCGATCTGCCCGGGCGGGGCGTAGCTGAACTCGAAGTCCTGCACCTCGCGGGCGGTCAGGTCGTCACGACCCGCCAGGGTGTTCTCGATCCGGTCGAGGAACGCGTCGATCTCGCCCTCGTGGTACCCGCGGTTGCCCGGTCTGGGCTTGTGGAACCGCACCCCGCGCACGTCCTGCGGCGTCAGCCGGGCCGCCGGGCGCATCCCGGTCGACGTGGCGTGCGCGCCCTGCGCGGGAGCGGTGGCCTGGCGCCGCTGGGGCGTGGAGCCCAGCGTCTCGGCCACCAGGTCCATGAACGCGTCGACCTCGGCCGCGTAGTAGCCCGGTCTCGCGGGTCTGAACCGCACCTGCCGCACGTCCTGCTCGGTCACGTCGTCACGGCCCACCAGGGTCGCCTCGATGCGGTCCAGGAAGGCGTCCACCTGACCCTCGTCGTACCCCGGTTGGCCGGGCGGCGGGCGGTGGAAGGCGACCTGCCGCAGATCCTGCGCGCCCAACAGCGGCGCCGGATGTGCCGGCAGGTGCTGGCGAGCGTCGAACCCGGCCACCCCATTACCTCCTTCGTGTGGTGTACCGGGGAGTATCGCCGTACGGTGCGCCCGATGTTTCGCCCTATCGGCTCAATGCGCCGGAAGATCGCTCTACCCTGACGGACATGAGCCGGTTCGTGGACACGATGGTGGCAACCGCTACGGGCGCCGGGGGACGGGCGCGGGGCATGACCACGGGGGAGCCGAACGCCCCGCTGCGCAGGTCGTGGGCGGAGGTGCACCAGCAGGCCACCCGCATGGCCGGCGCCCTGGTGGCCGGAGGGGTGGCGCGCGGCGCGTCGGTCGCGGTCCTCGCGGGCGACCCGGCCGAGATCGCGCCCGCCGTGCAGGCGGTGTGGCTGGCCGGCGGCAGCACGACCATGCTGCACCAGCCGACGGCCCGCACCGACCTCGCCGAGTGGGCGGGTGACACGTTGCGCGTGCTCACCATGATCGGCGCGAAGCTGGTGCTGCTCGGCGCGCCGTTCGACGCGCTGTCGGGCGTGCTGGACGAGAACGGCGTGTCCTACCGCAGGCTGGCCGAGCTGGACGGCGAGCCGCTGGAGGCCCCCGTCGACGTCGACGAGGACATGCCTGCGCTGCTCCAGCTCACGAGCGGTTCCACGGCGGACCCGAAGGCCGTCCGCATCACGCACGGCAACCTGTGGTCCAACGCCAAGGCCATGGAGATCGCCGCCGAGCTCGACCCGGAGACCGACCGGATGGTCTCCTGGCTGCCGCTGTTCCACGACATGGGGATGGTCGGCTTCCTGACCGTGCCCATGCTGTTCGGCATCGACCTGGTCAAGGTGACGCCGGTCGACTTCCTCGGCCGCCCCACCCTGTGGCCGGACCTGATCAGCCGCTACCAGGGCACCATCACGGCCGCGCCGAACTTCGCCTACGCCATCGCCGCCCGCCGCATGAAGGGCGTGGACGACGGGGCGTTCGACCTGTCGAAGCTGCGGATCGCGCTGAACGGCGCCGAGCCCATCGACCCGGCCGCGGTGACGATGTTCACCGACGCGGGCGCGCGGTTCGGACTGCGCCCCGAGTGCGTGCTGTGCGCGTACGGCATGGCGGAGACCACGCTGGGGGTCGCGTTCGCGCCGGTGTTCACCGGCCTCTCGGTGGACGTGGTCGACCCGGAGGAGCTGGAGGCCGGTCACCGCGCCGTGCCGGTGCCTCCGGACAGCCCGAACGCGCGGGCGTTCCCGCTGCTCGGGCCGCCGCTGCCGGGCCTGGAGGTGCAGGTGGTGGACGGCGAGGGCAAGGTGCTCGGCGAGCGCGAGGTCGGTCAGCTGCGGGTGCGCGGCGAGGCCGTGACGCCCGGCTACCTGACCGTGGACGGCCCGCGCGACACCCAGGACGCCGAGGGCTGGCTGGACACCGGCGACGAGGGCTACGTGGTGGACGGCCAAGTCGTCGTGTGCGGGCGGCGCAAGGACGTGATCATCATGGGTGGGCGCAACATCTACCCCACGGACATCGAGCGCGCCGCGACCGCCGTGGAGGGCGTGCGCGCGGGCAACGCGGTGGCCGTGCGGCTGGACGCGGGCACGCGGCGGGAGCGGTTCGCCGTGGTGGTCGAGTCGAAGCTGGCGGGTGAGGACGACGCGGTGCGCGCGTTGAGCAAGGAGATCAGCGCGCGGGTCGTGGACGCGGTCGGGCTGCGGCCGTTCTCGGTGGTCGTGCTCAAGCCGGGCAGCCTGCCGAAGACGCCGTCGGGCAAGCTGCGCCGTTCCGCCGCCGCGGCCCTGGTGCCCGCCGTGTGACGAGTCCGCCGAGGCGCGGTCGACCCGGTCACCCGGCTCGGCCGCGCGTCAGTGGAACTTGTTCTGGGCCGCTTCCAGCCCCAGCTCCAGCAGCGCCTCCACGGCGTCCGCCGCCCGGTCCAGCTCCAGCGCCAGCTGCTTGCGCTCCACGGGCGAGAAGTCGCGCAGCACGTAGTCGGCCGGGTCCATCCGGCCCGGCGGCCGGTCCACGCCGAACCGCACCCGGTGGTAGTCCTTGGTGCCCAACGACTTCGTGATCGACCGCAGCCCGTTGTGCCCGTTCTCGCCGCCGCCGAGCTTGAGCCGCACCACGCCGAACGGCAGGTCCAGCTCGTCGTGCACCACGACGACCGACGCCGGCGGCACCTTGTAGAAGTTCGCCGTGCCCGCCACCGGGCCGCCGGAGGTGTTCATGTAGCCGCGCGGCTTGGCCAGCACGACCCGGCGGCCGGCCAACCGGCCTTCCACCACCTCGGCGCCGCCCTTGTGCGCCTTGAACTTCCCGCCCACGCGCGCGGCGAGCTCGTCCAGCACGAGGAAGCCGACGTTGTGCCGGTTGCCCTCGTACTTGGGGCCGGAGTTGCCCAGCCCGACGACCAGGGCGACGTCATCGACCACGGAACCGCAACTCCTGCTCAAGCTCGTCCAACAAGGTGTCCACCGCGCGCACCTGGTAGCCCCGCCGCAACCCGGACGTGGTGGTGAACCTGGTGTGGCGCACCTCGCTGGAGGTCATCCGCCCCCGGCCGTCCAGCGCCGCGGCGGCCCGGCCGAGGAACGCGTCGACTTCGCCGCGATCGTAGCCGTTCGGTGAGCGCGGCAGCTTCACCGCCAGCAATGCCTCACCGGTCTGCAACGTGGTCGGCGGCACGTGCCCGGACCGGAGCTGGTGCTCGCACGCGGCCAGGAAGTCGTCCACGGTCCGCTGGTCGTAGCCGCCCGCGATCTCCGTGAACGCGATCGTGCGCACCCGGTCGGGGTGCAGCGGGGTGCGACCGGCCAGCGCGTCGGCGATGCGCAGCACGAACGCGTCCACCTGCGCCGGGTCGTAGCCCTTGCCCTTCTTCCGGGGGAACCGGGTGGCGCGGACCTGCGCCGGGCTCAGGAACGGGAACGGCACGCCACCCCAGCCGTGCGGCGGGGGAGGCGTGCCGTTCGAGTTGCCCGACGTGATGGGCTCAGCCTTCTTCGGTGGCCTCGGACTCGGTGGCCTCACCGGCGTCGCCGTCCAGCTCGGCGGCGGTCGGCGCGGCGTTCACCGCGAGGACCATCGCGTCGCCGTCGGTCACCAGGGTGGTGCCGGCGGGCAGCGCCAGGTCGGAGGCGTGCACCTGGGTGCCGGCCGCCAGGCCCTCGATCGAGTACTCGACCTGCTCGGGGATGTTCAGCGCGTCGGCCTCCACCTGGATGGTGGTGAGGTCCTGGGTGAGCAGGGTCGCCGCGGCCGGGTCGCCGGTGAGGACGATCGGCACCTCGACGGTGACCTTCTCGCCCCGCTGCACCAGCAGCAGGTCGACGTGCTCGATGTAGTTCTTGATGGGGTGCGTGGTGACGGTCTTGGTCAGCGCCAGCTCGGTGGAGGACTCGATGTCCAGCGTGAGAACTGCGTTCTGACCGTGCTCACGGACGACACGGGCGAACTCCAGCGCCGGCAGGGCCAGGTGCTTCGGGTCGGAACCGTGGCCATAGAGCACCGCGGGGATCTTGCCGGCGCGGCGGGTGCGGCGGGCGGCGCCCTTGCCGAACTCGGTGCGCTGCTCTGCGGCGAGACGGACCTCGGACACGGTGGGGCTCTCCTAACGGTCTGGCCTGGTAAACGTCGGCGGGTACGCGGGCGGGGCGAAGCGGGGGTTGGCCTGCGGCGGCGGGCGGCGCGGAGGGTGAACACGCGCGGCATCACAACCGCCGCGTCGATCACGCCGAGCGTGATGCTCGCCCTCGCCGAGGCAACCTGGCCAGTGTAGGCCCGACCGCCGGACAAGGCCTAATCGGGGGTTCCTTCCCCTCCGCGCGATGCCCGGAACGCGAAGGCCCGGCACACCACGCGGGCGTGCCGGGCCTGGGGTGCCGCGGGGTGTCAGGCGTTGCCGTCGAACAGGGAGGTCACCGAGCCGTCCTCGAAGACCTCCTGGATCACGCGGGCCAGCAGGGGGGCGATCGGGAGGACGGTCATGGCGTCGAAGCGCTTCTCGGCCGGGATCGGCAGGGTGTCGGTGAACACCACCTCGCGGGCGCCGCAGTCGCGCAGCCGCTCCACGGCCGGGCCGGACAGGACCGGGTGGGTGGCGGCGATGACGACGTCCGACGCGCCCTCGGCGAGCAGCTGGTCCACGGCCTTGGTGATCGTGCCGCCCGTGTCGATCATGTCGTCGATGACCACGCACAGCCTGCCCTCGACCTGGCCGACCACCCGGTTGGCCACGACCTCGTTCGGCCGCAGCGGGTCGCGGGTCTTGTGGATGAACGCGATCGGCGTGCCGCCGAGGGTGTCCGCCCACTTCTCCGCGAGCTTCGTGCGGCCCGCGTCGGGGGAGACGACGGTGATCTCGCGGCCCGCGTACTTCTCCTTGATGTGCTCGGCCAGCAGCGGCATGGCCCAGAGGTGGTCCACCGGGCCGTCGAAGAAGCCCTGGATCTGCGCGGTGTGCAGGTCGACGGCCACCAGGCGGTCCGCGCCCGCGGTCTTGAACAGGTCCGCGACCAGGCGCGCGGAGATCGGCTCGCGGCCGCGGTGCTTCTTGTCCTGCCTCGCGTACGGGTAGAACGGCATGATCACGGTGATGCGCTTGGCCGACGCCCGCTTGAGCGCGTCCACCATGATCAGCTGCTCCATCAGCCACTGGTTGATGGGCGCGCAGTGCGACTGGACGACGAACGCGTCGCAGCCGCGCACGCTCTCCTCGAACCGCACGAAGATCTCGCCGTTGGCGAAGTCGTACGCCGACTGCGGGGTCACCGACACGTTCAGGTGCTTGGCCACCTGCTCGGTCAGCTCCGGGTAGGCCCGCCCGCCGAAGAGCATCAGGTTCTTCTTGGGTGTCCCGGCCATCGTGGGGTTCACGTCAGCGCCCTTCATCGGTTGTGCCTGCATTCTCGGGCGTCAGAGCGCGCTCCGCCGCTTCGGCCGAAGGGGTGCCCGCACGGCGGGACACCACCCATCCGTCCAGGTTGCGCTGGGGTCCGCCGGACACGGCCAGCGCGCCGGGCGGCACGTCGCGCCGCACCACGGTCCCCGCGCCGGTGTACGCGCCGTCGCCGACGGTGACCGGCGCGACGAACATGTTGTCGGATCCGGTGCGGCAGTAGGACCCGATCGTGGTCCGGTGCTTGTTCACGCCGTCGTAGTTCACCGTGACGCTGGCCGCGCCGATGTTCGACTGCTCGCCGATGGTGGCGTCGCCGATGTAGCTCAGGTGCGGCACCTTGCTGCCCGCGCCGATGTCGGAGTTCTTCGTCTCCACGAAGGTCCCGATCTTGCCGCGCTCGCCGAGCCGGGTGCCCGGCCGCAGGTAGGCGAACGGGCCGACGGACGCGCCCGCGCCGATCTCCGCGCCGGAGCCGTGCGTGCGGACCACGGTCGCGCCCGCGCCGACCACGCACGCCGACAGCGTGGTGTCCGGCCCGACCACCGCGCCCTCGCCGACGGTGGTGCCCGCGCGCAGCTGCACGTTCGGCTCGACCAGCACGTCCCGCTCCAGCCGCACGTCGGCGTCCAGCCAGGTGGTGGCCGGGTCGATGACGGTCACGCCCGCGCGCATCGCGCGCTCCACGAGCCGCCGGTTGAGCTCCGCGCCGAGCCGGGCCAGCTGCACGCGGTCGTTCACGCCCTCGACCAGCCACGGGTCCGACGTGACCAGCGCGCCGACCCGCCGCCCGTCGCCGCGCGCGATGGTCAGCACGTCGGTCAGGTACAGCTCGCCCTGCGCGTTGTCGGTCGACAGCCGGGACAGCCCGTCGCGCAGCACGGCCGCGTCGAACGCGTACACCCCGGAGTTGATCTCCGTGATCGCCCGCTGCTCGGGCGTGGCGTCCTTCTGCTCCACGATGCCCTCGACCGAGCCGTCCGCGGACCGCACGATCCGCCCGTACCCGGTGGGGTCGGCCACCACGGCGGTCAGCACGGTGACGGCGTTGCCGCGCGCACCGTGCTCGGCCAGCAGGCCGCGCAGCGTGTCCGCGTCCAGCAGCGGCACGTCACCGTAGGTCACCACGACCGTGCCGCCGAGGTCGGCGGGCAGTTCCGCCAGCCCGCAGCCGACCGCGTGCCCGGTGCCCTTCTGCTGCTCCTGCACCGCCACGGTGACCTTGCGGTCCACGGCGGTGGACAGGCCGTCGAGGTGGTCGGCGACCGCGGCGCGGCCGTGGCCGACCACGACGGCGAGGTGGTCCGGGTCGGTCCCGGCGGCGGCGCGCACGGCGTGCTCCACCAGGGAACGCCCCGCGATGCGGTGCAACACCTTCGGGGTGGCTGAGCGCATGCGGGTGCCTTCACCCGCAGCGAGGACGATCGTGCTGACTGGGGTGGGGACACCCTCGAGCATCAGCGCTCTCCCTAGCTGAGTGCGTGCCTTCAGCGGGAGGGGCCTGGCTTCCCGCCAGGTGCCGATACTAAGCCTCCGAGGAGGGCTCGACTTCCACGGCCGCAACCTGGCAGCCACCTCGGCGCTTCGCCACGTACATCGCCGAGTCCGCCCGGGCCAGCGCCGCGTGCGCCGCCTCGCGCGGTCGCACCGAGATCACGCCCACCGACAGCGTCACCCCCCTGGACAGGTCGGAAGGCAGGCAGGCGACCGCGTCCACGGCCCGGCTCAGGGCCGCCTCGGCGGCGTGCAGGGGCGCGCCGGGCAGCAGCACGACGAACTCGTCACCGCCGTAGCGGGCCACCAGGTCGTCACCCCGCAACGCCTGGCGCAGTGTGCTCGCAATCACGCGGAGGACATCGTCACCCTCCGCGTGCGAGTGCCGGTCGTTGACCACCTTGAACCCGTCCAGGTCGACCAGCGCGATGGCCATCGGGTGGGTCTGCGCGTTGATCAGCGCGGCCAGCCGGTCGTCCAGCGCGCGCCGGTTCGGCAGGCCGGTCAGCGGGTCCTGGAGCGCCTGCTGCGCGATCGCGCCGTGCGCCCGGGTCAGCCGCTCGTGGTCGCGCCGGGTGAGCAGGGTGGCGGTGCGCGCCTCCTGCATCATCCACAGCTCCACCTCCAGCGCGTTGGCGTAGGTCTGCAACGCCGAGATCGTGCGCTCGCCGTGCGGGCCGGACATCCGGGCGTACTCGCGGGTCAGGCACAGCATCAGGGTCGGCTCGGAGGTGTCGTGCTCCAGCCGGTCGCGGGCGTCGTGCAGGACCTGGAGCGCCTGCTGGGGCAGCTCCTCCATCTCCAGGCAGCGCGCCAGCGCTATCGACACGATGATCAGCTCGCGGGCGTACATGGCCAGCTCGCGCAACGCCCACAGCCGCGCGATGTGCTCCGCGCCGGGCTTGGCCAACGCGTGCGCCGCGCCGATCACCGGCACCTGCTCGGCGGCGCTGCGGTCGCGCCTGCCGGGGTGCAGCGACTCGCGGAACGGCCCCTCGACGGCCGTGGCGATGGCCGACGCGGTGGCGAACCGCTCGGTGGCCTCCTCGAAGCTGCCCACCCGCTCCAGCCGCAGCCCCCAGCCGATCAGCAGCCGGGCCCGGTTGAGCAGGTGCACGTAGATCTGGTGCGGGTTGGCGCTGTCCCGGATCGCGTTGTGCGCCCGCGCCAGCACGTCGTCGGCCATCTCGTAGACGCCGAGCTGGATCAGCACCAGCCCGGTGCTCTGCAGCGCCGAGGCGAGCAGCCGGTCCCACGTGCGCTTGTCCAGCATCGGGTCCGGGCTGAGGTCCTCCTCCAGCATCGCGAGGCCGGCGGCGACCTCGGTCAGCGCCTTGTCCTCGAACCCGCCGAGCAGGTAGCGGCGTCCGCGCAGGGCGTGCGCCTCGGCCTCCAGCACCAGCAGGCCGTGCCGGCGGCAGTGCACCAGCATCTCGTCCAGCACGGAGTCGGACAGGTCGACCAGGCCGGGGGTGACGATCCGGACCACGGCCGCCGCGCGCAGCAGCTGGCCCACGATCCGCGGCTCGCCGCGGCCCTGCGCCTCGGCCAGGATCTCGTCGACCTCGTGCGCCGCGTCGAGCTGGTCGGACAGGTGGCTGCTCTGGGCCACGGCCACGAGCTCACTCGCGCGGCCGACCAGCCACGCGTCGGACATCTCGTGGAGAGCCGGAGTCGCCACGTTGCCCTGCTCGTCGACCGCTTCCTCGTGCAGCGACTCACACCCCCATGCAGACGCAGGGCGGCCGGGACCTTCGTGGCCCGGCCTCCTCGCTCCGCCACCAGGATTCGAACCTGGACCATCGGAACCAAAATCCGAGGTGCTGCCTTTACACCATGGCGGAACGGCCGGGGCTCGCCCCGACCGCGCGAACACATGTTGTCACGAGTGACCCTCGAAGGTCAGCACCACCACTCAAGTGGCGGCAATCCCATCGTAACTCGATCATGACACTACGTGTTGTCGCTGGTCAGACGCACGGCAGACGTGGCCTACATCACGGTCGGGTGAACTTCGTGCTGCCTCGGATCGACGGGCGGTGCTCGTGCGCGGGGCTCTTCCGACCCCTATTCGACACGATTTCGTGCAAAACAATCACCCGCTTAACTACATGGCGTAGTCGACCGCGCACGGGCGGGGTGCCTGACGGCACTTCAGCGGACGCCGTCGACCGAGCCGAGGAAATCGGTCAGCGCGCGGTCGTAGGACTCCGGGTCGACGTTCCACGCCGCCGTGTGCTCGGCCTCGGGCACCTCGACGTACCGCATCGGCCAGCCCAGGCGGTCCGCGGCGGCGGCCAGGTCCCGGGACGCCTGCACCGGCACGGTGCCGTCCGCGCCGCCGTGGAACAGCAGCGTCGGCGGCCTGCGCGCGGGCGGGTCGGCCAGCAGGTCGAACCGGCTGAACTCCAGGTCCGCCCGCCAGTCGGAGACCAGCTCCGCGACCGGCACCAACTGCTCGGGCACGCCCCGGTTGCGCGACTGGAGCTCCAGCGTCCTCGTCCAGCTCACGACGGGCGCGTCCAGCACCACCGCGGCCACGTCGCCCGCCCGCCCCGAGCGGCCCAGGAACTGGCCCACGATCGCGCCGCCCATCGACCACCCGTACAGCACGACCCGGCTCGCGCCGTGCCCGCGGGCGTAGTCCACGGCCGCCTCCACGTCACGCCACTCCGTGTCGCCGAGGTGGAACAGGCCGTCGGGCGAACGCGGCGCGCCGTCGTCATTGCGGTAGGTCACGGCGAGAACGGGTAGCCCCAGGGAGTGCAAGGCAGGAATCACCCGCAACGCCTCGGCCCTCGTGCCACCCCGACCGTGCACGGCGACGACCCAGGTCGAGCCCGCCGCGGGGACCAGCCACGCCGGTGCGTCACCCAGTTCGGTGGGAATTCGCACTTCCGAGTAGTCCAGGTCGAGCGCGGTCGCGGGGTCCGTGCGCCAGACCGACGGCTCCAGCCGCACCATCGTGCCGTCGGCGGGCGCGGTGCCCTGGAGCTCGCGCACCACCGTGCCCTCGGAGCGGTGGGTGACCGGACCGACCTTCGCGCCGCCGTCCGGCCAGACGAGACCCCACGTGCCCGGGAGCGCTGTGACCCTGGACTCCGCCAGCGAGACGGTCCCGGACGCCGACGAGGTGACCGTGTCGTGGTAGCCCGGACGGGCGTTCGCGGGGTCGAGGAGCTGGCCGCTGTAGTACCAGCCGAACCCCAGCAGACCCCCGATGAGCAGCAACAACACGACCGCGAGCGTGACGAGCGCGATGCGCGTGCGGCGGTGTCCGCGGACGTTCGACGACCCCATCACCGAATGATGCCCCGGCGTTGATCGACACGCCCGACTTCCTGAGAACACGCCATGAGTTCGGCCCGGGCTCTGGCGGCCCGAGGCTCACCTAACTTACGCTGCCGTAAGTTACGGTTCCGTAGGTAGCCCCGATACACAACGAGGTACATGTATGACCAGCACCCTTGAGAGCAGGTCCACGCCGCAGGGTCCGGAGGACCGAGGGCCCAAGCCGATGATCGAAGGGCGGCGCGGGCACGTCGAGCAGTTCAGCGTGTACGTGTTCGTCATCGTGCCGTTCCTGGCTCTGCTCGCGGCGGTTCCGCTCGCCTGGGGCTGGGGGCTGGGCTGGGTCGACGTCGCGCTGTTCGTCGCGTTCTACTACCTGGCCGGCCTCGGCGTGACCATCGGGTACCACCGGTACTTCACGCACGGCTCGTTCAAGGCCAACCGCGCCCTCAAGATCGGCCTGGCGATCGCGGGCAGCATGGCGCTGCAGGGACCGGTGATCGTCTGGGTCGCCGACCACCGCCGCCACCACGCGTTCTCCGACCGCGAGGGCGACCCGCACTCGCCGTGGCTGTTCGGCAGCGGCCCGGTCGCGCTGGCCAAGGGCTTCTGGCACGCGCACATGGGCTGGCTGTTCGAGCGCGACAAGACCAACGCGCAGCGGTTCGCCCCCGACCTGCTGGCCGACAAGGACCTGGTCAAGGTCGACAACCTGTTCTGGCTCTGGACGACCATCAGCCTGCTCGCGCCCGGCGTCCTGGGCGGCCTGATCACCATGTCGTGGTCCGGCGCGCTGTCGGCGTTCTTCTGGGCCGGCCTGGTCCGGGTGGCGTTCCTGCACCACGTGACGTGGTCGGTCAACTCGATCTGCCACATGGTGGGCGACCGCCCGTTCGCCGCTCGTGACCGCTCCGCGAACGTGTGGGCGCTGGCGATCCTCAGCTTCGGCGAGTCGTGGCACAACCTGCACCACGCCGACCCGACGTGCGCCCGGCACGGCGTCAAGCGCGGTCAGATCGACACGTCCGCGCGGATGATCTGGCTGTTCGAGAAGTTCGGCTGGGCGACGAACGTGCGCTGGCCGAACCAGGACCGCCTGGCCCGCATCAGCGCGAAGAAGTAGTCGACACGACCGCCTGCCCCTCGCGTCCCGGCGCGGGGGGCAGGTGTTTAGGGTGGTCTGGGTGGCGGGGAGACGGCGCGGCGACGAGACAGCGGTCCCTCGCGTGCGGATGACGGGTAAGGAGCGGCGCGAGCAACTGCTCGACGTGGCCCGCGCGTTGTTCGCCGAGAAGGGCTTCGAGGTCACCTCGATCGAGGAGATCGCGCACCGGGCCGGTGTGTCCAAGCCGGTCGTGTACGAGCACTTCGGCGGCAAGGAAGGCATCTACGCCGTCGTGGTGGACCGCGAGATGCAGTACCTGATGGACCACATCGTCAACGCGCTGTCCGGCGGGCACCCGCGTGAGCTGCTCGAACAGGCGGCGTGCGCGTTGCTGGACTACATCGAGGGCTCCACGGACGGCTTCCGGATCCTCGTGCGCGACTCGCCCGTGGCGTCGTCCACCGGCACGTTCTCGTCGTTGCTGAACGACATCGCGTCCCAGGTGGAGTCGATCCTGGGCCTGCACTTCTCCCGCCAGGGCTACGACCGCAAGCTGGCCGCCCTGTACTCGCAGGCCCTCGTCGGCATGGTGGCGCTGACCGGCCAGTGGTGGCTGGAAGTCCGCAAGCCGAAGAAGGACGAAGTCGCCGCCCACCTGGTCAACCTGGCCTGGAAGGGCCTGTCCCACATGGACCACAAACCCCGCCTCCGCACCCGCTGACCCCGCGCGTGTCGAACGCTCAGGTCCCGCGTGTCGAACGCTCAGGCCCGGCGTGTCGAACGCTCGGGTCCCGCGTGTCGAACGCTGGGGTCGTGCGTGTCGAACGCTGGGGTCCTACGTGTCGAACCTCCAGGACCCCCGAGTTCCGCGTTCCGAACGTAGAACTCGGGGGTCCTGAGCGTTCGACACGCGGGACCTGGAGGTTCGACACGCGCGGGGGTTAGCGGGTGACGCGGAGGAGTTTGTCGTCGGTGCCGTTCGAGGTGGTCAGGTAGAGGGAGCCGTCGGGGGACGGTTCGGCGCCGCGCAGGCGGCCGTAGGTGCCGTCCAGTTCCGGGGGGATGGCGACGGAGTGGACGCCGCCCTCCTGGGTGACGGTGAACAGCAGGAGCTTCGAGCCCTTCAGGGCGGTGACGGCCAAGACCCCGTTGAGGGAACCCCACTGCTCGCCCACCAGGAACGCGGCGTCGCAGATCGCCTCCGTCGGCGAGCCGGACGACCACACGGCGGGCACGGCGTCCGGGAAGCGCGAGAGGTCCGTCATCGGCACGCTCTCGTCGTAACCGCCGACCGTGCCGCCCTTCGACGGGTCCCAGCCGTAGTTCCCGCCCGCCTTGAGCACGTTCACCTCGTCGTCCACCGACGGCCCGTGCTCGGCGGTGAAGACCATGCCGTCCTGGCGGACCGCGACACCCTGCACGTTGCGGTGCCCGTAGGTGTAGATCCGGTCGCCGAACGGGTTGCCCGGCACGCCCTCGCCGGTGGCCAGGTCGACCCGCAGCACCTTGCCGCCCAGGCTGGACCGGTCCTGCGCCACGCTCGCCCGCGCGGTGTCACCGGTGCCGATGAGCAGGTTGCCGTCGCGGTCCAGCGCCATCCGGCACCCCGAGTGACGCCCGCTCGACGCCGTCGGCAGGCCCGAGAGCAGCGGGTCCTTCACCCGCGTCGCCTTCGTGCCGTCCAGCTCCCACGTCACCAGCCGCACGTCGGCGGCGGTGTTGAAGCACGTGGTGAACCGGCGGCTGGTGGCGAAGTCCGGGTGTACGACCAGGCTCATCAGCCCGCCCTCGCCCCGCGCCTCGACGTCGCCGAGATCGGCCTCGACGTCGACCGCCCGGCCGTCCGAGACCAGCGAGATCCGCCCCGGCCGCTGCGGCACGAGCATCCGCCCGTCGGGCAGGAACCCCACGTCCCACGGGTGGGTCAGCCCGCCGACCACCACCTCGACCTTCAGCCCCTCGGGCGTGGTGGTCGAGGGCGCGGTGCCACCGGCGCTCTCCGGCGAGCACGCCGACACCACGGCCAGCACCGCGGCGAACCCGGCGAACCGACGCATGACGCCCAGCATGACAACCCCCGTGTGTGCTCGGTGTTCACGCGCCGGGCGTCGGGTAGGGCCGTTCCGCCGGCAGCAGGGCACGCGCGCCGTCCAGGTCGCCCGCACGCACCAGCTCGTGCACCCGGTGCGCCAACGGCGTCACGTCGGTCAGCCCCACGACCCACTCCTGCACGTACCGCCGCGACGCCTCACCGGCCAGCCCCAGCTGCAACGACCGGTACGGCAGGGCGTTCAAGCGCAGGTCGCGCTCCGGGTCCCACTGCACCCGCACGTCGGGCTTGAGCCCCACGCCCTCGTCACTCGGCACCGCCGCCCGCACCGCCCAGTCGAACCCCGATCGGGTGATTCGCACGGCCAGGACGCACTCCTGATCCGGCTTCGACCCCCACCCGGACCGGTACATCATCCACAGGAACGACGGCTTGACCCACGTCATCCGCCCGGCCCTGAACGGCGGCACGAACCGGCCCGCCGCCAGCGCGGGACGGGCCACGGCGGGCGAGTACGCCTGGTACACGGTGATGTGCCGATCGTCGTAGTCGGCCCTGATCTGCCTCTGCTCCACGTACCCAGGGTCACGCCCCGGTCAACCGAAATCACGGGGCACCCCGCGCGGCCGGCCCGTAGGCTGGCGGTCGAGAACCCCTCCGGTGGACGTGTGGACGCTCAGTCCCGGGCAGGGGTCTGTCCGCGTTTGATCACCGGGGAGCCACCGCAATGCCCCAGCCCGGCCCGCTGTCCGGCCTGCTGACCGCTGTCCTGCCCGACAAGGCGCTGCGCGCCCTCGCCGACTCGGTCGGCGTGCCCGACCTCGAACTCGAAGGCCCGCCCGCGGCCCGCCCGCTGGTCGCCGCCGCCCTGGCCACCAGCGCGCCCGTCCTCGCGGTCACCGCGACCGGCCGCGAGGCCGACGACCTCAAGGCCGTGCTGTGCGACCTCATCGGCCGCGAGCAGGTCGCCCTGTTCCCGTCCTGGGAGACCCTGCCGCACGAGCGGCTGTCACCGCGGGCCGACACGGTCGGCGCCCGCCTGGAGGTGCTGCGCCGCCTGGCCCACCCCGGCGACGCCCCGCTCAAGGTCGTCATCACCACGGTCCGCAGCCTGATCCAGCCGATGGCGCCGGGCCTGGGCGAGCTGACGCCGGTGCACCTGGCCGTCGGCACCGAGCACGACTTCGAGGCGCTGCTGGTCAACCTGACCGAGATCGCCTACACCCGCGTCGACATGGTCGAGAAGCGCGGCGAGTTCGCCGTCCGCGGCGGCATCCTCGACATCTTCCCGCCGACCGCCGAGCACCCGCTGCGGGTCGAGTTCTGGGGCGACGAGGTCAGCGAGATCCGCCCGTTCGCGGTCGCCGACCAGCGGTCCCTGCCGCAGGAGGTCGACGGGTTCGTCGCGCCGCCGTGCCGCGAGCTGCTGCTCACCGCCGACGTGAAGGCCAAGGCCGCCGCGCTGGCCGAGCAGCACACCGCCGACGCCCACCTGCACGAACTGCTCACCAAGATCGGCGAGGGCATCCCGGCGGAGGGCATGGAAGCCCTCATCCCGGCCCTGTGCGAAGGCGAACTGCAACTGCTCACCGACGTCGTCCCCCAGGGCACGCACGTCATCCTCAACGACCCCGAGAAGATCCGGGCGCGCGCCGCCGACCTCGTGCGGACCGGCCAGGAGTTCCTCGAAGCGTCCTGGATGGCCGCGGCGGGCGGCGGGCAGAGCCCCATCGACCTGGACTCCAGCGCCTACCACAGCCTCGCCGACGTGGCCCAGTCCGCGCGCGCCCAGGGCCGCCCCTGGTGGACGCTCAGCCAGCTCACCACCGAGGGCGAGGACGTCGTCCGGCTCGACCTCAAGCACGTCGAGGCCTACCAGGGCGACATCGACCGGGCGTTCGCCGACCTGCGCGCCCACACCGTCTCCGGCGGCACGGCCGTGCTCGTCGTCCCCGGCGCGGGCACGGCCCAGCGCGCCACCGAGCAGCTCCGCGAAGCCGACGTCAACGTGGTGCTCCGCGACACCCTCGACACCGCGCCGAAGAAGGGCGCGGTCACCGTCGTCCGCGGCGCGCTCGAGGACGGCTTCTCGCTGCCCGAGCTGGCCCTGGTCGTGCTCACCGAGACCGACCTCACCGGCGGCAGGCACGGCACGTCCACCAAGGACATGCGCCGCATGCCCAGCCGCCGCCGCAACGCCGTCGACCCGCTCGCCCTCAAGCCCGGCGACTACGTCGTGCACGAGCAGCACGGCATCGGCAAGTACGTCGAGATGGTCCAGCGCACGACCAAGGACACCGCCGGCAGTACCGCGACCCGCGAGTACCTCGTCCTGGAGTACGGCTCCAGCAAGCGCGGCCAGCCCGGCGACCGGCTCTTCGTGCCGACCGACCAGCTCGACGAGATCTCCCGCTACGTCGGCGGCGAGCTGCCCACGCTCAACAAGCTCGGCGGCAGCGACTGGAAGAACACCAAGGCCAAGGCGAAGAAGGCGGTCAAGCAGATCGCCGCCGAGCTGGTCCAGCTCTACGCCGCCCGCCAGGCCGCGCCGGGCCACGCGTTCGGCCCCGACACGCCGTGGCAGCGCGAGCTGGAGGACGCGTTCCCGTTCACCGAGACCATCGACCAGATGGCGGCCATCGACGAGGTCAAGGCCGACATGCGGCGCACCGTCCCGATGGACCGGGTGATCTGCGGCGACGTCGGCTACGGCAAGACCGAGATCGCGGTGCGGGCGGCGTTCAAGGCCGTGCAGGACGGCAAGCAGGTCGTCGTGCTCGTCCCGACCACCCTGCTCGCCCAGCAGCACCTCAACACGTTCACCGAGCGCATGCGCGCGTTCCCCGTGACGATCAAGGGCCTGTCCCGGTTCACCGACCCGCAGGAGGCCGAGCAGACCATCACCGGCCTGGCCGAGGGCGACGTCGACATCGTCATCGGCACGCACCGGCTGCTCCAGAAGTCGCTGCGCTACAAGGACCTCGGCCTCGTGATCGTGGACGAGGAGCAGCGGTTCGGCGTCGAGCACAAGGAGCACATCAAGGCGCTCCGCACCCACGTCGACGTCCTCACGATGTCCGCCACGCCGATCCCGCGCACCCTGGAGATGTCGCTGGCCGGCATCCGCGAGATGTCCACCATCCTCACCCCGCCCGAGGAGCGGCACCCGATCCTGACCTACGTCGGCGCGTACGACGACAAGCAGGTCGCCGCCGCCATCCGCCGCGAGCTGCTGCGCGACGGCCAGGTCTTCTACGTGCACAACCGCGTGTCCTCGATCGAACGCGCCGCCCGGCACATCCGCGAGCTCGTCCCCGAGGCCCGCGTGATCACCGCGCACGGCCAGATGAACGAGGACAAGCTCGAGAAGATCATCCAGGGCTTCTGGGAGAACGAGTACGACGTCCTCGTCTGCACCACCATCGTGGAGACCGGCCTGGACATCTCCAACGCCAACACCCTCATCGTGGAGCGCGGCGACCTGCTCGGCCTGGCCCAGCTGCACCAGCTGCGCGGACGCGTCGGTCGCGGCCGGGAACGCGGCTACGCCTACTTCCTCTACCCGCCCGAGGCGCCGCTGACCGAGACCGCCCACGACCGGCTGGCCACCATCGCCCAGAACACCGAGCTGGGCGCGGGCATGGCCGTGGCCATGAAGGACCTGGAGATCCGCGGCGCGGGCAACATCCTCGGCGCGGAGCAGTCCGGCCACATCGCGGGCGTCGGCTTCGACCTGTACGTGCGGCTGGTCGGCGAGGCCGTCGAAGCGTTCCGCAAGCACGCGGGCGCGGACGGCGAGGTCGAGGAGGACCTGGCCGAGGTCCGCGTCGACCTGCCCGTGGACGCGCACATCCCGCACGACTACGTGCCCGGCGAGCGGCTGCGCCTGGAGGCCTACCGCAAGATCGCCGCCGCGACCGACGCCGAGTCGCTGCGGAGCGTGTGGGACGAGCTCAAGGACCGCTACGGCACGCCACCGCTGCCCGTCGAACGGCTGCTGGCCGTGGCCCGGTTCCGGCAGACGTGCCGCGCGCACGGCGTCACCGAGGTCGCCACCCAGGGCACGACGATCCGCTTCGCGCCGCTCGACCTGAAGGACAGCCAGCTCGTGCGGCTGCGCCGGCTGTTCCCGAAGGCGGTCTACAAGCAGGCCGCCCACACGGTCAGCGTCCCTCGTCCGACCGAGGGCGCGGCGGGCGGCCGGATGGGCGCACCCCAGTTGCGCGATCAGGACCTGCTGGATTGGTGCGCGCACTTCCTGGAGTCCTTGGCGGGGACTCCCGTGAGCGGCGTCACGACGACGTGAGAAGGTACTGGTCGTGAGGACTGTGCAGAGGCGCTTCACCCTGATCGGCGCGGCGGTGGCACTCCTGGTCGCGGGTTGCGGCACGGGGCCGAGCCACGTCGGGTCGGCCGCGATCGTCGGCGACACCGTGCTACCGCTGGAGCAGGTGCAGCAGCGGCTGGACGTCGTGCTCAAGAAGGAGCCCGAGGCCCAGAAGCTGCACGACCAGCGCAAGCTCGACCAGGTCGCCCGGCAGCTCGTGACCCTGGGCGTGCAGCACGAGCTGATCGAGCAGGCGGCCCGGCGCGAGGGCGTGTCGGTGTCCGAGGAGGCCGTGACGCGGTCGGTCGAGCAGGCCGGCGGCGCGGAACTGGCCTCCCAGAACACCGTGTACGACGCCGCGACGTTCCGCGAGCGGGCCAAGGACCAGCTGCTGCTGGTCGAGCTGGCGCGCAAGTACGTGGACCGGATGGAAGTCACGTTCGACTACTTCTTCACCAAGGACAGCGGCGAGGCGGTCGAGAAGGCCAAGCAGGTCGCGGCGAACCCGGCGAAGATGGCCGAGTTCGTGGCCGGCGCGCCCCAGGGCGCCGAGGGCCAGACGCTGTCCAAGGAGAGCCAGCGGGTGCGGTCGGCCGAGTCGCCGCAGGCCGCGCAGTCGCCGTTGTTCGGCGTGCCGGCGGGCACCGTGGTGGCGTTCGCGCCGGACCCGAGCAGCGCCCAGTGGATCGTGGCGTACGTGACCGACCGCAAGACCGACGTGCGGCCGTCCGGCGAGTCGTCCACCGAGCAGCTGACGCCGCAGCTGCTGGAGCAGATCGGCCTGCGGCTCGTCCGCACGCTGGCAGGCGACCCGAAGATCCAGATCAACCCGCGCTACGGCCTGTGGGACGGCACCGCCATCTCGCTCGCGCCCAGCGAGGGCGAGCTCAGCGGCTACCAGGCGACGGTCCGGGCCAAGTCCTCGTGACCGTTGTCGTCGTGGGCGCCACCCCCGTCCTGCCCGCCGCCGCGCTACCCGCACTGCGGGGCGCGGCGGCGGTGTACGCGGGGGAGGGCGTCGATCCCGCGGTGTGGTCGGCGTCGCCGGTGTCGAAGTTCGTCGCCGGGCCGGGGGTCGTGCTGATCACCACGAACCCGGACGAGCCTGCGGCGCGCGCGCTGGTGGCCGCGGGCGCCCCGGTCCTGCGCACCCCCGCCGTGCCGCTGCTGGACGCGGCGGCCGTGATGGACCGGTTGCGCTCGCCCGGCGGCTGCCCGTGGGACGCGGAGCAGGACCACAAGTCGCTGCGGCAGTACCTGGTCGAGGAGACCTACGAGCTGCTGGAGGCCATCGAGGACGGCGACCGGGCGGCGATGCGCGAGGAGCTCGGCGACGTGCTGCTCCAGGTGCTGTTCCACGCCCGGATCGCGGCGGAGGACGCCGACGGGCCGTTCGGGATCGACGAGGTGGCGGGCGACCTGGTGGCCAAGCTCGTCGGCAGGCACCCGCACGTGTTCTCGGGCGGTGACGCGGCGGTGCGTGACGCGGCGTCCCAGCAGCACCGGTGGGAAGAGCTCAAGCAGGTCGAGAAGCAGCGCGAGTCGAGCGTGGACGGCGTGGCGCTCGGGCAGCCGGCGGTCGCGCTGGCGGGGAAGCTGGCGCAGCGGGTGGCGCGGGCCGGGTTCCCGGTCGACCTGCTGCCGGAGGGTGACGACACCGGCACGACGCTGTTCGCGGTGGCGGCGCTGGCCAGGTTGGCGGGCGAGGACCCGGAGACGGAGCTGCGGGCCGTGGCGCGGGCGTTCGAGCGGAACGTGCGTGCCGCCGAGCGAGCCGCCCGCGCCGCGGGCCTCACCACCCTGACCGCCGCCGACTGGCGCGCCTACTGGCCCGCCTGAGCTGCGGTCGCGGCCCGGTTGCGGCATTCGCCCGGACGGGTGGTCCGGCACTGCCCGATCCGGCCCCGTGGGCGGCGGTCGGGCCCGATGCCGCAGTGAGCCGGCCGGGGCGGGTCGGGTGGACGCGATCGGGACGCTAACGTCGAAGAGGTGACCGAGGCCTACCTCCGCTTCCCGCACCTGCACGGCAACCTGGTGACCTTCGTAGCCGAAGACGACGTGTGGCTCGCCCCCCTCGACGGCGGCCGGGCCTGGCGGGTGACCGCCGACCAGGTGCCCGTCTCCTTCCCCCGCTTCGACCCGACCGGCACGCTGCTGGCCTGGACCAGTCGCCGGGACGGCGCGCCCGAGGTCCACCTGGCACCGGTCGAGGGCGGCGAGGCCACCCGGCTCACCTACTGGGGCGATTACACGACCGGGGTGCGCGGGTGGACGGCCGGCGGCGAGGTCGTCGCCGTCACGTCCACCGGCCAGGCGACCACCAACCGGCAGTGGGCGCACGCCCTGCCCACCGACGGCGGCCCGGGGCGCCGGTTGCCGTTCGGCTGGGTGGACGACGTGGCGTTCGGGCCGTCCGGGCAGGTGGTCGTCACCTCCGTGTACGGCCGCGACCCGGCCTGGTGGAAGCGCTACCGGGGCGGTGCGGCGGCGAAGCTGTGGGTCGACCGAGACGGCGACGGGGAGTTCACCCGCATCCTGCCCGAGCTGACGTCCCCGTTGACCTCGCCGATGTGGATCGGGGACCGGATCGCGTTCCTGTCCGACCACGACGGCGTCGGCAGCCTGTACTCGGTCTCCCCGGACGGCTCCGACCTGCGGCGGCACACCGAGCAGGAGTTCTACGCCCGGGTCGCGTCCGGCGACGGCGAGCGCATCGTCTGGCAGCACGCGGGCGAGCTGTGGCTGCTCGACGACCTCGACGGCGCCGAGCCGCGCCGGCTGGACATCAGGCTCGGCGGCCCCCGCACGGCCCGCAGGCCGCGGCCGGTGTCGTCGCGCCCGGACGACTTCCACCCCGACCGGACCGGCCGCGCGAGCGTGGTCGAGGTGCGCGGCACCGTGCACTGGGTGACCCACCGGGACGGCCCGGCGCGCGCGTTGGCCGAGCAGCCCGGGGTCCGGGCCCGCCTGCCGCGCGTGGTCGGCGACAGCGTGGTATGGGTGACGGACGCGGACGGCGAGGAGGGCCTGGAGTTCTCCCCGGTCGGCGGCGTCGAGCCGGGCAACGAGCCGCGCCGGGTCGCGGTCGGCAAGCTCGGCCGGGTGCTGGAGCTGGCCGTCTCCCCGGACGGGCGCAGGCTCGCCGTCGCCACGCACGACGGGCGGCTGCTGCTGGTCGACGTCGAGTCCGGCGAGGTGCGCGAGGTGCTGAAGGGCGCGAACCCGCACGTCAGCGACCTGGCGTTCGCCCCGGACTCGAACTGGCTGGCCTGGTCGCACCCCGGCCCGCGGCCGTTGCAGCACATCCGGATGACCAACACCACCGACCTGTCCGTGGTGGACGTGACGCCGCTGCGGTTCTCCGACTTCTCGCCGACGTTCACCGAGGACGGCCGCTACCTGGCGTTCCTGTCGGTGCGCAGCTTCGACCCGGTGTACGACGCGCACGTGTTCGACCTGTCGTTCCCGACCGGCTGCCGGCCCTACCTGCTGCCGCTGGCGGCGACCACGCCGTCGCCGTTCGACCCGCTGCGCCTGGGCCGGCCGGTCGGCGACGACTCGGCGGACAAGGACAAGGACTCCGACGGCGAGAACCCGATCACGGTGGTGGACCTGGACGGGCTGGCCGACCGGGTGGTGACGGTGCCGGTCGCGGCTGCCCGCTACTCGGGGCTGACCGCGGCCAAGGGCGGGCTGCTGTGGCTGCGGTCGCCGTTGCGCGGGGTTCTGGGCGACAACCTGGCCAACCCGTCGGCCCGGCCGCCGCGGGCCGTGCTGGAGCGGTTCGACCTGGCCAAGTCGCGGACCGAGGTGCTGGTGGACGGCGTGGACGCGTTCGCGGTGACCGGCGACGGGCAGCGGATCGCGGTGCAGGACGGCGGTGACCTGCGGGTCGTGCCGGCGGACCGGAAGGTCGACTCCGACGACCACGACTCGGTGGACGTGGACCTGTCGCGGGTGCGGGTGGTGGTGGACCGGGCGGCCGAGTGGCGGCAGGCGTACGCCGAGGCCGGGCGGCTGATGCGGGACCACTTCTGGCGCACCGACATGGGCGGCGTCGACTGGGCGGGCGTGCTGGAGCGCTACCGGCCGCTGGTGGACCGGCTGGGCAGCTACAACGACCTGGTCGACCTGCTGTGGGAGGTGCAGGGCGAGCTGGGCACGTCGCACGCCTACGTGATCCCGGCGCACGGGTCGCGCGGGCGTGCCGTGGGGCTGCTCGGCGCCGACCTGGAGCGGGACGAGTCGGGGGCGTGGCGGATCGTGAGGGTGATCCCGGGCGAGACGTCGGACCCGGCGGCGCGGTCGCCGCTGGCGGCGCCGGGCGTCGCGGTGCGGCCCGGTGACGCGATCGTGGCGATCGACGGGCGGCAGGTGGACCCGGTGACCGGACCCGCGCCGCTGCTCGTGGGCACGGCGGGCAAGCCGGTGGAGCTGACCGTGCGGCCGGGTGGCGGTGGCGAGCCGCGACGGGTGGTGGTCGTGCCGCTGGAGGACGACGAGCCGTTGCGCTACCACGCGTGGGTGGCCGACCGGCGGGCGCGCGTGCGCGCGTTGTCGGACGGGCGGGTCGGGTACCTGCACGTGCCGGACATGATGGGCGCGGGCTGGGCGCAGCTGCACCGGGACCTGCGGGTGGAGCTGGCGCAGGAGGCCGTGGTGCTGGACGTGCGGGAGAACGGCGGCGGGCACACGTCCGAGCTGGTGGTGGAGAAGCTGGGGCGGCGGATCATCGGCTGGTCGGTGGCGCGCGGGTACACCACGGCGGACAGCTACCCCGGCGACGCGCCGCGCGGGCCGGTGGTGGCGATCGCGGACGAGTTCGCCGGGTCCGACGGCGACATCGTGAACGTGGCGATCAAGGAGATGGGCATCGGTCCGGTCGTCGGCACCCGCACGTGGGGCGGGGTGATCGGCATCGACATGCAGTACCACCTGGTGGACGGCACGATGGTGACGCAGCCCCGGTACGCGACGTGGTTCGCCGGGCCGGGGTGGGGCGTGGAGAACCACGGCGTCGACCCGGACGTCGAGGTGGTGGTCACGCCGCAGGACCGGGTGGCGGGGCGCGACCCGCAGTTGGACACGGCGGTGCGGTTGGCGCTGGAGGCGTTGGAGACGCGGCCGGCGGCCGTTCCGCCGCAGCTCCCGCCCCTCACCTGATCGAGTTCACCTGGGCGCGTGACGGCGCGGTGCTTGCGGCCGGTGGTCCGAAACCGACCAATGGGTACCACGCAAGATCGGTTCCGGGGGGCGGGTTTTCGTTGAGTCATCGTGCGTCACCGCGCGGCGGGCGCGGGTGCCTGGCGGCGGTCGTGGTGCTGCCGATGGCGGCGGCGGGTGGGGTGGCGGCGCTGGTGCTGGCGTTCGGCCACCCCGACCCGCCGCCGTCGGCGCAGCCGCAGGCCACGACGTACCAGACGCCGGTGAGCGTGCGGACCTCCGCGCCGCCGGCCCCGCTGCCGCCGGTGGTGGTCCAGCCGACGTCGCCTCGCCCGTCGGGGGCGGTCCGGTCGCCGGCGCCGACACCGTCGCCGGAGCGCCGGGACCTGCGCCGGCCGGAGGTGCCGCCGCCCACGTCGACGCGGGCCGTGAGCCCTCGCGCCCGGTTCGGGCCGCTGCCGACCTGGGCGTTCCCGACGACCGGCACCCGGCCCGGCCGGCCGACCACGACCGCCGAGCCGCCGGTCACCTCGACGACCCCGGCGACCACCGAGCCCACGACCACCGAGCCCACGACCACCGAGCCCGTGCCCGAACCGACGATCACCGGCCCGACGACCACCGGCCCGACGACCACCGGGCGGACGACCCCTGGGCGGACGACCACCAGGCCGACGACCCCTGGGCCGACGACCACCAGGCCGACGACCACGCCGTGACCGGGCGGGTCAGGCGAACAGGGTGTCGCCCCAGAAGCCGCCCTGGCGGACGCCGGGCGGGACGGCGAAGTGGCCGGAGCCGTTGTGCTCCAGGTACTCCATCATCTTGTCCTTGGCCGCCAGCGCCGCCTGCATGGGCACGAACTGCTTGCCCGTGTCGCGGTTGAAACACAGGAAGAACAGCCCCGCGTCGAGGTGGCCGAGCCCGTCCGAGCCGTCGGTGAAGTTGTAGCCGCGGCGCAGGATGCGCACACCGCCCAGGTGCTCGGCCGACGCCAGCCGCACGTGCGCCGTCTCCGGGATCACCGGCAGCCCGCCCTTGCCCTTGACGTGCAGGTCGATCGGGTCGAACTCGGCGACCTGCCCGAGCGGCGCGCCGACGCCCTTGGTGCGGCCGACGATCTGCTCCTGCTCGGCCAGCGACGTGCGGTCCCAGATCTCGACGTGCATCCGGATCCGGCGGGCCACCAGGTACGTGCCGCCGACCAGCCAGTCCGGGCCGTCGCCGGGCGCGACCCACACGTGCTCGCGCAGCGCGTCGCCGTCCTCGGCCTTGACGTTGTTGGTGCCGTCCTTGAAGCCGAACAGGTTGCGCGGCGTCGTCTGGGCCGTGGAGGTGGACGACGTGCGGCCGAACCCGAGCTGCGACCACCGCACCGCGACCCGGCCGAACCCGATGCGCACCAGGTTGCGGATCGCGTGCACGGCCACCTGCGGGTCGTTCGCGCACGCCTGGATGCACAGGTCGCCGCCGGTGCGCCGCTCGTCCAGGTCGTCGCCGGGGAACCGGGGCAGGTCGATCAGCTTCGCCGGCTTGCGGTCGGCCAGCCCGAACCGCTCGTCGAACAGCGACGGGCCGAAGCCGATGGTCAGGGTCAGCGCGGACGGCGGCAGGTCCAGCGCCTCGCCGGTGTCCTTCGGCGGCGCCTGGGCGTTGCCGCCGATCGCACCGCCCTCGGCCGCCTCCTGGCCCGCGGTCATCCGGCGGGCCGCCTCGGTCCACTCCTTGAGCAGGGAGACGAGCTCCTCGCGCTTGGTCGTGGTCACGTCCAGGGCGACGAAGTGCATCCGGTCCTGGGCGGGCGTGGTGATCCCCGCCTGGTGCTCGCCGTGGAACGGCACGGCCTCGGCACCCGTCAGCCGCACCTGCTCGGAGGACGACGACGTGGACGACGACAGCGCACCGACCGCCGCCCCCGCGCCGGCCAGCGCGACACCCGCCCCGGCGAACCCGAGCAACCTGCGACGCGGCAGACCCGTCACTGCGACACCACCTCCGCGACCTTGCTGATCGGCTCGCCGAGCGCGTCGACGGCGGCGGCGAGCGCCTTGACCTCGTCCTGGGACAGCTCGGTGTACAGCTTGAAGCCGTCACCCGCGCGGTGCTTCTCCAGCAGCTCGTCCAGCGCCTTGAACTTCTCGTCCACGGACGCGACCAGCGCCGCGTCCCGCTCCTGGATCACCGGGCGCAGCGCCGCGACGGCCGCCTGCGAGCCGTCCACGTTGGCCCGGAAGTCCCACAGGTCGGTGTGCGAGTAGCGGTCCTCCTCGCCGGTGATCTTGCCGGTGGCGACCTCGTCCAGCAGCTCCTTCGCGCCGTTGGCCAGCTGCACCGGGGTCAGCTCGACGGCCTTGGCCTTCGTCACGATGTCCTTGACGTCGGTGAGCAGCCGGTCGGCGATGGCGGGGGAGTCGGCCCGCAGGCCGTCCTGCCAGAGGTCCTTCTCCAGCCGGTGGAAGCCGGTGAACTCCATGCCCTCCTCGATGACGTCCTCGCGGCCGTCGATCTTGGGGTCGAGGTCGCCGAAGCTCTCCGCGACGGGCTCGATGCGCTCCCAGTAGGTCCGGGCCACCGGGAACAGCGCCTTGGCGTCCTCGACCTTGCCCGCCTTGACCGCGTCGGTGAACTCGGTGGTCTTGGCGAGCAGGCTGTCGGCCTGGGAGGCGACGTACCGCTGGTAGCTCTTGGTCGCCTCGGCGAGCTTGGCGTCGGCGTCCGTGGACTTCTTGCCGTCACCCGTGACGGTGAACTCGCCGCGGATGCCGTCGCCCTTCATGCCGGGCTTGCACGCGGTCTGGAGCTTGCCCGCCTCGGTGACCTCGACGATCAGCCGCCGGGTGAGGCCGGGGCCGATGTTCTCCACCTCGCCGAGGATCCGGTCGCCCTCGGCGAACAGGTAGAACTCGGTGACCTTGCTGCCCTTGTTGGTGACCTCGAACGTGACGTTGCCGGTGTTCGACGTGGTGCGGGCGACCTTGCAGGCGTCGTCGGAGGCCTCGACGGCGATCGGTCCGTCGGCGCCGGCGGGCGCGGCCTCGTCGCCGCACGCGGTGGCGAGCAGCAGGACCGAGCCGAGGACGGCGGTGCGGAAGGCGGGGTGGACGGGCACGGGGTGGTTCTCCGGTTTCAGCTCTTCGCCGCGACGCGCGGGCGGATCAGGAACAGCGGCAGGACGATCGCGACGTACGCGGTCCAGGCGATGGCTTGCAGCGCGGTGGTGCGCTGCGAGTAGTTGAAGATCCCCTTGAGCAGCGCGCCGAACCAGGAGTCCTCGGGGAGGGTCTCGCTCAGGTCGAACGCCAGGGTGTCCAGGCCGGGGAGGATCGCGGCTTCCTGCAGGTCGTGCAGGCCGTAGGCGAGCACGCCCGCCGCCACGAACACCAGCAGCGCGCCCGTCCAGGTGAAGAACTTGCCCAGGTCGAACCGGATCGCGCCGCGGTAGAGCAGGTGGGCCAGGGCGATCGCGACGGCGATGCCGACCAGGAAGCCGATCATCGGCTGCACGGTGCTGCCCGCGCTCTGCACGCTGGAGTAGAAGAACACCGCCGTCTCCAGGCCCTCGCGGCCGACGGCGAGGAAGGCCAGGAGCACCACGGCGGCCGGGCCGACGTCCAGCGCCCGGTCCAGCTTGCCGCGCAGCTCGGCGGCGATCGTGCGGGCGGTGGCCCGCATCCAGAAGATCATCCCGGTGACGAACGCCACGGCCAGCAGCGACATCCCGCCGCCGAACGCCTCCTGCTGCTCGAACGTCATCGTGGCGGTGGTGAACGTGATGACCGCGCCGACCAGGACCGACAGCGCGACGGCGGCGCCGACGCCCAACCAGACGTGGGGCAGGCGCGACCGGCGGTCGGTCTTGACCAGGAAGGCCACCAGGATGCTCACGACCAGGGCTGCTTCCAGCCCTTCGCGCAGCCCGATGAGCCCGTTGCTGACGAGCACGGCGTTGTCCTCACGCGGAGTTAACTAAGGCTCATCGAACTTAGGCAAGGCTGCGCTGGCCCGTCTAGTGGGACAAACCGCCACAAACCTGGTATATGCGACAGCGGGGACGATTTGGTGTGTGATCCTCGCCGTGCGGGGGCGGAGAGCACGTAGCCTGGGGATCGTGGTCGTCCCGCCGCCGCCCAAGACGTCGAGCACCGAGCCGCGCCCGCCGGCCCGCGGCCGCGCCGGCGACCTCGTCGGACGCCTGGTGCTGGTGCTGATCCTGCTGGCCGTGGTGGCGGGCGGCGCGTGGGCGCTGGCCACCTTCAACCGCTCGGGGCCGAGGCAGGACGCCGACCCGCCGTTCCCGGTGCCGTTCCAGGCCGTCGAACCCGGTGTCGCCGCGCCCGGCTCGGGCGGCCAGGCGCCGCAGGCCGGCGAGGCGCAGGCCTCCGCCGACCCGCTCGGCGAGTGGGCGTCGGCGCTGTCGGACAAGATCGACGTCCCGGCCCGCGCGCTGCGCGCCTACGCCGTCGCGGACCTGGTCATGCAGTCGCAGAACCCGGCGTGCCGGGTGTCGTGGGCGACGCTGGCGGGCATCGGCCGGATCGAGTCGCACCACGGCACGATCGGCGGCCTGCGACTGGGCGAGGACGGCAGGCCGTCGCGCCCGATCATCGGCATCCCGCTGGACGGCTCACCGGGCGTGAAGGCGATCGCGGACAGCGACGGCGGCGCGCTCGACGGCGACACCCGGTGGGACCGGGCGGTCGGCCCGATGCAGTTCATCCCGACCACGTGGGTCCGGTACGCGGTGCGCGCCAACGGCGACGGGCAGCCGCCCGACCCGCAGAACATCGACGACGCGGCGCTGGCGGCGGCCCGCTACCTGTGCTCGGGCGGACGGGACCTGGGCACGGGTCCGGGCTGGTGGGCGGCCGTGCTGGCCTACAACAACTCGACCGAGTACGGCCAGAACGTCTACAGCGGCGCGGACGCCTACGCCCGGGCGAGCACCGGCTAGGACCGGCGAGCTCGAGTCGGGAGGTCGGCTGGGGTCGGGGTCGGGGTCGGGGTCGGGTGAGGTCGGGCGAGGTCGATCGGGGTCGGCTGAGGCCGGCTAGGGTCGGGTGACGTGCGGCTCGACGGTCAGGCCCAGGTCCGGCAGGCCCAGCCAGTCCAGCTCGACCGACGCCCGTTCCGCCCGCGCCGCCAGCTCCAGCCGCACCCGGTGCACGCCCAGCAGCAGGGCCTGCAGCGAGTCGACGCCGAACGTCGCGCCGACCGCCTCGTCACCCAGCCCGAGGACCTGGTGCGGGCAGCACCAGTCGCCGTTCGGGCTCAGCGGGTCCGGGTGGGGCCGGCCGAAGCGGATCACCACCGGAGCGCGGGCGCCGTCCGCGGCGACCCGGTCCACCCGGCGCTCCGCGACCACCGGTCCGAGCTCGTAGGCCGTCACCGGTCCCGCTCCACCGCGAGCCGGGCGCTGACCTCGCCCAACGCCTCCTGGTACTCCGGCGACGGGTTCATCGCCGCCGCGATCCGAAGCTGCGTCAACGCCTCGGTCAACCGGCTCTGCCGCTGCAACGTCCGGCCCAGCGCGAACCGCGCGTAGTGATCGCTCGGATCCAGCTCCAGCACCCTCCGGAACGCCGCCTCGGCACGCTTGAGCTGCGCCGACCCCAGGTACGCGCGGCCCGCCAGCAGCTGCACGCCCACCTGGTCCGGCGCGGCTTCGAGCACGACGCGGAGCTCGCGCAGCGCCTCCAGCGGTCGGCGTTCCGCGAGCAGCGCCTCGGCTCGGCGGAACGCCTCGAAGGTGCTGTCCGTCATGGTTCGATCAACGCTACCCGGCCATCCGGCCGCCGTACGACAGCCGACCGGATGACGGGACCGATGTGTCACGCCACGAGAGCGGCGTGCAGCCGGTCGAGCACCGGCTCGATCGACGACGGTTGCTCCACGTGGGCGTTGTGCCCCACCCCTGGCAGCACCATTCCACCCGGCTGGGCCGCGAGCAGGTGCTCCGGCGGGCACATCGGGTCGTTCTCGCCCGCCGCCAGCACGACCGGCGCCTTCGCCACCGCCAGCAGCCCGGCCACGTCCGGCGCGCCCACCCCGAACGCCGCCGGGTCCAGCGCCGCCCGCCAGCCGCCGTCCACCTCGACCACGCCGTCCGCCAGCGGCACGCCCGCCAGCTTCGACGCCCACACGGAGGCCTCCTCGCGCGTCGGGAACACCCGCGCGGGTTTCGCGGCCAGCGCGGCGGCCCTCGCCAGCTCCTCCGCCGTCCACCGCAGCTTGATCCCGAGCCCGCCGACCGCCCGCACGTCCACCCCGAACCACCCGCTGGCCAGGGTCAACGCCACCACGCCGCCCAACGAGTGCCCCAGCACCGCCACCGGCCCCGAACCCACCGCTGCCGCCACCGAAGCGGCCAGCGAGCCGAACGAGTACCGCGCCGCCGGCGCCGACCGGCCGTGCCCCGGCAGGTCCGCCGAAAGCCACGCCCCGGGCCACGAATCCGCAGCTCCGCGCCACACCGACCCGGTCGCGCCGAGCCCGTGCAGCAGCACCAGCAGCGGCCCGTCCCCGCCCCGCGCCACGTGAACCACCGGTGAACCCCTTCCGGCCAGTGCCCCAACAGGCGAGCCGGGGCCGTCCCACACCTTGCACCAACTAGGCTCGGCATCGATACACAAAAGGTCTGACGAGGGAGCGCACGTGGCGGTCATCGAGCAGGTCGGCGCCCGCGAGATCCTGGACTCGCGAGGCAACCCGACCGTCGAGGTAGAGGTGGCGTTGGACGACGGCACGCTGGAGCGCGCCGCGGTGCCGTCCGGCGCGTCGACCGGCGAGCACGAGGCGGTCGAGCTGAGGGACGGCGACGCCAAGCGCTACCTGGGCAAGGGCGTCGAGCGCGCGGTCACGGCGGTGCTCGACGAGATCGGCCCCGAGCTGGTCGGCATCGAGGCCGTCGAGCAGCGGGTGGTCGACCAGAAGCTGGTCGACCTGGACGGCACGCCGGACAAGTCCCGCCTGGGCGCGAACGCCATCCTCGGCGTCTCGCTCGCGGTGGCGAAGGCGGCGGCGGCGTCCAGCGGCCTGGAGCTGTTCCGGTACATCGGCGGCCCGAACGCCCACGTGCTGCCCGTGCCGATGCTGAACATCCTCAACGGTGGCGCGCACGCCGACACCGACGTGGACATCCAGGAGTTCATGATCGCGCCGATCGGCGCGGAGACGTTCCGCGAGGCCCTGCGCTGGGGCGCGGAGACCTACCACGCGCTGAAGTCGGTGCTGAAGTCCAAGGGCCTGGGCACCGGCCTGGGCGACGAGGGCGGCTTCGCGCCGTCCCTGTCGAGCAACCGCGACGCGCTGGACCTGATCCTGGTCGCGATCGAGAAGGCGGGCTTCACGCCCGGCCGCGACATCGCGCTGGCCCTCGACGTGGCCGCCACGGAGTTCCACTCCGACGGCGCTTACACGTTCGAGAAGACCAAGCGCAGCGCCGAGCAGATGACCGGCTACTACACCGAGCTGGTCAACTCCTACCCGATGGTCTCCATCGAGGACCCGCTGTCCGAGGACGACTGGGACGGCTGGGTGCAGCTGACCGCCGAGCTGGGCGAGCGCGTGCAGATCGTCGGCGACGACCTGTTCGTGACCAACCCGGAGCGGCTGGAGGAGGGCATCTCCCGCCGCGCGGCCAACGCGCTGCTGGTGAAGGTCAACCAGATCGGCACGCTGTCGGAGACGCTGGACGCGGTCGCGCTGGCCACCTCCTACGGCTACAAGTCGATGATGTCGCACCGGTCCGGCGAGACCGAGGACACCACGATCGCCGACCTCGCGGTGGCCGTCGGCGCGGGCCAGATCAAGACCGGCGCGCCCGCCCGCGGTGAGCGCACCGCGAAGTACAACCAGCTCCTGCGCATCGAGGAGGCCCTGGGCGACGCCGCGCGCTACGCCGGCGACCTGGCCTTCCCGCGGTACACGCCGGAGAGCTGATGGCACGACGGGAACGGGACCCCCGGCGTGGTCGCGAGGCCACGCCGGGGTCCCGCCCTGCGCGGGCGCAGGCCCGCGACGGCCAGGCCCGCACGGGCGAAACCCGAACGGGTGACGCGCGCAAGCCCCGGGCGCGGGCGGGCAAGGCCGAGCCGCCGCCGCGCACCCGGCCGGCGGCGCGCAAGCCGCAGTCCCGGGCGCGGACCCGGGCGGGCGCGGGCACCGGCGGCGCGTTCGGCATGACCGGCACGCGGCGGGCCGCGCTGCTGGCGATGGTGGTGTGCGCGTTGGCGCTGAGCATCGCCGTGCCGCTGCGCACGTACCTGGCGCAGCGCGAGGAGCTGCGCGAGGTCACCGCCTCGCAGGAGACGCTGCGCGCCGAGGTGGGGCAGCTGGAGCAGCGCAAGCGGGAGCTGGCCGACCCGGCGCACGTGGAGGCCGAGGCGCGGCGCAGGCTGCACTACGTGCGGCCCGGCGAGACGCCCTACATCGTGCAGCTCCCCGGTGACGCGGAGCGCGAACTGGACCAACAGCGGCCGGAGACCAAACCGGCCGAGGACAAGGCGTGGTACGAGCAGTTGTGGGATTCGGCGGCGGCACGATGACGGTGAGCGACGAGGACCGGGCGGCGGTCGCGGCGCAGTTGGGCCGGGAGCCGCGGGGGATGCGGGAGGTGGCCGCGCGGTGCCCCAGCGGGCACCCGGCGGTCGTGCAGACCAACCCGCGGCTGGAGGACGGCACGCCGTTCCCGACCCTGTACTACCTGACCTGCGCGCGGCTGAACTCCTACGTCAGCAGGCTCGAAGGGGCCGGGCTGATGAAGGAGATGACCGACCGGCTGGCCGTGGACGAGGAGCTGGCGCGGCGCTACCTGCGCGCGCACGAGCTGTACCTGGCCGAGCGCGACGCGATCGAGCCGCTGGGCACGGAGGTCACCGCGGGCGGCATGCCGGGGCGCGTCAAGTGCCTGCACGTGCACGTGGCGCACTCGCTGGCCGTCGGCCGGGGCGTGAACCCGTTCGGCGACGAGGCACTCGACCTGCTCACGCAGTGGTGGCCGAGCGGCGACTGCGCGTCAAAGGTGAAAAACTGACCGTCGGGGCAGTTCTTCGGGCACAAAGGTCGGCCGTGCCCGTGACACCACCGTTCGGATCAGGCAGGCTGGTCTGCAGGCCGGGTGACGAGTCGATGGGGAGTTCGTGGCTGTGCCGAAGTCGAAGCGTCGGGGGCGGAAGCGGACCAAGGTCCATCCGGGCACGATGACGCCGCGGCAATGGGGCTTCGCCGCCACCGCAACCGCCGCGATGCTCGTGCCCGCGCTGCTGCACACGGCGGCGCCGCTCGACTGGGTCCACCTCGCCGGCGGAGCCGACGTCGAAGTCGTCCCGCCCGGCCCCGGCGACGTGCTGGGCACGCTCGCGCTGGACGCCCGGGGCAAGCTGGGAGCCACCGGCAAGCTGCCCGAGACCGACGAGCTGAGCGCGGCCCTGCTGGCCGAGGCCGACGACCCGTCCGGGTTCGAGGACGACCTGCCCCCGTTGGAGGGCGGTTTCCTGCGCGAGGGCCAGCACGGCATCCCCGGCGTGATGCTGGACGCGTACATGCGCGCGGCCGACCGGCTCGCGCAGACCACGCCCAACTGCCACCTGGACTGGCCGCTGCTGGCCAGCATCGGCCGGATCGAGTCCGGGCACGCGCGCGGCGGCCGGGTCAAGGAGAACGGCACCACGGTCGAGCCCATCCTGGGTCCCGTGCTCAACGGCTCGCCCGGCGTGGCCGCGATCCGCGACACCGACGGCGGCCGGTTCGACGGCGACCGGAACTGGGACCGGGCCGTCGGCCCGATGCAGTTCATCCCGTCGACGTGGGAGGGCTACGCGGCCGACGGCAACGCCGACGGCGAGCGCAACCCCAACAACATCTACGACGCGACCATCGGCGCGGGCAACTACCTGTGCGCGAACAACGCGGACGTGAGCAACCCGGAGCAGCGCGCGCGCTCGGTGTTCCGCTACAACCAGTCCAACGAGTACGTGGCCACGGTGCTGTACTGGGCGAACGTGTACGCCAGCGGCGTGCCGGTGCTGCCGGACATGTTCGGCTCGGACGACGATTTCGGCCAGGAGCCGGGGAGCGGCACCACGCCGGGGGACAACGGCAACTCCACGTCGCCGCCCGGGACCACGAACCCGCCGTCGTCGGGTACGTCGCACCCGACGACCACGACGACCACGACCACGACGCGGCCTGGTGCGACGTTCACCGTGCCGTTCCCGACGACCACGCCGCCGGTGTGCCCCACGCCGACGACGACGACGACGGGGCCGACGACGAGCACGTCCACGTCGACGTCCACGACGCCCACCACGTCGACGTCGGTCCCGGCCGGGTGCCCCACGCCGACGACGACGACGACCACTGAGCCGACGACGACTTCGACCACCACGACGACATCGACCGAGGACAGCACGGTCGGGACGACGGCTCCGGTGGGCACGACCGAGGGCACGTCGGGTGGGACGACCAGCGGTACGACCGGGGGCACGACCGGGGGCACGTCGTCCTCGACCGGGTCGGGGTCCTACTCGTCGTCGGCGGCAACGTCGTCCATGAAGGCCACCTGAGCCGAAGCTTCTGAAAAGCTTTCAAAAGCATGTCCTCGCCGGACGGGCAGATCAGCAGGATGACGGGGAGGGCGGTCATGCTGCGGGTCCGTTGTGGTGCGGGCTTCGTGTCATCCCACCGACCTCCCTCCGGGCTACCACCCGTGTCAAGGGGGCCGTTCCAGCCGAAAGGT
>JBFBCZ010000008.1:0-291514 GCA_040689555.1 Actinosynnema sp. NPDC051121 | reverse complement strand
TGGCCGAGGGCACGATCCTCAGGTCGACGTTCTCGTGCGCGCTCATCATCAGCAGGTCCAGTCGCCGCGCCGGTCGCCGGGCCGGTCGCCGGGCCAGTCACCGGGCCAGTCGCCGCGCCGGTCACCGGACCAGTCGCCGCGCCGGTCACCGCGCCGGTCACCGCGCCGGTCGCCGGGCCCGGGGTGAGCGCCGGTTCGCCGGTGAGGACCCGCCGGTGCACGTCCTGGAGGGCCGGGCCCGGGTCCGCGCCCAGCTCGTCCACCAGGCGCTCCCGCACCGCGCGGTAGTGCGCCAACGCGTCCGCCGTGCGACCGGCGCGGTACAGCGCCAGCACGTACTGGGCGGCCACCCGTTCGTCCAGCGGCGATTCGGCGGCGCGCACCGCCAGCCCCGGCACCAGCTCCTCGCCGTGGCCCAGCCGCAGCCGCGCGTCGGTCAGCTCGCACTCGGCGTCCAGGCGCTCCCGGTCGAGGCGGGCGCGTTCGGCCGCCGCCCAGTCACCGCCGACCCCGGTCAACGCCTCGCCGCGCCACAGCCCCAACGCCTCCGACAGCAGCGCCGCGGCGTGGTGGTCGTCACTCGCGCGGGCCCGCGCCCGCAGGTCGCGGAACCGGTGCAGGTCGACCGCGGCCCGGTCGACCTCCAGCGCGTACCCGCCCGGCCGGCGGACGACGTCCACCCCCTCGACCCCGGCCACCGCGTGACGCAGCCGGGACAGGTAGCTGAGGAGCGTTCCCCTGGCGCGCAACGGCGGCGTCGCGCCCCAGACGCGCTCGGTCAGCCGTGCCACCGACACCACCCGGCCCGCGTCGACCGCCAACGCCGCCAGCACGCACCGCTGCCGGTCCGGCCCCAGCCCCACCTCGCCGCCGCCGCCCGACACGGCGACCTTCCCCAGCAGCCCGACTTCCACCACGGTTCCCCCTGCGCTCACCCCGATCGTCCCCCGAGCCGGTGCGAGCGGTCACGTCACCGGCACGATCCGGGCCGACACCAGCCCACCGTCCTCGACGTCGAGCAGGCCGACGGTGCCGTGCGGCTGACGGCGGCGGTCGGTGGGCGAGCCCGGGTTGAACACCCGCACGCCGTCGCCCGTGACGTCCATCGGGATGTGGGAGTGGCCGAACACCACCAGGTCCGCGTCCGGGAACCGGCGGCGCATCCGCGCGGTGCGGCCGGTGGCCTGGCCGCTGTCGTGGACCATCGCGACCCGCAGCCCGGCGAGGTCGAGCTCGACGGTCTCGGGCGCGCCCCACTCGGCCACGTCCGGCCCGTCGTTGTTGCCGCGCACCGCGGTCACCGGCGCGTACTGCGCCAGCTCGTCCAGCACGGCCGCCACGCAGACGTCACCGGCGTGCAGGATGACGTCCGCGTGGCGCAGGTGTTCCGCCACTTCAGGGGGACACGACTTCCACCGCCGGGGCGCGTGGGTGTCGGACAGCACGACTACCCGCATGGCGCGGAACCTACCGCTCGCGCGCTCAGCTCATGGCGGGGCCCGCGTCACCGCTCGCGGACAGCTCCTTGAGGAAGTCGTGGCACTGCTTGGCGCGCGCGGAGTCCTCCTCCATCACGCGGCGGAAGAAGTCGGCGATCTCCCGCTTGCCCGCGTTCTCCGCGTCCCGGACGTACTGGCCGTAGTCGTGGCCCGCCTTGAGCGCGTGGTACTGCACGGAGATCAGGTCGTAGCTGACGTCGTCGAAGCCGGTTTCCCCGGTGGCCATGGCCCCTCCTCGGATCGGTTGCTCGGTCGCCCTGTGCCATACCCGGCAGCCGCGCCGCCAACCACCCGGCCGTGGTCGCGCTGAGTGGCAGGCCTCCGGGGTTGCTTGTAGCGTGCGATCCGGGTTGAGACGACAGCCTCTGTCCGGCGCAAGCCGTCTTGGCTGTCTGGAGGAACCCGATGAAGGTCTCGGTCGTCTCGGCGCACGCAAGCCCGTTGCCCGTGCTCGGCGATGCCGAGGAGGGCGGGCAGGACGTGCACGTCGCCGACCTGGCGGCGGCACTGGCCGCGGCCGGGCACGACGTGGTGGTGCACACCCGGCGTGACTCCCCGCGGTCACCCGACGTGGTGCGCACCCGGACCGGTTACGACGTGGTGCACGTGCCGGCGGGGCCGCCGAGCCCGGTTCACCCGGACGATCTGCTCCCTCACCTGGACGAGTTCACCCGGTTCCTGCGCTCGCAGTGGCGGGCCGACCCGCCGGACGTCGTGCACGCGCACTACTGGACGTCCGGGGTGGCGTCGGTGCTGGCCGCCAACGGCCTGGACGTGCCGGTGGTGCAGACGTTCCACTCGCTGGGCGCGGTGGCGCGGCAGGCGGGCGACGAGGGCGTGCCGGAGGCGCGGCTGTCCACCGAGCGGCTGATCGGGCGCGAGGCGAGCCGGGTCGTGGCGCAGTGCACGGACGAGAAGGCGCAACTGGTGCAGCTGGGCGTGGCCCGCACCCGGATCGCCGTCGTGCCGCCGGGCGTCGACATCGGCCGGTTCAAGCCGGACGGCCCGCGCCTGAACCGGCCGCTGCCGCACCGCCTGGTCTCGCCCGCGCCCGGCGCCGAGCACCTGATCGTGGCGCTGCGGTCGGTGTGGGACACGGAGCTGGTGGTCGTGGGCGGCCGGGCGGAGGAGGTGCGCCGGCTGCGCGAGCACGCGCGGGCCTCGGGCGTCGGCGACCGGGTCCGCCTGGTCGGCCGCGTGCCGCAGGTGGCGATGCCCGCCTTGCTCAGGTCGGCCGACGTGGTGGTCTGCGCCGGGTCGGACGGGGCCGTCACGCCGCTGGAGGCCATGGCGTGCGGCGTGCCGGTGGTGGCGGCGACGGTCGGCGGGTCGACGGACACGGTGGTGGACGGCGTGACGGGGCTGCTGGTGCCACCGGACGATCCCCGCGCCCTGGCCCGCGCGCTGCGCCCCCTGCTGGCCGACGACGCCCGCCGTGACGCCTACGGCATCGCCGCCGCCGACCGCGTCGAGGCGAGGTACAGCACGACCCGGATCGCCGCCGAGACGATCCGCGTGTACCGGCAGGCGGCGGGTCTGCCGGAGGCGGTGGAGGCATCGGCCCACGAGGGCTGAGCGTGGATCGCCGGTGGCGGCACGCGTGGCCGTCGAGGCGAGGGGCGCCGCAATGCTGCGCGACAGGTTCCGCTGAAGTCGACCCGGTCGGGTGACAGGCGTGCGCGCGGAGCCCAGGGCGGTTCGACCACCGGCCGTCCGGTCAGTAGGCGCGGAGGCGGTCGGTCAGGTCGTCCGGGCTGCCGTAGGAGCGCAGGCGGATCGGCCGCGGATCGCCGGGGTGGTCGCCCCGCCGCAGCGCCGCCACGTACGCGGCCACGTCACGGGCGGGCGGGAGCACGTCGCCGCCGCGGTAGGTGATCACCACCGGCGGCTCGGAAGAGTGGGTGCGCACGGCGGCGGCCCAGCCGTACTCCTCGTCCCAGAGCAGGGCCAGGTCGCGGTCGGGGAAGGTCGGCAGCGCGCCGTCCACCGCCAGGTACGCCGTCGCGGGCGGGCCGGGGTCGGCGTGCCAGCAGCGGCCGGCCAACCCCAGCTCCACCGCGACCGCCCGCAGGTACCGGCGCAGGCCGCCGGTCGGTGTGTCGTCGTGCCCGGCGTCCACCGCGCTCAGGTCACCTCGCCCCCGGCACGCGGCGCCCCAACGCGAAGCCGAGCGCGATCATGCCGACGGCCAGCAGCAGGTGCAGCCAGTTGTCGGCGGTGTTCACCGGCACGAAGTTCGCCGAGCTGTCGTGGTCGATGATCAACCCGTACAGCCACAGCAGCAGGTAGATCACGCCGCCGGCGACGAGGTACAGGAACGCGTTGCGCGCGGTCCTGGCCATCGCCAGGCCGGCCACGCCGAACGCCAGGTGCACGATGTTGTGCAGGATCGAGACGGCGAACACGCCGAGGAGCTTGGCCTGCGACTCGTGACCCGCGAACTGGAGCGTGTCGTAGTCGGTGGTGATCCCGGGGATGAACCCGGCGATGCCGACCAACAGGAACACCGCGCCGACGACCGTGGCGGCCAGCTGCACCGGTGTGCGTGACGTCGCTGTGTCGGGTCTGGACATGTCGACTCCCGTCGCCTCGCGAAAACCCTCTTCGGTTGTGGATCGACTACCCGGCGCGCGCGGGGGCAAACGACTCGTCAGCGCGGTGGCTCGAACCTGGCCAGCCAGGTGGTGAGGATCCCCTCCAACCGGCGGGCGTCATCAGCGTCGAGGGCGTCGAGGAGCTGCCGCTCGTTGGCCATGTGCTCGGCGAACGCCTGGTCGATCACGCGCCTGCCCGCCTCGGTCAGCGCCACCACGCGCCGCCTGCCGTCGTCCTGGCCCGGCCGGCGCGTCACGAGGCCGTCGCGCTCCAACCGGTCGATGCGCTTGCTGATCGCACCCGTGGTCACCATCGTGTGCTGCGCCAGCTCCCCCGGCGCGCGCTCGTAGGGCGCACCCGCCCGCCGCAACGCGGCCAGCACGTCGAACTCCCCCTCGCCGAGCCCGTGCCGCCGGTACACGACGGCCAGCTGCTCGGTGAGCACGGCGGCGAGGCGGTGCAGCCGGCCGATGACGCCCTGGGGCGTGACGTCGAGGTCGGGCCGTTCCCGGGCCCACTCGGCCTGGATGCGGGCGACGCGGTCGAGTTCCATGGCGTGACAGCATAGCTTCCACGGAAGATACAATGTCTTCCGTGGAAAATATCCGGTGGGGCCTGGTCACGGCGATCGCCCCGGTCGCGTGGGGCTCGACCTACTACGTCACGCACCACTTCCTGCCCGCCGACCACCCGCTGTGGGGCGCGGTGCTGCGCGCGCTCCCCGCCGGCATCCTGCTGCTCCTCCTGCGCCGCAGGCGTCCGCGCGGCCGGTGGTGGTGGCGCTCGTTCGTGCTGGGGACGTTGAACATGGGGGCGTTCTTCGCGCTGGTCTACCTCGCCGCGCAACTGCTGCCGACCAGCCTGGCCTCGACCATCATGGCCACGTCACCGGTCGCGATGATCGCCCTGGCCTGGCCGCTGCTCGGCGAACGGCCGCGTGGCCGGGCGGTGCTGGGCGCGCTCACCGGCATCGTCGGCGTGGTGCTCCTGCTCGCCTCGGGCGTGGACGCCGTCGACCCGCTCGGGGTCGTCGTCTCGGTCGCCGCGATGGCGATGTCCGCGTTCGGGCACGTCCTCACCAAGCGCTGGGGCGCGGGCACGGACGTGCTGTCGGTGACGTCGTGGCAGTTCGTCGCGGGCGGCGCGGTGCTCGTGGTGCCGGCGTTCGCGGTGGAGGGCGCTCCCCCGCCGCTCACGGGCGCCAACCTGCTGGGCTTCGCGTTCGTGTCGGTGGTGGCCACCGCGGTCGCGTTCGTCGCCTGGTTCACCGGCCTGCGCCACCTCGACGCGGGCACGGTGGGGCTGATCGGCCTGCTCAACCCGGTCACGGGGGTCGTGCTGGGCCTGGCGCTCGCGGGCGAGTCCCTGGTCGCGCACCAGGCCCTCGGGCTCGCGCTGGTGCTGTCCGGCGTGCTCCTGGGGCAGGACGCGCGGCCGATGTCGAGAACGCCGAGCCGGCTCCGTCCCCCGTCCGACGCAGGGCCCGACGACGTGGAGGAGACGGACGTGGAACGCGAAGAGATCGCCGAGGTCATGGACAAGCCGATCGCGCGGGAGCTGCTGGCGTCCTCGATCCCGGCCCGGTTGGCGTACATCGGGGTGGACGGCGCGCCGCGGGTCGTGCCGGTCGCCTTCCTGTGGGACGGCGCGCGGCTCGTGGTGTGCACCGTGCCGAAGTCGGCGAAGGTGGGTGCGCTGCGCCGTGACCCGAACGTGTCACTGACCATCGACACCGAGGGCCGGTACCCGCCCCGGGTCCTGCTGCTCCGCGGCACCGCGAGCGTCGAACTGGTCGACGGCGTGCCGGACGAGTACGTGGAGGCCAGCCGCAAGGTCGTGCCCGCCGACCGGTTCGAGGACTGGGAGGCGGGCGTGCGGGCGCTGTACGCGCAGATGGTCCGCATCACCGTCGAGCCGACCTGGGCGAAGCTGCTGGACTTCGAGACGACCATCCCGAAGGCGGTGGAGGACCTGGTGCGCGCGCACGTCGGCTAGCCGCGCGCCGTGCCGCAGCGGGTCTCGTCGGGCACCGCGACGCGCCGCGGACCCTGCCGGGAAGATCGAGCGACCGAGGCCGGGTCCGCGGGACCGGGGCAGGCCGCTGACCGGCTCGTGGTCGCGGCGCCGGGTCAGCCCGCTCCGTCCAACGCCCGGTTGAGCGCCGTGACGTTGACGACCGGCTCACCGAGGAACCCCAGCGCGCGGCCCTCGGTGTGCTCGGCGACCAGCCGCCGGACCCGGTCCTCGCCCAGCCCGTTCTCCCGGGCCACCCGCGGCACCTGGAGGGCGGCGTAGGCGGCGCTGATGTGGGGGTCCAGGCCGGAGGCCGAGGCGGTGACGGCGTCGGGCGGCACGCGGTCCTCGCCCACGCCTTCGCGTCGGGCGATCTCGGCGCGGCGCTCGGCGATCACGGCGTCGTAGTCGCGGTCGAGCTCGCCCTTGTTCGAGCCTCCCGACGCGGGCAGCGTGGCTGCTGAAGGCCGCGGCGCGAACCACCGGTCGCCCTCGCGCGGGACGGCGACGAGCGTGGTGTCCACGGCTTCGGCGTTGGCGCGCAGGCCGGGCAGCCTGCTGACGGCCCACACGGCGGCCGGGTAGAGCACGCCGGTGAGGACGGTGAGCACGAGCAGGACGCGCAGCCCGGCCCACGCCTGCTTGACGAAGTTGTCCACCTCAGGGTCACCCGATTCCAGGGACGAGTCGCACGAGCAGGTCGATCAGCCAGATCCCGGCGAACGGCGTCACGACACCGCCGAGGCCGTACACCAGCAGGTTGCGCCGCAGCAGCGCCGAAGCGCTGGACGGCTGGTAGCGCACGCCCCGCAGCGCCAGCGGGATGAGCACCACGACGACCAGCGCGTTGAAGATCACCGCCGACAGGATCGCCGACTGCGGCGAGGCCAGGTGCATGACGTTGAGCTTGTCCAACTGCGGGTGAATGGCGGCGAACATCGCCGGGAGGATGGCGAAGTACTTGGCCAGGTCGTTGGCCACGCTGAACGTGGTCAGCGCGCCCCGGGTGATCAGCAGCTGCTTGCCGATACCCACGATCTCGATCAGCTTGGTCGGGTCGGAGTCGAGGTCCACCATGTTCCCGGCCTCCTTGGCGGCCGAGGTGCCGGTGTTCATCGCCACGCCCACGTCGGCCTGCGCCAGCGCGGGTGCGTCGTTGGTGCCGTCGCCGGTCATCGCGACCAGCTTCCCGCCCTCCTGCTCACGGCGGATCAGCGCCATCTTGTCCTCGGGCCTGGCCTCGGCCAGGAAGTCGTCCACCCCGGCCTCGGCGGCGATGGCGCGGGCGGTCAGCGGGTTGTCGCCGGTCACCATGACCGTGCGGATGCCCATGGCGCGCAGCTCGGCGAACCGCTCCCGCATACCGGGCTTGACCACGTCGGACAGCCGGATCACGCCCAGCACCCGGTCGTCCACGGCGACCACCAGCGGCGTGCCGCCCCCGGCGCTGATCCCGTCCACGACCGCACGCGTGGACTCGTCCAGCGTGAACGCGCTCGCCGCGCCCTTGCACACGCGCCGGCCGTCCAGGTCGACGCCGCTCATCCGGGTCTGGGCGGTGAACGGCACGAACTCGCCGGTCTTCTCGTGCGCCGTCGGTTCGGCCGAGCGGCCGTAGCGCTGCACGCACAGCTCGATCACGCTGCGGCCTTCCGGGGTGCCATCGGCCAGCGACGACAACCGGGCGGCGTCCACCAGGACGTCCACCGGCACGCCCGCAGCGGGGATCAGCTCGGTGGCGCGGCGGTTGCCCCAGGTGATGGTGCCGGTCTTGTCCAGCAGCAGGGTGCCCACGTCACCGGCGGCCTCCACGGCCTTGCCGGAGGTGGCCAGCACGTTGCGCTGCACGAGCCGGTCCATGCCCGCGATGCCGATCGCCGACAGCAGGGCGCCGATCGTGGTCGGGATCAGGCACACCAGCAACGCCGTGAGCACGACCACCGACTGCTCGCCGCCCGAGTACACGGCGAAGGGCTGCAACGCGACGACCGCCGGCAGGAAGATGATCGTCAACGTGGACAGCAGGATCGTCAGCGCGATCTCGTTGGGCGTCTTCTGCCGCTGCGCGCCCTCGACCAGCGCGATCATCCGGTCCACGAACGTCTGCCCCGGCTCGGCCGTGACGCGCACGACGATCCGGTCCGACAGCACGATCGTGCCGCCGGTGACGGCCGACCGGTCGCCGCCGGACTCCCGGACCACCGGCGCGGACTCACCGGTGATGGCCGACTCGTCCACGGTGGCGATGCCCTCCACCACGTCGCCGTCACCGGGGATCACCTCACCGGCCTCGACCACGACCAGGTCGCCGACCTCCAGCTCGGTCCCCGGCACGGTACGGCCGTCGGCCAAGCGGGCGACCGCGTCCTTCCTGGTGGCGCGCAACGACTCCGCCTGCGCCTTGCCCCGCCCCTCGGCGACGGCCTCGGCGAGGCCGGCGAACAGCACGGTCAGCCACAGCCACACCGCCACGGCGACGGTGAAGACGCTCGGATCGGCCGCGGCGAACACCGTCACCAGGACCGAGCCGACCCACACGACGAACATGACGGGGTTGCGCGCTTGGTGGCGCGGGTGCAGCTTGCGCAACGCCTCGGGCAGTGATGTCAGCAGTTGGCGCGGGGTGAACGCCCCGGCGCCGACGTGGTGGCCGGGGTCGTGCGCCGGCTCGCGGCTCTCCCGCGGGCGTTCGGTCGTGGTCACAGCAGGGCCTCCGCGATGGGACCGAGGGCGAGAGCCGGGACGAAAGTCAGCGCGGCGACCAGCACGATCGCCCCGCCGAGCAGGGTGGCGAACAACGGGCCGGTGGTGGGCAGCGTGCCCGCCGTGACCGGCACCTTGGACTGCGCCGCCAGCGAACCCGCCAACGCCAGCACGGCGATGATCGGCACGAACCGGCCCAGCGCCATGCACACGCCCAGGGACGACTGGAACCAGTCGCCGGTGACCGCGAGGCCGGCGAACGCGCTGCCGTTGTTGTTCGACGCCGACGCGTAGGCGTAGAGGATCTCGGACAGGCCGTGCGCGCCGGAGTTGTTCAGCGCGTCCTCTGTGGACGGCAGGACCGCCGCGATGCCCGCGCCGGTCAGCATCACGGTCGGCGTGGCCAGGATCGACACGGCCGCCGCCGTCACCTCACGGCGCCCCAGCTTCTTGCCCAGGTACTCGGGCGTGCGGCCGACCATCAGCCCGGCCAGGAACATCGCGATCACCGCCATCACCAGGATGCTGTAGAGACCGGTGCCCACACCGCCCGGCGTCATCTCGCCGAAGAGGATGTTCAGCAACGCGCCACCGCCGCCCAGGCCGGTGAAGCTGTCGTGCATCGAGTTCACCGCACCCGTGGACGTGGCCGTGGTGGAGTTGGCGAACAACGCGCTCGACGGGACGCCGAACCGCAGTTCCTTGCCCTCCAGCGGGCGCAGGCCGCTCGCCTCGGCGGCCCAGATCACGCCGAGCATCACCGTCCACAACGCACCCATCACGCCGAGCAGCACGCGACCCTGCCCGCGGTCGCCCACCATCGTGCCGAACGTGCGGGTGAGCGAGACCGGGACGACCAGGATGAGGAAGACCTCGATCAGGTTGGACCACGCGTCGGGGTTCTCGAACGGGTGCGCGGAGTTGGCGTTGAGCACCCCGCCGCCGTTGGTGCCCAACTCCTTGATGGCCTCCTGACCCGCCACCGGCGCGATCGCCACGCTCTGCCCGTCCACGTCCACCCCGGACTTCAGGCTCATCACCACACCGGTGGCCACCAGGACGATCGCGAACACGAACGCGACCGGCAGCAGGACGCGGACCGTGCCGCGGGTCAGGTCGACCCAGAAGTTCCCCAGCCGGTCGGTGCGACTGCGGACGAACCCGCGCACCAGGGCCATGGCCACCGCCAGGCCGACCGCCGCCGAGACGAAGTTCTGCACGGTCAGGCCGACCAGCTGCACGGCGTGGCCCATGGTGGTCTCGGGCACGTAGGACTGCCAGTTCGTGTTGGTCACGAAGCTGATCGCGGTGTTGAACGCCATCCCCGGCGGCACGGCGCCACGGTCGTAGGCCCACGGCAGCGCGGACTGCGCCCGCTGGAGCACGTAGAGCAGCACGACGCCGACGAACGAGAACCCGAGCACGCCCAGCGCGTACACGCCCCAGCGCTGCTCGGACCCCGGGTCGACCCGCGCGACCCGGTAGACCACGCGTTCGACCGCGTTGTGCCGGGTGCCCGTGTAGACGCGGGCCAGGTAGTCGCCGAACGGCCGGTGCACCACGGCCAGCGCGGCGATCAGCAGGCCGACCTGGAGCAGGCCGGCCGCGGTCGAGGACATCAGAACCACTCCGGGCGGATCAGCGCGACGAACAGGTACCCGATCAGCAACAGCGCCAGCAGGCCGCCGACGGCGTTGGCCACCGCTCCGGTGCCGCTCACAGCTTCCCCAGCACGCGCACACCGAGCACCAGCAGCAGGAACACACCCAAGATCAGCAGCACGTAGGCCAGATCGGCCATCCCCGCGCCCCTTCCGCCTCCAGGCGGTCCCGACGGACCGCGACGGCGGCGAGCATGCCTCCGGAACCGGCTGCTCAACGGGCGCCTGACGGCTCCTTGACGTCCTCGACCAGGTCCTTTACGGCACGTTGACGGCCGGGAGACGCCGGTCTCACCAGCTCGCATGCCGGCACCGGAGCTTGCGCCGCCGCCGCTAGTCAGTGTTACTATCTACCGGTACCTAGCAACACCGAGTAGCGGGAGGAGGTGTTCCGTGGGCAAGCAGATGACCGAGATGCTCAAGGGCGGCGGTCGTCCGTGCTGTGGGCGCACGTGCTGCCCTCGTTGGTCGCCAACCTGATCTCGCTCGTGGTCGTGCTGCTCGTCGCCCTGCTCATGGGCTTCCGCTCGGGAGCCCGTCACCTCCATCGTCAACACCCTCCGCGGCCTGTTGACCGGGCAGCCGATCGGCGCCGACATCCGGACCGCCCTCGCCTGGTGCGCCGGCCTCCTCGTCGTCGCCTACGTCCTCGCCACCCTCACCTACCGCCGCCGCATCTCGTAGTCCCGCGTCGAACCGTCCGGCGGGTAGTCGTCTTCCCGGCGGCTCAGGAGGTTGCACGAGGTCGGGAGCCCTGCTCCGACTTCCACCACCGCGGGGAGACGGTCCTCATGCCCGGCGAGCCGACCGCGCTCGCCGACGAGCCGAAGGCGGCCCTGGCCGCACCGGGACGAAGGGCCGCTGCCCCTCGTCCCGGTGCACCAGGTCAGCGGGCGGCGTACTGCTGCGCCACCTCGGCGTCGGTCCAGGCCCGGCCCACCGCGCGGACCTCGTCGACCGAGCCGTGCCAGAAGTCGCCGCGCACGCCGGCGTACTTGGCGCGGCCGATGGCCAACGGCCCGGTGCTCACCTCGTCCGGCCCGATCGGGATCGCGGCGGCACGCACGCCGTCGACGTACAGGCGCGTCTCGCCCGCCGCCTCGTCCCGCACGCCGACCAGGTGGTACCAGCGGCCGGGTTCCGGGGTGGCGGCCAGCGTGGCCCGCCTGCCGCCGGGGACGCTGAACGCCCACCGGCCCTGCCCGTACTGCAGGTAGAACGGGTTCTCCACGCGCCGGCCGTCCTGGCTCACGGCGGTGGCGTAGTTGCCGGGCAGCGAGTCCATCGTCACCCAGGCCGACACCGAGTACGAGCCGGTCGTGTCGAGCACCGGACCGGCGGTCTCGGCGTAGTCGCCGTTCCCGTCGAACCTCAGCGCCTGCCCGCGCACGCCGGCCGTCCACGCCGCGTCACCGGTGAGGGACACCGGGTTCGGCGCGCCCTCGGTGTCGTCGCCGTTGCCGTCCAACGCCCACGAGCCCTTGCCGTCGTACGTGCGCTCGGCCGCCGCGGCGCCGGCCGCGATCACCCGCCGGTTGATGTCGCGCACCGGCCCGGGGTCGACCTTGAGCTCACGCCGGTCGTAGGTCCACAGGCCGTTCAGCTCGGTCTCCACGTCGGTGATCTGCGTGTAGACCGAACCGGACAGCTCCGCGCCGGCCGCGTCGAGGTAGAACGTCTCGGTGTTCGACACGTACTTGGCGGTCAGCGCCGCCTTGTCGGCCACACCGCTGTAGATCACGGCCGGCGCGCCGGGCCACTGGTGGCCGGGGGTGCGCAGGGTGAACCCGCCGTGCTCGCCGTCCATCGCCACCCGGGTGGCGTCGGGCCAGGCCGGGTCGGTGTTGTTGTAGTCGTGGTGGTCGATCACGTCGCCCTTGCCGGAGTCGCCCTTGGAGGCGCAGCAGTTGACGCCGCTGTGCGCGTTGACGACCCGGGACGGGTCCGCGGCCTGGACCGACTCGGTGATGCGGCCGGTCTCCTCCCGGTTCCACTCGCCCCAGCCCTCGTTGAACACGATCCAGCCGATGATCGCGGGCGAGTCGTGCAGCTGCTCCATGGCGCGCCTGCCCTCGGTCAGGAACGCCTGCTGCCCGGTCTCGTTCGTGACGTTGACGTTCACGAAGTCCTGCCACACCAGCATCCCCAGCCGGTCGGCGTGGTAGTACCAGCGGGCCGGCTCGACCTTGATGTGCTTGCGCAGCGCGTTGAACCCGAGGTCCTTCTGGGCCTCGATGTCCCACGCCAGCGCCTCGTCACTGGGCGCGGTGTTGAGGCCGTCGGGCCAGAAGCCCTGGTCCAGCATGGCCAGCGAGAACACCGGCTCGCCGTTGAGGACCAGCTTCGGGAAGCCCGCCACGTCCCGCACGCCGATGGAGCGCATCCCGAAGTAGCTCTTGACCCGGTCCCTGCCACGACCGTCCTGAAGGGACACTTCCAGGTCGTACAGGTACGGGTCGTCGGGGCTCCACAGGTGCGGGTCGGGCACGGGCAGGGTGAGGTCGGCGTTCGGCGCGCCGGTGACCGTGCCGACCTTCTTGCCGCGCTTGTCCCGGGCCGTGGCGGTGACCTCGGTGTTCGCCGACGCGGTCGAGGACGAGACGCGGACGGCGAGCGTGCCGCCGGCGATGTCGGGCGTGGTCTTCACGTCGTCGATCGCCCGGTCCGGCACCGGCTCCAGCCACACGGTCTGCCAGATGCCCGAGGACGGCGTGTAGACGATGCCGCCGGGGTTGCGGGACTGCTTGCCGATCGGCTGGTCGTCGCCGGTGGTGTCGGTGACCGCGACGATCAGCTCGTGCCTGCCGCGACCGCGCAGGGCGTCGGTGATGTCGGCGGTGAACGCGGTGTAGCCGCCGGTGTGCTCGGCGACGGGCGTGCCGTCCACCCAGACCCGGGCGTGGTGGTCGACCGCGCCGAAGTTGAGCCGGAGCCGCTGTCCCCGACCGACCTGCCAGCCACGCGGCACGTCGAACTGGCGACGGTAGAACATGTGGTCCTCGTGGCGCTCCAACCCGGACAGCTGCGACTCCACCGGGAACGGCACGGTGATCCGCTCGGGGAGCCGCTGCCCGAACACCGGCTGCTGACCGGCGGTGGCGGCGGAGAACTCCCACTGGCCGTTGAGGTTCAGCCACTCGTCGCGCTGCTGCTGGGGGCGCGGGTACTCGGGCAGCGGGTGGTCCCGGTCGACCTCCTCGCCCCACTCGGTCTTGAGGCGCTGGGTGGAGGTGTTGGTCGCGGTGCGGATGATCTGCGGCACGATCTCGGCGCCGACGACCAAGCCGCCGTCGCCGTCGTAGGTGACGCGGACGCGCTGCGGTTGCTGGATCGTCGCACCGAGCTTCACGACGGCCTTGCCGCCCTCGACGGAGGCCGACTCGATCGGGAACGGCACCGTGTCGACCTCGACCTTCAGGTGCGACGCCAACTCGCCGAGCCGGCTCACCGGCTGGTCGAAGGCGGCTTCGAGCGTCCTGCCGTCCGGCGTCACGGTCAGGCCGACCGGGTAGACCGGGAAGTCGGCCGGTGGCAGGAACGCCGTTTCCGGCACCGGCTGCTTCGCCAGCGTCGGCGTGGACCAGCGCAGGCGCAGGTTCGCACCGCCGACGTCCTGGAACAGCTCCATCCGGAAGTCGTGCCGCTCCCCCGCGACCAGGCGGACCGGCGCGCTGTGCTGCTCGACGTCCCAGTCGCCGACCCAGTGGTCGATGACCGGCGTGCCGTCGAGGACCAGGCGGAAGCCGTTGTCGCCGATGGCGTGGAAGGTGTAGTCGCCCGTGGCGGGGGCGGTGAGGCTGCCGGTCCAGCGGGCCGTCGTGTGCTCGGTACGGCCGGTGAGCTGCTGGAACGTGCCGGTCAGGTCGGAGAAGTCGACGTTCGGGTCCAGGGTGGCGCCGCCGAGTCGGGCGAAGTCGCGCGCGCCCGGTGCGGACATGCGGAAGTACTCGCCTTTGAGGCCGTGCGCGGGTGGTGCGGCGGCGGTCGCGGGCAGGGCGACGACCGGGACGAGCAGGAGTGCCAGGAGCACGGCGGACAGCCGTCGGGCGGCAGGGGGCATGGAGGTCTCCTCGGGCTCGACTCTGAGGCCCATCACGACGTCGTTCATCTATCCACAGACATCAGCAGAACACAACAAGAAACCGCACATTTGGGAGCGCTCTCATCACTTGATCGCTCAACCTCGCACAGAGGTCCGGACCACACGCCGACCGAGGCCGGTAGCGACGGCCTACCGCTGGAGCACGGCGACCCCCGGGGCCTCGTCCGCGGTCAGGCGACCTTCGGGGCCTCGTCTGCGGTCAGCCGCCTCGCGTACGACTCCGTCAACGAACCGGTCGCGCTCCCGCACCGGCCTCAGGACCGGTTCGTCCACGAGGCCCACACCCGCCGCGTCACGGGCGCCGGCATCCCGTAGTCGTACTCCGGAGTTCGTCGTGGGATCCGGGCTGGGCGACGAGATCGAACACACGACGCTCCCACGCGTGCAGGAACGCCTGGACTTCAGGGCTGAACGACTCGTCGACCGGGACCGTCCTGGCTTCGCCGGAACGGCTCGCAAGGGCCTCCAGCACCGGGATCGGGATCAAGCTGTGCGGAGATTCCAGGAAGTCACTGTCGAAGAAGGCCAAGCCCCCGGTCTGCTCGAGGCCCCACGACCATGGCTGCGGAGCAGTGATCCATGGCCGTGGGGCCGCGACCAGCGCCGATCGCAGGTCGTCGCCGTCAGCACCTGCCGACCATGCGTCGCGTGCCTTGCCCGGCCTGGCGGCGATCGAGGGCAGGGAACCGGCCAGGAAGGCGTCGTTGAGGTACAGCGTCCGTGCCCCGAAGCGTCTGACCAGGTAGGGAAGCTCCGTCGCGGTACGGATGCGCCACCAGGGACGAGTCGCTTTCCACTCATCCCACGCCGCCTGGTGGGCGGTGATCAACTCCACGCGGAGTTGCCGCCAGATCGAGGCATTGCGTTGATCGGCACCGCTCGGCATTCGATCGAGGTGGCAGAGCACGAAGAACGCCGATTCGCGACCGGCGGCCAGCGCGGTGTCCAGGAGGCGGGAGACGCTGCTCCGCACGGTGTCGAGGTTCTCCGGTGCGGAGTCGTACAACACCGCCAGGAGTGCGCCATCACGTTCTCTCATCACGTCGAAATCGGCGGGCCCGACCCCGTAGTGGAACCGGTCCTCGACCTCCGGCTCCAGCGCGGACTCCAGTGCCGCCGTCACGATGGCGTCGACCACATCCCGCGCGGGTTGAACGTAGCCCAGCGACCGGGCCGCGAAGTGCAGCAACGCCGGACGACCACCCGGGTCGAGTGCCGACCGCAGCAGCACGTCGACTCCCTCGTCGACGTTGCGGTCGAGCAGCTGGAGGGCGATCTGGGCCACCACCTCCCACTCGCCCGCCTCCACACGACACTTCAGCGCCGTCCACAGCCGCTCCGGCGTGGAATGGGTGCGGACCAGGTGTTCGGCGGCGAAGAACTCCAGGAAGGTGCGGTGGGTGAACCCGTACTGGGGGATGGAGTCCGTGGTCCCGACGTCGGTCAGCACCCACGCCCGACCGGTGCAGAACTCGAGGAACCGCTCGGCGGTCGCCGTCGCTTCGTCCTCGTCGAACTTCTTCGCCACCAGGTACTCGACCAGCAACCGGACTATGCGGTGGCGCGGCAGGGACTTGCCGGCCTCCTCCGCGGTGAACATCCGCCACGCCAGGTTCTGCACCGCACCCCGCAGCCGCCCGTGGAACTGCACGGGCAAACCGATGTCGCGCATCGAGTCCCAGCGGTTGAACAACATCAACGCGCATTGCTCGTAGATCTCGGCGAGGTTGCGCGGGATGAAGTGCTCGCGCGAGTACATCTCGCACAGCAAGGCGAGCAGCAGCGGGTTCGACCGGAGTTCCGGGATCTCCCGGCTCTCGCGGAGGAAGGACCGGGCCAGCGCGACCCGTTCACCCTGAGGGGTGGAGGAGTCCAGGTCGAACCAGCGCTCGGCGTACCGCTCGACCTGTCCTTCGGACATCTCCGCCACGATGCCGACCTCGAAGAGGCGGCGGTCCAGCGGTACCTCGGCGTAGCCGATCCGGCGAGCCGTGACCACCACCGGGACGAGCGGGTACCGGTGGACGAAGCCGTTGACCAGCTGGACCACGTTCCGCCGCAGCTCGGGGCTGACCAGTTCGTCCAAGCCGTCGAGGAGGACTACCGCACGTCCGTTGCGCAGCAGGTACTCGACAGCGCCCGGCGGAGGCACGAGGTTGTACGGGGCGGCGCAGACCTGTTCCAGGTAGTGCGTCAGGCTGCGGTCACCGTCGCGGAACGCTCCGGCGAAGTTGCGCAGGACCAGCAGGAAGGGCACCCGGCCCTCGGCGCCAGGCACCAGGTCGGACGCCAGGTCGTGCGCGAGTTTCGCGGCCAGGGTGGACTTGCCCGCCCCCGGGTCGCCCAGGATCACCGACCGCCTGCCGGGCAGCGCGAACGTGTGCGCGGACGGCGTGTCCAGCCCGTCCTGCTCAGGGCGGAGAACGGGATCCACGTACAGCTCGTCGTACCGCACGGCACGGCTCGTGCGCAGGTGCGGTAACGACATGAGGCCGTGCAGGGCCACCATCTGGTCGCGGAGCCGGTCGCCGAACGAGTGGATCTCCACCACATCGCCCACTTCGCGCAGCAGGCGTGAGTTGGCCGCCGCCGCGGCGGTCAGATGAGCCGCCGCGGCGGCGGTCGCCGGACTGAGCCCCGCGACGGCCGCCCAGTCGATGTGGTCGTGCGCACCGATCACCAGGGCGTCGTGCACGAGATCGACGGCGGTGACCAGCAGCTCCGAGCGGAGCGAGCGGCCCAGACCGGCGCGGAGTTGCGCGCGCAGTTCGGCGGCGAACTCGGGTGCGTCCCGGTCGACGGCGCGAGCGAGGACGTACTGGAGGGCGACCTCCTCGAACTCCGGTGACCTCAGGTAGTCCGCCAGTCCCTGGGCCTCGGACCCGGTCAGTTCGCCCACGAAACCGTCGGCGACCCCGACCGCCACCAGCGCGCGAGTGTCTTCGCGGAGCTTGCGCCGGTCCCCGTGGGTCTTGACGGTGCCGAACAACTTCTGGGCCGCCTGGGTGAGCACACGCCCGACGACCGGCTCCAAGCCCGACATGGCACCATCCTGCCGCACCGACCCGGCTCGGTTCGGCTCCGGCGCGCACCGGGCCGACGGACGTGTCGTCGACACCGATCGCCACCGCCCGAGTCGGGTCAGCGGAGGCCGGGGAAGAAGGTTCGGAGGTCGCCGACGAGGAGGTCCGGCACGTGGAGCGCCGCGAAGTGGCCGCCGCGCTCGAAGCTCGACCAGCGCACGACGTTGTTCGACCGCTCGGCGATCTCGCGCACCGACTGGAAGTCGTACGGGAACAGGGCGACACCGGTCGGGGTCGGGTTGAACGCCTCGGTGCGGCCCGCGCCGGACCGCGCGTCCTCGAAGTACCGGCGAGCCGACGAACCGGCGGTCCTGGTGAACCGGCAGATCGAGACGGTGGTGGGCACGGCGTCGCTAAGTCCCGGATCTCCAGGACGTGGACGCCGACCAGCCCGTCGGGCCGCGCGACGCCCAACTGGCGCGTGATGGTCGAACCGGCGTCGCCGCCGTGCGCGCCGTAGCGGCGGTAGCCGAGGCCTTGCACGAGGACGTCCCGGGCTCGGGCGATGCGCGCGCTGTCGGTCGGATCATCGGCCTCCCGCGCGAACACCCAGATCATCGCCGTCCCGATCCGCAAGGCCCAGGACCTCGCGACCGTCGCGCCCGTGCTGCAGCTCGTGCGCAACGTCGGCTCGAAGGCCCTCGACCAGGTCAACCTCGACGTGTTCTGGCTCCACCGGGGCCGCCTGCACCCGTTGCGCGCGCAGATGAAGGACGGGCAGCTCGAGCAGCTCTCCCCGCCGGACGAGTTCACGCGACTGGTGGAACACCTGCCCCGCGACCAGGTGGACGCGGTTCAGGGAGCTGCCCGGTGATCATGACGCGTCACGTCGGCGTCACGCCGGGACAAGAGGACCAACAGCGGCACGGTGGCCACGCGGAGGAGTGCTTCCAGGACCACCGCGACCCCGCCGATCTCGATGTCTCCCTGCACCACGCCGAACGCGACCGCGACGGGCAGGCAGCTCAGCACGCCGAACGGCCAGATCAGGCGACGCACCCAGGCGTTCCCTCCCCGCGACACGACGACCGCGAGCCACGCCGTCACCACGATGCCGATGCTCACGATCACCCCCTTGGGATCGTCGAACATGTAGTTGTCGCTGAAGTGGATCCCGTCGTCCTCGTAGGAGTAGATGAGGCTGAGGGGCAGCACGAGGCTCGACACCTCGAGCAGGAGCACGACGGCGAGCAGTGCGACGGCGGGCAACGCCAGGTTCGACCGGGGAGAGGGCATGACGACGTCCTCGTAGTCGGCAACGGGTCCGCTCCATCCGAACCCACCACCCGCGCCGCCTTCCACCGGCCCTTCGCCTCGTCGCTGGTGGAGCCGGTCTCCGACGTCCCCGGACCGGGCCGGACCGGGACGCGGCCGGCGCGGGGAGCTACTCGCCGATCTTCTTCGCCGACAGCAGGATCTCGGTCTTGCAGTCCACGACCTGGCCGGCGGCCACGCTCTGCGCGGTGGTGGTCCAGTTGCGGTCGACGACCAGCACTCGGCCCTGACCGGTGGAGTCCTGCTCGCGGAGGTTGTACAGCCCTGCCGCCTGCATGGTGTCCTGGGCGTCCTGGTGGACCATGCCGACGACGTCCGGGACGGTGCACGTCTTGGGAGCGGCCGGGGCAGGCGCGGCGATCGTCGTGGTGCCGACCGGCGGGGTGACGGCCACGGCGATGGTCGTGGGGGTGACGGCGTCCTGGGCCTTGGTCGGACCGAGCGCGCCGGTGGTCGGGGTGCAGCCGGTGAGCAGCGCGGCAGCGGTGACGATCATCGCTAACGGGATCTTCACGGATTTCCTTCCGATGTGCTTCGCTTGCCCGTGTCGGCCGGTGGACGCAGGGCGTTACCCCCATCGGGAGCAAGCCGGGACACGACGGGTAACTGCGGCACGCGGTCGCCGTTGCGCGAACGGCCGCCTCGACCGACCACGGGCTCAGGCGTCACGGTAGAGCCGCTCGTAGGCCGCCTTCGCGCGGACGTCCTCCTCGGCCTGCCCGGCACGCCGGGTCTGCGCGCCGAGACCACGCGGATAACCCTGCTTGACCAGGCGTTCCTCGGTGGTCTGCCACATGTAGGACATGGAGTAGAAGTAGCCGACGAGCAGTCCGAGCACGATCGACAGGACGCGCACCAGCAGCGGGCCTGGCAGCAGGAGCAGCAGCAGGACCGGCGACATCTGCACGAACCCGCGCACGAAGTGGCGCACCGCCCACGTGCGGCAGGTGACGTCGTGCAGCACCCAGGCGTTGCAGCGCTGCGGCAACCGCCCGCCCACCGCGTACCACAGCCACTGGGCCGGGTTGGGTCTGGTTCCACGCAGGGTCACCGGGTCACCGATCCTTCTGGACGGGCGTGAGCGGTCGGGCGTTCAGGCACGGGGACACGGTGTCAGAGCCGTTTCGTGGTGAACAGGGTGGTCCCGTGGAGCGGGTCCGCTTCTCGTCGCGCGGTCTCGGTGAAACCGAGCTTGGCCAGGACCCGGCGGGAAGCGGTGTTCCACTCGCGGACCGTGGCCCACAGGCGCTCGTACCCCGACGACTTCGCCCAGTCCAGCACCGCCGAGGCGGCCTCGGTCGCGTATCCCCGGCCCCACGCACGGCGCAGCAGCTCGAACGCCAGTTCCGGCTCCCCCGCCGATCCTCGTTCGCCGTCGATCAGGCCGCAGTAGCCGATGACGTCACGAGCGGCCTTCCGCTCGATCGCCGGCAACCCGATCGACGACGGCCGGTTCGCGCGGATCGCCTCCTCCAACTCCGCGACCGTGGGGTGCCCGTCCGCGCCGATCCGGCGGTGGGGCGGCACGCGCGGATCACGTTCGGCCCACAGCTCGCGCTGGACGACGGCCTCGGCGACCCGCCACGGCCTGAGCAGCAGGCGATCGGTCTCGAGCACGATCTCGCGACCCGGCGTCACCTCGGCTGCCACGACACCGACTCTCCCACCCGACGCGCGGGAACGCACGGACTCCGACCGTGGACGCCGGCAGAATCGAGAAGTGGACAACGACCTCCCGTTACCCGGCGCGAACCACCAGTCCGCGCACGCGTCCGACCACAGCGCGGCCGTGGTCGCGGGCCGTGACGTGCACATCGGCGAGATCAACATCGGCACCGGCGCGCGCGTGCGCACCCGGTACCGGTACCAGGTGGAGGGCATCGCGCCCCTGGAGCTGGTCGGCCGGGAAGAGGAACTGGCCGCGCTGACGGCGTTCTGCCTCGACCCCGCCACCGCGGGCACCTACCTGTGGTGGCGCGCGCCGGCGTGGTCGGGCAAGTCGGCGCTGCTGTCGTGGTTCGTGCTGAACCCGCCGCCGGGGGTGCGGGTGGTGTCGTTCTTCATCACGGCGAGGTTGAAGAACCAGTCCGACCGGACCGCGTTCGTGGACAACGTGATGGAGCAGCTGCTGACGATCTCCGGCGACGCCGTGCCCGCGCTGCTGACCCCCGCGACCCGCGAGCAGCACCTGCTGGGGCTGCTGGACGAGGTGGCGCGGCGGTGCCGCGACCGGGGCGAGAACCTCGTGCTCGTGGTCGACGGCCTCGACGAGGACCGCGGCGTCACGACCGGTCCGGACGCCTACAGCATCGCCGCCCTGCTGCCCCGCCGACCACCGTCGGGGACGCGCGTGGTGGTGTCCGCCCGCCCGGACCCGCCGGTGCCCGGTGACGTGCCCGACGACCACCCGCTGCGGGCCGACGGCATCGTGCGGGACCTGGAGCCGTCGCCGCACGCGCGGGTGCTGCGCGAAGGCATGGAACGGGACCTCGACCTCCTGCTGGCCGCGCCCGTGGCCGACCAGGACCCGCTCGGCCTGGTCACCGCGGCCGGTGGCGGGTTGACGGCCGCGGACCTCGCGGAACTCGGTGGGCGGTCCGAGTGGGACGTCCGCAAGCACCTGCGCACCGTCGCCGGGCGCAGTTTCGCCACCCGCCGCGGCCGGACCGCGGAGGTCTACCTCCTCGCGCACGAGGAACTGCACGCGACCGCGTCGAGGATGCTCGGCCCGGAACGCCTCGCCGGCTACCGCGACCGCCTGCACGCGTGGGCCGACGGCTACCGGGAGCGCCGCTGGCCGGCCGGCACCCCCGAGTACCTGCTGGGGAACTACCACGCCCTGCTCACGAGCGTCGGTGACGCGGACCGCGCGGTGGCGTTGAGCACCGACCCCGACCGCCAGGAACGGCTGCTGATCACCTCGGGCGGTCACACGGCCGCGCGCGCCGAGCTGACCGGCTCCCTGGCGGTCCTCACCACCAGGGAGCCCCCGGACCTCGCGGCGATCGCCGTGCTCGCCCTGCACCGCGACCACCTGGAGGAGCGCGGCCGCACCATCACCATCGACGTCCCGGGCCCGTGGGCGGCGGTCGGCGACACGGACCGGGCCGTGGCGCTGGCCCTGTCCGTCGCCCACCCGCACTGGCAGTCGCAGGCGCTGTCCCGGGTCGCTTCGGCCACCGCCCGCGCGGGCGACCCGGACCGCGCGCGCGTGCTGCTGGACCAGGCCGGTGAACGGCTCCGCGCCCTCACCTACCCGTTGGAGATGATCTGGGCACGCGGCACGATGGCGACGACCGCCCTGGGCCTGGGCGACACCGAGCGCGCGGCCGGGCTGCTGGCCGGGATGGTCCGGGTCGCGGACACGATCGGCGACCGCGACCGGGAGGAGGCGTGGGCGGCCGTCGCCGAGACCGCGGCCGAGGTGGGCGACCTGGATTTGGCCGCCCGGGTGGTGCTGGACCTGCCGCGCTCCTACCGCCAGTCCAGGGCGGCGGCGAAGGTGGCAGGCCACGCGGCACGGGCGGGCCGCCTCACCCTGCACGCCGAACTGTGCGACGCCACGCCGAACCTCGTCCACCGGGTGCGCGCGATCACGGCGGGCGCGTCCCGGGCGGGCACGCCCGAGGAGGCCGTCGCGCTGCTCGATCAGGCGGCGGACCTCGTCGGCCGCCTCACCGAGCCCGCCGACCGCGCGCACGCCCTGGCCGCGATGGCCGCGGCGGGCCGGGAGGCCCTGCTGGACGAGGCGCTCCAGGCGGTCGCCGACGTGGCCGACCCGAACGACCGGCTGACCGCCATCCTGGCGGTGGCGAGGACCGCGGGCGGGGCGCGTGTCGGCGAACTGCTCGACCAGGCCACCGAGCTCGCCGGAGCCGGCCCCCTCACCGAGCGCCTCGGCGACCTGGCCGAGGTCGCGGCGCTCGCGGCCGACGTGGGCGACCTCGAGCGGACCGGGGTGCTGCTCGACCGGATCGCCGGGTTGGCGCGCTCGGTCGTGGACCCCGACCAGCGTGAGGCGGCGTTGTCCGACCTCCGCGCCGCCGCGACCGCGGCCGGCTCGATCGGGGACGTGGCACGGCGTGCGGCGCTCCTCGACCGGGCCGTCGACGTGATCGCGCACCTGGACTACCCCGAGGACCGGTGTGAGGCGCTGGCGGACCTCGCCGAGGCCGCCGGTGACCCGGACCGGGCGGCCTCGCTGCTCGACGCCGCGGCCCGGCTCGCCGGAACCATCACCGACGACGACCTCCAGGGCGCCGCGCTGGCCGCGGTCAGCCTCGCCGCGGCCCGGCTGGGCGACTTCTCCCGTGCCGTGCCGTTCGCGCAGGGCATCCGGACCGAACGCCGCGACCGGGCGGTGGCCGAGGTCGTCCGGGCGATGGCCGCCAAGGGCGACGCCGATCTCGCCGAGCCCCTCGCCCGGTCGATCGCCGACCCGGGCCTGCGCGGCCGGGCGCTCGTGGCGCTGGGGTCGGTCGAGGAGGGCTACGACCTGCTCCGCACCATCACCGACCCGGCCGAGCTGGCGCGGGCGCTGGTGGAGGTCGCGGTCCGCACGTCGGCCGTCGACGTGTTCGGGAAGGCCCTGAAGGCGGTGGAGCACATCAGCCACCCCTTCCACCGGGACCTGGCGCTGTCGACCGTGTGCGAAGCCGCGGCCGGGGCCGGGTACCGGGAGTACGCGTCGGTCGTCGCCCGGATGATCACCGACATCCACTGCCAGAACAGGGCCGTGGCCGCGCTGTCCGAGGCGGCGTTGGACGACGGGGACGTCGACCGGGCCCTGGCGTTCGCCCGTTCCCTCACGGATCCGCGCACGCGCGGTGAGCGGCTGGCCGCCGTGGTGGACGTGATGGCGGCGGACGACCCCGCCGCGGCGCGCGAGGTAGCGGACTCCATCGACCACCCGCCGAGCCGGGGGCGGGCACTGGCCGCGCTCGCGAACGCCGCCACCGGGACCGACGCGCTGCGCCTCGCCGTGGCCGCCATCGCGGTGGGCCACTGGACGTGCGCGCTCCGGGTGCTGCCCCGGCTCTCCCGGCCGGCCCTGCGCGCCGTGCTCGACGCGGTGGCGGTGATCGCGAAGCACGGCACGCCGACGGAGCCGCAGGCGACCGCGCTGCCCGGCCGGGTCCGGTTGACGCTCGCGGACGTCACCGGGGTGCACGCGGGCGACACCGAGATCGACCTCGGATGACCCGGCGGGTCGGACAGGTCCGCCTCCGCCGAAGCGAAACGCAGGTCCGCCCGCAACAGCCTGACGCGCTCGACCACACTCCCCGGATCCAGGTCGACGACGTGCGCGTCACCTCCGACGACGACCGTCGCGATCAACCGGTGCGCACTGGCCGCCAACCCGACCAGGGCACGCTCACCGAGCTGCGCCGCAACGGTGTCGAGCCCCACGACGCCGGGGATGCCGCACGGGCGCGGCGGTACCGAAGTGCACACCACCGTGGACGTCGCGCGCCTGAACACCTCACCCTCCGAACGCGGATTTTCCGACGAGAACCCCGCGTAACAGCGATCAAGCGGTCGTCGACATACGGGCACGTCGAGGTCCGAGGGGGTACAGGTGGCGCGTCGGAACAACCGCCGTCGGAAGCCGGTGCTGAAACGGGTGCTGGACGCGTTGATGGGGGTTGTGGTCGTCGGCGTCGTCACGATCGGGACGATCGCCGTGTTCGCCGACAACGCGGCACTGCTCGCCGTGCTCGACATCAGCGCGTACCTGCGCGTGATCGGACTCGCGGTCGGGTTGGGGCTCGCACGGCTCCTCGTGGTCACGCCGATGCGCAACGGGTGGGTCCGGGCCGCCGCGGTGGCGCTCACGGTGGCGGCGGTGGTGATGGGTGCGACGATCGTGCCCACGGTGTTCCGGGCGGTGCGTGCCCAGCAGGTACCGCCCGCCGCGGCGCCGCCGCAGAGCACACCGCTGTCGGTCGAGTCCGGGTCGTTGACCCACGCCGCCCACCGCGACCAGGACCTGTCGCACTCGCGGGTGGTCCGGTCCGTTGTCGACGACGTCGACTTCGGCGGCGCTCGGCTGCGGGAGAGCGACTTCCGCGGCTCGACGTTCGTGGGCGTCAACTTCGCGGGCGCCGACCTGTGCGCCGTCGACATCCGCGGCGCCGACCTGGAACGCGCGCTGCACCTCGACGAGGTGAAGAACTGGCGCTGGGTGTTCTTCGACGCCGGGACGAAGGTTCCGTCGACCATGAGCCTGGAGCGGCTGCCCGGCCCGGTGGAGAGCACGACCGGCGAGCTCGTCTACTCGTGCGAGCCGAACCAGACCCGCCAGATCACGACCGACGGGGAGCGCCGGTGAACGCGCGCCGGCAGGGGAAGAAGAAGCGGAAGCCCACCGTGCCCCGCGTGCGACGCGCGCCGTCCCCGCCCGCACCTCGGCGGCACGTGCTGTGGAACCGCGTCGTCCGCCTGGGCGTGACCGACCTGATCACAGCGCTGGCGGCGCTGGCGCTGCTGGTCGGGATCGTGGTCGTGCCGGACGGGACCGGTCCGAAGCGGCTGCCGCTCCAGTTCCGGGTGGACCGCACGGCGTTGAGCGACCTGCCGGTCGTCGTGTCGGACCTGCGGTCGTGCGGCTGCTGGAGCGGGCCGCGCGACCAGGCGGTCAAGAAGTTCAAGTTCACCCTGGAGAACCGCGGCGACCGCCGGATCGCCATCGGCGGTGGCGAGCAGTCCTCGGTCCGCTTGCTGGTCGCCTACCCCGAGGGTTTCCGGCCCTCGGTGACGTTCCCGGACGAGTCGACCGTCGACGACAAGTACGTGTCCGTGCTGAACCCCTCGGACACCACGGTGTGGCAGGCCGGCGAGTTCCGGTCCGCTGCCAGTTCGCACCTCGAGAACGGCCGCGACCTGTTCGCCGTGCCGGCCGGGTTCGAGGTGTGGGCGCTCCCGCCCGTGCCGAACTACGTCGTCGAGCAGCAGACAGCGGAGACGATGACCTTCGCCACCATCGTGGACCAGGACGAGTTGCTGCCGGGCGAGGAGTTCTCCGACTCTCGGCTCGGGCACGGCGCGTGGGTGTTCTTCATGCCGTTGCAGCGCAAGTTCATCGACGAGAACCTGCGGACCTCCTCGGGCATCTTCGTCGACGACCTCAGCCCGTGGTGGACCCTCCCCAAGACGACCACGAAGGACACCGCCCCGTTCTTCCGGATCCTCGGCGTCGGCGTGTTCACCCAGGACGAGTCCCCGCGGCTCGTGGGCTTCGCGCCCGCGCCGCCGGATGACGAACTGGCGGACCCCGAAGACCTCTGACGGGCACGGGCGGGGCGCCGGCCGCCGTCCCGGTAGGCGCGCAGCACGGCCTGCACCGCGTCGTGCGAGTCCACCCCGAGCGCTCGTTCGAGGAGGACCAGCGGCCGACGGCCCTGCACGAGGTCCCGTTGCCGGGCCTGGCGGGTGGTGCGATAGCCGGCTTCCCGGTGTCCGGGCGTTCGGCGGAGGAGCACATCGCCGAGATCCTGCAACCGGTCGGGCCGTTGGTCGCGGTCGGAGCACCGGGTGCGCGGCTGCGCGCCGGCTCCCCCGTGCTCCTCCAGCGCGGTCGAGGCGCGAACCAGGTTTCCCGCCGTGCGGGCCGGGCCGCCGCGTCGCCGGCCGCGTGAGGCCCCTCAGGGTCGCAGCAGCGCTTTGACGGCGCGGCGCTCGTCCATGGCGCGGTAGCCCTCGGCGACCTGGTCCAGGGGAAGCGCCAGGTCGAAGACCTTGCCGGGGTGGATGCGGCCGTCCAGCACCCGGTCGACGAGGTCGGGCAGGTAGGCGCGGACCGGTGCCGGTCCGCCGCGCACGCCGACGTGGGAGAAGAACAGCGCCACGCCGTCGATCTCCACCCCGTGCGGAATGCCCACGAAACCGACGTTGCCGCCCGGGCGGGCCGACTGCAGCGCCTGCCGCATCGACTCCGGGGTACCGACGCACTCCAGCACCGAATCGGCGCCGACACCGTTGGTCAGGTCGCGCACGCGGGCGATGCCGTCCTCGCCGCGCTCGGTCACGATGTCCGTGGCGCCGAACTCGAGCGCGAGCTCCTGGCGGCTCTCGTGCCGGCTCATGGCGATGATCCGCTCGGCGCCCGACTCCTTGGCCGCGATCACCCCGCACAGCCCGACCGCACCGTCGCCGACGACCACGGCGGTCGTGCCGGGTCGGACCTCGGCGGCCTTGGCGGCGTACCAGCCGGTGCCCATGACGTCGGAGAGGGCCAGCAGGCTGGGGATCGACTCCTCCGCGGGCTGTCCGGGGGTGGCGACCAGGGTGCCCTGGGCGTTCGGGACGCGGACGTACTCGGCCTGGCAGGCGCTCATGAACTCCCGCCGCACACAGTGGGACGGGTAGCCGTTGCGGCAGTTCGCGCAGGTGCCGTCCGAGGTGGCGAACGAGCCGACCACGAACTGGCCCGGCCGCACCGAGGTGACCTCGCCGCCGACCTCCTCGACCACGCCCACGTACTCGTGACCCATCCGGCGCGGTTCCCCGACCGGGTCGAGGCCGCGATAGGCCCACAGGTCCGTGCCGCACACGCAGGTGGCGACGGTGCGGATGATCGCGTCGGTGGGCTTGAGGATCTCCGGCTCCGGCACGTCCTCCACCCGGACGTCGCCGGGGGCGTGGATCACCGCTGCTCGCATTTCATCGTCTCCTGGGCGTGATTCGACGGCGTGCTCCGGGCGCGCCGTTCAGGCGAGGTGTTTCGACGTCACCGAATCTGCCACCGCGCCCATCGCCCGCGAAGGGAGACTTCTGTCCTGGGAAGGCTTGTCCAGGGACGAAACCGTCCTACCCTCGCGGGCGGCCGGCGGTGGCACACTGGCAGGCATGACCGGCAGCGCGCACCTCGACGAGTTGGGCGAGTTCCTCAAAGCCCGCCGGGCCGAGCTCAACCCCCGCGCGGTCGGCCTGCCCGAGTCCGACCGGCGGCGGCGCGTGACGGGCCTGCGCCGGGAAGAGGTGGCCGTGCTCGCCGCCATCAGCACCGACTACTACACCCGCCTCGAACAGGGCCGCATCACCCCGTCGACGTCCGTGCTGGCGTTCTGGTCCGCGTCCTGCACCTCGACGACGCGCAGCGGGACTACGTGTACGAGCTGGCCGGACGCCAGGTCAGCCGACCGCGCCGGACCGTCCACAAAGTACAGCCGCAGCTGCTCACGGTGATGAACGAGCTCACCGTGACGCCCGGCATGATCCTCGGGCGCCACCTGGACATCCTGGCGTGGAACCCGATGGCCGCCGCCCTGCTCGACACCGACTTCGCGGCCATCCCCGAGAAGGAGCGCAACTACGTCCGGCTGATCTTCACCGATCCCGCCATGAGGTCGCTGTACCCGGACTGGGAGGCCTCCGCCCGCAACGCCGTCGCCGGGCTGCGCCGCCGTGCCGCGGCCCGCCCCGACGACCCCCGGCTGACCGCCCTCGTCGGTGAGCTGTCCGTGCGCGACGAGCAGTTCCGCCACTGGTGGGCGGACCGCCACGTCGCACCCCGCGCCGGCGGCCTCAAGGTCATCGACCACCCCGTCGCCGGCGAGCTCACCCTCGACTGGGACGTCCTCACCTGCGGCGCCGACCCCGACCAGGAACTCGTCATCTGGATCGCCGAACCCGGCTCGCGATCGCAGGAAGGACTGCGCTTCCTCGCTTCGTGGGCGACGACCCACCAGCCCGCGTCCGGCACCGTCGACTGACCGGCGTCGGATCGGTCGCGCCGGGCTCTAGTGGTGGTGGCCCGTGGCCGGCAGGGTGCGCGGGGTCTGCTCCTCGGTGCCCGGTGCGACGATCACGAACTGGCCCATCATGCCCTTGTCCTCGTGCCTGAGGATGTGGCAGTGGTACATGTACGGGGTGTCCGGGTCGACGTGCCGGCCGAACTCGACGGCCAACCGCACCTTCGTCTTGCCCTCCACGAACACGGTGTCCTTGGGGCCGCGCAAGTGCTCGGGCGGCGCTTCCCCGTCGATGTCGAGCACGGTGAACACCGCCTCGTGGACGTGGAAGTTGTGCGAGAACGTGGTGTTGTCGAGCTCCCAGACCTCGCGCGCGCCCGCCGGGACCACCTCGTCGATGCGGGCCATGTCCATGTCCCGGCCGTTGATGTGCGTGCCCCCCAGCGTGAACCGGCGGGTCTTCGGGCCGGGCACGACCGGTGGCGCGGTCGACAGCGCGGGCAGGTCGGGCGAGGGCTGAAGGGTGTCGGCGGCGATGAGCTTCAGCAGGTCGTAGTCGCCTTCCTCCACGTCGCTGTCACCCGCGAACCCGCGCAGCACCACCTGCTCGCCGGGCGTGAAGTCCACGACGACCTCGAACCGCTCGCCGGGGCTGATCCGGAACCGCCGGACGGGCGCGGGGGCGTTGAGCAGGCCGGCGTCCGATGCGATCACGTGGAACGCGCGGTCGTCGGCGAAACCGACGTGGTACACGTGCGCGTTCGAGGCGTTGAGCACGCGGAAGCGCACTCTGGTGGTCGTGACCTCGAAGAACGGGCTGTACGTCCCGTTGATCAGGATGTCGTCACCGAGCAGGCCGAACGTGCCGCCGAGGTCCTCGTCCAGCTCGCCCGCGGCGGTGAACTTCTTGTCCTGCACGACCAGCGGGACGTCGTCCACGCCGTAGGTGCTCGGGAGGCCGGGCACGGCGTCGTCGTCGAGGATGAACATGCCGGCCAGGCCCCGGTAGACGTGCGGCGCGGTCAGGCCGTGCGGGTGCGGGTGGTACCAGCAGGTGGCGGCCGGTTGGTCGACCGTCCACTCCGGGTTCCACGTGCCGCCGGGCGCGATCAGCTGGTGCGGGCCGCCGTCCATGACCGCGGGCAGGCGGACGCCGTGCCAGTGCAGGGTGGTGGCCTCGCCGAGCTGGTTCACCACGCCCATCGCGACCCGGTCGCCGCGCTTGGCGCGCAGCGTCGGCCCCAGGTAGTTGCCGTTGACGCCCCAGGTGGCGGCGGGCTTGCCGGGCAGCAGCTCGGCGCGGCCGGCGCGCAGGTGCAGCGGGAAGCGCTTGACGCCGTCGGGCCCGGGTTCCGGGTCGAGCACCGGCGGGATGCGCAGGGGGTTGGTGAAGGTCAGGCCGCCGGTGTTGCCGTTCGCACCCGCACCGCAGCCGGTCGTGGCCAGCCCCGTGCCGACCAGTGCGGTGAGGGCGAGGAAGGTGCGTCGTCTCATGGCGGAGATCGTGGTCGTCGGGGGCTCCCGGAACGTCGGCCGACGACGGTAACCGCGGTGTCACCCGTGGGCGGTAGGCGTCATACCGCGGCGGTACGCGCGGGTTGTCCGTCCTGGGCTGACGCGGTGACCGGTGGCGGGCGGGCAGTGTTCGGCGGTGTCGGAGACGGCGTTGCCGGCGGGTTCGCACGCCCCGGTCACGTGGGTTCGCGAGCTTCGAACCGGCAAGATGTCCGCGGCGCACGGGACGCGTGCGCCCATCTCGGTCTCGACGGAGGGGAACCGACCATGGCACGGGCCGACATCGCACTGGGCGGCGGGCTCGCGGCCCTCGTGCTCGGCCTGAGCGTGCTCGGAGTGGGGCCCGAGGGTCCCACCGGGCCGCTGGACTGGGGCGCGGTGGCGCTCGCGGTGGCCATGGGTGCGGCCGTGGCGTTGCGTCGGCGCAACCCCTGGTCGGTGCTGGCGGCGACGAACGCGATCACCCTGGCGTGGTTCGCCTTCGACTACCACGGCCGGCTGGTGACCGTCGCGCCGCTGATCGCCTGCTACACGCTGGCCGCGCACCGGGGTTGGCGTGCGGGCGTCGGCGGCGCGCTCGTCACGGCGGCGGTGACGGTGGTCGCGGTGCGGTCGGCGATGGGCGGGACGTGGTTCGACGACCAGGTCGTCAACGCGATCCCGCTGGAGGCGGCGGCGACGGCCCTGGGTGCGGCGGTGCACTCGCACCGGGCGTTCCGGGCGGGGGCGCGGGAGCGGGCCGAGCGGATCGCGGAGGCGCGGTCCGAGCAGGCGAAGCAGCAGGCCAAGGCGCAGGCGGCCGAGGAACGGCTGGAGATCGCGCGCGAGCTGCACGACGTGTTCGGGCACACCATGGCGGCGATCAGCGTGCAGGCGGGGGTCGCGGTGCACGTGATGGAGCGCAAGCCGGAGCAGGCGGCCGAGGCGTTGCAGGCGATCAAGAAGATCAGTGACGACGGGTTGGCCGAGGTGCGGGTGCTGCTGGGGGTCATGCGGTCGGCGAACGTGCGGGCGCTGACCGCGTCCGGCGGGCTCGCGCGGTTGGACGAGCTGCTGGGCGTGGCCGGGGTCGAGGTGGAGCTGACCGTCGAGGGTGGGGATCGGGCCGTGCCGCTGGCGGTGGACCTGGCGGCGTTCCGGATCATCCAGGAGTCGCTGACGAACGTGCGTCGGCACGCCGGTGCGTCGAAGGTGTGGCTGACGTTGTCCTACGGCGACTCGTTGGAGGTCGTGGTGCGGGACGACGGCTCGCCCTCCCCCGGTGCGCCCTCGACCGGCTTCACGGTCGGTGGTCACGGGATCGAGGGAATGCGGGCCAGGGCGCGGGCGCTGGGCGGCGAGCTGTCCGCGGGGCGGGTGGCCGACGGGTTCGAGGTGCGGTGCCGGCTGCCGACGCGGGAGGTCCGATGATCAGGGTGCTCATCGCCGACGACCAGGCGCTGGTGCGCGGCGGTTTCCGGGTGCTGATCGACAGCGAGCCGGACATGGCGGTGGTCGGTGAGGCCGGTGACGGCGGCACGGCCGCCGCGCTGGCCCGCGAGACCAGGCCGGACGTGGTGCTGATGGACGTGCAGATGCCCGGCGTGGACGGCTTGGAGGGCGTGCGGCGGATCGTGGGCGACCCGGAGCTGCCCGGCGTGCGGGTGCTGATCCTGACCACGTTCGACGAGGACGAGTACGCGATCGAGGGCTTGGCCGCGGGGGCGAGCGGGTTCCTGCTGAAGAACACCGACCCGGCGCAGCTGCTGCACGGCATCCGCGTGGTGGCGGGCGGCGAGGAGCTGCTGTCACCGGGGCTGACCCGGCGGCTGATCGCGCGCATGACCAAGCCGGGCGCCGTCGACCACACCGTGTTCGACCAGCTCACCAGCCGGGAACGGGAGGTCGTCGCGCTGGCCGCGCAGGGCTTGAGCAACGAGGAGATCACCCGCGAGCTGGTGATCAGCCCGGCCACGACGAAGACCCACATCAGCCGTGCGCTGGCCAAGCTGGGCGCACGCGACCGCGCCCAGCTCGTCGCCCTCGCCTACCAGCACGGCCTCGTCCAGCCGCGTTAGCGCCCGGACGAGGCCGTGCCCGTCCCGTACGTCAGGCGTCGCGCCGGCGCAGCAGCAGCGCGCCCGCCAGCAGTGCGGCACCGGCCCAGCCGGCGAGCACGCCGAGGCCTGTCCACGGGCCGATGGGCAGGTCGCGGAGGTCGGTGGTGGCTTGGACGGCGAGCCCGGCGCTCATCGGCCCGAGTCGGTGGAGCAGGCGTTGCCAGTGCGGGTCGTGGATCACCGGAGCGAGGACGGGCACCAGGTAGAGCAGACCCAGGACCACCCCGGTGCTCGTCGCGGAATCGCGCACGACGGTGGCCACGCCCAGGCTGAGCAGGGCGATGAGGACCAGGTAGAGGATCGATCCGACGGTCGCGCGCAGGGTGGGCCCGTCCGCCGGGGACAGGATCGGGTAGCCGTGGGCGGCCGTGAAGCCCCGGCCGGGCAGGATGAGCCGCCCGGCCAGCAGCGACCCGAGAACCGCGACGGTCCCGACCGCGGCCACGACGCCGGTGAGGGTGACGGCCTTGGCCGCCAGGGCGGTGGTCCGCCGTGGCGTCGCGGCCAGGGTGGCGCGGATCATGCCGGTGCCGTGCTCACCGCTCATGACCTGCACGGCCAGGATGACGACCAGCGCCTGGCCGAACTGGACACCGGTGAGGCTGAGCCTGGTCGCGTCGTGGCCGCAGCCGGCGGCGTCACAGGTCATGACCGACACGACCGCGGTGCTCAGGGCCACGGTCGCCGCGATGGCGCCGAGCAGCAGCCACCGCGGGCCGGCGACCGTGCGCACCTTCGTCCACTCCGCGTGCACGGCCGCCCTCATGCGTCCCTCCTCCGGAGCACGACGGCCGCCGCGGCCAGGCTCACCACCGCGTAACCGGCCAGGACGGCGAACCCGGCCCACGGCGCCAGCGGGTAGTAGCCGTTGTAGGGCGTGTAGACGCTCGTGACCTGGTGGTACGGCACGACGCTCTGCTGGACGGCGAAGGCCGCGGCCGGCGTCACCCGGGTCAGCCAGTCCGTCACGACGTCGGGGATGAACGGGATCTGCGCGACCAGGAGGTAGGGCAGCACGACGGCGATCGTGACGGTGGTGACCGCCCCGGCACTGCGCCGGAACAGGGTGCCGACGGCGAGGGCCAGGACCGCGGCGGTCGCGAGGAGGGCGGCGGTCCCGAGCACGACCCGGAGCTGGGTCGAGGGCGTGATCGGGAACAGGTGCACACCGCTCTGCCGCGCGAGGTGCTCGCCCAGCGGAATCGCGATCGCCGTGCCCGCCAGCCCGGCGGTGAAGGTCACACCGCCCAGGACGATCGCCTTGGCCGCGAGCACCCGGCTCCGGCCGGCACTGGCGGCCAGGGTCACGTGGATCAGGTCGCGGTACTCCGTGGTGATGAACAGCGTCCCCAGGACGATGACCGTGATCAGCGCGGGGAACGTGCCGGTGAGGACGTCCGCGATGGTGCCGGCGGTCCCCAGCGACGCGCGGACGGCGGGCGCGATGTCGCCGGTTCCCGTCACGGTGAGGCGGCCGTCGGATTCCGCGACCGACCCGGACGTGGTCGGCGGGTGGCCGGTGGGTTCGGGTCCTACCCGGTCACCGGTCCAGTGGTCGGTGAGCCGTCCGCCCTCGGTGCGCAGGTCGGCGAAGACGGCCGTGGCGACGCTGGGCACCGTGCCCGGGCCTTGCACCGCATCCGGGGAGGCGACGAACAGCCCGGCTTGCGCGGTCGGGCCGAGCCCGTCGAGGTGGACGGTGCCCACCGCGGTCCAGCGCAGGCCGTCGGTGGAGTCGTAGCCGGTGATCGCGTCGCCGGACCGCTCCAACCGCAGCCAACGGGGCGAGGCGGTGGAGACGGGGCCGGGGAGGCCTGCCGTGTCCTCGGTGTAGTCGTGCTGCATCCGCACGCCGTGACCGCTGGTGACCATGATCGCCGCGTAGGCCGATCCGGGGCGCGTGCCGTCCTTGATGACGAGCCCGGCCTTCGCCCACGGCACGGTGCCGGGCTCGAGGTCGGGTGCGATGCCGACGTCGAGCGCGGAGACGGAGACCGTGATGCCGCCGTCCCCGGTCATCGGTTGGTGCACGAAGAAGAAGCTGTCGGTGACGAGTTCGCCGCCCCGTCCGATCGGCACGGCCGGTGCGCCGCGCTGATCGCTGCTCACCCCGGCGAGCACGGCGACGAGCACCACCATCAGCGCCGCGGCCACCACGCCGACGACCCAGCCCCGGACGGTCCGGAACTTGGTCCACTCCGCGTGCAGCACCCGCAGCGGGGCCGCGGTCACCGCGACACCTCCGCGGACGTCGAGGCGCGGAACTCGACCGCGCCGCGGGTGAGTTCCAGGTAGGCGTCCTCCAGCGTGGCGCGGTGCGCCGACACCTCGGAGAACGGGACCGCGCGTTCGTTGAGCAGCGTCACCACGCGGTCCGGGGACAGGCCGGCGACGGTGATCGTGTCCGGACCGGTGGACGCCACGGTGGCGCCGGCCCGCGCGAGCAGCCTCGCCGCGTCCGGCACGGCCGTGGTGCGCAGGGCCACCCGGTTCCTGGACGCGGTCGCGATCAGCTCGGCCACGCCCGTGTCGGCGATCGCCTTGCCGCGCCCGACTACGACGAGGTGATCGGCCGTGCCCTGCAACTCGCCCATCAGGTGGCTGGACACCAGGACGGCGCGGCCCTCGGCGGCCAGCGACCGCAGGAAGCCGCGCATCCAGAGGATGCCTTCCGGGTCCATGCCGTTGAACGGCTCGTCGAGCATGACGATCGGCGGGTCGCCCAGCAGGGCCGCGGCGATCCCGAGCCGCTGCCGCATGCCCAGCGAGTAGCCGCCGACCTTGCGCCCGGCCGCCGGGGTCAGGCCGACCTGCTCGATCACCTGGTCCACCCGCGGTGCGGCCAGGCCCTGTGAGTGGGCCAGCCAGAGCAGGTGGTTCCGCGCGCTCCGGCCGGGGTGCGGCGCCGCCGCGTCCAGCAGCGAGCCGACGTGGCGCAGCGGGTGCCGAAGGCTGCGGTACGGCCGGCCCTCGACCAGCGCGGTGCCCTCGTCGACCGCGGCGAGGCCGAGGATCACCCGCATCGTGGTGGACTTCCCGGCGCCGTTCGGCCCGACGAAGCCGGTCACCAGCGCCGGCCGGACGGTGAAGGACATGCCGTCCAGGGCGCGGGTCTGCCCGTACCGCTTGCGCAGCCCCGCGACGACGATCCCGGCGGTTCGAAGTGGTCTCATGCCGCTGGTTGTACGCAGCACGCGGTTCCGGCCCGGTCTCGGCCGCTGCGACCTGGTTGGAACCCCGCTTCTGGCATCGTGGGGCGCATGAGGGTCCTGGTGGTCGAGGATTTCGAGGTGCTGGCCCGTTCCATCGGCGTCGGGCTGCGCCGCGAGGGCATGGCGGTCGACGTCACGCTGGACGGCACCGCCGCCTGCGACCGCCTGGCCGTCACCCGCTACGACGTGGTGGTCCTCGACCGGGACCTGCCCGGTGTCCACGGCGACGAGATCTGCCGCCGGCTCGCCGACGACCGCCGTGAGACCCGCGTATTGATGCTCACCGCCTCGGACACGGTCGAGGACCGCGTCACCGGCCTGGGCCTCGGCGCCGACGACTACCTGCCGAAGCCGTTCGCCTTCGCCGAGCTGGTCGCCCGCGTCCGTGCCCTCGCCCGCCGTGCCGCCCCACCGCTGCCGCCCACGCTGGTGTGCGGTGACATCACCCTCGACCCGGCGCGCCGGACGGCGTCGCGCGCCGGACGGCGCCTGGAGCTGAGCCCCAAGGAGTTCGCCCTCCTCGAATGCCTGCTCGCCTCACCCGGCCTGGTCCTCTCCGCGGAAGACCTGCTCGAACGGGTCTGGGACGAAGCGGCCGACCCGTTCACCTCCGCGGTCAAGCACACCGTGCACCGGCTGCGGGCGAAACTCGGCGACCCGCCCGTGATCCACACCGTCCGCGAGGGCGGCTACCGGATCGGGTCGCCGTGACCGGCCCTCGGTCGCTTCCCCGGCGATCCCTGCAAGCCCGGCTCACGCTCTTCTACGCCGCGGCCGTGTTCGGAGCCGGGATCGTCGTGCTCGTCATCGTCGCCGTCCCGCTCGCGGGCATCCACTCGACCACGGAGGTCGGCAGCCGAGCCCCGGCCGGCATCGCCGGGAACGGGACCGGGATCGGCCCGCACGAGCTCCTCGTCGGCTTCGTCGTCGCGCTCGCCGTCCTCGTCCCCGTCGCCCTCGCCGGCGGCTGGTTCGTCGCCGGCCGCTTCCTCGCGCCGCTGCGGGCCGTCACCTCCACCGCCAGGGTCATCTCGGCCGGCAACCTCCACCGGCGCCTGAACCTCGGCGAGCCCGCCGACGAGCTGACCGAGCTGGGCCACATCCTCGACGACCTCTTCGCCCGCCTGGACGCCTCCTTCACCGCCCAACGGCACTTCGTCGCCAACGCCTCCCACGAGCTGCGCACTCCCCTGGCGGGCCTGCGGACCCTCCTCGAAGTCACCCTCGCCGACCCGGACGCCGACGCCACCAGCCTCCGCTCGGCCTGCCGGGAGGCCCTCGCGCTCGGCGGACACCAGGAACGCCTCGTCCAGGCGCTGCTCGAACTGGCCACGAGCGAACGCGGCGCGACCCGCTGGGACACCGTCGACCTCGCCCACGTCGTCGCCGGGGTCCTCGCCTCCTACCGCGACCAGGCCGCACAGCGCGACCTCGACCTCGCCGAACACCTGGCGCCCGCCGTGACGACCGGGGACCCGAGGCTGATCGAGAGCCTGGTCGCCAATCTCGTCGACAACGCCATCCGCCACAACCACCCGGGCGGACGGGTGGAGATCACGACCCGGACCTCGGGCTCCCGAGTGGACCTCACCGTCGCCGGCAGTGGTCCGGTCATCCCCCAGGACCAGGTCGAGAGGCTCTTCCAGCCGTTCCAGAGACTGTCGCCCGACCGTCACGGCCGGCGTGACGGCTACGGTCTCGGCCTCGCCATCGTGGACGCCGTCGCCCAAGCCCACCACGCCGGCCTCACCGCCACCGCACACCCGCGAGGCGGCCTGACCGTCACCGTCGCGTTCACCTCCCTCGACCGCCCCGAACCCCGGTAGCACCCGTCGGTCGACCGCCCTGCGCGGCGAGTGCGTCGATCACGCCGTCGATGACGCGGCGGGAGAACTCGCTGTCCTCGTCCGGGGTGACGATGGTGACCAGCGACAGGGCCGCGCCCACGATCGTGATCTGGTACGGGTCGAAGAGGGCGCCCCTGGCGTAGGGGTCCTCCTGGGCCAGTGCCGGGAACCGCGGCGCCGGGCACGGCTCGTAGAGCAGGGCGAACGGGCCGGCGGACGAGCCCGGCACCTCGTAGCCGTGCTCGTCCCAGTCCGACAGCATCCTCTCGTCCCGGGCGACGAGGACCTCGCCACGCGCCTCGGGGAGGACCGGGCGTTCGTCCCGCCACGTGACGAACGGTGATCGCGCCGGATCACCGGCCGAGACCCGCATGTCGGGCCACCCGCGTCCCCATCGCTCCAGGAACCGGCCGAGGGCGGGTCCGGGGCGTGCCGCGGCGAGCACGACGCTGTCGAAACCGGTGATCATCACGGACTCCGTCCCCCGTAGCGGCCCGGCGGGCATCGTGTCATCCCGCGTTCCGGCATCCTGTACCACCATGGGAACGCTGACCTACGGCATGAACGTCTCACTGGACGGCTACATCGTCGACGCGAACGGCGACCTGGGCTGGAGCACGCCGGACGAGGAGTTGCACCGGTACTGGAACGACCGCACCGGGCAGATCGCGCTGTCGCTGTACGGGCGCAAGCTCTACGAGCTGATGTCGGCCCACTGGCCGACCGCCGGCCAGGCGCCCGACGTGTCCCCGGTGGAGGCCGAGTACGCCCGGCTGTGGCTCGCGATGCCGAAGGTGGTGTTCTCCCGGACCCTGGAATCGGTCGACTGGAACTCCAGGCTGGAACGGGGTGACGTGGTCGAGGTCGCCAGGCGGCTCAAGGCCGAGACCGACGGCCTGATGGAGGTGGGCGGCGCCACGCTGGCCGCGCCCCTGGTCCGCGCCGGTCTCGTGGACGAGTTCCACGTGGTGGTCACACCGGCCGCGATCGGCGGCGGCACACCGTTCTTCCCGTCCCTGGAGAAGTGGCTGAAGCTGGAACTGGTGGAGAACCGCACCTTCGCGTCGGGCGCGGTCCTCCTGCGCTACCAGCCCGTCCTCGGCTAGCAGGCGACCGGGAAGGCCCGCAACGGGGCGGAGTCCACTGTCGTGTGGTTTCCGCGCGCCCACCGCGGGTAGTTCGGCCCAGCGGAGACACTGTGACGAGCGGGTGACGATGCGTCCGAAGGGGGCGAGGTGATGCCGGGTCTACTGGTCGCGGGCGGTTGGGGGTTGATCGCCGGGTCGGCGTTGGTGGTGGGCGCGCTGGTCGGTTACCTGGGCCGGATACCCGCCAAGGTCGTGGCGAGCGTGATGGCGTTCGGCAGCGGTGTGCTGCTCTCGGCGGTGTCGTTCGAGTTGATCGCCGAAGCGCACGAGCGGGGCGGGTTGCTGCCCACGGCCCTGGGCGCGATGGGCGGCGCGGTGGTCTACACGGTGGCCAACGTCGCCCTGGCCCGGCGGGGTGCGCGGCACCGCAAGCGTTCCGGCGGGCAGCAGCCCTCGGAGTCCGAGCAGTCCGGTTCCGGCACCGCGATCGCGCTCGGGGCGCTGCTCGACGGCGTGCCCGAGTCCATCGTGATCGGCACCAGCCTGCTCGGCGGCGGGGCGGTCAGCGTCGTCACCGTGGCGGCGGTGTTCATCAGCAACGTCCCGGAAGGACTGTCCAGCGCCTCGGGCATGCGGCAGGCCGGACGCAGTCGCGCCTACGTGTTCGGGTTGTGGGGCGGGATCACCCTGATCAGCGGGCTGGCGGCGATGCTGGGCTACGGCGTGCTCGGCGGCGCGTCGGGCGCGGTGCTGGCCGCGATCACCGCGCTGGCGGGCGGGGCGATCCTGGCGATGGTCGCCGACACCATGATCCCCGAGGCCTTCGAGAACGCCCACCTGTGGATCGGCCTGATCACCGTCGTGGGCTTCCTGACCGCCTTCGCGCTGTCCCGGCTGGAGAGCTGAGCACGCGGGGTGGTTGGCAGGTTCCGGACCGCCGCGGGGCGTGAGGCGGCGGTTCTGCCAGGCTCGACGGCATGACGTCCTCCACGGTGGACCGGCTGCTGCTCGCCGGCGGGGTGCTCGCCGCACTGGCCGCGGCGGGTTGCGGCACGGTGTCGGGCACCGCCGTCCCCGCTCCCACCACGACAACCACCACCACGACAACCACGACAACGACCCAGCCGACGCCGACCGCCGCGAACGGCACGGACTACGCGGCTTGCGCGGACGGGACGTGCGAAGTGGTGGTCTCCGGGCCGGTGGACATCCCCCTGGGAGGGTCGACCGGATCGGGCACGTTGGCGGTGCGGGCGGTGCACGCGGACGGGATCGACTTCGAGCTGACGTTGCCCCACACCGGCGGCAGCGGTTCGCTCAGCGGGTTCTGCACGGCGACGTTCACGCCCGGTGGCGGCGGCATGTCGTGCTCGAACCAGCCGTCCGGACCGCCCGAGCCGCAGGCCGGGGTGCTCGCCGTGCAGCTGGTCGGCACGACCGGCGGCACGGTCGTGCTGCGGCTGGTCACCGGGTGACGACGCCGGCTCCACGCCCTGGACATCCGGCAGTGCCTCGACGTCACGCCCGCCTACCCGCGCCCGGCAAGCAGCAACCGGAAGCGGCGTCTCCTGGACGCCGTCGGCGCTTTCCGGCTCGTCGACCAAGACAGCGGTGGGATCCGGCCGCATCGCCGACAGGGGTGGTGTCAGGGCCGGTCGGTCCGACCACACCTCACCGGTGGGCGTCCGACGCCCAGCGGAACGCCGGTGCGAGCGCTCTGCAACCTCGACGCGCGGGAGTGGCAGCTCGACGCGGCCTCGGTCGGGATGACCGGTTCGGACTGTTCGCGTGCCGGTGGGGTGTAGTCCGGCAGCCGGGCCGGGCCCCACACGTACGGGTCGGCCTGGGCGCTGCCGAAAGGTGACCACGCCAACCGCGTCTTCCCCGTCTTGTCCTGGGTGTCGGAGTCGTAGAGCAGCGCGTTGACCGTCATCGCGTCCGGGTCCACCCGGTCCGGCAGCACGGAGATCGGGATCCTCACCTCGACCGCGTAACCGCCGTCCCGCAGGACGGACGCGTGCTCGACGCCGTCCGCCGGGCCCTGGTGCTGGTCCGCGTCCCTGGACGCGCACGAGCCGTCGTCCGAGGTGAACGGCAGCACGGCGAGCTTGTAGGTGGTGGACGTGTCGTCGGACCGGCCGCGCGGATCCACGGTCAGCTCCACCGAGTCGGTGCGCCAGTGCCGCTTGCAGTCGTCCGACGGCAGCGCGGTGCCGCGCACGTCGTCGGTGACGTCGAAGAACGCGTACAGGTGATCGCCGTACCGGGACAGGTGCGTGGTGGCCGAGCAGTCGTCGTCGTCCCTGCACGGCGTTCCCTGCCAGTGCACGAGGCGCAGCGCGTCACCGGGGTACTCCCCCGCGTCGAACCTGCCGTCCACGACCGGCTCCCTGGTGGCCTGCTCGACGGTGGTGGAGGGGTTGGCGGGGTAGTCGGGTTGCGCCCGGTCGGCCAGCCACGGCATCCCCACTCCGGACGCCCACTGCGCGAACTCGTCGTAGAGCGGCTTGAACTCCCGGTCCGGGCGCGGTGGGACGGGCTTGCCGCCGTCGGCCAGCACGGTGAACCAGTCGCAGCCCAGCCTGTCCCTCGGTGTGTCGATCTTCGCCGGCAGCGAGCCGAACCCCTGCGACACGTACACCCGGGCGGCGTCGCGTTCCCGCTGCGCCCACGTCGTGCCGTACCGCCGGGACCAGGTGCCCTCCCACACGCCTTCCAGCGGCAGGCCGGTGCGGGGGTCCGTCAGGTCCGCCGTCGCGCAGGCCTGACCGGTCGGTCCCGGGTAGTCCCAGTACTGCGCGAGCAACCGGTCGGCCTGCCAGGCCCGGTGCCCCTCACGGGTGATCTGGTCGCCGAAGGCGTTGGCGTCGCCCGCTCGCAGGAACGCCTCGGCGGCCAACCGCCCGGCCAGTTGGTGGGCGCCGTGCTGGTCGAACGGACGGGGGTCCATCGTCACCACGACCTTCGGCGTGGTCGCCCGGATCAACCGCACGAGCCGTTCCAGGGTGTCGGCCCGCTGCGGCGGGCCGTCCCACACCGAGGCGGTCAACGGCGCGGACAGCGTGTACCAGAAATCGGGTTTGTCGAGGTAGTAGACGTCCTTGATGCCGACGAGCCCGACAGCCCGGCGTTCCTCCCCCTCCCGCAGCAACCCCAGGGGCGCGCCCTCCTCCGGGCCGACGGCGTTGCCACCGCCCTCGCCGCGGGTGATCGTCGCGACGGCCACGCTCAGGCGGTTGTCCTCGATCCACTGGCCGAACGCGGCGAGCGACTGGAACTCGTCGTCCGGGTGCGCCCCGATGAACAGCACGTCGGCGTGGGCGCGGCCGGGCGGTCCTGGTGGCTGCGCCGCGACCGGTGCCACGGCGACGAGCGGGGCTGAACACACGAGCGCGACGAGCACGCCCGCTCGACCACGACGGATTCGCGTTGTCCCGGCACTGCGCATCGTTCGACTTCCCCACATGGCGGTGTTGACCACTGCGACGATCGGCGACCGACGTCCAGGCTCGCACAACGGCCGCGTGCCACCCGGACGCGGAACCCGGTCGTGGCCGGGAACCCCCCTTCAGGTAATGGCGAACCGATCGCGCGGGCACGCGCCGTGCGGCTACACCTCGTCGTCGGAAATCCCCCTTTCGAGCACGCGGGGAAATGCGCCGTGTCCCTTACTGTCGAAGGAAGTCCGCGTCGACCGATCCCGATTTCGCCCCCGAACCCGAAAGGGTGACCATGGACCAGTCCGTCGCCACCGTGACGTCGAAACCCCGGCCGGCCGAGTGCCGGGAGACCGACATCTCGGCGTTGCGCGCGATCGCCCAGGCCGCCGTGAGCGTCGAACTGTTCACGATCCCGCTCTACATGGCCGCGATGACCTCGATCCAGGGCATGCACCAGATCACCGGCAAGGGCGAGACCTTCTACCAGGGCCGCCTGTGGCCGGGATCGGCGACCACCGCACATCCGGAAACGCCGAACGAGAAGGCCTACAACATCATCTTCTCGGTGTTCATCGAGGAGATGTTGCACGTGCAGATGGCGGCGAACCTCGCCAGTCGCGTCGGCGTCCCACCGGACTTCACCAACCCGCTGCTGCAGGACGAGAACCACGGCTGGACCTGCTACGGGCCGGACAAGACCGTGATCCCGCACATCATCGACCTGGCCGACACCGACCACCCGTCGACCATCAGGGTGAACCTCGGGGCGGTGGACCACCGCCAGGTCGACCTGTTCCAGGCGATCGAGGCGCCCGAGGACATCGCCAAAGGGCTGATCAAGCCCGAAGCCAAGCACAAGTACTTCCCCACCGTGCCCTTCACCGGGTGGACGCCGGACAAGACCGACAAAGACCTCCCGATGTTCGGCACGATCGGGCACATGTACCTGTGCTACTACGACTACCTGAACCTGCGTTACGACGACAACCTGGGGGAAACGCTCTGGCACCACGTCTACAGCTGCGATTACGTGCAGCGGGACCTGTTCAACGTCGACGACCCGTCCGGTCGCCCGAAGAGGGAGTTCCACGGCTTCGAGACGACCCTCGTCCGCCCTTCCCTCCAGCGGGTCTGGGACATGATCAGCGCCATCACCGATCAGGGCGAGGGGAGCGAACTGCCGCGGGAGCGCCCGCGCGGGGTCGACGTGAAGTACCAGGCCGACCGGGAGGCGCTGGAGGTCAACTACCCCAGGTACGACGACAAGGGCCTGTTGACGGACTCGGCGGATGCCGTGGCACGGTACGACAACGGCCTCCTCGACCATTTCGAACGCTTCTTCGCACTGGGCGAACTGTGCACCGAGTACGGTTTCACGACGTGGCCGAAGTGGCGCGAGGACCAGAAGGAACCCTGGCGCGCCGGTGACCTGGTCACCGAGGAGTGGACCGCCGACGAGTACGACCTGCCGAGCCCGGAGGAGATCGCCCGGGCGATGAACAGCCTGGGCCTCGACCCCGGGATGTACCGCACGATCAGCCAGGCCGCGGTCGGTTCGATCGCCGGTATCACCACGGTCCTCGACGACTACTGGACCAATCCGAGGGTGTCGTCGTTCCCCTATCCGTCCATGGTCGGCTCGGGTGACCGGATGGCGATCTGCTGGGCGTTGTTCCGCAAGGCGCCCGACCTGAGCGGCGCGCGGACGCCCGAGCACGAGGACACGCTCCTGCACGCCTGCCAAGCGCTCGACTTCAAGAACAGGAAGGAAGCCCCGAACGACTGCGCGACCGTGGACGTCTTCCACTCCTGCCGCGGGTCCAACGCCTGCAAGGCGCAGGGCGGGTGCGGTTTCGTGCAGGACGTCGAGGGCGGTGGAGGGTGCAGTTTCGCCCTGGTGAAGTCCAAGATCACCGACGTCCCGGCCCGGGGCGACGACGACCCGGTGTACTCAGCCCCGGGCGACAACAGGTGCGGGGGCTTCGGCGGCTGCGCGGTGCCCATCTCGGCCTCGCAGGTCTTCCCGAAGAGCGGGACCATGCGGCTGTTCGACTTCGTCGAGCCCGGCGACACCCCGAAGGCCATCGGCGAGATGCCTTTCACACGTGGCGAGACCGTGTACGGCGTCGCCTACCGCGCGTTCCGGACCGTGATGGAGAAGCGGAAGACGCCCGTGCCGGAGGACCCGCCGCCGCCGAACGACATCCGGCTGGCGTTCCCCCCGTCGACGTGAGCCGCCCGGTGCGGCGCCTGGGACTGCCGAACCTCGGTGACGGGGTCGGCCTGCGCGACGTCCACTTCCGCCACCTGCTGGACACCCCGCCGCAGGACTGGGGCGTCGACTGGTTCGAGATCATCAGCGAGAACTTCTTCGACCACCACGGTTTCGCCTCGCACGTGCTCGACCACGTGACGGCTCACCGACCCGTGGTGATGCACGGGGTGTCCTTGTCCATCGGCAGCACGGACCCGCTCGACACCGACTACCTGCGCAAGCTCGGCGCCCTGGCCGACCGCGTCCGCCCGGCGTGGATCTCCGACCACCTGTGCTGGACCGGGGTGAACGGGGTGACCAGCCACGACCTGCTGCCGATGCCGCTGACCCGGCGCAGCCTCGCCCACGTGGCCGACCGGGTCCGCGCGGTGCAGGACCACCTCGGCCGACCGCTGATCCTGGAGAACCCGAGCACCTACCTGGAGTTCCACGCGTCGGAGCTGCCCGAGTGGGAGTTCCTCGCCCGGCTGGCCGACGACACCGGCTGCGGCCTGCTGCTGGACGTCAACAACGTCCACGTCAGCGCCACCAACCACGGCTTCGACGCCGTGACCTACGTCGAGAACCTGCCGGCGGAGCACATCGTCCAGGTCCACCTCGCCGGGCCGAGCGATCACGGCCACTTCCTGCTCGACACCCACGACCGGCCCGTGCCCGACGAGGTCTGGCCGCTCTACGCGCTGGTCCACCAGCGCACCGGCGGGGTGGCCACCCTGCTGGAGTGGGACGCCGAGATCCCGCCGTTCCCGGAACTCGTCGCCGAACTGGCGAAAGCCGCGGACGTCCGCGCCGGGGGGCTGCCGGTGGGAAACCGGGCTCATGGCTGACCCGGACCTGGCCACCCTCCAGCAGTGGATGCTGAACGCGTGCACGAGGCGCACCGGCGCCGGACCCGCTCTCCGGGTTGCGGAGGTCGTGCGAGGCTCGGACCGGCTGAAGGCCGCGGAACGCCTCGAGATCTACGCCCACGGCTACCGCGCACGGCTGCACGAGTGCCTGAGAGCCGAGTACCCCGCCCTCCACGCGCTGGTCGGCGACCAGGTGTTCGGGTTGTTCGTCGAGGGCTACCTCGCCGCCCACCCGCCGAGGTCGCCCTCGTTGTTCGACCTCGGGGCGGGTTTCGCGGACTTCCTCCACGAAACCCGCCCCGACCCGGACGAGCCCCCGGGCTCGCCGGACGCGCTGCCGACCGCCCTGGCCCGGTTGGAACGGGCACGCGCGGAGTCCCGCCGTGCGCCAGGGGTGGAAACCGACCCCGACCACCGGCCCCTGGACCCGCTCACGGTCATGGCGTTCCCCGACCTGACCGTGCGCACCCCGGCCGGCCTGCGCCTGCCGCACCTCGACTTCGCCCTGCTCGACGCCCTGGCCGCCGCCGACCGCGGCGACCGCCCCGCCGTCCCCGCGCCCGCCGACACCCACTACGCCGTGGCCCGCACCGGCTACCGCGTCCGGGTCCACGTCCTGGCGCCCTGGCAACACGCCTTCCTGAGCCTGTGCGCGGGCGGGGGCAGCTCCCTGCGTGCCGCGGCCACCGCCACCGCGCGGACCTGCGCGTGGGACGTCTCCCGGGTCCGGGCCGGGTTGGTCACCTGGCTTCCCCTGGCCGTGGACGCGGGCATGGCGACCTGGGCCTGGTGACGCACGTCCGACCGCGCCGTGCGATGGGGTGAACGAGCAGCGACACGGACCGTGGCGGATTTCGCGTACGTCCCACCCGCAAGTGGACGGCGGGCGTCACCGACGGGTGAAAGGCCACGGACGGGGTTGTGCGGTTCGCGCGGGCCGTGCTGTGTTGGCTGGTGTTGCTGGTCGAGGGCTGGAGGTTCCCGGTGATCGAAGCACCGGTCGGCGACCCGATCGAGAACCTGCTGTCCCCACGGGCTTTGCGGCACCCCGCCTCGGCCTGGGAGCCGTTCCGGCGCCGTGAGGGGCTGTGGTGGAGCGAGGTCCTCGGTTCCTGGGTGGCGGCGTCGCTCCAGGACTGCTCGACCGTGCTCGCCGACGCGGACCGGTTCTGCTCCGACTGGCGCAGGCTCGGGGAGGACACCCCGGACGCCGCGCTGTCCGTGCAGACCGTCGACCCGCCCGAGCACACCGCCGTGCGGGCACTGCTGGTCCACGCCTTCCGCACCCTGGACTGGGACGGCGTGCGTCGACGCCTCGCCGACAACGTCGAGCACCGGGTCGCGGCACTGGCCGACCGGCCGTCGTTCGACTTCATGGCCGAGTTCGCCGCACCGCTGGCGCTGGACACCATCACCGACGTGCTCGGCGTGGATCCCCCCGAGGGCCACGGGTTCCACGGGATCTCGGCCGACATCGTCGACTCGATGGACTACGCGCTGCGCCCGGAGACCGTCGAACCGGGACGCGTCGCGCGCGCCGCCCTGGCCGAGCTGGCCGGTCGGTGGCTCGACCGACCGGTGCCCGGCCGTGGCGTGGCCGGGCACCTGGCCGCCCACCGCGACGCCGAGCCGGTCGACGAGCTGGTCCTGCGCAACTCGCTGCGCGTCGTCCTGCACTCCGGCTACGAGTCGGCGGCGAGGCTGCTGGGCAACGCCTTGCTGGCCTGCCTCGACTTCCCCGGCTCGTGGGACGCCCTGGCCGGCGGCGTCACGGACACCGCGCTGCACGAACTCGTGCGCTACGCCGGTCCGGTCCAAGCCGAGGCCCGGGGGTGCCTGCAGGACACCGAGGTCAACGGGCACCCCGTCCGCCGCGGCGAGGTCGTCACCGTCCTGATCGCGGCGGCCAACCGGGACGAACGGGTCTTCGACGACCCGGACTCGCTGCGCCTGGACCGCAAGCCCAACCCCCACCTGGGGTTCGGCCGCGGCCCGCACGCGTGCCTGGGCGCGCCTCTCGCCCTGCTGCTGACCGGCACCGTCCTCGACGCGCTGACCCGCCGACACCGACCGCTCCGGCTGCTCGCCGAACCGCAGTTCCGCCGCAACGCCACCCTGCGCGGCCTCGACCGGCTCGACCTGGGTTGGGGCTGACCGCACCCGGCCGACGAGAGGAGAACACCATGCGTCACGTGCACTGATTTCCCGATCCACGGTGCTCGTCGCGCCTTCCGCGACGGGCACCGTGCCCATCGACGTCCGACGCCACGTCGTGCGGGTCCTCGCGGCACGCGGGACCTCCCCGCCCGGGATGTCGTGGCCCCGGCCGCCGGGCTAGACCGCGCCGAGCCGCAGGCCGGGAACCACCGCGCTGGGCGGCAGGTTCATCGCCTCCAGGCGCGTCCGCTCCGGTGACAGGGTGAACCGGCTGAAGCAGCCGGTGTCCCACCGCAGTCGGCGCGCGTCTTCCAGGTCCGTCCCGACGGCCCGCTCCACCAACCACGAATGCGGACCACCGTGACCCACGACGAGAACGCGCTTGCCGCCGTGCTCGCGGAGCACACCGTCGAAGAAGGACAGCACCCGTGCCCGAGCCGTCCCGCACGACTCGTCCGGTTCGATGTCCACCCGGCCGCCGTCGCCCGCGGGGAGAATGCGTTCCCGCAGCGCCTCGGCGCGCTCGACCTGCACGTCCAGCCCCGCGGTCGCGAGCCGGGTGGTCTCCCACGCGCTCGCGAAGTCGGAGCTGAGGACGACGTCCGGGGCGAACCTGCGCACCGCCGCCCGCGCGGCCACGGCCTCGGCGCGGCCGGTCGCCGAGAGCCCCGTCGTGGGGTCGTCCGGGTGCTCCGGCGCGCCGTGGCGGAGGAAGAGCAGGTCGACCTCGTCGTCGCCGACAGCGGGCGGCGCGACCTCGGACCGTTCGAGCCCGATGATGTCGAGCACGTCGTCGCAGACCTCCTCGGGGAGCTTCCCGCGGATGCCGAGGGGCACGCCGACCGGCCGGAACGTCGAGTGGAGGTGGTGGATCCGCGCCTCGTCCACCCGCTGGAGCGGGTCGCGGAGCCGGTTGCGGTGCAGCAGGTCCTCCACGTCGGCGGCCAGCGAGATCGTGATCAGCCGGTGGCCGCGCCGCTCGAAGCGCAGCGCCTGGCTCGCCAGGAGGTCGACGTCCTCGAACACGCCGTCGACGATCGGCAGGAAGCCGCTGTCGCAATAGGACAGCGCGAGGTCCAGGCACGCGAGTTCGGACGCCACCAGGGTGAAGGCGGTGAAGTCGCGCGGATGCGCCATGTACCGGACGGAATCGTCCGACACCCGGACCGAAGGGGGCAGCGCGTCCCTCAGCAGAGCCGCCGTCGTCGTCTTCCCCGTTCCCGGAAGGCCACGAATCAGCACCGCGAGCCGCCGCGTCACGCGATCACCCGTCTTCAGGTCGACGAAGTCCGGCAAGCGGGTCGGGCGTGGGAACCCGCCACCGAATCGCCGCAGCCTAGCGCCACCTCGGCGGTACGCCTCTCCCCGGTCGGCGACGTGGTTGTCCGCGAAGAACCCGGCGCGGCGGCCGGACCGGTCGAGGCAGCCGCCGCGTGGCCGGAGTCACTCCCCCGAGTGGGTCCCGCCGGGGTAGTTGAGGAATCAACCAGTGCGGGGAGGCGTTGACCCTGGTGTGAAGAACATCGGTTTCCTGTCCTTCGGGCACTGGTCGGACAACCCGCACTCGGGGACCAGGACGGCCTCCGACGCGTTGTTGCAGGCCGTCGACCTGGCGGTGGCGGCGGAGGAGCTGGGCGCGGACGGCGCCTACTTCCGGGTGCACCACTTCGCCAGGCAGCTGACCGCGCCGTTCCCGCTGCTGGCCGCGATCGGCGCCCGGACCGAGCGCATCGAGATCGGCACCGGCGTGATCGACATGCGGTACGAGAACCCGATGTACATGGCCGAGGACGCGGGCGCGGCCGATCTCATCGCCGGTGGCAGGCTCCAGCTCGGCATCTCCCGGGGATCGCCGGAGCAGGTGGTCGACGGGTGGCGGTACTTCGGCTACCAGCCGAGCGAGGGCGACACGGACGCCGACATGGCCCGCAAGCACGCCGAGGTGCTGCTGAAGGTGCTGGAGGGCGAGGGTTTCGCCCAGCCCAACCCGCGGCCGATGTTCCCCAACCCGCCCGGCCTGCTGCGCCTGGAACCGCACTCCCCCGGCCTGCGCGACCGCATCTGGTGGGGTGCCGGCTCCAACGCCACCGCCGTGTGGGCGGCCGAGCACGGCATGAACCTGATGAGCTCGACGCTGAAGAACGACGAGGGCGGGGCGCCGTTCCACGTGCAGCAGGCCGAGCAGATCCGGGCGTTCCGCAAGGCGTGGACGGAAGCCGGGTGGCAGCGCGAGCCGCGGGTCTCGGTGTCGCGCAGCATCTTCGCGCTCACCTCGGACCTCGACCACGCGTACTTCGGCGACGACGGCGACAGCACCGACAAGATCGGCCACATCGACGCCGACACCAGGGCCATCTTCGGCCGCACGTACGCCGCCGAACCGGACGTCCTGGTCGAGCAGTTGGCCGCGGACGAGGCCATCGCCGAGGCCGACACGCTCCTGCTGACCGTGCCCAACCAGCTCGGGGTCGACTACAACGCCCACGTCCTGGACAGCATCCTGACCCACGTGGCGCCGGCGCTCGGCTGGCGCTGACCCGCCCCGGTGACGGCCGATCGGGTGATCGCCGGCGTGGCTTGACGGCGGAACCGCTTTACTCGACGCGACACGGGGCCGGGCAGTCGATCGCGGGAGTGGACGATGGGGCCAGCACGGCGGGGACGATCGCTGACGGCCGCGGTGGCGCTGCTCGCGTCCGTGCTCGCGCCGGTCGACGCCGGCGCGAGCACGCCGATCACCGAGTACGGCCCGGTTCCGTCGTCGCTGCCGGTCGGGGGCGTGTGCGAGGTCGAGTTCGACCACGGCGGGGCGCTGTGGATCGAGCAGTACCTGAGCAGCCAGGTCGCCCGGTTCGACCCGGCCACCGGGCGGTTCGCCGACTTCTCCACGCCGATGCCGCTGTCGGTGCCCGGCGGCATGGACCTGGACGCGGCGGGCGACCTGTGGCTGCCGCAGGTGACGGGCAACAGCCTGCTCCGCGTCGACACCGCCGACGGCGGCATGACGGAGTTCCCGTTGCCGTGGGCGAACGCCTTCGCCACCCGGCCGCTGGGCATCCCGCTGCACGGCGGCCTCGGGTTGGCCAACGACCTCGCCCGCGAACCGGACGACGCCCTGTGGTTCACGCTCGGCGGACTGGACTCCATCGGCCGGTACGACCCCGTGACCGGGCAGTGGGGCAGGTACGCCGTGCCGGGTGAGGTCCTGGGCCAGGCCGGCGCGCTGTTCGGCATCATCAAGCCCGGTCCGGGCCGCACCGTGGTGTTCGACCTGCCGCAGCTGAACAAGGTCGCCACCCTCGACGTGGACACCCACGTGTTCACCCAGTACGCGATGCCGACGCCCGCCTCGTTCCCGGTCGGGGTGCGCACCGCCGCGGACGGGACCATCTGGGTCGGCGAGGCCCTCGGCATGAAGATCGCCCGCATCGACCCGACCACCGGCCGGATCACCGAGTACCCGCTGCTGGGCGTCGGCGGCCTGCTCACGAGCATCCTCGACGGGCTGGGCGTGGGCAGCATCGGCAACCCGCTGCCGATGCCGGGCCCGATCGCCGAGGCGAGCGACGGCGACATCTACTTCTCGGTCAGCTTCCCGGCGCTGGTCGGCCTGGGCAACCAGGTCGCCCGGTTCGACCCCGTCACCCGCGAGGTCCGGATGTGGAGCACGCCGTCGTCGGCCTCCTACCCCTGCGACATCAACGTCCAGCAACCCGGCGCGGTGTGGTTCGGCCTCCTGACCACGAACAAGATCGGAAAGCTGACGATCGCCGCCACCTGACGCGCGCGCACCGCACCACGGCGGTCGTGTCAGGGGTGTGTCAGGGCGGTGGCCGGGTCGTGTCAGGGCAGGGGGCGAACGTGGTTCCCGTGATCAGGTCAGCGATCACGACCACCACGAACGAACCCTGAGGAGTGCACGATGCGCACGTTCACCACCCCGGCCCCGATCTCCGCCGTCCTCGACATCCCCGCGGGGCGGGTGCGGTTCATCGCCGGCGATCGGGCCGACACCACGGTCGAGGTGCTGCCGGCGGACGCGAGGAAGGGCCGTGACGTGAAGGTCGCGGAGCGGACCTCGGTCGAGTACGGCGACGGCGTCCTGCGGATCACGGCCTCGGCGCGGAACCAGTTCTTCGGGCCGTCCGGGTTCGTCGACGTGACGGTCCGGCTGCCCGCCGGTTCCGACGTCCGGGCCAAGGCGGCCGGTGTCGAGTTCCAGGGAGTCGGGCGACTCGGCGACGTCGCCTTCGAGGGCTCGCACGCCTCGGTCGAGCTCGACGAGGCGGCGAGCGTCCACCTCACCACGCACGGCGGCGACGTCACGGTCGACCGCCTCGGCGGTTCCGCGCGGATCAGCACCGGCAAGGGCGACATCCGCATCACCGAGGCCGTGCGCGGCACCGTCGTGCTGCGCACCCGGGCCGGCGACGTGTCGATCGGCGCCGCCGCCGGGGTCGCCGCCTCCCTGGACGGCGGCACGTCCTGCGGCCGGATCCACAACGCGCTCCGGAACACCGGCGGCGCGGCCGACCGCCTCGACATCCACGCGACCACCGCGTACGGCGACATCACCGCCCGCAGCCTGTGACGGGCGCGTGCGACGCCGGCGGATCGACGTGCGGTCGGTCCGCCGGCGTGGTCCCGCTCAGGCCAGGTCGACGGCGACCGGGACGGCGTGGACGAGGGTGTGGCCCACCGGGGAGGAGTTGGTGACCTTCGCGTGCAGCGCCTCGATGTCCTCGCGCGGGGCGGCGGAGTCGATCCGGACCTCGGCGGTGATGGTGTCGAAGCCCGCGTGGCCCTCGGCGAGGCCCAGGAAGACGTGCAGGTCGATGGTGCCCTTGAGGTCGATGGTCAGGTTGTCGATCTCGATCCCGGCGACGGTGGCGTTGGCCGCGTAACCCACGGCGAGGCAGTTGCCCAGCGCGCTCAGGAGTTGTTCGACGGGGTTCGGGGCGGTGTCCGTGCCGCCCAGCGCCGACGGCTCGTCCGACGGCGTCGGGTCGAACCCGCGCACCCGCGCCTCCGACCGGAACCCGCCCTGCCACGCCACGCGCGCGGCCCAGGTGGTCTTCGCCTTGGTCGCGTCCGCTCGGACCGCCGCGACGAGGTTGCCGACCGACTGGACGTCGACGTCGTTCAAGGGGTGCTGCACTTCCACGGTCATCGCTTGTCTCCTGGCTCGGCCGAAGGGGGGGACGCCCGGCCAGGATGCCGCCTCCCCTCCCGCACCGCGCCCCGTGCCGCACTGTGGGAACCCCTGTCGGCGGCGGCGATCTCTGGTACCGCCTCAGGACCGCACCGGGACATCGGGAGCGGGCGCGTCCGGGCCGAAGTACGCCCCGGTGGCCAGGTCCGCGCCGGCCCGCCGCCACCAGGCCGCCTGATCCGCGGTGGTGACGCCGGAGACGGCGACGACCGCGCCCGTGTCGCGCAGCGCGGCGGTCAGGGCGTCCGCGTGACCGGCGTCGGCCCTCAGGTCCACCCAGCGCCCGGCCACCCGGATCACGTGCACCCCGAGGGCCCGGCCGGCCGCGAAGTCGTCCGGGCCCAGGGCGAAGTCGTCCAACGCCGTCCGCGCGCCCAGCTCCGCCAGCACACCGAGGTTGTCCGCTACCTCCGGCACCGTCGCGGCCCGCGTCGGGATGCCGACCACGAGGCGGCTCGCCGGCAGGCCGGCGCTCTGCAGGGCGCGCACCACCCGGGGCACGAGGTCGGCGTCGCGCGCCTGGTGCGCGGTCAGCGCCACGGTCAACGGCGACGCGAAGCCGTTGCGCTGCCGCCACCAGTGGACCTGGCGGCCGGCGGTGGCGAGCAGCCACTCCCCCAGCGGCAGGATCAGGCCGGTCTGCTCGGCGAGTTCCACGCACTGCTCGTGCGCGATCGGCGCGTCCGGCCGTTCCCAGTGCAGCACCGCTTCCACGCCCGCCACGCCGCCGTCACCGAGCCCGACCACGGGCCGGTAGCGGACGGTGATCTCGCCCCTCTCCCACGCGCCCGGCATGCCGACGGCCAGTTCGCGCGTCGCCCGGTCCGCGATGTCCCGGTGCGGGTCGAACACCTCCCACTGCCCGCGCCGTCCCGTGCCGGCCCGCCGCAACGCCTGGTCGGCCGCCCGGAGCAGTTCGGCCGGGTCGTCGTCACGCCCGCCGCGCACGACGCCGATCGACGCGGGCAGCGCCAAGCCGTGGCCGTCGACGTACAGGGGCTCGGCCAGCTCCCGGTTGATCGCGGCGGCGAGGGTGGCGATGTCGGGCGTGGCCGCCGTGTTCTCGATGAGGATGCCGAACTCGTCGCCGTCGAGGCGGGCGACCATCGCACGCTCCCGCGCGAGCACGGACTTCAGCCGCTGCGCGACGTGGGTCAGCAGCCGTTCGCCGGCGCGGCGGCCGCGGCTGTCGCACACCATCGCGAACGCGTCGAGGTCGAGGTGCAGCAGCGTCACGCCGTGCGCCGGGTCGGCCCGTCTCAGCGCGCTTTCCAGGTGGGTGCTGAAGAACTGGCGGTTGGGCAGGCCGGTGAGGACGTCGTGCAGCGCCTGCCGGTTCAGCTCGCTCTGCAACAGCACCAGCTCGGTGCCGTCCTCGACCACCACGACGAAGTGGCGCGACGCACCGTCCTCGCCGCCCACCAGCGACGCGGTCAGCGAGATCCGGGCGACGTCGCCGTCCGCGCGCAGCAGCCGCTGCGACTGCCGGACGCGGTCCCGCGCGCCCTCGGCCGCGGCCAGCATCGCCTCGCGCAGCATCCCGACCGTGTCGGGGTGCACGAGGTCGAACAGGTTCGCCCCGGTCAGCTCCGCGGTGGTGCGGCCGAGGATCTCGCCGATCGCGCCGTTGGCCCGCACGAGCCGGCCGTCCAGGTCGGCGATCAGGACGCCGTTCGTCGAGGAGGTGACGACCTCGTCGAACCGGGCCTCGCTCTCCTTCAGGTTCCACTTGGCGTCGCGCACGGACTTGAGCAGCGACAGTTGCAGCCGTTCCTGCTGCTCGAACACGGCCCGCCGGTTCGCGGTGAGGAAACCGGTGGCGAGGGCGCCGATCGCGAGCGCCATCCGGTGCGCCGGGGCCTGCCGGAACTCCGGCAGCGCGGGCAGCCCCCGGCCGAGGACCTCGACCGTGCGGCGCAACCCGTCCTCGCCGGCGTACCCGGTCGCGACGACGGCCTCGCCGATCCGCTCGACCGCCGCGGCGTCGAACGGGTCGGCGGCCAGGACCGCGCACAGCTCGTCGAGCCGGGCGCGCAGTTCCCGTTCCAGGTCGTCCTTGGTCAGGGCGGTCGCCGTGACGGCGCCGAGCAGGTAGGTCCACTTGCGGGCGAGGAGGTCCCGGGCGCGGGCGCTGTCCGGGGACGGGGACTGAGGTCCTGGTCGAGGAGCCTGGGCGGGCTGCGACATCGGTGTCAGACCTGCGTTCGCTCGGGTGCGCGGCGGCCTGCCGGCCGGGGGACGGCAGTCGGCGCGTCGGGTCGCACGACCGGCTGCTCCGACGCCTGCGTCACGGCTTCCGGGCCACTCCGCCGTAGATCACCATGTTCATCTCCGGGGTGTCGGAGATGTCACCCGGTCCGCCGGGCCGCCACGCCGCGCAGCCGACCAGGCCCGGCTCGATCAGCTCGAAGTCGCCGAACAGCGCCAGCACCCGGTCGTGCGGGCGCTCGGTGAGCTGGTCGGCGCTGCGGCTGTCCTTGATCAGGTCCGTGACGTCGGTCAGGCTCTCGTCCTGGTGGTCGGCGGTGACGTGGGTGATCGCCAGGTGGCTGCCGGGCGCGAGGGCGTCGCGGTAGGTCGCCATCAGCGCCCACGGGTCGGCCTCGTCCGGCACCCAGTGCAGCATCATCAGCACCAGCAGGCCGATCGGCTGGTCGAAGTCGAGCAGCCGGCGCGTCTCGGGGTGGTCGAGGATCGCCCTCGGCTCGCGCATGTCGGCGTGCACGACGGCCGCGCGGTCGTCGGCCGCCAGCATCAGCTCGCTGTGCGCCACCGCGATCGGGTCCTTGTCGACGTACACGACCCGGCACTCCGGGTCCACGGCCTGGGCGACCTCGTGCACGTTGGCCACGGTGGGGATGCCGGAGCCGATGTCGAGGAACTGGGTGACGCCCTGCCCGATCATGTGCCGGACGGCCCGGCCGAGGAAGGCCCTGTTGACGCGGGCCGCGGACCGGGCGTCGGGCATGATGCGCTCGACCTGGGCGGCCAGTTCGCGGTCCACCGCGAAATTGTGCGCACCGCCGAGCAGGTAATCGTAGGTGCGGGCCATGCTCGGCACCGAAATGTCCACGCTGCGGGGAATCCACTCCGACTGCACCACTGCGAACACCCCTTCGATTGAGAAGGTCATCATCCTAACCACCCGGCCTCGGGGGCCGTTGCGTCACCGGAGTGTGCGCAGTCACCCGATCGGCACTGTCGATGTCACCCGAACGGCTTCTATGGTGGGCCGTCCCGTTCAACCAGGCGAGGAGCGGATATGTCCGTCCCGGTCGCACCGGGTCGCCTTCCCGTGCTGGGGCACACGTTGTCGATGCTGCGCCGCCGACACCGGTTCACCGCATTATTGCGGAATCACGGTGACGTGGTACGAATTGACCTCGGCACGGTGCGCACCTATTTTGTGACGGATCCTCGATTGGTCCACGAACTGCTGGTCGCCAAGGGGTCCTCGGTCAGGAAGGGCGCGTTGTTCGACAGGTTCCGGCCGATCTTCGGCAACGGTCTGGCCACCTCCGACGGCGAGTTCCACCAGCGCCAGCGCCGGATGGTGCAGCCCGCGTTCCACAAGCACCGCATCGCGCACTACACCGGGATCATGGCGCGTGCCGCGGCCGGCTGGACCGCCGGCTGGAGTCCCGGCCAGGTGCGCGTGGTCGAGGAGGACGCGCAGGCGCTGGCCGTCACGATCGTGGGCGAGGCGCTGTTCTCCACCGAACTGGGCAAGCGCGCGGTCGAGGAGGTCCGCCGGTCCCTGTTCACCGTGCTCAAGCACGGCATCGTCCGCGCGGTGTCGCCGTCGTTCGTGGAGAAGCTGCCGCTGCCGGGCAACCGCGCGTTCGACGAGGCCATCGGCCGGATGCGCGCGATCGTGCTGGAGGTCGTGCGCGGGTGGCGGGAGGACGGCGTCGACCGCGGCGACCTGCTGTCGGTGCTGCTGATGGCCCAGGACGCCGGGACCGGCGCGGGCATGTCCGACGAGCAGGTCCACGACGAGGTCATGACGCTGCTGGTCGGTGGCGTCGAGACCACCGCGCTGGCGCTGGCCTGGACGTTCCACGAGATCGCCCGGCACCCGGAGGTGGAGCGCCGGGTGCACGCCGAGGTGGACGAGGTGCTCGGCGGCCGCACGCCCACCTTCGCCGACGTCGGGAACCTGGTCTACCTCAGGCAGGTCGTCAACGAGGTGCTGCGGATGTACCCGGTGTGGTTCCTGATGCGGCGCACCCTCGTGCCGGTCGAGCTGGGCGGCGCGGCGTTGCCCGCGGGCGCCGAGGTGATCTTCAGCCCGCACGCCCTGCACCACGACCCGGCGTCGTTCGAGGACCCCTACCGCTTCGACCCCGACCGGTGGTCGCCCGACCGTGCCGCGCGGATACCGAAGGGCGCGTTCGTCCCGTTCGGCGCCGGCGCGCGCCAGTGCGTCGGGAACCTGTTCGCCCAGACCGAGATCGTCATCGCCGCCGCCACCGTCGCCGCGCGGTGGCGGCTGGTCCCCGTGCCGGGCAAGCCGGTGCGGGTCAAGTTCACGTCCGCCGCCTACCCCAGCGGAATGCTGATGACGGCGGTCCCCCGAAACTGAGTTGGAGGTCGTTCTCCGTGGGTTGGTCGCGTTTGCGCCGGATCGGCGCCGTCGTGCTGCTCGCCGCCGGGTTCTGTCTCGTGCCCGGCGCGGCCGGCGCGGAGACCGCGTGCGAGGACGTGAGGGCCCCGGTGCGGATCGCCCTGACGACGCACTCGGTGTACGGCCGGCTGTGCGTGCCGCCGGGTGCGACGACGCTGCAGGTACTGGTGCCCGGTGGCACCTACAACGGCGCGTACTGGGACATCGGCTACGAGCCCGAGACCCGGTCCTACCGGCAGGCCATGAACCGGGCCGGCATCGCGACCGTCGCCATCGACCGGCTCGGCAGCGGGCGCAGCACCAAGCCGTTGAGCGTGCTGCTGAACCTGACCACGCAGGCGAAGGCGGTGCACGCGGTCGTCGAGTCGCTGCGGCCGCGGTTCGACCGGGTCGTGCTGGTCGGCCACTCGATCGGCTCCGCGGTGGCCACGGCGGAGGCGGTCACGTACCGGGACGTGGACGGCGTCGTGATCACGGGGCTCAGCCACCAGATCAACCTGCCCGGCGCCGTGCCGGTGTTCACCACCCTGATCCCGGTGACGCTCGACTCCCGGCTGACCGGTCGCGGCCTCGATCCCGGGTACCTGACGACGATCGTCGGTTCGCGGCACTCGTCGTTCCACGCGCCCGCCCCGATCGAGCCGGGCGCGCTCGAGTTCGACGAGGCGACCAAGGACGTGGTCACGCCGACGGAGACCGTGGGCACCGTGCTGATCAGCGAGCTCGTCCCGCTGTCCCGGAAGATCACCGTGCCGGTCATGGTGGTGATGGGTGGCCGGGACGGGAACTTCTGCGGCCCGCCGCTGGGCGCGGACTGCTCGTCCAGCGAGGCGTTGCGGGTGTCGGAGGGGCGGTTCTACGCGCCCGAGGCCCGGTTGAGCGCCTACGTCGTCCCCGGTTACGGACACTCGCTCAACTTCTCCCCGAACGCCCCGGGCTACCACCGCGCGGTCGCCGAGTGGACTCGCGGGATCGGGTGACCTGACTCGCGGGCCGGGTGCCGGCGTCGTGCGGACCGACGCCGGCGCCGGCGGATCGGCTCAGCCGCCGCCACCGCCGCCGGAGCTCTCGGGACCGGGAGCGTCGTCGTCACGGCGACCGCGTGATCCGATGTCCCGCAGGGCGAGGGCGATGATCGTCACCAGGACGTGGCCGGTGGCGATGGCGGCGACCCACAGACCGACATCCATCCCGCCATTGTGCACCGGCCGGCGACGCCCTCAAGACCAGTCGGCACAGGCCACCACGTCGAATCCCCGGCCCGGGAACACGGTGTCCACGAAGAAGTCGTGCACCGCCGGGTCGCCGTCGGCGCAACCGTCGCGCAGCACGGTCACCCGGTAGCCGCGGTCGGAGGCGTCGTAGCACGTCGCGGCCACCATCGCGCTGGTGGCGACGCCGGCGACCGCGACCGCGTCGACGTGGCGGGCGCGGAGCACGAGGTCGAGGTCCGTGCCGGCGAACGCACTGGCGCGCCGTTTCAGCACGACGACGTCCTCCGCCGCGACGGGCAGGTCGATCGCGGTCCCGGCTGATCCTTCGTGGAACGCGTCACCGGCGTCGTAGAAGGTGCGGTACAGCTCGTTGTTCGGCGGCAGGTCGGCTCCGTTGGCCCGAAAGGCGAAGTGCACGAACACGACGAGCACGCCGGCGGCGCGGGCGCGCGGGAGCAGGTCCGTGATCGGCGGCACCACCTGCCGGGTGAACGGGTAGTTGCCGGTGATGCCCCGCTGGACGTCGCCGATGATCAGTGCGGTGGTCAAGGCTGGCTCCCGTGCGGCGGCCGTGGTGATCGATCGTGCGACGGTGACGCTACCGGTCACCGGCGACCCTGACGGGTCGTTCGGTCCGCTTCGGCGCCTGGAAGCCGCCGGTCTCCGGCTCGAGCAGTTCGGCCAGCCGCAGCGGGGTGCGGTCCTCGTGCATCGGGCCGATGAGCTGCACTCCCACCGGCAGGCCTTCGGGTGACCGGCCCGCGGGGACGGCGGTGGCGGGCAGGCCGGGCATGGTGGCGAGGCCGGCCCAGACGAGCTGGTCGAAGTAGGGGTGCGCGGCGCCGTCGATGTCGAGGTGCCGTTCCAGCGGGTTGGGGTGGTGGTCGTGCGGGAACGCGGGCGTCGGCGTGATCGGGCACACCACGGCGTCGAACTCGGCGAACAGCCGTCGCCAGCCGTGGCGGTGGAGCTCGCGGCGGTTGTCCGCCTCCAGCCAGTCGCGGTGGCTGGACACCATGGCGCGCAGCCGCACGGCGTTCAGGCTCTCGTCGTCCGCGTCCAGTCCGGCGACGCGGGTGCGCAACTGCTCGTGCGATCCGACGGGGAAGCGCGCGACGGAGCCCGAGATCAGCAACCGCATGTAGAGCGTCGCGGCTTCGGTGAGATCGGGCAGCAGCGGGCTGTGTCGTTCGACGCGGGCGCCGCCGTCGGCGAGCGCGTCGGCCACCCGGTTCACGGCCGCCCGCACGGCAGCCCCGGTCGGGATGAGCGGGTGCTCGTCGAGGACCAGGACCCGGAAGTCGCGGAGCCGCTCGTGACGGGCGGGCGGCAGTGCCAGGCGGTGCGCCACGCCGAGCGTCAGCGGGTCCGGCCCGGCCATGACGTCGAGCAGGAGCGCGAGGTCGCGGGCGGTGCGCGCCATCGGACCGACGACGGCGAGGTCCAGGTCGACCGGCAGGGCGGGTTCGGACGGCGGGACCATCCCGCGGGTGGCCGCCAGCCCGAGCGTCGGCTTGTGCGCGTAGACGCCGCAGAAGTGCGCTGGGGTGCGCAGGGAGCCGGCGAGGTCGGAGCCGAGGGACAGCGCGCCGAACCCGGACGCCAGCGCCGCCGCCGACCCGCCGGAGGACCCACCAGACGTGCGACCGCGGTCCCACGGGTTGTTGGTGGTGCCGTAGAGGTCGTTGAAGGTCTGGATGTCCTGCAACCCCAACGGCACGTTGGTCTTGCCGAGCACCACCGCGCCCGCTGCCTTGAGCCGCGACACCTGCACCGCGTCCTCGGCCGGCACGTAGTCCCGGTGCGGCGGCATGCCCCAGGTCGTGGGCAGCCCGGCGACGTTGTACGACTCCTTGACCGTCACCGGAACGCCGAGCAGCGGCCGGTCCTCGCCACGCGCCCGTGCCCGGTCCGCGTCACGGGCGGCGGCCCGGGCACGGTCGAAGTCCGGCACGCAGATCGCGTTGATCACCTCGTCGTCGCGCTCGATCCGGGCGATCGCCTCGTCGGTCAGTTCGACCGAGGTCACCGCACCGGCGCGCAACGCGGCCACGAGCTCTTCGGCCGAGTGAAAGCTCCATTCCATGAAATCGACGCTATCCACCTGCCGCGTCGGCCATGAAATCCCGCTTCGCGCAACGGGAAGTCGCAACGGGCACCTTCGCCGCGCGGGTTCGCAGAAGCCGAACCCGGCCCGCGACGGCGGCGGGGCCCTCAGCCCCGCCGCCGCGACGATCAGCCGCAGGTGGCCTGGTTGACGGCGCTGCGGCTCATGTACCCGTCGGGCAGCCCGTTGCCGTGCCCCCAGTAGGTCACGCTGGTCCCGTAGGCCACCACCCGGAAGTACGACGGATACCCCAGGTAGTACGTGGCACCGCCGGGCACGCTCACCGGGTACAGGTAGCCGGTGTTGGCGATCTGGCACGCCTCCCCGGGGGTCGCCGCGGAAGCGACGCCAGGAGACAGCACGACGGCGACCAGCACAGCGGCGACCGAAGCCACCGCCGATAATGATTTACGCACTCGCAACCCTTCATCGACGGGAGAACGGGGGCGACACCCCCGTGCGCGGCCAAGGCTAGAGCCGCCCGCGGACAACTCGCGATCGTCGCTTCGGATGAGCGCAACCCCGGCACGCGTCCCGGCTGCGACTGTCCGCCGGTACCGCACCGTGACCGGCAGGCGGCCGAACGGTGTCCCGGCGGAGGGGAACGCGGTGCCGGCTTGGGCCGATAGCGTGAGTGTGAAGCCTGCCGTCCACCGCACCGTGCTGGCCGTCGACGTCGCCGGCTTCAGCGATCAGGGCCGCTCCAACCGCGATCGGGTCGCGGTGCGCGACGGGCTGTACTCGGCCCTGCTCTCGGCGTTCCGGGTGTGCGGCATCCCGTGGGAGGCGTGCCACCACGAGGACCGGGGTGACGGTGTGCTCGTGCTGGCGCCGCCGGACGTGGTGAAGGGCCTGTTCACCGAGGTGCTGCCGGACGCGCTGCTCGCCGAGGTGCGCGGGCACAACGCCGGGCGCGGTGCCGGGGAGCGGATGCGGCTGCGGGTGGCCGTGCACGCGGGCGAGGTCCGGTTCGACGACCACGGGGTGGTCGGGGTCGCGGTGAACCACACGTTCCGGTTGCTCGACGCCCCGCCGGTGAGGGCCGCGCTCGCCGGGTCGGCCGCGCCGCTGGTGCTGGTCGTCTCGGACTGGTTCCACGACGAGGTCGTGCGGCACAGCCCGGCGAGCGAGCCGGACGCGTTCCGCCGGGTCCGGTTCACGGTCAAGGAGACCACCGGCACGGCCTGGGTGCGCGTGCCGGGCGAGCCGGGCCCGCCGGTCGACGGTGCGGTGCCGCGCCAACTGCCCGCGCACAGCCCGCAGTTCAGCGGGCGGCACGCCGAGTTGGACGCGCTCGACGTGCTGCTGGACGACACGCCGACAGTGGTGATCGACGGGATGGCGGGCGTGGGCAAGACCGCGCTGGCGCTGCACTGGGCGCACCGCAACGCCGACGGCTTCCCCGACGGGCAGCTCTACGTGAACCTGCGCGGCGTCGACCCGATCTCGGCGCCGCTGCTGCCCGCCGAGGCGGTGCGCGGGTTCCTCGACGCCCTGGGCGTGCCGCCGGACTCGATCCCGGTGGACCTGCACGCCCAGGCGGCGCTGTACCGCAGCCGGGTGGCGACCCGGCGGATGCTGATCGTGCTGGACAACGCGGCGGACGCCGAGCAGGTGCGGCCGCTGCTGCCCGGTGGGGATTCGCCCAGCCGGGTGGTGGTCACCAGCCGCGACCGGCTCACCAGCCTGGTGACCGAGGAAGGCGCCCACGCGGTGCCGCTGGCGGTGCCCGACGGCGAGGAGGCGGAGGCGCTGCTCGCGCTGCGGCTGGGCGGGAGGCGGGCGGCGGCCGAGCCGGAGGCGGTCCGGTTGCTGGTCGAGCGGTGCGCGCGGCTGCCGCTGGCGCTGGCCGTGACGGCGGCGCGGGCGGGCGCGGTGCCGCACGTGCCGCTGCGGGACCTGGCGGACGAGCTGGGCGACGAGCAGGACCGGCTGGACGTGCTGGACGCCGGTGACCCGCGGACCAGCCTGCGCGCGGTGTTCTCCTGGTCCTACCGCACGCTCCCGGCGCCGGCCGCGCGGCTGTTCCGGCTGCTCGGCGTGGCGCCGGGACCGGACACCGGCCTGCACGCCGCGGCGTCGCTGCTCGGAGCGGACGTGTCGTCCACCCGGCGGGTCGCGGCCGAGCTGACCCGGGCGCACCTGCTGGAGGAGCACACGCCCGGCCGGTTCCGGTGCCACGACCTGTTGCGCGCCTACGCGGCGGAACTGGCCGAGGAGGATCCCGCCGATCGGGACGCCGCCGTCCTGCGGGTGCTGGACCACTACCTGCACACCGGGTTCGCCGCGTCGCTGGCGATCGAGCCCTTCCGCCACCCCGTCGCGCTCGCCCCGCCGGTACCGGGGGTCGTGGTGCGCCCGATCCCGTCGCGGCGGGAGGCGGCGGCGTGGTTCACCGCCGAGTACGCCTGCGTGCTGGCGGCGGTCGACCGCGCCGCGACCACGGGCCTGGACGTGCACGCCTGGCAGCTGCCGTGGACGTTCACGTCGTTCCTGTACTGGTACGGCCACCGGCACGACCTGGTCGCGTGCCTCGGCACCGCGATGGCCGCGACGCGGCGGCTCGGCGACGTGGCCGCGCGGGCGGTGACGCACCGCCTGCTCGGCAACGCCTACTCCGACCTCGGGCGGCGCGACGAGTCCCTGGCCGAGCTGGCGCGGGCCGCCGCCACGTTCCACGAGATCGGCGACGTGGAGGGCGAGGCCGTGGCGCGCTACTCGACGGCCGTCGTCCTGGACCGCTTCGGGATGCCCGCCGAGGCGATCGACCGGGCACACGAAGCGCTGGAGCTCTACCGGCGGACGGGCAACCGGACCGTGGAAGCCAGGACGCTCAGCGCCATCGGGTGGTTCGAGGCGCGCCTGGGCCACTACGACCACGCGCTGGAGCAGTGCGGTCGAGCGCTGGAACTGCTGCAAGCCCTGGGCGATCGGCAGGGCGAGGCCGACACCCTCAACAGCATGGGTTTCGCCAAGGCGGGACTGGGCCTGCACGAGGAGGCCGTCGCCCACCACCGCCGGGCGCTGGAGCTGTGGCGGGAGTCCGGCAACGACTCGCACCGGGCCAAGACGCTGACCCAGTTGGGCGACATCCACGCGGCGGCGGGCGACGGGCGGGCGGCGCGCGAGGCGTGGCGGCAGGCGCTGGAGGTCTTCGAGTCGTTGGGCGACCCCGCCGCCGACGACCTGCGCGCCAAGCTGGAGGACGGTTGACGGTCAGCGCGTGCGTCACGCGGCGAGGTGCCGTTGGAGGTCGCGATGGCGGAACTGGACGGCTGTGCCGGTCAGGCGGAGGATGCCCGCGGCGTGGGCCCAGTCCAGGAACCGCCCGAGCCGCCAGGGCAGCAGGTTCCGACGACGGTACGCGATCAGGCCGGTGACGTGGCGCGGCCACGGCGAAGTGGCCGCGGTCGAGCACGGCGCGATCAGCACGGCGGTGGGAATGGCGGCGGGGATGGCGGCGCCTCCCGAGAAGCCGACCACGGATCCGGCGGCCAGGACCGCGGCCACGTAGACGTCGCGGTGCAGCGCGTCCCGCATCAGGGCGCTGGGACGTACCACCACGTGCTCAGCCTTGTCCGGGCTGAGCACCATCCAGAGCGACATCAACGCCGCGAGACCGCGGACCGCGCGGTCGTCGAACGCGTCAGCGACAGCCGGCAGGAACCCGGAAGGCCCGTGCCGGACGACGGCCTCGGCCGTGAAGACAGCCAGGTAGAACGCCGCCGCGACGGCGCACAGGAGGAAGAACTGCGGTACCAGGCGTCGGAGCCTGGGCAGGGTGATCCGGGTCGGCGGCTCATCGGCGTGGGTGGTGCTCCACCAGCCGACGAACACGACCGCCGAGCACGCCACCATCAGCTCGACCCAGTCCTTCCAGCTCAGCGGCACGCGCACCCCGTGCGACGACAGGTAGTGGAGGGCGGCCGGGATGCTCACCCCGACGCCGAGCAGGGTGGCCGCGAGGTGGGCGCGCGTCCCGGTGAGCTCTCTCGCCGATCGCCACAGCTCGTGCACGTGGAAGTCGGTGGCGGAACGCCCCTGTGCCGCCGTGGACGCCAGGTGCCGGGTCAGGGTGTGCAGCCAGCGGCGCACGTCGTCGGGATCGTAGTGGCCCCCACCCGGCCGTGCGTGGTGCGCGACGACCGAGGGCACGAGCCGGCTCATCAGGTGGGCGTCGAGCTCGTCGGCGTCGAGGTGGTTGAGGTCTCCCGGCGTGCTCGCGCGGTCGCGGTAGACGGTGACGGCCAGGTAGAGGCGCAACGGATTGCCCAGGCACCGTGCCAGCCGGCCCTTGGGAGGACGACGGAGACGCTGCACGACAGGCCGCCATCGGCGTTCGACCTCGGACGGCCGCGAGGGGTCCGGGAACCGGTGGCGCAACCAGGCGACGACGTCCTCGACACCCAGCGGCCGCATCACGACCGCGGTCGCGTCCTCCAGCGGTTCCCCTTCGGCCAAGGCGTGGTACCGGGCCGTCCGGCACGTGATCACCACCGCGTCCGGCTCCGGTCCCACCGGGAAGTTGAGCGCCGCGAGCACCTGGCGCGCCCTGGCGGGCGGGCCGTCGTCGGGGTCCATCTCGTCCAGGCCGTCCAGGACGGGCAGGACCCACCGGTCGGCTATCAACGCCTTGACCGTGCGCGACGGCACTCCGTAGACCTGGGACAGGTGTGCGGCCATCCACTCCACGAGCCGACGGCGCACCACGTCCGGGCTGTCGTCGCCCAGGCGGGTGAACCCGGACAGGTTCATCCGGACCGGGACCCGGATGCGGCCAGCGGGATCCCGGTCGAGCGCCGTCCTCGCGGCAGAGGCCAGGTCGAGGAGCAAGGTGAGCACGAGCACGGTCTTGCCGGACCCCGCCTCGCCGAGCACCGCCAGCCGCCCGCGCGTGAGCCCCTGGTAGTAGGAGGAGATCGTGGCCGCCGAACCGCCGTGCCCGCCACCGTCGCCACGCCACCGCACGAGTTCCGCGTCCACCTGCTCGAAACCCGCGTCCGCCGCCTTCAACGCACCGGTGTCGCCCAGCAGGCGTGCCAGCACCCGGGCCTCGTCCTGGCTGACGGCGTCGAGCAGGCGTCGAGCGCTCACGGCCGGAGCCCGACCGCTTTCCACGCCGTGGCGCAACGCCACCATCCCCGCCACCGCGCCCAGCACCCCGGGACCCAGGGCCAGGACGTTCGCGATACCGGCCCCGTCCTCGACACCCGTCTTGCCCAGCAACCACCACGTCAACCACACCAGCACGAGCACCAACGCCACCACGCCGAGCACGATCCACAGCCGTAACCGCATCCACTCACCCCCGTCCCTGCCGCCGGCCCGTCGCCCGACCACGCCGAGGAGCGGCTACTGCATGTTCGTGACGTGTCGGTGCGCGGGGAAGGCCGCGCACGAGTAGTACTGCAGGCCGTAGCCGCGACCGATCACCAGCATCGTCGGCTCGTTGTGGGCGGGGAACGGCTGCGGGTCGGCCGCGGCGTCCTCGACCGGCCGCCAGCTCGTCACGCCGTCCCACTCGAAGGTGTCGAGGGTGAGCAGCGGTTCGACGTCCGCGCCGCAGTCGGGGCACGACAGGGGGAAGGGGTCGGAGAAGCTCCACGGCGCGTGCCCGCCGACCTTGCAGCCAGGGGCGACGGACAGGTCGTACTGGTACCGCGCGCCCTCCCGCTCCTCCCACGCCTTCACCTGCTCCGCCAGTTCCCCGGGCAGGGAGAGCAGGGCGGGGTACTCCGTGACCTCCTCCGGGTGCAGCACGCACGGCCGCGGCAGGTAGTGCTCCTCGACCGCGGCCGGTCGCGGCGGGTCGGCGAGCGGGTCCGTCACCTCGGCGGCGACCCGCCAGCGCAGCACGGTGCTCGGCAGGTAGCCGTCGTCCTCGTGGTCGAACGGGCACCACAGCACCTGCAGCAGGTCGGCGCCGTCCGGTCGAGGGAGAACGGGGACGTCCCGCGCGTACAGCTGGGCCACCGGCACCATCGGCGCCGGCCCGTCCTGCGCGATCTCCGTGCCGGAGTCCACGCGCTCGACGACGACCTCTTCGTCCTCGGTCAGCAGGGCCGCGCCGTCGGGACGCGGGCGTGCCCACGCCTCCGCCAGGATCCGCCGCCGCGCCAGCACGTCGGGCACACTGGCGCCGTGGAGCGCGGGACCGGCGTGTTCGACACAGGTCGGCCACGGTTCCCGCGCCGGCCACAGCAGCGGACCGCCGATCGAGCTGTCCGCCGAGGTCGGTTCGCCGGGCCTGGGGTGCAGCCGCGTGGTGGTGCGCGCCAGCGGCGCCAGGCGGGGCAGGTGTGCCGCGACGTCGACCGGACGCGGCGGAGTCGTGCGGACCATGGCGGACAGGGTATCCACGCCCCGCACCGGCTCAGCCCCACGTCGTCGCGGGCTCGTCCTCACCGCATGGCGTCCCGGGAAATCCACGCCTGTGCCGGACGAGCCCCGACATGCCCGGAACCCGTACCAGTCGTGCGGCACAAGATTTGTCCCAGATCGCTCCGCCATGGTGGTGACCTCGAACCACAAGGGGGAACACATGGCACGACGAGGGAAACTGCCCGGACTCCTGGCCGCCTGCGTCCTGCTCTCGGTGATGTCCGCCGGGCAGTCCGACGCCGAGGCCGACAACTGGCGGAGCACCTTCACGCTCACCTACGAGCCTACCGGCAAGCCCGGTCTCGAGAAGAAGTCCGACATGGGCCAGATCATCACCGGCAGCAGGTACCGCCTGGACTCGAAGGGCGACTGCGGCAACGCGTTGAAGGGGGTGAAGGTCAACGCACGGTTCTGCTTCGACTCCAAGGACCCGAGCAGGAACGTCTGGACGCCGCAGGGGGTCTCGCACGTGTCCGACGCGTACGACGCCGAGGCGTGGACCGATCCGGCGCACCGCGTGTGGCAGCCCCTGCTCGTGAGCTGGTACCTCGGCAAGGGCGAGAGCACGCGCTCCCGGATCACCGTGATAGCGCCGCGGGAAGCCGGCAAGGACCCGGTCTACGACCACGTGGAACTGGTCCGCGGGTCGAACGCGGCCAACGTGCCGACCCACGCCGGCGGCATCGCCTGGTACGGCCAGTACCTGTACGTGGCCGAAACCTACGTGGGCATCCACGTCTTCGACCTGACCGACATCCGCGTCAAGGACAACGGTGGGTACGTGCTCCCCGAGATCGGTGTCTGGCGAGCGGACGACACCGGCGGCACGACCGGGGTGTGCACGGGAACCAACCCGCAGCCCCGGTTCTCATCCATGTCGGTCGTCCGGGCGTCGCACCGCATACTCGTGAGCGAGTTCTGCGGCGACGAGAAGACCCACACCGCCAAGGGACGTGTGGTGTCCTACCAAGCCGACGGAAAAGTCCTCGGCCGGCTCGAGGCCGGCGCCAAGGCCAAGCCGGTCGCTGCGCTGAACCTGCCGAAGCAGCACATCCAGGGCGTCGCGTCCGACGGGCGGTGGTTCTACCTCAACCAGAGCTACGGCAGGTCGGGCAAGATCAGGATGATGCACCGTGCCAAGCCGTCGGGTGCGAACCTCAAGGTGACCAACTCGGTCACCGGCGCGGTGGGCGGTGAGGACCTGTCACTCCAACGCCATCGCAGCCTCCTGTGGTCGGTGACGGAGTTCCCGTCCAGCCGCGTGATCTACAACGTGCGAACCGGGAGCCTCTGACCTGCACCGAGCCGGCCGGGAATGCCGACCCCCGGCCGGCCTCCGCCTTCCACGGCGGGGCGCTCATCGCCCGGCATCGCTCGCGCTTTTCCTACCTGCTTCGCCGGTCGCCGTTGAGCGCGTGACGCGAACTGCCTCTTCGCCCGGTACGAGCCGGATGTGGAGTGGATGCGTTCGGTCCAGGTCGTGCGCCGACGGAGCTTCCGCCACAGCCGACACCACCGCCCGCCACGTCGAACATCCGCCCATGCGGCTGATCGGTCGTCAAGGTGTGGCGGGGTGGTCGGGCGATGGCGGCGGGGGTTCGAGCGATTTCCACGCCAGCTCGGGCAGTGGTCCGCTGGTGATGCCGAGGTCTGCGCGGGCGCGGGCGTAGAACTCGTTGCGCAGTCGCATGGCATTGCGGTAGGCGTTCATGAACGAGGCCGCGTCGGGGTGGTCTTCGCGCAGGATCTGCTCCAGTCCCCATACCTGCTCGCTCCACGTTCGCGCGGCGGAGATCGTTGCCGGCTCACCGAGGAGCAGGACGGTTTCCCACCGCGCGGCCCGCTCGGTCTCCGCCTCGGCGAGGGCGGCGAGCGCGGAGTCGAGCTCGATGGGCCGCCCGGTGGACAACAGCCCCCTGGTCTCCGCGATCCTGCGGCACAGCCGCACCATGTGCTTGACCGCGTTGGCGTACTCCGAATACGCGAGGAGGCGCTTGTCGTCCCAACGGGCGGACTGCGCCCGACGCCAACGGGTTCGCTCCATGGTGGAGGCGAAGACGGACGTGGCGGCTGAGCCGAGGAGGACACCGACGATGGTCAACACTTGAGCAACGATCGGGTTCACAAATCACAGCCTGCCATCTCTCAGGACGACTCACGCACTCATCTGCCGATCAGGGCGCATCCGGCCGACTGGCGCGGCTGCCGTGAGAACCGCGGCCCCCGGCCGTCCTGACCGGGTGATTCCGATCCGCGTTCATGCCGAAGGGGAGCACATGGGCATGCCGTACGACTCCACGCCGGACACGCTGTGGCACAGCCTGCGGGTCGCCGAGCTGATGGGCCCGCCGATCAAGGAGTTGCTCGACCGGTCGGTCCGGCACGACCTGAGCAAGACCCGCGAGCCGGAGCGGGCCGTCTACGACGAGGTCGTGCCACGGCTGCGTGTCGCGGCCTATGGCAGTGACGAGTACCTGTCCCTGGTCGAAGCGATGGGCGAGGGGCTGCGACACCACTACGCGCACAACCGCCACCACCCGGAGCACTTCGCCGACGGGATCAACGGCATGACCCTGGTCGACCTGCTCGAGATGTTGGCGGACTGGAAGGCGGCCACCGAACGCGCCCCGCAGGGCGACCTCGCGACCAGCCTGACGATCAACCGCGACCGGTTCGGCATCGCGCCACAACTGATGGACGTCCTGACCAACACCGCCCGCCACCTCGGATGGCTGACCGCGGAACCGGACCACGACACAGCACCCTGACACGACAGGACCACCAGGCCCGACGCAGACCACACCATCGACCGGACCCCGGCACCCGGGCCGCCGATCGGCCACCGGCGAACATCCGCTCTTGCCGATGCAACGCACTGCCCACCCTGCGGCCGGTGGCTCGACCAGTGGGCGGGCGGGGCGGGAATGAAACCGCGGTGGCCGCATGTTGACCACCGCCGTTGGACGTTCCGCTGCCAGGGAGAAAGCAGGTCCACGATGTCCTCGCCGACCACCATGCGCGCCGTCCGACTGTCCGCCCCCGGTCCGGTGGACAACCTGCGGCTGACCACGCTCCCGCTCCCGCCCGAGCGGGACGGCTGGGTGCGCATCCGCGTCGAGGCGTTCGGCCTCAACCGCTCGGAGTTGAAGCTGCGGCTGGGTGTGAGCGAGGGCGTCAGCTTCCCGCGGGTGCCGGGGATCGAGGCTGCCGGCACCGTCGACGCGGCCCCGGCAGGTAGCGGGTTGGCTGCGGGGCAGAAGGTCGTCGCGATGATGGGCGACATGGGGCGCACCTACGACGGCGGCTACGCCGAGTACACGTCGGTGCCGCTGTCGCAGGTCATCCCCGTCGACACCGACCTGCCCTGGGAGGTGCTGGGCGCGCTGCCGGAGATGGTGCAGACCGCCTACGGCTCGCTCACCGTCGGCCTGGACCTGAAGCCCGGTCAGACCGTGCTGATCCGCGGCGGAACCTCCTCGGTGGGCCTGGCCGCCGCCGCGCTGGCCACGTGGCGAGGCGCCACGGTGCTGTCCACCACCCGGCGGGCCGACCGCCTCGCATCGCTGAAGGAGCACGGCGTCCACCATCCCCTGCTCGACGACGGCGAGATCGCGCCCGCCGTGCGCGAGCTGTACCCGGACGGCGTCGACGCCGCACTCGACCTCGTCGGCACGCCGACCTTGCCCGACACGCTGCGCGCGGTGCGCGTGCACGGCGTGGGCTGCTTCGGCGGCAGCCTCTCCAACCAGTGGACGGTGCGGGAGTTCTCCCCGAACGAGTACCTACCGCGTGGCGTACGCCTGGCGGGCTACTTCGGCGACGCCGCCGACCTGCCCCGGGAGGCGTTCCAGGAGATCCTCGACGCCGTCGCCGCCGGCCGGCTGGTCTTCCCCGTGGACCGCGTCTACGACGGCCTGGAGCAGGTGCCGCAGGCCCACGACGACATGGAGCACAACCGCGCCACCGGCAAGCTCGTCGTCCGCGTCCGACACCAGGACCGGGGGCAGGACGGCTGACCCCGTCAGTGGTCCGTGTCCGGGGTGCGCGACGCCCCCGCGCGTTCCAGCAGCTCGGCCGTCGCCTCCCACAGGCGCCGCTCGCGGTCGCGGTCGTGGGCGATCGGGTGGACCTCGGTCGGCTTGGTCTTCACCACGAACGCGCCGTCACGCAGGTGCGCCCACCGGTCGTCCAGGGCCACGGCGGCCAGCAGCGGTCCCGAGCGCCGCGGCGTCGAGACGCCGGGGATCCGGCCCAGGGCGCGGCCCAGCGCCTGGAACGCCGCGGGGGCGTCGCGGCCCAGTGCGGTGCCGGGCATCCAGCCCGGCTCGAACACGGACACGGTGATCCCCCGACCGACCCGGCGCTGCAATTCGTGGGCGTAGTAGAGGATGGCGAGCTTGGCGTTGGAGTAGGCGACGCCGGTGGCCCGCGGGCTCGGGGCCGCCTCCACACCGGCCGGGCGGGCGAGTTCGACCGGGTCGGCCCACTCGGCCTCGGCCACGTGCAGCAGCTTGCGCCAGAAGTTGGCGTGGTAGGTGTTCGAGCCGATCAGCACGACCCGCGCCGGTGCGGTGAACGAGGTGAGCAGGTCGCCGATGAGCTGCGCGTGGGCGAGGTGGTTGACGGCGAAGGTCAGCTCGTAGCCGTCGGCCGAGGCCCGCCGGGTATCGGCCGACATCGTGCCGGCGTTGGCCACCAGCGCGCGCAGCGGACGGACGGCGCCGGCGGCGAGCAGGCTGCGGGCGGTGGCGGCGGCGGCACGGACGTCGGCCAGGCTCGCCAGGTCGCACCCGATCTCGTGGACGCGCGCGCCGAGGGCACGAGCCTCGTCGGCGACCTCGGTCAGGCGACGCCCGGCGCGGCCGACGAGCAGCAGGTCGGGGCGTTGCCCGTCCGAGCGGCCGGCCATGGCCTGCACGGCGTGGCGGCCCAGGTTGCGCGTCGGGCCGGTGATGAGGACGGTTCCGGGTTCGGTCATGGCCACAGCCTGCGGGCTCGACGGCGCCGCAGCCGGCCGTCCGGTTTTCGTAGGACTGCCAGGACCAGGACAACCGGTGCGGACGCGTCCAGAATGGACGGCGTGGAAGCGTGGGAGTTCGGTCGGACGGTGCGACGATGGCGCGACCGGATGCCGCCCGAGGCCATCGGCGCCACGGCGGGCCGGCGACGTCGGGCCGGCGGGTTGCGCCGTGAGGAACTGGCCGCGCTCGCCGGTATCTCGACCGACTACCTGACCCGGCTCGAACAGGGACGCGCGACGGCGCCGTCCGCGCAGGTCGTGGAGTCGCTGGCGCGCGCGCTGCGCCTGGCCGATGCCGAACGCGACTTGCTCTACCGGCTGGCCGGGCACGCCACCCCCGGCCCGGACGTCGTGCCGTCACGGGTCCCGCCGAGCGTGCAGCGGCTGCTGGACCGGCTGTCGCACACGCCGGTGGTCGTCTACGACGCCACCTGGACGCTCGTGCTGGCCAACGCGCCCTACCACGCGCTCATGGGCGACACGACCACGTGGCGCGGGCTGGAACGCAATGCCGTCTGGCGCAACGTCACCAGGATGCCCTCGCGGGTCGTGCACACCCCGGCTGAGCAGGCCGAACACGAAGCCCGGCTCGTGGCCGACCTGCGTCTGACCGCGTCGCGCTACCCCGCCGACCACGCGCTGCGGCGCCTGCTCGCCGCCCTGGCCGCCGGCAGCCCGCGGTTCGCCGAGCTCTGGGACGCCGAAGCCCCGCCGCCCCCGGCCTCCCCGTCCCGGCGCAAGACCGTCGACCACCCGGAGGTCGGCCCGATCACCCTCGACTGCGACACGCTGCTCGTCGCCCTGGACGACCTGCGCGTCAGCGTCTACACCGCCGAGCCCGGCACCGAGGACGCCGACCGCCTGGCCCTCGCCACCGTCCTCGGCACCCAGTCGCTACGGCCATGAGGGCGTGTTCGGCACGCCGGTGCGGAGGGGCATCCGATCAATCCCCGTCGACCGGGATGCCGCGCAGGTAGTTCTGGAGTGCCGCGTGGCGGAACTGGTACACGATGCCGGCTTGACGCAGCACCTTCCGCTCGACGGCCCGTTGGAGGGTCGCCATGGGACTGATGGCCAGGCCGCGCACGCCGGGCAGCGCCGGCCTCGCCAACGCGACGAACCAGCCGGCGCCCATGCTCGCCACCCATCCGAGCGCCAGGCAGATCGTGAGCCCCCACAGGGCACTCGACATCGGCGCCCGGTCGAACAGCGTGAGCAGCGCGTGCAGGCCACCGCCTACCACGCAGCCCGTGACCGCGGCGACGACCGTGCGCCTCCGATCGACCCGATAGGCGTCGACAGGCGTCAACAACGGCGAGTTCGCCAGCCTCTTGGTGGAGGACGCGAGCAGGCCACCGGCGACGTTGTCCCCCATCCCGGCGCCGAGGAACCCGGCGACGAGGAACACCCCGGCCACTGCCAGACCAGCCCACACCGTGAACCTGACCGTCACGACGGCGCCGACGATAGTGCCGCCCAAGGCGCCGATCGCCAACACCCTCAGCAGGTGGCGCCGGTCCGGCCAACGCCACGCCAGCATCGCGGGCGGCCTGCCCAGCGCACGCTTGACGTTGAAGTCCGCGAGCAGGTAGGTGACGCCGGCCGGCAGCAGCCGCATCCACCACGGACCGGGGCCACTGCCGAGGATCTCCGTGCCCGCCACCATGATGACGAGGGTGACCGAGGAGACGACCGCGGCGGTGCGGACGCGCAGCACGTGGATCGGCATCCAGGTCGGCATCCGCCACCACACCAGATCGGTGGTCGTGCCCATGCGTGCCGCCACCCACGTCACAAAGGCACGCTCGCGCGCGTTGCGACGCATCTCGCGCTTCCGGGCGCGACGACCGGGCAGGTCCGGGACGGAGTAGGCGCGATCGAGGAATCGGCCGACCAGGTGGGTGACGACCTCCCGCGGCGAGGCCAGGTCGACCAGATCAGCGAGGCGGATCCGTGCACCCTCCCCCGACAGCGCATCCTTGGCCAGGGCGATGGCCAGTGGTGTGGTGAGGGCTTTGGCCACGACGCTGCCGCGGTTGGTGCGCACGTGGGCAGCGACCTCGTGCAACGACGGCGGAGCGGCTTTGCCGTCGGTCGTGCGAACGAGGAAGTCGGCCGCGGTCGCCGCATCGACCGGACGGAGCAGCACCGTGGTCGCCGGCGTCACCAACTCCGTCAGCCGACCAGGTCTTCGCTTCGGCGGACGCACGGTGAGCACGATCCGCGTGTCGCGACCGAGCTTCTCGATCTGCCTGGCGGCGTCGGCCCGTCGACCGGGCGGCATCTCGTCCAGCCCGTCCAGGAACAGGGCCACGCGCCGCTCGGACACCAGGCGCCAGGCGTTTCCGGGGAGCGATTTCCTTCGCCGTGACGGGTCGAGCAACGTCGCGACCATGCCCGCCGCGTAGTCCGAAAGGGAGGTTCGCTCGGGGTCCCAGTCGCCGAGCGTCAGCCACACGGGCACGGGCACGAAAGCACCTGTCGCGTCGAACCGGGCCACGTTGCGGCGCCTTATGGCCTCGTCGAGCAGCAGCAGCATCGCGGTCGACTTGCCGATCCCCGGCGGACCGCTGATCACCACCACGCCGCCCGACCCGAGTCGGGAGTAGACCTCCTCGTGCAGTCGCGTCACGAGGCCGGCCGAGAGGAGCGCCGGCTTTCCGCCCGACCCGCCCGGGCCGTCCCACTGGACCTTGACCGGCGCGTCGGCGTCGAGGTCCCACGTCCAGTTCGCCTTGTGCCACACGTGCGTGGTCGCGGCGGCCAGCGCCGCGACATCGGAGTCGGAGTCGACGTGCAGCACGGTCAAGTTCGCGTCACGGCCCGCTTGGACCACGGATGCACCGCCGGTCGCGACACCGTACTGGTGCGGTTGGCTCATCGGGTCACGTTAGATGGCGGCACCGGACGGGACACCGCAAGACTGCGGCTCGACCGGTCGCCCCGCCGAGCCGGGCCTCACGCCCTACCGGCACACTCCACCCCCGTGCTCACGCCGTCGGCTTCGACGCCTTGAGGCCGTACAGGAGCGGGATCCTCGGGTCGTCGTCGGGCAGCGTCCACCAGCCGCTGTCGGTGCGGGTCATCCGGGACCACCGCGGCCACGGCAGCAACCCGGTCTCGGTCAGGCTCTCGACCCGCAGGCCCGCGCGAACGAGCGTGGTGACGACCTCGCCGAGCGAGTGCATCCACTCGTACGACACGGTGGCCGAGGACAACGCCGGGCCGTCGGTGTAGGTGTAGGTGGCGTCACGCTCGATCGCGCCGCGCCCTTCGAGGTAGTCGTGCCGCAGCAACAACTCCGGCCCTTCACCCGGACCCGGCTTCGGCCCCAGCGCGTTGAGCAGCGGGTGGAACTCCGCGATGTAGGCGAACCCGCCCGGCTTGAGCAGGTCGACCACCACCGCCGCCCACCTCGGCAGGTCCGGCAGGTAGCACAACGCGCCCTTGCCGGTGTAGAGGACGTCGAACCGCCCGGCTCCGAGGTGCGCCACCGCGTCGTGGACGTCGGCCTCCACGTACTCGATCTCCACGCCCTCCTCGGCGGCTGTGCGACGCGCCTCGACGACCGCCGCCGCCGAGAAGTCCAGCCCGGTGACCCGGGCGCCCGCCCGGGCGAGAGCGATCGTCTCGATCCCGATGTGGCACTGCAGGTGCGCCACCTCCCGACCGGCGAGATCACCGAGGTCCGCCCACTCGAACGGCGCGAACCACCCCCGCGGATCGCGCCTGCCCACCGCGTAGAACTCGCTCGCCACGTGGATCGGCGTCCGCGCGTCCCAGTTCTCCCGGTTCGCCCGAACCATCCGCCCGACTTCCCCGTCGAAGCTCATACCCCCGACATCTACCAGCCCGCTCGGCGCGGAGTCCGACCGCGGGCCGGCGATCACCCACCTGGGCCATCCCGGTCACGAGGCGAGCCCGAGCCCGGTCATGGCCCGACGACCGGCGGCGGCGTGGGCTCCGCCGATCAGGGTGAGCGTCCTGGCCTCCTGGTAGGGGCAGCCGGCTGTGCGGAACGCCGTCGCGACGGTGAGCATCCGGGTCTCGTCGCCGTCGACCAGGGCTTCGGCCCGGTCCAGGAAGGCGGTGGCGAGGGGGTTGCCTGCCACCGTGTCGCGGGCGGCGGCGACGTGGGCGCGTGCGTCGCCGGTGAGTGCCGCCGCTTCGGCGCGCAGCGCGAGGTACCAGTCCCGCCACACCCAGATGACCTGCTCGTCCAGGTCCGCCGCCGTCCGCTCGACCGCCTCCCCGGCGCGGCCCTGGTGCAGCAGCAGGATCGTGTCGAACACGGCGCGGTACCCGGCGCTGTCCCGCGCGGTCACGCCGAGGTCGTCGACGACGCCCAGCCACCGGGCGCGAGCGGGATCGTCACCGCGCAGGCCGTGGACCATCGCCACGGCGGCCACCGAGCTGCCGAGGTCGGGCGCGTGCGGACGGCCGGCGCGTTCCCACGCGTCGAGGAACCGCCCGCTCCCGGTGAGCACCGCGTCGGCGTGGCCCGCCAGCGCGTCCGCCACCAGGAGGCGGGACGTGGCGAAGTCGCCCCGTTCGGCCAGCAGCGGCAGGTCGCGGAGCTGCTCGCCCCACCGGCGCGCGCCGGCCAGGTCGCCCACGCCGACGCACATCTCGCCCGCCTCGGCGAGCGTGTTGACCCGCTCCAGCGCGCCCGCCGGGGTGGCGGGGAGGGACGGGAGCAGGTCGAGGCGCCGACGGGTCGTGGCCGCGGTGGCGACGGTGTCGCCGGCCCAGCACAGGGTCGCGGTCAACGCGTCCAGCGCGGCGCTCTCGGCCAGTGGGTCGCCGGTCCGTCGAGCCAGGTCGACCGCGCGTTCCGCACGGGCCAAGGCCTCGGGAAGGGTCGAGGTGGCGCTGAGGACGCCGCACTCCGCCAGCGCGATCGCCGCCGCCGCGGCCACGTCGTCACCCGCCAGGTCACCGGCCCGCGCGAGCAGCGCCGCGGCCTCGTCGTGCGGCGGTCGGTCGAACGCGCGGGCGAACCGGTGCGTGACGGCGGCGGCAGCGGCCAGGTCGCGGGCCGCGCCGGCGGGGTCCCCGGCGTCGCAGGCCGCGGCGGCCAGGTGGAGCCGGTACATGTCCTCGCCGCGCATCCGGCACCCGGCCGTGGCCGCGGCCTGCCGCAGCGCCGCACGGGCGCCGGCCGGGTCGTCGGCCAGCGCCGCCGCCTGCTCGTAGCGCTGCTGGGCCTCTCCGAGCAGGGTTCGGCGGAACGCCGACGTGGCCAGCGACAGCGCGAGTTCGTGCGCCTGCGCCCGGTGCGCGTCGGCGGCCCTGCCGAGGGCGGCGCGCACGTCGTCGACGACGGCGTCGAACCGCGCCCGCCACGTGCCGGTGTCGGACGCGGTGTCGGCCGCCAGGTCGGCCGCGACCGCCGTGCACCAGTCCAGGTGGCGGCGCCGGACCTGGTCGAGCTCGCCCGCCGCGTCGAGCTGTTCCGCGCCGAACTGGCGGATGGTCTCCAGCGTCCGGTAACGGGTGCCGGTGGGAGACGGGACCACGGTGAGCAGGCTGTGCTCGGTCAGCCGGGCCAGGCCGTCCACCACGGACGCGACGTCCAGCGGGTCGAACGCGGCGACCCGCGCGGCCACGTCGGCCGGGAACGGGGCCACGAGGACCGCGATCCGCCGCAGCACCGTGCGGTCCGCCGGGTCCAGCAGGGCGTGGCTCCAGTCCAGCGTGGCGCGCACCGACCGGTGCCGGTCCTCGGCGCGGGCGCCGCCGGTGAGCAGCCGCAGCTGGTCGGAGAGCGTGCCGGCCAGGCCGTCCAGGCCGAGCATCGGCAACCGGGCGGCGGCCAGCTCGATCGCCAGCGCCACGCCGTCCAGGCCGCGGCAGATGTCGGAGACCTGGTCCCGCTGCCCCTCCTGAACCGGCCAGCCGACCGCCGCGGCGCGTTCGAGGAACAGCGCGACCGCGTCGGAGTCGGCGGCGCCGGTCAGCGACAGCGGGGGGATCGTCTGGACGCGTTCGAACGGCACCACGAGCCGCGCGCGGCTGGTCGCCAGCACGGTCACGTCGGGGCAGGAGGCGAGGACCCGTTCCAGGAAGGGCGCGACGCCGTCGCGCACGTGCTCGCAGTTGTCCAGCACGATCAGCGCCCGTCGGTCGGCCAGCGCGGCGACCACCGAGTCGTCCAGGTTCCGGCCCGGCTGCTCGCCGACCCCGACCGCCGCCGCGACCGCCGCCCCGACCATCGCCGGGTCGGTCACGGGGACGAGGTCGACGAACCACACGCCGTCGGGGAACGCGTCCGCGACGTCGGCCGCGACCGCGAGCGCCAGCCGGGTCTTGCCCACCCCGCCGGGGCCGACCAGGCTCACCTGGCGGTGCGCGCCGACCGCCTCGGCCAGCGCCGCCCGCTCCCCCGCCCGACCGACGAACGACGTCACCGGCGACGGCAGCGCGGGCGCGACCTTGCCGCCGCGGGCGACCCGGCCCCACTCGGCCGCGAGCTGGGCCAGCACCCGCCGGTCCGGCGCGCCGAACTTCCGCAGCAGCGACGACACGTGGGTCTCGACCGTGCGCACCGAGATGAACAGCCGCGCGCCGATCTCGGCGTTGCCGAGGTGCTCCCCGAGCAGGGCCAGCACCTCGGCTTCCCTGGTCGAAATCGCTGGTCGAGCCGTCACGCGGCACATCCTGCCTCATCCGCGGACCGAGGCCCGCGGTGACCTCGGGGGCGGTCTCCGTGGTGCTCTCCGTGGTCACCACGGATGTCCGCGGCGGCGATCCGGGCGAGAGTTCTCCCATGGCCGCACCGGCCAGACCCGATCCGAACGAGGAGCGACCATGAAGGTCAAGACTGTCCTGCACCCCGTCTCCGACATGACCGCCGCCAAGGCCGTCTACACCGCCCTGCTCGGCGTCACGCCCAGTGTCGACGAGCCCTACTACGTCGGGTTCGACGTCGAAGAGCAGCACGTCGGGCTCGTGCCCGGCGGCGGGCCGCAGGGCATGACGTCGCCGGTCGCCTACTGGGACGTGCCGGACATCGAGGCCAAGCTCGCCGAGGTGACCGCCGCCGGCGCCACCGTGAAGGACCGGGTGCGCGACGTCGGCGGCGGCCGACTGGTGGCCACGTTCACCGACACCGACGGCAACGTGCTCGGCCTGCTGCAGGACCGCTGACCCCCTTCACCCCCCTCACCCCTCACCCCTCACCCCGAGAACAGGAGATCCGACCATGCCCGCGAAGACCGCTCCCAAGACCGCCGCGCACGCCGGTTTCAGCGCCGAAGAGCGCGCCGCGATGAAGGAGCACGCGCAGGACCTCAAGAAGACCGCCCGCCGCGGCTCCCGCCCGACCGCCGCCGACGCCGAGGCGGACGTGATCGCCAAGATCGCCGAGATGCCGGAGGCGGACCGGGTGCTGGCCGAGCGCGTGCACGCCATCGTCAGGGCCGCCGCGCCCGGACTGTCACCCAAGCTGTACTACGGGATGCCCGCGTACGCCAGGGACGGCAAGGTCGTCTGCTTCTTCCAGAACGCGGGCAAGTTCAAGTCCCGCTACGCCACGCTCGGCTTCACCGACGCCGCCGCCCTGGACGACGGCTCGATGTGGCCCGCCTCGTTCGCGCTGACCGCGTTGACGGCGGCCGAGGAGAGCCGGATCGCCGAACTCGTCGCGCGAGCGGTCGCATGACACCGCCCGCCCGATCACGGCAGCAGCGGCGGGCGGACGCGCTGCGCCGGCTGGAGCACGACGTGGACGCCTGGGTGGCGACCGCGAGTCCCGCCGGCGCGCCCCACCTGGTCCCGCTGTCGTACCTGTGGGACGGCCGGACGCTGCTGATCTCGACCGCCGCCACGAACCCGACGGCCCGGAACCTCCGGGCCGTCGGCCGGGTCCGCCTCACCCTCGGCACGACCCGCGACGTGGTGCTGGTCGAGGGCACCGCCGAGGAGGTCGAGGTGGACACCGGGACCGGTGACGCGTTCGCGGCCAGGTCCGGCTTCGATCCGCGAACGCTGCGCGACTACCCGTACTTCCGCATCCGCCCGGAGCTGATCCAGGCGTGGCGCGAGGTCGACGAGATGACGGGCCGGGACCTCATGACCGGCGGTGAGTGGCTGGTGTGACCCGACCACCGCTGCCCGCCGGCCGGAGGGGTGTTCGCGGGAGCCCGTCACCCCGTCCGTGTTCGAGACCTGCCCCGGCTGGTCGAGGAGCTCAGCCGGCGAGCGCCGGCGTCAGGCGGGCGCCGCCGTCCACCTTGACGACCATGCCGGTGGTGAAGCTGTTGCCCACCAGGAAGGCGATGGCGTCCGCGATGTCCTCGGGACGACCGACGCGGCCCACCGGGGTGATCCGGGCGAAGCTGTCGAACGTCGCCCGGCGGGCGTCGTCGTCCAGGAAGCTCCACCAGTTCGTGTCGATCACGCCGGGCGAGACGGCGTTCACGCGGACCGGCCCGAGTTCCACCGCCAGGACCGGGACCACGGCCTCGATGGCCGCGTTGACCGACGCCTGAGCGGCGGTGCCGGGCAGCGCCGAGCCCGACGACACGGCGGTGACGAAGGTGATCGAGCCGGTCGGGCTCAGCACCGGCAGGGCGGACTGGGCCGCGATGACGTGCGCGACGAGCTTCGAGTTCGCCGCGAGGATCGCGTCCTTGTTGATGCCCTGGAACGCCACGTGCCCGCTCGTGCCGGTCGCCGCGACCACGAGGTGGTCCACGGCGCCCAGCGAGGCGAAGAACTCCTGGCTGGCGTCGAGGTCGCGGGCGTCGACCACCGCGCCCTCGACGTCGAGGTCAGCCACCGCGTCCGCCAACTTCCGCTCGTCGCGCCCGGTGATGACGACCCGGTGGCCGTCCTGTGCCATCCGTCGCGCGGTGGCCAGGCCGATGCCCGACGTGCCGCCGACGACAACCACGCACTGCCTCACGGCATCCCCCAATAACGAGTCATGATGTCTCGTAAAAAATATCCGAGGCACGGTGTCTTGTAAAGTGCCGTGTCGTGAACCGAGGACGTCCGCGCAGCGACGAGGCCAGGCTGGCGGTGCTCAAGGCCGCCCTGCTGCTGTGCCAGCGGGACGGCTACCAGCAGCTGACGATCAAGGGCATCGCCGACGAAGCCGGCGTGGGCCGCCAGACCGTCTACCGCTGGTGGCCCACGAAGGCGGACGTGCTGGTCGAGGCCCTGCGGGAACTGGCTCACATCAAGGCGGCGAAGCTGGACCCCGACACCGGTGACGCCCTGGACGACGTGAGGACCGTCCTCACCACGACCTTCCGCATGACCACCGGCTTCACTGGCCAAGCCCTGGTAGGCCTGATGGCCGAAGCCCAAACGGACGAAGCCCTGGCCACCCGCCTGCAGACCACGGTGATCGGGCCGAGGCGGGAAGCCCTCAAAGCGGTCCTGCAACGAGGCGTGGACCAGGGCCGGCTGACCCCCTCGGTCCCCTTGGAGCTCGTCGTGGACATGATCTACGGCACCATGTGGTACCGCCTCCTCCACCGCCACGCGGCAGTGGACGAGACCCTGGCGGACGACCTCGTGGCAGCCGTGACAACACTGCTGAAGGCGGACTGACCTCCTCGCCCGGTACCCCGGATGGCGGTGCGGGGTGCCGACTTCCTGTCGGCACACGTCCGGCCGATGTCCGCGGGGTTCGGGCACTGCTTATCTTCAGGTTCCCTGTCACCGTGCCGGAGGTCCCCATGCCACGTCGCCTGCTCACCCTCGCGGTCATCCTGGGCGCGGCCGTGCTCGCCGCCCCGCCCGCGCACGCCGCGGGGTTCGAGGTGAACGGCTACTGGGCCGACGAGTCCGAGTGCGTGGCCTGGAAGCAGTCGGTCATCGACGAGCACTGGGCCGAGGTCTACCCGCAGGGTTCCTACTGCCTGCACGACGCGCAGGGCTACTACTTCATGGCGAAGTACTGAGCAGCGCGATCCGGAGGCGACCCGGCGGAGCGGACGCCTCCCGCACCAACCGATCCACCTCGGCGGCCGGCGTCCGTCAGGAGTGCTGGATGGTGAGGGTGGTGGGCCCGGTCATGCCCACCACCCCGCTGGTCAGGCACTGGAGGGCGTTCGGCGTCACCAGGCTGACCACCTGCACCGCACCGGCCGGGGCGAACCCGCCGGACGTGATGACTCCGGTGTTGGTGGTGACCACGGCCGCGCCCGCCGCGTTGGAGGTGGCGTTGTACTCGAACTCGCTCGGGGCCACCGTCCCGCCCCAGGTGAACGTCCGCCGTGCGGCTCCCGAGTCGAACAGCGTCAGGCACGACGCGGTCAGGCTGAACGTCTCCGCGTAGGTCCCGGTCACCGCGCCGGTGTTGGTGCACGAGGGGAAGAGACCGCTGACGGTGATCGTGGTCTCCCGTGCGGTGAAGGTCAGCGGCGGGTCGAAGGTGGTGACCTCCGTACCCGCGCAGACCTGCTCCACGGTCGCGGCCTGAGCCGGCGCGGCGGACAAGGCGCCGACCAGCACCACCACCGCGCCACCGACCAGTCGTGACAGCCTCATCAGCGAGCCTCCTCGGGGATCGGGCACACCGTGACGTCGCCGGGTGCGGGTCGCCGTTAGCCGATCAGGCCGCACCCCACCCGAATGGCCGTCGGTCGGCCACGTGACGCGTCACCCTTGAGACTGCTCGGGAGCGGTGGGTGGTCGGGGGCGGGCGACCAGGGACCACAGGTAGCTCAGCGGTTCGCCGTCCGGGTCGTCGCGTTCGATGAACTCGGTGATCAGCGCCAGCATCCGGGCGTTCAGCTCGCCCTGTGACGCCGGGCCCAGGCGCAGCACTCCCCTGGCGCTCTCCCGGCTCGCGTCCGGCCCGGCTTCCAGCATCTCGGCGCGGTGCGCGGCGAGCATCGCCAGGTCGACCCGCTGGGCCAGGCCCTCGCCCTCGCCCTCGGGGTCGACGAGTCCCAGCCGCCACGTCCGGCCGGTGGTGCGGTAGGGCCGTTCCAGTGCGCCGCGGGTGCCGCTGCGGATCGGTTCGGCGGCCAGGAAGTCGGTCTTCACCAGTGCCCGCACGTGCCGCAGCACGGTCGCGGGCGCGACGCCGAGCCGGTCGGACAGCTCCTTGTTCGTCAACGCCCGCTCCCAGCACAAGCGCAGGATCCTCCAGCGCAACGGGTGGGTGAGAGCCTTCAGCTCCTCGACCGTCGCGTCGCGGGCAGGGTGATCGGGCGGGGCCGGCACGCCGCAGAGGCTAGCCCACGCGCACTTGCCGTGCCCGCCAGTGGTTTGGTTCACTGACATCGATTGCACTTTCTGAAATCACTTAAGGGGCGACCGGGTGGGCTGGACCGACTTCGAGTGGCTGTCCGGGGCGGAACCGAGCCCGGACGGCACGAGCGTGGCCTACGTCAGCGACGCGTCCGGCCGCCGGCAGCCGTGGGTGATGCCGCTGGACGGCACCCCGCGTCACGTCGAGGTGGCGGGTTCGGTCGGCCGGTGCGTGTGGCGGCCGGACGGCGCGCGCCTGCTGGTGCTGACCGATCCCGACGGCGGCGAGGACCACCGGCTGGCCGAGGTCGACCCGGAGACGGGGGAGGTGACGTGGCTGGTCGCCGAGGAGGGCGTGCGGTGCGAGGTCGGCACGCCGTTCGGCGGCAACGGCCGGCCGTACAGCCCGGACGGCGCGCTGCTGGCCTACGCGAGCAACGCGCGCGACCGCGAGGTGTTCGACGTGCTGGTGCGCGACCTGCGCACCGGCGACGAGCGGATCGTGCTGCGCGGCGACGACCGCTACCTGCCGATCGGCTTCTCCCCCGACGCACGGCTGCTGCTCGTGCTGCGGCTGCACCAGAACACCGAGCAGGACCTGTTCGTGTGCGACCTGGCCGCCGACGAGGTGCGGCTGATCACCCCGCACGACGGTCCGGCGAAGTACCACCCGTTCGCCTGGCTGCCCGACTCGTCCGGCGTCTACCTGTGCACCACCCAGGGCCGCGACTTCCTCGGCCTCGCCACGCTGTCCCTGGACGGCGCGCTGACGTGGATCGACACCCCCGAGTCCGATGTGGAGGGTGCGGCGCTGTCCCCGGACGGCACGCGGCTGGCGTGGGGCCTCAACGAGGACGGCCGCACGCGGCTGCGGTGGGCGGACGTGGGCGGCCCACCCGCCGACGTCACCGGGCTCCCGCGCGGTGTCGCGGTGACCGAGTTCGGCCTGGACGGCTTCGCGCTCCGGTTCACCGCGTCCGGTGAGCTGCTGGTGCAGCTCGGGCGGCCGGACGCGGCGACCGACCTGTTCCTGGCGGACCTGCCGCGAGGTGGGGCCAGGCAGCTCACCGACTGCGGGGCACGGCTGCCGGACGCGATCGTGCCGCCGACCCTCGTGCACGCGACCAGCGCGGACGGGGAGACCGTGCCGTGCCTGCTCTACCGGCCGCCGTCGGCCGACCCCGACCGCAAGGCGCCGGTGGTGCTGACCGTCCACGGTGGACCGGAGTACCAGGCGAAGCCGGTGTTCGACCCGCTGGTGCAGTCGCTGCTGGCGAGCGGGATCGGTGTGCTGGCGCCCAACTTCCGCGGTTCGTCCGGCTACGGGATGCGCTACCAGCGGCTGATCTACCGGGACTGGGGCGGCGGCGACCTGGCCGACCTGGAGGCGTCGGTGCGGCTGCTCGACGACGTGCCGTGGGCCGACACGACCCGGTTGGGCGTGCACGGCGCGTCCTACGGCGGGTTCGCCGCGCTGACGTGCCTGACCAGGCTGCCGCACCTGTGGCGGGCCGGGGTGAGCGAGTGCGGGCCGTCGGACCTGCTCAGCGACATCCGGGGGTTCCCGCCGACCTGGCGCAAGCGGGCCGCCGACTGGATCGGCGACCCCGACGACCCGGCGGACGTGGCCGTCCTCACCGAGCGCAGCCCGCTGGGCAACGCGCACCGGCTCACCGCGCCGGTGCTGCTCATGCACGGCGAGAACGACGCCAACGTCGACCCGGCGGAGTCCGAGCGGATGTACGCCAGGCTGCGCGAGCTGGGCAAACCGGCGAAGTTGGTGCTGCACCCCGGCGTCGGGCACGACTGGACCCGGGCCGGTCTCGCCGACACCCTGGACCTGATCGTCTCCTGGTTCGCCGACCACCTGCGCTGAGGACGCGTGCCGGCGGTCCGTCCGTCGGCGGTCGCCCGGACGGGCTCCCGCCCGCGAGCGACCGCCGCGCCGTCAGGAGCCGGCCGGTGGCCGGAGGTTGATGTTGCCGCGGGTGCCGTCCTTGGTGAACGTGCCGTACAGACCGATGCGGTTGGTGCCGGTGGTCAGGAAGGCGACGTAGTTGTTGTCGACCTGCGGGCCCGCGACGTGGAAGACCGGCGCGGTGTTCGCCTGGAGGGCGTACCACTGGTCGACCACGATGCAGTTGGCTCCCCACAGGTGCGGGGCCGGGACGGTCTGGCCGACCGCCTCCACCCGGTTGGCGCGGTCGATGACGGCGATGGCGTGCCCGAGGCTGCCCTGCTTCACCCCGATGTACTCGACCACGGTGCCGTTGGGCAGGGGGCTGTTCTTGGCCACCAGGATGGCGATGGCGACGGCGTTGAAGCTCTCGCACACGCCGACGAAGGGCTGGGTGACGGCCCGCGCCGCACCCCAGTCGAGGTACGCCTTGACCCGTTCGGCGTGCGAGGGCGGGTTGTCGCCGTAGCCGAGGGAGCGCGCCTGGATCTGGGAGAGCGCGGTGCGGAGCGTGTCCGACCCGGGCGCGTACTGCACGGTCCGGCTCTTCGGGTCCTTGCCCACCCTGGTCAGCGGGTTCGGGTTGATCGCGTTGTACGGGTTGTCGACGTACACGCCCTGGTCGGGGCCGTTCACCGGGTTGGCGACGGCCACCCCTAACGACGACGCCTGGATCCGTGTGGCGATGAGGTTCTCGAGCGGTTGCGCCTGGGCCATGTCCTGCTCCTCCATCCGACGTCCTGCTGGAACGCCTATCGGACGCAGCACGCCGGACGTGACACGGCCGAGCGGATTCACCCGTCCGCCACCGCGATCGAGGGATGCTCACCTCCGCGCGGGACGCGCGGACGCGGGCGAAGCCCACCCGGACGAGCCGGGGACGGCCGCTCGACGTCGGCCGTCCCCGGAAGTCGTGCGGGAGGTTCAGCGGTTGGCCACCCCGGTGGTGGGGCTCGGCTGGACCCGCTCCAACCGCACTCGGTTCAGGTAACCCGGGAGGTCGCTGAGCACGTACAGCTCACCGCGCACGTCGGTGCCGATCGCGCTCGGCTGGGTGGGGAAGTAGCCGATCGTGGCGGACTCGTAGCTGCCGTCGAACTTGGGGCGCACGGCGTACACCCGGGTCGAGCAGTAGTCGGCCGCGAGGTAGGTGCCCCACGCCGCCGGGGTCCGGGTCCCCCGGTACACCACGCCGCCGGTCACCGAGCAGTTGTCGTTGTAGTGGTCGTACTCGAAGACCGGGTCGGTGTACCGCCCGCCCGCCCGGCACTGCTGCGGGTCGAACACCGGGGTACCTTCCTTGCAGGACCAGCCGAGGTTCGCCCCGCCCTGCCACGGGCGGATGTGGTCGATCTCCTCGACCAGGCCCTGGCCGACGTCCCCGATCCACAGCGACCCGTCGACCGGGTCGACGGAGAACCGCCACGGGTTGCGCAGCCCGTAGAGCCAGATCTCCGGCCGCGCGCCCGGCACGCGGACGAACGGGTTGTCGAAGGGCACGCAGTAGGGCTTCGCGCCACAGGTGCGGTTGACGTCGATCCGCACGATCTTCCCGAGCAGCGTGCCGAGGTCCTGGCCGGACTTGAACGGGTCGTACGCGCCGCCGCCGTCGCCGAGCGACCAGTACAGGTAACCGTCGCGGCCGAACGCCACCTGTCCGCCATTGTGGTTGCCGTACTCGGCGTGCTCCTGGGTGAGCAGCACCTCCAGCCGCTCAGGAGCTCCGAGGGGCACTCGCGCCAGGGTCAGCGCACCCGCGGGCAGGCTCGTGTACGCCACGTAGAGGATCCGGGTCCGGGTGAAGTCGGGCGCGGGCGTGATGCCGAGGAGCCCTCGCTCGTTGTCCGACGGATCGATCCGGTCGGTCAGGTCCAGCACCGGCTCGGCCGCCAAGCCGGTGTCGGGGTGGTAGGCGCGGACGGTGCCGTCCTTCTCCGCGACCAGCATCCGGCCGTCCGGCAGGCCGGTGATCGCGATCGGGCGCCGCAGACCGGTCGCCACCCGCTCGGACACCACCGTCAACTCGGTGAGCGGCGCCGAACGGGTGCCGGACGCGCCGGCTTCGGTGCCACCGGCCACCGACACCGAGGGCAAGAGGAACGCGGACAAGGCCAGAACGAGCAGGCCGGCCGACACGGTCACCGGGCGACAACGTCGTCGCAACATCATGGTTCGGCTCCTCGATCAGGGTGCGGGACACGTTCTGGGAGCGCTCCCAAACGTAGCGTGACGTCCGGGCGACATCCATCCGCCGTCTCGCCCCTTCTCCGGTCGGGGAAGGTGCGGGCCCGGACACGACCCGGTCGGCTCCGGTGGTCTCGGGCCACGAGGAGCACACCGCGTTCCGGGGGATGGCGGGACGGTCGTTCCGCCACGTGGCGAACGGCGCCTGCGCCGTTCAGGTCGACAGCGGCCGTGACGCCGTCGGGCGCGGCCGACAGCGCTCACCGCGCCCCTTGACGACGCTACTGTGTCGCCAGGTCCCTGACGCCAGAACGCCGACTACCGTTGCCACGGAGTGGGAGACCATGCACCACAGCGCCGGCGTACGCCCCTCCGCAAGGCACGGCGTGGTGCCGGTGGTCCTGCTCGGCCTCGTTCTCCTGCACGCCGGTTGGGCGATGTACACCACCGTCGGCGAGTTCGAGGTCGATATCGACCACGGACGTTCGCCGTCACCCTGGGATCTCATCGCGGGAGCGGTGTCCGCAGCCGAGGTGATCGGCATCCTGCTCGTCCTGGCCCAGCGCACCCCTGGTTTCGTCGTGGCCGTCTGCGCCGAGGCGTTGCGAGTGCTCATCGGTTTGTCGACCGACGCATCGCTGGACGCGTACATCATGTTGTCGACGCTCGCCAGTCCGATTGCCTTGCGATACGTCCACCTGCACCTCCACGACGCGTCCGGCGACGTGGCCGCGTACCGCGCGCCGCCCGATCCCGATGTCGGGCGATCAGCAGACCGGGGACATCGGGCCGGGAACGCCGCCGTCTTCCTCAGTTATTCGCGCAGGCAGTTCTACTTCGCCGAATCGTTGATGCTGCGGCTGGAGAGCAGCTCGGTGTCCGTGTGGTTCGACGCACACCGGATCCGGGCGGGCGCGGACTGGCGGGAAAGCATCGACCGGGGTCTCGCGGGATGCGCTTCCCTGGTGCTCGTGGCGTCACGCGACGCCCTGGCGTCGAAGAACGTGGACCACGAATGGCGCACGGCGCTCAAGAACGGCAAGCGGATATTCGTCGTCCTCTTCGAGGCCGTCGAACTGCCACCTGAACTGAGGCGCGAGGCCACGGCGGTCATCGACCTGCGCAGCCGGTTCGAACCGAAGGTCGAGACGTTGGTCGAACTGCTCGCCGAACCGCGCCACCACCGCGACCGGGTGCCGAGGGGGAACCCGCTGCGCCTTCCGTCGCGCCTGCCGCCGAGCGTCTTCCTGACGACAGCGGCCCTGGTCCTGGTGTTCGCGGCGAGCCTGTTCTTCGACGTCCTCAACCTCCGGCTGTTCGCGGCGATCACCACGTCGCACGAGAAGAACATTCCCGAAGACTCCGACCTGGGCTTCACGACCCACCTCTTCGGGTTCGCCTTCCACGGGCTGTCCAGCAAGATCTACGCGTTCCTGAGCATCGCCATCGTGACCTTGTCGCTCACGGCGTTGACCGCGTTCCTCGTGGTGGCGATCCTCTACCGGCGCAGGTTCTTCTTCCCCCTGGTGCCGCTCGCACTGCTCGGCTCGGGTTGGCTCTACCTGAACACCAGTTTCATCGACCACTCGACCAGCCACATCATCGTCAGCATCAGCGGCAACCTGATGTCGGCGCCCGCCAACCTGCACTCCTCGGCCTGGCGGGATCTCGACGACATGCTCCTCGGGCAGTACGTCGAGTACGGCTCGTCATCCTTCTTCGACTACGGCTCACCCTTCCTTTCAGTAGGTGACGCGGGGTCGTACCTGACCGGCACCAGCGCGCAGTGGCGTTGGCCGACGCTGCTGCTCCTCGGGCTCGCGGTCGTCGCCTCCGTGAGGTCACAACGCTCCGCCTCCCTGTACCGCTGGCTGGCCACCGGTACCGCACCCGAGACATTGCGGCTCCGGCACAACGAGTGGCCGGGCGTGCGCGTCCCGGCCCTGCGGCGACACGCTGATCAGTCGGAACACCCGGGAACGCCGCGGTGGCAGCTGCTGCGCCACGCCGTCGACAGCGATGTCGCGACGGAGATCGACGGTGCACTCGCCCAGCGTGCGCATGCCGAGGACGAGGGTCCCGGACGGCGTGGCATCGCCATCGTCCTGCTGACCAACCGCACCCCGCTGGGATGGTTGGAAGAGGTCGAGCGGCAGAACGCGGACCTGATCTACGTGGTGTGCACGAGCATCCGGCACGCCGAGACCCTGGAACTGCTCGGCCGACACCAGTGGTTCGACTACCGCGAGCGGTCGTACGACAAGCTCGCCCTGCTCGCGCGCGCTCTCCGGCAAGGCGCGTCGACGGGCGCGGGCTACTCCTTCCCGGCCCTCCCGGAGAGGTTGACGAGGATGGTCGTGCCGGGACGCGTCTGGTACAAGAGCCACGCCATGAGGCTGTGCGCGACCTGGTTGTCGGCCGTCACCCTGTTCGGGCAGGGTCGTGTGTACAGCAGCTTCATCCAGGACGAGGGCTTGGGCCGCCTCGTGCCGGTGGTGGCGAAGCTGATGTACTGGATCTGCATTCCCTGCTGCCTCTACCTCTTCTGGTTGGCCGTCGAACTCGCCTCGTCCCGCACCACTCACCCGCGCTTCCGGGTGCGCCTGAACCTCGTCATGATCACGCTGTTCGTCACCCAGCTCCAGTTCCTGTTGTCCTTCGACGACCAGTTCGGCACCGTCCTGCTGGGTGCGCTGGTCAACGTGTTCCTGGCGATGGCCTGGCTCATCCCGGACGCGGGCCAGGTACGACGATGGCTGCCGGCGACACCGGGCCGGAGCACCGACACGCTGGCCGTGCCGTTGCGACACCAGTTCGCGCTCTCGACGATGCTCTACCTGGTGGTGTTCGCGTTCTGCTACTGGTCGGCCACCACCTTCTTCGCCGACGCCGTGTGATCGGCCCGGTGCCGACCGGTCGGCGGGCGGGGAGCCCGTCCGGTCCCACGGCCCCGGCCGAGCGGCTCAGGGCGTCAGGGTCAGCAGCAGGTGCAGGCCGACCAGCAGGCCGCACGTCACGGTGTGCACGACCGGGTTGTGGGTGAGCAGGGCGGCGAACTCGCGCAGGAACGCGCTGGGCAGGAAGTACCACGCCGTGGGCGCGCCGATGATCTGCATGCGCAGCTTCAGCCGGCGCGCCAGCACGGCGGCGCGGAAGACGTGGAAGTTGTTGGTCACGGCCACCGCGCGACCGGTCCAGCCGCGGTCGGCGAGGAGTTCCGCGCTGTAGGACAGGTTCTGCTCGGTGGTGGTCGCGCGGTCCTCCAGCACGATCAGGTCGTCCGGCACGCCGCGGCGCAGCAGGTAGTCGCGCATCGCCGCGGCCTCGGACACCGCCTCGTCGGGCCCCTGCCCGCCGGAGACGACGAGCAGCGGCGTGCGGCCCGAGGCCACTTCGCGCCGGTGCAGGTGCAGGCCGCGGTCCAGGCGGGCGGCCAGCAGCGGTGGCACGCGGTCGCCGATCAGGCCCGCGCCGAGCACCACGACGGCGTCGAAACCGGTGCGGCGGCCGATGCTGCCGTAGACGACGGAGTACAGCAGCAGGCTGACGAACAGGAACGCGACGTAGGCCGCGACGATCAGCAAGGACCCGATCACGGCGTCGACCGCCGGCCCGGTGTGCGTGGTGGCGAGGCCGAACGCGAGCACGAGGCCGAAGATGGCGAGCCCGGCGAGCAGCGAGAGCAGGTTCGCCAGGCCGAAGCCCTCGCGGCGCAGCATCAGCACGCCGTTGGCGATCAACGCGACCGGCAGCACGAAACCCGACCCGAGCAGCACGGCCACGACCGCGTACCCGACGGCGACGGCGGGCCACCCGCCGTTCGCCGAGGCCCGGAACACCAGCCACAGCACCACGAACACCAGCGTCACGCCGAGCCACACCGCGTTGCCCAGCCGGCGCCGGTCGCGGATGATGCCGACGACGAAGAACAGGGCGGGCACGAGCGCCGCGATCCCGAAGATCATGCCGGCCAATGTAGACGGCCCGCCGTCACTCGAAGTCGTCGTCCGCGAGCTCGCCGTCCCAGTCCGACACCGCCCGCTCCTCGGCCGCCCGGTCGGGCAGCACGGTGGCCAGGTAGGAGCGCAGCGCCGCCGTGGTGCCGACGTCGCGGCCCGCGTTCTCGGACAGGAACCAGCGGTGCACCAGCACCTCGTGGAACAGCTCCGCCGGCGCGAGCACGCCCAGCAGGTCGGGCGGCACGGCGGCGACGACCGGGTCGTAGACCTCGTTGCGCCACAGGTGGCCCGCGGTGGTCTCGGGCACGGGCCTGCCGTCGCGCTGCTCCAGGTACGCGCGGAACGAGCGCAGGTCGTTGAGCAGGCGCCTGGCCTGGCCCTCCTGCACCTCCAGGCCGGTGAGCTTGAACAGCTCGCGGCGGCTCTGGCCGATCTCGGCGACCCGGATGTCGACCCGCAGCCGCGCGCCGCTGTCGGAGGTGACGAGCTCGACCTCGCCCACGTCGAAGCCGAGGTCGTTGAGCCGGCGCAGGCGTTCGGCGACGCGGTAGCGCTGCTCGTCCAGCCGGAAGAACTCCTCGCGCGTCACCTCCTCCCACAGCGCCGCGTACCGCCGGGGCACGCTGTCGGCCACCTCGACGGGGTCGATGTCGGGTGGCAGCAGGCCGCCGGCTTCGAGGTCCATCAGCTCGCCGCCGATGCGCTCCCGCGCCAGGTCCACGTCGTAGGTGCGCTGGCCGTCGGACAGCTGCGGGTGGCGCTCGACGGTCTCGGCGTCCACCAGGTACGCGGCCAGGCTGCCCGCGTCCAGCCGGAACAGCGTGTTCGACAGCGAGCAGTCGCCCCAGAACGTGCCGGACAGGTGCAGCCGGACCAGCAGCTCGACCAGCGTGTCCACCAGTCGGTCGGCGGAGTGCTCGCCGCGCGGGCTGGAGAACAGGTACCGGTAGGACATCGAGTGCTCGAGGTAGCGGGTGACCAGGATGGCCTGCTGGTCGTCCGGGCGGTTTACGCACAGCCCGAGCACCGACACCGAGGGCATGCCCTCCCGCTCCAGGTCGCCGAGCACGGCGTACTCGTGCCGGGCCAGCGGCTCGGCGATCTCCTTGAGCGCGTACACGCGGCCTTCGCTGGCCACGAACCGCACGACGTGCCGCGAGATGCCCCGCTGCGGCACGGTCAGCAGCAGCTTCTCGTCCCAGTCCTCCAGGGGCTGGGCCCACGGCAGGGTGAGCAGTCCACCGGCCTCGCTGGCGGGTGGGCGGAAGAGGAATCGCATGTGCTCCCCGTGGCTGGTGCGCGGACGACGCCGAAGCTACCCCGTGACGGCGCCGTCGAGCCACGCGATGTGGCCTGGTCGTCACGATCAAGAAGGGCGGGGCCCGCAGTCGCCCCCGGACCGCGCGGCACCGTCAGGCGTTCTCCAGCCGCTCGATCCGCTCGATGACCGGCTGGAGCTCCCGGCGGACCACGGCGGCGATCACCGCGCTCGGGTCGGCCTGGGCGGCGGCCCGGAGGTGCGCGAGCCCGCCCAACGCCGCCACCACGGCCTGGCGCGTGGCGCGCGCGTCGACGCCCAGGCCGCGCAGCACCTCGCCCGCCGTGCCGTCGGGTTCGGCGACCAGGGCGATCAGCAGGTGCTCGCAGCCGACGTAGTCGTGGCCGAGCGTGAGCGCCTCCGTGACGGCGAGTTCCAGCGCGGCGGCGGCGGTCGGGCCGTACGCGGTGGGCACGGCGTCGCCGGACCGCTCGGGCAGGGTGATGCGCGCCGGCTCGACGTCCATCGCCCGGAGCACCCGCAGGGCGAGGTTCGCGCCCTCCCCCAGGACGCCGGCCAGCAGGTGCTCGGTGTCCACGGTCGCCGAACCGGCGGCGCGGGCCCGGTCGGCGGCCAGTCGGAGCGCGGTGCGCAGCCGGTCGGTGAACTTCGACCGGCGGGCCGCCGCCTCCTCCGACGCCGGTTCGTCCAGCCTGATCGCCCTGATGGTGCCGATCCGCCGCACGGCCTGCTCCAGCGCGCGCTGGCACACGGCGGACACCGGCACTCCCGCCTCCTTGACCTGCTCGGCCAGATCGTCGGGCAGGTAGACGTTGATCTTCGGCATGAGCCGACCCCCTCGTCTTTGACTAACCCCATGTCTACCCCCAGAAGGGGTTATAAGCAAGAAGTGGCACACGTCACACCCGACTGGTTCAACGTGGGACGTCCTCTCAAGGGTTTCCCGACCGCAACGCGACACCGACAGCGGCAGAAGGGGGCGACGTGCCGGCCGACTACGACCAGTTCGTCACCGAACGGCTCGATCGACTACTGCGGTACGCCACCGCGCTGACGTGCGACAAGCACCTCGCCCAGGACATCGTCCAGGACGTGCTGCTGCGCGCCCGGCAGCGGTGGGCGCGGATCGGGGCGGTGGACGTGCCCCACCTCTACGTCAAGCGGATGGTGACCAACGAGTACCTGTCGTGGCGGCGGCGCCGGGCGGCGCGGGACGTCTCCTCGACGCACCTGTCGCTGGACTCGCTCGCGCCCGCGGTCGCCGACCCGGCGATCCACCACGCCGAGCGGGACGCGATGCGGGCCCGGATCGCCGTGCTGCCGCGCAGGCAGCGGGCCGCGCTCGTGCTGCGCTACTACGAGGACAGCACCGACGCCGAGATCGCCGAAGTCCTGGGCTGCACGGAAGGGACCGTGCGCAGCCACATCTCCCGCGCGCTGCACACGCTGCGGGTCAACGAGAACACTCCCTCGGAGGTGCTGCGATGACCGACGACCGGCAGGAAGCTCTGATCCGCGAGGCCATCGCGGCCGAGGCCGACCAGGCCGTCGACAGCCGGGCGGTGCTGGCGAACCTGCACGGCAAGCGGTCGCGGCGGCGGCCGTTCACGCTGCTCGCGGCGGCCGGGCTGACCGTCGCCGCCGCGGCCGTCGCGGTCGTCGTGCCGCTGACCGTCCAGCAGAGCGCGTCGCCGGCGGGGGTCGACCCGGCCGCGCCGCCCACCACCGGGCCCGCGCAGACCGTGCTGCTGATCGGCCTGGACGGGGCGACGAACACCGACTCCGTGGTGCTGGCGCGGCTGGCCGGCGACGGCACGGTCAGCGTCGCGTCGCTGCCCCGGGACTCGGTGGTCGACATCCCCGGCGTCGGCCGGGGCAAGCTGAACTCGGCGTACGCCCGGGCCCACGCGGCGGCGCAGGCGGAGGGGCGCGACGGCGACCTGGCGGGGCTGGAGTCGCTGACGCGGACCGTGGAGGCGCTGACCGGCGTGAAGGTCGACCACTACGCGGCGGTCGGGATGGCGGCGTTCAGCACGCTGTCGGACGCGGTCGGGGGCGTGGAGGTCTGCCTCAAGGAGGCGGCTCGCGACCCCTTCTCCGGCGTCGACCTGCCCGCCGGCCCGCAGGCGCTGTCCGGCGCGCAGGCGCTGGCGTTCCTGCGGCAGCGCCACGGGCTGGCCAACGGCGAGCTCGACCGGGTCCTGCGGCAGCAGGCGTTCCTGCGCGCCCTGGCGGCCAGGGTGTCCGGGGCCGACCCGGCGAAGGTCACCGAGCTCGTGCAGGTGGCGGCGACCACCGTGCGCGTCGACCCGGGCCTGGACGTGCTGGAGTTCGCCGGGCGGCTCACCCCGACCGTGCGGACCGCGATCATCCCGCTCGGCGGGCCCGTCGAGACGGACCAGGGCCAGGGCATCGAGGTCGACCCGGCGGCGGTGCGGTCGTTCATGGCGGGCTTCTTCGCCGACGGCGCCACCGGCGTGCCGACCGGCGGCCAGTCCGTCCCGACGCCCGCCGCGGAGGCCGGGGGCCCCGACTGCGTGCGCTAGCTACAGCGGCAGCGGCTCGGTGATCTGCAGGCCGGCGTCCACGCTCGCGACCAGGAGTTCCGCCTGGCGCGGCGAGTGGACGCCGGCCCAGCTGCGCAGCGGGCCGAGGAAGTCGGCCAGGTCCCGCTGCGCGGCGCGCAACATCGCGGGCAACGCGTTCCGGGGCAGGTCGACGTGCGGCGCGTCCCGCCCTTCGGCGACCCAGACGCGGACCACGTCCCCGTCGAGGTGCTCCACCCACGGCGACGGCGGCCGGCCGAGGTCGACGGGCGCGCCGTGCAGCACGTCCAGCCAGGTGCGCCACTCGAACAGGTCGCTGCCGCCGGGTTCGGCGCGCACGCCGTCGCCGCCGTCGAGCAGCAGGCCGCCCCGCCCGAACAGGGTGTCGAAGCCGATCAGCTCGTGCACGGCCGCGGCCGCGGTCCGCGCGTCACCGCCGCCGCTGTCCAGGTAGAGCGTGCACAGCACCGAGCCCACTTGGTCCTGGTCCACCGTCCCGTCCAGGTGCAGCCAGGCGCCGTCGCCGGCGGACACCGGCCACAGGTCGAAGCTCTCCGGCGCGTACCTGGCGATGACTGGGGAGAACCGGGCCACGTTCCCGAGGCTAGTGGCGAACCGCCCCGGCGACAGGGGCCGCCGGGGCGATCGTGGTTCTCCAACTGCCGGTAGGGCTGGCCCTACCCCTGCTCGGCCCGCCACACCTGGTACTCGCGCATGCCGTAGAGCAGCGGCAGGTGGCCGTGCTCCTGCGCGACCTGGAACGCCTGGCCGAACACCACGGTGTGGTCGCCGACGAGCTCGGTGCGGCTGACCTGGCAGTCGGCCACCGCGTGCGCGTCCTCCACCAGGTGCGGCCCGCCCGCGCGCGGTGGCAGGTGCCACGGGATCAGGTCGAAGCGGTCGGGAGCGCCGGAGGCGAACAGCTCCGCCACGGGCTTGGCGTTGCCGTGCAGGAAGTTCACCGCGAACGCGCCGCGGGCCAGCACGGCGTCCAGGGTAGGGCTGCCGTTGCGCAGGCAGACCAGCAGCGTCGGGGGCGACAGCGTCACGCTGCACACCGACGAGACCGTCATGCCGCGTGGCGAGCCGTCCTCCCCGGTCGTGGTGATGACGGCGACGCCGGTCGGGAAGTGCGACATCAGGGTGCGGAACTCCGCGATCTCGATCGCGGGCAGCGACTGGGTCATGACCTGCTCCCGGGCAACTCGGGGACCGGCACGGGCTTCGGGGCGCGGGTGCGCTCGATGAGGGAGAGCAGCGGGCCGGTCATCCCGGTCGTCGCCAGCGCCATCACCACGAGCGCCAGGAACAGCCGCACGGACAGCAGCCCGGCGCTGTACCCGGCTTGCAGCACGACGATCTCGGTCAGGCCGCGGGTGTTCACCAGCACGCCGACCGTCACCGACGTGCGCCGGTCCTGGCCCGCCAGCCGGCCGCCCAGGTACCCGCCGCCGACCTTGCCGAGGACGGCCAGGCCGATCGCGAGGGCGATGGCGGTCCACGGCACCGAGCCGCGCGGCGCGTTCGCCACGCCCATGCCCGCCACCACGAAGAACACCGGCACCAGCAGCCGGCCGAACGCCATGACCGGGCGCACCGCCTCGGCCCACGCGCCGCCGGGGATCGCGAGGCCGACCACGAACGCGCCGAACACCGCGGTCAGGCCCCAGTGCTCGAACTGGAACGCCACCAGCAGCGCCAGCGCGGCGACGGCGACGCCCGTGGCGCGGGGGAAGCGCTCGGCGGCCGACATCGGCACCCGGCCGCGCAGCAGGATGCGGCCCACGACGGTGACCGTGACGCCGAGGGCGACCAGGACCAGGGACACCACCACGCCACCCGAGATGCCGACGGCCACGACGAGCAGCACCCACGCCGCCGAGTCGGTCACCACGGCGGCGGCCATCGAGAGCTTGCCCGCGGGGGTGTCCACCATGCCGCGGTCCTCCAGCACGCGGGCCAGCACGGGCACGGCGGTGACGCTCAACGCGACCGCGATCATCAGCACCAGCGCCGGGGCGGGCGCGTCGCCGCGCACGTCCGGGTCGGCCACCCAGACCACCCACGCGGACATCACCAGGCCGGTCAGCAGCGCGGGCACGAACGAGCCCGCGGTCACCCAGCCGACCGCGCGGGCGCCCAGGCCCGAGCCGCCGTGCCGCAGGTCGTAGGCCACCCCGACGAGGAACAGCACCAGACCGACCTGGCCGATCACCTTCAGCGGGCTCACCACGTCGGTGGGCAGCACCGCCGTGAGCGCCCGCGTGCCGCCGAGCGCGAGCACGGCGGGCACGACCAGGATGCCCGCCAGGATCTCGCCGACGACCTCGGGCTGCCGCGCGGCGCGTGCCGCGACCCGACCCAGGTAGGCCGCGACCAGCACCACCGCGAGGACGGCGACCACGTGCCCCGCGCGCAACAGGACGTCGGTCATGGTCTCGCCCCCGGGAACCCGAGGACGTCGTGCCTGGTCATCGACAGCGCGCGGCTGCCCGCGAAGTTCGGGATGCGCAGGTGCACGGCCAGATCCCTTCTCGGTTCTCGGTGGCGTTCCGGTCAGCTCTGGGGCTGGTGCCCGACGAGGTTGAAGAACACGTCGTCGAGGGTCGGGCGGCGCAGCGCGAAGTCCGCGACGTCCACCCCCGCGTCCCGGAGGGCGACGGCGGCGGCGGCGATGCCGTCCATGCCGTCGCGCAGTTGCAGCTTCACCAGGCCCTTGGTGGCGTCGGTGGTGGGTTCGTCCACGGCCAGCGGCGCGAGCACGGCCATCGCGGCGGACACCCGGTCGGGCAGCGCGACGGCCACTTCCAGCCACTCCTGGCCGACCTTGCGCTTGAGCTCGTCCGGCGTGCCGTCGGCGATCACCCGGCCGGCGGCGATGACCACGATCTGGTCGGCCAGGTAGTCGGCCTCCTCCAGGTACTGGGTGGTCAGCAGCACGGTCATGCCGTCGGCGACCAGGCCGCGCACGGTGTTCCACAGCGACTGCCTGCTGGCGGGGTCCAGCCCGGTGGTCGGCTCGTCCAGGAACAGCACCTGCGGGTGGCCGACCAGGCAGCTGGCCAGGTCGAGCCGGCGGCGCATGCCGCCCGAGTAGGTGCCCACCGGCCGGTCGGCCGCCGCGACGAGGTCGAAGCGCTCCAGCAGCTCCTGCGCCCGGCGACGCGCGCCCGCGCCGCCCAGGTGCAGCAGCCTGCCCAGCAGCACCAGGTTCTCGCGGCCGGTCAGCAGCTCGTCCACGGCCGCGTTCTGCCCGGCCAGGCCGATCCGGCGGCGCACCTCGCGCGGCTGCGCGACCACGTCGAACCCGGCGACCCTGGCCTGGCCGCCGTCCGGCACGAGCAGCGTGGCCAGGGCGCGCACCGCGGTGGTCTTGCCCGCGCCGTTGGGGCCGAGCAGCCCGAGCACCGATCCCGTGCGGACGGAGAGGTCGATGCCGCGCAGCGCCTCGGTCTTGTCGTAGGTCTTGCGCAGCCCGGTGACTTCGACGGCGAGGTCCATCAGCTCGCCCTGCTCTCGCCGGCGGCGGACTCGCGCAGGCTGCGCGGCCGCAGGTCGGTCCAGTTGTCCTCCACGTAGGACAGTGCGGCCTCGCGCGTCGACTCGTCGAGCGCGACGGCCCACCCCGCGGGGACCTCGGCGAACGCGGGCCAGAGGCAGTGCTGGCCTTCGTCGTTCACCAGCACGAGGAACCTGCCGTCCTGATCGTCGAAGGGGTTCGTCATTCGGTTCTCCGTACCCTCGGGCGGATGGGGGACCCCAGTTGCTCAATGCTTTCGGCCCGCGCTGACCGGGCGCTGACAGATCGGTGATGCGCTCAGGACGCGGGCGTCAGCCGCACGGGCAGGCTGCTGTAGCCGTGGACGAAGTTGGAGTACAGGCGGGTGGGCGGCCCTTCGACGTGGATCTCGGAGACCAGGTCGCGCAGGCCCTCCAGCACGGACGACACGTGCGCGCGGCCCAGGTAGGCGCCCAGGCAGAAGTGCGGCCCGAAGCCGAAGGCGATGTGCCGGTTGGGGGTGCGGCCCAGGTCGAACCGCGTGGGGTCGGGGAACACGTCCTCGTCGAAGTTGGCCGAGCTGTTCCACAGGGTGACCACGTCGCCGTCGCGGATGGCCTGCCCGCCCAGCTCCACGTCCGCCACCGCGCGGCGGCCGAAGTGCATCGCGGGCGTGGTCCAGCGCAGCACTTCCTCGGTGGCGGAGGCGATGGAGACGTCGCCGTCCTTCAGCGCCCGCCACTGGTCGGGGTGCTCGGCCAGGGCGAGGATCGCGCCGATGGACGACATCCGGCTCGACTCGTCCGCGCCCAGGATCAGGCTGTAGGAGTTGAACACCACCTCGTCCTCGGGCAGCGGCCGCCCGTCGACCAGGCCGTTGGCCAGCGCGCTGAGCACGTCGTCACCGGGGTTGCGGCGGCGCTGGTCGGCCAGGTCGGTGAAGTACAGCAGGATCTCGTTGCGGGCCAGCCACTCGTCCAGCTGGCTGTCCTCGGAGCTGATCCGGCTCAACGTGCGGTTGTTCCAGTCGACCAGCTTCGCGCGGTCGGCGGCGGGCACGTCCATCAGGTCGCCGATGGTGTTGATCGGGATGTGGTCGGCCACGTCGGTGGCGAAGTCGCACGACCCGCGTTCGATCACCTCCGACAGCAACGCCCTGGTGCGCGCGCGGACCTGCTCGGCCACGGACTCCAGGAACCGCGGCGAGAACGACTTGAGCATCAGGTTGCGCACCGCCCGGTGGTGCTCGCCGTCGGTGACGGCCAGCATCTTGCCCGACGCCGAGTCGTGGCCCTGCAACAACGTGGTGAGCACGTTGCCGCGCTCGGAGGTGAGGTTCTTGTTGTCCTTGTAGGCGGTGACGCAGTCGGCGTGCCGGGTCACCACCCAGAAGCCGGGGTTCGCGCCGCGCGGCTCGTTCCAGTGCACCGGGCTCTCCGCGCGCAGGCGGCGCCACAGCTCGGGCAGGTCGACGTCCAGGAACGTCTGCGGGTCGGCGAGGTCGAGGGTGGCCGGATCGGCGATCATCGCGCGGTGCCGTCCCTTCAGGAGTTGCGGTAGCGGCGGACGCTCAGCACGGACGTGACGAGGAACAGCAGCCCCAGCGACACCAGGATCACCACGCTGGGGTTCTCGGCCGGGAAGCCGGTGCCGGTCGGCGAGGCGTTGCCCCACAGGTCGCGGCACGCGCTGATCACCGAGCTGACCGGGTTCCACTGGGCGATGGGCTGGATCCAGCCGGGCAGCTTGTCCACGGACAGGAAGCCGGTGGACAGGAATGAGAACACCACCGCGACCAGGCCACCGACCGACTCGATGGTCTCCAGGCTGCTCATCGCCATGCCCAGCAGCACGCCGACCCACAGCACGGTGAAGGTGAACACCGCGACCAGTCCGAACCCGGCCAGCGTGGGCAGCACGCCGTGGTGCGGGCGCCAGCCGAACAGCAGGCCGAACCCGACCACGAAGACCAGGCCGATCATGCTGATCAGCAGGTCGGCCAGGACGTGCCCGATGAGCACCGCCGACCGCGAGATGGGCAGCGACCGGAACCGGTCGACCAGCCCGCCCTGCACGTCCAGCGCCACCGCGATCGCGGTCGGGCCGACGGCGGCCAGCGCGCCCTGCATGACCACGCCCGCGAAGATGAACTCGATGTAGTTGGTGCTGCCCGGGATCTGGATCGCGCTGGAGAACAGGTAGCCCAGCGCGACCATGGTGATCAGCGGGTTGAGCGTGATGCCGACCAGCCGGCCGGGGTTGCGGCGCAACCGCCGCAACCGCCTGCCCGCGATGGCCAGGACCTCGGTCACGGACGCCAGCGGCGGTGCCGCCGACGGCGGGATGTCCAACGTGGTCACGGTCGTGCCTCCCCGGTGTGGTTGCCCTGCACCCGGCGGAGCTCGTCCGCGATCGCCGCGCCGATCAGCGCCTGCGGTTCGGGGTGCATCATGTACTCGTGCCCGCACGGGATGCGGTGCACGCGGACCTGTCCGTCCACGTGGGACGTCCAGGCGTCGGCCAGCTCGGTGATCTCGTCCTCGGTCCGGTCCGCGGTGGCGGAGAACAGCACCAGGTCGCCGCGCAGGGTGGACGGCGTGAAGCGCTCCATGATCCGGCCGTGGTTGCGCACCACGGCGAGCATGGCCAGCAGCCGCTCCTCGCCCAGTTCGGCCAACGGGTGCCGGTCGCGGCGCAGCACCTCGACCACGTCACCCGGCTTGAGCGCGCGGCCGGTGAACTCGCGCCGGTCGTGCCCGATCTGCTCCATGACTCGCAGCAGCAGCTCGTCGGGCTGGAGCTCCTCGTCCTCGGTCCCCGGCCGGTGCGGGTAGCCGTCGAGGTCGGCCACCAGCGCCACCTCGTCACCGCCCGCTTGGAGGCGCACCGCGATCTCGTGCGCCAGCACGCCGCCGAACGACCAGCCCAGCAGGTGGTACGGCCCCTCCGGCTGCACGGACTTCAGGTGCGGGATGTACTCCTCCGCCACGTCCTCGATCGAGGACGGCAGCGGCGCGAGGCGACCGACGCTGGGCGACTGGATGCCGTAGATCGGCACCTCCGGGTCCAGCGACCGGGCCAGGCCGACGTAGGGCAGGCTCGAACCCAGGCCGCTGTGCAGCACGAACAGCGGCGGCCTCGACCCGGACGGCCGGATCGGCAGCACCACGGCGAACGGGTCGAGCGTGTCGTCGCCGCGGTCCAGCGCACGTACCTCGTCGAACACCCGGGCCACCGCCGAAGCGCCCGCCGCGGGCACGTCCTGCTCCTCGGCGATCGCCGCGAGCCCGGCCGCGGTCCTGTGCACGAAGACGTCCGCGATGGTGAACCGCAGCCCGGCCTTGCGCGCCCGGCTCACCACGCCGGTGGCCAGCAGCGAGTGCCCGCCCAGCTCGAAGAAGTCGTCGTCCACCCGCACCGACGGCACGCCGAGCACGTCGGCGAACACGTCGCACAGCAGCTTCTCGGCGGCGGTGGCCGGTTCCCGCGCGGGGGTGCGGTCGGCGAAGTCGGGTGCGGGCAGCGCGGCCCGGTCGACCTTCCCGTTGGTGTTCAGCGGGAACCGCTCCAGCGCCACCAGCGCCGACGGGACCATGTAGTCGGGCAGCGACTCGCCGAGCCGCCGCCGCACGACGGCCGGTTCGGGCACGTCCGAGCCCGCGACCGGCACCAGGTAGCCGACGAGCCTGCCCCGGGACGCCACCACGACCGCGTCCGCGACCTCCGGCACGGCCCGCAGCGCCGCCTCGACCTCGCCGAGCTCGATCCGGAACCCGCGCACCTTGACCTGGTGGTCGCGGCGGCCCAGGAACTCGATCTCGCCCTCGGCGTCCCACCGGACCACGTCGCCGGTGCGGTACATCCGCTCGCCCGGCCCGGCGAAGGGGTCGGCCAGGAACCTGTCCGCGGTCAGCGCGGTGCGCCCGAGGTAGCCGCGCGCCAGGCCCTCGCCGCCGATGTACAGCTCACCCGGCACGCCGACCGGGACCGGCCGCAACGCGTGGTCGAGCACGTACACCTTGGTGTTGCCGATGGGCTTGCCGATGGTCGGCTTGCCGCCGTCCACTTCGGCCACCGTGGACCAGATCGTGGTCTCCGTCGGCCCGTACATGTTGCGCACGTCGTGCGCGTGCTCGCGCAGCGACGCGGCCAGCGCCTCGCTCAGCGCCTCGCCGCCGGTGAGCACCACCCGCAACCGGCGCAGCGCGGCCGGGTCGGCCTCGATCAGCGCCTGCCACAGGCTCGGCGTGGCCTGCATGACGGTGGTGCGGGTGTCGACCACGGCCGCGCCCAGCGCGATCGGGTCGCGCACCACCTCGCGGTCGGCCACGACCAGCGTCGCGCCGGAGACCAGCGGCACGAAGACCTCCAGGATGGAGATGTCGAAGCCGAACGTGGTCACCGCGAGCAGCCGGTCGTCCCGGCTCATCGCCAGCCGCAGCCGCATGTCCGCGATCAGGTTGCGCAGCGCCCGGTGCGGCACCACCACGCCCTTCGGCTTGCCGGTCGAGCCCGACGTGTAGATCACGTAGGCCGGGTGCTCGGGCCGCAGCGGCGCGAGCCGGTCCCGATCGGTCAGCTCCGCCGCGCCACCGCGGCCGCGCAGCAGCCTGGCCACCTCGGGCGCGTCGAGGTCCAGCCTCGGCGTGCCGTCGTCGGGCAGGTCCGTGCCCGCGGTCGTGACGACCAGGATCGGTGCCGCGTCGGCCAGGGTGAGCCGGATGCGGTCCGCCGGGTGCCCGGGGTCGACCGGCAGGAACGCCGCGCCGGACTTGAGCACCGCCAGCGCCGCCACGACCAGGTCGGACGAGCGCGGCACGGCGATCGCGACGATCTTCTCCGGGCCCGCGCCGCGCCGGATCAGCTCGCGGGCCAGCCGGTTCGACCGCGCGCCGAGCTGCCGGTAGGTCAGCTCGCCGTCGGAGGCCGCCATCGCGGTGACGCCGGGGATCTGCCGGGTCCGGTTGGCCACCATGTCCGGCACCAGCGCGCGGTCGAGCCGGCGCGCGGTGTCGTTCCACTCGACCAGGATCCGGTGCCGTTCGGCGGGGCTGAGCACCTCCACGTCGCTCAGGGGCGCGTCCGGGTCCGCCACCACGGCGGTGAGCACCCGGACCAGCCGCTGCGCGATCGAGTCGACGGTGGCGCGGCGGAACAGGTCCGTGCGGTAGGCCAGCACGCCGTCCAGACCCGCGGGCGCGCCGTCGACGTGCCGTTCCACCAGGTCGAACGTGAGGTCGAACTTGGACCGCTCGGCCTTCATCGGCTCCACGGCCGCGTGCACGCCGGGCAGCCCCTCGGTGGCGTCGTCGTCGTTCTGGAACGCGAGCATCACCTGGAACAGCGGGTGCCGGGCCAGCGACCGGGTCGGGTTCAGCGCCTCCACCAGGTACTCGAACGGCAGGTCCTGGTGGGCGTAGGCGGCCAGGTCGGTCTCCCGGACCCGGCGCACCAGCTCGCGGAACGTCGGGTCGCCGCCGGTGTCGGTGCGCAGCACCAGCGTGTTGACGAAGAAGCCGACCATGTCGTGCAGCGCCTCGTCGGTGCGACCCGCGATGGGGCTGCCCAGCGGGATGTCGGTGCCCGCGCCGAGCTTGGTCAGCAACGCCGACACCGCGGCCTGCACGAGCATGAACACGCTCGCGCCGGTCTCGCGGGACAGCGCCAGCAGGCCCGCGTGCAGCTCGGGCGGCACGGCGAACTGGTGCACGTCGCCCTCGTAGTGGCTGACCGCCGGCCGGGGGAAGTCGGTCGGCAGGTCCAGTTCCTCGGGCAGGTCGGCCAACGCGCGGGTCCAGTAGGCCAGTTGCTCGGCCAGCACGCTCTTCGGGTCGTGCTCGTCGCCGAGCCACTGCCGCTGCCACACCGCGTAGTCCGCGTACTGGGCGGGCAGCGGCTGCCACGACGGCGCCTCGCCGGTGCGGCGGGCCGCGTAGGCGGTGGCGAGGTCGCGGGCCAGCGGCGCGGACGACCAGCCGTCGAACGCGATGTGGTGGAACACGAGCAGCAGCACGTGCTCCCGCTCCCCCACCTCGTACAGCCGGGCCCGCAGGGCCGGTTCCGCGCCGAGGTCGAAGCCGCGGTCGACCTCTTCGGCGAGGGTGGCCGCGACGTCGTCGGTGCGGTCGACCCGCAGCGCACCGGGCCGGGCGGGCAGCACCCGCTGGTACGGCACGCCGTCCACGTCGGGGAAGACGGTCCGCAGGACCTCGTTGCGGGCCACCACGTCGTCCACGGCGGCGGCGAGCGCGGGCACGTCCAGCGCACCGGTCAGCCGCACCGCCAGCGGGATGTTGTAGGTGCCGGTCGAGCCCTCGTCGAGCTGGTTGAGGAACCACAGCCGGCGTTGGGCGAACGACAGCGGCAGGCCCTCGTCGCCGGCACGCTCCACCGGCCGCAACGCGGGCCGGGCCCGGTCCGCGCCGACGACCAGCCTGGCCAGGCCGGCGACCGTGCGCGCCTCGAACAGCGCCCGCACGGGCAGCTCCACGTCCAGCACCGTGCGGACCCGGCTGACGACCCGGGTGGCCAGCAGCGAGTGGCCGCCGAGCTCGAAGAAGTCGTCCTCCACGCCGACCTCGGCGGTGCCCAGCACCTCGCCGAACACCCCGGCCAGGATCTCCTCGACCGGCGTGCGCGGCCCGCGGCCCTTGGCGCCCGCCGCCACGTCCGGTTCGGGCAGCGCCTTGCGGTCCACCTTCCCGTTGGGGGTCAGCGGCAGGGCGTCGAGCACCACCATCGCGGCCGGGACCATGTAGTCGGGCAGCGAGTCGGCCACCGCGTCCCGGACCGCGGTGACGTCCAGCGCCGAGCCGGGAGCCGCCACGAGGTAGCCGACGAGCCGCTTGTGGCCGCCCTGGTCGCCGCCGACGGCCACGGCCGCGTCGCCGACCCCGGGCACCGCGCGCAACGCGGCCTCGACCTCGCCCAGCTCGATGCGGTGGCCGCGCACCTTGACCTGGTGGTCGCGGCGCTCCAGGAACTCCAGTTGGCCGTCCGGCCGCAGCACCACCCGGTCGCCGGTGCGGTACATGCGCGTCCCGGGCTCCCCGAACGGGTCGGCGAGGAACGCGACGGCGGTCTTGGCGCGGTCGCCGAGGTAGCCGCGGCCGACGCCGACGCCGCCCACGTACAGCTCACCGGCCACGCCGGCCGGGACCGGGCGCAGGTCGTCTCCGAGCACGTACAGCCGGGTGTTGCGGACGGGCCTGCCGATCGGCACCCGGGTGTCGCCCAGCGGGTCGCCGTGCCGGATGACGGCGTGCGTGACGTCGTCGGAGCACTCGGTCGGCCCGTAGGCGTTGACCAGCGGGATGTCCGGGTAGCGGGCGAACCAGCGGTGGCACAGGTCCGGCGGCAGCGCCTCGCCCGTGACGACCAGCCACCGCAGGCCGGGCAGCGGCGGCGTCTCCCCGGTGATGTCCCAGGCGTCCAGCGCCGCGCGCAGCAGCGACGGCACGACTTCGAGGACCGTCACGCCCTCGTCCGGGACGGTGGCGAACAACGCGTCCGGGTCCACCGCGGTGTCGCGGCCGGTCACCCGGACCTGACCACCGGCGATCAGCGCGGTGAGCATCTGCCACACCGAGATGTCGAACGTGACCGGCGCGTTGTGCACGACCTTGTCCGAAGAGGACACCCCGAGGTCGTCCACCTTGCACCACAGGTGGTTCACCATGCCCCGCCGGTGCACCATCGCGCCCTTGGGCTTGCCCGTGGAGCCGGACGTGAAGATCACGTACGCGAGGTCGTCGGGTTCGCCGAGGGCAGGGGCCCACTCCGCGTCCACCGCGCCGTCGAGCACGACGACTTCCACGTCACCGGCGACTTCCCGGGCCAGGTCCAGGTGCGTCTCGTCCACCGCGAGCCGCCGTGCGCCGCTGTCGGCCAGCAGCGCGGCGGTGCGGGCGACCGGGGCCTGCACGTCCAGCGGCACGTACCCGCCGCCCGCGCCCAGCACGCCGAGCACGGCGGTGACGAACCCGACGCCCGGCGCGGCCAGCACGGCGGTCAGCCCGTCGCCGACCCGCCGGGAGAACGCGCTCGCCCGCCCGACCAGCTCGGCGTAGGTGACGCTGCCCCGGTCGTCGGTCACGGCCACCGCGTCCGGCCGGTCCAGCGCCAGCCGGCGGACGCGTTCGACCACGCCCTCGTACGGCTGCGGCCGGACCGGGCCGGTGCCGGCGGCCAGCACCTGCGCCCGCTCGGCCTCGTCCAGCACGTCGATCCGGCTCAGCGGGGCGGCCGGGTCGGTCACCGCCGCGCGCAGGAACGCGACCAGCCGCTGCGCCAGCCTGCGCGCCGACGCCTCGGTGAACAGCTCGGTGCTGTACTCCAGCACGCCGTGCATCCCGGTCGGGACGCCCTCCGCGTAACGCTCCTCCAGCAGCACGGTGAAGTCGAACTTCGCCCGCTGCGCCCGCACCGGCTCCACCCGGCCGGACAGGCCCGGCAGGTGCAGCGGGACGTCGTCGCTGCTGTTGAGCGCCAGCATGACCTGGAACAGCGGCTGCTTGTTCAGCGACCGCTCCGGGTTGAGCTTGTCCACCAGGTGCTCGAACGGCACGTCCTGGTGCTGGTAGGCGGCCAGGTTGGTGTCGCGCACGCGGTGCAGCAGCTCCTGGAAGCTCGGGTCGCCGCCGGTGTCGGTGCGCAGCACCAGCGTGTTGACGAAGAACCCGATCAGCTCGCCGAGCGCGTCGTCGGTGCGGCCGGCGGTGGGCGTGCCCAGCGGGATGTCGGTGCCCGCGCCGAGCTTGGTCAGCAGCGCCGACAGCGCGGCCTGGAACACCATGAACACGCTCGCGCCCGTCTCACGGGCCAGCGCGACCACCCGGTGGTACAGCTCGGCGTCCACCTCGAACCGCAGCTCGTCGCCGTCGTAGGTGCTCACGGCGGGCCGGGGGAAGTCGGTGGGCAGCTCCAGTTCGGCGGGCACGCCCGCCAGCGCTTGCGCCCAGTACGCGAGCTGGCGCGACAGCAGGCTCTCGGTGTCGTGCTCGTCGCCGAGCAGTTCCCGTTGCCACAGCGCGTAGTCCGCGTACTGCACGGCGAGCGGTGCCCACTCGGGCCGGGTGCCCGCGACCCGGGCCCGGTAGGCCGTGGCGAGGTCCTCGACCAGCGGGGCGATCGACCAGCCGTCGAACGCGATGTGGTGGAACACCAGCAGCAGCACGTGCTCCGAGGGCGCGACGCCGAACAGCCGTGCCCGCACCACGGGTTCGGCGGCCAGGTCGAAGCCGCGGTCGGCCTCGGCCGTGAGCACCTCGGACAGCTCCGCCTCGGGCAGCCGGGTCAGCGGCAGCTCCGGGTAGTCGTCGGGCACGTCGACCACCTGCTGGTAGGGCGCTCCCTCGACGTCGGGGAACACCGAGCGCAGGATCTCGTGCCGCTGCACGAGGTCGCGCAGCGCGCCCCGCAACGCGGGCAGGTCCAGGTCGCCGGACAGCCGCACGGCCATCGGCACGTTGTAGGTGCCGGTCGCGCCGCCCTCGAACCGGTCCAGGAACCACAGCCGGCGCTGCGCGAACGACAGCGGGATCCGCTCGTCGCGGGGGAAGGGCCGCAGCGGCGGACGCGCGCCGGACGCGCCGCCGACCTGCTCGGCGACACCGGCGACCGTGCGCGCTTCGAACAACGCCCGGATCGGCAGCTCCACGCCCAGCGCCGCACGGGCCCGGCTGATCACCTTCGTGGCCAGCAGGGAGTGGCCGCCCAGCGCGAAGAAGTCGTCGTCGATGCCGACCTGGGGCAGTTGCAGCACGTCCGCGAAGACGCCGCAGAGGATCTCCTCGACCGGGTTGCGCGGACCCCGGCCGCGGGCCTGGCCGGCGAAATCGGGCGCGGGCAGCGCCTTGCGGTCCAGCTTGCCCTGCGTGGTCAGCGGCAGCTCGTCCAGCACGACGATCGCCGACGGCACCATGTACTCGGGCAGCGCCTCGACCAACCTTTCGCGCAGGCCGGCCGGGACGGTCCTGCCCTCGTCGGTGACGATGTAGGCGACGAGCTTGCGGTCCCCTTCGTCGTCTTCCCTGACGACGGCGACGGCCAGGTTCACGTCCTCGTGGGCCAGGAGCGCCGACTCGACCTCGCCCAGCTCGATCCGGAACCCGCGCAGCTGCACCTGGTCGTCGGCGCGGCCCAGGTAGTCGAGCTGGCCGTCCGGGTGCCACTTCACCAGGTCGCCGGTGCGGTACATGCGGTCGCCGGGGCCGCCGAACGGGTCGGCGACGAACCGCTCCGCGGTCAGGCCGGGCCGGTCGAGGTAGCCGCGGGCCAGGCCGCCGCTGACGTACAGCTCGCCCGTGACGCCGACCGGGACGGGCTGGAGCAGCGAGTCCAGCACGTACACCCGGTGCGCGGCGGTGGGCCTGCCGATGGGCGGGCGTCCGCCCGGTGACAGCGGTCCGCCGACCGTCGCGGCCAGCACCGACTCCGTGGGCCCGTAGCCGTTGAACATGCGGTGGGTGACCGACCAGCGCGCCACCACCTCCGGCGGGCACGCCTCGCCCGCGACCACCATCGTCAGGTCGGCGGGCAGCACCGTGCCCTCGGGCATGCCGCCCGCGACCACCGGCGGCAGCGCGGCGAGGTTCACGCCGTTGTCGTTGATCAGGTCGATCAGGGCCTGGCCGGGCCCGCGCGCGTCGTCGCCGGCGACCACGACCGTGCCGCCGCCGCACAGCGCCAGGCCCATCTCCCACACCGTGGCGTCGAAGCTGTAGGACGCGAACTGGAGCACCCGGGTGTCGGGCGTGACCTGGAACTTGTCGATCAGGCTGAGCACCATCGCGACGAAACCCGCGTGGTCGACCACGACGCCCTTGGGCTTGCCCGTGGAACCGGACGTGTGGATGACGTAGGCCGGGTGGTGCGGGCGCAGCGGTGCCACGCGGTGGTCGTCGGTGAGGTCGCCGTCCGGGTAGCCGTCGAGGTCGAGCGCGTCGATGGCGACCACCTCGACGTCCACGTCCAGCGTGGCGGCGACGTCCGCGGTGGACAGCAGCACGCTCGGGGTGGCGTCGGTGATGAGGTAGTCGACCCGGTCGGCCGGGTACTTGGCGTCGATGGGCAGGTAGGCCGCGCCCGCCTTGAGCACCGCGAGCACGGCGACCAGCATCTCCAGCGAGCGCGGCATGGCCAGCGCGACCACGCCCTCCGGTCCGACGCCGCGGGTGACGAGCATCCGGGCGAGCCGGTTCGCGCGGGCGTTCAGCTCCGCATAGGTCAGGCGCGTGCCCTGGAACACGGCCGCGGTCGAGTCGGGCGCGGCGGACGCGCGCGCCTCGAACAGGTCGGTGACCACGGCGTCCGGCACGGGCGCGATCGCGCCGCCCCACTCGTGCAGGATGCGGGCGCGCTCGTCGGCGGCCAGCAGGTCGATCCGGCCGACGCGGGTGTCCGGGTCCTGGACCAGGGTGCGCAGCAGGCGGGTGAAGCGGTCGACCACGGACCGGATGTGGTCCTCGCCGAAGATGTCGGAGCGGTACTGGGCCAGCAGCCGCACTTCCCGGCCCGGGTAGACCGACAGCGCGAACGGGTACTCGGCGACCAGCCTGCCCTCGGCGCCGGTCAGCCGGACACCGGGGACGATCCCGGACAGGCCGTCGGTGTCCATCGGGTAGTTGTGGAAGCTGACCACGGTGTCGAACAGCTCGCCGACACCGGCCAGCTGCTGCACCTCGGCGAGGCCGAGGAAGTGGTGCGGGGTCAGGTCGAACTGCTCGTCCTGCACGCGGGCCAGCAGGTCGGACACCGAGGCGGCCGGGTCGAGCCGCACCCGCACGGGCAGGGTGTTGAGGAACAGGCCGACCATGGACTCCATGCCCGGCAGGTCGACCGGGCGGCCCGAGTGCACCGCGCCGAACACCACGTCGTCGCGGCCGGTGAGGCGGCCGAGCAGGATCGCCCACGCGCCCTGCATGACGGTGTTCAGCGTGAGGCCGCGGGCCCGGGCCCAGCCCGACAGCCTGCGGGTGAAGTCCTCCGGCAGGTCCACCACCAGCGACGCGGGCGGTTCCGTGACGCGGGGTCGGTCGGCCGGGCCGATCCGGGTCGCCTCGTCCACGCCCTCCAGCGCCGTCCGCCACGCCTCGCGTGCCGCGTCCCCGTCCTGCCGGGCCAGCCACTCCAGGTAGCCGCGCGACGGCGCGACCGGCGGCAGCGCGGTCGGGTCCGCGCCGTTGGCGGTGAGGGTGAACAGCTCGCGGGCGAAGATCGGCATCGACCAGCCGTCCACCAGGATGTGGTGCACGGCCCAGATCAGCCGGAACCGGTCGCCGGCCAGCCGGACCGCGGTGAACCGCAGCAGCGGCGGGTCGGCCATGTCGAACCGGCGCACCCAGTCGGCGTCGGTCAGCCGCGCCAGCTCCCGGGCCGCGTCACCGGGGTCCATGCCGGTGAGGTCGATCTCCTCCCACGGCAGGGCGGCCGACACCGGGATGACCTGCACGGCGTCGCCGGACGGCCGGGAGTGGAACGACGCGCGCAGGTTCGGGTGCCTGCGCAACAACGCCTCGGCCGCCGCGCGGAACGCCTCGACGTCCAACGCGCCCTCGACGTCCACGACGACCTGGAGGGTGTAGACGTCGGCGCCGTCGCGGTCGAACTCGGCCTGGAACAGCAGGCCCTTCTGCAGCGGCGACAGAGGCAGCACGTCCTGGACCGAGCCGGTCTCGCGCTCGAGGTCGGCGATCTCCCGCTCGGTGAGGGCGACCAGGTCGAAGTCGGACGGGCTGTGGCCGCCCGCGCCGGGCAGCGCGGCGTGCTCGACGAACGCCTCCAGCGCGCGGAACCAGGTGCGCGCGATGTCCTCGACGTCGGTCTCGGACAGCAGGCCGTCGGCCCACAGCCAGTCCGCGACCAGGCTCGGCCCGTCCGGGCCGTCCTCGGTGACGGGCGTGACGGCGAGGGCGTGCCGCAGCGGCATGTCCGGGTGCACGCCCGTGCCGATGGCGGTGGCCGCGTCGAGCGACCACTCGCCGTGCTCCGCTGTCGTCCGGTTCCCGGCTCCGCCGGGGGTCGCGAACCGGCCCAGGTAGTTGAACCCGATCTGCGGCGGGCCGAACCGGGCCAGCGCGCCGACGGTCTGCGGGTTGAGGTAGCGCAGCAGGCCGAAGCCGATGCCGTGGTCGGGCAGGGCGCGCAACTGCTCCTTGACCCGCTTGATGGCGGTGCCGGCGCTCGCGCCGCCCGCCCACAGGTCGGCGCGGTCGAGCTCGCCCGGGTCGAGGCGCAGCGGGAAGACGCTGGTGAACCAGCCCGCCGTCCGGGACAGGTCCAGCTCGTCGGCGACCTGTTCGCGGCCGTGGCCCTCGACCTCGACCAGCACCGCCGAGTCGCTCGCGCCGAGCCGCCTGCGCCGCCAGTCGGCGACGGCGACCGCGAGGCCGGCCAGCAGCACGTCGTTGATCTCGGCGTGGAACGCGGCGGGCACCTTGGTCAGCAGGGCCGCCGTCGGCCCGGTCGGCAGCACGAGCCGCAGCGACCGGGCCGTGCCGTAGGTGTCGCGGGCGGGGTCCAGGGGGCGGCTGCCCAGCGGCACGTCGCCGCGGCGCAGCTGCTCGGCCCACAAGGGCAGCTCGGTGACCCGGGCGCTCGCGCGGGCGTGCTCGGCGAGCACCTTCGACCAGCGCCGGTAGGACGTGCCGACGGGCTGCAACGGGGTGCCGGCCACGGCGTCGGCCAGGTCGGGCACGAGGATGCGCCACGTGACGCCGTCCACCACGAGGTGGTGGACGACGAGCACCAGCCGTGCCTCGACGCCGGAGTCCACCAGCACGGCCTGGACCACGCGGCCCTCTTCGGGCGCGAGCGCGGCGCGGGCGCGGGCGACCTCCTCGGCCACCGCCTCGTCCAGGTCGTCGGTCTCGGCGATCTGGGCGCGGCGGACCAGCGTGGTGGCCCGGATCGCGCCGACCGGCAGCACTTCCATGCTCCACAGGCCGGGCAGTGTGCCCGGAGAAGCGAACACGGTCAGCTTGGCGCGCAGCGCGTCGTGGTGGTCGATCACGGTCTGCACCGCGCCGGCCAGCTTCACCGCGTCCAGGCCGGTGGGCACGTGCAGCACGACGTACTGGCTGTACTGACGGGTGACGTCGTTCAGCTGGGACAGGTCCTCGCGGAGCTGGTGCGCAATGGGCGTCAGCTCGATCTCGCCCACGCCGTCGTCGGCGACGACCTGCGCGCCGCTCGCGTCGGCGGCCATCGCCGCGATGGCGGCGGGCGTGCGGTGCTTGAGCACGTCACGCGAGGTGAACACCACCCCGGCGCGGCGCGCCCGGCTGACCACCTGGATCGAGCTGATGCTGTCCCCGCCCAGGGTGAAGAAATCGTCGTCCGGGCCCACGTCGCGCAGGCCGAGCACCTCGGCCACCACCTCGCACAGCACCCGTTCACGCGGGGTGCGCGGCGCGCGTCCCCTCCCCCCGGCGGTCAGGTCGGGCTCGGGCAGGGCCTTGCGGTCCACCTTGCCGTGCGCGGTCAGCGGCATCTTCGGCAGCTCCACGAACGCCGACGGCACCAGGTACCCGGGCAGCACCTCGGCGAGCCGGGCCCGCAGGTCGCCCAGCGGACGGCCGTTGGCGGCGACGACGTACCCGACGAGCCGCTTGCCGCCGGAGGCGTCCGACGCGACCTGCACCGCGGCGTCGGCGATACCGGACAGGCCGCGCAGGGTCGTCTCGATCTCCCCGAGCTCGATCCGGTGGCCGCGCACCTTCACCTGGTGATCGCGGCGCTCCAGGAACTCCAACTGCCCGTCTTCCCGGCGGATCACGCGGTCGCCGGTGCGGTACATGCGACCACCGGAGAAGGGGTCGGCCATGAACGCGGCGGCGGTGCGCTTGGGGTCGTTCAGGTAGCCGAGGCCGACGCCGACACCGCCGACGTACAGCTCGCCCGGCACGCCGGTGGGCACCGGGCTCAGGTCGTCACCCAGCACGTACAGGCTCGTGTTGCGGATCGCGCGGCCGATCGGCACGCGGGTGGCGCCGGCCGCGTCCTCGACCGTGACGAACGCGTGCGTGACGTCGTCGGAGCACTCGGTCGGCCCGTAGGCGTTGACCAGCGGAACGGTCGGGAAGCGGGCGAACCAGCGCAGGCACAGGTCCGGGGGCAACGCCTCGCCGGTCACCACGAGGTGCCGCAGCGACGGCAGCTTGGGCCGGGCCTCGACCACGTCCCACGCGTCCAGCGCGGCCCGCAGCAGTGACGGCACCAGCTCCAGCACGCTGATCCGCTCGTCGGCGACGAGGCCGAACAGCTGGTCCGGGTCGGCCGCGGTCTCCCGGCCGACCACCCGCACCCGGCCGCCCGCGACCAGCGGCGCGAGCATCTGCCACACCGAGATGTCGAACGTCAGCGGCGCGTTCTGCACCACGCTGTCGCGGTCGGTCAGGCCCAGGTCCTCCACCTTGGCCAGCAGGTGGTTCACCATGCCGCGCCGGTGCACCACCGCGCCCTTGGGCTTGCCGGTCGAGCCGGACGTGAAGATGACGTACGCCAGGTCGTCCGGCCCGCCCAGCACGGGTGCGAGGTCGGTGTCCTCGGCGCCGTCGAGCACCACGGCGTCGACGCCGATCTCCCGCGCCAGCGCCCGGTGCGCCGGGTCGACCACGAGCATCCCGATGCCGTTGTCGCGCACCAGCTCCGCCGTGCGGACGGCGGGCGCGCGCGTGTCCAGCGGCACGTAGGCGGCGCCGGCGCTGAGCACGCCGAGCACCGCCGAGACGAACCCCGCGCCGGGCGCGGCCAGCACGCCGACCAGGTCGGCCCCGGCGAGCTTGCGCGACAGCGCACTGGCCCGTGCGACGAGTGACGCGTAGGTGACGTCGAAGTCGTCCTCGACCACCGCGACGGCGTGCGGGCGTCGCGCGGCGAACGCGCGGACCTGCTCCACCACGTCGGTGAACGAGTCGGGCCTGGTCTCACCGGTCGTCGCGGCCAGCCAGGCCGTGCGCTCGGCCGGGTCCAGCACGTCCAAGCGCGCCAGCGGCTCGTCGTCGGCGGCGCGGGCGAACCGCTCGAGGAACGCGGTGAAGCGGGCCAGGTGCTCCCGCGCCTCCTCGTCGGTGTACAGCTCGGGGTTGCCGTTGAGGTGGACCTCCAGCCCGCCGTCGGGCGCGTCCACCACGGTCAGCATCAGGTCTTCGATGAGGCCGGTGGACAGGTTGTTGACCTCGACCTCGCAGTCACCGAGCGCGAACGTCGTCTGCTGCGGCAGGATGTTCACGAACGGGCCGAACGGCCGCCGGTCGTCGGCGGCCAGGCCCAGGCCCCGGCGGATCCGGCTGACCCGGTGCCGCTGGTGCTTGAGCGCCCTGGCCAGCTCGCGCGAGGTGCGGCGGAGCAGGTCGGCACGGGTCTCGCGCGGCCGCACCGGCACCCGCAGCGGCAGGTAGTTGGCCACCATGCCGGGCACCGCGCGCATCGTCGCGCCCATCCGGGCGGTCGCGGGCAGGGTGAGCAGCACGTCGCCGACCCCGGTCAACCGCTGGGTGTAGACGGCGACCGCGGACAGCACGACGGCGGGCCACGTGGACGCCGACCGGCTCGCCAGCTCGCGCAACGCCTGCGCGGTGTCCTTCGACAGCACGTCGGTGCGGCGCAGGAACCCCCGCACCTCCGGGCCGGACGCCGTGCGCGTGGACAGGCTCACCAGGTCCGGCGTCCCGTCGAACGCGTTCGCCCAGAAGTCCTTGTCCTTCACCGCCGCCGCGGACTCCTCGTACGCGCGCTCCGCGTCCAGCAGCGCGCTGAGCGGCGGGATCGGCGTGCCCTCCACACCGGCGTACAGCTCGGCCAGCCGACGCCAGAACACCACCTGGCTGTACCCGTCGCACAGCAGGTGGTGGATGCGCATGTAGAAGAAGTGCCGGTCCTCCGCCACCGTGATCACGGCGAGCCGGAACAGCGGGAACTCGTCCAGTGAGAACGGCGTGGCCAGGTCGGCGCGCATCCAGTCGGCGGCCTCCTCGGCGGTCAGCGCGAGCTCGGTCAGCGGCAGCTCCGGCAGCGGGGTGACGACCTGGCGCGGCGCGCCGTCCACCTCCACGTACCGGGTGCGCGTGCACTCGGCCTCGTCCACCATCCCGCGTGCGGCGGCGATCAGGGCGGGCACGTCCAGCGGGCCCCGGATGTCGAGGTAGCCCGCCGAGTTGTAAGCGACGCCCCGCCCGTTGAGCTTCTCGTCGAACCAGATCTCGGCCTGTCCGGCGGAGAGGGGCAGGTCCACCGCTTCGGTCATGGCATTCTCCTCGCAAGCGTCGCGGGATCGGCCGCGGCGAGCTGGTCGCCGAGCAGGTCCGCGCCGTAGATGTCCGCGATCCACTGGTCGTGGTAGACGGTGTCCAGGTAGCGGTCACCGAGGTCCGGTGCGATCGCGACCGCGGTCACGTCGCCGTCGGGCCGGTTGCGCGCGAGCCAGTCGGTGGCGCCGGACAGCACCGTGCCGGTCGAGCCGCCGAACAGGAACCCGTGCCGCAGCAGGGTCCGGCAGGCGCGCACCGTGTCGCGCTCCGCCACGTGCAGCACCTCGTCCACGAAGGACTCGTCCAGCAGCGGCGGGCGGACGCTGGTGCCCAGGCCCGGCACCATCCGGGGCTGGGCGGGCGTGCCGAAGGTGACCGAGCCGACCGCGTCGACCGCGACGATCCGCACCGACGGCTTGGTCTCCTTGAAGTACCGCGCGCAGCCCATCAGCGTGCCGGTGCTGCCCGCGCCGATGAACACCACGTCGACCTCGGGGAAGCTCTTGAGGATCTCCGGGCCGGTGCTCTGGTAGTGCGCCATCCAGTTGGCCGGGTTGGCGTACTGGTTGAGCCACACGTGGTTCTCGTTCTCGCACAGCTGCTCGACGTGGCGGATGCGTGCCCCGAGGTACCCCGTCTGCGGGTCGGGCTCGGTGATGATGTGCACCTGCGCGCCCAACGCCTCCATCAGCTGCCTGGTGGCGAGGTTGCAGCGCGCGTCGGTGACGCACAGGAACCGGTAGCCCCGGCTCGCCGCCACCAGGGCCAGCGCCACCCCGAGGTTGCCCGACGAGCTCTCCACCAGCGTGGTGCCCTCGCGCAGGGTGCCGGCGCGCACGGCGGCGGACACCATCTCGTTGGCGGCCTTGAGCTTGATGGACCCGGCGAAGTTGAACCCTTCGCACTTGAGGTACAGCGGGTGGCCCGCGAGCCGCCGGAGGTCCACGTAGAGGTCGTCCACGTTGAACTCCTGGGGCGTCGATATCACTGGCATGCGCCGACTCCTAGGCGAGGTGCACGGTCAGGCGGCTCAGCGCTTGCCGTAGCGGTCGAGGTCGAAGAAGAAGTCCGGGACCACGGCCAGCTCGCCCGCCCGCGACACCTCGTCGTAGACGTGCTTGCCGACCGCCAGGTCCAGCACGCCGAGGCCGAACGGGGAGAACACCAGCGGCCGGTCCGCCGGTGGCGTCACCGCGCCGGTCATGACGTCGTGCAACGTGCCGGACAGGAAGTCGCGGTTGCCGGTGAGCTGCTCGGCCAGGTGCGGCGAGGTGTTCGCCTTCAGGCAGTGCTCCACGTCGTCCACCACGTTCGTGGACGCGAGGATCACCTCGGGCGACAGGTCGCGCAGCGACACGTGCAGCACCAGCGGGTTGTGGTCGAACCAGGTCGGGTCGGTGACGTGCGGCGCGCCCGCGACGGTGGCGAACACGACCAGGTCGCTGCCCCGGATCAGGCTCTCCGCGCTGTCGTGGATCGTCACCGCCCCGTCGCCGGCGGCCCGCGCGTACTCCCGGAAGCCGTGGGCGGAGTCGGCGCTCAGGTCGTGCACGCCGACCTCGTCGAAGCTCCACCCGGTCGCGGTCAGGTAGGTGTGGATGTAGCGGGCGATCAGGCCGGTGCCGACGAACCCGATCCGCGTGGGCCGGTCCCGGTGGCGGCTGAGCCGGTCCGCGGCCAGGGCGGCGGAGGCGGCGGTGCGGACCGCGCTGACGATGGAGCTCTCCAGGCAGGCGATGGGGTAGCCGGTCTCGCGGTCGTTGAGGATCAGCACGGCGGACGCGCGCGGCAGGCCGGCGGCGACGTTCGCGGGGAAGCTGGAGATCCACTTCACGCCGTGCACGCCGACGTCGCCGCCGAGGGACGCGGGCAGCGCGATGATCCGCGACGAGGGGTCGTCGGGGAACCGCAGGAAATAGGACGGCGGATTGACGGTGGCGCCTTCACCGTGCCACCGGTAGGCGGCTTCGATGAGTTCCAGAACGTGCTTCTCGCGCCCTCGCAATACCTGGTCCACCTGAGCGCCGGAAATCACCGCGAAGGCAGGTGCCACGTTACCGTCCCTTTCTCGTGCAGGTCCCCGAGCATCTCTCGCAGGTCTCCGAGCAGCGCCGACCCGTCCGGGCGGCGGTCACCACAACATGCTCGCGAACACGGCTGACAAGCCGCTGACACGTCACTGACGGCGTCGGATATAGGAAATCCATAGCGATTTGCGTTCAGGTTGTCCCGACACGCGAATCCCGGGCACTCGCCCTTCGAACACCGACAGCACTGCGACGAACGTCGGTTCCGGCGGCTTTTGTCGTGATCATGACGGGAGGACAAACCTCGATGGAAGATCGTAGGATCAAGAAGGTCGTGGTGCTCGGTGGCGGCACCGCGGGCTGGATGGCCGCGGCGTACCTCGGCAAGGCCCTCGGGCCCGGTGTGACGATCACCGTGCTGGAGGCGCCCGCCATCCCCAAGATCGGCGTGGGTGAGGCGACCGTCCCCAACCTGCACAAGACGTTCTTCGAGTTCCTCGGCATCGCCGAAGAGGACTGGATGCGCGAGTGCAACGCCAGCTACAAGATGGGCATCAAGTTCACCAACTGGCGCACCCCGGGCGTCGGCCAGGCGGACCCGCGGCCGTACGGCGACGGGACCGACCACTACTACCACCTGTTCGGCCTGCTGCCCAACCACGAGAACCACCCGCTGTCGCACTACTGGGCGCACAAGAAGCTGGCCGGCCAGACCGACGAGCCGTTCGACTACGCCTGCTACCGCGAGCCCCCGATCCTGGACGCGAAGCTGTCGCCGCGGTTCATGGACGGCACGAAGTGGACCAACTACGCGTGGCACTTCGACACCAACCTGATCTCGCCGTTCCTGCGCAAGTGGTCGATCGAGAACCTGGGCGCGATCCACATCCAGGACAAGATGACCGAGGCGGTCATCGACCAGCGCGGCAACATCTCGGCGCTCAAGACCGAGGGCGGGCGCACCATCGAGGGCGACCTGTTCATCGACTGCTCCGGCTTCCGCGGCCTGCTGATCAACCAGGCCATGAAGGAGCCGTTCCTGGACATGAGCGACCACCTGCTCAACGACAGCGCGGTGGCGACCCAGGTGCCGCACGACGACGAGGCCAACGGCGTCGAGCCCTTCACCTCGTCGATCGCCATGTCGAGCGGCTGGGCGTGGAAGATCCCGATGCTGGGCCGCTTCGGCACCGGTTACGTGTTCTCCAGCCGCTTCCAGTCGCGCGACGACGCGACTCTGGAGTTCTGCAACATGTGGGGCCTCGACCCGGAGACGGCGAACCTCAACCAGATCAAGTTCCGCGTCGGCCGCAACCGCCGGGCGTGGGTGAAGAACGTCGTCTCGATCGGCCTGGCCTCGTGCTTCCTGGAGCCGCTGGAGTCGACCGGCATCTACTTCGTCTACGCGGCGCTCTACCAGCTGGCGAAGTACTTCCCGGACAAGAACTTCGACCCGATCCTGCAGGACCGCTTCAACGCGGAGATCGAGACGATGTTCGACGACTCCCGCGACTTCGTGCAGGGCCACTTCAGCTTCGCGCCGCGCAACGACACCGCGTTCTGGCAGGCGTGCAAGGAGCTGCGGCTGGCGGACGACTTCCAGGAGAAGGTCCGCATGTACAAGGCCGGTCTCGCGGTCAACATGCCGATCACCGACGAGTCGACCTACTACGCGAACTTCGACGCGGAGTTCCGCAACTTCTGGAACAACTCGAACTACTACTGCATCTTCGCCGGGCTCGACTACCTGCCCGACCACAGCCTGCCCGCGCTGGCCGCCCGGCAGGACGTGCTGGACTCGGCGGAGCCGGTGTTCGCGCAGATCAAGCAGACCCAGAAGGAGCTGCTGACCACGCTGCCGAGCACCTACGAGTACCTCAAGCAGCTGCACGGCAAGTAGGTTCCCCTCCCCCGGGAAAAGGACGAGCCCACCGGTACCCCGACCCGGTGGGCTCGTCGCCGCGTGCCGGACTGTCCTTCGTGGATACTCGTGGTGTGGTGACGACACGAGTGGCGCTGGTGGGAGTGGGCACGATCGCGCGCACGCACCTGGAGGTGCTGGCGGAGCGGTCCGATGTGGACCTGGTGTGCACGGTCGACCCGATCGCGGGGCCGCCCGCGTTCCGCGGTGCGACGCCCGCGCACTACCCGGACCTCGCCGCCGCGCTGTCCTCGCACCGGCCTGATTTGGTGGTGGTCGCGACGCCGGCGGACTCGCACGCCGACCTCGCGGTGACGGCGTTGACCGGCTCGGACGCGCGGGTGCTGGTGGAGAAGCCGTTGGCGCTGGACCCGGCGTCGCTGGACCGGCTGGCCGCGGCGGGGAGCGACCGGCTGTTCGTCGCGCACCACTTCGCGTTCTCGCCGGAGGTGGTGTGGGCCGCCGAACTGCTCGCCGCGCACCCGTCGTGGGGACCGGTCACCGGGATCACGTCGGCGTTCTACGACCCGTACGCGCTCAAGGGCGAGCAGGCGTTCACCTCGTACGTCTCGGCGTGGGCGGACTCGGGGATCAACCAGCTCACCGTGCTGTCCCGGCTGGTGGAGGTCACCGGGGTGACGTCGCTGCTCGACGAGGGCGACAGCTGCTGGGCCACGGCGTCGTTCCGGTCGCGGGGCACGGAGGGCATGGCGAGGTTGCACACCAGCTGGCGCACCGGGGCGAGCAGCAAGTCGAGCGCGCTGACCTGCGGCGACGTGGACGTGTGGCTCGACCACACGGCGATGACGGGGTTCGCGTGCCGGGGTGGCGAGCTGCTGGCCACGCACGGCGGTGACGGGCGGACCCCGCGCAAGGTCGCGCACTACCGGCCGCTGTACGCGAGCCTGCTGTCCGACCGGCCGGACCCGGTGCTGGGTTTCGGCACGGCCGCGACCCTCACCCGGCTGCACACCGGCCGCTGATTTTCGTTGGACGGGTCCGCCGGGGTGTGGTCGAGTGGGGTGGTGGACCAGTTGTCGGTGCGCCGGATCGTCGTGCTCGGGGTGAGCGGTGCGGGCAAGTCGACGTTGGCGCGCGAGCTGGCCCGGCTCGTGGACGCCCCGCACGTGGAGCTGGACGCCATCCAGCACGGCCCGGACTGGACCCCTGCCCCGGCGGAGGAGTTCCGGGCGCGGCTGGCGGCGGCGACGGACGGGCCGGCCTGGGTGGTCGACGGCAACTACATCGCGCTGACCGCCGACGTGCTGTGGCACCGCGCCGACCTGATCGTGTGGCTCGACCTGCCCCTGTGGGTGGTCGTGCCGCGGCTGGTGCGCCGCAGCACCACCCGGATCGTGCGCCGGACCGTGCTGTGGAACGGCAACCGGGAGACGCTGAACGCCCTGTTCGGTCCCGACTCGCTGATCGCGTGGGCGGTCGGGGCCCATCGACGGCACCGCGCCGAGTACCCGGGGCGGCTGGCGCGGGCCGGTGTCCCGTGGGTCCGGCTGCGGTCGGCGGCGGGGGTGGCCCGGTGGCTGGCGGGGTTCGGCGCGGTGACCCGACGCCCACCCGGGACGGGTCGTCGCGGTCCCGCTTCCCGGTGAGCGGGATTGCTTTGGACGGGCGCGCGGCGGTGTGGTCGAGTGGGGTGGTGGACCAGTCAGCCGTGCGCCGGATCGTCGTGCTCGGGGTGAGCGGTGCGGGCAAGTCGACGTTGGCGCGTGAACTTGCCCGGCTCGTGGACGCCCCGCACGTGGAGCTGGACGCCATCCAGCACGGGCCGGACTGGATCACGCCACCACCGGAGGAGATCCGGGCTCGGCTGGCGGCGGCGACGGACGGGCCGGCGTGGGTGGTCGACGGCAACCTGGCTTCCGTGACGGCGGACGTGCTGTGGCACCGGGCGGACCTGATCGTGTGGCTCGACCTGCCCCTGTGGGTGGCCCTGCCGCGACTGGCGCGCCGCACCGCGGCCCGGATCGTGCGCCGGACCGTGCTGTGGAACGGCAACCGCGAACGACCTGGCTTCCTGGTGGGCCGGAACTCGGTGCTGGTGTGGGCCGTGAGCGCCGCCCGCAGGCACCGGGCCGACTACCCCGGTCGGCTGGCGCGGGCCGGTGTCCCGTGGGTCCGGCTGCGGTCGGCGGCGGGGGTGGCCCGGTGGCTGGCGGGGTTCAGCGCGGTGAGCCGACGCCCACCCGGAACGGGTCGTCGCGGTCCAGCTTCCCGGTGAACAGGCCCTGGAACAGGTTCAGCTTCTGCATGTTCGACGTGCCCTCGATGAACTCCAGGCCCCGCGCGTCACGCACCAGCTTGTCCAGCTGCGGGTGGTCGAACCGGGCGCCGACGCCGAAGAACTCGCAGGCCGCGCGGGTGGCGTCGAGCGCGAGCCGGGACGCGCGGGCCTTCGCCGCGGACGCCAGGTAGCCGTCGGACGTGCGGGCGTCGACCGCGCGGGCGGCCAGGTGCACGAGCGCGCGTGCCGCCGTGATCCGCCTGCCCAGCTCGTCCAGCCGGTCGCGCTCGTCCCGGCGCAACGTCGTGCGGTTGTCCGCGACGTACTCGTGCGCCGCCCGCGCGATGCCCAGCGCGATCGCCGCGACGCCCGGTCGGAGCAGGTTGAACGTCTGCACGAACGCCCACATGCCGCGCCGTGACGGTGAGAGGTGCCGTCCGACGAACCGGGACGCGGGCACGTGCACGTCGTCCAGGGTGATCGAGCTGATCCGCGCGCCGCGCAGGCCGATGCTGTCCAGCGCGGTCGCCGAGAAGCCGGGTGCCGGCGTCTCCACCAGCACCGCGTTGATGCCGAGCGGCCCGGACCCGACGCGGGCGAACACGACCCCGAGCTGCGCCCGGCAGGCGTTGCCGACGTACCGCTTCTCGCCGGAGAGCACCGCACCCCCGTCGACCGGTGTCAGCGTCGAGGTGAGGCCGCCGGCGTCCGACCCGCGATCGGGTTCGGTGAGCGCGAAGAACGTCCACAGCGGCTCGGCGAGCATCCGGCCGTAGAACCACTCCTTCTGCTCGTGGTCGGCGAGCAGGTCGATCAGGACGCCGGCCAGCAGCGGGCCGGGTGAGGCGACCAGCATGCCGACGTCGGCGCAGGCCAACTCCTCCATGATGATCGCCCGTTCGAGTGCCAACGTGCCGTAGAACCGATTGCCCGCGATGGGGATGGGCACGTTGCCGTACTCGGGCGGGATGCCCATGGTCGACAGGTACCGGACCGCCGGGAGGTCGAAGTGCTCGCGGATCAACTCGGGGTCGCGGTCGAGCGCGAGCCCGAGGCGGCGGAAGTCCGCGCCCCACTCGCGCACCTGGTCGCGCAACGCCACCAGCCGCCCCTCCAACCCGCTCACGACTCCCCACCCACGGCCCCGGCCACCCCGGTGACCCCGGCGTGCGCCCCACCGGCCCACCCCTCACCCTGGGCCGGCCTGCCATCGGCCCGCCCCTGACCCTCTGCCAACCCACCGCCCGACCGCACCGCGCCCTCAGCCAACCCGCCGCCCGACCGCGCCCCACCCTCCGCCAACCCGCCGCCCGACCGCACCTCAGCCACAGCCGACCCGCTGCCGGACCGCGCCGCGCCCTCAGCCAACCCGCCGCCGGACCGCCCCTCTCCCTCGACCGACTCGCCGCCGGGCCGCACGTAGGCCTCCGCCAGCAGCTCCGACACGTGCGCCACCTGCCCCGGGCCGCCGACCAGGTAGCCGCTCGCGCCGAGCAGGTTCACCAGCCACCGGTCGGCGGCGGTGATCCGGGCGTGCAGGTGGGACAGGATCACGGCAGGCAGCTCACCCGCGTCCACGCCCGTCAGGACCGCGCGCACCTCCAGGTGCTCGATCAACCCGTCGGCGACGGTCGACTTCACCATCTGCTGCTGGAGCAGGGTGGTGTTGCCGGTGCGCCTGCCGTTCAGGTAGCGCATGCACGTCTCGCGCAGCGCCTCCGACAGCCCCAGCCGCAGCCACACCAGGCCCAGTGCCCAGGCGGACCGCTGGTCGGCCGCGACCGGGTCGGCCGCGACCGGGTCGAACGTCGCGCGGTCGAACGTCGCCTCGAACGTCACGGCGTCGGGCATGGCCGGGTCGGTCTCGGCGGCCGCTTCTCTCAACCGAGGTACGAGAACACCGTTTCCGTACATTTCCGGGCCATCCTCACCCGATCGTGTACCCAACGTCCGCAGCAGCACGACCGCCCCGCCGGGCAAGTCAACCGCATCCACAGTGGACTCGTCCAGTCCCGACCGGTCCACCACGGCACCGTCCAGCCACACCCGGTCCGCCGACGCCGCGACCTCCTGCGGCACGACCGCGTGACCACCCGGCCCGCACGGCAGCAGGCCGGGCACGACCAGCGAACCCAGCACCGTCAACGCGGGCGCCAACCCCTCCTCCCGCGCCGCCAGGTGGCAACGCGACAGCGCCTCCGCGCCCAACCGCACCGACGTCGTCACCGGACCTCCCCCACCGCGGCCATGCCCAGGTCACCGGTCACCGCGTCATGCTCCACGAGCACCACGCGCCCCAGCGACCCGGCCAACCCCTCCCACAGCGCGGTGCACGGGTACCCGGCGGGCGCGCTCCGCACGGTCCCGCCGTGCCGCACCACCTCCGGGTCGATCCCCGCGCCCGCCACCACGGCCACCCGCTCGTCCGGACCCACCAGCGACGCCAACCCGGCGGCCACGGCGTCAGGCAGGTCCGAAACGGAGACACCGGGCGTGTGCACCAGCGACAGAGGCGCGCCGCCGGGCTCCAGCAGCAACGCCACCCCGGCGTCGCCCGCGGGCCGGTCGTCCACCTCGTACGGCAGCGTGGCCTGGTCGGCGATCACCACCAGCGCCCGCGAGTAACCGTGCCGCGCCGCGTAGTCCGACGCGATCCGCAACGCCGCGAACGGCGCGCACCGGCCGACGTCCGACACCGAGAACGACAGCGGCCCACCGGGCACGGCCGAGGCCAGGTACGTCGCCGCGGCCAGCCGGCAGTCCAGGTCCGGCGTCGCGTGGGCGACGATCGCCAGCTCCACCGGCCCCAACGGTTCCAGCCCGGCGTGCAGCGACCGGGTCAGCGCGGTGAACGTGGTGCCCGGCGAGGCGAGCACGTCAGGCCGCACCTCGACCCCGTAGGACGAGGTGAGATCGGTGAAGTGGCGCAACGAGAACTCGTCGTCCAGCGCGCGGTCGGGGGTGACGCGGGTCCGCACGACCCGCGCCAGCCCCAACGTCCTCGCGCTCGACGGACGGGACAAGGTGGGCGCGGAGGTCCGGTACACGGCTAGCGGTCCATTTCCGCGGCGACGAAGTCGGCCAGCGAGCGGACCGTCTCGAAGTGCGCCATCTCCAGGTTGTCGGTGTCGAACTCGACCTCCAGCGCCTCCTCCAGCTGCATCAGCAGCTCGAACACGCCGGTCGAGTCGAGGCCGAGCTCGTCGAACAGCCGGGACTGCTCGGTGAGGTCGGGCAGGTCGTAGTCCAGCACCTGGGCCAGGACGGCGGTGATGGCGCCGACGATCCGCTCGCGGGAGGCGACGGTGGTGGATTCGCTCATGATGCTGTTCCTTCGGTGAGAGCCGTGGCGGCGGCGCGATCGGGGAGGTGTTGGTGGCTCAGCAGGTCCTCGGTCTCGTCACGGGAGCGCACCAGGTGCGTGCGGCCGCCGTGGACGAGCACTTCCGCCGGGTAGCCGTGGCTGAGGAACAGCACCGGCGAGGCGGTCGGGCCGTACGCGCCGGAGCGCAGCACGCCGACGAGGTCACCGGGCCGCACGGGCGGCAGCTCGACCTTCTTGCCGAGGGTGTCGTTGGGGGTGCACAGAGGTCCGGTGACGTGCCAGCTCTCGGTGGCCGGCTCGTCGTACCGGTTGAGCACCCGCATGGGGAAGTTCCGCTTGACGAACGACCCGATGCCCACCGCCGCCATGTGGTGGTTGGTGCCGCCGTCGGCGACCGCGAACCGCTCGCCCATCGACTCCTTCACGTACCGCACGCGCACGACGTACGTGCCGGACGTGGCGGTGAGGTAGCGGCCGAGCTCCATCACCAGCCGCGTGCCGGGGTGCCGGTCGGCGAACTCCGCGATGATCGGGTTGACGCGGGCGGCGAGCAGCGCGAGGTCGAGGTCGCGCTCGCCGTCGAAGTAGGCCACGCCGAGGCCGCCGCCGATGTCGACCAGCTCCAGCGGGATGCCGAGGTGGTCGGCGAGCCGGTCGGCCAGCTCGAAGATCCGCTCGGTGTTCTCGGCGACGGCCTCCTCGGACAGGATCCGGGTGCCCATGTAGACCTGCACGCCCAGGAAGTGGACGTTCGGGTGGCGGGCGACCAGGTCGTCGGCGGCGAACAGCTGCGGTTCGTCGATGCCGAACTGGCGGGGCTTGCCACCCATGGTCAGGCCGGAGCCCTTGACCGAGAAGCTGGGGTTGACCCGCAGCGCGACCGGGGCGCGCAGCCCGCGCAGCCCGGCGAACTCGTCGATCAGCGCCAGTTCGCCGAACGACTCGCACACGATCGCGTAGACGCCCTCGTCCAGGCACGCGGCCAGCTCGTCGGCGCTCTTGCCGGGCCCGAGGAAGATGATGTCGGCGGGGTCGACGCCGGCGCGGCGCGCGGTGACCAGCTCGGCCATCGAGGACACCTCGGCCCGCGCGCCCCGGCCGTGCAGCACGGACAGCACGCCGATGTTGGGGTTCGACTTGAGGGAGAAGAAGAACTCCAGCCTGGGGTGCATGAGCTCCTTGAGCCCGTCCACCCGGGACTCCAGCTCCTCGCCGTCGTACAGGTACAGCGGTGTGCCGTACCGCTCGGCGATCTCGGTGATCCCGATGCCCTGGACCTCGAACTCAGCGCTCACGGTCGCGTCTCCAATCGGGCGGTGATGTCGTCGTCCACGCGTCGCAGCTCCTCGTCCGACGACGCGACGAGCAGGCCGTAGAGCCGCCCGTCGAACGCCGAGTCGGTGCGGTGGCCCGCGTTGACCGTGGCGAAGTTGTTGACCAGCAGGCCGGTGCCGCCGGGCCGGTCGAGCAGCAGGCCGCGCAGCAGGTCGCCGACCTCGGCGAACGGCAGCCTGCGGTGCAGCCGCACGGGGTAGTGCCGGGCCAGCGCGATCTGCCCGGGTCCGACGAACCGCTCCTGCACGCGGGCCTGGTAGGTGGACATGTTGTTGCGGGCGTTGATCTCGACGACGGGGTAGAGGCCGTCGTCGGGGTCGACCATCGCGTCCACGCCGACCACGCCGAAGTATCCGTCCGCGGCGAGCTTCTTGCCCAGCCGGTGGGCCGTGTCGGTCAGTTCGGCGACCTGGCCGTCCGAGAGCCTGGCGGGCATGCGGTGTCCTTTGTGGACTCCGCCTTCGGTGTGCAGCTCCTTGACGAAGTCGAACCGCACGTCGCCGTCGCGTGACACGGTGAACTGGTAGTTGAGGTCGGCGCGCTTGGCGACCCACTCCTCGACCACGAAGGCCAGCCGGGGCTGCCCGGACTTGTCCACCTGCTTGGCGACCAGGCCGAGCAGCCGGTCCATCCGGCGTTCGCTCTCCAGCACCGCGATGCCCTTGCCGGAGACGCCCAACGCCTCCTTCACCACGACCTTGCGGCCCGCCGCGACCAGGGCGCGTGCCCGGTCGAACGCCTCGCGCAGCTCGTCCACCGTCTCGCAGGCCCACCCGGCGGGTTGGCGCAACCCCAGCTCGTCGGCCGCGCGCCGGCTGTACACCTTGCTGTTGACCGCTTTGCACGTGACGGGGTCCGGTGCGGCCAGGGCCATGCCGGTGCGCTCGGCCAGGTCGGCTTCGAGGTCGGACACGCCGTGCGCGGTCAGCCGCACGCCCCGCTCGGCGAGCCCGGCCAGGGTCTTGACCAGCGCGGGGTCGGCGAGGGCGTCGGCGGTGACGGTGCGACGGGGGTCGGAGTCGGTGACGACGTGGACGGTCGGCAGGTCGATCCCCAGGTCGGTCAGGTAGGCCAGGTAGACGGGGTCGGGCGCGGCCTTGAGCACCACGTGGTCGTCGCCGCCTGCCAGCAGGAGGGCGAACTCGTCCATGTGGTTGACCACGGCCGCGCCGCTCTCGGCGGACAGCCGGGGCAGGGTGTGCTCGCCCAGCGCCCACCGCTCCTCGACCTCGAAGTTGCCGAGGAACGCGAGCGAGGCGTCCGGCGTGCCGAGCAGCGCGGTCTTGAGCCTGCGGGTGAAGTCGACTTCGTCCATGTGTGCGCTCCGGGACATCTCAGTGTTCCAGGACCATGGCGGCGAACGTCTGCCCGAGGCCGGCGGCCGTCATCAGGTACTTGTCGCCGGGCTTGAGCAGGCCGAGTTCGGTCACCGTCTGGTAGTTGATGAACGGGTCGGCGCAGAAGCAGTGGCCGGTGGCGCCGAGGTTGTCGAGGAAGAACCGGTCGTTGGGCAGGCCGAGGTTCTTCGCCGCGACCGTCCACGACACGCGGTTGACGTTGTGCGGCAGCACCAGGTCGAGGTCGGCGACGCCGATGCCCGCCTCCTCGGTGGCCGCGCCGACGACCTCGGCGAGCGCGTCCTGGTAGATGCGGCGGGCGTCCTTGGCGATCTCCGGGGTCAGGTCGATCACGCCGTCGTCACGGCCGTGGATGCGGCTGGCGTAGCCGCGCACGTGGTCGCGGTCGCCGTCGGCGGCCACCAGGATCGCGGCCATGCCCTCGCCCATGATCGACGTGTCGCGGACCCACTGGGTGAAGGGCGTGAACGTCTTGTCGCCCGCCAGGATCAGCGCCAGCGCGTCGGGGTCGCCGTCGGCGGCGAGCAGCGTGCCGGCCACGTCCATGGCGAGCAGGCCGGTGGCGCAGCCGTGGTCGGCGACCGCGAGCGTCTTGGCGTGCTGGAGGTTGAGCGCCTCGCGCACCTCGTGCAGCGGGCTGACCGGGTAGGGCGCGGTGGTGCGCATGCCCTTGGCTCGGATGAGGTAGCGGACCCGCTCCTCCTGGCCGCGCAACCCGTCCAGCTTCTCCGCCGCCGCGATCAGCAGCTGCGCCTCGGACAGGTCGGACTTGCAGATCCGGTCCAGGCCGTAGAGCCGGGTGAACCGGCGCACCTGCTGGTCGTCGAGGCCGAGCGGCTCCTGCAGGTCCGCGACGGCCACCGTCTCCGGCAGGTGACTCGACACCGCCACCAACGCCGTCATGTGCGTCCTCCTCGCTCGCCCTGGTCCGTTGCCGGATCAAGGTTCGCAAGGCCCACTGACACCGTGCTGACACACCACTGACCGCGAGAGTCCAACGCTCACAACGCGCGTGTCCTACGTTCAGAACGCGCGTGTCCTACGTTCGGAACACCCGAGTTGAACACTCGGAACACGGCCGGCCGTCCTGAACGTTGAACTCGGGGGACCTGAACGTAGGACACGCGGGACCTGGACGTAGGACACGCGGGACCTGGACGTAGGACACGCGCGTTCTGGAGGTCGGACACGCGCGGGCTGGACGTAGGACTCTCGCGGGTTGCGAGGCCACCTCGACCGGGGTCGAGGTGGCCGTTCATCCCCAGTGGACGCTCAGGTGGCGGCGGTGCGGGAGGACTGGCCCTGCTGCGGGTCGCCCGCCGAGTCGCGCGGCCACCACCGGCTCGGGCGCGGCAGGAACGCGGCCAGCTCCGGGAAGTCGGTCGGCCGCTCGGTCATCCAGTTCCAGTAGCGCGGGATCGTGCGCGCGTACTCGCAGTAGTACCGGCGCAACGCGTCGATCAGCTGCCGCAGCGTGTTCGGGTGGATCGATCCCGGCCGCCACACGAGCAGCAGCCTGCTGCGCAACGGCTCGGTCATCGCCACCAGGCTCACGTCCGACGTGGACCCGGTCGGCGTGGCGAGCGCCGCCACGCCCGCGTCGCGGACCCAGCTCATCGCCTCGGCGTGCCCGCCCGCGTAGTGCAGGACCTCCGGCGTGGGGTGGTCCAGCCTGCGGAACAGGTGCTCCTCGACGACGTGGAACCAGTGCCCCGGCACGTGGTGCACCCAGCTCAGCGACACCATGTGCCTTCGGCTCACCGTAGTCCTGCGCGCCAGCGCGTGGTCGTGGGGCAGCGCCAGCCAGATCGGCTCGCGCACGATGATCTCCTTGGCCAGCGCCGGGTCCAGCTCCCGCACGCCGTCCACCGCCTCCGGGCTGGGCACGAGCGCCGCGGTGAGCTCGCCGCGGCTGACGGCGTCCACGCCCAGGGCCGGGTCCAGGGTCACCGTCTGCACCTCGACCGAGGGCAGTGACGACTGCAGGGCCCGCCGCAGCGTCACCGGAGTCCATTCGGCGTTGCCGATCCGGAGAATTCCGGACGACAGCGAGGACGCCTCCGCGACCACCGCGTCGGCCCGGGTGGCGAGATCCGCCAGCATCGGGATTAATCGTTCGCCGAGCGGCGTCGGAGTAATCCCGAAGGCCGAACGCACGAACAGGTCGCCGCCAACCGCCTTCTCGATCCGTCTCAATTGGGCGGTGAGGCTCGGTTGGGGCAGGGACAACTTCGCCGCGGCCTTCGAGATGCTGCCGGCCTCGGCAAGGGTGGTGACCACCCTGGCGTGACGTATCTCCAGGTGCATGCATCCAACCCCTTCGCGTCGTTACTCGGGGTCCACTCACTCCGGCGGGTTCGGGGATTTCCCGGCCCCACCTCGTTCGTGCCGGGCGGCCGTTCCAACGTACCCCACGGGTGATCGCGAGAGGAGCAGTTCACGCTACCGCCCACCATTCGTTGAGTTCTCAACAGAAATTATGGAAACGGTGGCTACGATCGCCGGCACGTACCTACTCAAAAGTCGGTTACGCCTCGTCTCCGCACCGGTGCGGAGAGGAACTCCTCCGGCAGCCCCGACGGCCGATGCGGGGGACAGCACCAGTGCCGCGCGCTCGATCGCATCCGTATGGTCTGCGGCGCGGCACACACCGATAGGTCCCACGTGGGGAGCCAAGAACGTGAATCTATCTCCGATTCAAGGCGTGGATGACGTCGTCCGACTGCATTCCGTCCGCAAGGTTTACGGCAATGAGCGGAACGGCGTAGTGGCCCTTGACGGAGTCACGCTCGGCATCGCGCGGGGCACGTTCACCGCCGTGATGGGCCCCTCGGGTTCCGGCAAGAGCACGGCGCTGCACTGCGCCGCCGGCCTCGACCGGCCCACCTCCGGCTCCGTGCTGCTCGACGGCCGGGAGATCACCGGCCTGAGCGAGCGCGAGCTGACCCGGTTGCGCCGCGAGCGCATCGGCTTCGTCTTCCAGTCCTTCAACCTGCTGCCCGCGCTCACCGTGGTGGAGAACGTCGGCTTACCCCTGCGCCTGGCGGGCCGCCGCCCGAAGCGCTCCCAAGTGGACGACGTCATCGCCCGCGTCGGGCTCGCCGACCGCCGCCACCACCGCCCCGCCGAGCTGTCCGGCGGCCAGCAGCAGCGGGTCGCGATCGCCCGCGCGCTGATCACCGAACCCGCCGTGATCTTCGGCGACGAGCCGACCGGCGCCCTCGACACCCGCACCGCGCTCGAAGTCCTCGCCCTGCTGCGCCAGGCCGTGCGCGACGCCGGCCAGACCGTGGTGATCGTGACGCACGACCCGGTGGCCGCCGCGCACGCCGACCGGGTCGTCTTCCTCGCCGACGGGCAGATCGCGGGCGAGCTCACCGCGCCCACCGCGCACGCGGTCAGCGAGCGGATGACCCAGCTCGGCGCGTGGGCCGACGTGCCCGCGGGCGACCTGGCCAACGGGGTGCGCTGATGCTGCGCCTCGCGTTGCGCACCCTGCGCCACCGGATCGGCGGGTTCACCGCCTCGTTCATCGCGCTGTTCCTGGGCGCGGCGATCGTGATGGCGTGTGGCGGCCTGATGGAGACCGGCATCCGCGACGCCGTCCCGCCGCAACGGCTCGCGGCCGCCCCGCTGGTCGTCACCGGCGACCCGTCGTACCTGGAGCGCTCCCCGATCGACGCCTCGCTGGCCGCCGAGGCCGCCCGGGTGGACGGTGTCGCCGACGTCGTCACGGACGTGGCGTTCCCGGTGACCCTGCCCGGCGGCGCGGACGCGACCGGCCACACGTGGTCCGGCGCACGCCTCGCGCCCTACGCGGTGGACCAGGGCCGTGCGCCACGAGGTCCGGGCGAGGTCGTCGTGGACGCGAACTCCGGCCTGCCCCTCGGCGGCAGGGTCGCGTTGCGCATCGGCTCGGCGGAGGTCGACTACGAGGTGGTCGGCGTCGCCAGTGCCGCGGTCGACGCGAAGGCCGTGTTCTTCGCCGACGACGAGGCACGCCGGCTGTACGCCAAGCCCGGCGAGGTCGACCTGATCGGCGTGCTGCTCGAACCGGGCGCGACGGCGGACGGCGTGCGCGAGGCGTTGACGGCCGCCGTCGCCGACCGGGACGTGACCGTGCTCGCGGGCGACGAACGCGGGCTGGCCGAGTTCCCCGAGGCCCGGGGCGGCGGCGAGGCGATCATCACGCTGTCCGCCGTCTTCGGCGGCCTGGCGATCATGGTCGCGATGTTCGTGGTGGCGGGCACGCTCGGCCTGTCCGTGCAGCAGCGGCACCGCGAGATGGCGCTGCTGCGGGCCATCGGCACCACGCCGGGCCAGTTGCGCCGGCTGGTGCTGGGCGAGACGGCGGTCGTGGCGCTGCTCGCGACCGCGCTCGGCTGGCCGGTGAGCGGGTACCTGGGCCGGTGGCTGCTGGCGCAGCTGTCGGGCGCGGGCGTGGCGCCGCAGGTGATGCAGTACCGGCAGGGCTGGGTGCCGGTGCTCGCGGGCGTCGGCATCTCGTTGCTCAGCGCCATGATCGCGGCGTTCGTCGCGGGACGTGGCGCGGCGGTGGCCCGGCCGACCGAGGCGTTGACCGCCGCCGGCCTGCAGACGCGCTGGTTCAGCGTGCCCCGGCTGGTGTTCGCGCTGCTGTGCCTGGGCGGCGGCACGGCGTTGAGCGTCATCACCGCGCTGGTCATGGACGGTCCGGTGGCGGCCAGCACGGCCGGTCCCACGGCGATGCTGTGGGCGTCGGGCATCGCGCTGCTCTCCCCCGCCGCCGCGAAGGTCCTGATCGCGATCCTGCGGTGGCCGGTGCGCGCGGTGTCCGGCCTGGCGGGATACCTCGCGGTGCTCAACGCCGGCGCGCGGCGGGTGCGGGTGGCCAGTGCCATCACGCCGGTCATGCTCGCCACCGGCCTGGCCACCGCGTTGATCTACCTCCAGACCACGCAGGCGGGCGCGGCGACCGGCGCGTTCGCGGAGAGCCTGCGGGCCGACGCCGTGGTGACGAGCTCGACCGGCGGCGTGCCGCTGGAGTTGGTGGACGAGGTGCGCGCGCTGCCCGGCGTGGAGACGGCGTCCGCGGTGGTCGACACCGAGGCGTACTTCCCCGACCACGAGGACGGCGACGACGAGATCACGGTGCTGGGCGTGACGCCCGACGGCGTCACGCGGACCATGGGCGTGGACGTCACCGCCGGGTCGCTGGACGACCTGCGCGGCGACTCGGTCGCGCTGCCCACCGGCTGGGCGCGGGAGCTGAACGCCACCGTCGGCGACTCGGTGACGATGAAGCTCGGTGACGGCGCGGAGGTGGACCTGCGGGTCGCGGCGCTGCACACGGGCGCGTTCGACGCGGCGCTGATGCCCGCGGAACTGGTCGTCGCGCACACCACCGGCGGCCAGGCGTCGCAGGTCCTGGTGAAGGGCCCGGAGTCGGCGCTGACGCCGTTGACCGCACGGCACCCGGACCTCCGGGTCGCCGACCGCGAGCAGGCCCTGGCGGCGGGCGGCGGTGGCGAGCAGACCGGCGCGTGGGTGAACTACCTGCTGGTCGGCATGATCCTGGCGTACACGGTGATCTCGCTGGTGAACACCCTGGTGATCGCGACCGGTGAACGGCGGCGCGAGTTCGCGCTGCAACGGCTGATCGGCGCCACGAACGGCCAGATCCTGCGCATGGTGGGCGTCGAGTCGGTGGTGATCTCGCTGGGCGGCATCATCCTGGGCGCGATCGTGTCCCTGGTGACGCTGGTGCCGTTCGCGGTCGCGTTGAACGGCACGTACTGGCCGCAGGGCCCGGTCGGGATCTACCTGGTCGTGGTGGGCTCGGCGACGGGCCTGACCGTGCTGTCCACCGTGCTGTCCACGGCGTACGTGCTGCGCACTCCCCCGGTGGAAGCCGCGGCGGCGCTGGACTGACCCGTCACGGCCGGCGCCGGAGGTCCACTTCGGCGCCGGTCGCGGCCGAGCGCACGAGCGCCTCGCCGACCCTGGCCGTGCGCGCCGAGTCGGCGAGCGACACCAGCGGCGGCACCTTCTCCCGGACCGCGGCGGCGAACGCGGCGGCCTGGTGCTCGTAGGCGTCCGAGGCGGGCACGACCTCCTCCCGCACGCCGTCCAGCGTGACGACCGTGATCAGGCCTTCCTCGTCCGGACGGGTCCACGCGTTGCGCACCGAGATCGAGCCGCGCGTGCCCTGGAACTCGTAGCCGGCGCGCGGCCCGTACTCCAGGCTGTAGTCCAGCACGGCCGAGCGGCCCTCGCCGAAGTCGAGCGTGGCCACCGCGCTCAGGTCGACCTCGCGCGAGTGGAACCGGGCCCGCACGGCCCGCGGCTCGGCGTCGAACGCCCACAGCGGCACGTCGAACGCGTAGCAGCCGACGTCCCAGGTCGCGCCGCCGCCCAGCGCCGGGTCGAACCGGATGTCGCCCTCGACCGCGGTCGGGTACGCGAACGCCGACCGCACCACCCGCAGCTCGCCGATCTCACCCGATGCCAGCAGCGCCGCGGCACGCCTCTGCTGCGGGTGGAAGCGGTACATGTACGCCTCCACGACCACCAGGTCGGCGGCGGCGCGCTCGACGCGCACGCAGTCCTCTTCGGACAGCGCCATCGGCTTCTCCACCAGCACGTGCTTGCCCGCGTCGAGCGAGCGCAACGTCCACGGCACGTGCCAGGTGTTGGGCAGCGCGATGTACACGGCGTCGACCTCCGGGTCCGCCAGCAACGCGTCGTACCCGTCGTGCACGCGCGCACCGAACGGCCGCGCCACCTCCTCGGCCGCCGCCCGCCTCCCCTCCCGGCTCGCCACGGCCACCACCGCGTTGCCCGCCGTCCGGTGGATCGCGGGCAGCACCCTGCCGGCGATGTGGGCCGTGGCCCCGAGGACACCCCAACGCAGCGGCTTCACCCCGGCACCTTAACCGGTTCACCGCGCATCCCCCGCACTGCCGTCCCACCAGTCCGCGCGAAGCACGGGACCGGCTCCGCGCCGCCGGGTGGGGCGCGGAGCCGGCATAGCCCCGCCGCGGTCCCTGCCACCGCGACGGGGTCGTTCAGCCCGCGGGGTCCACCGGCGACCCGCGGTCGGGCCGGACCGTGCCGGGCACCGGGTCGCCTGCCCCCGCCGACCGCGACGTGGCCGGCGTGCGTCCTGTGGCGGCGGTGGAGGTGGCCACCGCGTCGTGGCGCAACCGGGCGGCGACCGCTGGGATCGGTCGCCACCGCGGCTTCGCCACTCGGTCGCGGGCCGCGCCGGACGGGCGGACGTCGAGCGGTTCGGCGCGGATCATGGTGTGCCTGCCTCGTGGTGGTGGATCCTGGGCGTCGTGGCGAAGTCTGGGCCGGAGCCGGGCCCGGCCGCCGGCCACGTCGAAGAACCGAACGGACAGCCCGTCGGCCGTTACCCCGACCGGACGACGGAGTCCCGGGGAGGGCGGACATGGTCGACTCGGATCTCCACGACGACCACCTGCGGCGGCAGCTGCGCACCCTGCAACGCGTGGTCGGCGCGCCCTCGGACGGGGTGCTGGCCCGGCGCGGCGGTCTCTCCGCCGCCACGTTCTCGGAGGTGATGTCGGGCAAGCGGCGGCCGCGGGAGGAGTTCGTGGCCAAGGTCGTGCACGGTTGCGTGGTGTCCGCGCGCGCCGGCGGCCACGCGCCGCTGGACGTGCGGCGCGTCCTGCACGCCCTGCGCCTGCCCGGCCACACGGCCGCCGACGCGGGCATCCTGGACCGCGACGACGACCTGGCCCGCTGCTCGGCCGTGCTGGACGCGGTCCGGGCGCGGGAGGGCGCCACCGTGGTGGTCGAAGGGCCCGCCGGGATCGGCAAGTCCGAGCTGGTCGCCCGGGTGTGCGCGGAAGCCGCCGTGCGCGGTGTCGTGCCGCTCGCCGCACGGGGCAGCCAACGGGACCAGACGATGGCGTTCGGCGCGGTCCGGTCGCTGCTGACGCGCTGGGTGACCGGGCGCACCGACCGCGAGCGGCAGGCCCTGTTCGCGGGCGCGGCGGAGTTCGCGCGCGTGCCGCTCGGCGTGCCGCGGGACGGTCGGCGCGGCCCGGACTCGATGATCGGCCTGACCGAGGCGCTGTACTGGCTCCTGGTGAACGCGACCTCGCTCGTGGGCGGCGGCCGTGCGGAGGAAGGGCTGTTGCTGGCGGTCGACGACGCGCACTGGCTCGACGAGGAGTCGTTGGCCTGGCTGGACTTCCTCGGCGGGCGGCTCGCCGGGCTGCCGGTCGTGGTGCTGCTGGCGCACCGGCCCCACGAACGGCACGCGGCGACCCTGGCCCGCATCGCGTTGCGCGCCGCGGAGGTCGTGCGCCCGCGCCCGCTCGGGCCCGACGCCGTGCGCGCGCTCGTCAGCCGGGCCCTGCCGTCCACCCGTGCCGCGGACGAGCGGTTCTGCGCGGCGTTCCTCGATCGCAGCGGCGGCAACCCGTTCTACCTGAGGCGGATGCTGGACGTCGCCCGGGAACGCGGTCTGAGACCCACCGCGTCCGATGCCGAGGAGGTCGGCACGCTCACGCCGCACCACGTCGTGCTGCACCTCAACGAACGCCTCGACGGGCTCGGCCCCGACGCCCGCCGGCTGGCGCAGGCCATCGCGGTGCTCGGCCCGGGCGGCTCGCTCGACCACGCCGCCCGGCTCGCCGCGCTGACCCCCGACGAGGCGAAGCTCGAGTACGACCGGCTGTGCCGCGCGGCGATCCTCGCGCCCGGCCCGACCGTCGACTTCCAGCACCCGATCATCCGCAGCGCGGTCTACGACGCCGTGGACCCGTCACGGCGCAGCGACGCCCACCTCGCGGCGGCCCGGCTCCTGCACGGGCTGGACGCCGCGCCCGACGTGGTCGCCGCGCACCTGCTCGACGTGCACGCCGCCGCCGAGCCCTGGGTGGTCGACCGGATGAGCGCGGCGGCCGAGGCGGCGTGGGCGTCCGGGCTGTCCGCGACGGCCGCGCGCTACCTCAGGCGCGCGGTCGAGGAGCCGCCACCGCCACGGCTGCGGGCGCGCCTGCGGCTGCGCTACGGCCAGGCGTTGGCCCTGGGGCAGGGCGCGGCGGCGTTGCCCGAGCTGCTCGCCGCCTACGAACTCGCCACCGACGACGCCTCGCGCGTGGAAGCCGCCGTGGCGCTGGCCAAGACCCATGGCTACGCCCACCAGCTCGGCCGGAGCGTGCGGCTGCTCGACACCGCGATCGACCGCTGCGCGGACGAGGGCCCGAGGCGGCGGGCGTTGGCCGAGCAGCTGCTGTGGGCCGCGTGGTGGGCCGACGACCCGCTGCGCGCCGACCGGGTGCGCCTGCTCGACCGGATCGCGCCGCCGCTGACCGGCGGGACCTACGTGGAGCGGCTGCTGATCACCCTGCACGCGTGGAGCCTCGTGCTGCGCGGCCGGCCGCGGACCGAGGGCCTCGCCGCGATCCGCCGCGTCACCGCCCGCGGCGTGGTGTTCGCCGACGTGGACAAGGGCATGGAGGTCGCCACCATCACCGCGTTCACGCACCAGTACGCCGGTGAGCCGGCGGTCGCGCACGGGCTGTTCGAGCGGGCCGTCGAGGAGTTCGACCGCGAGGGCTGGCGCGGCGCCCACCTCGCCTTCGCCCACGCCAACCTGGGCCGGTCCGCGCTGGAGTGCGGCCGGGTGACCGACGCCGTGGCCGACGCCGAGATCGCCCTGCGCCTGGCGCGCCGCAGCGGCGACGGGACGCCCGCCGAGTGGTTCGCCACCGGCACGCTGGTCGAGGCGCTCCTGGCCCGCGGCGACGTCGCGCGGGCCGGTGCGGTCGGCCGGCGCGGCGACTACCTCGACGGCAGGCCGGACGCCGTGATCCTGCCCGAGCCCGGGATCGCGGTCGGCGCGCTGCTGCGGGCCGAGGGCCACCACGGCCGGGCGGTCGGCGTGCTGCGCGACGTGGGCCGCCGCCTGGACGCCGCGCCGATGACCAACCCCGCGGTGTTCCCGTGGCGCGGGGAACTGGCCCTGGCCCTGCGCCGCTCGGCGCCGGCCGAAGCGCGGGAGGTCGCCGGCACGGCACGTGACCAGGCCGACCGGTTCGGCGACCCCGTCGCGCGCGGGCACGCGCTGCGCGTCCTGGCGGCCGTGACCGACGACCCCGAACCCCTGGTGGAATCGGTCCGCCTGCTCCGGGACGGACCGGGCCGGGGGCACTACCTGCGATCCCTGGCCGACCTGGGTCGAGCCCAGGTCCGCTCGGGGCACACCGCCGACGCCCGCCGCACGCTCGCCGAAGCCCTCGCGCTGGCGGACGAGTGCGGCGCGCTCGCCCTGCGCGAGGTCGTCGCCCGCCACCTGGCGGCCACCGGCGTCACGCCCTCCGCGCCACCGCGGGCCAACTCCCTCCCGCCACACCTGGTACGGGTGGCCAGGCTGACCGCCGAAGGCCGTTCGGAGGCCGAGATCGCCCACGGCACGGTGCTCGGCCTGGACGAGGTGCGGGCCCTCGTGCGCGAGGCGCACACCAGACTGGCCACCACCACCCGCGCCGAACTCCGCACCGCCCTGCCCCACCCACCCGCGTGTCGAACCCTCACGTCCCGCGTGTCGAACCCTCAGGTCCCGTGAGTCGAACCCTCAGGCCCCGCGTGTCCTACGTTCGGAACGCGCGTGTCCTACGTTCAGGACCCCCGAGTTCAACGCTCAGGACACCCACAAGATCACCCGCAGCCGCCCGCGTGCCCTTCGTCCGACGACCGCCCCACGCCGACGGCACCGGACGACGCGGGCAGCGCCACCGCCGGCGCGAGCTTGGACCGCACGTGCGCGACGAAGTCCGGCAACCGGTCGACGCCCCAGAACCGGGTGAACCGGTGCACGAAGAACGGCACGCCGAACACGCCGTCCTGGCACACGTCCATCAGCAGCTCCACACCCTCCGCCCGCAGCTCCGGGTCGTCGCTCGCCCCCGCCACCTCGGCCGGGTCCAACCCCAGCTCGGCGCCGATCTCGGCCACCGTCGAACGGGAGCAGATGTCACGCCCCTGCTCCCACCTCGCCCGGTACGCCGCCGCGATGTACTCCCGCCCCAGGCCGGAGCGCGACGCCACCAGGTACGCCAGGTGCGGGATCTCCCACACCGGCTCGCGGTCCACCGGCCACCTCACTTCCAGCCCGCGCGCCGCCGCCAACCTGGCCACGTCCTGCAGGATGTAGAAGTGCTTCGCGCGCGACATCGCCGCGTACGGGAACTGCTCGCCGCGCTCGGCCAACGCCCGCTCGTTGCGCGGGTCCGGCTCCCAGAACGGCGCCCACTCGATCGCCTCGGCCACGTCCGGGTACGTCCGCAGCAGGTCGTGGTAGGCGAGCCAGGAGTACGGGCTGCGCAGCGAGAAGTAGAACCGGGGGTCGCGCGCCACGTCAGATCACCAGCCCGCCGTCGACCCCGAACACCTGGCCCGTCACGTAGGACGCCTGGTCCGACACCAGGAACGACACCAGGTCGGCCACCTCCTCCGGCCGGCCGAACCGCCCCAGCGGGATCTGCGCCGCCATCCGGGCCGCGAAGTCGTCACCGAGGCCTGCCACCATGTCGGTCTCGATGAACCCCGGCGCGACCGCGTTGACCCGGATGCCGTACTTGCCGACCTCCTTGGCCAACGCCTTGCTGAACCCGATGATCCCGGCCTTGGACGCCGAGTAGTTCGTCTGCGTCGCGTTGCCGTGCACACCCGCCACCGACGACAGCGTCACCACCGAGCCCGCCTTGCGCTTCATCATCGCGAACACCGCGGCCTTGGCCAGGTGGAACGTGCCGTCGAGGTTGACCCGCAGCACCCGCTGCCAGTCGTCCTCCTTCAGCAGCACCAACGGGTTGTCGCGCACGATCCCCGCGCACGACACCACGGCGTGCAGCGGCCCGAGCGCGCGCTCCGCGTCCTTGACGAACCGGTCCACCTCGCGCTTCTCGGCCACGTCCACCTGCGCGGTGAACACGGCCGCGCCCGCCGCGGCGGCCTCCTTCTCCACCACCTCGGCGGCGTCGCGGTTCGACTGGTAGCAGAACGCCACGTCGAACCCGTCCTGGGCGAGCCGGGTCACCACCCGGTGCCCGATGCCCCGCGACCCGCCGGTCACCAGCGCCACGCGCCTCATGCCAGATCCTCCGCCCTGCGCCGTGCCATCGTGAACGAGCCGATCTCCAGCACCTTGCGCCCCGCGACCAGGCTGTGGCCCGCGAGGATCGCCGCGTCGGCCACCTCCCGGACCAGGTGGACGTGGTGCTCCACCACGTCGCCGGGCACCACGTCGCCGTGCACGACGACGTCGCGAATGCCGCTGATCAGCTCGACGCGGTCCGCCAGGACGTCCGGGTTCGGGCGGTCCCACCGGGTCAGCAGCACCGCGGACTGCGCCCACGACTCCATCAGCAGCCCCAGCGGGTACGCGTCCTCGACCTCGGGACCGGCGTAGCAGGGCTCACGGCCGCTGACCGCCTTCACCGTCACGATGCTGCTGCCGGGGTCCACTTCGGACACCCGGTCCACCAGCAGCACGGGGAAGCGGTGCGGGATGATCCGCCGGATGCCGGCCAGGCCGGTCACGACGCCACCAGCCGCAGCCTGAACTCCGCCACCGTGCCCGCGCCGGTGGACACCTTCGCCGCGCACCGCACGTGGTCCTCCTCCGCGGTCAGGTCCGTCTCGACGGTCAGCGTGTCGCCGGGGAACACCGGCCGGACGAACTTCGCCCGGTCCAGCGCGACCACCCGGTGGCCGGGCAGCGCCGCGCGCACGTGGTCGAGCACGAACAGGCCCGGCATGATCGGGAAACCCGGGTAGTGCCCGGCGAACACGGGGTCCGCCGGGTCCGCGTAGACCGTCATGGCAGGTCCAGCACGACGCAGCCGACCGTGCCGTCACGCTCGACGCCGGTCACCAGCGCGACGCCGGACCGGCCGGACGCCACCGCCGCCGCGAGCTGGAAGCTCGCCACCGCCGCCGACGTGTCGCCCACCAGCGGCACGCACCGCAGCCACTCGGGCGTGCGGCCCAACGCCTCCACCACCGCGGGTTCCTCGGCGCCGTCGGTGGACACGAGCACGACGTCCGCCGGGTCGACGGCCGCCTCCGCCAACGCGGTGCGCACGCACTCGCGCAACGCCTCCGTCGCGCCGCCGGGCTCGAAGAAGCCGCGGAACCGGGTCGTCACGACGCGGGCCAGCACCGGCCGTCCGGCCCGGGTCGACTCGCGTTCCAGCAGGACCACCGCGCCGCCCTCGCCGAGCGGGCCGGCCGTGCCCTCGCTGCCGCGCCACTCCAGCCACGCCCGCTGCTCGGAGTACTCCTCGGCCGCGCCGACCAGCACCCGGTCCGCGTGCCCGCCGCGCAGCAGCCGTGCCGCGTAGTTCAACGCCAGCAGGCCGGTCAGCGCGCCGCCCGCTATGGTCGTGTTGGGACCCTTGATCCGGTGCCAGATCGCGCTCTGCCCGGCGGCGCGGTTCATCACCGTGTTGGGGAACAGCGCCGGGTCGACGTGGTAGGGCTTGTCGCCGGTCAGCCCGTCCCGGGTGAAGTCCATGATGGACTGCACGCTGCCTGAGCCGGTGCCGAGCACGACACCCACCCGTTCGGGCTGGTCCAGCAACGCCGGGCCGCACTCCTCCAGCAGCCGGCCGACCGTGCTGACGGCCAGCGCGGTGACCCGGTCCATGGTGCGGGTGCCCTTCTTGCCCAAGGCGCCGGCCGCGCTGAAGTCCGGCACCAGCGCCGCCTGCTCGAACGGGCCGCCGGGGGCGGGGGCGAGCGCCGGGACGCCCGCCCGCACACCGCTCGTGAACGCCTCCGAGCCCATCCCGAACGGCGACACCGCCGACCACGCCGAGATGACCAGCGTGTCCACAATGGACGCGGTCACGACGCACCGCGCCCGCTGAGCGACCCGGCCTTGCCGGTGATCGCGCCGAGGAGGCGGTCGTCGAAGTCGACCAGGCTCCAGTCCTTGCGGTTCTCGATCACGGCCCAGCCGTGCGTGATGCGGCCGGTCGCGGTCGGCACCAGCACGCCGTCGCGCAGCACGTAGCAGTCCATCCGGGCGGTGAAGGTGTAGCGCTTGAAGACCTCCTCCACGGTGAACACCGTGTAGAGCGTCTCCTCCATGTTCGCCTCGCGGAGGAACGTGATCCGCGACTTGGGCACGACCGGGATCCAGTTCTGCTCGTCCAGCAGCTTCTTGATCGACACGCCTCGGTCCTCGACGAACAGGTCCAGGATCTCCTCCATCTGCCGGAGGTAGCCCGACATCTGCACGCGCTCGGTGAAGTGGCAGTAGAAGTAGGGGATCCGCCAGGCCCAGGCGAACGCGTTCTTCCCGGCCGTGAGCAGGTCCAGCGGGTCGGCGTCGCCGACCGCGACCGGCTCGACCGCCCCGACCTTGTCCGACACCGCCGCGCCGGGCGCGCCGATGGCGTCCACCACGTGCGGCAGCAGCTCGTCGGGCGCGGGCTCGGCGTCGAAGCCGTGCGGGTCGAGCCGGAACGTCACCGACACCTTCGACTTGACCGCCTTCACCGCCTTGCCGTCCCGCTCCACGGTCAACTCCACAACGAGCCGCAACGGCCCCTCGCCGTCGACCCGCGTCACGGTGGCCCGCGCGAGGTCGTCGATGTGGAACGCGGTGAGGATCTTGGTGTCGAGGTCGGTGATGTCGGTGCACAGCCCGAACCGCTCGTAGAGCGCGCCCGCCGGGAACCCGCTCTGCCGCAGGTGGTCCAGCACCGCTTCCTCGACCAGGTAGTTGACGTGCTTGAAGCCGATCCAGGTGCAGATGTTCGAGCCCTCGTAGCGGGGCCGCAGCGAGACGGTCGTGGTGGTCACGTCAGCTCCAGGTGTTCGTCGAAGAAGTCGCGGACCAGGGCCGCGAGGCGGTCGGGCTGTTCGGTCATCGGGAAGTGGCCGCACCCGTCCAGCGGCTCGAACCGGCCGCGGGGCAGACCCTTGGCCAGGGCGCGGCCGTCGTCGGGGCGCGCGGCGACGTCGTCGATGCCGCTCACCACGAGCACCGGCGCGTCGACCCGGGACAGGTCCAGGAACGGGGTGCGCAGGTAGGTCTGGAACCACCGCGTCCAGCCGTACGGGCCGACCTGGTCGCGCAACGCCCTGGCCAGCCACTCGCGCTTGGCCTCGGGGAAGCGGGCGGTCTCGCCGACGCGCAGCGCCTCGGTGAACGTGCGGTGGAAGTCGTTGAGGTAGTAGGAGATCGTGGGCCAGTCGAAGTCGGCCGGTTCGGGCCGGTAGAACGGGCACACGAGCACCGTGGGGCGGGGCGGCACGCGACCGTCGGCGTAGCACTCCAGCAGCAGGTTCGCGCCGAGCGAGTGCGCCACCACGACGTCGTGCGCGGCCGACACGACGTCCACCACGATCCGGCCCGGGTCGGGTTCGTGGCTCCACGCCGGGTCGGCCATCCCGTGCCACGGCAGTTCCGGCGCGGTGGCGGTGAAGCGGGGCGGCAGGGCCAGGGGTTCCCACACCGCCGCCTTGCCCGCCAGGCCGTGCAGGAACAGGGCGGTGACCATCACACCGCGTCCCGGTACCGGCCCAGGATCAGCACCGAGTTGTTGCCCGCGAACGCCAGCGCGTTGTTCTGCACCACGTCCAGCGTGGCCGGCCGCGCCTGGTTGGGCACGCAGTCCAGCCCCACCTCGGGGTCGGTCTCGGTGTGGTTGATGGTGGGCGGGATGAAGCCCTCGGTGATCGCCAGCGCGCACGCGGCCGAGGCCAGCGCCGACGCCGCGCCCATCGAGTGGCCGAGCATCGACTTGATCGACACGGTGGGCGGCGGCGTGTCGAACACCTGCCGGATCGCGCCGGACTCGGTGACGTCGTTGGCCTTGGTGCCGGTGCCGTGCGCGGAGATGAAGTCGACGTCCTCGGGCTTGACGCCCGCGTTGCGGTGCGCCAGCTCGATGCACCGGGCGAGGCTGTCCCGGTCCGGCGCCACGGGGTGGTTGGCGTCGCAGTTGAGGCCGTAGCCCAGCACCTCGGCGTAGATCCGGGCGCCGCGGGCCAGCGCGGACTCCAGCGACTCCAGCACCAGGATGCCGCCGCCCTCGCCGGTGAGGATGCCCTTGCGGTCCTTGTCGAACGGCGCGCACACCTCCGGCGCGATGGTGCCCAGCCGGTAGAAGCCGGTGAACGTCTTGCGGCACACCGCGTCCGCGCCGCCGACCAGGGCGATGTCCACCTCGCCCTCGCGGATGGCGTCGAAGCCGTTGCCGATGGCGTAGTTGCCCGCGGCGCACGCGGTGGGGATGGTCACCGCCTCCACGTCGGTCAGCGCCAGCTCGCGCACGATGCCGGACGACAGCCGGCCGGCCGTGGAGCGGCGCGCGACCACCGGGTGCCACGACCCGGGGCCGTGCTCGATCTGCTGGGCGACGAGGTTGTCCAGGTCGCGCGACTCGGCGTCGGTCGTGCCGACGGACACCAGCGCCCGCTTGCCGCGCAGCTCGGCCGGCGTCAGGCCCGCGTCGCCCACGGCCATCCGCGCCGCGGCGGCGGAGAACTGCGCGGCCCGGCCGAGCTCGTCGGGGTCCACCCGCTCCAGCCACGCGGCCGGGTCGAAGTCGGTGACCTCGGCCCCGTTGGCATGGCTGAAGCCGGTGGTGTCGAACGAGGTGATGGGCTTGATCCCGCTGCGGCCCTCGCGCAGGCCCGCCAGGAACTCGGTGACGCCGATGCCGATGCTGGTGACCACGCCAAGACCCGTGATCACCACCCGGCGCGGCTGCCGCCCTCCGTCGTGCATCGTGTCCTCCAAGTCCGGTGCCGGACCGTTCGACGGGTAGGCGGTTACTTGGCGGCCTGCGCTTCGGCGACGACCGCGATGACGCCCTCGAGGTTCACCATCCGGGTCAGCTCGGCCTGGTCGATCTCCACGCCGAACGTGCGCTCCAGCGCGGACAGGATTTCGATGGCGCCGAGCGAGTCGGCGTCGTGGTCTTCCTTGAAAAGGCTCGTGTCGGTCATCTCCTCGGCGTCGATCTCGAGGATTTCCGACACGATCTCCTTGATCTTCGCCTTGCCGTCCGCGTCGATCCGCACCGAACTCGTCACTGGGCACCTCCGGGAACACGGGTTTCTGCCTACCGGTTCCCAGAATGCTTTTCGGGGCTATATGCGGCCTATGCGGAGGGCTATACGGTGACCGGGCCGCGCTACACCGCCACGCGCCGCGGCGAGGCCAGCACGGGGTCCGCGGTGAGGATCGCCAGGTGCACCTCGCGCAGCAGCGAGCCGGGGTCGATGCCCAGCTCGTCGGCGAGCATGCGGCGGCCCTCCTCGTACAGCACGAGCGCGTCGGCCTGCCGGTCGCAGCGGTAGAAGGTGGTCATGAGCTGGGCGCGGAACCGTTCCTGCAACGGGTGCCGGCGCACGAGCTTGGTCAGCTCGGGCAGCAGCTGGGCGTGCCTGCCCAACGCCAGGTCGGCCTCGATGCGGCTCTCCAGCGCGGCGATCCGCGCCTCCTCCAGCCGGGGCGCCTCGGCGTCGGCCAGGTGCTCCGACACCCCCGTCAACGCCGGGCCGCGCCACAGCCGCAACGCCGCGCGCAGCAGCCGCGCCGCGTCCTCGTACTGCCCCGCGGCGAGCGCGGACTGGCCCTGCGCCGCCTGTTCCTCGAATTCACGGAGGTCGAACGCGCACTCGGTGAGCCGCAATTCGTACCCGCGTGACCGGCGGGTGATGCCGACCTCCCGGCGCAGCGTTTTGCGCAATCGCGAGACGTAGGTGTAGATCTGCGCGTTGAACGTGGCGGGCGGGTGGTCACCCCACAGGAAATCGCTCATCTGGGTGTCGGAGACGGCGCCGTTGTCGGCGAGCAGCAGCGCCGTCAGGACGGTGCGCGGTTTCGACCCGTCCAACGGCACCTCCTGCCCGTCGTGGTGCACCTCAACCGGCCCCAAGACCCGGAACTCCAGCACTTCGCCTCCTACAGCAGTACCTGGTCGTGGACGAGGATCGCCTGGTAGAGCCGTCGCATCGCGCGGCCGGGCTCCAACCCGAGCTCGCTCGCCAGGCGCCTGCGCGTGTGGTGGAAGACGTCCAGCGCCTCCGTCTGCCTGCCGTTGCGGTAGAGCGCGACCATCAGCTGCTCGCTGAACCGCTCCCGCTCCGGGTACTCGGCCGCGAGCTGCTTGAGCTCCGACACGACGCCGCGGTCCTCGCCGTTGGCGAGCTTGGCGGCGATGAGGTCCTCGCGGGCGCTGAGCCTGCGCTCGTCGAGCCGGGCGGCCTCGATGCGGAACCGCAGGCCGTCGCTCACGTCGAACAGCGCCGGGCCGTGCCACAGCCGCAGCGCCCGCTCGAGCAGGTCGATCGCCTCGCCGGGGCGGTGCGGCACGAGCTCGGAGCCGCGATCGGCCAGGTCGCGGAACAGGTGCGCGTCGACCGCCTCGGCGGGCAGGTCGAGCACGTAGCCGCTGCTCACCGTGCGGACCAGGCAGTCGCCCGGCACGTCGGCGAACTGCTCCAGCAGTTTGCGCAGCCGCACCACATTCGCCTGGAGCGCGTTGCGTGCGTTTCCCATCTGTTTACCCGCCCACAATTCCTCGACGAGCTGGTCGAACGGAACGGGGGTGCCCGGTGAAAGCGCCAGCAGCGCCAGCAGGGTCCGCACCTGACGGGCGGCGACACCCACCCGACGATCCTCACGTGCGAGGGCGACAGCACCGAGAATCTGCACCTGCATGGTCACGACCCCCAGTCTCTAGACGACGCAGTTGCGCGCTGTAGCCGGTCGCCGAACCCGAAATCTCCCGACTAAAGCGTTTGACATGTTGCCCAGCCCGACTCGATGGGGGGAAATATCATTTGGACCACTGGGACGGTGCCGTCGCGGTATGCCGCCGATCGGGCCAGCGCCGGACTCCGGCTGCTGTTTCCGTAGTCGCCGAACTTGGGCCCGACGGCGGTCACGGTCACCGCGCGTCACGACCGCCTAGCCGCTTCGGGTGATCGGGAGTGTCGCCCACGGCGTCGCCGCGCCACCCGCCGGGGTGCGCCCGCGCGTAGGCCTCCAGCACGATCACGGACAGCCGGCCGCGGTCGGAGACCCGGTAACCGCGCTCGCGCGCCCAGCGCCGCACGGCGTGCGCCAGGTGCGCTTCGACGCCGCGTACCGGCAGCGGAGCGGTGCCCGGGACCCGGCGCGCGGCCCGCACGAACCGGTCCAGCGCGGCACGCAGCCGGGTCGCGTTCGCGGCGCCGAGGCGGATCTCGAACCACACGCCGTCGAGGCCGAACGTCACCGGCCGGACGTCGCGCCCGGTGTGCCCGTCCAAGTCGTCCACCGCCACGCACACCAACTCCCCCAGGGTCGAAAACTCACGCTCGGTATCGATCCCGCGGCACGCTACCGGTGCGTCGACCAGGGCGGGGATGCCGATCACGAAGTATAGGAGAGGTATAGCGGGCAGCCTCAGTGTTGCCTTCGGGTAAATCCACGGCTCCGGCCGTGACGGTCGACCGCCCCTCCGTTACCCCGAGCGGTCGCCGCGTCTCGGCCGACACCACCGCTGAAACTCTTTCATGTCCGCCCGGAGGCGTGTTTCCCGCTTTACCGGCACTTCGGCCGGCGCGCGTCAACCGGCTGTTCACCGTCAATTCCCGGCAATCCCCGGAGTCGGCCGCCGATACGCCCGTGTGGTGCGTTCGACCCTTGACGGCGTGATCGCGCGGCGAACTCCGCGGCCGTCGCGCCACGCGGTGGCCACGGCGCGGCGACCCGATCAGGACGGGCGCGGCGCGGGTTCGGGGTGGCTGCGGAATTCCGGAGCGCGCGCCTCGCGCCACCCCCCTCACCGAGCGGTTCAGGGGCGATCAGCGAGACTTGACGGCATGAACGACGAGCCCGACGACCGGACCAGCTTCGCCGACCTCGGGTTGCGCCCCGAACTGCTCCGGGCGCTGTCCGGTCTCGGCTACGAGGAGCCCACCCCCATCCAACGCGAAGCCATCCCGCCCCTGGCCGCGGGCCGCGACCTGCTCGGGCAGGCCGCCACCGGCACCGGCAAGACGGCGGCGTTCGCGCTGCCCGTGCTGGAGCGCATGGCCGGCACCGAGCGCACCCAGCGCGCGCCGTTCGCGCTCGTGCTCGTGCCGACGCGGGAACTGGCGGTGCAGGTGTCGGAAGCCGTGCACCGGTACGGCCGGGAGCTGGGCGCACGGGTGCTGCCGATCTACGGCGGCCAGCCCATCGGTCGGCAGCTGCGCGTGCTGGAGCAGGGGGTGGACGTCGTCGTCGCCACGCCGGGCCGCGCGGTCGACCACCTCAGCCGCGGCACGCTGAAGCTGGACCACCTGGAAGTCGTCGTGCTGGACGAGGCCGACGAGATGCTGGACATGGGCTTCGCCGAGGACCTGGACACGATCCTGGCCGAGACGCCCGCCGAGCGGCAGACCGTGCTGTTCTCCGCGACCATGCCCGGCCGCATCGACCGGCTGGCCCGCCAGCACCTGACCGACCCGGTGCGCATCACGATCGGCCGCGAGCAGGCGGAGCCGGGCGAGGCGCCGCGGGTGCGGCAGAGCGCCTACGTCGTGCCGCGCGCGCACAAGCCCGCCGCGCTGGGCCGCGTGCTGGACGTCGAGGCGCCGACCGCGGCGATCGTGTTCTGCCGGACCCGTGACGAGGTCGACCAGCTCACCGAGACGTTGAACGGGCGCGGCTACCGGGCGGAGTCGCTGCACGGCGGCATCAGCCAGGAGCAGCGCGACCGCGTGATGGCGCGGCTGCGCAACGGCACGGCGGACCTGCTGGTGGCCACCGACGTGGCGGCCCGGGGCCTGGACATCGAGCAGCTGACGCACGTCGTGAACTACAACGTGCCGTCCGCGCCGGAGTCCTACGTGCACCGCATCGGCCGGATCGGGCGGGCGGGCCGCGAGGGCGTGGCGATCACCCTGGCCGAGCCGCGCGAGCACGGGATGCTCAAGACCATCGAGCGCGTCACCAAGCAGCGCATCCACATGGAGAAGGTCCCCACGATCGCGGACCTGCGGGCGCGCAAGCTGGAGCTGACCCGCGCCGCGCTGCACGAGAGCCTGCTGGAGGACGACCTGGAGAGCTTCCGGGTCGTGGTGGAGACGCTGACCGACGAGTTCGACGTCATGGAGGTGGCGCTGGCGGCGGTCAAGCTCGCGCACGAGGCCACCGGCGCGGCGGCGGACGAGGAGGAGATCCCGGAGTACGTGCCGAGGTCGGGGCCGTCCGGTGAGCGCCGCGGTCGCGAGGGCGGCGGCGAGCGCCGTGAGCCGCGCCGTCCGCGCCGCCCGTCCGCGGGCATGACCCGGCTGTTCGTCGGCGCGGGCCGCAGCTCGGGCATCCGGCCGCAGGACCTGGTCGGCGCGATCGCCGGCGAGGCGCGGCTCAACGGCCGCGACATCGGCGCGATCGAGATCGCCGACCGGTTCTCGCTGGTGGAGGTGCCGGACTCGGCCGCGCAGCAGGTCATCGCGTCGCTGCGGGGCGCCACCATCAAGGGCCGCAAGGTCACCGTGCGGCGGGAGCGCGACGACCCGCGCTGACCACGTGCCGGGATTCACGCCCAGCGATTTGTCAGTTCGTCCTACGAACTAGTACGGTTCGTAGGACGAACTACTGATCGCTGGGGAGTGTGCTGAGATGAGTCGTGTTGTCGTGGTCGGCGGCGGGTACGGTGGCGCCGCGGTCGCCAAGGCGCTGGACGCCGACGCCGAGGTGGTCCTGGTGGAGCCGAAGGACGCGTTCGTGCACGCCGCCGGGTCGCTGCGCGCGCTGGTGCGGCCGGACTGGGCGCAGAACATCTTCTTCCCGTACGACCGGCTGCTCACGCGCGGCCGGGTCGTGCGCGACCGGGCCGCGTCGGTCGCCCCGGACGGCGTCACCCTGGCGTCCGGCGAGCGGATCGCGGCCGACTACGTCGTGCTGGCCACCGGTTCCGGCTACCCGTACCCCGCGAAGACGGACACCGACTCGTCCGCCGAGGCGCTGGACCGGTTGCGCGCCACGCACAAGGAGCTGGCCGACGCGCCGCGCGTGCTGATCGTCGGGGCGGGGCCGGTGGGCCTGGAGCTGGCCGGCGAGATCAAGGCGGTGTGGCCGGACAAGCACGTGACCGTGGTCGACCCGGCCGAGCGGCTGGTGCCCGGGTTCCAGCCCGAACTGCGCGAGGAGCTGCACCGCCGACTGGACGCGCTGGGCGTGGACGTGCGGCTGGGCGTCGCGCTCACCACGTCGCCGCCCACCGTGCCCGCCCGGGCGGGCACGTTCACCGCGGCCACGACCGACGGTGAGATCACCGCCGACATCTGGTTCCGCTGCCACGGCGTGCGGGTGAACGGCGGGTTCCTGGACGACGCGCTGGCCGCCGCCCGGACCACGCAGGGCCGCGTCCGCGTCACGGAAACCCTCAACGTCGAGGGGCACGACCGGGTCTACGCGCTGGGCGACATCACCGACCTGGCCGAGGCGAAGATGGCCGGGTACGCGATGCAGCACGCCGAGGTGGTGGCGAAGAACATCGTCGCGCAGATCCGGGGCGAGCGGCCGACGGCCACCTACCACCCGTCCCCCGTCCCGTCGATCCTGCTGCCGCTGGGTCCCGAGGGCGGCGTGGGCCAGTTCCCGGGCCCGGACGGCGTCACGATCCTGCCGTCGGAGACCGTCGCCCGGTACAAGGGGGCGGATTTGTTCACCGGGCGGTTCGTGGAGCTGTTCGGCGTCGACCCCGCCGCTCGCTAGCCTTCGTCCAGCACCATGAACACCGGCGGCACCTCGTTGTCCCGCACCACGCGGGACAGCAGGTCCGCGAGGGCCTCGCGCTCGTCGTCGGCCAGGCCCGAGGGCAGCCGCTCGATCCGGCGGCACGTCTCGGCGTAGAACTCGTCGGCGAGCCGGCTGCCCTCCTCGGTCAGCTCGACGCGGACCGCGCGGTTGTCCGACGGGTCCGTGCCGCGGCGGACCAGCCCGCGCCGCGCGGTCCGGTCGACCAGGCCGCTCAGGCTCGACTTCGCCAGGCCCAGCACGTCGCCCAACTCGCCCATGCCGTAGGACCGGGGCATCAGCACGCACAGCAACTGCCCCTGCTGCTGGGTCAGGCCGTACTGCCGGGCCGAGTCCGCGTAGACCGCGTCCACCAGGAACGTGGCGCGGACCAGCGCGGTGACGACGCCCATCCGCTCACCCACAGCTTCGGCCATGCGGCCACGATACTCGTTCGTGCCACGAACCAACCACGGGGAAGGACATCACCGCGATGTCGACACGCAAGCCGCTGTTCGGAATCGGGATCAGCACCGCCGTCGACCGGGCCGGGGACAGCCTCCGGCAGGCCGTCGAGGCCGATCGGGCCGGGTTGGACCTGTTCAGCGCCTCCGACCACCCCTACTTCGGCGACCGGCTGGACGCCTACGCGCTGGTGAGCGTCGCGCTGGGCCGGACCTCGGGCATCACGGGCCTGGTCAGCGTCACGAACCTGCCGAGCCGGCCCGCGCCGATGCTCGCCCGCGCGGTCACGTCGCTGTCGACGTTGTCCGGTGGCCGGATCGTGCTCGGCATGGGCGCGGGAGGGCTGTGGGACGACATCGCGCGGTTGGGCGTCGCGCGGTTGACGCCCGGTGCCGCCACCCGCGCGCTGGAGGAGGCGATCACGCTGGTCCGGGCGTTGTCCGGCGGCGGCGGGCCGGTGACGTTCGACGGCGAGTTCTACCGCGTCACCGACCTGCACCCGGCGCCCGCGCCCACGCCGCCGGTGTGGACGGGCTCGGTGGGCCCGAAGTCGCTGGCGGTCACCGGCAGGGTCGCCGACGGGTGGATCCCGGGGCACGCGGCGGACTGGCTCAGCGAGCGCTACCGCACGTCCCGGCCCGTCATCGACGAGGCGGCGGCTGTCGGCCGGGACCCGCGCGAGGTGGCCACGATCTACAACCTGCCGGGCGCGATCTCGCCGACCCCGGCGGCGGCGACCCGTGACGCGGACGGCCGGTGGGTCGGCGGCTCGGTCGGCCAGTGGGTCGAGGAGCTGACCGGCGCGGTGCTGGAGCACGACGCGGCCGGGTTCGTGTACTTCCCGGTGCGCGAGCCGTTGACCGACGTCGCGCTCGGGACGTGGGCGAACGAGATCGTGCCCGCGGTGCGGGAGGCCGTCGCGGTCAGGTGAGGGGCCGCACCGGGTGGTCGACGGGCGCGGAGAGGTCCACGCCCCGCCACGGCTCGCGGCGGGCCTCGACCTCGTCGCCCCAGTGGTGGACGCCCGCCCAGCCGGGGTCGCCGGTGGCGCAGAAGTCGACCCACGCGCGGAGCATCCGCCGGGAGAGCGCGCGCTCGTCGTCCCCCGCCGCTCCCCCGATCAAGAAGTCCGCTCCCGCGAGGTTGCCGAACGCGAACGGCACGTCGGCGGTGTGCCAGGCGGGCGGCCGGGTGAACCGCGCCAGGAACGCCCGCCCGTGCGCCTCGGCCAGCCGGGTGGTGGGCTCCGCGAACACGAAGTCGCCCGCGAGCCGCACGGCCGCGTCCTCGTAGTGCTCGTAGGCGGCCACCACGTGGTCGGGGATGCCCCAGTCGCGGCCGAACACCCGCAGGTCGGCCGGCGGCCGGAACGTCCCCACGGCCTCGAACAGCGAGTACTCGACGTCCGTGTGGCACAGCAGCGCGTCGACGTGAGGCGGCACCGCGGGCAGCGCGTGCGCGACGGGCCCGAACAGCACCCGGTCGTAGCTCAACGGCCCGGTGCTCTGCGCGGCGGCCAGCGCGTCGGCCGACGCCACCGCGGACTCGGGCGTGCCGGCGTCGATCCACCGCGCGACCCGTCGCGCGAACCCGGGCGTGCAGACGCGGTTCGGCACGCTGTGCGCGATGATCCGCCGCACCGGCTCCCGGTTCGCCAGGAACAACGCCGACGCGGCCCCCGCCGACTGGCCGGCGACCGTGACGTTGCCCGGATCGCCGCCGAACACGGCGATGTGCTCCAGCACCCACCGCAGCGCGGCCCGCTGGTCGAGCAGCCCCCGGTTGTCCGGCCGCCCGTCCACGTGCCCGAACCCCTCGAACCCGAGCCGGTAGTTGCACGTCACCACGACCAGCCCGGCACGGGCCAGCGCGGCGCCGTCGTAGTCGGGCTGAGCCGACGAGCCGAACGCGTAAGCCCCGCCGTGCACGTAGAACAGCACCGGCCACGGCCCGTCCGAAGTGGACGGCGCCCACACGTTGAGGGTCAGCACGTCCTCGTCGCCCGGCCGCCACACCGGAGCGCCGGGCAGCCGGGCGGACTGCGGCGCGATCGGCCCGAACTCCCGGCGGTCGCCCGCGTCGTCGGCGGGCACGGGCGCGGCGAACCGGCGCACCCCGAACGGCGGCTCCGCGTACCGCAGGCCGAGGAAGGCGTCCACGCCGGCGTCGACCGCCCGGCCGCGGAACTGTCCACGTCGTGTCATCAGCGCCTACCCTGCCATGATGGGTGACCCGCTGAACGCTCGAGAGGACGCCGCCGAGGCGTTGGGGATGGTGGCGCGCGCCGCCGGCCCGTACCTCGACGCGCTGCCGCACCTGCCGGTACGCGACGCCACGCACGCCCACCTGATCAAGGACCTGGACGGGCCGCTGCCCGACGCCGGTGACGGGACCATCGCCGCCGTCGCGGACCTGCTGCGGATCGGCACCCGGGCCGCCACGCACTCGTCCGGTCCCCGGTTCTTCCACTTCGTCGTCGGCGGCGCGACACCGGCCGCGCAGGCGGCGGACTGGGTGACGTCGCTGCTGGACCAGGCCGCCGGCCTGTGGCCCACCTCGCCGCTCGCCGCGCACGCCGAGACGGTGGTGCTGCGGTGGTTGAAGGAGCTGCTCGGGCTGCCCGCGTCGTACGGCGGGGTGCTCACGCCGAGCGCGACGTTCGCGAACCTGACCGGGTTGGCGTGCGCGCGGTACTGGTGGGCCGGGCAGCACGGGGTGGACGTGACCGCGGACGGCCTGGCGGGGTTGCCGAGGCTGCCGGTGTTCTCCAGCGGTTACGTGCACCCGAGCAGCCGCAAGGCGCTGCAGCTGCTGGGGTTGGGGCGGGACTCGGTGCGGACGCTGACCCGTGACGACGCGGGCCGGCTCGACGTGGCCGCGCTGGACCGCGAGCTGGCGTCGTCCGGGCCGGCGGTGCTGATCGGCAACGCGGGCGAGGTCAACGGCGGCGACTTCGACCCGCTCGACGAGCTGGCGGACCTGGCCGAGCGGCACGGCGCGTGGCTGCACGTCGACGGCGCGTTCGGCCTGTTCGCCGCCCTGTCGCCGCGCACGGCCGGCCTGGTGCGCGGCGTGGAGCGGGCCGATTCGGTGGCGGCGGACGGCCACAAGTGGCTCAACGTGCCGTACGAGAGCGGCATGGCGTTCGTGCGGGACCGGACGCTGCCGGGGCGAGCGTTCGGCGGCTGGAACGCCCCGTACCTGCCGGAGCCGGACGACGAGTTCGTCAGCTACAACAACCTGGGTCCGGAGTCGTCCCGCCGCGCCCGCGCGTTCCCGATCTGGGCGACGCTGCGCGCCTACGGCCGCGACGGCCACCGGGCCATGGTCGAACGCCACCAGGACCTGGCCCTGCGCCTGGGGCGCCGCATCGAGGAGGCCCCGGACCTGGAGCTGCTGGCCCCGATCACGCTGTTCGTCGTCTGCTTCCGCTACCGCCCGCCGGGCGTCCCGGACTCCGACCTGGACGACCTGAACCGCCGCCTGGGCGAGGAGCTGATCGAGGACGGCCGCGTCTACGCGGGCACCACCGTCTACCGGGGCATGGTGGCGCTGCGCCCGGCGATCGTGAACTGGCGGACCACCGAGGAGGACGTCGACCTGCTGGCCTCCGTGGTCCGCGAGATCGGCGCCCGCCTGCGCCAGGAGGGTCAGTCCAGGGAGAACGCGACGACGTAGACCCGTTGCGGCTGTGCCGAGCGGTTCACCGCGATCCGCACCTGCTCGCGGTAGGCGCCGGGGACGACGCGGGTCCACTCCTCCACGCGCTCACCCGGGGTGAACTCCCACCGCGCCCCGACCTGGCCGGGCGGTCGGATCGGGGGTGGCGGGTCGTCGCCCCTCGGCTCCCAGACCGACGTCGGGACGTGGCGGTCGACGCCGAACCCGGACAGGAACCCGTCCACGCAGTCGGAGGGGGCGGCGAAGTCGAGCGTCACGCTCTCCGGGCCCAGCGGGAAGACGTAGTACCTCAGTTGTGCCCGCGCGCACTCGGGCAGCGGCACGCGGGACAGCCGCTCGGCGTCGTCCAGGGTGTACCGGGTGCTGCTGCCCGGATACGCCCGGGGATCGACCTCTGCCTCGGGCCACACCACGACCGCGCCGACCACGACGGCGCACACCGCTGCTGCGCCGATCACCCACCGGGCTTTCCCGGACATGCGCGTTTCCCCCCACCGCAACGACTCCCCCGCACCAGTATGCGCGCCGTCCGGCCCGGCTCGACCAGTAGCATCGGCGGCGTGCGGAACGCGATCACCGACGTGCCGGGCGTGCTGGTCGGGCACGTCACGCGGACCGGCGGCGGCGCGCTGACCGGGACCACGGCCGTCCTGTTCCCGCCGGGCACCCTGTCCACTGTGGACGTTCGCGGCGGTGCGCCCGCGACGCGGGACACGGCGGCGCTCGACCCCCGTCACGGCGGCCGGGAGGTGCGCGGCGTGGTGCTGACGGGCGGGAGCGCGTACGGGCTGGCGGCGGCGGACGGCGCGGCCCGCGAGCTGGGGTCGTTCGTGCCCGCCGCGGCGCTGTTCGACCTCGGCCGGGGTGGCGACTTCCACGCCCGTCCCGGGGCGGAGGAGGGCGCGCGGGCCGTGCGCGGCGCGGGCGTCGAGGTCGCCCAGGGCAACGTCGGCGCAGGCACGGGCGCGCTCAACGCCACCATGAAGGGCGGGGTGGGCACGGCGAGCGTCGCACTGCCCGGTGGCGTGGTCGTCGGCGCGATCGCCGTCCTCAACGCGGTCGGCCCGTCGGTCGACCCCGACACCGGCCTGCCGTTCGCCGCGCACCTCGGCCTGCCCGGCGAGTTCCCCGCCTTCCAGGGTGACGACCTCGACGCGGCGCGCGTCGCGGGCCACGCCCGGCCGTTCCACACGGTCATCGGCGTGATCGCCGCGAACGCCCGCCTGCCGCACCTGTTCGCCCTGGCCAACGCAGCACAGGACGGTCTCGCGGTCGCCGTCCGCCCGGCACACGGCCTGACCGACGGCGACACCGTGTTCGCCGCCTCGACCGGCACCCACGACGCCGACCCCGACGAGGTGCTCGCCGCCGCACGGCGGGTGTTCGCCCGGGCCCTGGTGCACGGCCTGCTCCGGGCGGAGTCCGTCACCACGCCGTGGGGCCACCTGCCGGCCTACCGCGAGCTGTACCCGCGCACCGCCGCCGCCTACCGGGCGACCTGACGTCAGCGCGGGCGCGACCGGCCCGTGCCGGGGTTGCGGGCCCGGTCGGCGTAGGGCACGGACACGTACCCGGCCAGGTCGAGCACGCCGCCGCTGGTGCGGTCCAGCTCGCGGGCGAACGCGAGGATGTGCGCGTCGACGCGGTCCATCAGCCACGCCAGCAGCACGACCACCACGTCCGCGAGCAGCCCGACCTGGAACGGCATGTCCTCGCGCCTGCCCGCGGTCACGGCGCTGGCGAAGTCGGTCATGCCGCGTTCGGTCAGCCCCAGCGGCCCGGTCTCGATCGCCCGCTTCATCGAGTCCACCACCAGCGGCACGACCGACGCCCACACCTCGCGCGGCGCGACCTCGCAGATCAGGCCGCCGCTCAGGGCCGCGGTCCACAGCGCCTCCGGGTCGCCCGCCCGCACCGCGCCGACGGCCAGGTGCGGCAGCAGCTCCGCGCCGCGCTCCCACGCGCCGGTGGCGACCAGCTTCTCCACCGCGTGCCGGTAATGCCCCAACGCCTCGCCGTGCTCGCCGCGCGCGCTCAGCACGCCGCCCAGGTCGTCGTGGAACGACGCCACCTCGGACGCCGCGCCCACCTGCTCGGCCCGGGCCAGGCCGACGGCGGCGTAGTGCTGCGCGGTCTCCAGGTCGCCCTGGTCGCGGTGGCACGCGCCGAGCCGGCGCAACGCGGCCAGCTCCTGCCGGTCGTCGCCGAGGGCCCGGAACAGCTCCACGGCACGCGACCCGGCCTCGATCGCCTCGGCCAGCTCGCCGCGTTCGCGCCGCCGGTCGCACTCGGCGAGCTTGAACGCGGCCTGCCGGGCCTGATCGCCCAGCTCCACGGCCAGGTCGTGACCCTCGACGGCGTACCCGAGGGCCGTCGCGGGGTCGGCGTCGCCGAGGCCGTCGAGCACGGTGATCGACTCGAGCTGCCCGGGTCTGTCCCGTCTCGCCCGGTGCTCCTCGTACGCCAGCCGCGCCGCCTGCCCGGCTTCGCCGGTCCTGCCTTCAGCCATCAGCAGCCTCGCCATCCGCAGCAGGACGTCCGCCCGGTCGCGGCACGCGTCGCCCAAGCCCACACACCGTTCGAAGTCCGCGAGCGCGGCCTCGTATTCCCCGCGCCGCTCGAACCGGGCGCCGGTGAGCTCGAACCTGGTCGCCCAGAGGGCTTCGAGCTCCTCGTCGGGCAGGTCGAGCCCGGTCAGCAGGGCGTCGACCCGCTCGACCAGGGCGTCGGCCCGCTCGTCGTCGTCCTCCAGCTCCAACCGCGTCAGCAGCACGTCCGCGTACGACCCGGTGTCGGTCACGCCGCCCGCCTCGGCGACCTCGCCCAGCGCGGAGATCTCCCGGTGCAGCACCGGCGACAGCGGTCCGGCGCGGTCGCGCGCGGCGGCGGCCAGCAGCTCGCAGCCGGTCAGCGCGGCCTCGGCGGCGGTGGTCGACCGGTCGCGCCACTCGTCCAGCCTGCCGTTGACCGTGCCGACGAACAGGTAGGACCGCTCGATGCCGCCAGGCGTGCCGGTGTTGACGATGGCGCGCGCGGCGGGCGTCTCCTCGGCGGTGAGCCGCCGCACGACGGTGCGGGCGAACCCGGCGGCCAGGTTCGGCGGGATGGTCCACAGCGTGCCGATGTAGCCGCGCGCCCCGGCGCGGACGAACTCGCGGCCCAGCCGCGTCCACGACCGGCACGAGTTGTTGAACACGATCGGGCGGTGCCGCAGCGTCACCGGGATGTCGTCGTCGGGCCACGCCTGACCGGCGAGCAGGATCGCGTCGTCGGCGTCGTGGCAGTTGAAGAACACCAGCTCGACCGGCAGGTCCACGACCAGGTCGCGCAGCACGTCCGGCGAGGCGTCCCGCTCGGCCAGCACGATCGGGTGGGTGTGGTGGCCCGGCGCCGCGGCCGTCCGGGGCAGCTCGCGGAACGGGCCGTCGTCGACCACCAGGCTGAACGCGCCGGGCTCGCGCGCCACGCCCGCCCGGTGCAGCTCGGTGAGCACGACCAGCGCCGGGTCGGCCACCACGTGCCCGATCGGCTTGCGGGCCCAGTTCACGTCCTCGGTGTGCACGAACGAGTAGGGCAGCCCGGTGGTGAACGCGGTCAGGTCGCGGTCGCCCACCTCGGCGATCACCTCGGCGGGCACCTGCGCGGTGACCACGGCCTCGACCGCCGCGTACGGGTCGTGGCCGCCGGTGGACAGGTACCGCCACAGGGCCTCGACGAACCCGATGCCCTTGACCGCGTCGCCGATCGCGCCCGCCGCCGCGGTGACCCGCTCCTGCTCCTCGGCCACCACCGCGCACACCTCGGCCAGGTCCGGCTTCGGCGTGATCACCAGCCGGGCGCCGCGGTGGTGGGCGTACGCCGCCGCCACCAGGTCGTCCACCTCGCCGGTGCGCTCGACCAGCACCGCCTCGTCGCCGTCGTCCGGGTTGTGCGCGGCGAACGGCACGGGCGGCGCGTCCTCGTCCACGCGCAGCGCCGCGCCCGTGCGCAGGGCGGTGAACAGGGCCGCGACGAAGTCGGCGTCCGGCGCGACGTCGAGCGTGCGGCCGGGCTCGCCGCCGCGCAGCAGCTCCCACGCCTTGCCGGTCAGCCCGACGGGGTCCTCGCACGGCAGGTGCAGGCGCTCGGGCAGGTCGCCGAACAGCCCGTCCGCGGGTTCGGCGAGGAACACCACCCGGCGCACGCCCGTCGCCTCGAGCAGGTGCGCCACCAGCCGGTCGCGCCGGTGCGACGACGAGTCCGGGTGCCGGAGCGCGAAGACGGGTGTGACGTGGTCCGCGGGCAGGCACGACACCACGACCGCGGCCTCGCGCACCTGGTCCGGGCGGCACACCACGACCGTGTCGCCGACCTCGAACACCGGCTCGCTGACCACCGTGACGTCCAGTTCGGACTCGCCCGCGGGCAGCTGCGCGGACACCCCGCCGTCGGCGATGTCGCACGGCACCGAGCCGGACACCTTCAGCGTCACCGAGTCGGCCAGCGCGAACGACACCCCGTCGGGGGTCCGGGTGGCGGGCGCGTCCACGGCGAGCCGCCAGCGGGCGGGCGCGGGCAGGTCGAACCGCTGCCGCAGCACCGCGCGCACGTCCCCGTCCCGGGTCTGGTCGACCAGCAGGTCGCGCGCGCCCGCCTCGGCGGTCAGCTCCTCGACGGCGGCGACGGGCGGTTTGCGGTGCACGTCGAGCAGGACGGCACGCAGCAGCCCCGCTTCGAAGCGGAAGCGGATTCCGTGCGGGGCACCGAGGTCCACTGGCTCACGACCCTTGCAAGCGAGGAGAGTCCACCGTGTCGGAGGTGGCGGGCAGAAACTACGCCACCGGAGGGCCCGACCTGTAGCAGATCCGCGCGGGTAGTCGCGGTTGTTACACCCCGGGCCTAGACCCCGGGCCGCTCGGAGCGCGCCGCGGGCGTCCAGGGGGCGCGGCGGTGCCTGCCCGCCGCCTGCACCTGGTCGCGGCCGAGCCGCTTGGCCTCGTACAGCGCCGCGTCGGCCGCCGCGAGCAGCCCGGACACGGTGTCCTCGGCGACCTCCGGCCACACCGCGATGCCGATGCTGACCGTGAGGCCGGCCACCACGCCGCCGTTGCCGTCGTCCACGAGCACCCGGTGGACCTCCGAGCGCATCCGCTCGGCGATCGCCGTCGCTTCCTCGTGGTCCACGCCGGGCAGCAGCACGGCGAACTCCTCGCCGCCGAAGCGGCCGACCGCGTCACCGCGCCGGACCGCGCTCTCCAGCGCCGCCGCGATGCGCCGCAGCACCAGGTCGCCGGTCTGGTGGCCGTGGGCGTCGTTGATGTCCTTGAAGTGGTCGACGTCGATCATGAACAGGCCGACCCGCGCGCCGGGCGGCTGCTGGCGCGTGCGCTGGAGCTCCAGCGTCGCCTGGAGGTGCCAGGCCTCGGCGTTGAGCAGGCCGGTCTTGGCGTCGGTGCGGGCGGCGAGCTCCAACTGGTGGATGAGCACGGTGCGGTGCAGGGCGACGGCCGCGACGACCATCGGCAGCGCGAACCCGGGCCACCACGCCACGGCGAGGGCGACGAACCCGCCCAGCGCGAGCTGACCCGCTTCGAGCAGGTTGTCCGCGCCGCTGCCGAGGGCGTCCTTCACCGAGCGCGGCCGGACGGTCAGCAGGATCACGCCGGCCACCAGGGCGGTGTTGACCAGCCACTGCGCCGCGCCCGCGCCGACCAGGCCGACGAGGTCGAGCGGGCCGTCGGGCTGCCCGGCGCGCAGGTGGTCGCGCAGCCCGGTGAGGCCCGCGACGGTGCTCGCGGCGAGGGTGGCCAGCACCATCATCGCCGTGGTGAACACGTTGCGGTGCGGTGGGCGTGAGGCGTCCCACCGGCCGACGACCCACCAGCGGTGCGCGTACATCAGCACGACGAGCGCGACGGCGAGCGCGGGCGGCAGGACGAGCGCGCCGGCCAGGATCCAGATGCTGCACAGGTCGACGTGCGGCAGGTGGCTGTGGTCGCGGCGGATGCGCTCGATCCAGCGGGAGCTGTGCAGGTGCAGGGCGGCGCAGCCGAGCAGGACGGCGAACGCGGTCCAGGAGTCGGCGGGCACGGGCCACGCGGTCGTGGCCGCGATCGCGAGGACGGCGAGCAGATCCACCGACAGCACGTACACCAGGGCCTGCCTCGGCAGGGACCATAGTGACCAGCGTCGATCGCCCGACGACGTCGAACGCGCTCTGCCCATGGTTCCTCACGACTGTCTGTCCCGGACTGTCATGGCGTCCGGACGGAGGGTCACAGTAATGGTGACCCGTTCCGGTGTCAGCCGCTACCGGGGTGACGCGACCCACTGGAGGTGATCGCGGTGCGCGACAAGATCTGGTGAACCCGCAGGTCGTGGCCGTGTCGAGACGGGCGGGAGGTGTCGTCGTGCGCGACAAGATCTGGTGATCCCCGGGCTGTGCGCTGTGCTGGGACGACGTCGAGGGGAGGTGCGCCGCCATGCGCGACAAGATCTGGTGAGGACGGGTTCCCCGAGCGAGGGTGGACGACGATTCCCGAGGCCACGCGCGGGCCGCGGCGAGCACAGCACTCCCGCGGCCGGCGCGGCCGGTCAGCCGACCCGTGCCCGCACGAGCCACAGGCACGCCGTCGCGACGCCGAGGCCGCTGAGCATGAGCGTGGCCCGCGGGCCGACGGCGTCGCCGAGCAGGCCGCCCACCAGCGCACCGGCGGGCGCGGTGCCCCAGACCGCGGTGCGGATGGTCGCGTTGACCCGCCCGTGCAGCGCGGCGGGCGTCACCTCGTACCGCACCGGCACCTGGTGCACGTTGTAGACCTGGAGCGCGAACCACATCACCGCCACCGCGCCGAGCACGAGGTGGTCGACCGCGACCAGCGCCTGTCCCGCGCCGGTGACCAGGAGGGCGGCGACCATGGTCCGCCGCCGCCCCCACCGCTCGCCGGCCCGGGCCGCGACGAGCGCGCCGAGCAGTCCCCCGACCGCGCCGACGGACAGCGTCAACCCGGCTTGTGCCGCCGACAGCCCCAGCGCCGAGACCAGGTGCAGCAGCACCACGACGGTGAAGGCGTTGAACCAGAAGACCTGCGTCGCGGTGCACAGCGTGACCCGCCGCAGCCCCTGGTGGCCGAACACGGCCCGCACCCCGTCCCACATCCCCGCCCCGGCCTGCGGTCGTTCCGCCACCCGCACCCACAGCAACGTCACCGCGGCGACGAGGAAGCTGACCGCGTCGACCAGCAACGCGCCCGCGGCCGTGATCGCGCCGACCAACCAGCCGCCCAACGCGGGCCCCGCGACCTGCGCCGTCGCCTGCCCCACCTCCACCACGCCCTGTGCCCGCGTGAGCTGCCCGGCGGGCACCACCATCGGCACCAGCGCCAGCCCGGCGATGTCCCCGAACACCGCGAACGTCCCCGCCACCGCCGCCACCGCGGCCAACAGCCCCACCGACAGCACGTCGAGCGCCACCGCGACCGGCACCACCCCGAGGCTCACCGCCTGCCCGACCGCGCAGACCCCGGCCACCACCCGCCGCGGCAACCGGTCCACCCACACCCCGGCCGGCAACCCGAACACCAGGTACGGCAACCGCCCGCACGCGGTCACGACCCCGATCCCCCACGCTCCCGCGCCCAGCGCCAGCGCGGCCACCAACGGCACCGCGACGACCGTCACCTGCGACCCGACGAGCGACGCGGACTGCCCGGCCCACAGCACCAGGAACGACCGGTTGCGCCCCAGCGGCCGGTCCGCCGCTTTCGACGACATCGAGATCCGCACCCATCCACGCGCCGCGTCGAACGGCGACCGGAGCCGCCGCGACCGCAGGGTAGTGCGGCCCGGGGGACGGGTCAGTTCCGGCCCCGGCGGTGCGGCAACCAGATCTCCTCGGCGCGCGCGGCGGCCTCCGGAGCGAAGTAGTCGCCGGTCTCGAGGTCGTCGAGCAGGGTCGCGTGCCGCGGCGCCCAGTCCAGGAGCGCCCGGGTGTGCTCGCCGGAGACGGGCACGTCGAGGGAGAAGAACGTGGCCAGGAACGGGTTCCCGAGGTGCTCGGCCGCCTCCTCGACGGACAGCGAGGTGGTCGGGATGCCGAGGATCCGCCCGATCCGCTCCGCTACGCTCTTGATCGTGACGGCGCTCTCGCCGACGCCGTGCAGCACGCTCCCGGCAGGGGCCTTCTCCAGCGCCGACCGGAAGAGGCGGGCGGCGTCGGCGCGGTGGACGGCCGGCCACCGGTTGGCGCCGTCGCCGATGTAGGCCGAGACGCCCGCCCGGCGCGCGGCCGCGATGAGAGCCGGGATGAACCCGTGGTCGCGCGGGCCGTGCACGGTCGGCGCGAGCCTCACGACGGCGGCCCGGACGCCCCGGTCGGCGAAGCCGAGGCAGGCCCGCTCGCCCGGGATGCGGAAAGCTCCGACCGACTCGGGATCGGGCGCGTCCCGCTCGGTGCCCACCCGGCCGGTCTTCATCACCAACGTTCCCGACGTGCTGACGAAGGGCTTGCCGGACCCGACCAGCGCCTGCCCGAGCGCCTCGATCGCGGCGCGGTCGCGGCGGACGAGGTCGTCCGGATCGGCGAAGTCGCCGCCGAAGGCCAAGTGCAGGACGCCGTCGGCGGTTTCGGCGCCGGCGCGCAGGCTGTCGGGGTCGTCCAGGTGGCCGCGGTGCGGTGTGGCGCCCAGCGACTCCAGCCGGGCGGCGGCGGCGTCCGAGCGCGCCAGGCCGGTGACGACGTGGCCCGCCGCGACGAGCTCGGCGACGACGGCGGGCCCGGTCTGGCCGGTGCCGCCGGTGACGAAGACGTGCATGGAGAACTCCCGTGGTGATGTCAGTGACTGGCACTACTTAGCGTCAGTCACTGACTCTACGGGTAGCGCCAGTCGCTGGCACAACATGACGCCAGTCACTGACGGATCGCGGTACCCTCCGGGGGTGCCACGGAGCGGAGCGGAAGCGCGTCGCCGCCTTCAGCAGGCGGCCCTGGAGCTGTACCAGGAGCGGGGGTTCGACCGGACGACGGCGGCGGAGATCGCCGCGCGGGCCGGGGTCAACGAGCGCACGTTCTTCCGGCACTTCCCGGACAAGCGCGAGGTGCTCTTCGACGGCGAAGCCGAGCTCCGCGCCGCGCTGATGCGGGCCGTGGCCGAAGCGCCCGGAGGGCTGGAGCCGTTCGAGGTGCTGCTGCACGCCTTCCGGGACTCCGCGCGGAACCTGGAGGACGACCGCCCGTTCTCCGAACCGCGGTGGAAGGTCGTCGCGGCGACGCCGGCGCTGCGCGAACGCGAGTTGGCCAAGCACGCGTGGCTCACCGAGGCCGTGGCGGAGGCGCTGCGGCAGCGCGGCGCCGGTGACGGGGTGGCCGACCTGGCCGCCCGGACGGGCTGGGCCGCCTACCAGCACGCCGTCCAAGCGTGGGTCGACGACCCCTCGGAGGGCTTGTCCGAGCACCTGCGGCGGGCGTTCGACGACCTGCGCGCCCTCTCCGCGGGCATCCGGTCGGGATGAGCCGGCCTGCTCAGGGCACCGCTGCCGGGGCGACGCGGGACCACGCGGTGGTGGCGGTGAGGGCCAGGACGGTGCCGGCGATGCCCGCCACGGCGATCGCGGTGGTCGCCGAGCCGGTCGCGGACGCCAGCAGGCCGCCTCCGGCGACGCCGAGCCCCTGGGCGGCGACCAGGCCGCTGCGGGCGAACCCCAGTGCCTGGCCGCGCTGCTCGTCCGGCACCAGCCGCACGAACGTCGCGCCCGCCGTCACCTGGTAGGCGCTGAACACCCCGCTGACCGCGAGCAACGCCACCGCGCCCACCAGGTTCGGCGCGAACAGGTACCCGACCAGCGGCAACGCGGTGGCGACGGCCAGCAGCCCGAGCAGCCGCACGCGCGTCGAGGCGGGCAGGAAGCGCAGCAGCACGGTGCCCAGCACCATCCCGGCCGGGTCGGCGGCCAGCAGCAGGCCGACCCCCGCCGCGCCCGCCCCGACCTCCGCCGAGAACGGCGCGGCCAGCCCTTCCGGCACCACCGTGAACAGCGCCAGCCACCCCAGGCCGACCAGCAGCCGCAGCCGCCGGTCCCGCCACACCAGCGCCGCGCCCGCCCTGATCCGCACGTGCGCGGCGGGCACGAACGCCGGAGCCGGGCGCCGGAGCAGGCCGAACCGCAGCAGCACCGCCGACACCGCGAACGTCGCCCCGTCCACGAGCAGCGCGCCGGACGTGCCCAGCCACGCCACCGCCAGCCCGCCGCCGACGAACCCCAGCAGCAACCCCGCCTGGTGCGTGATCAGGTGCACGGACTGCCCCGCCTCGTACCTCTCCCCCAGCACGGACGGCAGCAGCGCGCCCTGCGCGGCGGCGAACGGCGGCTCGGCCAGTTGCGCGACCACCAGCAGCGCCGCCACCACGGGCAGCGGCACGCCCGGCACCGCCATCACGGCCAGCAGCACGGCCCGCACCGCGTCCGCGACCACCATCACGGTCCGCCGCGGGTACCGGTCGGCCAGCCCCGTCAGCAGCACCCCCGACACCAGCGCGGGCAGCATCGTCAACGCGTAGGTCAACGCCGTCCACGCCGCCGACCCGGTGCGCTGGAACACCAGCACCGACAACGCCACCCGGGCCAACTGGTCGCCGACGGTCGACAGCACCGCGGCCGACCACAGCACCCGGAACTCCGGCACCGCGAACACCGCGCGGAACCCCGTGCCCCCGACCAACTGCTCCCCCGATCCGCTGCGACCGATGAGTCTCCCGGGCCTGCCGGGGCACAGGTCGTGCGTACCGGCACGTCACCGTACAAGCCCGGAGGGTGACCGGGAGCGAGGTTGAGCGGATGACCGGCGCGGAGGTCCGGCGGTCACCCGGTCAGCTCCGGGCGAACACGCTCCTGGCGAAGGAGACGAGGTCGGCGGACGCCTGCTCGGGCGACCCGGCGCGGTAGGGCGGGTCGGGGTCGTACTCGATGAGCAGCTGGGTGAACCGGGCCCGTTCGTCGCCCCAGATCCGGCCGACGAGGGTGAGCGCCATGTCGATCCCGGCCGACACCCCGGCGCCGGTGACCACGGACCCGTCGACCACCACCCGGTCGGTGCTGACCACCGCGCCGAGGGCGGCCAGTTCGTCGCGCACCGCCCAGTGCGTGGTCGCGGGGCGGCCGGCCAGGACGCCCGCCTGCGCCAGCAGCGTCGACCCGCTGCACACCGACGTGGTCCAGGTCGCGGTCGGGTGCACGTCCCGCAGCCAGGCCGCGACCACCCCGTCGGCCAGCACCTCCGCCCAGCCACCGCCGCCGGGCACGACGATCACGTCGGCGCGGTCCAGCTCGGCGAACGTCGTCGTCGGCACGATCACCAGCCCGGCGTCGGTGACCACCGGCTCCCGCGAGGCGGCGACGAAGTGCGAGGTCACCTCCGGCTGGTGGCCCAGCACCTCGTACGGCCCGACCAGGTCCAGCGCCGTCATCTTCGGGTAGAGCACGAAAGCCACGTCCATCCCGATCCCCCTCCTCACGCCGCACCCGTCGTGCGGAACCTGTCGCGGTAACCGCCCGGCGTCACGCCGAGCACCCGCAGGAACGCCCGGCGCAGCGTCTCCGCCGAACCGAACCCGGTGCGCCTGGCCACGACGTCCAGCCCCTCGTCGCCCGACTCCAACGCTGCCGCCGCCGCCTCCACCCGCACCCGCTCGACGTACCGGGCGGGCGAGACGCCGACCCGGCGCGGGAACACGCGGGCGAAGTGCCGGGGGCTCATCGCGGCGCGGCGCGCCATCCCGTCGACCGACCACGAGGCCGCCGGGTCGTCCACGACCGCGTCCAGCACGGCCCGCAGTCCCGGTTCCCGCACCGGCGGCACCCGCGACCGCACGCTGAACTGCGACTGGCCGCCGGGTCGTTGCAGGAACACCACCATCCACCGGGCGACCAGCCGGGCCAGCGCGGCGTCGTGGTCGCGCTCCACCAGCGCCAGCGCGAGGTCGATGCCCGCGGTGACGCCGGCGGACGTGACGAGCCGGCCGTCCCGCACGTGGATCGCGTCCGGCACCACGTCCACCGACGGGTACTCGGCCGCGAGCCGGTCGCAGTACGCCCAGTGCGTGGTGGCGCGGGCGCCGTCCAGCAACCCGGCCGCCGCCAGCACGAACGCGCCCGTGCACACACTGGCCACCCGCCTCGCGCCACCGGCGACCCGCCGCACGTGGCGCAGCAGCTCGGCGTCCCGTGCCGCGTCGGCGAACGTGAAGCCGCCGACCACCAGGACCGTGTCCACCCCTCCGGACACCTCCCGCAGGTCCTCCGCCTCCATCCGCAACCCGCCGGTCACCCCGAACCCGCCGCCGACCGCCGCCAACCGCACCCGGTAGCCGCCGCCACGCGAGCGGTCCGACGGCCCGCACGCCCGGTTCGCGCCGGCGAACACGTCCGCCGGGCCCGCGATGTCGGTCAGCGCCGCACCGTCGTACCCGACCACCAGGACTTCGCGTTCCACACCGTCCACCCTCTCCGCCACCGGCGATGGCGGCAACGACCGGCGACCCTCGATTCCCGCCACGCTACGGTCCGTCCGTGCTGAGGATCGAGATCGAGGGCGAGCCGCCGACCACCGACCGGTTGGCGACCGGCCTGTCGGCCAACTACGGGCACTTCACCGCCCTGCAGGTCCGCGACCGCCGGGTGAAGGGCCTGGACCTGCACCTGAGCCGGCTCGACCGGGCCAACCGCGAGCTGTACGGCACGGGACTGGACCACGACCACGTCCGCGGCCTGATCGCGCACGCGTTGGGCGACGACGTCCGCGACGCGGCCCTGCGGGTCATCGCGTTCGGCGTGGGAGCGCCGTCGGTGATGGTCGCGGTGCGCCCGCCCGGCACTCCCCCGGCGACGCCGCAGCGCCTCCTGCCGGTCGCGTACGCCCGCCCGTTCCCGCACCTCAAGCACCTCGGCGGGTTCGGCCAACTGCACCACCGCGCCCTCGCCGAGCGGGCCGGTTACGACGACGCGCTGCTCACCGCCGACGGCGTGGTGGTGGAGGCCGCGACCGCCAACATCGGGTTCTTCGACGACGACGGCGGCGTGGTGTGGCCGGAGGCGGACTGGCTGCACGGCATCACCATGCGGTTGCTGGAAGGCGTGCTGCCGACCCGCCGCGAGGTGGTGCGATCGGCCGACGTGGGCCGTTACCGCGGCGCGTTCCTGACCAACTCGATCGGCGTGGTGGCGGTGTCGCGGATCGCCGACGTCGAGTTCGCCCCGGCCGACCAGGCGCTCGCCCGCGTCCACGCCGCCTACGACGCGATCCCCGCCGACCCGGTTGAGTAGATCCACCGATGCCCGCCGGGGCGGGGGCACGGGACCGTGTGGGGGTGATCGACTTCCGGGTCCCCGCGCAGATCGCCGCGGTGTGGCTCGCCATGGGACTGGCCGGGGCCTTCGCCGGCTGGCTGGTGCTGGTCGGGTTCTTCCTGCACAGCGCCGTGCTGGTCGGGATCGGCATGATCGGCCCGTTCGCGGTGCTGTACCTGGTCGGCACGTTCACCCCCCGCGGCAGCCCGTTGACGGCCACGCCGCTGCGCCGGCTCGGCTGGGCCGCGCTGGTGACCGCGCTCGGGCTGGTCGGCGCGGTGTTCTCCAACGCGGTGGTGGAGTCGAGCGGGCCCGCCAAGCCGCCGTCGTGGCTCGCGCTGCCCGCGTTCGGCCTGCCGTTCGCCCTGGTCGCGGCGATGCTGGCGCACGGCCTGGTGGTCCGGCTCGTCGCCGTCGTGGTGACCGCCGCCGCCGTGGCGCTCGGCGTCTGGCTGCCGACCACGATGCCGGCCGACGACGCCGCGTCCCGCATCGCGCACGCCGGGGTGCCCGGCGGCGTGCTGCTGATCGCCACGCCGGAGGGCTACGACTTCCCACGCCTGACCGTCGCGGACGGTGAGGCGGTCCTGGACTACACCCGGTCCGGCCCGACCGGCGCGCTGGACGCGTACCCGCGGCTGGTGGTGCGGACCCCGACGGTCTCGGATGTCTCGGCGGAACCGGTGTACCGGCACGACTCCGCGGTCCACGTGGTCGTGCGGCGGGTGGGTGAGGTGGAGGCGGTGGCCGTGGTGCCGGACACGGCGGACGTCTCGGCCGCGCGGGAGTTCGCGCTGTCCGTGCGCCCGGCGACCGACGAGGAGGTCCGGCGGCTCCTGCCGGTCGCGCCCGGACGGCGCGACCGGGACGTGCTCCGGCGCTTCGCGGACACGTGGGCGCGGCTGTCCTGATCAGACCGCCGGCGGCCGGTCCTCGTACGGCGTGGACAGCACGACCGTGGTGCGGGTGGACACGTTCGCCGCCTCGCGGACCTGCCGGAGCAGCTCCTCCAGCGCGTGCGGTGACGCCACCCGCACCCGCAGCAGGTACGACGCGTCACCGGCCACCGAGTAGCACGCCTCGATCTGCGGCAGGTGCTCCAACCGCTTCGGGTAGTCGTCGGGAGCCGCCGGGTCGATCGGGGTCAGCGAGATGAACGCGGTCAACGGCAGGCCGATCTCGTCGCCGTCCAGCCGGGCCGCGTAGCCGCGGACCACGCCGCGCTGCTCCAGCCGCCGCACCCGCTGGTGCACGGCCGACACGCTCAGCCCGACCCGTTCGGCGAGGTCGGTGAAGCTGCACCGGCCGTCGGCGGCCAGCTCGCGCAGGATCGCCCGGTCTATCGGCTCCAGGTTCGTCACGCGGGCAACACCACCAGCTCGTGCGGTCGGTTGTTGACGCTCTCCACGCCGTCGGCGGTGGCGATCACGATGTCCTCGATCCGCGCGCCCCACCGCCCGGGCAGGTAGATGCCGGGTTCGACGCTGAACGCCATGCCCGGCTCCAGCGGCAGGTCGTTGCCGCCGACGATGTAGGGGTCCTCGTGCACGTCCAGCCCGATGCCGTGGCCCGTGCGGTGGACGAAGTGCTCGCCGAAACCGGCGTCGGCGATGATGTCGCGCGCGGCCGCGTCGACCGCCTCGCACGTGACGCCGGGCCGCACCGCCTCGACCGCGGCCCGCTGCGCGGCCTGCAGGACCGCGTAGGTCTCCCACACGTCGGCGTCACGCGGCTCGCCGAGCACGTAGGTGCGGGTGGAGTCGGAGTTGTAGCCCTCGGCCACCGGCCCGCCGATGTCGACCACCACCACGTCACCGGCCTCGATCACCCGGTCGGACAGGTCGTGGTGCGGCGACGCGCCGTTCGGGCCGGAGGCGACGATGACGAACTCGGCCAGCGCGTGGCCCTCGGCGACGATCGCCGCCGCGATGTCCGCGCCCACCTCGGCTTCCGTGCGTCCGGGGCGCAGCCACTCGGCCATCCGGGCGTGCACCCGGTCGATCGCCGCGCCCGCCTTGCGCAACGCGGCCACCTCGGCGTCGTCCTTGCGCATCCGCAGTTCCCGCAACACCGGGCCGGCCAGCACCTGGTCCGGGCCGACGACGTCCCGCAGCCGCAAGGTGTGCAACGCGGGCATCATGTCCGAGACCGCCGTGCGGTTGCCCTTCAACGCCTTCTTGACCAGCGCGTACGGGTCCTCGCCGTCCACCCAGGTGGCCACCTCGACCCCCAGCGCGTCGGTGGGCACCGCCGCGTACCCCGGGTGCTCCAGCTTGGGCACCACCAGCACCGGCACCCCACCCACCGGGACCACCAAGCACGTCAACCGCTCGAACGACGTGCCGCCCGCGCCGAGGAGGTAGCGCAGGTCCGAGCCGGGTGCGATGAGCAACGCGTCGACGCCCGCGATGGAGGCGGCAGCAGTAGCCCGGTCGAGGCGCGCCCGCAGGGCGTCCACGTCGACGGGTCCGACTTGGGTGGACATGGGAGGAAGCCTAGTGGTGCACGGCCCTTCCCACGCCACAAGCCACTGCCCCACCACCCTCGCGTCACTTTCGAGTGACACCCCCACCTCTACCAGCCGTTTCCCGACGCCCACTTCCACGAACGGGTGATCATCGGAATTCGCATCACCGAAAACGCCGTTATCAAGCCCTCGAAACGTCGGTTGAAACAACGAGGCCCGCCGCAACCACCCCCCTGCCCCTCCAGCACCAGCCCACCCCGTCGCCCCGTTCCCACATCAGCCCACCGGACGCTCCACCCCACACCGGATGGCCCCCGCCCTGCTTCCCGCGTACCCACCTCGTCCCGGGCACAGCGCCCGAGCAGTTATCCACAGCGGCGGACCGAGCGATCGGCGATGTCGGTGGTCTCTGGCAAGCTGTCCCGGGTGAGCAACCCGCTGGTCCTGATGGACGCCGCCAGCCTGTACTTCCGGGCGTTCTACGCGCTGCCCGAGTCGATGACCGCCCCGGACGGCACCCCGGTCAACGCGGTGCGCGGGTTCGTCGACACGATCGCGAAGGTCATCACCGACCGGAAGGCGAGCCGCCTGGTGGCCTGCCTGGACGCGGACTGGCGGCCGGAGTTCCGCGTCGCCGCCCTGCCGTCGTACAAGGCGCACCGCGTCGCCGAGGGAGCCGTCGACGGCGAGGAGGAAGTGCCCGACACCCTCACCCCGCAGGTGCCGATCATCCTCGACGTGCTGGACGCCGTGGGCATCGCGACCGCCGAGGCCGCCGGCTACGAGGCCGACGACGTCATTGGCACCCTCGCCGCCCGCGAGTCCACCGACCCCGTCGAGGTGATCACCGGCGACCGCGACCTGTTCCAGGTCGTCCGCGACGAGCCGACCCCGGTGCGAGTCCTCTACCTCGGCCGCGGCTGGGCGAAGGCCGAGCTGCTCGGGCCGCAGGAGCTGGCCGCCAAGTACGCGCTGCCCGTGGCCGACGCCGGCCGCGCGTACGCCGGGATGGCCGTGCTGCGCGGCGACCCGTCCGACGGCCTGCCCGGCGTGGCCGGCATCGGCGAGAAGACGGCGGCGAAGCTGATCAGCGAGTTCGGCTCGCTGCAAGCCGTGCTCGACGCCGTGCACGACGGCCGCGACCGCAAACTCACCACCCGCGCCCGCACCGCCCTGCTCAACGCCCAGGACTACCTCGCCGTCGCACCGACCGTGGTCAACGTGGCGACCGACGCGAAGATCGTCATGGACCGCCCGGACCTCGTACCCACCGCACCGGCCGACCCGGACCGCGTCGCCGAGCTGACCCGGCGCTGGGGCCTGGGCAGCTCGCTGCCGAGGCTGCTGTCCGCCCTGGAACGCCGCTAGCCCCGCCAAACCGCCACCCGCTACCGCTTCCGGACGACGGACGACGGACGACGGACGACGGAAAGTCGGACGCCGGACGGCGGACGCCTTCAGCCGGGAAGCCGGGAAGCCGGGAAGCCGGGAAGCCGGGAAGTGGACCATGGGGGCCGAGACGGCCGTCCACGGCGGAGAGCGCGGCGCACCCGGCCGCAACGGCACAACGGCGTCAGCGATGCGCGCGGTCCGGGTCGGCGGTGGAGGGGTCCGACGTGATGGTGTGAGCGGTTAGAAGTAGGTGCCGCTCCACGGTGCCTCGGAGACCGCGAACAGGGCATCGGCGCGCGGGAGGGCGTCGGGGTTCACGACGTCCAGGCGGCGGGTGGCGGCGAGGGTGGAGAACGACACGTCGCCCAGGTAGGTCGAGGCGAGCACGTCGACGTCCAGCACCAGCTCCGGCGCGTCGTCGACGCGGGTCACGCCGGACGACGTGACGCGGTACGAACCGGCGTTCTCCGGCAGGTACGCGTCACGCACGCCGAGCACCACCGGCTCGGCCGGGCGGTAGGTGCGGGCGGACAGGGCGGTGGGCACGTCGAGCAGGCGCAGCCAGGTCTCGTCGCCCTGCTCGGTGACGCGGCACGCGCGGCGGTCGCCCAGCAGCCACTCCACGGGCTCGTCCACCGGCCGGCCGAACGACGTCACCTCGGCCACCAGGTCGACGCCCAGCACGAACAGCCACAGGTCGGCCCACGCCTCGGCGTCACGCGCCCACAGGTCCCAGACCGCCAGCGTGGTGGGCTTGTCGTCACCGGAGTGGTGGTCGCCGGGCGTCACCTTGAACACGACGTAACCGTCAGGCGAGCCGGACTGGCCGGAGCGGACCGCGATCTTCACGTTCTCCTCGGCGGCCACGCGCCGGAGGTTCAGGCCCCACCACGCGGGCCACCGGGCGATCGTGCCGGCACGCCCCGGTGACAGCTCCTCGAACAGCTCGCGCGCGATCCGCTCCCCCGCCTCGCTCTCGACCATCCGCACCCGACCGACCGGGCGCGAGCGGGGTGCCGCCTTCTGGCGGTCGATGCGCAGGAACCGGTACCTGGTGGCGACGCCGTAGCCGTAGCGGCCGTAGATGGCGGTCTCGGAGGCGCGCAGGGTGGCGACCACGTCACCGTCCGACCGCATCGCCCGAAGCTGTGCCCGTTGCAATGCGCTCAGCACACCGCGGCGCGTCCAGTCGGCCCGCACGCCCACCCGGCTCACGGCGGCGTGCCGCACCACGGCGCCGCCCGGCACGGCGAGCCGCGACGGGAACGACTGGACCGTGCCGATCATCTCTCCGTCGGCGAACGCGCCGAGCGTGCGCCCCGGCTCGTACGACTCCTCCACGAACTTCCACACGTCGTCCGGCGCGGGCGAGTGGTGGAGCGTGCCGCGGAACAGGCTGTGGGCGGTGCGGTACTCGGAGTCGTCCAGGGGGCGGACGTCGTGGTCGGTCACCTCCGCATGGTGCCGCACAGATCGCTCGCCTCGCTAACGAGTTTCCCTCACAACCGACACCAGCGACGCCAGCGACGCCGGCGACACCGCAGAAGCCGAAAGGCCACCCCCGCACCAACGCGGGAGTGGCCTCGGGCACAGCGGGAACGATCAGCCGGCGGGCTGGCCGACCTCGTACTCGCCGTCCTCGGTCTTCACCGTGATCTTGACCTTCTTGTCCTTGCCGCCGACCTTGACCGTGCAGTCGAAGCTCGTGTTCGGCTTGACCTCCTGCTCGGCGGGGCAGGTCGCGCTCTCCACGTCGTTGATCTTGTAGTCGTCCTTCAGCACGCCGACGACGCCGTTCTGCACGGCGGTCTGGTCGAAGACCTTGGTGTTGAAGAACCCCGGCGCGACGAAGCCGGTGATACCGACGGCCGCCACCACCAGCACGACGAGCGCCACCACGACCCACAGCACGGCGCTGGACTTCTTCGGCGGCGGCTGCTGGCCGTACTGCCCGGGCTGCCCGTACTGGCCCGGCTGCTGCCCGAACTGGCCGGGCTGACCCGGCTGGCCGAACTGGCCGGGCTGCCCGTACTGACCCTGCTGCGGCTGCCCGTACGGGTTCGACTGCGGGTTGTTCGGGTCGTACCCGGCCGGGTACTGCTGCGTGTACGGCTGCTGGGGCTGCTGCTGGCCCCACTGCTGCTGCGACGGGTCCGGCTGCCCGTAGGGGTTGGGCTGCTGAGCGGGGAAACCACCCGACGGCGTGCCGGGGTACCCACCACCGTAGGGCTGTTGCTGCTGGCCCCACTGCGGCTGCGGGTCGTTCCCTCCGGACGGTCCGTACGGACTGGTCATGCTCGGCCTCCGACGGTCGGTCTGGACAAGGTCTGGAACGGTGTTGAACGGTCCTCGACGATCTCGACGAGCTGTTCAAGGCTTGCGGGCGCGATCAAACCACAGCCACCCGCGCGGTACCCAGCCACCCCGCAAAGCTTTGTCAAACGGTGGCCATCGCCACCACCCCGCGGCGCAGCGCGTCCACCGCCTTCCGGGCGGCCGCACCCACCGGATCGCCGCCCCCGACGACGTCCCGGATCTGGTCCAGGAAGTCGATCACCTGCCGGCACCACCGCACGAAGTCGCCCGCGCCCAGCTCGGCGCCGTTCTCCTCCGCCGCCGACAGCACCTTCTCCAACGACTCGCCGCGCGCCCACCGGTAGACGGCCCAGGCGAACCCCGGGTCGGGTTGACGGGTGCGGTCGAGCCGGTGCCTGCGCTCGTCGTCCTCCAGCTCGGCCCACAGCCGCGCGGTCGCGGTCAGCGCGTCCGACACCTTCCCCGGTGGCAGTCGGGCTTCGAGCGGACCGTCCCGGCGCGCCTCGTACACCAGCGCCGACACCACCGCGGCCAGTTCGGCCGGGTCGAGGTCACGCCACACGCCGTGCCGCAGGCATTCCGCGGCCAGCAGGTCGGACTCGCTGTAGAGCCTGGTCAGCCGCTTGCCGTGCTCGGTGACCTCCTCGCCGGGCCCGTTCTCCTCGGCGTGCAGGTAGCCGCGTTCGCGCAGCAGGCCGCGGATGCGGTCGAACTCGCGCGCCAACGAGTGCGTGGTGGCGGCGACCTTGCGCTCCAGCTGCTCCGTCTCGGCCAGCAGCCGGTGGTAGCGCTCGCCCCAGCGGGCGTGTTCCTCGCGCTTCTCGCAGCCGTGGCACGGGTGCGCGCGCAACGCCCGCCGCAACGTGGCCAGTTCCGCGTCGTCGTCGGCGGTGGACCGCCGCTTGCGCATCGCGGGCGCGACGATCCCGGTGGCGCGCAACGACGCCGCCAGGTCGCGCCGCGACTTCGGCGACCGCGTGTCGACCTGCTTGGGCAGCCGCATCTTGCCCAGCACCTCGACCGGCATGGGGAAGTCCGCCGACGACAGCCGGCCGGCCCAGCGGTCCTCGGTCACCACGAACGGCCGCGCCTCGCCCAGCGGCTCCAGGCCGGGGTCGATCACCACGGCCAGCCCGGACCGGCGGCCGGACGGCACCGCGATCACGTCGCCCTTGCGCAGCCGCTCCAACGACTGCGCCGCCTCGGCCCGCTTCGCCGTGGTGTTCTGCCGCGCCAACGCCTTCTCCCGCTCGGCGACCCGGCGGCGCAGCGACGCGTACTCGGTGAAGTCACCGAGGTGGCAGGTCATCGCCTCGGCGTACCCGTCGAGCGCTTCGCGGTTGCGGTCGATCCGCCGGGCCAGCCCGACGACCGACCGGTCGGCCTGGAACTGGGCGAACGACTGCTCCAGGATCTCGCGGGCCGCCGCCGCGCCCAGTTGGTTCACCAGGTTGACGGCCATGTTGTAGCCGGGCCGGAACGACGACCGCAGCGGGTAGGTGCGGGTGGACGCCAGGCCGCCGACGGCCTTCGGGTCGACACCGGGCTGCCACACCACCACGGCGTGGCCCTCGACGTCGATGCCGCGCCGCCCCGCGCGGCCCGTGAGCTGGGTGTACTCGCCGGGCGTCAGGTCGACGTGCGCCTCGCCGTTGTACTTGACGAGCTTCTCCAGCACGACGGTGCGGGCGGGCATGTTGATACCCAGCGCCAGGGTCTCGGTGGCGAACACGACCTTGACCAGGCCGCGGACGAACAGCTCCTCGACGGTCTCCTTGAACGCGGGCAGCAGGCCGGCGTGGTGGCTGGCGATGCCGCGTTCCAGCGCCTCGCGCCACTCCCAGTAGCCCAGCACCATCAGGTCGCCCTGGGGCAGGTCCTTGGTCTTCTCCTCGATGACCTCGCGGATCTCCTCGACCTCGTCGGCGGAGTTGAGCCGCAGCCCGGCCCGCACGCACTGGAGCACGGCCGCGTCGCAGCCGGCCCGGCTGAACACGAAGTCGATGGCGGGCAGCAGGCCCGCGCCGTCGAGCCGCTGCACGATGTCGACGCGGGACGGCGGCTTGAAGCCCGAGCCGCGCGGCGGCCGGCCCCGCTGGTCCTTGTTGTTGCGGTTGCGGCTCCACGGCACGTGGAAGCGGGACAGGTCGTCGGTGTGCCGCAGCAGCTGCGGGTTGATGCGGTTGTGCCCGTCGGGGCCGTCGCCCGCGAACAGGTCCATCATCCGGCCGCCCGCCATCATGTGCTGCCACAGCGGCACGGGCCGGTGCTCGTCCACCACGACGGTCGTGTCGCCGCGCACCTCGACCAGCCACTCGCCGAACTCCTCGGCGTTGCTGACCGTGGCGGACAGGCCGACCAGCCGCACGGACTCGGGCAGGTGCAGGATCACTTCCTCCCACACCGGGCCGCGGAACCGGTCGGCCAGGTAGTGGATCTCGTCCATGACCACGTAGGCGAGGGTGTTGAGCGTGGAGGAGCCCGCGTACAGCATGTTGCGCAGCACCTCGGTGGTCATCACGACGATCGGCGCGTCGCCGTTGACGGAGGTGTCGCCGGTGAGCAGGCCGACCTTCTTCGCGCCGTAGCGGGCGACCAGGTCGGCGTACTTCTGGTTCGACAGGGCCTTGATCGGCGTCGTGTAGAAGCACTTGCTGCCCTCGGTCAGGGCCAGGTGCACGGCGAACTCGCCGACGACGGTCTTGCCGGCGCCGGTGGGCGCGCAGACCAGCACGCCGTGCCCGTCCTCCAGCGCCTCGCAGGCGCGTTGCTGGAACGGGTCGAGATCGAACGAGAGGACCCCCAGGAAGTCGGCGAGCTTGGGCCGGGAGGAGCGGCGGCGGAAGTCCGCGTACGAGTCGGCCGGAGACCGCGAAGTGCTTGACACCTGTCCAGGCTGTCACACGGGACCGACAAAATCGCTTCAGATCCGCACCGGAACCCGGAAGCTGATTTTTAGCCAACACTGAAGTTATAGAGCCTATAGACGTCGACCATGCGGCACACTCGTCCGACGTGGAGGCGATTCCGTTGGCGGAGGGCGACCTCAGGTGGGTGTTCCCCGACCTGGTCGAGGACGGCCCGGTGCGCGCGGTGCTGCGCCTGGCCGCCGCACGGGTCGAGGAGTTGGCCGGCCACCTGGGCAGACCGGGCACCGGCCTGGTGTTCGACCACCTGCCCGGCGCGCCCTACGCGGGGTTGTCGGCCCGCGCCGAGTTCGAGGAGGTGGCTTTCCTCGTGCACGTCTCCCTGCCGCGCGACCCGCACCGCAACGTGCTCAGCCCGCCACCGCCGTGGCTGGTGGAGGGCGAGATCTCGGTGCGCTGCGACGCGATCCGGGACTGCGGCAGGCACGAGATCGAGACCGTCGAGTCGGCCCACGACACGCCGCTGGACGCGGCCGACGGGGTGCTGACCGTCGCCGGGTGGCTGTTCGACCGCGGCACGGCCGAGCCGCACGGGTCGTGGCGCAGGCGGGACGTGCTCAGCCGGCACCGGTGACGGCGGTGAGCGCGCCGGGCACGCAGGTGGCCGTCAGCGGCACCTCGCTCAGCCGCTCGCCGTCGGCGTAGGCCACCCAGGACGGCCCGGACAGCCGCGCGGAGCGGGCCCGGAGGGTGCGCACGGCCGGGTGGTCCACGTGACGCCCGGTGCGCAGCGTGGGCAGCATCCGCAGCAGGGTCCGCCGTGGCGCGGCGCGCACCACGGTGAGGTCGAACAGGCCGTCGGTCACCGAGGCGTCCGGGCACACCGGGATGCCGCCGCCGTAGCTGGTCGTGTTGCCGACCGCGACCAGCAGCGCGTCGAGTTCGAGCACGTCGTCCTCGGTCTCGACGACCAGCCGCCGCGGTCGCAGGGCCGCCAGCTCGGCCAGGATCGCGAGGTCGTAGCGGCGGGGTCCGGCGGGCCAGCGCATCGCGTTGGCGCGTTCGTTGACGGCGGAGTCGAAGCCCGCGCAGAGCACGGTGGCGAACCACGGGCCGTGCTCGACGCGGCCGAGGTCGAACCGGGCGCGCGTGCCGTCGCGCAACGCGGTCACCACGTCGTCCACCGAGGTGGTGCCCAGGGCCGCGGCCAGGTCGTTCCCGGTGCCGGCGGGCACCACGGCCAGGGCCGTCGAGGACTGGGCGCACGCCTGCACGGCCAGGTGGGCGCCGCCGTCGCCGCCGAGGACCACGAGCACGTCCACCCCGTCGGCGACGGCTCGGCGCGCGGCTTCGGCGGTGCCCTCGGCGGTGGGCGCCACGTGCAGGTCGAGCCGGTCGACCACGTCGCGCAGCCGGTGCGCGACGGTGCCGGCCATGCGCGCGGCCCTGCCCTTGCCCGAGGCGGGGCAGACCAGCAGGGCCGCCCGCGTTGACGTCGACATGGTCGGGCAGCCTACAAAGGCTTCACCGGATCGGGTGATCAGGTCACGTCGTCGTAGCGCACCCGCCCGGGCGCCTCCGGCGTCGGGTCGGGGGTGGGCACGGGGTCCGGCGTGGGCACCGGATCGGGTGACGGCTCCTCGACCGCCGAGGGCGTGTAGTCGAACGGCGCGGCGACGTCGTCCGGGAGGTCGTCCAGGCCCTCGGCCTTGCGCCTGCGCGCGACCCGCGCGTCGTGCACCCTGGCGAGCTGGATGGCCACCTCGAACAGCAGCACGAGGGCCGCCGCCAGCGCGACCATGGAGATCGGGTCGGTGCCCGGGGTGGCGATCGCGGCGAAGACGAACAGGCCGAACACGATGCCGCGCCGCCACTTGTTCAGCTTCTCGTAGCTGATCACGCCGACCTGGTTGAGCATCACCACGATCAGCGGCAGCTCGAAGCTCACGCCGAAGATCAGCAGCAGGGCCAGCACGAAGCTGATGTACTCCCCCGCGGTCAGCGCGGTGATGAACTGCTCGTCACCGAAGCCCACCAGCACCGCCAGGCCCTGCGGCACGACGTAGAACGCCAGCGTGGCGCCCGCGACGAACAGCACCGACGCGCAGGCCACGAACACGATGGCGAAGCGCCGCTCCTTGGCGTACAGGCCCGGTGAGATGAACCGCCACACCTGGTAGAGCCACAGCGGCGCGGTCAGCGCCATGCCCGCGCCGGCGCCGACCTTCAGCCGGATCATGAAGACCTCGAACGGCTTGGTCTGCAACAGCTGGCAGCCCTGCCCCGCCTGGGTCAGCCGCTGGGTCTCCGGGATGGCGCAGTAGGGCTGGACGACGAGGTCACCGAGGCTGGGCAGGCCGAGGATGTGCCATTCCCACCACATGAAACCGAAGATCGCGCCGCCGGTGATGAACAGCAGCGCGAGCCCCAGCCGGTGCCGGAGGTCGTAGAGGTGGTCCTTCAACGACATGGTGCCGTCGGGGTTGCCCCGACGACTCGTGATCTTGCGGCGCTCCCGGCGCTGGGCCCACCACCGGACCGGACTTGCCCCCACCGTGCGGACCGTCCTTCAGCTCTCGTTGACGCGGCTCTAGTTGGTCTTCTGGTTGTTCTGCAGGTTCTGCGCGGACTGCTCGATGGGCGGGGCCACCTGCGGCTGCACCGGCTGCGCCACGGGCTGGGCGACCTGCTGGGGCTGGGCGACGGGCGGCTGGGCCACCTGCTGCTGGGCGGGCGGCAGCTGCTGCGGCGCGGGCGCCTGCTGTGCCGTCGTGCCGGGCTGCTGCTGCGGGTCGTCCTCGCTGCGCAGGCCCTTGGTCTCGGCCTTGAGGATCTTCGCCGAGCGGCCGATCGAGCGCGCCATGTCGGGCAGCTTCTTGGCGCCGAAGAGCAGAATGATCACCACGGCGATGATGATCAGCTCGGTTGGTCCGAGGTTACCCACCGTTGTCCTCCTGTCTCCCCCGGTCCACCGATGGTACGCGGGGCTTGCCCTCGCGGGCGTGATCCGGACGCCGTTGGGCGACGGCCACCCCGAGCGCGGCGAACCGCGCGCGCAGGAGACCGACACCATCGCCGACCCTGTCACCCACCAGAGTGCTAGCGGCGCGGAAGCGACGCAAGGATCGGATGACTCGGACCGCGATCAGGGCGAGTAGGACCACCCCGAGGACGATCAGCGCCAGGCTCGGCAAGTACGGCACGGCATCACCGTACTTGCCCTAGGTTGCCGGGAGGTGATCCGCCCGGCGCAACGCGGCCTCGGCCTGCCGGGCTACCTCGGTCACCAGCTCGGGGGGCTGCTCGACGTGCGCCTCGCCACCCAATCCGAGCAGCAGGCGCACCATCCAGGCGGTGTCGGCGTAGCGCATGAGCACCCTGGCGCGGCCCTCGGGCAGCTCGACCAGGCCGTCGGTCGGGTAGTACTCGGCCACCCACCGGGCGTCCGGTTCGAGCACCAGCACGGCCGTGCGCTGTGACGGGTCCGGCTGGAACAACCCTTCCGACGTGTCGGTGGGCGTGGCGTGCGGCGGCGGGGCCGCGGGCTCGTCCAGCACGTCGACGGCGTCGATCCGGTCGAGCCGGAACAGCCGCACGCCGTCGGCCGCGCGGCACCAGGCCTCCAGGTAGCCGCGGCCTTCCACGAGCAGCATCCGCATCGGGTCGACGACCCGTTCGGTGATCTCGTCGCGCGACGGCGTGTAGTAGCGCAGGTGCAGGGCGCGTTTGCGCAGGACGCCGTCGGACACGGTGTCGCGCACGCGCGAGGTCTCGGGCGCTTCCCGCAGCGCCAGGCCCACGGCGACGCCGGCGGGCTGGGCCTGGCCCACCGCGGCCTCGATCTTGGCCACCGCGCGCTGCACCGCGTCCTGGTCGGCCACGCCTGGTGTCTCGACCAGCGCGCGCAGCGCCACCAGCAGCGACGTCGCCTCGGCCGCGGTCAGCCGCAGGGGCCGGCTCATGCCCGCGTCGAACGTGACGGTGACCGTCTCGCCCTCGAACGACAGGTCGATCAGGTCGCCCGGGCCGTAGCCGGGCAGGCCGCACATCCACAGCAGTTCGAGGTCCTTGCGGATCTGCTTGGGCGTGACCTCGAAGTCGGCGGCGACCTCGTCGATCGGGATGCCGGGCCGGGCCAGCAGGTAGGGCACGAGGGCGAGCAGCCGGGGCAGCCGGTCGGTGGCGGCGTTCACGCGCGCACCCCCGCGCCGCGCAGCGCGCCGAGCAGCTTCTCCCGCACGGTCTTGGCCAGCACTTCCGGCTCCAGCACCACCACGTCGGGGCCGAAGCCCGCGATCCACCCGGCGGCGGAGTCGGGGAACCTCAGCTCGATCTCCAGCACGTCGCCGGGCTCGCCGTCGAAGTCCCGCGCGCCGACGACCTTGGCCCGCCTGCGCACGCCCTGTGCCCGGCCGGCCGCCACCCACAGCTTGGCGGTGGCGGGCGGCTGGTCGGCGGCGGGCTGGTTGCGGACCACGAACGACAGCAGGTCGAACTGGTCGGGCCGCTGCACCGCGCCCGCCTTGCCGACCGCGCGGACGTCGCCGACGATCCGGGACAGCCGGAAGCAGCGGGGCGCGTCGCGGTCGCGGTCGTGCCCGACGAGGTACCACCGGCCGCGCCAGGCGACCACGCCCCACGGCTCGACGGTGCGGGTGCGCACCTCGACCGGCACCGGGCGGCGGTAGTCGAACTCGACCACGCGCCCCTCCTGCACGGCCGCGAGCAGCGGCGGGAACGCGGGTTCGCTGGTGCGGACCTTGGGCTCGACCGGCACGTGCACGTCCTGGTCGACGTCCACGCCCGCGGCGCGGAGCTTGATCAGGGCGCCGTGCGCGGCGCCGGTGAACTGCGGCGAGTCCCACAGGCGGGCGGCCAGCGCGACGGCGGCGGCCTCGTCCGGCTCCAGGTCGATGTCGCCGAGCTCGTAGTCCCGGCGGGCGATGCGGTAGCCGTCGATCGCGTCCAGGCCCGCGCTCCGACCGGTCTCCAGCGGCACGCCGAGGTCGCGCAGCTCGGTCTTGTCGCGTTCGAACATGCGGAAGAACGCCTCGTCCGTCGGTGCGTCGGCATAGCCGGGGACGATGGCGCGGATGCGCTCGGCGGTCAGGTACTGCCGGGTCGACAGCAGGCACAGCACCAGGTTGACGAGCCGTTCGGCACGTGCGATGGCCACACCGGAACCCTAACCCCGGACGAACGCCGGGTGACGCCATCCCCGCCTTGAGGGCGGGTGAATGGTCCATTCAGCCGATTGCCGCAGCGTGCGCCGCCCTGGACGCGGTGCCCGACGCGGTCCCGAACGTTGAACTCACGGGTCCTGAACGTAGGACTCTCGCGTTCTGAACGTAGGACACGCGCGTTCTGAACGTAGGACTCTCGCGTTCTGAACGTAGGACACGCGCGGTCTGAACGTAGGACTCTCGCGGTCTGAACGTAGGACACGCGGGTGGTCGGGTGTGTGGCCCGACCACCCGAGGGGGTCAGCCGCCGATGGCGGTGAGGCCGGCGCGGGCGTAGCGCTCGTCCAGGTCGCCGCTCGGGGCGCCGCCGACGCCGATGCCCGCGACCGGAGCGCCGTCGGAGACCACCGGCAGGCCGCCGGCCAGGAACAGGGTGCCCGGGATGTCGCGCAGCGTCGCGCCCTCGCCGGTCACGCGGGAGGCCAGGGCCGAGGTCGGGGCGTTGAACGACACCGACGTGAACGCCTTGCGGCGGGCCGACTCCTCGGTCTGCGGTCCCGCGCCGTCGCCGTGCAGCAGCACGACCACGTCACCACCCCGGTCCACCACGGCGACGGTGACCCGCTGCCCGTCCTTCTCGGCCGCGTCCAGCGCGGCCTGCGCCGCCTCCACCGCCGCGTCGACCGTGATCGTGGTCGCGGTCCGCACCGCGACCCCGCTGCGCCCGTGCTGCTGGTCGGCCACCGCGTACCCGCCGGCGCCCGCCACGGACAACGCCACCAGCACCGCGATCGTGGTCTTGCGCATCGCCACACCCTCCTCGGGGGAACCCTGTTCGTGTCGGATTCGAGCCTCGCCCCGCCGACGGGCGCCGACCTGGTGGTTCCGGTTGACCCCGGTTCAACCCATCGGTTGACCCCGGGTGCCGTCACCTGGCCTAGGGTCGGCCCCGTGTGGCTGCACCGGGCGATGCACGCGGGCTTCTACGTGCTGTTGACGGCGTCGGCGGCGCGGTACGTCGCGTACCACGGCGTCGCGCCCGCCGTGCTGGTCACCGCCGCCGTGCTGGGCGCGGCCTACCCGGTCGGCGTGCGGTGGACCGCCGCGCTGCCGGCCGTGCTGGTGCTGTGGCTGGCGCTGGTGTGGCTCGCGCCGAGCTTCGGCTGGTGCGCCATCCCGCTGTTCTTCCAGTGCCTGCGGCAGCTGCGCCCGCGCCTGGCCGTGCCGCTGGCCGCCGTGCTGACCGTCGCCGTGGTGCTGGCGCAGGTGCGGCTGGCCGACGCGGTCGAGCCGAGCCTGGTGCTGGGCCCGGTCGGGGTCGCGGTCATCACCGCCGCCGTGTTCTTCGACCGCCGCCGGCTGCTGCGCGAGGCGGGCGCGCTGGAGGAGCGGCAGCGGCTGGCCCGGGAGATCCACGACACGCTGGCGCAGGGCCTGTCCAGCATCACGCTGCTGCTGGAGCTCGGCGACACCGCCCGCGCCCGCGAGGTGGCCAAGGAGAACCTGGCCGAGGCGCGCCGGTTCGTGCGCGACCTCTCGCCCTTGCAGGGCCGCACGCTGACCGACGCGTTGCGCGCCCTGGGCGACCGGGTCGAGGTGGAGGGCGAGCCGTACCCGCTGCCGGTGCCGGTGGAGGTGGCGTTGCTGCGGGTCGCGCAGGGCGCGCTGGCCAACGTCCGGGAGCACGCCGAGGCCACCACGACCGTCATCACGCTGACCTACCTGGGTGACGCGGTGACGCTCGACGTGTGCGACGACGGCCGCGGGTTCGACCCGGCCGCGATCCGCCCGGAGCCGGGCCGCGGCTACGGGCTGGACGCGATCCGCGACCGGGTCGCCGAGCTGGGCGGCACGATGACGGTGGAGAGCGCGCCGGGCGAGGGCACGGCGCTGGCCGTGAGCGTGCCGACGCCGTGACCGGGCCGTTGCGGGTGCTGGTGGTGGACGACCACCCGGTGGTCCGGTTCGGCCTGGCCGGGCTGCTGGCCCGCGACTTCGACGTGGTCGCCGAGGCCGCCACCGGCGAGGACGCGGTCCGCCTCGCCGCCACGCGGGACGTCGACGTGGTGCTGATGGACCTGCAGCTCGGCGCGGGCATCGACGGCGTGGAGGCCACCCGCCGCATCCGGGCACTCCCGGACCCGCCGCAGGTCGTGGTGCTGACCACGTACGACTCGGACGCGGACGTGGTGCGCGCGGTCGAGGCGGGCGCGACGGGCTACCTGCTCAAGGACTGCCCGCCCGACGAACTGGCCGCCGCGGTCCGCCAGGCGTCCACCGGCCGCACGGTGCTGTCCCCCGACATCGCCCGACGCCTGCTCCGCCGCACGCCCGCGCCGTCGGTGACGAAGCGCGAGGTGCAGATCCTCGACCACCTGGCCCGCGGCCTGTCCAACCGGGAGATCGCCAAGGCGCTGTTCATCAGCGAGGCGACGGTGAAGACGCACCTGGTGCGGATCTTCGACAAGCTGGGCGTGGACACCAGGACGGCGGCCGTGCGGACCGCCGTCGAGCTGAAGCTGATCCGCCTCAGCGCTCGGTGAGGATGCCCTCGGGCAGGCCCGGCACGTCCGGCCGCAGCCAGATCGGCCGCCAGTCGGCCAGCTCGTGGAACCGGCGCAGCTCGGCCACGCCCGACAGCCAGCCCGCCCACGCCCCGAACGGCGGCTCGTCGGTGTCGAACCCGCTCTGCACGAACGTCAGCCTGGTGCCGCCGCCGGACTCGGCCAGCTCCCAGGTCGACACCATGCCGCCCCAGTCGACGCCCATCCGCCGGCCGGGCTCGAAGTCGACCACCTTCGCGGGCTCCGGGTTCCGCTCGAAGCCGCCCATGGCGACCCGGCCGCCCACCCACGGCTCGATGTCGATCTTCGCGCCGAACCACCGCGAGTACTGCTCGGCGTCGACCAACGAGTGCGCCACCGCGTCCACCGGGGCGTCGATCAGCACCTCGCCGCGCATCTCGGCCGTGACGAAGTCGACCTTGGGCGTGAGCGGGCGGCCTTCGACGTGGTCGACCAGGTTGGCCAGGGACAGGCACCAGTACGTGTAGAGGTAGCCGAGGACGCTGGTCTCCGCGACGGTCACCTCCCAGCCCGGGAAGTGGCTCTGCGACACCGTGACCACCGTGTCGTCGCCGTCGGCGGCCCAGCCGATCTCGACGGTGGTGTCCTCGCCGCCGATCTTCCAGCCGAACCGCAGCGAGTGGTCGTCCACGTACCGCAGCGTCTGGTGCGGGGCGTCGCCCTCGGGCGTGGAGCGGCCCCAGAACTCGAACCGGTCGGGCAGCTCCACCGCCGCGTGCTCGGCGAGCCACGTGCCGACCTCGGCGGCGTCGGTCACGGCCCGGCGCACCCGGTCGACGGGGGCGGTCGTGCGGGCGCGGATCACCACGGTCTCACTCATCGGTCTCCTCCTTCGGGTAGCACGCCACGGCCAGCCGGAAGGCGTCGCCCTCCGCGCCGCCGTAGCGCGCGAACAGGTCCTGCAAAGTCGTCTTCAGCTCGTCGAAGAACTGCTGCCGCTGGTCGGGCCTCACCCGGATCTCGCCCGACACGCCCAGCGAGGGCAGCTCGGGCCGGGTCCGGTCCAGGCCGGCGATGTCCTGCTGGACCTGCTCGACCAGGTCCAGCAGGTATCCCAGGCTCAGCTCGTCCTGGGCGCGGCGCAGCCCGAGCCGGCCGACCAGCCCGGGCGACAGCCAGTACGAGCGCGCGCTCGCCTGGTACACGCCCTCGTTGATGCCGCGCACCCGACGCTCGTTCACCTGCGTCACCAGACCGGCTTCGACCAGGCGTTTCACGTGGTAGTAGACCCGCTGCGGGGTCTGGTCGAGCGCGGCGGCCACCTCGGTGCACGACCGGGGCTCGGCCAACTGCCGCAGCACCTCGATGCGCTGCGGCTTGAGCAGTGCCTCGGCCTGCTCGATCTGCTCCAGGTACAGGACGTCTCTCATCGCAAAAATCATCTTGTACGTAAAAATCTGTTTTGTCAATCGGGCCGCAAGAGACCCCGGGCCACCGCGGCCCGGGGTCTGCGCGTGTGCCTAGCCCCTGCTCAGAACGCCCGCGTTGCCGTGCTCACCCGCCGCCCAGCACACCGCGACGCAGTCGATGGTGTCGAAGCTGACGGTGCCGACGGACCGCCACGTGCGACCGCCGTCACGGCTGACGTCGCTGCCCGTCGGACCGACCGCGACCACCGCGTCGCCCCACCAGTCCGCGCCCGACCGGTAGCCGAACGGCGGCTGCGCGGGCCCTTCCCACGTCGCGCCGCCGTCGCCGCTCCACGCCACGCCCGCCACCAGCGACGCCGGGTGCTTGTAGTCGCCACCCAGGACCACGCCCTGCCGGGGCGTGCGGAAGGCCACCGAGAACACGCCCGTGGACACCGAGCTGGACAGCGGGGTGTCGGCCACCGTCCAGTGCCTGCCGCCGTCGCCGGAGTGCAGGACGCGGGCGGTCGCGCCGCCGCCGGTGGCGAGCCACGCGTCACGCGGGCCGGCCGTGGTCACGCACTGGCCGCTGGCCGCGAAGCCGAACTCGCCGGGCAGCGCGGGCGGGAAGTTCTCCTCCGGCACGCGCTGCCACGACCGGCCGCCGTCGTGGGTCGAGACGACCCGGAACCTGCCGTCCACGGGGTCGCTCATCGCGAGGCCGCGGAACCGGTCGAAGAACGCCATGCAGTCGTAGAACGCGGCCGGGTCGTCGTTGCGGAACGTCAACGCCCAGGTCCGGCCGCCGTCGGAGGTGCGGTAGACGCGCGAGGTGTCCGCCGCGCCCGCGGTCAGCGCGACCGCGTGCCAGGCGTCGAACGCCTCGATGTCGCGGAAGTCGAGCGCCTCCGCGTCGGGCGGCGTCACGGCCTGCCAGGACGCGCCGCCGTCGGTGGTGCGCAGCACCGTGCCCTTGCCGCTGGTCCACGCCACGTGCGAGTTCACCGCGGACACCGCGCGCAGCCGCACGTCGACGCCGGTGGGACGGAGCTCCCAGGACGCGTCGTGGGCCTGGGCGGGTGGTGCGGCCAACAGCGACGCCGCAGTGGCCGTCGCCAGGAGAAGGATCTTCATGAGGTGTGAGCCTCACGAAGATCCCCCGCCCGGCATACCGCTAGAGAGACGAGATCAGCCGCTCCACGCGTTCGTCCACCGCGCGGAACGGGTCCTTGCACAGCACGGTGCGCTGCGCCTGGTCGTTGAGCTTGAGGTGCACCCAGTCGACGGTGAAGTCGCGGCCCGCGGCCTGCGCGGCGGCGATGAAGTCACCGCGCAGCTTGGCCCGCGTCGTCTGCGGCGGGGTGTCCTTGGCGGCCTCGATCTCGCCGTCGTCGGTCACCCGTTCCACCTGGTCCTTGCGCTGGAGCAGGTCGAAGATGCCCCGGCCGCGCCGGATGTCGTGGTAGGCGAGGTCGAGCTGGGCGATGCGCGGGTTGGACAGGTCCATGTCGTGCTTGGCCTGGTAGCGCTCCATCAGCCGGTACTTGATGGCCCAGTCGATCTCGCGGTCGATCTTGGACAGGTCCTCGGCCTCGACCGCGTCCAGCGTGCGGCCCCACAGCTCCAGCACCCGTTCCGCCATCGGGTCGGGCGCGCGCTTGGCCACGTGCTCCACCGCGCGCTCGTAGTACTCGCGCTGGATGTCCAGCGCCGAGGCCTCCTTGCCGCCCGCCAGCCGCACGGTGCGCCTGCCGGTCAGGTCGTGGCTGATCTCGCGGATCGCCCGGATCGGGTTGTCCAGGCTGAAGTCGCGGAACTGGACGCCCTGCTCGATCATCTCCAGCACGAGGTTGGCGCTGCCCACCTTGAGCAGCGTGGTCACCTCGGACATGTTCGAGTCGCCGACGATGACGTGGAGCCTGCGGTAGCGCTCGGCGTCGGCGTGCGGCTCGTCGCGGGTGTTGATGATCGGGCGGGACCGGGTGGTGGCGCTGGACACGCCCTCCCAGATGTGCTCGGCCCGCTGCGACAGGCAGTAGACCGCGCCGCGCGGCGTCTGGAGCACCTTGCCCGCGCCGCAGATGAGCTGCCGGGTCACCAGGAACGGCAGCAGGACGTCGGCGATGCGGGAGAACTCGCCCGCCCGCGCGACCAGGTAGTTCTCGTGGCAACCGTAGGAGTTGCCCGCGGAGTCGGTGTTGTTCTTGAACAGGAAGATGTCCCCGCCGATGCCCTCGTCGGCGAGCCTGCGCTCGGCGTCGACGAGCAGGTCCTCGAGGATGCGCTCGCCCGCCTTGTCGTGGGTGACGAGCTGGGCGAGGTCGTCGCATTCCGCCGTGGCGTACTCGGGGTGCGAGCCCACGTCCAGGTAGAGCCGAGAGCCGTTGCGCAGGAAGACGTTCGACGAGCGTCCCCACGAGACGACCCGGCGGAACAGATAACGCGCGACCTCATCCGGGGACAGCCTGCGCTGCCCGTGGAAGGTGCAGGTCACCCCGAACTCAGTCTCAATGCCGAAGATCCGCCGCTGCATCCCTCAACAGTAGGCGCATTCGGAGCTTTCCTCAGTGATCCAATCGGGCGTCGCGCCGTTTTCGCGGATAACGTTCTTGTCGTGCTGCGACGAGTGAACCGCCTGGACCTGGCCATGATGAGGCGTTCCGGGGCGTTGCGCGCCTCCCCGGTGGACGTGGGGATGAAGAAGTTGTCGCGCGCCGCCAACCACAGCGCGTTGTGGCTGGTGGTGGCGGGTGTGCTGGTCGTGCGCAAAGGGGTGACGCGGCGGGCGGCGCTGCGCGGGGTGGCGGCGATCGGGGGCGCGAGCTTCAGCGCGAGCCTGGTCGCGAAGCGCCTGTTCCCGCGCCGCCGGCCCGCGGCCGACCTGCTGGCGGTGCCGCGGCGGCTGACCAGGCGTCCCACGTCGTCGTCGTTCCCGTCCGGGCACGCGGCGTCGGCGGCGGCGTTCACCACGGCGTTGGCGATGGAGTCGCCCGCGCTGGCGGTGGCGGTCGCGCCGGTCGCCGCGGCGGTGGCGTACTCGCGGGTGCACACGGGCGTGCACTGGCCGTCCGACGTGGCCGCGGGCACCGCGATCGGGGTCGGCGCGGCCCTGCTGACCAGGCGTTGGTGGCCGTTGGGGCGCACCGAGCCCGCGTCGGCGCGCGAGCACCGGTCGCTGGCGGCCCTGGTCGACGGCGAGGGCCTGGTGGTCGTGGTCAACCCGAGCGCGGGGATGGGCGGCGCCGATCCGACGGACGACATCCTGCGGGACTGGCCGAAAGCCACGATCGTGGGAATCGAGGATCTCGACACGGTGATCGACGATCACGCTCCGCAAGCATTGGGGGTGGCGGGCGGTGACGGGTCGGTCGCGGCGGTCGCCGCGCTGGCGGCGGCGCACCGACTGCCGCTGGTGCTGGTGCCCGCCGGGACGTTGAACCACTTCGCGCGGGACGTGGGCGTGCAGGGGCTGGGCGACTCGGCGCGGGCGGTCGCGGAGGGTGACGGCGTGCTGGTGGACCTGGCCGCGGTGACGGTGGACGGCGCCGGGCCGCGCTGGTTCGTCAACACCGCGAGCCTCGGCGGCTACCCCGACATGGTGCGGTTGAGAGAGCAGTTGCAGGACAAGTGGGGCAAGTGGCCCGCGGCGGCCATCGCGCTGGCCCGGGTGCTGCGCACGTCGCGCCCGATGCGGGTGGAGCTGAACGGCGAACGGCAGCTGATCTGGATGCTGTTCGTCGGCAACGGCCCGTACCGGCCCAAGGGCTTCGCGCCGACCATGCGGCCCGCGCTCGACGCCGGGCTGATGGACGTCCGGTACATCCGCGCCGACACCCGGTTCTCGCGGGCCCGGTTCTTCCTCGGGGCGCTGCTCGGCTCGCTGCACCGCAGCCGCACCTACCTGCACCTGGAGACGCGCTGGCTGGACGTGCGGCTGCTCGACGGCGCGGTGGCGATCGCGACGGACGGCGAGGTCGGCCCCACCGGGTCCACCTTCGCGTTCCGCTCCCGGCCGGCGGCCCTGGCCATCTACCGACCCCGCGACTAGGGTTGCCTCCGTCAACGGTTCCGTTGAGGGAGTCAATTATGACGGTCGCGGACGTCCGCGCGTTCAACCGCTTCTACACCGGCGTGATCGGCGTGCTCGACCGCGGCTACCTGTCCTCGCCGTACTCGCTGACCGAGGTGCGGGTGCTGTTCGAGCTGGCCGCGGGGCCGTGCGAGGCGCCCGACCTGCGGACCGCCCTCGGCCTCGACGCGGGGTACCTCAGCCGGATCCTGACGGCGTTCGACCGGGACGGCCTGGTCACCCGCACGCCGTCCGAGCGCGACTCGCGCCGCCACGTCGTCGCCCTCACCCCGCGCGGCGAGTCGGTGTTCGCCGAGCTCAACGCCCGGTCCGACGCCGAGATCGGCGCGCTGCTGGACCGCGTGCCGCCGTCGGACCGCGTCGAGCTGGTGGCGGCGATGCGCAAGGTCGAACGCCTGCTCACCGGCGCGCCCCGGGCGTACCTGCTGCGGCCGTTGCGGCCAGGCGACCTCGGCTGGGTGGTGAACCGGCACGGGGTGCGCTACGCCGAGGAGTGCGGCTTCGACCAGACCTTCGAGGCCCTGGTCGCCCGGGTCGCGGCCGAGTACGGCGAGCGCCACTCCCCCGACCGCGAGGCGGCGTGGATCGCCGAGGTCGACGGCGAGCCGGTCGGGTCGGTCTTCTGCACGCACGTCGACGACCGCACCGCCAAGCTGCGCCTGCTGCTGGTCGAACCCGCCGCCCGCGGCCTGGGCATCGGCGCGCGGCTGGTGGACGAGTGCGTCCGCTTCGCCCGCCGGGCCGGGTACGGGCGGGTGGTGCTGTGGACCGTGGCCGGCCTGGCGGCGTCACGGCACATCTACGAGAAGGCCGGGTTCCGGGTGGTCGAGAGCGCGCCGGAACGGTTGTTCGGTCGCGACGTGGAGGCCCAGACCTGGTCGCTGGACCTCCCGTGACGCCGCTCGGCCCTCACCCGAGGGGGATGCGCACGACCGTGCCTCCGCCCGGGCAGACGCCGCAGTTGGAGACGTAGGCCGCGCCGTCGTGCAGCGCAAGGCCGCCGGGCATGATCAGCCCCGCCGACGCGAGGGTCGTGCGCGTGCCGTCGTGGTCCACCCTGATCAGCGCGCCGGTCGGGTCGCCCGAGGTGAGGCCGTTGTGCGCGATCTCCAGGACGTAGAGCCTGCCCTGGGCGTCGAAGGCGATGTCGATGATGTTGGTGAAGCCGTCGGCGACCACCGCGGGCGGCAGCCCCGGCCGCACGCGGTGCACGCGGGCCTGGCCGGGCGGGAACGGGAACCCGGTGAGCTCGCCGACGTACAAGGCGTTGTCCTTGCCGCGTGCCACGGAGGTCGGCACGGGCTGCACCGGGTGGCCGTCGATCGTCCTGGTGTCGAAGACCGCCAGCGTCGAGATCCCCCGGTGGTGGACCAGCAGCAAGGAGTTGCCGCCCGCGTCGACCACGACGCGACCGGCGGCCGCGGCGAGCACCGAGTTGGGGTTGGTGTCCGGCAGGCCGCCGTCCGGGTTCGCCGCCGCCTCGTAGGCGCCGATGTCGGCGACCTGCTCCCAGCCGCCGGGGTGCCCGCGCAGCAGCCAGGCCGACGCGTTCTGCCCGAGCGGCGGGAGACCGGCGCGCACGGCGGGGTCCGCGCCCAGCCCGACGGTGAAGTACAGCCCGCCGGGGTCGTGCGCGTCCACGTCGCTCGGGCCGATCGCCCCGGAACCGTCCCGCGCGGCGATCGACGGCAACCCGGTGATCACCCGGCTCTGCGCGCCCCCGGCGATCCTGGTGATGGCCCCCGAGTCGCCGAAGCACACCTCGGCACCCTCCGGGCCGGGGAAGCACGGCCCCTCACCGCCCCGGCCGGCCTCGGCGACGTAGAGGTCGCCGTGCGCGTCGAACGCCAGGCCGCGGGGGTTGTCCAGGCCTTGGGCCACCACTGTCGTCGACTCGGCGTTCGCGGTCGCGGGCGCCAGCACGGCGGCGACGACCGCACCCACCGCGGCGAGTACTCGGGTCCTCATGTCGCTTCCTCCTCGGGTCCTGGGCACACGTCCGGGAGTGTGCGCCGAATGGCCTAACGCGGCCATCGGACCAGCCGGTCGGGTGACCCGGTCCCGGTTTCCGGCCCGTGACGGGCGGGCGCCCCGACCGGGAGGACCGGCCGGGGCGCCCCGAGGAGCAGCGGTCAGGACTTGTACCAGGCCTGGTTCGCCCAGCCGTTGCACGTCCACACCTGGACCTTGCTGCCGTTGTGGGTCGGCGACGACACGTCCAGGTCGAGGCACCGGCCGTCGTGCCAGCTCACGATCTCGCCGTTGGTGTACATGGTCCACTTCTGGTTGTCCCACCCGTTGCAGTCCCAGACCTGCACCTTGGTGCCGTCGTGGGTGGCCGACGAGACGTCCGCGTCCAGGCACCGGCCGTCGTGCGTGCTGCGGATGGTGTGGTCGTCGTAGTAGGTCCACTTCTGGTTGTTCCAGCCGTTGCAGTCCCAGATCTGCACCTTGGTGCCGTTGTGGGTCGTGGACGACACGTCCGAGTCCAGGCAGCGGCCGTCGTGCAGGCTCTGGATCGGGGTGTTCGCGGTCCGCTCGGTCGGCGAAGCGCCCGCCGGCGTGACGGTGACCATCGCGAACAGCAGCCCCAGCACCGCGAACAACTTGATCAGGTGACGCATGTCTTCCCCCTAGGTCTCCGGACCCGAACCGTCCCAGGGAGCGCGGTGGGCGCGGCAGCACACGGTGAGATATCACCGTGTGATTGCGCGGTTCCCTTGCGTAACACTCCCCTTGGTCGAGGGCGATTCCCAGTCGGGGGGACTTGTCATGGAACGGAGAGCCGGATGGGTCGCGCGCGTGCCGGACAGCCTCTGGTCGCGCCTGGAGGTCGTCGCCGCGCTGGAGGCCCGGGACATCGCGAGCCTGTTGGCGCTGCTCAGGCGCTATGCCGGGTACAGCCAGAACGACATCGCGGGCGTCACGGGCATCGCGCAGGGCCGGATCAGCGAGTACATGCGCCGGCGGCGGCTGCCCACGCTGGACACCATCGAGCGGATCGCGGACGGCGTGGGGATGCCGCCCGACTCGCGCCGACGGCTGGGACTCGCGCCGGAACCGCGCTGAGCCGCACGCGTCGGTTCGACATGGTCGAACGGTGACGCGCTAGAGTGATCGCGTGCCCGGTCCCATCCAGTCCATCGAACGGGCAGCCGCGGTGTTGCGGCTGCTGGCCAGCGGTGCGCGGCGGATGGGGGTCGCGGAGCTCGCCCGAGCCCTGGAGCTGCCCAAACCGACCGTGCACGGCATCCTCAGGACGTTGCAGCTCGTCGGGTTCGTGGAGCAGTCGCCGGACACCGGCAAGTACCAGCTCGGCGCGGCGCTGTTCCACATCGGCAGCAGCTACCTCGACGGCAACGAGCTGCGCACCCGCGCGTTGAACTGGTCGGACTCGCTGGCCTCGCGCAGCATGGAGAGCGTCCGCATCGGCACCCTGCACGAGAACCAGGTCCTGGTCGTGCACCACGTGTTCCGCCCGGACAACTCCCGGCAGGTCCTCGAGGTCGGCGCGCTGCTCCCCGCGCACGCCAGCGCGTTGGGCAAGGTCCTGCTCGCCGACGACCCCGTCGGCCTCGGCCTCGCCGACGACGAGCCCCTCAAGGCCTACACACCCGCCACGATCACCGACCTCGACCGGCTCGGCGACGCGTTGGAGCAGGTCAGGCAGCGCGGCTGGGCGTCGGACGTGGAGGAGCTGGTCGACGGCGAGGTGTCGCTGGCCGCGCCGATCCGGGACCGGCGCGCGGTCACCGTGGGCGCGGTGGGGATCTCCGGGCCGGTCGAGCGGCTGTGCGACGGGCACAAGCAGCCGCGCACCGATCTCGTGTCCTACGTCCGCGAGGCCGCGCGGTCCATCTCGCGCGAGCTCGGCGCCATCCCCTGGTAACGCGGGCGTTCCGGAAGGGTTGACAACTTGTGAGCGTCGGCACAGGATTCACGCGCACCGTACGACATTGTCGAACGGCATTCAGGCCAGAGAGGGCGCGTGGATGACCAATCAGTCGATCTTCATCGGTGAGTTCCTGGGCACCGCACTGCTGTTGCTGCTCGGCAACGGCGTCGTCGCGGGCGTGGTGTTGGCGAAGTCGAAGTCGAACGGCGCGGGCTGGGTGGTGATCACGTTCGGCTGGGGCTTCGCGGTGCTCGCGGGCGCCTACGCGGTCGCGCCGCTGTCCGGCGCGCACCTCAACCCCGCCGTCACGGTCGGCCTGGCCATCCACAACGGCGACTGGAGCACCGTCCCGCTCTACCTCGCCGGCCAGTTCCTCGGCGCGTTCACCGGCGCCGTCCTGTGCTACCTCACCTACCTCGGCCAGTTCCGCGCCAACACCGGCGAGGTGCTCGGCGTCTTCGCCACCGGCCCCGAGGTCCGCCACCGCGCGCAGAACCTGATCACCGAGGTCATCGCCACGTTCGTGCTGGTGTTCGTCATCCTGGCGACCGGCCAGACCAAGGGCCTGGAGACCTCCGGCACCGGCGTGCTGATCGTCGCGCTGCTGGTCGTCGGCATCGGCATGTCCCTGGGCGGCCCCACCGGCTACGCCATCAACCCCGCGCGCGACCTCGGCCCGCGCCTCGCGCACGCCGTCCTGCCGATCCCCGGAAAGGGTGGATCGGACTGGGGATACGCCTGGATCCCCGTCGTCGGTCCCCTGATCGGCGGAGCATTGGCCGGGCTCGTCGACATCGCCGTCTACTGAGGAGCGTCCCCCCGTGAGCACCTACTCCGCTCGTTCTTTCGTGGCAGCCATCGACCAGGGCACGACCTCCTCGCGCTGCATCGTCTTCGACCACGGCGGCGCGATCGTGTCCGTGGCGCAGAAGGAGCACCGGCAGATCTTCCCCCGGCCCGGCTGGGTCGAGCACGACGCCGGGGAGATCTGGGCCAACGTGCTCGACGTCGTGCACGGCGCGTTGCAGAAGGCGTCGCTGACCGTGCACGACCTGGCCGCCGTCGGCATCACCAACCAGCGCGAGACCACGCTGGTGTGGGACAAGGCCACCGGCAAGCCCGTGCACAACGCGATCGTCTGGCAGGACACCCGCACCGACCAGCTCGTCAAGGAGCTGGGCGAGCAGAACCGGTTCCGGGACAAGTGCGGCCTGCCGCTGGCCACCTACTTCTCCGGCCCCAAGGTCCGCTGGCTGCTCGACCACGTCGACGGCCTGCGAGCGCGCGCCGAGGCGGGCGAGGTGCTGTTCGGCACCATGGACACCTGGCTGATCTGGAAGCTCACCGGCCGCCACGTCACCGACGTCACCAACGCCAGCCGCACCATGCTGATGAACCTGGAGACGCTGGACTGGGACGACGAGCTGGTCGACGCGATCGGCGTGCCCCGGGCGATGCTGCCGGAGATCCGCTCGTCCGCCGAGGTCTACGGAACCGCGACCGGCACGCTGGAGGGCGTCCCGGTGGCCTCCGCGCTCGGCGACCAGCAGGCGGCGCTGTTCGGCCAGACCTGCTACTCACCCGGCGAGGGCAAGTGCACCTACGGCACCGGCAGCTTCCTGCTGGTCAACACCGGTGACAAGCCGGTGGTGTCGGAGAACGGCCTGCTCACCACGGTCGGCTACAAGATCGGCGACCAGCCCGCCGCGTACGCGCTGGAAGGCGCGATCGCGGTGACCGGCGCGCTGGTGCAGTGGTTCCGCGACAAGATGGGCCTGATCTCGAGCGCCCCCGAGATCGAGACCCTGGCCCGCTCGGTCGAGGACAACGGCGGCGCGTACTTCGTGCCCGCGTTCTCCGGCCTGTTCGCCCCGCACTGGCGGTCCGACGCGCGCGGCGTCATCGCGGGCCTCACCGGCTACATCGACAAGGGCCACATCGCCCGCGCGGTGCTGGAGGCGACCGCCTGGCAGACCCGCGAGGTCGTGGACGCGATGAACGCCGACTCGGGCGTCGAGCTGGTGGCGCTGAAGGTCGACGGCGGCATGACGGCCAACAACCTGCTCATGGGCTTCCTGTCCGACGTGCTGGACGTGCCGGTGGTGCGGCCGATCGTCGCCGAGACCACGTGCCTGGGCGCGGCCTACGCGGCGGGCCTGGCCGTCGGCTACTGGTCGGACACCGAGAGCCTGCGCGAGAACTGGCACAAGGCCGCCGAGTGGCTGCCGACGATGGACGCGAAGACGCGCGACAAGGGCTACCGCAAGTGGAAGAAGGCGGTCGAGCGGACCGTCGGATGGATCGACGAGGACGACAACGATGAGTGAGCAACGGGCCAGGGCGCGCGAGGCGCTGGGACACGGCGCCTTCGACCTGGTCGTGATCGGCGGCGGCGCGCTGGGCATCGCCACCACGTGGGCGGCGGCGCGGTCGGGCCTGCGGGTGGCGCTGGTGGAGGCGGGCGACTTCGCGGGCGCCACGTCCAGCGCGTCGTCCAAGCTGGTGCACGGCGGCCTGAGGTACCTGGCGATGGGGCCGGGCGCGGTGCCGATGGTGCGGGAGAACCACGCCGAGCGGCGCGCGTTGGGCGACCACCTGGCGCCGCACCTGGTCCGGCCGCTGCCGTTCCTCGTGCCGGTGTACCGGGGCGGGCCGCACTCGCGGTCGGTGCTCGGCGCGGGCGTGGTGCTGTACTCGGCCCTGTCCGGGTTCGGCGACGGCGTGGGCAAGGTGCTGTCGGCGCGGCGGGCCGTCGAGTACGTGCCGCACCTGCGGACCGACGGCTTGCGCGGGGCGGCGCTGTACTACGACCACCAGATGAACGACGCCCGGGTGGCCATCACGGCGGCGCGCGCGGCGGCGGAGGCGGGCGCCGTGCTGCTCAACCACGTCGAGGTGGTGGGGCTGCGCAAGCACGGTGGCCTGGTCACCGGGGTGGAGCTGCGCGACGGGGTGGACGGCGGCGAGTTCGGGCTGGACGCGTCCGTGGTCGTCAACGCGACCGGGCCGTGGCTGGACGCGCTGCGGCGGATGGAGGACGCGTCGGCCGCGCCCAGCATCCGGCTGTCCAAGGGCGCGCACCTGGTGCTCCGGACGGACACGCCGTGGCGGGCGGCGATGACCATCCCGGTGGACGACGTGCGGGTGTCGTTCGCCATCCCGTGGGAGGGCCAGCTCCTGCTCGGCACGACCGACGAGGCGTACGAGGGCGACCCGGCCGACGTGCGGTGCTCGCCGGCGGACGTCGACCAGATCCTCGGCGAGGCGTCGGTGGGCATCTCGTCGGCGGCGCTCGACCGGTCGCGGATCGCGTACACGTTCGCCGGGCTGCGCGTGCTGCCCGGCGGGTCCGGCGACACCAGCCACGCCAAGCGGGAGACCGTGATCACCCGCGGCCGTGGCGGGATGATCAGCGTGGCCGGCGGCAAGTGGACCACGTTCCGGCGGATCGGGGCCTCGGTGCTGGCCCGCGTGGGCGAGGAGCTGGGGCGGGACCTGTCGCACGCGTTCGACGGCGTGCCCGCGGCCCTGCCCGGCGCCGCGCTGCCCGAGCGGGTGAGCGCGCAGCTGGGCCGTGAGCTGCCGTCACTGCCGGACGACGTGCTGCGGCACCTGGCCACGCACTACGGCACGGTGAGCCACGAGGTGCTGGCACTGGCGCTGGACGACCCGTCGCTGCTCGATCGGGTGCACCCCGACGGTCCGGACATCTGGGCGCAGGTGGCGCACGCCCAGCGGTACGAGTGGGCGACCGACGTGGACGACGTGCTGCGGCGGCGGACCACCGTGGTGGTGCGCGGGCTGGACACGCCGTCGGTGCGGGAGCGGACGGGCCGCCTGCTGGCCGAGGCGATCGCGTAGTCGCGCGGGTGGTGCCGGTGGGGATCCGCATACTCGGCGCATGCCCTTCACCAGCACCACCCACGTGCGCTGGCCGGACGTCGACCAGAACGGCCACATGCGCACCACCGCGTACCTGGACGCGGCCGAGGACAACCGGATGCAGTACTTCGCGTCGGCGGGCTTCCCGGTGACCGAGTTCGCCGCCCGCCGCATCGGCCCGATCTCCCACGGCGACGACCTCCGCTACCGCGCCGAGATGCGCCTGCTCGACCCGATCGTGGTGGAGCTGCGCCTGGCGGGCCTCGCGTCGGACGGCTCGCGGTTCCGCCTGCACAACAGGATCGTCCGGGCGGACGGCCGCACCGCCGCGACCGTCGTGACCACGGCGGGCTGGCTGGACCTGGACGCGCGCAGGCTCGTCGTGCCGCCGGACGACCTGCTCGCCGTGCTCACGGGACTGGAGCGGACCAAGGACTTCACCGACCTGCCGTCACCGCTGGCCCGCGCCTGAGCCACGATCCGCCGGTGGCACGGCGAAGGCCCCCGGCACGGTCGCCGGGGGCCTTCGCCGTGGTGCGGAACCTAGGCCTTGTCGTCGTTCGGCGGGAGGTTCACGTCCGTCACCGGCTTCTTCTTGCCGCCCTTCGCGGGCGACTCCTCGGCCGGGGCCTCGGCCTCGGCCGGCGCCGGGTCGTCACCGGGCAGCAGGGCCGCCAGGGCGGCGCCGGTGATGCGGCGGAACGCCCGCCGCGGCCGGGCGCGTTCCAGGACCGCCACTTCCAGCTTGCCGCGGTCGAGGATGTCCGGCTTGCCGTTGCCCGTGGTGGTGCTGCCGGAGCTGAGGGCCTTCACCGCGGTGCGGATGGCGTCGGCCAGCGGCTGGCCCTCGGTGTAGGCGTCCTTGAGCGCGGTGCCCGTCGCCTCGGCCTGGCCGCCCATCACGACGTACTGCGGCTCTTCCACGATCGAGCCGTCGTAGGTCAGGCGGTACAGCGTGTCCTGCTCCGGCTCGGTGCCGACCTCGGCCACGCAGATCTCCACCTCGAGCGGCTTGATCTGCTCGGCGAAGATCGAGCCCAGCGTCTGGGCGTACACGTTCGCCAGCGAGCGGCCCGTGACGTCGCGCGGGTCGTTCTGGTACCCGCGGATGTCGGCGAACCGGATGCCCGCCTGGCGCAGGTTCTCGAACTCGCTGTAGCGGCCGACCGCGGCGAACGCGATGCGGTCGTAGATCTCGGACACCTTGTGCAGGGTCGCGGACGGGTTCTCCGCGACGAACAGCACGCCGTCGGCGTACCGGAGCACCACGACGCTCCGGCCTCGGGCGATGCCCTTCCGGGCGTACTCCGCGCGATCGCGGAGGATCTGCTCGGGTGAGGCGTACAACGGCATCGTCACTGCTGCGGCTCCCGGGCTCGGCGGATGCGGGTGGGGATGGGGGTCGACACGGTGCTCAGCCCGCCGGCCTGGCCTTGCGGCCCTCGACGACCGACTCCGCCAGCGTGGCGGTGTCCGCGTCGGGCAGGTGCGCCGCGCCGTCGGCGGTGATCGTCACGACGACCGGGTAGATCTTGCGGATCACGTCCGGGCCGCCGGTGCCCGAGTCGTCGTCCGCCGCGTCGTACAGCGCCTCGATCGCGGTCCTGGTGGCGGCCTCGGCGTCCGCGTCGGGGTCGTAGAGCTTCTTCATCGCCGACTTCGCGAACAGCGACCCGGAGCCCACGGCCTGGTAGCCCTGCGACTCCTCGTACCGGCCGCCGGTCACGTCGTAGGACACGATGCGGCCCGCGCGGTCCGGGTCGGGGGCGTCGGTGTCGAAGCCCGCGAACAGCGGCACGACGGCGAGGCCCGCGAGCGCCGCGTCCAGGTTGCCCTTGATCATCGCGGAGAGCCGGTTCGCCTTGCCGTCCAGCGACAGCGAGACGCCCTCGATCTTCTCGTAGTGCCGGAGCTCGACCGCGTAGAGCCGGACGATCTCGACCGCGATGCCCGCCGTGCCCGCGATGCCCACCGCCGAGTAGTCGTCGGTGATGAACACCTTCTTCATGTCGCGCTGGGCGATCACGTTGCCCATCGTGGCGCGCCGGTCGCCCGCGATCACCACGCCGCCCTTGAACGTGAGGGCGACGATGGTCGTGCCGTGCGGAGCCTGCACCACGCTGCCCTCGGGCAGCGGGCGGCTCGACGGCAGCAGTTCGGGAGCCTGGGCGCGGAGGAAATCGGTGAACGACGACGACCCCGGCCTGAGGTAGGCCGGGGGCAACGACGCGGCCGGGTAGTGCCCGGTCGAGCTGTGGTCCATGTGTGCGTTTCTCTCCTGTCCCGCCGGCGGCTTCTTACTCGCCGCCCTTTTGCACGTATGCGCGGACGAAGTCCTCGGCGTTCTCCTCGAGCACGTCGTCGATCTCGTCGAGGATGGCGTCGACGTCCTCGCCGAGCTTCTCCCGGCGTTCCTGGCCGGCGCCGGCCGCGCCGTCGCCGTTCTCGTCGCCGTCACCGCCGCCTTGGCGCTGAACCTGTTCCTGGGCCATGTCGACCTCCCGGTCTTCGGGTCCTGCGAGTTAAACACTACCCACCAGGCACGACATCCTGCGCCTGCCACTCGGGTCTGTTGATCAGCCCCGGGTCAGCGCCTCCACCAGTTGCTCGGCCGTGTCCGAGGCCTCCAGCAGGGCTCCGACGTGCGCTTTCGTGCCGCGCAGCGGTTCCAGGGTGGGGATCCGGACGAGTGATTCCCGACCGAGGTCGAAGATCACCGAATCCCACGACGCGGCGGCCACCGAGGTGGGGTAGCGCTCCAGGCAGCGACCGCGGAAGTAGGCCCGGGTGTCCTCCGGCGGCGCGAGGATGGCCGCCCGCACCTCCTCCTCGCTGACCAGGCGTTTCATCGAGCCGCGGGCCACCAGGCGGTTGTACAGGCCCTTGTCCAGCCGCACGTCGGAGTACTGCAGGTCGACCAGCGACAGCCGGGGCGAACCCCACGCCAGGCCGTCCCGCGAGCGATAACCTTCGAGCAACCGCAGTTTCGCCACCCAGTCGAGCCGGTCGGCGCACTCCTGCGGGTCGCGGGCCAGCGCGTCGAGCACCTCGCCCCACACGCGCAGCACGTCCCGGTCGCCGTAGCCCTCCTGCTCCACGAACGCGGCGGCGCGCTCGTAGTAGGCGAACTGGAGGTCCAACCCGGTGAACTTGCGGCCGTTGGACAGCTCGACCTTCACCTTGAGCGTCGGGTCGTGGCTGATCTGGTGCACCGCCCGGACCGGCTCCTGCAGCCGCAGGTCGTCGAACCGGCGGCCGGCCTCGATCATGTCGAGCACGAGCGAGGTGGAGCCGCACTTGATGTAGGTCGAGTACTCGGCCAGGTTCGCGTCGCCGATGATGACGTGCAGCCGGCGGTACTTGTCCGCGTCGGCGTGCGGCTCGTCGCGGGTGTTGATGATGCCGCGCTTGAGCGTGGTCTCCAGGCCGACCTCGACCTCGATGTAGTCCGAGCGCTGCGACAGCTGGTAGCCGGCCTCCTCGCCCGCCGCGCCGATGCCGACGCGGCCGGAGCCGACCACGACCTGCCGTGACGCGAAGAACGGCGTCAGCCCGGCGATCACCGCGGTGAACGGCGTGCTGCGCTGCATCAGGTAGTTCTCGTGGGTGCCGTAGCTGGCGCCCTTGCCGTCCACGTTGTTCTTGTAGAGCTGCAGCCGGGGTTGGCCGGGGACGGTGGCGGCGCGCATCGCGGCCTCCTCCATCACCCGCTCCCCCGCCTTGTCCCAGATCACCGCGTCGCGCGCGTTGGTGACCTCGGGCGCGGAGTACTCGGGGTGCGCGTGGTCGACGTAGAGGCGCGCGCCGTTGGTGAGGATGACGTTGGCCGCGCCGAGGTCCTCGACATCGCTGTCGCCCAGGTGGCCGCCGGGCGTGCCGAGGTCGAAGCCGCGCGCGTCGCGCAGCGGCGATTCGACCTCGTAGTCCCAGCGCGCCCGGCGCGCCCGCGGTATGTCGGCGGCCGCCGCGTAGGCCAGCACGACCTGTGTCGAGGTGAGCACCGGGTTCGCCGTCGCGTCACCCGGCACCGAGATGCCGTACTCGACTTCGGTTCCCATGATCCGCCGCATGTACGCAGACTACGACCTCCCACCGACACACCGCCCGTGCCCAGGTCACGTTTCAGCCGGCCGCGAGCCCCGCGGCGGGCCTGATCCGGGACGCGCCGCGGGCCGGGCCGAACGCCGCGAGCACCGCCAGGACCACCACGCCCGCGCCCCCGACGAGCAGTGGCGCGACCGCCGCCGTCGGCCACGCGAACACGCCCACCGCGGCCAGCGTCAGCTCGGCGTAGACCAGGCCGAACACACCGCCGCCCAGCACGCCCACCAGCGCCAACAGCACCGCTTCGGCCACCACGCCGCCTTGTAGCCCACCCTTCGTGACGCCCAGCGCGCGCCGCAGCGCCAGCTCCTTGCGGCGCTCCTGCACGGAGATCGTCAACGCGGTCCCGATGCCGGTCACCGCGACCGCGACCGACAGCCCCAGCAGCACCATCAACATCACGATCCCCAGGTCGAGGTAGCGCTGGTTCTGCGCGCTCGTCTCGGCCTTGGTCTTCACCAGAACGGTGGGCGAGTCGCCCAGCGCCGCCCGCACTCCGGCCTGGTAGGCGGCCGGGTCCGCGCCCGGTCCGAACGCCACCAGCACCTTCGACGGCGGCGCCAGGTCCGGTTCGGCCAGCACCGCGTCGGCGTCGTCGAGCACCGAGCCGTCGAACGTGCCGACGAACGTGGCCGTGCGCGGCCCGCCCGGAAGTCCCTCGATCGTGAACGGCCTGCCGAGCTGCGCGCCGAACCGCTCGGCGTACCACTCGTCGAGCATGACGGTGCCGGGCGCGAAGTCCTTGGCGCCGACGTTCTGCCTGGTCAGCCAGTCGCGCAGGGGTCCGGCCTCGGCTCCGACGACCTGCGTCGGGATCGTGTGGCCCTCGGCGTCCCGCTGCTCGGCCTCGACGCCGTGCAGCACGACCGTGGCCGCCGCCTCGGGCCGGTCGGCCGCCGCGCCCACACCGCCGGCGAGCGCGCGCCCGCCGGCGTCCGCCACCACGGCGTCGGGCCGCGGCTCGTTGCCGAACTCGTCCTCCATGCGCTGTGCCGAACCCACCGTGACGGCGAAGAACGTGACCATGGCGGCGGCTAGTAGCAGCGGCATCGCCACCGACGCGGACCGCTGCGGCACCCTCCGCACCTCGGCCGCGGCCAGCTTCCACTGCGCACCACCGAAGCGGCTCGCGGCCGAGCCGAAGATCCGGCCGAGCGCGGGCACGACCACCGGTCCCAGCACGCCGAACAGGCCGAACACGGCGGTGATGCCGGAGAACAGGACCAGGAAGATCGCCGCCAGCGAGCCCTGGGCGAGCACCGCCAGCGCGCCCATGACGGCTGCCATCGCGACGAGCGCGAGGCCGAAGATCCGCCGACGGCGCACCACGGCCCGGTCGGGCGTCTGGCCTTCGGACGTCCGCAGTGCCGCGAGCGGCGAGATGCGCGCGGCGGCCAGCGCGGGCCGGACCGCGGCGAACGCGCTGAGCGCCGCCGCCGTGACGACGCCGATCACCAGCTGGCCGACCGTGGGCAGCAGCGCCGGGCTCAGCTCCACCGCGCCGAGCAGCGAGGACAGGCCGGTGCCGTCGAACAGCCTGGCCAGCAGCCACGCCACCGACCCGCCGAGCACCGCGCCGACCGCGCCCGCGACCACGCCGGTGAGCAGCGCTTCGGAGAGGTTCGCCCAGACCAGCGGGCCGCGGTGGGCGCCGAGGCAGCGCAGCAGCGCGGTGTGCCGCTGGCGTTGCGCGTAGACGGCCCGGTAGGTGGCCGAGGCGACGAACACGGACGTGGCCAGCGCCAGGATGCTGAACGGCAGCAGCACGGCCGCCAGGTCGTTGTTGGGCGGCTCCGCGGCGATCGCCGCCCTGGTGTCCACCGGGAAGCCCTCCCCGGCGGCCTGCGCGACGGCGGCGCGGTCGCCGCCGATCACGTAGACGGCCTCGACCCGCGGCGTGCCGCCGAGCTTGGCTGCCAGGCGCTCGCCGACCACGACCATCGGTTCCTCGCCGAGCGAGCCGCGCTTGGTGATGCCCCGGACGACGACGTCCAGCGGCCTGCCCGCCGCGTCGGCCACCTTGACCGAGGCGCCCGGCTTGAGGCCGTGCTCGTAGGCGGTGACCCGGTCGATCGCGATCTCGCCGTCCGGGCCGGGCGAGCGGCCCTCCAGGATCGGCACCCGGTGCAGGTCCTCGCGGTCGGGCTCGATGTCGGCGGTGGCCCGGCGGTCGCTCGCCCGGCCGCCGTCGAGCAGCAGGTCAACGCGGATCTCCCGGATGGGCTGCGCCAACGTCACCCCCGGCACCTTCGCCACCCGTTCGGCGGTCGCCTGGTCGAGGGCCGCGTCCGAGCCGAAGAGCGGCGGGCGGACGACGAGGTCGACACCGGCGGGCACGGCGGGCGCGCCGTCGTTCGTGGCGCGGACCATCGCGTCGCTGAGCATCAGGGCGGCCAGAAGGCAGGCGACGCCGACGACCAGGGCGACACCGGGCAGCACGGCGCGGCCGGGCCGGTTGCGGAACTCGGCGACCGCGAGCCGCAGGGATGTGGGCACAACTCCTCCTCGTGACGCGAACGCCACGACGGTAGGAAGCAGGGGCGTCGGCAGTCGTCGGCCCGAGGTAGCACGACCCGGTACGACCTGGGGAGGATCTTCACGTGGAGCACGTAGTGGTGGTGGACCCCGACGGCACGCCCATCGGCACGGCGACGCGCGCCCGGATGCGCGCGGAAGGGCTGTGGCACGCGTGTGCGGTGATCGTCGTGCGGTCTCTCGACGGGGCCCGCGTGTACGTGCACCGGCGCACCGACACCAAGGACGTCTACCCCGGGTTGTACGACCCGACGTGCGGCGGGGTGGTCGCGGCGGGTGAGACGCCGGACGAGTGCGCGGTGCGGGAATTGGCCGAGGAGCTGGGCATCCTCGCGTCGCCGCAGTTCCGGTTCAGGACGCCGTTCGTGGACGGAACCATCCGCTACGTCGCGCACGTTTACGACGTGCGCAGCGACGGTCCGTTCACCCATCAGGAGGAAGAAGTGGCCTGGGGCGGCTGGATGGACCTGGACGAGGTGCGCGCCTTGGCGGAAGACCCCCGGTGGCCGGTCGTGCCGGACGGTCGGGCCCTGATCCGGGAGTGGTTCCGATGGGCATGATGTTCGCGCTGTCGATCCCCGGCCTGGCCGTGCTGCTGGTCGGCCTGGCGACCGGCGAGCGGGTGCTGCGCTTCGTGCGCCGGCGTAAGGGTCACCCGGTCGTGACCGCGACCGCGTTCGACGAGTTCACCACCCTGTTCCACGGCGGCAAGCACATCGAGCTGCGGCAGCGCCAGGTGGCGTTGATGCTGGGCGAGGACGAGGAGGCGGGCGCGCCGCCGCGCGGGCCGGTGGACCTCGACTCGGGCACCGTCAAGATCATTCCCAGGCCAGGGACGCCCGGGTAGCCCAATACCGCTCGGCGGGCTCGGCGCAGTCGGCGAGCTCGTCCGGGTCCAGGTCGACGTCCCGCGCCTTGAGGTTGGCGTGCAGCTGCTCCGGGCTCGCCGCCCCGGACAGGACCACGTCGGCCCACGGTTGGGCGCGCACGGCGGCCAGCGCGATGGCGTCCGGGCCGACGCCGTGCCGCTCGGCGAGTGCGCGCACCCGCGGCGGTGGGTCGACGGCCAGCCTGCCGTTGGCCATGCCCTCCTTGACGAACACCTCCGCGCCGGACTCCTTGGCGAACGCCAGCGCCGGCCCCACCGAGGTCTCCAGGACGTTCCAGGTGGACTGGACGCTGTCGAACAGCCGCCGTCCCTCGACGGTGAGCTCCCACGCGCGCCGGATCGTCTCGTCCTGGCGCGGGCCGGAGGTGGAGAAGCCGAGGCGGACGCCCGAGTCGCGCAGCTCGCCCAGGGCGAGGAGCAGGTCCGGGTCGCCGAACAGCGGGCTGTCGGTCGTCAGCGAGTGCACGTCGTAGAGCCCGACGTGCGCCCCGAGGAGTTCCTCGGTCTCCCGCCACTGCCGCGTGAACCGCTCGATCGAGTGCTCTTTCACCTCGTGCGTGTCGACGTCCCGGCGCCAGTCGGCGACGTAGGCGTAACCCCACTTGCTGGACACCTGGACGTCCTGGTGGCCGCGTGCGGCCAGCCACTCGGCCAGGAACTCCTCCGCTTTGCCGTAGGACCGGGCCGCGTCCACGCGCCTGACGCCCGCGGCGTAGGCGGCGTCCAGGACGGCGTGGCACTGCGCTCGCATGGCGTCCACGTCCCGGTGGTCGGGCAACGCGTGCTCACGGCCGAGGTTGATGTACGCGGGACGGCCGAGCGCGGCCAGGCCGAGGGCGAATTCGGGCACGTCCGACACCGTAACCGCCGCCCCCACGGGCCCGCCGGACAGCCGTGCGCCGCGCTCACGTGGTTTCGGCCACCCCACCGGCCGACCACAAGATCACCGCCCGCTCCTGCGACGACCGGGGAGCTGGGGCAACGACCTCGTCCTGGCCGCGACCCGACTCGTCCAAGTCACGCCGGACACCCGGGTCGCCACCATGATCGGCCGGCGCGGAACCCCGGACCAACTGCGACCCCGCCCCGATCCGCTACGACGCCTCCGCCTGTGCCTCCGCCACCTCACCGACCATGCCCCGCGTCGGCTGCGGTCTGCCCGCACGCCGACCCCTCGCTCCCCGGACGACGAGCCCCCAGACCCGCCGACGACCGCCCGATCGGTGCATCAGCGACTTCGTTGTCGAAGGGCTTGCCGAGACCAGCCGCGCGGTGGGACTGCGCGGCCGGTGATGAGGTCTGGCGAGTGGTGCGTTGAGCGGCTGGACGATGAGGCCCTGCTCGGGTTCCCCTCCGAGGCCCGGTAGCCGCGGTTCCTGCCCGCCCGAATGCCCGGCGCGTCCCGCGACCTGCCCGGCCAGTCCGGCTGCAACCACCGCCTCCACACCGCGTTACCGCTGGTCAGACAGGTCTCACCTTGGTTGGCAGCGGACACCGACCTGTGGACCGACACCACCTGGATCGTCGACTCGACCCCGGTCGAATGCCGTCGGTCCCGACCAACGGTCAAGCGCTCCGACCTGGCCGGCTGGGCCAAGGACGGCTACTGCTGATCCCCCTCCCGCCGGTTCTGGGGACTGCGGCTGCACCTGGTCTGCACCCCGCCGGCCTTCCGATCACCTGAACGTTGGCCGACCCGAAGATCGACGAGCGCCAAGTGCTCATGGCCCTCTGCGAGCACGAGCCCCACCTGCCCACCGATCGGCCCCGGCCTGTTGATCATCGCCGACAAGGGCTACGTCTCCGCTGAACTGGACCGGTTCCTCGCCGAGCGCGGAGTCCGGTTTATCCGACCGTCCTGCCGCAACCGGACTCAGCATCCCGGCGAGCCGCCGCTCAAGTCCGTCCACCAGCTCATCGAGTCGGTCGACGACACCGTCGAAGGCCGGCTTGGTCTGGAACGGCACGGCGGACGCACCATCGAGGGCGTCGGAGGCCGCATCGCCCGACGCCTGCTGGCCCTGACCGCCGCCATCTGGCACAACCGTGCCACCGGCCAACCCGTCACCCGGTCCGTGACCGCCTAGGACCACTGACCGGCTTACGCATCACTCGTCTTGGGCGGGGCGACCCGGGCCAGTGGAGCGCCCGGCGGGGGCCGTAGGGCCCGGTCGACGGCGTTGGTGGGGCGAGGACCGGTCGGTGCGGCGGATCGAGGTGTGGCGTAGGAGGGCTGCGCGGTGGGGCTGTGAGGCCAATCCGGGGCAGTGGAGCGGCTCGGCGGGGTTGTCGGTGAGGAGGTGGCATGAGGTCGGTCGGCCCGATCAGGTCAGGTCGGGCGGGGCCGGGCATGAGGTGGGCGGGGCGGTGGGGTTAGGCGTCGCGGCGGAGGAGGGTGAGGGTGGCGGTGGTTAGGGCGAGGAGCAGGTAGGCGGCCATGGCGAGGGCGGCTTGGGGTGGGGAGAGAGGGGCGTTGGGGATGTCGCCGGCCAGTTGGGGGGCCAGGGACGGGAGCATCAGGGAGTAGGCGCGTTCGTTCCAGGGGGACGGCAGGATCAGGGTGATGGAGGGCAGGACGAACAGCAGGGCGCAGAGGGAGACGAGGGCGCCGGCGGTGGAGCGGAGGACGAAACCCAGGGCCAGGCCCAGGAGGCCGAGGAGGACCAGGGACGCCGTGTTGGCCAGCAGGGTCGGCAGGGCTTCGCCGAGGTCGCGGTAGGCGGAGATCGGTGTCGGGCGATCTCCGGTGATCAGTTCGCCCGTCCCGTAGGCGATCAGGGTGGTCGTGAGGCCGACGAGCAGGGACGCGGTGGCGACCACGGCCGCCTTGGCCAGCAGGTAGGTCCGGCGTTGCGGCACGGAGACCAGGGCGGTCCGGATCATGCCGCTGCCGTACTCCGAGGTGATCGCCAGGGCGCCCAGCACGCCCAGGCAGAACTGGGTGAACGGGATCACCATCGCGCTCGGGTCGGCGGAGCCGAACTGCTGCTGCACGTCCGGTGGCGAGGTGTCCCAGTCGGCCGTCATCAGGTACGACACCAGCGCGCCGCCCAGCAGGCACACCGCGATGGCCAGCAGGACGTAGGTGGTCGAGCGGACCGAGCGGAGCTTCAGCCACTCGGAGTTCAGCACGTCGGTCATCGGGCGGTCTCCTTGGTGCGGTACTCCACGCTGGCCTCGGTCAACTGGAGGTAGGCGTCCTCCAGGGACGCGCTGCGCGGGGTCAGTTCGTGGATCGGGACGCGGTGGTGTGCGGCGAGGTCGGCGATGGCGGGGGCGTCGAGGCCTTGGACCAGCAGGGCGCCCGCCTCGGCGTGGGTGGTGGCGCCGGCGGTGGTCAGGAGGGGGACGAGGGCGTCCGGTCTGGGGGTGCGGACCAGCACGTCCTTCTTGAACCGCTCCTGCAGGTCCTGCATGGAGGCCTCCAGGATCAGCCTGCCCCGGCCGATCACGATCACCCGGTCGGCGGTCAGCGCCATCTCGCTCATCAGGTGGCTGGACACGAGCACGGTGCGGCCCTCGCGGGCCAGGTCGCGCATCAGGTGCCGGATCCACCGGATGCCCTCCGGGTCCAGGCCGTTCACCGGCTCGTCGAACAGCAACACGCCGGGGTCGCCGAGCAGGGCCGCCGCCACCCCGAGGCGTTGCTTCATGCCCAGTGACAGCGCGCCCGCGCGTCTCTTGGCCACCCCCGCCAGGCCGACCTGCTCCAGGGTCGCCACGACCCGGCTGTCCTTGATGCCGTTGCTCCGGGCCAGCACGCGGAGGTGGTCGTAGGCCGACCGGCCGCCGTGCACCGCGCCCGCGTCGAGCAGCGCGCCGACGTGGTGCATCGGTCTGCGGATCCCGGCGTAACGGCGGCCGTCGACGAGTGCCTCACCGCTCGTCGGCCGGTCGAGGCCGAGGATCGCGCGCATGGTGGTGGACTTGCCCGCGCCGTTGGGGCCGAGGAAACCGGCGACGTAGCCGGGCTTCACCTCGAACGAGAGGCCGTCCACCGCCCTCGTGGCGCGGTAGCGCTTGGTCAGTTCCCTCACTTCGATCATGGGGAGGAGCTTGCCGGGGTGGGGCGGCGGGCGGATCGGACCGAGGTCTGCGGTTTCGGGTCGGACCGTGGTCCGACGCCGGCGGTCGTCGCGCCGATTACCGTGCCCGGAGTGACGTCGCGAGTCCTGCGGATGCTGCCGACCGCCCACCTGTACGCGCTCGACGTGGTGACCGCCGTCGTGCTGGTCATCGTGTACCTGGACTTCGCCCGGGTGAACGGCGCGCCCGCGTGGCTGGGTTACCCGGTGGCGGTGCTGGTGGGCGCGCCGCTGGCGCTGCGTCGCAAGCGGCCGGTGCTCACGTTCGGGATCGTGCTGGCGGCGCAGAACGTCGCCACGGTCAGCCACATCACGCTGGAGCCCTACAGCGCGACGGCCTTCGCCCTGTACATGGTGGCGTCGGTCTGCGAGCGGCGCGTGGCCGTGGGCTCGCTGGTCACCGCGCTCGGCACGGCGTGGGTCGCGGTGCTGGTCGGCGAGCCGTGGCCGGAGTCGTTCGGCCTGTGCGTGTTCCTCACGGTGGTCATCTGCGCCGCGTGGGCGCTGGGCCGCACCACCCGGATCCGCCGCTCGTACGAGGCCCGCCAGGCCGCCGAGGCGTCGTCCAAGGCCGTCGCCGAGGAGCGCCTGCGGATCGCCCGCGAGCTGCACGACGTGGTCGCGCACAGCCTGAGCCTGATCACGGTCAAGGCCGGCGTCGCCGCCCACGTCGCCTCGGCGCAGCCCGGCCAGGCCAAGGAGGCGCTGGAGGTCATCGAGAAGGCCTCCCGCGGCACGCTGGTCGAGATGAGACGGCTGCTCGGCGTGCTGCGGTCGGAGGACTCGGAGGCCGAACTGGCACCCATGCCCGGTATGGCCGATTTACCCGGGTTGGTGGAGCGGGCCTCGCTGGCCGGGGTGGAGGTCTCGCTGTCGGTGTCCGGTTCGCTGCCCGACGGGCTGGGGCTGACCGTGTACCGCCTCGTGCAGGAGTCGGTCACCAACGTGGTCAAGCACGCCGCGCCGGCCGCCTGCGTGGTCTCCATCGTCGTCGGGGACGCTTCGGTGCGGGTCCACGTGGTCGACGACGGACCGGGGGAACGGCTGCTGGCCGGTGGCGGCGGAGGACACGGGTTGATCGGGATGCGGGAACGGGTGGCGGTCTACGGCGGGACGTTCTGGGCGGGCCCGCTGGCCGGCGGCGGGTTCGCGGTGCACGCCGAGGTGCCGCTGTCGTGATCGACGTGGTGGTCGTGGACGACCAGGCGCTGCTGCGCGGCAGCTTCCGGGTGCTCGTGGACTCCGCGCCCGACCTGCGGGTGGTCGGCGAGGCGGGCGACGGCGCCGAGGCGGTGTCCGTGGTGCGGTCCACGTCGCCGGACGTGGTGCTGATGGACATCCGGATGCCGGGCGTGGACGGCATCGCGGCCACCCGCGAGATCGGCGCGTTCAGCGCGGCCCGGGTGCTCATCCTGACCACGTTCGACCTGGACGAGTACGTCTACTCGGCGTTGCGGGCCGGCGCGAGCGGCTTCCTGCTCAAGGACACTCCCCCGACCGACCTGCTCGCCGCGATCCGGGTGGTGGCCGCCGGGGACGCCCTGCTGTCACCCTCCGTGACACGGCGGCTCGTCGCCGAGTTCTCCCGCACCCCCGTCCCGCGCCCGATCCGGCTCGACACGATCACCGAGCGTGAGCAGGAGGTGTTGCTGCTGATCGCCCGCGGGCTCTCCAACACCGAGATCATGCGCGAGCTGCACCTGTCGGCCGGCACGGTGAAGACCCACATCGGCCGCCTGCTGCACAAGCTCCAGGCCCGCGACCGCGCCCAACTGGTGATCGCCGCCTACGAGTCCGGCCTGGTCACGGCCCGTTCGTGACGCCCCGGACGCGGACAGCCCGCCCGGCGCGAGGGCCGGGCGGGCTGTCCAGGCGGGTTGACGGATGGCAGTGCGGTCCTACAGGTACTGACCGGTGTTCGTGGCCGTGTCGATGGCTCGACCCGACTCCTGGTTCTTGCCGGTCACGAGGGTGCGGATGTACACGATCCGCTCGCCCTTCTTGCCCGAGATCCTGGCCCAGTCGTCCGGGTTGGTCGTGTTGGGCAGGTCCTCGTTCTCGGCGAACTCGTCCACGATCGCGTCCAGCAGGTGGCGCACCGACAAGCCCGGCTGCTTGGTGTCCAGCAGGCTCTTGATGGCCGCCTTCTTCGCGCGGTCGACGATGTTCTGGATCATCGCGCCGGAGTTGAAGTCCCGGAAGTACAGGACCTCCTTGTCACCGTTGGCGTAGGTAACCTCCAGGAAGCGGTTCTCCTCGGACTCCTCGTACATCCGCTCGACCGTGTGCTGCACCATGCCGTCGATGCAGGCCACCGGGTCGCCGCCGAACTCGGCGAGGTCGTCGGCGTGGATCGGCAGGTCGGGCGTGAGGTACTTGTTGAAGATGTCCTTCGCGCCTTCGGCGTCCGGACGCTCGATCTTGATCTTCACGTCGAGCCGGCCCGGCCGCAGGATCGCCGGGTCGATCATGTCCTCGCGGTTCGAGGCGCCGATCACGATCACGTTCTCCAGGCCCTCGACGCCGTCGATCTCGCTGAGGAGCTGGGGCACGATCGTGGTCTCGACGTCGGACGACACGCCGCTGCCGCGGGTGCGGAAGATCGAGTCCATCTCGTCGAAGAACACGATCACCGGGGTGCCCTCGGAGGCCTTCTCACGGGCCCGCTGGAAGATCAGCCGGATGTGCCGCTCGGTCTCGCCCACGAACTTGTTGAGCAGCTCGGGGCCCTTGATGTTGAGGAAGTAGCTCTTGGCTTCGCGGTGGTCCTCGCCACGGGCGGCGTGGACCTGCTTGGCCAGGGAGTTCGCCACCGCTTTCGCGATGAGCGTCTTCCCGCAGCCGGGAGGGCCGTACAGCAGCACGCCCTTGGGCGGGCGCAGCTTGTACTCGCGGAACAGGTCGGCGTGCAGGAACGGCAGCTCCACGGCGTCGCGGATCTGCTCGATCTGCCGGTAGAGGCCACCGATGTCCTCGTACCGGACGTCGGGCACCTCCTCCAGCACCAGGTCCTCGACCTCGGCCTTCGGCACGCGCTCGTAGGCGAAGCCCGCCTTCGAGTCGACCAGCAGCGAGTCGCCCGCCTTCAGCGGCGAGTCCATCAGCGGCTGGGCGAGCCAGACGACCCGCTCCTCGTCGGCGTGACCCACGACCAGGGCACGGCCGATCGAGCTGTCGGCGGTTTCCGAGGCCAGCACCTCGCGCAGCGTGCACACCTCGCCGGTGCGCTCGAAGTCGCCGCCCTCGACCACGGTCAACGCCTCGTTCAGGCGCACCGACTGGCCCAGGACCAGCGACGACGACTCCACCGCCGGCGATACCGAGACCCGCATGCGACGGCCGGAGGTGAACACGTCCACCGTGCCGTCGTCGAACCTGGCCAGGAACACGCCGTAACCGCTGGGCGGCTGCGCGAGGCGGTCCACTTCCTCGCGCAGCGCGAGCAGCTGGCTCCGCGCTTCTCGAAGGGTGTCGATGAGCTTCGTGTTGCGCTCGGTCAGTTGGCTGACGCGCTCCGTCGCCTCCGCCAACCGCTGCTCCAGCAGGCGGACGTGTCGTGGGGATTCCGTCAACTTGCGGCGCAGCAACGCGATCTCGTCCTCCAGGAACCTGATCTGCGCTGTCAGCTCACCAGAGTTGTTGCCCTTGTTCAGCTCGCCACCCTCATCGGGCTGGCTGCCGGGATGACCGTGCTGCATGTCGGCACCCTCCTCCCGTGTTCGTACGACAACGGTACCGGCGATCACCGACAAAAGCCGCCACCCAGCGGGTTCCCGGGCGTCGTGTGATCACACAACCGCCCGCTCGGCGGGATCAACTGCTCCATACCGGTGTCTGCCGGAACCTCCTACCCGCTACCGTGCGTCCCATAACGAGTCCCACGCGCGTAGTCCGGGCAGTGTCCACTGCCACCAGCGGAAAGTTCTAGGAGAACGTGATGTCCGTCCCGCCGCAGCAGCCGGGTCCGTACGGTCAGCAGCCGGGTCAATTTGGCCAGCAACCTGGTCAATTCGGCCAGCAGCCCGGATACGGCCAGCAGCCCGGCGGGTACCCGCCGCCACCTCAGGGTTTCCCACAAGGTGGACAGCAACCGGGCTACGGCACGCCGCCCGGAGGCTACGGGCAGCCGCAGCAGCCCGGCCCCGGCCAGCAGCCGTACGGCCAGCCCGGGCAGTTCGGCCCGCCCGGCCAGCAGCCCGGTTACGGCCAACCGGGTGGTTTCGGCGACCCCTACGGCGCGCCGCCGAAGAAGAGCCCTCTCCCGTGGATCCTGGGCGCCGCCGGGGCCGTCGTCGTGATCGCGGTCGTGGTCGTGCTGGTCATGACGATGGGTGGGGGCGGCAACGGCACCGCCAAGGACGCCGCCGACAGCTACGTCGCCGCCGTCAACTCCCGTGACTTCGACAAGCTCAAGGCGCTGACCTGCACCGAGAAGCACGACACGATCGACGACATCAAGAAGGCGACCGACCCCGGGGCGTTCGCCGCCGAGCTCGAGAAGGAGCTCAAGGACATGCCGCCGGAGTTCAAGAAGCAGATCGAGGAAGCCCAGGAAGCGGCGAAGAACATCAAGGTCAACCTGACCGTCGACAAGGTCGAGGAGAAGAGCGACACGGAGGCCACGGCCACCGTCTCGGTCAAGTTCCAGGGCGTGCCCGACAGCATGAAGGACTTCGTCAAGGACGACACCGACACGCTGGCGTTCAAGAAGACCGACGACGGCTGGGTCGCCTGCCCGAGCTGATCGAGCCTCCTGGTCGCACCCGTCGCGACGGCTCCGCACTCAGCCGAGTGCGGAGCCGTTGTCGCTGGTCAGCCCTTGGACGGGCGGCGCTGAGGCCGGGGCGGGGTGACGCCGTCGGCGAGCCTGCGGGTGGTCAGCAGGAACGCGGTGTGCCCGATCATCCGGTGCTCCGGCCGCACGGCCAGGCCCACCACGTGCCACGGCCGCACGAGGGTCTCCCACGCGTGCGGCTCGGTCCAGTGCTGCTGCTCCCGGATCGCCTCGGTGACCTTCGACAGCTGGGTCGTGGTCGCCACGTACACCACCAGCACGCCGCCCGGGATGAGGCTGCGCGACACGGCGGGCAGCACGTCCCACGGCGCGAGCATGTCCAGCACGACCCGGTCGACCTCGCCCTCGTGCTCGACCACGTCGCCCACGGTCAGCGACCAGTTGCCCGGCCGCTCGCCGAAGAACTGCTCGACGTTGCGGATGGCGTGGTCGGCGTGGTCCTGGCGGACCTCGTAGGACGTCACGCTGCCCTTCTCGCCCACCGCGCGCAGCAACGAGCAGGTCAGCGCACCCGACCCGGCACCGGCCTCCAGCACCCGCGCGCCGGGGAACACGTCGCCGTACATGACGATCTGGGCGGCGTCCTTGGGGTAGATCACCTGGGCGCCGCGCGGCATGGACAGCACGTAGTCCGACAGCAGCGGCCGCAGCGCCAGGAACGACGTGCCGCCGACGGAGACGACCACGGACCCCTCGGGCTGCCCGATCAGCTTGTCGTGCGGCAACGCGCCGCGGTGCGTGTGGTACTCCTTGCCCGGTTCGAGCACGATCGTGTAGTGCCGTCCCTTCGGGTCGGTCAACTGCACCCGGTCTCCCGGCTGGAACGGACCACTGGCGGTGCTCACCGCGGCGAACCTCCTGCTTAAACGCGTGTCAACAGCGCACGATGGTCGCACGGAGGCCGCACACGGCCCGTAGCGGCCCGCCCGCGGGAGCACGCGTTCACTCCCCCTTGTCGGCGACCTCCTCGCGGGTCCGGCCGGTCACGCCGGCCTTCGCCGCTTCGACGACGGTGTGGTAGACGGGCCAGCCCAGCAGCCAGATCACGCCGACGAGCGTCATGCTGCCCATCTGCCCCCACAGCGCCTGCGTGCGCTCCGGCGTGGCCACGACGAACATGAGCAGCAGCATCACCGAGCAGGCGATCGCCCACGCCACCGCGAACTTGCCCCACTCCCGCCACTCGTGGCGCACCTTCGCCATCCCGTGCTTGGGCGGCTTCACCGGCGGCGGTCCCCCGGCGAACCGGTGGGCGACCCGCTGGTCGGCCCACCGCAGCATGGTGTGCCCGAACGCCACGCTGACGCCCAGGTAGATCGCGGCGAGCCCGTGCACGCTCTCGGCCTCACCCCCGGCGCGCAGGTCGAACACGGTCGCGACGAGCAGCACCACGTCCACCACGGGTGTGCAGACCAGCAGCACCGCGCCCAGCCTGCGCATCCGCAGCGCGTACCGGGCCAGCAGCCCCGCGCCCAGCACCACCCAGAACCCGATCTCACATGCCACGATGAGGACGACCAACGGTTCAACCACGGGTCCAATGCTGCCGTGCGCGCGCCCTCCCCCGCGTCGTCGGGCCGACCGACCGCGCGTCATCAGTTCGTAGGACGCCCCACGACGGGCGCTGTGCTGAGATGGCGGGGTGGAGCTGCGCCCGGGACACCGAGACGTGCTGGTCTCGGTGGGCTTCTTCGCGGTGGGGCTGCTCGCGTACCGGCTCGGCCTGGACGAGGTGACGGGCAACCGGGACCGGCAGGCGCCGATCGGGGTGCGGCTGGTGATCCTCGCGGTGGCGTGCGCCGGCCAGGTGTTCCGCCACCGCGCGCCCGTGGCGGCGCTGGGCGTGGTCGCCGCGGCCACGGCGGTGGACTTCCACCTCGGCCTGAGCATGCCGGTGATGATGGTGGGCATCGACACGCTGTTCGTGGCCACGCTGCACGGCCCGCGCGGGCTGCAACGGGTGCTCGTGGGCCTGGTCGGGGCGGCCACGGTCGGCGTCACGGCGACGGTCGCGGCGATCGGCGACTGGCGGCTGTCGTTCTACACCGGGTTGCAGGTGTTCTCGCTGCTCGTGGTGCCCGTGTGGTGGGCGACGAACGTGCGGCGGCACCGGGAGAGCGCCGAGCAGGTCGCCCACATCGCCGAGCTCGACCGGCGGGCCGCGGTGAACGCCGAGCGCAACCGGATGGCCCGCGACCTGCACGACGTGGTGGCCGGGCACATGTCCGCGATCGCGATCCAGTCCGAGGCGGTGCTGTCGCTGCGCTCGCGCGACCCGGAGACGGCGCGGACGGTGCTCAAGTCGGTCCGCGAGAACAGCGTGCGGGCGCTGGCCGAGATGCGGACGATGATCGACGTGCTGCGGGCCGACGAGCCGGTGGACGAGCCGGTGGCGGTGCGGCTGGCCGACGTGGGCAGGCTGGTCGAGTCGGCCGCCGCGGCGGGCCTGGTGGTCGAACTGCGCGGCGCGGACGTGGGCGAGCTGCCGGTCGGCGTGGACGTGGCGGCGTACCGGATCGTGCAGGAGGCGTTGACCAACGCGGTGAAGCACGCGCCGGGCGCGCCCACGTCCGTGGTGCTCGAACGGCAGGTCAGGCGGTTGGTGGTGGTCGTGCGGAACGACGTGGTCGACGGTCCGCGCGGACCGGGGACGGGAACGGGGTTGGTGAGCATGGCCGAACGCGCCCACCTGGTCGGCGGGGTGTTCTCCGCGGGCCGCGACGGCGACGGAGGCTGGCTCGTGCGGGCGGAGTTCCCGCTGTGATCCGGGTGGTGGTGGCCGACGACCACGCGGCGATCCGGGCCGGGCTGGTGATGATCCTCGGCGACGCGGACGGCGTGGAGGTGGTCGGGGAGGCGGCGGACGGCGCGGAGGCGGTGCGGCTGGCGCAGCGGCTGGAGCCGGACGTGGTGCTGATGGACATCCGGATGCCCGGTGTGGACGGCATCGAGGCGACCAGGCAGCTCAGCGGCGTGTGCGAGGTGCTCGTGCTGACCACGTTCGACCTGGACGAGTACGTGCGGGGCGCGTTGCGGGCCGGTGCGGCGGGGTTCCTGCTGAAGTCCGTGGAGTCGTCCGCGCTGGTGGACGCGGTGCGGCAGGTCGCGGCCGGTGACGGCGTGCTGGCGCCGAGCGTGACGCGGCGGGTGATGCGGGAGTTCGCCTCGTCCGTGCCGCGATCCCGCCCGGCCGGGTTGGACGCGCTCACCGACCGTGAGGTCGAGGTGTTGCACTGCCTCGGCGAGGGCCTGTCGAATCACCAGATCGGGCGAAAGTTGCACATCGGTGAGACGACGGTGAAGACGCACGTGTCGCGGGTGCTGACGAAGCTGGACCTGCGGTCGCGGGTGCAGGCGGCGATCCTGGCGCAGGAGGCGGGGCTGCTCGACGGCGACGGGCAGGTCAGCGGCGGTTCAGCGCGGCCTTGAGGTCCTCGCGGCGCAGCACGCCCGCGGGCCGTCCTTCGAGGTCCACGACCAGGTACTCCCAGGCGGCGGTGCCGTGCACGCGCTCGACCACCTCGGCGCCGGTCTCGTTCTCCAGCAGCACGGTCTCCGGCCGGATCGGCACGGCGGCCTGCTCGGCGGGCGCGTGCGGCGAGGTGCTGGCCAGCCGGCGTGCCATCTCGCGGTCGAGCAGCCCGGCCGCGACGCCGTCCGCGCGGACCAGGACCACGCCCCGGCCGGCGGACGCGGTGAGCGCGCCCGACACCGGGCTCTCGGCGGGCAGCTGGAGCACGGGGCGGACGAGCTCGCCCAGGGTGAGGCCGTCGGGCCAGGTGCTGCGGCGCTCGGCGGTGAACTCCCCGCGCGCGCCTGCCAGCACGAACCACGCGGTCAGCAGGCACACGCCGAAGCGGATCCAGCGGTCCTCGGCGCCGTCGAGCACGCCCCAGACGGCCCAGACGACGAGCAGCGCGGCCACCACGCCGCCGCCGATCACGGCGGCCTTCGTGCCGGTCGCGCGGTGGCCCGTGACGGCCCACACGCCCGCCCGCAGGATCCGCCCGCCGTCCAGCGGCAGGCCCGGGAGCAGGTTGAACACGGCGACGGCGGCGTTGGCGAACGCGGTCTGCGCGATCAGCAGCCACACCGCGTCGGGCTGCCGGATGGTGGAGGCGGCCAGCGCGAACGCGCCCGCCAGGACGATGGAGACGATCGGGCCCGCGGCGGCGATGGCGCCCTCGTGGCCGGGACGGGTCGGGGTGCGCATCACCTCGGACACGCCGCCGAGCAGGAACAGGCGCAGCCTGCGCACCGGCAGGCCCAGGCGCAGGGCGACGAGGCTGTGGCCGAGTTCGTGGGCCAGCACCGACAGGCCGAGGAAGATCGCGAAGGTGGCGGCGAGCAGCACGCCGGTGACGCCGCCCGTGCCGGGCGCGATGCGGCCGACCAGCGGCGCGTAGAGCACCACGATGGCCGCCGAGCCGAGCCACCACGAGGGCGCGAGCAGCACGGGGATCCCGGCCGCGCGGAACAGCGGCAGCCCGCCGTCCCGGCCGACCTGCCGTCGCCAACTCCCCGTCGTCGCCACGTGCCGAGCCTAGGCGGCCGGGTGTATCAGGACTGTGTTGGATCAGGTCCGGACGTCGGATCGGGCCTGGACGGCGCCGGGTCGCCGATGCGGGCGCGCAGGCCGTCGAGGATGAGGTCCAGGCCGAAGCCGAGGGCTTGGTCCTCGCCGCCCTCGGCCGCCTCGGCCAACGCCGCCGCCACCGCCGGGTACCGGTCGCCCCGCTCGCGCACGATCTCGGCCAGGATCGCGCCGAACCGCGTCCCGGTGTCGCCGTCCGGCGTCCTCGCCGTCTGCTGCGCGAGGTTGCGGACGTGCCCGGCGAGCACGGCCAGCACGTCCAGTCGCGCGGCGCCGCCCAGGCCGGTGCCGTCGAGCACGGCCAGCGCGGCTTCGGTCCAGGCCAGCTCGTTGGGGCCGACCACGCGCGGGCCGGTGGTGACCTCCAGCACCCAGGGGTGCCGCACGAAACCGGGCAGGAGCGCCAGCGCCCACGCGCGGAGCCGTTCGCACCGGTCGCCGCCGCCCAGGTCGGCGGGCGGCGCGCCCATCGCCAGGTCTGCCATGAGCGCGACCAGCTCGGACTTGCCCGGCACGTAGCGGTACAGGGACATCTTCGTGAAGCCGAGGTCCGCGGCTACCCGCTGCATCGAGACGGCGGCGAGCCCCTCGGCGTCGGCGATCGCGATGCCGGCGTGGGCGATGCGGTCGTGGGTGAGGGCTGGCTTGGGGCCGCGACGGGGGCCGGGGCGGTCGCCCCACAGCAGGTCGAGGCTGCCCGTCAGGTCCATCGCCACCTCCGGTGTTGCCGCCGCGGAAAAACTGTGTCTAACATACACAAATAGAATTGCTTCCGATGGACACAGTTTGGGGCGACGATGGTGGACAAGCAGGTCCTGATCTCCGGCGCGAGCGTCGCCGGGCCGGCGCTGGCCTACTGGCTGGCGCGGTACGGCTTCGAGCCGACGGTGGTGGAGATCGCGCCCGCCCTGCGCGGCGGCGGCGCGGCGGTGGACTTCCGCGGCGAGACCCACCTCGGCGTGCTCGACCGGATGGGCGTGCTGGACCGGCTGCGCGAGGTGCAGACCGGCGGCAGCCCGATGACGTTCGTCGACGAGCGCGGCCGCACCCTCCTGCACCTGCCCGGCGACTTCGCGGGCGGCGACATCGAGGTGCTGCGCGGCGACCTCTCGCGGGTGCTCCACGAGCACGGCGCAGACCGGGTGGACTACGTCTTCGGCGACTCGATCGCCGCGATGGCCGAGACCCCCGACGGCGTCGACGTCACGTTCGCGTCGGGGGCCCGGCGCACGTTCGACCTGGTCATCGGCGCGGACGGGATCCACTCGCGGGTGCGCGCGCTGGCCTTCGGGCCGGAGGAGCGGTACGTGAGCCACCTCGGCTACTACGTGGCGAGCTGGGACCTGCCCGCCGATCTCGACATCGCGGCCGAGCCGGTGAGCTACAACGTGCCGGGACGGCTCGTGTCCACCACCGGCGGCCCGGACCGGCCGAGCGCGTTCGTGGCGTTCAAGTCGCCGCTCCTGGAGTACGACCGGCGTGACGTGGACCGGCAGCGGCGGCTGATCTCGGACGCGTTCCGGGACGTGGGCTGGGAGACGCCCCGGCTGCTGGCGTCGCTGGAGCACGCGGACGAGCTGTACTTCGACTCGATCAGCCGGGTCGACGTCCGGCCGTGGTCGCGGGGCCGGGTCGCGCTCGTCGGTGACGCGGCCTGCGGCGCCACCATCGGCGGGATGGGCACGGGCACCGCCGTGGTCGGCGCGTACGTGCTGGCGGGCGAGCTGGCCGCGGCGGACGGCGACCACGCGGCGGCGTTCCGGCGGTACGAGGACCGGATGCGGGACTACGCGCAGCGGTGCCAGAAGGGCGGCGACCGCACCGGCCGGTTCCTGGCCCCCGGCAGCGCGTTCGGCCTGCGCCTGCGCAACGGCCTGCTGGGCAACCGGTTCCTGCTCGCCCTGATGCTGAAGGTGGGCAAGGACATCACGAACAAGATCGACCTGCCGGACTACGCCCACGCCGCCGCGTAGCGGAACCCGATCTTGTCGGGGGGTTGGCCTAGGGTTGCGTCCCATGGCAGTGCCGACGATCACCGAGCGCCCTGTTCGCAGGCCAGCGCTGTCGCCCTCGCGAGCGGGCGACTTCAAGCAGTGCCCGCTGCTGTACCGCTTCCGCGCCGTCGACCGGCTGCCCGAGAAGCCGACCAGGGCGCAGGTGCGCGGCACGGTGGTGCACGCGGTGCTGGAGGACCTGTTCGGGCTGCCGGCCGCCGAACGGCTGCCGGAGACCGCGCGGGCCCTGGTCGGCCCGGCCTGGGAGCGGGTGCGGGCCGAGCGGCCGGAGTTCGCCGAGCTGTTCGCGGAGGGCGACCCGGAGCAGGAGCAGTGGCTCGCGTCGGCGGAGGAGCTGCTGGACGGCTACTTCGGGCTGGAGGACCCGCGCCGGTTCGACGCGGACGCCCGTGAGCTGCTGGTGGAGTGGGAGCTGCCCTCGGGCGTGCTGCTGCGCGGGTACATCGACCGCGTGGACGTGGCGCCGACCGGCGAGATCCGGGTGGTCGACTACAAGACCGGGGCCGCGCCGCGCGAGATCGGCGAGGCCAAGGCGTTGTTCCAGATGAAGTTCTACGCGCTGGTGCTGTGGCGGCTGCGCGGGGTGGTGCCGCGCCAGCTGCGGCTGATGTACCTGGCCGACCGGCAGGCGCTGGCCTACCAGCCGGACGAGGCGGAGCTGGCCCGGTTCGAGCGCACGCTGGAGGCGATCTGGGACGCGATCCTGCGCGCGGCGAAGTCGGGCGACTTCCGACCGAACCCGGGCAGGCTGTGCGACTACTGCGACCACAAGGCGCTGTGCCCGGCGTTCGACGGCACGCCGCCGCCGTACCCGGGCTGGCCGGAGCCGGACGCCGGGGTGGAGACCGTGCTGGACCGGGCCGACTGAGGAGGGCGTGCGCTGATGGACGCGTTCTACGAGCAGCTGGGGGCCGACCGGTTCGCCGCGACCGGGCACACCACCGGGCCGTGGGGCGAGGACAGCCAGCACCTGGGGCCGCCGTCGGCGCTGCTGGTGCGGGCGTTGGAGCGGTGCGCGCCGCGGCCGGAGGCGGTGCTGGCACGGGTCGCGTTCGAGGTGCTGGGCCCGGTGCCGGTGGCGGAGCTGACCGTGACGGCGTCGGTGCTGCGGCCCGGGCGTTCGGTGGAGCTGCTGACGGCCGAGTTGGCGCACGGCGGCCGTCCGGTGCTGCGGGCGAACGTGTGGCGGATCGTGGCCGGTGACACGGCGGCGGTGGCGTCCGGTGCGGGTGCGACCCCGGTGCCGCCGTCGGAGTGCGAGCCGATGGCCGTCCCGGAGCACTGGCGGGGCGGCTACCTGGCCGCCATGGAGTGGCGCTCGGTCAGCGGCGGCATCTTCGCGCCCGGTGACGCGGTGGTCTGGGCGCGGGCGCGGGTGCGCGTGGTGGCCGGTGAGGAGCCGAGCGCGGCGCAGCGCCTGTTCACCGCGGCCGACTCGGCGAGCGGCGTGTCCAGCCGGCTGGACATCCGCACCTGGTACGCGATCAACACCGACCTGACCGTGCACCTGCACCGCGAGCCGGTCGGCGAGTGGTTCGCCCTGGACGCGCGGACGGTGATCGGGCCGTCCGGTGTCGGGGTGGCGAGCAGCGTGCTGCACGACGAGCGGGGGCCCGTGGGGCGCAGCGCGCAGTCGCTGTTCGTGCGGGAGCGCTAGGCGCACGGTCGCAGCCGGCGAGCGGCGCGCGCACCATGGAGGGGTGAGGTTCGCGGACCGCTCCGACGCCGGCCGGGTGCTCGCCCGGGCGCTGGTGGAGCGGTCGTGGACCGACCCGCTGGTGCTCGGCCTGGCGCGCGGCGGCGTGCCGGTCGCCTTCGAGGTCGCCACTGCGCTGGGCGGTGAGCTGGGCGTGGCCGTGGCCCGCAAGATCGGGGCGCCCGGCCACCCCGAGTACGGCGTCGGCGCGGTCACCGCGGACGGCGCGGCGATCTTCGACGAGGACGCCCTGCGCGCGCTCGGCCTGACGCCCGAGGACCTGGCCGAGAAGGCCGCGGCCGAACGGCAGGAGGCCCGGCGGCGGCTGGAGCTGTACCGCGACGGCCCGGTGCGGCTCGAAGGGCGTGACGTGCTGGTCGTGGACGACGGCCTGGCCACCGGCGTCACGGCCCGTGCCGCGCTGCGCGAGGCCCGCGGGCAGCTCCCGCGCCGCCTGGTGCTCGCGGTGCCGGTGGGCGCGGCGGACTCGGTGCGCGCCCTGGAGGCCGACGCCGACCTGGTGGTGTGCCCGCACCCGCGGACCGACTTCCGGGCCGTCGGGCGGTTCTACGGGCACTTCGAGCAGACCACCGACGACCAGGTGGTCGAACTGCTGCGCGGTCAGACCGGGCGGTAGTGCTCGACGGTCGGGAACGGGTCGTAGAAGTGGTGCAGCAACGCCTTCCACCTCGGGTACAGCGGCCCCTGCCGGAAGCCGACCGTGTGGTCCTCCAGCCGTTCCCACGACACCAGCAGCAGGTACCGGGACGGTTGCTCGACCGACCGCCTCAGGTCGAGCGAGACGAACCCGGGCGACCGGGCGATGACCTCGCGCGCCTGGTCGAACGCCCGCTCGAAGTCCGCCTCCAGCCCGGGGCGGACGTCGAGCGCGGCGACTTCCAGGATCACAGGTGCTTGTAGACGTCTTCGAGCGTGAGACCGCGGCCGAGCATCAGCACCTGCACCCGGTACAGCAGCTGGGAGACCTCTTCGGCCAGGCGCTCGTCGGACTCGTGCTCCGCGGCGATCCAGACCTCGCCCGCCTCCTCGAGCACCTTCTTGCCCTGCGCATGCACCCCGGCCTCCAGAGCCGCGGCGGTGGCGGAGCCCTCAGGGCGGGTGCGTGCGCGTTCGCTCAGCTCGGCGAACAGCTCGTCGAAGGTCTTCACGGTGCCTGATCCTCCCATCCCCCGAACGGCCGCAGGCAGCCAGGTCAGGCGCGGACCCGTGCGCGCAGGCCGGCGACCTGGGCCGCCACCGAGGCCACCGCGAACAGCACGCCCGGGCCGGGACGGGGCGCGACCGTCGGGGCGACGTCGGGGAAGACCTCCGACGACGCGTCGTAGCCCGTCGCGACGACCACCGCCGCCACGAGCGCGACCACGGCGAACCCCGCGGAGACCGACCGGACGCGGGCGGACGCGTGCATCACGACCGCCGCGCCGAGGTAGGCCCACCACAGCGGCAGGCGGGACAGCTCGACGTCGTGATCGCCATGGCTGCCCCACGGCACGAGCACGGCGAGCACGGTGAGGCAGACCGAGACGATGGTCCACTTGGCCAACGGTGTCACCGCACGAACACTAGATCCCGTAGTGCGGGCTCCTGAACGGCCACACCTCGGCGATCCACTTCGGCACGAACGCGTCGAGCGCGCGCTCCAGTTCCGTGCCCACGCGCTCGTCCACGACCCACCACGAGATCCGGGCGTCGTCGGCGCGCTCGGGGTCCGAGACGGGGTCGATGTACACGCACCCGTACAGCTCGGTCTCGTCGGCGTTGAAGAGCGCGTAGTTGAACGACTCGTGCGCGTCCTGCTCCCGTTCGTGCCGGGCGAGGTCGACGCGGTCCTGCTCGTGGGTCATGTCGGCGGGCGGCCAGCCCCACTTCTCCCCGTACAAGGACCACAGCCGCTCGCGCGAGCCCATCACGACGGGGTAGTCGACGTCCACATCGGACTCGCGGATGGGCCGCAGGTGGTGTTCGGCGTCGAGCGGGACGCGGGTCGGGTGGGCGAAGTCAGCGGGCAACCAGGGCATGGCGCGGATTCTGCGTGGGAGGGAACGGCGCCGCCACCGAAAAACCGTTGGCGCGACTTTCGGCACACCCAACACACTGCCCTGATGACCGAAGGGCTGGTGCTGCGGACCGCGCGTCCGGAAGACCTCGACCAGATCGGCGCGCTGCTGGCCGACCGGGGCGAACCGGCCGACGCCGTCGACCACCGCCTGGTGGTGCAGGACCCGGACGCGGGCTGGGAGGCGTGCGCGGTCGTCGTGGACGGCGACCGGGTCGTGTCCACCGCCACCCTGCTGGACGAGACGCTGGTGCTCGACGGGGTGGAGATCCCGGCGAGCCAGGTGGAACTCGTCGCCACGGACCGCGACTACGAGGGTCGCGGGCTGGTCCGCGCGCTGATGGGGTGGGCGCACGAGCGGTCCGCCGCACTCGGCCGGTTGGTGAACGTGATGCAGGGCATCCCCTACTTCTACCGCCAGTTCGGCTACACCTACGCGATCCCGATCTCGGCCACCCGGCCGGTGACGGGCCGTCCCGACGGCGCCGGGCACGTGCTGCGCGCGGCGGGCGTCGAGGACATCCCGGCGATGGCCCGCTTGCAGGACGCCGAGCAGGCGCGGGCCGACCTGCGGATGCCGCACTCCCCCGCCCTGTGGCGGTGGCTGGTGGCACGGGACGGCAGCACGCAGTGGCTGGTGGAGCGGGACGGCGTGCCAGTCGCCACCGGTCGCACCACGCCGCCGGAGGAGGGCTTGCGGCTGTGCGAGACGGCCGCGGTGGACGAGGCGGCGGCGCACGCGCTGCTCGCGCTGACCGGGGCCGACGAGGTGACCGAGCGGCCGGGTTCGGTGGCGGGGGCGGCGCTGGAACCGTTCCTCGGGCCGGCGAAGAACGAAGCGAACTCCTACTACGTGCGGATCGGCGACCCGGTGGCGTTGCTGGACCACCTGCGGCCGGTGTTCGGGAAGCGGTTGGCGGACGGCGGTTACGGCGACCGCGAGGGTGAGGCGATCGTCTCGTTCTACCGGTCGCACGTGCGGCTGCCGTTCAAGGCGGGTGAGGTGGGGCCGGTCGTGGTGGGCGGTCGGATGCAGGGTCCCGCGGCGGCCGGTGGCGCGGGGGTCGCACCGGACATGCTGGCGTCGCTGCTGTTCGGCCCGCACGGCCTCGAAGGCCTGACCGCGCGGTTCGCCGACGTGTACCCGGGTCCGAACACCCACCTGATGCACACCCTGTTCCCGCCGGTGCGCGGCGATCTGATCACGTTCTACCTGGCGTAGGTCAGGCCGCCCGGAACAGCTCCCGCGCCTCGGCGACCGCCCGCGCCAACGCCTCGGGCTCCGGCCGCAGGCCGGCCACGATCGCGTCAACGCCGCGCAGTCCCGCGTCCCGCAACAGCCGCTTCTCGTTCGTCGTCCACTGGCCGCGGGCGGCGAGTACCGCGTGCGCGGTCTGCAGGGCAGCGGTGACCAGCGTGGCCGCGACCTCGGCCAGCCTGCCGCCCGGCGCGTGCGCGACGAGGGCGTAGTCCAGGGTCGACGCGGCCCTGTCCCGCCACGCCGCCGACGCCGCCGTGCGCAGCGCCTCCGGGTACGCGGGCCGGGGCAGGTCGCCGCGCAGCACCCGGTTCAGCGCGAGTTCGCCGACGACCAGGTAGCTGGGGATGCCCGCGAGGTGGAACATCAGCGGCTCCCAGCGGAAGCGACCCTGTCCGGCTTCGGCGAGCTCGCGCTCGACCACGTCGAGGTCGCGGTAGTGGACGTCGACCCGCCTGCCGTCGACGGTGAGCCAGGCGCCGCCGTTGAAGACGCCGCCACCCCACCCGCCGATCTCCGAGACCTCGCCCTCCCAGCCGACCGCGCGCAGGTCGGCGGGGTCGAAGCCGCCCCGGTAGTAGACGGCCAGGTCCCAGTCGCTGTCGGGGGTGTGGGTGCCTTGGGCACGCGAGCCGCCGAGGGTGACGGCGTGCACGGCGGGCAGGGCCGCCAGACGGTCGGCGACGTGGTCGAGGAACGCTTCGTCGGTCATGGGCACGGTGCCATGCATAGCGGTGGGCCGGGGACGGTGTCAGCCGGATTCCCGCTCGGCCCGCGGTCGCTCGCCGTCAGGGGGTCGCGAACTCGACGCCCATCGCGATGCCCGCGAGCACGAGCAGCGCGCCGGCGGCGGTGAGGGCGCGGCGGTAGCCGGTGTCGCCGAGCCGGCGGCGGCCGCGGGCGACGAGCAGCGCGATCACGACCTTCCCGCCGACCAGGGTGAGGTAGAACCCGATCACCAGCGCCGCGCCCGAGACGGCCGACGCGCGCCAGGTGGTGATGGTGAGGGGGCCGAGCGCGGTCGCCCACGCGATCCACGGGTGCGGGCTGAGCAGGTTCAGCAGCACCGCCCGGCGCAGGGCGAGCGAGCCGGGATTGTCGGACCCCGGCGGTAGAATCGAGTTCAGGGTTCCCCTGGGCGGCGACCCCTGCGAAGCGTGTGACGGCTCCGGTGGAGCGGGTGACGGCTCCGGTGCGGCCGGGCTCTCGGCCGGTGGGGGTGGGGTGGTCGGGGCCGGGGTGGTCAGGGAGGCCGATCGCGCCTCCCGGATGGTCTGCACGCCGCTGTACACGACGAACACCGCGCCCACGACGCCGAGCACACCCAGCGCCCGCGCGGGCAGGCGGTCCAGCAGGAGCAGGGTCACGGCGACCACGACGGCGTCGGACAGCAGCGGGGCGCAGGCGGTCAGGGCGCCGGACTTCCAGCCCGACCGCAGCGCCGACGTCACCACCAGCACCAACAGCGGGCCGGGGCTGATGCTCGCGGCCAGGCCGAGGGTCAGTCCCAGCCCCAGTGCGTCCACGGCGGCAGACTAGGGCACGTGTCCGAGTTCGCCCGAGTCCTGGCCACCCTGCGTGAGATCCGCGGCCTCAGCCCCTTCTTCGCCCTCGACGTCGGCCGTCCCGACGACGGCTGGCACGACGGCGAGGCCCTGTCGCACGGCCCAGCCCTGCCCGACGCCCTCGACCGGATCGCCGCCCGGTACCGCACCGGGGAACGGCGGGTCGCCGCGTCGCTGTTCTTCCTCGGCTACACCGCGCGGGTGCTGAGCCCGGTCGTCGCCGCACGCGCGGTCGGCGGCGCCGTGCCGGACGTCCGCCCCGCCAACGTGTGGTGGCGGTACCGCCCGGACGGGCTCCAGGTCCGGCTCAAGGACCCGGTCGAGGGCGGCGGCATCGCCGAGTCGCTGGAGCCGGTGGTGGAGGCGGTGCAGGCGGTCACGCCGGTCGCGCGCGGCCTGCTCTGGGGCAACGCCGGGTCGAACGTGGCGGGCGCGTTGCGCACGATCAGCCGCAACGGCATCGACTGCGTCCGGCTGGCCGACGAGCTGTTCGCCGACCCGCCGCTGAAGGGCACCGGCGAGTTCGTCCCGTTCCCCGGCGAGGTGGTGTTCCGGCGGCGCAGCTGCTGCCTGTACTACCGGCTCGACGGCGGCGGCACGTGCGGCGACTGCCCCCTGCCCGCGCGGTGACGGGCGACGGGTGACGAACACGACAACTCGTCTGGTCGGTTGTGCCGGCCCTCGATCGACATCTACGGTTCGCAACGCCGCAGTGGACGGGAAGCCGGTGTGAATCCGGCGCGGTCCTCGCCACTGTGACCGGGGAGCCAACCCGCCGAGAACGTCACTGGTCGCGTGGAGCGGCTGGGAAGACGCGGGGACGGCGTCGATCCGGGAGTCAGGAGACCGGCTGCGGCACGAGTTGTTGTTGACCTTCCACGAGGTATGGAGGAGGCCGTCATGACGAGCCCCGCGCACCCCCTTTCCGTCCCCATCCCCAAGTGGGCCTTCGCCGTCGCCCTGGTCGCGCTGACCGTGGTCTGGCTGGTCCTGCAGGAGAACGGCATCACGCTCGGCCACGCCGCAGGCGTCGTGCACGAGTTCTTCCACGACGGGCGCCACGCGCTCGGCGTCCCGTGCCACTAGGCGCGACCGCCGTGCCGACGAACGGTTACCGGGGTCTGCTGCTGCGCGGCGCCGGTGCCGGAGCGGTGTCCGGGCTGCTCGCGGGCCTGGTCGGCGTGCTGGTGGCCGGTGCGCCGATCCGGGCGGCGCTGGCCGTCGAAGAGGCCCGGCAGGCCGAGCACGACGCCGGTCACGGGCACGAGGAGCTGTTCGACCGCGGCACGCAGGTGGTCGGCGGTGTGCTCGCCGCGGTGCTGGTGGGCGTCGCCGTCGGCGCGCTGTTCGCCACCGCGTACGCGGGGTCGCGGCGCTGGTTCGCGTCCAAGGCGCCGTTCGTGCGGGCGGTGACGCTGTCGGCGGCGGCGTTCGGCGCGGCGGCGGTGCTGCCCGCGGTGAAGTACCCGGCCAACCCGCCCGCGGTGGGTGACGCCGACACGGTGGAGTACCGCACGGTGCTCTACCTCGGGCTGATCGCGGCCGGGCTGCTGGTCGCGTTCGGTGCGAGCTACCTGGCCTCCCGGCTCGACCGGCTGTCGCCGCCGGTCCGCGCCACCGCGGTGGCGTTGGCCGTGGTGGTGGCGGTGGTCGTGCTGGTGGTGGCGTTCCCGGCCACGCCGGACGCGGTGCCGCCGGACGTGCCGGGCAGCGTGCTGTGGGACTTCCGGCTGGCCTCCCTCGCCGAGACGGCCACGCTGTGGCTCGGCCTCGGCGTGGTGTTCGGCCTGCTGGTCGACCCGGCCACGCGTCCGGCGCGGCGGGTGTCAGCGGTCTAGCAGCACGGCGAGCGCCGCGAGGTCGACTCCCTCCAGGGATTCGCGGAACACGCGGCGCTCGCCCTGCTCCACCGGCACGTCGCACGGCACGACCAGGACCGTGCAGCCGGCCGCCACGGCGGAGGCCACCCCGGTCGGCGAATCCTCGACCGCGACGCACCGGGCCGGGTCGACGCCGAGGAGCCGGGCGGCCTTCAGGTACGGGTCGGGCAGCGGCTTGTTGCGGCGGTCCACCTCGTCGCCGCACACCGTGACGTCGAACAGGTCCCGGCCGATGGTGTCGAGCGCGACCTCGGTGAGCTGCCGCTCGGTCGACGTCACCAACGCCATCGGCACGCCCGAGTCGCGGACCGCGCGCAGCGCCTCACGCGCGCCCGGCCGCCACGGCAGCCCGGCGCGGAACACCTCCTCGGTGCGCCGCATGATCCACGCCGCGCCGTCCACCAGGTCCTCGGCCGCAGGCCGGTCGACGCCCACCTCGGCGAACAGCATCGACATCGTCCGGGGCACGCTCGACCCGACCATCGCCTGCCTGGTGGCCAACGACAGCGTGCCGCCGAGCTTCTCCACAAACTCGTAGAGCGGGATGTCCCAGAGCTTCTCGGAGTCCAGCAGCGTGCCGTCCATGTCCCACAGCACAGCCTCGACCGTCATGTGCGTCCTTCGCGATCACGGGGTGAACTTCTCCGCCACGGCGGTGGGCTCAAGGATGCCTTCACCTGTTCGGGGTAAGCGGTCGCGGGGTGCCGACCCCGAAGGTGTTGGTCTTCGTGGCGTCCGCGCGCGCTTCGACGGCTGCGTGGCGCGCGACGTCCACCTGATCTCCGTGAAGATCTCGCGACGACCGTCATGACCTGCGGAAACTTCCTCGGGATCGGCGTCGGCCGGTAGCGCGGGCACCGCCCTGCCCGCTGCTGCGGGGACGCGGTCGGCGGGCACGCCGGGGGCGGGCGGCGTGACACGACCCGACGTGGGCCAAGCCTACGGCGTCGGGTGTGCGGCGGTGGTCGTAGTCTGGCCGCGTGACCGATCCGGACCAGGCCGCCCAGACCCCCTTCGACCCCAGCGCACCGCTCACCAATCCGATCATGGTGTGCGCCTTCGAGGGTTGGAACGACGCAGGAGACGCCGCCAGTACGGCGATCGAACACCTCCAGCTCACGTGGGACGCGACGCCGTTGGCGGAGATCGATCCGGACGACTACTACGACTTCCAGGTGACCCGGCCCACAGTCCGCCTGGTGGACGGCGTCACCCGGAGGGTTGAATTCCCGACGACCCGGCTGTCGGTGTGCCGCCCGCCGGGGTCGTCCACCGACGTGGTGCTCGTGCACGGGATCGAGCCGAACATGCGGTGGCGGAAGTTCGCGTCCGAACTGCTGGGGCACATCGAGGACCTGGGCGTGACCACCGTGGTGACGCTGGGCGCGTTGCTGATGGACACCCCGCACACGCGGCCGGTGCCCGTGACGGGGACGGCGTACGACGAGGCGGCGGCGGCGAAGTACGGGCTGGAGCGCTCCCGGTACGAGGGGCCGACGGGGATCGTCGGCGTGTTCCAGGACCTGTGCGTGCAGGCGGGCGTGCCGGCGATCTCGTTCTGGGCCGCCGTGCCGCACTACGTCTCCCAGCCGCCCTCGCCGAAGGCGACGCTCGCGCTGCTGCACCGGGTCGAGGAGGTGCTGGACGTCGAGGTGCCGCTCGGCGCCCTGCCGGAGCAGGCCGAGGAGTGGGAGCGGACGGTCAGCGAGATGGCCGACGAGGACGAGGACGTGCGCAACTACGTGCGGGCGCTGGAGGAGCGCGGTGACGCGGAGATCCAGATCACCGAGGCCAGCGGTGACGCGATCGCCGCGGAGTTCGAGCGGTACCTGCGGCGACGCGGCCGGGGCCCGGGTCGCGGGCCGACGGGCATGTGAGCCCACGGCCGACGGCTAGAGGTCCGCGAGCCAACGATGTCCCGGGTGCGCGCGGCTGAGGAGCTCGGCGAGGGTGCCGCGCCGGGTCGGGGTCAGGAGCGGGACCGTCCGGTCGAAGTCCGCCTGGTCCTTGGGGCGGACGTGCTTGGCCTTGAACAGCAGGACCAGTTCGGGCACGAGGTAGGGGATGCCCGCGTCGGTGTGGTGGATGACCTCGCGGTAGGGCAGCCGGATCGTCTCGTCGCGCCGGCAGATCCAGGTGTCGCCGTCGTGCGGTTCGCGGAACACGTCGAGCAGGTAGTCCCCGGTGGCCGGATCGCGCAGCCAGGTCTGGTGGGTGGCGGCCAGCACCTCCGGTGTGGCGTCCTCCCAGATCCGGCCGCTGCCCACGGCGTCGAAGGCGTATTCGGGGAAGCGGGTGCGGACCTCGGGGAAGCCGGCGGCCGGGATCGCGATCTCGATGTCCCCGTGCGCGCGCGTCCGGGTGCCCTGGAACAGGTCGAGAGCCCAGCCCGCGGCCACGCACCAGGGTGTGGCGATCCCGGCCAGTCGTCGTGCGACGGCGTCCGGGGTCCAGCTCGACGACCACTTCGCGTCGAGGGCTTCGATCTCGGCGGGTGACAGCTCGACGCCGCCACCGGGCAACTGCTCGCTCACCGGGGGAATCTATCGGCGGGGTGGGCCGGGTCGACGCCACGCGGCCGGTCGGTCTCCGGTGGATGGCCGGACGTGCGGTGGTGGTCGGACGTGCGGTGGTGGTCGGACGCGATCGGCCAGGTCATCGGGATTCCGGCAGGTTGCCCGACACGCCAGGTCGCACAGCCCTGCCTGGTCACCCGGTTTCGCCTGATCACCCGGTTTCGCCAGGTCAGCCGGCTCTGCCGGGTCACCCGTCCCGCCGAGTCGCCCGATCCTGTTCGGTTGCCCGATCCGCCGAAGCCGCCCAGCCCCCGCCCAGTCGACGGGTTCCGCCGGGACCCACGGCTTCGCAGGGGTCCTCGCCCAAGGGGACCCCTGCTTTCACCCTGCCACGCAGGGCCGACAATTTCGCCGGTGAAGGTGGCTCCTGTGGATAAGTCCCGGTCACGCGTTCGGGTGGCGGCGTTGTACGCGGGTGGGTTCCTGGGGCCCTTCGGTGGTGCCATGACGGCGTCCGTGCTGCCCGAGGTGGGTGGGGACTTCGGGGTCTCGGCCGGGTCGGCGGCGGCGACGTTGACCGGTTACCTGGTGCCGTTCGCGGTGCTCATGCTGGTTTCCGGGACGTTGGGCGAACGGTGGGGCGCACGGCGGACCGTGCGCGTCGCCTACACCGTGTACGTCCTGGCGTCGGCGTTGTGCGCGGTGGCGTGGTCGTTTCCCGTGTTGATGGGCGGGCGGGCGGTGCAGGGGGCCGCGAACGCGTTCACCACTCCCCTGCTGCTGGCGGCGATCGCGGCCGTGACGCCGAAGGCGCGGTTGGGGCGGGCGCTGGGGTGGTTCGCGTCCATGCAGGCGGCCGGGCAGACGTCGGCGCCGCTGTTGGGCGGGCTGGCGGCGGAGGCGTCGTGGCGGTGGGCGTTCGTCGGCGCGGCGGTGGTGGCGGGCGCGTTGGCGGTGGTCGGGTTGCCCGCCGACCCTCCACGTGCCGCCGAACGGCCGCGGTTGCGCAGTGCCTGGCGGCCTCGGACGTTGCGGTTGGCGGCGGTCGGGTTCGTGGCCTGGGGCTGCCTGGGCGGGGTGTCGTTCCTGGTGGCGTTGCGGCTGGGTGACTCGTTCGGGTTGGGCGCGGGGCAGCGCGGGCTGGTGCTGACCGGGTTCGGCCTGGTGGGGATCTTCAGCGCGCGGTTGACCGGGTGGGCGATCGACCGGTTCGGGGCGCGGCGGTGGGCGATGGCAGGCGCGGCGGTCGGCGGGGTGCTGCTGGCGGGCGTCGGGGTGGTGCCGTCGGTGGTCGCGGTCGCGGCGCTGTGGGCGGTGGCGGGCGCGTTCAGCCAGGCGGTGATCGTCGGGTTGAACGCGCTCGTGCTGTCCTCCGACGACCCCAACCGGGGCGGCTCGGTGTCGGTGCTGCAGTCGTTGCGGTTCCTGGGTGGCGCGGCGTCGCCGGTGGCGTTCGTGCCGCTGTACCACCTCGACCCGGTGAGCGCGTTCCTCGTGCCCGCCGGGCTGGTGCTGGCCGTGCCGCCCGTGCTGCTCAGGCGTCCGGGCTCGACCCGCGCGCCCGAACGGTGACCCGGGGCCGGCGGAGGTCGAGAGCGGCCAGCGCGAGCACGCCGGCCGTCAGGTAGAGCGCCGCTTGGACGTTGAGCAGCGCGGACAGGCCGACCACGGGCGTGAGCGCGCCGGCGAGCACCATACCGAGCGCCTGACCGCCGTCGAACAGGCTGACGAACGTCGCCATCACCCGGCCGCGCACCTCGTCGGACGCGTGCAGTTGCAGCACCGACATCATCCCGGCACCGGCGATCACTCCCGGCACGCCCACCACCACGAACACGGCCAGGTAGAACGCGAGCGCCGTCGTCACGCGCGGCCCGTTCCAGCCCACCGCGGCGACCACGGCGAAGCCGACCAGCGACACGCCCAGCAGCCGTCCGGGTGGGAGCCGTCGTGCCAGCGCACCGACCAGCAGGCCGCCGAGCAGCCCGCCGACCGCCTGGACGCCCCGCAGCAACCCCACCTCGGCCGCTCCCCCGCCGAGCCGTTCGGTCACGAACACCACGAACAGCACCACGAACAGTCCCTGGCCCGTCGCCATCAACGCGACCACGCCGACCATCGGCCGCAACGGGCCGCGGATCTCACGCAGGCCGTCCAGCCAGGCCCGCCACGCGGGTTTCCCCGCCTCACGCACCGCGTCACGCGTGCCTAGCGTCGCCAGCAGCGCCGCCGCGAGCAGGAACGACGCCACGTCCGCCAGCACCACACCGGACAGCCCGGCGTAGCCGAGGAGCAGCCCGCCCAGGGACGCGCCGACCAGCCGGGCCAGGTTGGCGTTCAGCCCCACCAGACCGTTGGCCGCGGGCACCTGGTCGCGCGGTACCAGCGTCGGCAGCAACGCGTTCTTGGCCGGCTCGAACAGCGCCGCCAACCCGGCCTGCACCGCCGTCACCACGTTCACCAGCACCAGGTCGCCGGTCAGCAGCGGCAGCAGGGTGACCGCCTGGGCGAGGCTGACCAGCAGCATCAGCTTCCGCCGGTCCCACCGGTCGGCCAGCACCCCGGCCAGCGGCGACAGCGCCAGGCTGGGCAGCAGCGCCACCACGAACGTCGTCGCGGTCGCCGCCGCGGAGCCGGTGCGCTGGTACACGTACACCGGCAGCGCGACCAGCAGCACCCAGTCGCCGATCTCGGAGACGAACCCGGCGATCCACAACCGGCGGAACGCCGGCACTCCCAGCGGCCCGGTCACCTCGGGAACGCCCGGATACCGACGTGGGCGGGCAGCGCGCCCTCGGGCACGTCCTGCCGAACGGGCGCCAGGTACGGGCGCAGGATGTCGTCGATCATGCCGAGCAGGCCGGACAGCTCCTCCGCGGTCACGTTGACCGTGTAGCCGTGCAGCGCGGAGGCCTCCCGCCACTCGGGCGGCAACTCGTGCTGCCGGTCCAGGAACCGCCGCACCAGCCGGTTGTCCTCGTCGAGCGCCAGCGCGACCAGCGCGTCCTGCTGGGTGCGGACCTCCGGGTCGTCGGCGAACGCGCCGACGTCGTAGCCGACCGAGGTGGCCCGCCAGGGCCGTTCCCGCCCGTCACCGGCCTCGACGCGCTCCACGAACCCGGACTTCGCCAACTGCCGCAGGTGCCAGCTGCAGTTGGACGCGGTCGACCCGACCGCCTCGGCGCACTCGCTCGCCGTGCGGGGGCCGACCGCCAGCAGGTGGTTCAGCAACGACACGCGCAGCGGGTGCGCCAGCGCCTTGAGCGCGTCGACATCGGTGACCCGTCGGGGCCCTGGGAGTTCCACGGCCCCGACGGTAGACCTGAAAGAGTTCTTTCGAAAGAGCTCTTTCAGGATTTCAGCCGATGTCCCTCCGACGGAACCCGGCGAACCCGACCGCCACCAGCGCCGCCGCGATCAGCGTCAACCACAGGAACGGGGTCGCGGTCACGTCCGCGCCGGGCACCTTCGGGATGTGAGTGAACGGCGAGACGTCCATGGCCCACTGGTCGAGCTGGAGCAGCGGCCCGAGCTGGCCGAGCACCAGGAACACCACGATCACCGCCCAGCTCGCCGTCGACAGCTTCGGCACCAGCGCGAACAGCACCAGCGCCAGGCCCGCGACCACCCACACCGCCGGGACGTGCGCCAGCGACGCGCCGATCAGCCGCACGACCTGCCCGCCGACGTCGCCGACGCGCGCGCCGTGCACCAGGCCCGCGCCCAAGCCGGCGGCGGCCAGCACGACGATCGTGCCGACGGTGGCGAACACGAGGTGGCTCGCGACCCAGGCGAACCGGCTGACCGGGGTGGCCAGCACCGGCTCGGCGCGGAACTCGGTCTCCTCGGCGCGCAGCCGCAACGTCGCCTGCACCACGTAGATCGCGCTGAACAGGGCGATGATGCCCAGGATCGACGCCAGGTAGACGTCCACGATCGCGCCCGTGCCGCCCATCTGCGAGATGATCTTCTCCAGCGCCGGGTTGGCCTCCAGCATCTGCTCCACGCCGCGCGCGACCGAGCCGTAGACGGCCCCGAGCACGAACAGGCTCAGCGTCCAGCCGATCAGCATGCCCCGCTGCAACCGCCAGGCCAGGCCGAACGCGCTGCCCAGCGAGCGGGGCGCGCGGGCCGGGCCGAGGCGGGTCGGCAGCAGGCCGCCGCCGAGGTCGCGCCTGGTCACCAGGGTCGACGCCACCGCGATCAGCACCGCGAACAACGCCACCGGGAGCAGCAGCAGCCAGAACCGGTCACCCGCGAACGCCCTGGTCCGCTCCAGCCAGCCCAGCGGCGACAGCCAGGTCAGCCACGTGGGACCCTCGTCACCCGCCGCGTCACCTACGGCGCGCAGCAGGTAGGCGACGCCGAGCACGGCCCCGGAGATCGAGTTGGCCGTGCGGGCGCTCTCCGACAACTGCGCGCTGACCGCGCCGACGCCGGTGAACACCCAGCCGACCGAGGCGAACGCGAGCCCGAACGCGAACGACCCGGACGCCGACTCCCCCAGTCCGGTCAGGCCGAGCGCGACCAGCAGGCCGATCACCGTGCTCGCCAGCAGCGCCACCACCACGGCGGCCGCCAGGGGCGCGTGCCGGGAGACGACGGCCGAGCCGATCAGCTCCAGCCGACCCGTCTCCTCCTCCGCCCTGGTGTGGCGGGTGACCAGGAACATGCTCATCAGGCCGACCAGCAGCCCGCCGAACACGCCCCACCGCCAGGCCAGCACGCCACCGGTGGTGGACGCGTCGTAGAGCGGGCCGAGCATCGCCAGGAACGCCGGGTTGCTGCCCGCGGTCGCGCCCAACTGCTGCCGCGACTCGACCGAGCCGTACAGCTGCCCCACGGTCGACGCGGTGGACACCGTGATGCCGACCAGGCCGATGATCCACACCGCGAGCAGGAGCCGGTCGCGGCGCAACGCCAGGCGCACCAGCGAGCCGAGGCCGGTCACGACGACATCGCCTCCCCGACGCCCGGCAGCTCGTCCTCGTAGTGGCGCAGGAACAGCTCCTCCAGCGTGGGGGGCTGGCTGGTCAACGTGCGCACGCCGCTGCCGACCAACGCGCGCAGCGCCGTGTCCAGGTGGTCGGTGTCGACCTCGAACCGCACCCGCTGCCCCTCGACCAGCAGGTCGTGCACGCCCGGCAGGTCGGCCAGGCCGTTCGGCGCGTCGACGAGCTCGGCGGAGACGCTGGTGCGGGTCAGGTGGCGCAGGTCGGCCAACGTGCCGGTCTCGACCGTGCGACCGTTGCGGATGATGCTGACCCGGTCGCACAGCGCCTCGACCTCGGCCAGGATGTGGCTGGACAGCAGCACGGTCCGCTCGCCGCGCAGCTCGTTGACGGCCTCCTGGAACACGGCCTCCATCAGCGGGTCCAGCCCGGAGGTCGGCTCGTCCAGGATCAGCAGCTCCACGTCCGAGGCCAGCGCCGCCACCAGGGCCACCTTCTGCCGGTTGCCCTTGGAGTAGGTGCGGCCCTTCTTGCGCGGGTCCAGCTCGAAGCGCTCCAGCAGCTCGGCGCGGCGCTTCTCGTTCAGCCCGCCGCGAAGCCTGCCCAGCAGGTCGATCACCTCGCCACCGGTCAGGTTCGGCCACAGGCTCACGTCACCGGGCACGTAGGCCAGCCTGCGGTGCAGCTCGGCCGTGTCGCGCCACGGGTCCCCGCCCAGCAGTGACGCGGAGCCCGCGTCGGCGCGCAATAGACCCAGCAGGACCCTGATGGTGGTCGACTTGCCCGACCCGTTGGGGCCGAGGAAGCCGTGCACCTCCCCCTTGCGGACGGTCAGGTCGAGACCGTCCAGTGCACGCGTCGGGCCGAACGTCTTGACCAGGCCCGACACGGATATCGCAGCAGTCATGAGCGGTAAGCTACAGTCATTTCACAAAGTCGTGAAGTTAAGGAAGCGTATAAACTGCCACCCGTTCGACGTACCACGAAGGGATGATCCGGCGGTGACACAGGTGGACGACCGGGACGAGCAGGCCGTGCTGCGCTTCATCGAGCGCTTCTCCTCGGTGTTCACCGAGTCGGGCATGCCGAGGATGCCTGCCAGGGTGTTCGTCGCACTGCTGGCCACGGACGCCGGCGAGAGGACCGCCGCCGAGCTGGCCGAGCTGCTGCGCGTCTCCCCCGCCGCCATCTCCGGCGCGGTCCGGTACCTCACCCAGATCAACCTCGTCAGCCGCGAGCGGGAGACGGGCACGCGCCGTGACATCTACCGCGTGCTGGACGACCTCTGGTACGAGGCGCTGTTCCGCCGGGACGAGATGCTGCGCCGCATGACCGGCCCGCTCAAGGAGGGCGTGAGCGCGCTCGGCCCCGAGACGCCCGCGGGCAGGCGGATCGCGGAGACGCTGTTGTTCTTCGAGTTCTTCCACGCCGAGCTGCCGAACATGCTCAAGCACTGGCGGACGTACCGGGACGAGCGACTGGGTGTGCGGCACTCACCCGACCGGTCCTCCGAGCCGTCCTGACCGCTCCCGATTCGACGTAGTTACGACTATCGGCGCTAACGGCGGCCCGGTTTTGTCCCGACCATGCAAGTGACCAGGTCGCTACACCCCGTTCGCGCGGACGTCCCATCCCCTGCATCGCACGGCCGACCGGCGCACCCGCCCGGCACGGCCGCGCAGCCCTGCCCTGAGGGAGAACCCTGTCATGGGAGACGCCCGAACCACCAGAAGACTGGCCGTGCTCGGCCTGGCCGCCGCGTCGGCCGCCGCGCTGGCCTTGGCGAACGTCGGAGTGGCGGCGGCCGAGGGCGACGTGCTCGGCGCGGAGCGCGCCGACGCCGTCCCCGGCTCCTACGTCGTGGCCCTGAACGACTCGGCCTCGCCGCGGTCCGCGTCCGCGTCGGCCGCGTCCTCGCTGGTCGACAAGTACGGCGGCCAGGTCCGCGAGACCTGGCAGCACGCGCTCAACGGCTTCCACGCCACCATGTCCGCGACGCAGGCCCGGCGCCTGGCCGCCGACCCGCGGGTGGCGTTCGTGCAGGCCGACCTGCCGATCTCGATCGACGCGACCCAGGCGAACCCGCCGTCCTGGGGCATCGACCGCATCGACCAGCGCGACCTGCCGCTGGACAGCGCCTACAACTACGGCACGACCGCGAGCAACGTGCGGGCGTACATCATCGACACCGGCATCCGGACCACGCACTCCGATTTCGGCGGACGCGCCACCTGGGGCACCAACACCGTCGACACCAACAACACCGACTGCAACGGCCACGGCACCCACGTGTCCGGCACGGTCGGCGGCACCGCGCACGGCGTCGCCAAGGGCGTGCAGCTGATCGCCGTCAAGGTGCTCAACTGCTCGGGCTCCGGCACCACGGCGGGCGTGGTGAGCGGCGTCGACTGGGTCACCCGGAACGCGGTCAAGCCGGCGGTCGCGAACATGTCGCTGGGCGGCGGCGTGGACTCCGCGCTCGACACCGCGGTGCGCAACTCCATCGCCGCCGGCGTCACGTACGCGGTGGCGTCGGGCAACTCCAACGCCAACGCGTGCAACTACTCCCCGGCCCGGGTCGCCGAGGCGCTGAGCGTCAACGCCTCGACCCGCGCCGACGCGCGCGCGTCGTTCTCCAACTACGGCACCTGCACCGACGTCTTCGCCCCGGGCGAGGGCATCACCTCGGCGTGGAACACCGACGACACCGCCACCAACACCATCAGCGGCACGTCGATGGCGTCGCCGCACGTCGCGGGCGCCGCCGCGCTGTACCTGGCGGGCAACCCGACCGCGACCCCGCCGACGGTGCACGCGGCGATCGTCGCCGCCGCCACCTCCGACAAGATCACCAGCCCCGGCACCGGCTCGCCGAACAAGCTGCTGTTCACCGGCACGGCGACGCCCGGCGGCCCGGTCGTGACCAACCCGGGCAACCAGTCGACGACCGTCGGCACGGCGGTCAGCCTCCAGCTGTCCGCGAGCGGCGGCACCGCGCCGTACTCGTTCTCGGCCACCGGACTGCCCGCCGGCCTGTCCATCAGCTCCTCGGGCCTGATCAGCGGCACGCCGACCACCACGGGCACGTACTCGGTGACGGCGACCGCGACCGACTCGGCGTCGCGCACCGGCAGCACCACGTTCTCGTGGGCGATCACGTCGACCGGCGGCGGCTGCGACCCGGTCACCAACGGCACCGACGTGACGATCGGGGACAACTCCGACGTCTCCAGCACGATCTCGCTGACCTGCGCCGGCAACGCCTCGGCCACCACCACCGTGCAGGTCGACATCGTGCACACCTACATCGGCGACCTGGTCGTGGACCTGGTCGCGCCGGACGGCACCGTCTACAACCTGCACAACCGCAGCGGCGGCAGCGCCGACAACATCAACCGCTCGTACACCGTGAACGCCTCCTCCGAGGCGGCCGCGGGCACCTGGACGCTGCGCGTCCGCGACCAGGCGCTGCTGGACACGGGCTACCTCAACAGCTGGACGCTCGACGTCTGAGCACGCTGAACCCGTGAAACGCGGCGGGGCCGCCTCCGCGGAGGCGGCCCCGCCGTCACGTCCGACGGGCTAGACGTCCACGCCGAGCAGCGAGTCGGCCGCCGCGCGGAACAGGGTCGGGCCGGTGTGGTCCGAGCCGCCCGTCGACAGCGCCTCGGCCGCCCACGCGTCCAGCGCCGCCAGCGCCTTGGGCGTGTCGAGGTCGTCGCTGAGGTGGTCGCGCAGGCGGGCGACGGTCTCGACCGCGCTCGGACCCGTCGGCAGGGCCGCCGCCAGCCGCCACGTCGCCAGCCTGGCCTCGGCCTCGGCCAGCAGTTCCGCGCTCCACGGCCGGTCGCTGCGGTAGTGGCCCGCGAACAACGCCAGCCGCACCGCGCTCGGGTCGACCTTCTCCGCCCGCAGCTTGGACACGAACACCAGGTTGCCGCGGGACTTGGACATCTTCTCGCCGTCGAGCCCGATCATGCCCGCGTGCACGTAGTGCCGCGCGAACGGGTGCTCGCCGGTCACCGCCTCGGCGTGCGCGGCGGAGAACTCGTGGTGCGGGAAGATCAGGTCCGAGCCGCCGCCCTGCACGTCGAACGACGTGCCGAGGCGGTTGAGCGCGATGGCGCTGCACTCGATGTGCCAGCCCGGCCGCCCGTCGCCCAGCTCCGACGGCCACGACGGCTCGCCCGGCCGGGCGGCGCGCCACAGCAGCGCGTCCAGCGGGTGCCGCTTGCCCGGCCGGTCCGGGTCGCCGCCGCGCTCGGCGAAGAACCGGCCCATCGTCTCCAGGTCGTAGTTCGACTCGTAGCCGAACCGGCCGGTCGCCGTGTGGTCGAAGTAGACGTCCGGGTACTCCGGGTCGTCCACCCGGTACGCCGCGCCGCCGGCCAGCAGCTTCGCGATGACCTCGACCACCTCGGGGATCGCGTCGACTGCGCCCACGTAGTCGCGCGGCGGCAGCACCCGCAGCGCCACCATGTCCTCGCGGAACAGCGCGGTCTCCCGCATGCCGAGGACCACCCAGTCGTCCTGGTCGCGCTCGGCGCGCTCCAGCAGCGGGTCGTCGATGTCGGTGACGTTCTGCACGTAGTGCACGTCGTGGCCGTTGTCCAGCCACACCCGGTGGACCAGGTCGAACGCCAGGTAGGTGGCCGCGTGCCCCAGGTGCGTGGCGTCGTACGGGGTGATGCCGCAGACGTACAGCCTGGCGGTGGCGCCGGGAGCGGTCGGGCGCACCTCGCCGGCCGCCGTGTCGAACAGCCGCAACGGGCGCGGCTCCCCCGCTACCCGCGGGACAGGAGTGGATGACCAGGTCTGCATGCCAACGACCCTAGCTCGCGGGCCCGACCAGGACCGAAACGTCCGCTCTCCGGGAAGGCGGGCGTACCCTTCGCACAGGGGACGTGGGAGATGGTCGCGATGATCCTCGACATCGTCATCGGCGCGCTCGGCGTGCTGGCGCTCGGCCTCGCGGGCAGCGCGCGCGTCGTCAAGCAGTACGAACAGGGCCTGGTGTTCCGCTTCGGCCGGGTCCGCCAAGCGGTGCGCGGGCCGGGGCTGACCATGGTCGTGCCGGGTGTCGACCGGCTGCGGAAGGTCAACCTCCAGATCGTCACCCAGCCGATCCCGGCCCAGGACTGCATCACCCGCGACAACGTCACCGTGCGCGTGGATGCCGTCGTCTACTTCAAGGTGGTCGACGCGGTGCGGGCCGTGGTCACGGTCGAGGACTACCGCTTCGCCATGCTCCAGGTCGCGCAGACGTCGTTGCGCTCGATCATCGGCAAGAGCGAGCTGGACGACCTGCTGTCCAACCGCGAGCGCCTCAACCAGGGCCTGGAGCTGATGATCGACAACCCGGCGGTGTCCTGGGGCATCGACATCGACCGGGTCGAGATCAAGGACGTGGCGCTGCCGGAGACGATGAAGCGGTCCATGTCGCGGCAGGCCGAGGCCGAGCGGGAGCGGCGGGCGCGGATCATCACCGCCGACGGCGAGCTGCAGGCGTCGAAGAAGCTGTCCGAGGCCGCCGCGGCGATGGCCGCCACACCCGCCGCGCTCCAGCTCAGGCTGCTCCAGACGATCGTGGAGGTGGCGGCGGAGAAGAACTCGACCCTGGTGCTGCCGTTCCCGGTCGAGCTGCTGCGCTTCCTCGAACGGGCGACCGGGTCGATCGGGCAGCAGGTCGCGGTGCCGGAGGACGAGCAGGTCAGGGTGCCCGCGGAGCAGCGGGTCAGGGTGCCCGAGCAGGGCTGAGCGTTTGCCCCCCGCCGCGGACGGGGGGACGATGTGGGCTGGCTCACGTCGTCGGGACGAGGGAGGCGGCATGACCGCGCTCAAACCGGAACCCGTGATCGCCCACCCGGGTGCGGCCCGACGACGGTCCAAGGGCGCCGTGCTGCTGGGGCTGCTCCGCACCACCGACCCCAAGCAGATCGGGCTGCTCTACCTGTCCACGTCGTTCCTGTTCTTCATGGTCGGCGGCGTGATGGCGCTGCTCATCCGGGGCGAGCTGGCCCGGCCGGGGCTCCAGTTCCTGTCCAACGAGCAGTACAACCAGCTGTTCACCATGCACGGCACGATCATGCTGCTGCTGTACGCGACGCCGATCCTGTTCGGGTTCGCCAACTACATCCTGCCGCTGCAGATCGGCGCGCCGGACGTGGCGTTCCCCCGGCTCAACGCGTTCTCGTACTGGCTGTTCCTGTTCGGCGGGCTGACCGTCATGGCCGGGTTCCTCACCCCCGGCGGCGCGGCCGACTTCGGCTGGACCGCGTACACGCCGCTGAGCAGCGCGATGCACGCGCCGGGCGTCGGCCCCGACCTGTGGATCATGGGCCTGGCGGTCAGCGGCCTCGGCACGATCCTGGGCGGGGTCAACATGGTGACCACGGTCTGCTGCCTGCGCGCGCCCGGCATGACCATGTTCCGGATGCCCATCTTCACCTGGAACATCTTCGTCACCAGCCTGCTGATCCTGCTGGCGTTCCCGATCCTCACCGCCGCCCTGATGGGGCTGGCCGCCGACCGGCACCTGGGCGCGCACGTGTTCGATCCGGCCAACGGCGGCGTGATCCTGTGGCAGCACCTGTTCTGGTTCTTCGGCCACCCCGAGGTCTACATCGTGGCGCTGCCGTTCTTCGGGATCGTCAGCGAGATCTTCCCCGTGTTCAGCCGCAAGCCGCTGTTCGGCTACAAAGGACTGGTCTTCGCCACGTTCGCGATCGCGGCGCTGTCGGTGGCGGTGTGGGCGCACCACATGTTCGCCACCGGCGCGGTGCTGCTGCCGTTCTTCTCGCTGATGACGTTCCTGATCGCGGTGCCGACGGGCATCAAGTTCTTCAACTGGATCGGCACCATGTGGAAGGGGCAGCTGACGTTCGAGACGCCGATGCTGTTCAGCCTCGGGTTCCTGGCGACGTTCCTGCTCGGCGGGCTGACCGGCATCATCCTGGCGTCGCCCCCGCTGGACTTCCACGTCACCGACACGTACTTCGTGGTGGCGCACTTCCACTACGTGCTGTTCGGCACGATCGTGTTCGCCACCTACGCGGGCCTCTACTTCTGGTTCCCCAAGATGACCGGGCGGATGCTGAACGAGCCGCTGGGCAGGCTGCACTTCTGGACCACGTTCCTCGGCTTCCACGGCACGTTCCTGATCCAGCACTGGCTCGGCAACCTCGGCATGCCGCGCCGGTACGCCGACTACCTCGCCAGTGACGGCTTCACCCTGCTGAACACCATCTCCACGATCGGGGCGTTCCTGCTCGGCGCGTCCGTGCTGCCGTTCGTGTGGAACGTGCTGCGCAGCTACCGGTTCGGCGACCCGGCCGAGCGCGACGACCCGTGGGGCTTCGGCAATTCCCTCGAATGGGCGACAACGTGCCCGCCGCCGCGGCACAACTTCACCGAGCTGCCCCGGATCCGGTCCGAGCGGCCCGCGTTCGAGCTGCACTACCCCCACATGGTGGAGCGGATGCGCGACGAGTCGCACTTCTCGCTGCGTCCGGGCAGGCACCACGTCGAGCCCGACGCGACGACGGAGAAGGCGCTCGCCTCCACCGAACGGGAGCGCGAGACGAAGGACGAGGTCAGGGACGACCGGGAGGACTGAGCCGGCCTGCCATGGGTCGGCATTAACCGGACGGACCAGCCGCAACGTTGGCGAGGTGGCGCCTCCCCGACCGGGGACGCGCCACCTCGCCGCTCAACGGCGCTTGCGGGAGCGCAGGTAGTCGCTGACCACGGCCGCGCCCAGGCCGTCCTCGTCCGGCGCGACGACCCGGCCGCCGGAGCGCTTGGCCACCGTGTCCACGAACGCGGTCAGCCGCGGGTCGTCGCCCAGCCGGAACACCGTGATCGACGCGCCAAGCCGGGCCAGGGCGTCGACCTCGACCAGGGTCTTGCCGAGGGTGCGCGGCAGCGGCGGGTAGTGGAACTCCGCGTCGCCGGTCGCCTCCAGGTGCGCGGTCGGCTCGCCGTCGGTCACCACCAGCACCACCGGCTGCGCGTCGGGGTGCTTGCGCAGGTGCCGACCGGCCAGCAGGAGCGCGTGGTGCAGGTTCGTGCCCTGCTCCCACACCCCTTCCAAGGCGGTGAGCTGCCCGATGTCGACGGTCTCGGCGTGCCGGCCGAACGTGATCAGCTCCAGCGCGTCGGTGCGGAACCGGGTCCGCACCAGGTGGTGCAGCGCCAGCGCGGTGCGCTTCATCGGCACCCACCGGCCGTCCTGCACCATCGACCAGGACGTGTCCACGCACAGCGCGACCGCCGCGCGCGAGCGCTGCTCGGTCTCGCTGACCTCGACGTCGACCACGTCGAGCCGGACCGGGCCGCCCGCCGACCGCAGCACGGCGTTCGTGACGGTCCGCGGCACGTTCCACGGCTCGGTGTCGCCGAACCGCCACGGCCGCGTCGACCCGATCAGCTCACCGGCCGCGCCGGCGGACGAGTTGTCCCGCTGACCCTGCTCGCGGGCGCTGTCGATCACGCCGCGCAACGCCGTCTCGCCCAACCGCCGCAACGCCTTCGGCGTCAACCGCAGCGAGCCGTCCGGCGCGCGTTCCAGCAGGTTCTGGGCCCGCAGCTCGCGCTCCAGCTCCGCCAGCCGCCGCGCGTCCACGCCCGCCTCGGCCCCGAGCTGCCGGACCAGCGCCTCCAGGTCGATGTCCTCCAGCCGCGCGCCGGGGTAGCCCTGCGACAGCTGCTCGGCCAGCGCGTCCATCTCGGCCAGGTCCGCCATCGCCTGCGCGCCCTCGCCCAACCCCAGCGGGTTGTTGCCGCGGAACCGCGCCGAGCCGTCCCAGTCCTCGCCCGGCCGCAGCCCTTGCAGCAGGGCGTCGAGCCGGGACAGCTGCGCGCCGACGCCCGAGTTGCCGAAGGCCTGCTGCGACAGCGCCGACAGCTCCTGGCGCTGCTGCTCGGACATCGAGTTCATCATCCGCTGGGCGGCGGCGGACCGGGCGGCCAGCGCGTCGATCAGCTCGTCCACCGACTTCGGGTTCTCCGGGAAGAACTCGCCGTGCTCGCGCATGAACCGCTCGAACCGCTCGGCCGTGTCCTCGCCGGCGGCGTGCGCGGCGAGCAGGCCGTTGAGGTCGTCGAGCATCGACTGGATGCGCTGCACGTCCTCGGGCCGGACGCTCTCCATCGCCTGCTTCATGCCCTGGAACCGCTGGTCCATGAGCTCGCGGCCGAGCAGGTTGCGGATCTGCTCGTAGGACTCGCGGGCCTGGGGCGAGCGCCAGTCGTACTCGGCCAGCTCGCTCACGGCCGCCGCCGTGGACTGCGGCAACGCGTCGAGCTGGGCCTCGCGGAACCGCGCGTCGTCGTCCGGGTCGGGGAACAGCGCGGCCCGTTCGGCGGCCAACGCCTCCTCCAGCAGCCGCTGGATCTCCTGCAGCGTGCCGTCCAGCCGGTGGCGGCGGGTGAGGGCGGCGCGCTTCTGCCACAGCCGCGCCGTCAGGTCGTCCAGGCCGCGCGTGCCGGGCAGGCCTCGGCGCAGCAGCTCGCGCAGCGCCGAGGCGGGCGACGAGCCCTCCATGACTTCGCGGCCGAGCTCGTCCATGGCCGCGCGCAGGTCGGTCGGCGGGGCGAGCGGGTCGGGCCCGTCGACGTACCGGCCGTACCGGTAGCCGCTCATGCGCACCCCTCGCCTGCGCCGGGTGTGGTCGAAGCGCAGGGCACCGTGTCGAACGCGGGTCGACTCATCCGTACACCGTTCGGTCGTCGTCGCTGTCCTTGGACAGCTGACGCGTGAGGTAGAGCGATTCCAGCGCCAGCTCGACGGCCGAGGCGATGCGCCCGGCCGGGTCCTTCGGGCCCGCGCCGACCCGTTGCGCCACGTCGTGCAGCACGGGCAGCTCCGGCAGCGCGGCCAGCAGGTCGCCGGGGTGCACGCGCTCGCCGGTGGCCACCGGGTGGCCGTCGGACACCAGCTCGGCCAGCGGCCGCAGGTCGACCCCGGCGAACGTCGACCGCGCGGTGTCCGCGACGGCCCGGCGCAGCAGGTGGACCAGCACCTCCTGCTCGCGGCCCTCCTCGCCGGCCTCGAACTCGAGCTTGCCGCGCAGCACCTCGGGCACCGACTCCAGGTCGATCGGGCGGGCGATGGGAGGGTTCTCGCCGATCAGCGCGCTGCGGCGCAGGGCGCTGGCCGCCACCGTCTCCGCCGCCGCGACCGCGAACCGGGCCGACACGCCGGAGCGCTGGTCGATCGACGACGACTCGCGCAGGTGCCGCACGAACCGGGCGATGACCTCCAGCAGGTGGTCGCCGACCTCGGCGACCAGGTGCGCCTCCTGGCGGACCAGGTCGATCTCGGCCTCGATCTCCAGCGGGTAGTGGGTGCGGATCTCCGCGCCGAAGCGGTCCTTGAGCGGCGTGATGATCCGGCCGCGGTTGGTGTAGTCCTCGGGGTTGGCGGTCGCGACGAGCAGGACGTCCAGCGGGAGCCGCAGCGTGTAGCCGCGGATCTGGATGTCGCGTTCCTCCATCACGTTCAGCAGCGCGACCTGGATGCGTTCGGCCAGGTCGGGCAGCTCGTTGACGGCGATGACACCGCGGTGCGAACGCGGCAGCAGGCCGTAGTGGATGGTCTCCGGGTCGCCGAGGCTGCGGCCCTGGGCGACCTTGACCGGGTCGACGTCGCCGACCAGGTCGCCGACGCTCGTGTCCGGGGTGGCCAGCTTCTCGGCGAACCGCTCGTCGCGGTGCTTCCAGGTCACGGGGAGGTCGTCGCCGAGCTCCGCCGCGCGGCGCTTCGACTCGGGCGTGATGGGGTCCAGCGGGTGCTCGTTCAGCTCGGCGCCGTCGATCACCGGGGTCCACTCGTCCAGCAGGCCGACGATGGTGCGCAGCAGCCGCGTCTTGCCCTGCCCGCGCTCGCCGAGGAGCACCACGTCGTGGCCCGCGAGGAGGGCCCGCTCCAGCTGCGGCAGGACGGTGCGGTCGAAGCCGACGATGCCGGGCCACGGGTCGCGGCCGTCACGGAGGGCGGCCAGGAGGTTCTCCCGGATCTCGGCCTTGACCCCGCGCGGCGCGTAACCGGCCGCGCGGAGGGCGCCTGCGGTGGTGGGAAGGTCAGAGGTCACTCCACCGAAGTTACGCACTGATGGGCCTTCGGTCGACGTGGAGCGACTCCACCTCGTGTTTTGCCGCGGGAGCGGGACGACGGGTTTTGCCGCGGGAGCGGGGTCGGGGTGGAGGTCCGCCCGCGCCGCGGTGGGCACGGCCCGCTGAACGCCCGTAGGCGGCGCCCTGGTGGACGCCGCCTACGGAGTGCAGAGCTGTGAAGTTGTCCTGCCGGTCAGCCGATGGTCACAGCGACGGGTAGGCGTTGGCCATGAGCTCCTGGAACTGGGCCGAGAACCAGTGGCCCGACAGGGGCGCGCCGGCCAGGGCGCCCGACATGTTGTTGCCGTTGCGGATGTTGCCCGTGTACGTCGGGTCGCACATCCGGTCGAAGCCCTTGCCCTCGTCGTTCGGGATCTCGCTGGCCGCACCGTCGGACTCACCCGGCGGCTTGATCCAGACGTAGGCGTCGATGTACGGCTTCGGCGCGGCCTTCGGCCGCTCGCCCAGACCCGCACCGGCCTGGTTGCACCAGTTGCCCTTCTGGAAGCGGCGGTCGATGCGCGACTGGTTCACGTAGTCGTCCGGGTTGGTGGACGTCGACTTGGCGGTGGGCCGGTTGGGGCCGCCCCAGCCGTTGCGCGAGGTGTCGATCAGCATGCCGATGCCGCTGTCGAAGCCCTGCTTGACCAGCTCGGCGCGCATCGCCGTGGCGAAGCCCAGCTCACCGTTGAAGTCGTTCCAGTCGACCCACTTCGCCTGCTCCTTCACCGGGCGACCGCCGACCACGTCGTCGACCGTCCAGTACGGCTCCTCCAGCGCGGAGTAGTTCGCCGTGTTGGTGATGAAGCCGTGGACCTTGTCCTTGGTGGCACCGTTCTTGCCCAGGATGGACGCCATCATCTTCGCCGAGGCGTAGAAGTTGTCGTACTCGGGAACGGTGTCGCCCCACCCGATCCAGCCGTGGTGGCCGGAGTCCAGGTAGTTGTAGACGTTCGAGATCGCGCCCAGCTTGCCCACGGCGTACGAGACGCCCTCGACGTAGTTGCCGTTCGCCTTCATCGTGTCGCAGTTCGGCACGGCCGTGGCGCGAGGCGACACGTTGGTGACGAGGTTCGGCAGCGAGTCGATCTCGATGACCGCGACGATGCGCAGCTTCGAGTACTTCGCGTTGCTGATGATGCCGGCGATCTTGTCGATGTACTCGGACTTGTAGCGGGCGATCTCGGTGGCGCCGAGCTCACCGTTGGAGGCCAGCGCGGCGCAGTCGCGACCGGGCAGGTTGTACACGACGAACTGGAAGACCAGCTCGCCGTCCGAGCGGGCCGCGCGCTGCTTCTCGGCCTCGTCGAGGTGAGCGGCCAGGCCCATGGTGCCGGTGGTCGGCGAGCCGTTGCCGTCGACCGCGCTGATCCGGTCGAACCACACACCGGTCGGCTGGTTCGCGATCCGCGAGCCACCGGGCTCGGCCGCGGCCAGGCGCGACCACTGCGGGTTGACGTACACGCCCGCGCCGACGTACGGGTTGTCGACCCTCGGCCCACCCGGGTTGCCCGTGGTGGTCGTGGTGGACGTCGTCGTGCTGGTCGTGGTGCTCGTGGTCGTGCTGGTGGTGGTGCTGGTGGTGGTCGTGGAACTGATGTTCCCCGTGCACACCGTGCCGTTCAGCCGGAACTGGGTCGGGGCCGGGTTGGACCCGTTCCACGAGCCGTTGAAGCCGGGCGTCACCGACGCGCCGGTGCCGAGGCTCGGGGCCCAGGAGGGGTTGCGGACCGTCACGCGGCTCCCGGACTGGGAGAACGTGCCGTTCCAGCCCTGCTGGACCGTCTGGCCGGCGGCGAAGTCCCACTCCAGCGTCCACCCGCCGGAAATGGCGTCACCGAGGTTGGTGACCGTGACATTGGCGCCGAATCCGCCTTGCCACTGGCTACTGATCTGGTACGACACCCGGCAACCGGCAGCGGCACTGGCGGTGGCCGTCGAGGCCACCACCCCGGCCACGGACAGGGCCGCCACCGAGGTCACCGCCAATGCCCCGGTCATTTTCCGGGAACGTACGAACGTGCGCAGACTCATGCATCGCCTCCTTGCGAGCAACCCGCCATCTGGGAGCGCTCCCAGCGATTTCGCCGAATCGGGATTCGACGCGAGACCGAAACAGCTTCCTGGGAGCGCTCCCAGACGTACCGTAACGCACGACACCTCGTGTTGACGAGGGGTTGACCTGGGCATAATCCGTGGCTATACCCGCGCGGGTACCCTGCGCGCAGGCCGTTGACCTGCGGTTACGGTACTTCGCCCACCGATGGGATTCCCGGTTCGCGGTGAGGCGGAATCGATTCGGGGGCGCGAACGGACGCCGCCCGGATCACCTGTTCAGCCGATTGGCGGTGCGGTTCGGCCGCAGCCCGGCGGTCGAATATTCGATCCGGAATCCCGCATACGGCGAGTCGCCATTTCGAAGATCACCGAATGGCCGCCGGCCCGTTGTCGAATATTCGACGACGGGTTACCTCCTAATGGCGGCCGGCACCCTGATCCGAAAGGACCCGCACGGCTTCGTCCACGGCCGCGAGACGGGCCCGCCGCACGGCCTCGGACAACGGCCGCAGCGCCTCGTCCCGCGCCCTCGTCGCGGTCGCCGACACGGCTCCGCCCGGCGCGTCGGACGCCGCCACGGTGAGGATCGCGGCGACCTCGGCGGCGCGCTGGAGCACGCGCAGCGCGCGGGAGGGCATCCCGGCGGGCCACTCCACCGCCGAGTGCTCCGCGGACAGGGCGGCGATCTCGGCCCGCACGTTCGGCCGGTGCCGCGCCACGTCCAGCGTCACCAGCGCGGTGGCCGCCTCCCGCATCGCCGACGCCAGGCCGTGCTCGGCCTCGCCGATCGGCACGTGCTCGCCGGCGGGCGCGCCGGGCAGGTCGAACACCGTCCACCGCATCACGCCGTCGGCCACCAGCTTGGGCACCAGCCCGACGCCCACGTCGGGCAGCACGGCGGCCTGGCCCGCGCGCAGCGCCGACTTGCCGAGCGGGCCGTTCGCGCCCAGCCCGCGCACGTCACCGGGCACCGGGATGACCAGCCGGGCGGTGGTCGCGGAGGCGCGGCGCAACGACGCCAGCAGCAGCGCGGGGCCTACGGGGACCTCGTCGGGGCCGGGCAGGTCGAGCGCCGTCGCGGTGCCGTCGTCGTCGGCCACCACTTCGTGCAGCTCGGCCCAGAACCCCAGGGCGTCGAGGACGTCGTCGGCCGCGGCCGCACCGTGCAGCCAGGCTGACGTCCAGACGACCAGCGTCGCACTCGCACAAGACACGCCTACCGAGGGTACGCGGGCCGTCCGGTCGCTCAGGCGGCCGGGCCGACGTGTTCCACCAGCAGGGAGCGGAACTTCCCGACCGCCTCGGCGTCGGCGAACGCGCGGTGCGGCACGGCGTACACGGCGGTCGTGCCGGTCCGCAGCACGAAACCGCGTGCCGTCTCCACCCAACCGGGCAGTTCGGACCAGCTCAGCTCGCTGCGCGCGGCCTCGCCGACGGACATCCGCAGCGAGTGCGCGTCCGCCGTGCCGGACACCGTCTTCGCGGCCAGCGGGTGGTTGTGGAAGTTCACCGCGGTGCCCACCGGCACCAGTGCGATGATGATCACAGCGAGCACGAGCCCGAACACGCCCGCCCACGTCATGCCCAGCACCAGCACGACGACGCCCAGCACGCCGAGCGCCGCGGCGAACCACGGCGCCCACCGGTACAGCGGCACGGCGGTGCGCAGCGCGTCACGCCAGTCCGCGGGCCGGGGCGACCAGCTGAAGTCCACGCTCACCGGCCCGCTCCCGGCCGTTTCACTGGCTCGCAGCACCGCGTGGCGCAGAACGCGCCGTCGACCGTGCAGCCCAGCGCCGGGAAGTCGGACAGCTTGCGGGCGGGCGCGTCCGCCAGGTGCTCGGCGACCAGTTCCGCCACCAGCCGGGCGAACCGCGGGTCGTCGTTGGGCGTGGCCGCGCGGGCGAAGCCCATGCCCAGCTCCTGGGCGCGCTCACGGGCCTCGGTGTCGAGGTCCCACACCACTTCCAGGTGATCGCTGACGAACCCGATCGGGCACACGACCACGTTGCGCACACCCTTGTCGTAGAGGGTGTCGACGTGATCCACGATGTCGGGCTCCAGCCACGGGATCTGCGGCGGCCCGGACCGCGACTGCCACACCACGTCGTACTCGGTCACGCCCGCCGCCTCCGCGACCAGCCGGGACGCCTCGGCGACCTGCCGGGAGTAGAGGTGGCCGCCGTCCTCGGGCGGCCCGGCGGCCTTGTCCGCCGATACCGGCACCGAGTGCGCGGTGAACACCACCCGGAGGTCCTCGGCGGGCAGCCCGGCCGCGGCCGTGCGGACGGCGTCCGCGAACGACTCCACGAACAGCGGGTGGTCGAAGAACTGGCGCAGCTTGACCAGCTCGGGCGCGTCCGGCACGGCCGCGCGGGCGCGCAGGATGTCCTCGTCGTACTGCCGGCACGCCGAGTAGCCGCCGTAGGCGCTGGTCGGGAAGACGAGGGCGCGCTCGACGCCGGCGGCCTTCATCTCGGCCAGCACGTCCTCGACCATCGGGTGCCAGTTGCGGTTGCCGAAGTAGATCGGCAGGTCGACCAGGCCGCGCACGGCCTCGATCGCGGCGCGGTTGAGCGCGTTGATCGGCGAGACGCCGCCGAAGTGCTGGTAGTGCTGCTCGACCTCGTCCAAGCGCTCGGGTGGCACGCCCCGGCCGCGGGTCACGTTCTCGAGGAAGGGGCGGACGTCCTCGGGTCCTTCCGGTCCGCCGAAGGACAGCCAGAGCAGCGCGTCGTAACTCACCCCGACATCCTCGCGCTGTGGCGCATCGGGTGCACAACCGGGTCGGGTCGGGTCGGGTGCGGGTAGGGCGAGATGCGGGTAGGGCACCAGGGGGTAGGGCGAGATGGAGGTGGGTGAGATTGAGCGCGCGAAGTCGAGTTCGTGTCGTGGCTCAGATGGGTGGCGCACGCCGACTCGCGTCGATTTGACATGGGGCCCTTACGGGCACCCCAGGCAGGCCAAAGCCGGGCAGGCCTGGCGGGAAGAGCGTCCGCCAAGCCTGCCCGGCTTCGTCCAGCCTAAGGCACCCGAACCCATGTCAAATCGGCGCGAGTCGGCTACTGCCGGTGGGTGGTGTGGGTCTGTTTGTTTGTTTCTTTGTCAGAGGCCGAGGAAGTGGACGCCGCCGTCGACGAAGACCATCGAGCCGGTGGTGGCGGGGAACCAGTCGGACAGCAGGCCGCACACCGACTTGGCGACCGGCTCCGGGTCGTCCACGTTCCAGCCGAGCGGGGCCTTCTCGCCCCACATGGCCTCCAGTTGGGCGAAGCCCGGGATCGACTTGGCGGCCATCGTGCGGACCGGGCCGGCCGAGACCAGGTTGACCCGGATGCCCTTGGGGCCCAGGTCGCGGGCCATGTAGCGGTTGATCGCCTCGAACGCGGCCTTGGCCGGGCCCATCCAGTTGTAGGCGGGCCACGCCTGGCGGGCGTCGAAGTCCAGGCCGACCACCGACGAGCCGGGGCCCATCAGCGGCAGGGTGGCCTTGACCAGCGCCTTGTACGAGTAGGCCGACACGTGCACGGCCGTGGAGACGTCCTCCCACGGCGCGTCCATGAACGGCGCGCCCAGGCACGACGGCGGCGCGTAGCCGATGGCGTGCACCACGCCGTCCAGGCCGTCCACGTGCTCGCGCACGCGGTCGGCCAGCGTGTCCAGGTGCTCCTGGTTCTGCACGTCGAGCTCGACCAGCGGCGCGGCCTGCGGCAGGCGCCTGGCGATCCGCTCCACGAGGCTCATCCGGCCGAAGCCGGTGAGCACGACCTGCGCGCCCTGCTCCTGCGCGACCTTGGCCACGTGGAACGCGATCGACGCGTCCGTGATCACGCCGGTGACCAGCAGCCGCTTGCCTTCGAGCAGTCCCGTCACTGAAACCCGTCCTCCGAGATGTTGTGCTTGGTACTGGCGACCCAACGGGTCAGTGGCCCATGCCGAGGCCGCCGTCGACCGGCAGCACCGCGCCGGTGATGTAGGCGGCGGCGTCGGAGGCCAGGAACGTGACGGCGGCGGCGATCTCGTCGGTCGTGCCGTAGCGGCCCGACGGCACCTGGGCGAGGATCTGCTTCCTGCGCTCCTCGGGCAGCGCGTCGGTCATGTCCGTGGTGATGAACCCGGGCGCGACGACGTTCGCGGTGATGTTGCGCGTGCCCAGCTCGCGGGCGATCGACCGGGCCACGCCCACCAGGCCCGCCTTGCTGGCCGCGTAGTTGACCTGGCCCGCGCCGCCCATGAGGCCGACCACGGAGGAGATGAACACGATCCGGCCGTAGCGCTTGCGCAGCATGCCCTTGGACGCGCGCTGCGCGACCCGGAACGCGCCGGTCAGGTTGGCGTCGAGGACGCGGGAGAACTGCTCGTCGGTCATCCGCAGCAGCAGGGTGTCGTCGGTGATGCCCGCGTTGGCCACCACCACCTCGACCGGCCCGTGCGCGGCCTCGACCTCGGCGAACGCCGCGTCGACCTCGGTGGAACTGGTCACGTCGCACTTGACGCCGAGCAGGCCCTCGGGCGCGCCGGACCCGCGGTGCGTCACCGCGACCTTGTCGCCCTGCGCCGCGAACGCCCGCGCGATCGCCAGACCGATGCCCCGGTTGCCCCCGGTGACCAGAACGGACCTCGACACGCTTGCTCCCATCGCTGCTGGTTGATGCGGGGCGAGGCTATCTCCTACCCCTAAGTACGCCACCATTGGCCGGGGGTGGATCACAATCGGGCCGTGACCGGTTTCGTTCAACGACTCAGGGCCGCGGTGGACGGCGACGTGCTCGCCGGCCCCGCCGACCGCGCGCTGTACTCCGTCGACGCGTCCAACTACCGCCACGTGCCGCTGGTCGTGGTGCGGCCGCGGTCGGTGGACGGGGTGGTGGCGGCGGTCGGGGTGGCGGTCGAGCACGGCGTGCCGATCACCAACCGGGGCGCGGGCACGTCGATCGCGGGCAATTCGGCGGGCGCCGGGCTGGTGATCGACTTCTCCCGGTACCTCGACCGGGTGATCTCGGTGGACCCGGTCGAGCGGGTCGCGGTGGTGCAGCCGGGGGTGGTGCTGGACCGGCTCAACGACGCGGCCCGGCCGCACGGGCTGGTGTTCGGGCCTGATCCGTCCACCCACTCGCGGTGCACGCTCGGCGGCATGATCGGCAACGACGCGTGCGGCGCGCACTCCGTGGCCTGGGGCAAGACCAGCGACAACGTGCGCGCGCTCGACGTGCTGCTGCCCGACGGCCGCCGGTTCGACACCCGCACTCCCCCGCCGCTGGACCTGCCCGAGGTGGACCCGTCGTGGTTCCCGGCGCTGGACCGGCGGGTCTCGGGCTACCGGCTGGACGCGCTGCCGGACCTGACCAGGGCGCTGGTCGGCTCGGAGGGCACCTGCGCGACGGTGCTCGGTGCGACCGTGGCGCTGGTGGAGTCGCCGCCGCGCCGGGTGCTGGCGGTGCTGGGCTTCGACGGCCCGTACGACGCCGCCGACCTCGCGCCGCACCTGCGGGAGCTGGACGTGCTCACGATCGAGGGCCTGAACGTCGAGCTGGCGCGCGCGGCCGGTGACTCGCGGCGGCTGCTGCCGCGCGGCGAGAGCTGGCTGTTCGTGGAGACGGCGGAGGACGCGGTCGCGCACCGGGCCGCCGCGCTCGCGCCGCACTCGGTGGTGGTGACGGATCCGGGACGGCAGCGCGCGCTGTGGCGGGTGAGGGAGGACGGCGCGGGGCTGGCGACGCGGATGCCCGACGGCGGCGAGGCGTGGCCGGGGTGGGAGGACGCGGCCGTGCCGCCCGAGCGGCTGGGCGCCTACCTGCGGGAGTTCGACGCGCTGCTGGCCGGGCACGGCCGCCGCGGCATCACCTACGGCCACTACGGCGAGGGCTGCCTGCACGTGCGGATCGACTTCGACTTCCGGCGCGGGCACCGGTCGTTCCTGCAGGACGCGGCGGACCTGGTGGTGGCGCACGGCGGGTCGCTGTCCGGCGAGCACGGCGACGGGCAGGCGCGGTCGGAGCTGCTGCCACGGATGTACCCGCCGGCCGCGATCGAGGCGTTCGGGCGGTTCAAGGCGGCGTTCGACCCGGGCAACCGGATGAACCCGGGCCGGATCGTCGCGCCCGCGAAGCTGGACGAGGACCTGCGCGTGCTGGTCGCTCCCCCGGTGATCCCGACCCGGGCGAAGCTCGCGCTGCACGCCGACGGCGGCGACCTGGCGGCGGCGACGCGGCGGTGCGTGGGCGTGGGCAAGTGCCTGAACACCTCCGGCGGGGTGATGTGCCCGAGCTACCGGGTGACGAAGGAGGAGAAGCACTCCACCCGCGGGCGGGCCCGGCTGCTGTTCGAGATGCTGGGCGGCCGGGTGGTGCGCGGCGGGTGGCGGTCCGAGGAGGTCCGCGACGCGCTGGACCTGTGCCTGGGCTGCAAGGGGTGCAAGCGGGACTGCCCGGTGGACGTGGACATGGCCACCTACAAGGCGGAGTTCCTGCACCACCACTACCGCGGTCGGGTGCGGCCGGCGGCGCACTACTCGATGGGGTGGCTGCCGCTGTGGTTGCGGCTGCGGCTGGTCAACGGCGTCACGGCGCGGTTCGGGCGGTTCGGCGGCGTGACGCCGGAACGGGCGCTGCCCACGCCGGTGCGCTCGTTCCAGTCGCGGTTCTCCGGTGGCGGCGGCGGTGACCGGGTGCTGTTGTTCCCGGACACGTTCACCAACCACTTCGAGCCGGGCATCGGGTTCGACGCGGCGGCGGTGCTCGGGCACGCCGGGCAGGCCGTCGAGGTGCCGCGGGGCGCGGTGTGCTGCGGGTTGACGTGGTTCTCCACCGGTCAGCTCGGCGTGGCGCGGCGGGTGGTGCGGCGGACGGCGCGGGTGCTGCGGCCGTGGACGCGCGACGGCGTGCCGGTGGTGGGGCTGGAGCCGAGCTGCACGGCGTTCCTGCGCTCCGACGCGCTGGAGGTCGCGGGCGACGACCCGGACGTGGTGCGGCTGGCGGAGTCGGTGCGCACGTTCGCCGAGCACGTGTCGCCGCTGCTGGAGCCGGTGGCGGGCGAGGGGCGGGCGGTCGTGCAGCCGCACTGCCACCAGTACGCCGAGCTGGGCCTGGACGCGGACCGCGAGCTGCTGGCCAAGACCGGCGTGAGCGCGTCGGTGCTGGAGGGGTGCTGCGGGCTGGCGGGCAACTTCGGCTTCGAGCGCGGGCACTACGACGTGTCGATGGCGGTGGGCGAGCAGGCGTTGTTCCCGGCGGTGCGGTCGGCGGGCGAGGGCACGGCGGTCGTGGCGGACGGCTTCAGCTGCCGCACGCAGGTACGCCACGGCTCGGACGCCGACCCCGTCCACACCGCCACGCTGGTGCGGCGGCGACTGGGGATCTAAGGCCGGCGAACGACGCCCTCCAGGGCCAGGGTGAGCAGGCGGTCGGCCTCGGCGGGGTCGCCCTCGGTGGCCAGCGACACGGCGTTGGCCAGCTTGAGCAGGTCCGCCACGGCCACGTCGGCGCGCACCTCCGCGGCGCGCCGGGCCGCCGACACGAGTTCCTCGCCGGCGGCGGTGATCATCGCGTGGCAGGCGCTGCCGAGGGACGGGTCCGCGCCCCGCACCAGTGACGCCGCCAGTCCCCGGTTCGCCGCCGCGTGCCTGCTCACCGCCCGCAGCCACGCGACCAGCGCCGGGCCGGGCGCGAGGTCGCCCGCCAGCGAGCGGGCCCGGTCGCACAGCGCCTCGACCCGGCCCTGGAACACCGCTTCCAGCAACGCCTGGCGGGTCGGGAAGTGCCGGTGCAGGGTGGCCGACCCGACACCCGCCCGTCGGGCGATGTCCTCCAGCGACGCGTCCGCGCCGTGCTCGGCGATCGCGGCGCCCGCGACGGTGACGATCCGCTCCCGGTTGCGGCGCGCGTCGGCACGCATCGACAGCTCCTCTGGACCAAGTGGGGTGGTCCCCCGTATCGTACCGGGCATCAAGTGGGGTCCCACCCCACTTAGTCGGGGGAACACTGTGGACAAGACGATCGCCGTGGTGGGCGCCACCGGTCTCCAGGGCCGCGCGGTCACCACCCGCCTGCTCGCGGACGGCTGGCAGGTGCGCGCGCTCACCCGTGATCCGGCGAGAGCCGGGTCGAACGCGGTGCGCGCCGACATGGAGGACGTGGACTCGCTGGTCGCCGCGATGGACGGCGCGCACGGCGTGTTCAGCGTGCAACCGACCGTCGGCTCGCCCGGCACGGCGCCGGGGTTCTGCGCCGAGGACGAGGTCCGGTGGGGCGTCAACGTCGCGGAAGCCGCCGCCAAGACCGGCGTGCGGCACCTGGTGTACTCGTCGGTCGCGGGCGCGGGCCGCCACGAGACCGAGGCGCTGCCGGTGAACCTGGTCAGCAAGTGGCGCGTCGAGCGGCGCATCGCCGAACTGGGCCTGCCCGCGACGGTCCTGCGCCCGGTGTCGTTCATGGAGAACTTCACCGGCGGCTACGCCCTGCGCGACGGCAAGGTGTCCACCGGCCTGGCCCCGGACGTGCCGCAGCAGGTCATCGCGGTGCGGGACGTGGCCGCGTTCGTCGCGCTCGCCTTCGCCGATTCGGAGGCGTGGACGGGTCGCACCGAGGACATCGCGGGCGACGAGCTCACCCCGGTCGCGATCGCCGCGGCCATCTCGGCGGCCACCGGGCGCGACCTGCCGTACGAGCAGATCCCGATCGCCGTGATCAGGGAGTGGGGCGAGGACTTCGCGCACGCCAACGAGTGGCTGAACCGGCGCGGCTACCGGGCCGACGTCGAGGCCACCCGCCGGCTGCACCCCGACCTGCTCGACCTGCGCACCTGGCTGGCCACCACCGGCGCGGCCCTGATCACCGCGTTCCTCGGACCGGCCTCGTGACGAGCCGATCCGGCAACGGCAGCCCGGCGACCCGCTGCGCCGAGCCGCCGTGCGCCGGTACTACGCCGTCCGGTAGCGAGGGTTGGTGGCGTGCCACTCGAAGCCGCCGCCCATCCAGGACCGCACCCCGCGCAGGAAGCGCTGGAGCTCCGGGGACGGCACGGGCAGCAGGCTGTCGTGCAACGCCTCGAAGTCGTGCACGAGTCGGTTGTGCAGGTCGACGGTGACCTCGGTCGCCTCCGCGATCGAGCAGCCCCGGTCCGCGGCGACCTGCAGGACCATGTTGACCACCGGGTTCTCGTCGGCGGCGTCCTTCGCCACCGAGTGCAGGTCGTTCACCAGCACCGACGCCGTGCCCGCCTGCATGAGCGCGCGGCGCACCCGCGGGTCGTAGTACAGGTGCGCCGGCAGCTCGTAGCCGCCCACCGCGTCCACCAGCGTCATCGACGTGTAGAAGGTGTCGTGCTGCCGGGTGGCGAGGTACTCCCAGGCGGGCGGGTACGAGCCGGTGTGCCGCCACGCCGCGTAGGTGTTCCAGCTGACGAACATCGCGAACGTGGCGTAGCACGCCCGCTGCACCTGCGTGGGCGTGCCGTGCCGCTCCAGGTGGCCGATTCCGGTGCGCAGCGCGATCAGCACCGGGTCGGACTCCAGCGCCTCCTCCAACGGCTCGGAGAACTCGCCGGCGGGCGCGACCGGGTCCATCGCGGCCATCGCCAGCGACAGCTTCGGCGGCAGCGCCGTCGGCGTGGCGCCCATCGAGCTGTCGTCGGCGTACAGGTCGTCGGCGGCCCACCACGCGGCGTTGAGCTTGGCCGCGATCAGCAACTGCTCCGGGTCGTCGGTGTCGACGTGCGTCAACATCGCCAGCCGCCCGAACCCGGCCTTGCGCATCAGCTCCCGCTCGTCCTCGGTGAAGCCGCACTCGCCCGCCCACACCACCAGGCGGTCGTCGACCTCGTCGGCGAGCCGGTCGTCGACCCGCTCGACCACCGGGACGTACAGGGGCGACGCGGAGCCGTCCCCCCACTCGCGCTCCGCGTAGGCGGGGCCCGGCGGCGGGACGGTCAGCGCGGCGACGAGCCTGGCCGCGGAGGTGCCGAGCCCGGAGGGCCCCGCCAGCGCCGCGGCCAACTCCGTCGGTCCGGTCATCGCACCCGGTCCGCGGCGATCAGCAGGTAGTGGAAACTGCCCTCCCGGTACGCCTGGAGGAACGACTTCTCCACCCCCGTGGCGACCGACGAGCGCTCCCGAAGCTCCCAGTACGGGATGGTGAGCGGCGTCAGGTCGACCACCTCCATCGGCACCAGCTTGTGCTTCGCCATGGCCTTGAAGTACGCGCTGCGCGGGTGGACGCTGCACGTGTACCGCTCGTCGATCTGGCTGACCGCCTTGGACCGGCCGCCGGTGACGTCGTTGTAGCAGCCGGTGATGCACACGTACCGGCCGCCGTGCCGCAGCAACCGGGAGAACTCGCCGAACAGCTCGAACAGGTCGACGTACATCGTGGTCTCGTTGGTCCAGATGCCCGCGAAGGCGTCGCTCTCGAACCCGGTGTCGAGCATGTTGCGGAAGTGGAACGCCACCTGGTCCGCCACGCCCCACTCGGCCGCCTTGGCGTTGGCGAACTCGACCTGCTTCTCCGAGATCGTCACGCCGTCCACCCGGCACCCGAACCGGCGGTTGGCCATCAGGCTGGTGCCGCCGCGGCCGGACCCGCCGTCCAGCAGGCGGTCCTCCGGTCGGATCGGGCCGAGGTGGTCGAGCAGCACGTCGGCCTGCGCGCTCTCCAACCGGTGCAGCTCGGCGATGATCCGCGCGTCACGCGTCTCCTCCGGCCCGGACAGCACCGACTCGTCGTAATCGCCCAGCCCGTAGTGGTGGTGGTAGATCCCGTCGACTTCGCCGAGCTTGATGTTCACCGGGTCGCGCTCGGCGTTCCAGTACGCCGCCACCGTCTTCTGGTAGTCGGTGCGCAGGACGGGCGAGGCGTCGGTCGTCGTCATCTATTCGTTCTCCGGAGAATTGGTCGCCGATCGATTTCCTGGGAATCGACAGGCGAATCGCGGGCATTCGTTCGGAACGGCAACAGCGTCCGACGCTAGCACCGCGCACGCCCGGAAGAAGTCCCCCGAAGGGGGTGCGCCGAACGTGGTTGACCGGAGCAGCGGAATGAATTGCACGAAGTGGTGAACGAACCGCTGCCAATGCCACACCCCGTTGTTTTTCACAGCGATCGCTCACTCGGTCGGCCGCCACGATCAGGTGATGCCACGCGAGGTGTGTGCGCCCGCCCGCGCAGTGCGGTCGCGCTCCGGCACGCACCCGGGGCAACGCGCTGGGACGACCGGGTGAACCGCGCGGCGGCCGCTCAACCCGGCCGGGTCTCCTCGGTGAGCCACGCCAGGTAGTCGGTGTTGCCGCCGAGGACCGGCAGGGCCAGCACCTCGGGCACGTCGTAGGCGTGCCGCCGCTTGACGAACTCGGTCAGCTCGTCCACCCGGTCGTAGGCGGTCTTGATCCACAGCTGCCACTCGCGCTCGTCGTGGACCTCGCCGTCCCAGCGGTAGACGCTGCGGACCGGGCCGCCGACCTGCACGCACGCCGCCAGCCGCGCCTCCACGGTGGTGGTGATGACCACGACGTGGTTGTCGCTCATCCACCGGAGGGTAGTTGCGGTGCCCGCGCCACGGCGGCGCGGTCGGTGAGGACTCGACCCGCCGCCGCGGCGCGCGCCCCGTCACCCCTTGATCGCTCCCACGATCACGCCCTTGGTGAAGTGCTTCTGCACGAACGGGTAGATCACCAGCACCGGCACCAGCGCGAGCACGATGACGGCCATCTTGATCGCCAGCGAGGCGATCGGCCCGCCCGTGTGGTCCAGGGTGGAGTCGACCGCGCTCGCGCCCGGGATCGACTGCCCCTGCAACACGTACGTGCGCAGCACCATCTGCAACGGCCACTTGTCGTTGGAGTTGAGGTACAGGAAGGCGTTGAAGAACGCGTTCCAGTAGCCCACCCCGTAGAACAGCGCGATGACCGCCGTGACGCCCTTCGACAGCGGCAGCACGATCCGGGTCAGCACGCCGAACTCGCTCGCGCCGTCGATGCGGGCGCTGTCGATGATCTCCTGCGGCAGGTTCATGAAGAACGACCGCAGCACCACCAGGTTGAACGCCGCCACCGCGCCCGGCAGGACCAGCGCCGCGTAGGTGTCCAGCAGCCCCAGCGAGCTCACCAGCAGGTAGGTCGGGATCAGGCCCGGTCCGAACAGGAACGTCAGCAGCACCAGGAACAGCAGCGGCCGGTGCGCGAACGACCCCGGCCGCGACAGCCCGTAGGCGGCCAGCAGCGTCACCACCGTGCTGAACAGCGTGCCGACGATCGTGATGCCGGTGCTGACCAGCACCGACCTGGTCACCACGCCGCCCGACAGCAGCTCGACGTACGCGCCGAGGCTGAACCCGTTCGGCACGATCACCAGGCCGCCCGCCTGCGTGATGGCCGACGCGGGCGACACGCTGGTGACCACCACCACCCACAGCGGGAACAGCACGGCGAGCAGCACCAGGCCGACCAGCACGCCCTTGGCCGTCTGACCCATCCGGGTGGGCGGCTCGTCCCACACCGGGCGGTTGCGCGCGGCACCCGTCCGACGCGCCGCGACGGTTGTCGTCATCGCGAGTACACCCCCTGCTCGCCCACCATGTGCGCCACCTTGTTCGCCGCCAGCACCAGCAGCAACCCGATCACGCCCTTGATCAGCCCCGCGGCGGCCGCATAGGAGAAGTCGGCGTTCACCACGCCGGTGAAGTAGACGTAGGTGTCCAGCACCTCCGCCGCCTTCTGGCCGACCGCGTCGCGTTGCAGCAGGAACTGCTCGAAGCCCACGGTCAGCGCCTCGCCCAGGCGCAGGATCAGCAGCAGCACGATCACCGGGATCAACGCGGGCAGCGTCACGTGCCACATCCGCCTCCACCGACCCGCGCCGTCCACCGCCGCCGCCTCGTACAGGCTCGTGTCGACGGTGGCCAAGGCGGCCAGGAACACGATCGCGCCCCAGCCCGCGTCCTTCCACACGCCCTGGGCCGTGACCAGCGCGATGAACAGGTCCGGGTCGGTCATGACGTCGAACGTCGCCGCGCCGTTGGCCCGCAGCACCTGGTTGAGCACGCCCGCGCCGCCGAGCATCTGCTGGAACAGCGTGATCACGAGCACCCACGAGAAGAAGTGCGGCAGGTAGACCACGCTCTGCACGAACATCCGCAGCCGCGGGCTGAGCAGGCTGTGCACCAGCAGCGCCAGCCCGATCGGGATCGGGAAGTAGAACACGAGCTGGAACCCGGTGATGACCAGCGTGTTGACGGTGGCGGACCAGAACTCCGCGTCCTCCATGATGCGGACGAAGTTCGAGAACCCGACCCAGGGGCTGTAGGCCATGCCCACGAACGGCGAGTAGTCCTGGAACGCCACGACGTTGCCCAGCAGCGGCACGTAGTGGAACACGACGAGCAGCCCGATGGCGGGCGCCACCATGACCAGCAGCACCCAGTCGCGACGCAGCCTGCGCCGCCACCCCGCACGCCGGCCGGCGGCTGCCGGCGTGCGGGTCCGGACCGGCGACCGGTCCAACAGGTCAGCGCCCGGCATCGGAGAGGGCCTTGTCGTAGAACTCGCGCAGCTTGTCGCCGCCCGCCTTGCGCCAGTCCTCCGCCAGCTTGTCCACTTCGGACACCGGCGTGCGACCGCGCAGGATGTCGCCCGTCCGGTCCTCGAACTCCTTGGGGAGCTTCGAGTACTCGGAGGGCTCCTCGATGCGCATGCCGAACGTCGGCGGGCGCACCTGGTGCTCGTAGGCGTCGGCGAGCCAGGCGTGCTTGGCCTTGACGAAGTCCGGGTACTGGGCGTCGATGATGGTGTCCGGCGGCGCCGACATGAAGCCGTAGGTGAGCGTGACCTCCTTGCGCCCCAGCTCGTTGAGGCCGGGTGCGCCGTTGGCGTCACGGGTGCTGTGCTTGCCCTCGACGCCGTAGTTGATCAGGTAGTGCTCGGTGGTGCCGACGGGCGCGGCGACGAAGTTCGTGAGCCGCAGCAGCTCCTTGATCCGGTCGGCCGAGAGGTCCTTGCGGAACAGCGTGACCATGGCCGTCGGCGCGGTGACGACGTAGCGGGGCTTGCCGCCGTCGTGCGCGAACAGGGGCATGGCCTCCAGGCCGAACGAGGGGTTGCTCGGCCGCTGCCGCCGCACCGCCTCGCCCCAGTAGCCCATGCCGGCCAGGTGGACCAGCATCTGGCCGCCCTCGAACAGCTCGTTGATCCCCGTGTTGCTGCCGGCCACGATGGTCGGGTGCACGAAGCCGGCCTCGAACAGCGAGCGGGTGAACTTGACGGCTTCCTTGTAGGCCTCCGTCTCGATCTTGTTCACGACCTTGCCGGACGGGTCGCGGCTCCAGTCGCCGGGGTCGCCGAAGACCCGGACCATCGACCGGAACACGTCGCCGACCGCCCACCGGTTGGCGCCCGGGTCGTTGATCTTCTTGCACAGCGCGAAGAACTCGTCGACGTTCTTGGGCGCGGACCCGCCGAGGGGCTCGATGATGTCCTTGCGCCACATGATCGTCTCGGGGAACAGCTCGCCCCGGAACGGCACGCCGTAGAGCCTGCCGCCGTAGACGCACGCCTGCCACGTCTCGGTCGGGATGTTGGCCAGCAGCGGGTAGTCCTTGATCTTGTCGCCGCTGAGGATGTCGGTCAGGTCGGCGAACACCTGGCCCACGCCGTCGCTGAACCGGGGCGGGATGGTGAACGTCGGCATGACGGTCATCTCGGGCACCTGCCTGGCCGCCACCATCGCGCCGAGCTTGGCCTGGTAGTCCGTGCCCTGCACCTGCTCGAACTTGACCACGCCGCCGATGCGCTGGTTCACCGCGTCCCAGTAGGAGTTCTCGCCGAGGCCGGGAGGCAGCGGCCAGAACGCGGGCGTCATCGCGGTGACCTCGCCGCCGTTGAGGACCTTGTCCTTGACCGCGTCGACGAGGTTGGTCGGGAACTTCAGGTAACCGGCCGTCGAGCCGTTCACGCCCGGCAGGTCGGGCTTGGCGAAGTCCACCGGGATGTAGGACGGCAGCACCTTGGCCAACGCCTCGTTGCCCAGCGCGGTGCCGGTGTGCTGCGTGGCCGGGCCACCGCACCCCACCAGCAGTGTGCCGCCGGCCGCCGCCGTGAAGGTCAGGAAGCCTCTGCGGTTGAGAATCATCGGAAGAACGCCCCTTAATGTCGGATCAGGGAAGTTGCGCGCCTTCGCGCGCGAAGAGGGGGATGCGGTCGAGGGGTGCGTCGACCGTCAGGGTCCGGCCGCCCTCGTGGAGCACGCCGGTCGCGCGGTCGGTCCACCGCGCGCCGACCGGCAGGAGCACCTCGCGGGATCGCCGACCGAGCCGGTAGACCGGGCGACGAGGAGGTCCGGGCCGAGCGGGTACCGGTCGTCCGCGGCCTCGTCGTCCCGGTGATCCGCGGACGACGGGCTCATGGGCGGCGGGCCGCTCCCGGCGCGACGCGCGAGCGGGTTCGCCGGGTGCCGGCGCCGACCCGGACCGGACCGCCGCTCGCAGGCGCGGGACTTCCGCGCGATGCGGTGGCCGGTGCCGTTCGACGTGAACGGCCGCGGGCCGGGCCGACGGCAGTGCATCCCGTCCTCGGCGGCCGTGCCCGCGCGGACGAACCGCGGCAGGCCGGCGAGCTCCACCCACGACCCGCCGACCTCGATCCGGGCGTCGACCCCGGGCCGGTGCTCCAGCATGCCGGGCACGTCGTCGCGGACGCCCGTCGGGCCGACCCGCACCGCGTCCGGTCCCCGCGCCTCGACCCGCACCACCTGGTGGCCGTCGCGCCAGTCGAACCCGCCGGTGATCTCGCGCGAACCCATCGGTGTCCTCTCTGACGTATCGAAGCGCTTCGAAGCCAGGCGCGGGGGCGTGCCGGACGGGGAGAGCGGTGGTCAGCGGGTGGTGCTGGCCCGTTCGGTCAGCCGCGGTGGCAACAACGTCAGCGGAGGCGTCGGGGTGCGGTCGAGCTTGGCCATCAGCAGCGCCACGGCGTGGTGGCCCAACTGCTCGGCGGGCACGGCGACCGAGGTCAGCGGCGGCATCAGCCGCTCGGCCTGGTCGTCCGGGCAGATCGCGATCACCGCCACGTCGTCGGGCACCTTGCGGCCGAGCGACCGCAGCACCTCGACCACCGACGGCAGCGCGGCCTCGTTGTGCACCACCAGGCCCGTCACCGCCGGGTGGCGCTCCAGCAGACCGGTGATGGCCACCCGGACCGACTCGTGATCGGTCTCCGTGGGCAGCGTGGTGGACGAGACGCCGCGGCGCATCGCCGCCGCGCTGAACCCGGCCATGGTGCGGTGCGCGAAACCGGTGTCGCGCTGGTAGACCGCGCGCGGCGCGCCCACCAGCGCCACGTAGGTGTGCCCGAGGTCGGCCAGGTGGTCCACGCACCGCGAGCCCGCCTCGGCGAAGTCCAGGTCGACGCAGGTCAGGCCGGCCGCGTCGGCGGGGAAGCCGATGAGCACCGACGGCCGGTCCAGGTCGCGCAGCACCGGCACGCGCTCGTCGTGCATCTCCACGTCCATCACCAGCAGGCCGTCGACCTGCGCGCTGCCCGCCACCCGGCGCAGGCCCGCCGCGCCCTGGTCCGCGGTCACCAGCAGCACGTCGTGGTCGTGCCTGCGGGCCGCGTTGGCGACCGCGACGACGAACTGCATCAGCACCGGCATGTGCATGCCCTCGCGCATCGGCAGCACGAGCGCCAGCACATTGGCGCGGTTGCTGGCCAGGGACCGGGCCCCCGCGTGCGGGTGGTAGCCCAGCGCCCGCACGCTCGCCTCGACCCTGGCCTTGGTGGCCGAGGAGATCGAGCGGCGGCCGGTGAGCACGTACGACACCGTGCTGGGCGCCACCCCGGCGTGCTTCGCGACATCGGCGATCGTGACCACGTCAGCGCACCTCCCGCACGCGCACGCCGGCGGTCTCCGCGGTGAGCACCAGCGACGTGCCGTCGAACGCGATCCGGGTGCCCGGCGGCGCGGACCGCGGCCCGGGTGTCACGTCGTGGAAGGAGATCCAGGCGCCCTCGCGGGTGAACACGACCTCGTCGTCCACCAGCCGCACCCCGTCGCAGTCGTCGAAGTCCAAGGCGGGCAGGGTGCCGACGCGCGGCGCGATCGTCTCCCCCGGCACGTCCACGACCAGCCGGGCCCGGAGGTCGCGCGACGACGAGCCCGCGCACAGCTCGTACCGCCCGGCCTCGACCACCCGCCGGCCGGTGGTGACGTCCCAGTGCCACAACTGGTCGGTGCGCAGCTCGACCACCGCCGTCTCGCCCGGCGCGAGGTGCGCCCGGTGGAACGACTGGAGCTTGCGCACGGGCTGGCGCACCCGCGAGTCCAGCGCCGAGGAGTACAGCTGCACCACCTCCGCGCCCGCGACGTCGCCGGTGTTCGTGACCGATACCGTGGCGACGCCGTCGGTCCAGGTCAGGTCGGAGTACTCGAACGTGGTGTAGCTCAGCCCGTGGCCGAACGGGAACAGCGGCTCGCCGGTGAAGTAGAGGTACGTGCCGCCCGCGCGGATGATGTCGTAGTCGAAGATGTCCGGCAGGTCGTCGTCGGAGCGGTACCAGGTCTGCGTGACCTTGCCCGACGGGCAGTACGCGCCGAACAGCGCCTCGGCCACCGCCCGACCCTGCTCCTGCCCGCCGTGCGCGGTCCAGACGATGGCGGGCAGGTGCTCCTCCTCGCCGTCCAGCGCGTACGGGTAGCTGCTCACGAGCACCAGCACCGTGTTCGGGTTGGCCTCGCGGACGGCGCGCACCAGGTCCAGCGACGGCAGCCGCAGCGTGGTGCGGTCCTGCGTCTCGCGGCCGTTGATGTGCGGGTCGTTGCCCAGCACCAGCACGGCAGTGTCGGCCTGCGCGGCGACCTCCGCGGCGGCGGCGATCCCGTCCACCACGCGTTCGATCGCGAAGGGCTCGGTGTCGCCACCGTCCACCTTGTTGCGCAGCACCACACCGCCGTCGGTCAGCCTGGGCTCGAACAGCTCGCGCACGTCCCAGCCGCCCGGGGTGGTGGCGGTGGCGACCAGCGAGCCGTCCTCGGCCACGCCCAGGTAGCGGCGGGAACCCACGTCCCGCAGCGTCCACACGCCGTCGCCCCAGTCGAAGCGGTCGAACAGCGCCCGCTCGCCGAGGGAGACCACGCCGCCGCGCACGCCGAGGTAGCGGCCGTCCGCCGCGCGCAGCGCGATCCGGTCGACGCCCTCGGCGTAGGAGACGGAGGAGGCGAACTCCTCCAGTGCCCTCCGGACGGTCACCTGGTAGGGCAGGGTGCCGCTGTACCAGTCCTCGAACACCGCGTCGGCGTGCGTGCCGATGACGGCGACCTTCGCGCCGCGCCGCAGCGGCAGCGCGGATTCGTTGCGCAGCACCACGACCGCCTGCCGGGCGGCTTCCAGCGCCAGCTCGCCGTGCGTGCCGATCACGTCGGACGTGATCGCCGCGTACGGGTTGTCGTCGGCGGGGTCGAACTCGCCGAGCCGGAACCGCAGCGCGAGCACCCGGCCGACGGCCCGGTCCACGACCTCCCGCTCCAGCAGGCCGTCCTTGATCGCGGTGGTGACGCTCTCGATCATCAGCGTCGGGTCGGCGTCCTGGTCGGTGAAGCTGTCCAGGCCCGCGTTCAGCAGCGCCGCGTGGCCCTCGGCCTGGGTCGACAGGTACGCCTGCAACCCGGCCACGTTCGACGGCGCGTACGCGTCGCTGACGATCGCCAGCCCGTCCGGCGCCCAGGTGCGCAACTCGTCCTCGATCAGCGGGCTCAGGTGCGCGGGACGGCCGTTGACCAGGTTGTACGACGGCATCACCGCCACCGCCGCGCCCGCCTCGACCGGACCGCGGAAGCACGGCAGCTCGTACTCGTGCAGCACCCGCGGCCGCAGGTCCGAGGACGTGACGCAGCGGTCGTCCTCGTTGTTGTAGCCGAGGAAGTGCTTCAACGTCGGCGCGGTCCGCAGGTAGCGCGGGTGGTCGCCGCGCAGGCCGGTCGCGTACGCCGTGCCCATCGCGGCGGTCAGCGTCGGGTCCTCGGAGTAGCCCTCCTCGTTGCGGCCCCACCGCGGGTCGCGCAGCGGGTTGACCACCGGCGCCCACACGTTCAGCCCGTGCGCGACCGGGTCGCGGTGGTGGAAGCCCCGCGCCTCCACGCCGACGGCCTCGCCGACCCGCCGCACCAGCCCGGGGTCCCACGAGGAGGCCAGCCCGACGGCTTGCGGGAACACCGTGGCGGGCCCCAGCCAGGCGACGCCGTGCAGCGCCTCCATGCCGGTGTGGAACCCGGCCAGGTCCAACCGCGGCACGGCGGGCTGGTGCTGGTGCAGCAGCGCCACCTTCTCCTCGTCGGTCAGCCGGCCGAGCAGGTCGGTCACCCTGTCCTCGACCGGCAGACCCGGATCGCGGAACGGCAGCGGGTCCACGGCACACCTCTCGCGGTCGTCGAATTATTCGAATGTGCAGCTCACTGAATCGAATCGTTTCGATCGCTGCGACAACTTCGCCGACCGGAGTCAGCGGGGCGGGGTGCCAGAAATGTGGCACAGCTCTCTCGCCGGAGTCAACACCGAAGTTTCAAGGTTGTTTCATCCGCGATGTCCGCGTCGAACGCATTCGACAATTGAGACGGTCCGGGACAAGCCGAACACCCCCCTCACCACGTCGTGAGGGGGGTGCCGGCGACCTTCAGAGGTCTACCCGAACAGTTCCGAGTGGAGCGAGAACGCGGTCGCGATCTCGGCCTGAGCCCAGAACCGGTGGTAGGTGAAGGTCGGCGCGGGGCCGCCGTCCAGGTAAGCCTGGACCTTGGGCCAATCCGGGTCGTTCTTGTAGAAGGACCGGATCGACAGGGCCGTCGAGGAGCTGTTGATCACGTCGCCGTTCGGCATCTTCCCGGTCCAACCGGACGGCACGTAGACGCCCTCGCCCGTGGACGAGTTGTACGGGTCGTCGAGCCGGTTGTAGTCGGAGCGGGTCTCCGGGACGGCGATGCCCTTGGCGTCCTTGTGCGACAGCAGCGCCGTCAGCAAGCCCTCGCCCACGGTCTTCGCCTGGGCGTTGCCCGACTTGGCCGCGTAGTTGAGCAGGGTCTTGGCGAGCGACGCGGCGATGCCGACGTCCTGGCTGTAGTTGAGCACCGTGGCACGCAGGTTCGCGTTGGAGCCCGGGGTGGTCGGGTTCCAGGTGTCCGGCGCGCCGGTCCAGTTGATGTCGGACGGGATCTGGAAGTTCCCGCCCGTGCCGACGGTGCTGTTCGCGATGGCCCAGGGGACCCACTTGTCGAGGATCTTCTTGGCCCGCGCGTCGCCGGTCATCTGGTACAGCGAGGCGGTGCGCTCCATCTGCCAGGTCTGGAAGCCGAACCACCGGTTGCTCGGCGGGTCGTGCCAGACCGGGTGCTGCTCGAAGTACATGCCGTAGAAGGTCGGCGTGCCCGAAGGCGGCGCGCCGTACTTGCCCTCCCACGAGTTCGTGACACCACCGGCGATCGCGCCGTCGGAGGACTGCAGCCACTGCAGCAGTTCGAGCTGGCGGTCGAGGCTCTTCGTCCAGTCCGCCACGGCCGTGGCCGACTTCGGCTTCAGCGCCGCGTTCTGCGACAGCGCGTAGGCCGCGAGCGGGTTCTGGTAACCCTGGTGCGACGCGCCGTCACCGATGCGCCACGCCCAACCCGCGGACGTGTCGGTCGCGCCACCCCACGCGTAGTACCAGGACATCAGGTAGTGCGCGCTGTCCTTGCCGCTGCCGGCGGCGCAGGACGGGCTGGTGCAGCCGCCGATCTTCTTGAAGTACTTGTCGAACATGGCGTACCGCAGGTAGTCGCCCATCTTGGACGCCTTGGCGGTCTCCGCGGAGATCTCGGAGGCCTTGCCCTGCGCGGTCGCCCACTGCTGGGCCAGCAGCGCCACCTGCACCGCACGCGCGTCGGCGTCCGGGGCGTTGGTGAACTTCCACTGCTTGGCGTACGAGGAGTCCTTGGTGAACAGGTCGAGGTACCCGTTCGGGCCACCGTGCTTGAACGTGTCGCACGAGGGCTGCGGGATGGTCTCGAACACCGACTCGGACGAGCCGCGCTGGTAGGTGTTGATGTACGCGGGCGCGGTCGTGCCGTCACCGCAGCGGCCGAAGCCGTAGGTGTTGTCGACGTCGATCAGCCAGTGCATGCCGTAGATGTCGTCCGTGCCGTACGCGGCCTTCAGCTCGGCCGCGATCGGGTCGGAGCCGACCGGGACGCCGGAGTCCAGGACGGACGGGTACATGTCCATCCGCGGGTGCTCGGGCGCGTACGTCGCCGGCTTGGAGGCGTTGTACTTGTCGTTGGTCGGCTGGTCGGCGTGCGCCGGGATGATGTAGCGCTCCAAGGAGGCCCAGGCCTGCTTGAACGGGGCCCAGTCACCGGAGATCCGGCCGTAGCTGGCCTCCAGCCACAGGTAGTAGCTGAACGCCTCGGAGGTGGTCTCGTGCCCGTGGTCGGGCGCTTCCACCATGAAGGTCTCGACCGAGTGGTACGGCACCAGCAGCCCGCTGAAGTTGCGGAAGTAGCCGTTGGCCGGGTCCTTGATCTTGTTGTACTGCTCGAGGAACGCCTCTTCGAACGGCGAGGTGTCCGCCGAGGTCTCCTTGACCTCCACCGAGCCGGACGTGATGCCCGTGGCGCTGGCGGTGAACGTGGCCGAGGCCAGGTCGCCGCCGTTGGCCGCCGAGGTGACCGTCACGTTCTGCTTGGTCGCCCAGTTGGTGGTGGTGAACGTCAGCGACGTCGGGGCGGCCGTCAGGTCGGTGCTGCCCGCCGAGCGGGCCACGGCGACCGTCACCGAGGAGGTGGGCGCGGTGGCCAGGGACACGCCGAAGGTGGCGGTGCCGCCCTGCTTGACGTTCAGCGTGGCCGGGCTGACCTGGATGGTCTGGCCCGCGAGCACGCGGATGCCGACGGCGGTCGAGGTGCCCACGCCGCCCTTGTCGTCCGTGGCCCGTGCCGCGAGCGAGTGCTCACCGGCGGTCGCGCCGGACCACGAAGCCGTGTACGGGGCCGAGGTGTCGGTCGCGACGACCACGCCGTCGGCGATGAAGTCCACCTTGGCGATGGTGCCGTCGGTGTCGGCCGCGGTGGCCGTCATCGGGACGGCTTGGCCGACCTGGAACGCAGTGCCCGAGGTCGGCGACGTCAGCGACGCGGTCGGGTTGACGTTGACGTTCGGGCCCGTGCAGCGGACGCCGTTGAGCGCGAAGTCCGTGGGCGGCCGGTTCTGGCCGGTCCACGAGCCGTTGAAGCCCGGCGTCACGCTGGCGCCGGTGCCCAGGTTCGGCGACCAGCTCGGCGCCGCCACGGTCACGGCGGTGCCGCTCTGCGTGAACTCGCCGTTCCAGCCCTGCTGCACGCGCTGGCCGTCCGGGAAGGTCCACGTGAGGCGCCAGTTGTTGACCGCGTCGCCCTCGTTGCGCACGGACACGTTGGCGCCGAAACCACCCTGCCACTGGCTGGTGATCTGGTAGTTGACCGTGCACGCGACGGCCGCGTTCGCCACCGGGGCGACGAACGGCATAACACCCGCGGCAGTTGCCGCCGCGGCTATCAGCGCGAGCGGTCCGGTGCGCAACCGTCCCGCTCTGGTGCGGTACCTCATGCGTCCTCCTCCTGCACGGATCAGCCATTGACCCGCGAGCTTGAACGGCGGTGGGCGGTGGAGTGGAGTCGGCACGGGACGCCTGGGCGCGCAGAACGCCCCGTGCCGAGTCTGGGTGCTAGGGCTCGGTGCCCCAGGCGAGGGAGCCACCGGTGTAGGCGGTCACCCGGTCGAAGTCGGTGAGGGTCGAGCTGACCCGGTAGCTGTGGTCGTCGGCCTGGTTGAAGGCCGACCAGTCGGACTTGGCCACCCGCAACTGGATGTCGCCGGTGCTCGCGCCCGGGGCGAGCGTGCCCGCGGCGAACGACACCTGGAGGTAGGCGTCGGCGCCCGGCCGGGCGTTGGGCAGCTTCACCACGGTGGCGCGCACGTTGGCGCAGCCGACCACCGCCCAGTCGCAGAACACCTGGTAGTTGGCGTTGGCCGTGTCGCCGGTGAACCAGTACCGGAGGGTGACGGTGGACCGGTCGACCGCCGCGGTGCCGCGGTTGACCACGGCGAGCGTCGCGCCGATCTGGTTGGTGCTCGCCGAGCCGTCGCCGCGCTGCTGCACGGCGATCGGGCCGGTGGTGCCGCCCGGGGTGGTCCGGAACGTCACCGCCGTGCTGGGCGAGGAGACGTTGCCGGAGGTGTCCTTGGCGCGGACGGTGAAGGTGTACGCGGTGTCGGCGGTGAGGCCGGTGAGCTGGTGGCTCAACCCCGTGGTGGTCGCCGCGACCGTCCCGTCCGGACGCAGGACCTCGTAGCCCGCGACGGCCGCGTTGTCCGTGGAGGCGGTCCAGGTGAGCGTCGCGCCGGTGCTGGTGATCGCCGAGACCGACAGTCCACCCGGGACGGTCGGCGACTCGCGGTCGCCGTTGGTGTCGGTGGTGACGACCGCGATCGTCGCGCTGGCCGCCGACACGTTGCCCGCGCCGTCCTTGGCCCGCACGGCGAACGTGTGGGTGGTCCCCGGCGCGAGGCCGCTGAGCTGGAACGTCGGGGTGGCCGTGGCACCTACGAGCGTGCCGTCCGCCCGCAGCACGTCGTAGCCGGTCACCCCGACGTTGTCGGTGGACGCGGTCCAGGTCAGCGTCGCGCTGGTGGCGCCGACGTTGGACGCGCGCAGTCCGGTCGGGACGGTGGGCGCCTCGCGGTCCACCACGGCCTGGCCGGGTTCCTTGCCCCACTGCACCCGGCCGTCCTGGACGAGCACCACGCGGTCGGTCAGCGCGACCGTGTTGCCCGTGCCCAGGCCCTCGTACGACCAGTCGTTCGACGGGTCCCAGGAGCCGGCGCTGGTGATGCGGAACTGCACCTCGTGCTTGTGCGCGGACTGGCCGCCGGGGTACACGCCCGGGCACGGCACGTCCACGTAGTACACCGAGCCGCTGTGCTGCTTGGGGCCGCTGGGCGTGCCGCACTGGTTGTAGTTCGTGGTGACGGTGACCTGGTCGGGCGTGGTGGTGCCGTCGAGGGTGAAGTAGTAGCGCAGCGAGCCGTTGAACATCCGGGCGGGCCACGCGGACTTGTTCAGCACGAACGCCTTGATCTCGGTGAAGCCGGTCGCGCTCTGGTTGACCGAGGCCTGCACGGTCAGCTCGGGGCCGTCGGTGGCCTCGGCGACCGGGAAGTTCGCCAGCGGCGTGCCGCCGAACTCCTTGTACAGCCGGGCGAGCGCGCCGGTGAACGCGGCGTTGTAATCCAGCGCGACCTCGTTGGCGACGAAGTCGGTGCGGTCGTCCTTGTACGCGTCGTTGTTCGTGCCGGGGCCGCCGACCAGCGCGCCGTACAGGATGTGCCTGCTGGTCACGGGTTCCTGCATGGTGTCGGCCCACGCGCCGTGCGCGGTGCGGTGGTGCGGGTTGCGCGGCGGGGTGGCGCCGAACCCGACGACGTAGCTGGCGTTGCGCGGGTTGTCGCCCAGCGCGTAGTTGATCTGCCGCACGCCGAAGTCGTGGTAGGTGGACGCCCTCGTGGCGTCGCGCTCGCGCAGCCAGTCGCTGTAGACGAGGGCGACGAACGCGGTGTTGGCCGCGTACCGCAGCGATCCCCAGGTGTCGAGGTGCGCCTGGCCACCCGGCGAGTACCGCACCCGGTTGCCGTTGTAGCCGGTGGTCCAGTAGTCCAGCCACCGGTTGGCGTCGGCGACGTACTCGGCCTCGCCGGTGAGCTTCGCGAGCAGGGCGTAGGCGCCGTAGGACTTGTCGTCCCACGCGATCGTCCACCGGTAGGACCGGGTGGTCGTCTGCGGCTCGGTCGACAGCTTCGGGTACTCCGCCTTGGCCTTGGCCAGGTAGCTCGCGTCGCCGGTGGCGCGGTACAGCCAGATCGCGCCCCACACCAGCTCGTCCTGGTAGCCGCTCCACGAGTTGTAGAAGTTCGCGGAGTCGGTGATGCAGGCGCTGTACTTGCCGCGGTAGGTGTCGGCGAAGCTGTAGAGCTGCTTGGCGTGCGTCAGCAGCGTCGCGGCGTAGGTGGGGTCGGTCGCCTTGAACACCATCGAGGCCGACGCCATCGCCGCGGCGTACTCGCCCGCGAGGTCCGAGCCGGGGCAGGAGGCGTCGACCTTGTACGCCGGCCGCGCCATCTGCATGACCTCGGCCGGGCCCCACCACTTGTGGTCGTCGTCGCCCTTGCCGACCTGCCCGTACACCACGTTGGGCGACGGGTGGGCCTTGATGATCCAGTCGGTGCCCCACTTGAGGTTGGACATCAGGTACCGGAGCTGGCCCGAGTTCTCGTAGGCCTCGCGGTTCTCCACCGCGCCCCACGCGAGCATGGTCATCGAGGCGCCGAACGGGAGGCCGAACTTGACGTGGTCGCCCGCGTCGTAGAAGCCGCCGGAGAGGTCGAGGCCGACGTCGCTGCCGTCGCGCAACGCCGAGTCGCCGCGCCAGTTCACCCGGTTGTCGGCCGGCAGGTCGCCGGACCGCTGGGCGTCGTAGAACCAGATCGACTTCTGCAGGGCCTCGCCGTAGTTGAACGCGGGCGCGGCCGTGGCGGCCGGGTGGAACGGGGTCAGCGTCAAGGCGCTGACCAGCACGGCTAGCGTGCCGGCCAGTGCTCCGGACATGCGTCGTCGCATGCGGTGCCTCCGAGGGGGCAGGGCGGTGGAGGTTTCTGGGAGCGCTCCCAGTCGGGGACTGTAACGGCAACGAAACACCGTGAAAAGAGGGTTCAGCCACAAAGCCTTGACAAGTTGGGCTTGGAGGCCCCCGACCCTTGGGCCGAACGTTGGCGATCGCTGGGCTGAATGACGCAGCGTGGGGGAGCGCTCCCAGAACGTGACCACGGCGCGGCGCTACCTCGCTCGGCAGGTCAGCTCGGGCGTGGACGCCGTGCCGCTCGCGGTGTACCCGAAGGACCCCGAAGCCCCGGGCGCGAGCGTGCCGTTCCAGCCGACGTCGTCCACCGACATGGCCGCGCCCGCCTGGGTCATCCTGCCGTTCCACAGGGAGTTGACCACCTGGTCGGCCTGCTTCGTCCAGGTGACGGTCCAGCCGTTCATCCGGGTGGTGCCGGTGTTCGTCACGGTGACGTCGACCTGGAACCCGCCCTGCCAGGAGCTCGTGATGCGGGCGGTGGCCACGCAGCCGCCGGGCGGCGGTGCGGTGGTGGTCGTGGTGGTGCTCGTCGTGGTCGGTGTCGTGGTGGTGGTGCTCGTGGTCGTACTGGTGGTGGTGGTCGTCGTCGTGGTCGTGGTCGGGCTGTAGCTCAGGCCGTGCCCGAGCGGGTAGAGGGCGGGCTTGCCGTCACCGGCGTTGATCGGCTGCTGCGAACCGCTGTTCATCCAGGTCATGGGCAGCTTGCCGGTCGGGTTGTAGTCGCCGAACAGCACGTCGGCCACGCCCCGGCCCTCGGTGCCGGGCAGCCACGACGCGAGCACGGCGTCCCAGTCGTTGACCTGGTTGGCGATGTCGAGCGGCCGTCCGGACACCAGCACGACGACCACCGGGATGCCCGCCGACCGCAGCCGGTTGATCGTCTCCAGGTCCTCGCGGTCCAGGCCGAGGCCGTACGGCCGGTCGCCCTGCCCCTCGGCGTACGGGGTCTCCCCCACCACCGCGATGGCCGCGGTGTACGAGCCGTCCACGCCGGCGCCGTACCGGTCGTGGGTGATCGACGCGCCGGACCCGACCAGGTCGCGGATGCCCTGCAGGATCGTGGTGCCGGGGGTGGTGTTGCCGCTGCCGCCCTGCCAGGAGATCGTCCAGCCGCCGCTCTGGTTGCCGATGTCGTCGGCCGACTTGCCCGCCACGAAGTACCGGCCGGACTTGGCCAGCGGGAGCACGCCGTCGTTGCGCAGCAGCACCTGCGACTGCCGCACCGCCTGGCGGGCCAGGGCGCGGTGCTCGGCCGATCCGACGGTCGAGGTCAGCGACCGGTCGGTGAGCGGGCGCTCGAACAGGCCGAGCTGGAACTTCTTGGCCAGGATGCGCCGGTTGGCGTCGTCGATCCGCGCCATCGGCACCCGCCCGGCCTGCACCTCGGTCTTGAGCAGGCCGGTGAACCGCTGGTAGTCGGTCGGGACCATGACCATGTCGATGCCCGCGTTGACCGCCGCGGCGACCTCGGCGCCGGTGAACCCGGTCGCACCGTCGAGCTGGTCGATGCCCGCCCAGTCGGAGACCACGAACCCGGTGAAGCCCAGCTCGGTCTTGAGCAGGTCGGTGATCAGGTAGCGGTGGCCGTGCGCCTTGACGCCGTTCCAACTGCTGTAGGAGATCATCACCGAGCCGACGCCCCGGTCCACGGCGGCCTTGAACGGCGGCAGGTGCACCGCGCGCAGCTCCTGCTCGCTGATCTGCGCGTCGCCCTGGTCGTCGCCGCCCGCGGTGCCGCCGTCGCCGATGTAGTGCTTGGCCGTGGCGAGCACCGAGCTGGGCGTGCCGCCGAGGGTCGCGCCCTGGAGCCCGTCGATGTAGGTCGTCATCGCGGTGGGGATCTCGGGCACCTCGCCGTACGACTCGTAGGTGCGGCCCCACCGGTCGTCGCGCGCCACGCACAGGCAGGGCGCGAAGTTCCAGTCGATGCCGGTGCCCGCGACCTCTTCGGCGGTGGCCGCGCCGATGCGCTTGACCAGCTCGGGGTCGCGCGTCGCGCCCAGGCCGATGTTGTGCGGGAAGATCGTCGCGCCGCGCACGTTGTTGTGCCCGTGCACCGCGTCCACGCCGTAGATCAGCGGGATGCCCAGGGGCGTGGACAGCGCCGTGCGCTGGAAGTTGTCGTACATGTCGGCCCACGACTGGGCCGTGTTCGGCGTGGGCGCGGAGCCGCCGCCGGACAGCACCGAGCCGATCCGGTAGGTGGCCAGGTCCGAGGTGGACTTCAGCGCGCCGCGGTCGACCTGGGTCATCTGGCCGACCTTGTCGTCCAGCGACATCCGGGCGAGCAGCTGCTCGACCCGCGGGTCGGCCTGGGTCGACACCTGGGCGGTGGCGACCGGTCGCAGGGTGGGCACCAGCACGGTGGCCGCGAGGGCGACGGACGCCAGGAGCGCCGTCGTCGCGGCCACCGCGACCGGGCGGGAGGGAGTGCGCGTCATTGCGTTGCCTCCGGGTGGGAACAGTGCCCGAGAGCGGGCTGGGAGCGTTCCCAGACTAGGAATGTCCGGTTCAATGCACCAGAGTTGGGCTTTTCGGCCCACATTAGGCGCGGCCACCCGGCGCAATTCACCGAAATCCCAATATCAACTTCGATTCCGCCGTGACCTGGATCTCACTCACTCGATCGGAGTAGTTGACCTCGAAAACAGTGACTATCAGTGGCAAACACCGTGTTCGTCAGCGGCCCGACCGTCTCAGGCACTGTTCATCCGGCGTTTTCTTCACGGAAAGTGAGAACCGGGGGCAGCCTCCGGCCGACCCCGCCCTCTTTTCTTCACCGTTTCCTTCTGGCTACAGTCCTGCCACCTGGGAGCGCTCCCAGTCGAAGCCAGCCCCCGTTCAGCACCGACGCTGCGAGGACCGTCCGATGCGAGCACACAGCACCCGGCACCACACCGACCACGACACCCGCCGGCCGCGGCACAAGGCCAGGCTGGCCGCGGCGAGCGCGCTGTCCGGCGCGTTGGTGGCCAGTGCGGTCGCATTGGTCCTCGGTGGGGGCGCGACGACCGCCCAGGCGGCCGACTCCCCCTTCTACGTCGACCCGAACACGTCGGCGGCGAGGTGGGTGGCCCAGAACCCGAACGACTCGCGAGCCGCGGTGATCCGTGACCGGATCGTCAACACGCCGCAGGCCCGCTGGTACACCACGACCAACACCTCCGAGGTCAGGGGGCAGGTCGACGCATACGTCGGCGCGGCGGCGGCGGCCGGGAAGATCCCGATCCTGGTCGTCTACAACGTGCCGAACCGCGACTGCGGGGGCGCGAGCGGCGGCGGCGCGCCCTCGCACTCGGCTTACCGCGCGTGGATCGACCAGGTGGCCGCGGGTGTCGCGGGCCGTCCGGCGTCCATCGTGCTGGAACCCGATGTGCTGCCGATCATGAGCAACTGCCAGACCCCGGCGCAGCAGAGCGAGACCGTGGCGTCGCTGGCCTACGCGGGCAAGAAGCTCAAGAACGGCTCCGCGCAGACGAAGGTGTACTTCGACATCGGCAACTCGGCGTGGTTGAGCCCGAGCGAAGCGGCCAACAGGTTGCGTGCGGCGGACGTGTCGAACAGTGCCGACGGCATCGCGTCGAACGTGTCGAACTACCGCAGCACCCCGGACGAGGTGGCCTACACCAAGAACATCCTCAACGCCCTGGGTGACGGCAGGCTCACCGCCGTGATCGACACCAGTCGCAACGGCAACGGTCCGCAGGGCACGGAGTGGTGCGACCCGCCCGGGCGCGCCATCGGCACGCCCAGCACGACCAACACGGGCGACTCCAGGATCGCGGCGTTCCTGTGGGTCAAGCTGCCGGGCGAGGCCGACGGCTGCATCGCGCAGGCCGGCCAGTTCGTGCCGCAGCGCGCCTACGACCTCGCCATCGCAGCCGGCCCGACCTGGACCAGCACCAGCACCAGCACCACGACGTCGACCACCACTTCCACCACCACTTCAACGACCACTTCCACCACGACCACCACTCCGCCTCCAGGGGACGGATGCCGGGTGACGCACCGCGTGGTGAGCCAGTGGTCGGACGGTTACACCGGCGAGATCGTCATCGAGAACCGCGGCCCGGCCCTGAACGGCTGGACCCTGACGTTCTCCGCGCCCGGCGTGACCGTTTCCCAGGGCTGGAACGGGACGTGGACCGACAGCGGCGACATCGTCCGCGTCGGCAGCGCGGCCTGGAACGGCGGACTCGCGACCGGTGGTACCGCGACCATCGGTTACAACGCGAGCTTCAGCGGCGGTACCCCACCGTTCACGTCTCCCACTTTGAACGGTGTGGCGTGCGGCTGACGCCGTAGCCGGCCCTCGAAGCGGCCCCGCTCCCCGACTGGCAGTCAACGGGAGCGGGGCCGCTTCCCTCATCTCCTTATATCCTTGTACGCGTGACCGAACCGATGTCCGTGGCCGTGCGCGAGGCGCTGTCGACCGACCCGTCCGCGCCCGCCGAGGCGTTGGCGGCACTCGCCGACGACCCGAGCCCGGCGATCCGCGCGAACCTGCTCACCAACCCCGCCGTGCCCGCCGACCTGCGCTACCAGGTGCACGCCACGCTGTCGGCGGAGGCGGCGGCCGGTGACCGCGAGGCGGAGAACGCGCTGGCGTGGGTGCGCTTCGACCGCTCCGGCCGCACGGCGTGCGACCGGCCGGAATGAGCGACCGCTGCCCGTGCGGCCGGGGTGAGCCGTACGAGGAGTGCTGCGGGCCGTTCCACCAGGGGCGTCGCAAGGCCCCGACCGCCGAGGCGCTCATGCGCTCCCGGTTCAGCGCGTTCGCGTTGGGCGACGAGGACTACCTGCTGGACACCTGGCACCCCAGCACCCGGCCGCGCTCGCTCGACCTCGACCCGGACCAGCGCTGGACCCGGTTGGAGATCGTGTCGCACACCGGCGGCACGCCGTTCCAGACGACGGGCACGGTGGAGTTCCGCGCCCACTACCGCTACCAGGGCCACCACGACGTGCTGCACGAGAACAGCCGCTTCGTCCGCGAGGACGGCTCCTGGTTCTACGTCTCCCCCGCCTGAAACACCGGCCGGCCGCGCGACGATCTACCGGTCATGGTCGAACAGCCGGACGGCAGCTCAGGCATCTACGACGCCTTCCCCGGTTATCGCCGCCCCTCCGAGGACGAGTCGGCGGACGCCCTCCGCTCGGCGCTGGTCGTGGTCGACGCCAACGTGCTGCTCAACCTCTACCGGTACAACGACTCCACCCGGGACGACCTGCTCGGCCTGCTGCGCGGGGTGGGCGACCGGCTGTGGGTGCCGCACCAGGTCATGCGCGAGTTCTGGCGCAACCGGCTGACCGTGCTGGCCGGCCGTGCGGCGGCGACCGACCAGGTGCTCACCGCCCTGGCCAAGCAGCAGCGGGCCGCCGAGGACGCGCTGCACCAGTGGGCCAAGACCACGGCCCTGGCCGACGCGGTCCGCGACGACCTCGTGCGCAAGGTGGGCGCGCTGCACCGGGAGCTGGTGGCGGCGATCGGGTCGCACACCCCGCCGTCGCCGGATTCGCCGGGAGTGCCCGGTCGCGAAGCCGTGCTGGACGAGCTGGAAGCGCTGCTGCGGGGCAAGGTGGGCGCGAAGCCGGATGACGCCCGGTGGGACGAGCTGGTCGAAGAGGGCAAGCGGCGGGCCGCCGCCAAGGAGCCGCCCGGATACCTCGACGCGGGCAAGGACGACTCGAACCTGCCCGAGGGCTCGGCGGGCGACTACCTGGTGTGGGCGCAGGCGGTCGAGGAGGCGACCCGGCGCGGCACGGACCTGCTCTTCGTGACGGGTGACGAGAAGGAGGACTGGTGGTGGCGCTACCGGTCGGAGTTCCTCGGCCCGCGCGTCGAGCTGGTCGAGGAGTTCGCCGCCGGGTCCGGCAGGCAGCTGTACATGATGCGGCCCGTCGACCTGCTGCGGCGGGCGTCCGCCCTCGAGGTCGAGGTGCGCACCGAATCCGTGAACGACGTCGCGCGCGTGAGCGAGAGCCAGGAGGAAGCGACCTGGACGCCCTACGGCGTGGCCGAGCTGCTCCGCCACCTCGACTTCGAGGAACGGCCCCAGGCCGACGTCATCCGTGAGGCGGCCCGACGGGGCGGGTTCGTCCCCGACACGGCCATCCGCATGATCCCGACCGCCGACGCGCAGAACGTGCGGGGCTTCACCGGTCCGGTCGAACGCATCACCCGCATGTTGCAGGGTCGCGGCATCGTCGCGCGGGGTGTCAGGCCGGCGTTGGCGCCTGCCCTCTCCGCCACGTACGGGACCGGATTGCAGATCCCGGAGGAGTTCGTGAGCGCGCTCGCCGAGGACGCAGCCGATCGGGTCGCCGTTCCGGACTAGCGCGGGGCGTTCTGCGAGCCACGGACACCGGTGGCGGAGCCGCGCGGCAGGGTGCAGGCGGCGGCCGTGTTGAACGGGACGGCGGACGTGTCGAGGCCGCTGCGGCGCGGGGTGCTCTCGTAGCCCGCCTCGCACGGCGGTGGTTCGAAGAACGTCAGGGCCAGGCCGAACCGGACCTGGCCGGATCCCACCACCGACGTGCCGACCGACACCGCGTCCGGCACCGTCACGAGCACTTCCTCCAGCGCGCCCTGCCGGGTCACCAGCACGTCGGCCGTGGTCAGCAGGTTGGCCAGCACGATGCCGAGGTCGGGCCCCGACTCCCGCAGCAGGGTGCTCACCTCGGCCGACGCCCCCGGTACGGCTCCGATCAACCGCCGCAGGTCGCCGTCCGACTCACGCAGCCGTGACGCCACCAGCAGGGCGCTGTCGGCGAAGGAGTCGATCGCGGCCGAGTGGTCGAGCTGGGTCCGCAGCACGGCCACGGAGTCGTCCAGCAGCCGCGTGGTCTGCGGCAGGTGCGCGCCGGCCGTTCCGATGAACTCCGTCGTCGCGTCCAGCAGCACCTGCAGGTCCGGCCCGGTGCCCCGCAACGCCTGGTCCAGCTCGTCCACCACGGTCCGCAGCGACTCGACCGGCACCGAACGGGCCAGGTCGTCCAGGCTGGTCAGCACCTGTTCCACCGGCAGCGGCAACGACGTCCGCGACCGCGGGATCACCGCGCCGTCGCCCAGGTAGGGCCCGCCGTCCCCGCGCGGCCGGAGGTCGACGTACTGCTCGCCCACCGCCGAGCGGTTGGCCACCACCGCCTCCAGGTCCACCGGGATCGGCGGCGCGGACGCCGCGATGCGCAACTCGACCTCGACCTGCCCGTCCCCCAACCGGATCGGCCCGACCCGACCGACCGGCACGCCCCGGTACGTCACCTCGCCGCCGGTGAACAGGCCGCCCGTGCGCGCGAGCTCCAACCGGACCGCGTACCCGTCGTCCACCACCACGAGGCCGACGTACTCCGCGCTCACGTACGTGACGCCGAGCAGCGCGATGACCGCGAACACCGCGATCTGCGCCTTGATCCGCCGGGTGATCATCGGCGCTCCCCCGGCTTCAGGGTCAGGTACGCGTTGAGGTAGTCGCCCTTGATGCCGTCCAGCACCGCGTCGGTGAACGGGAAGGTCAGCAGCATCTCCAGCGACTGCGGCAGGTTCTGCCCCGACTCGGCCAGCCGCCGCAGCGTCGGCTCCAACGCCTTCAGGTCAGCCACCAGGTCGTCCCGGCTGCGGTCCACGGTGTCCACGGCGACGTCGGACAGCTCCCGCAACGCGGTCAGCAGCCCGACCAACTGCCCCCGCTGCTCGTGCAGCACCCGCAGGCCGGGTTCCAGCCCGTCCAGCACCTCGCCGATGTCGTCCTTGCGCGATTCCAGCGACGCCGCGAGCTTGTCCATGCCATCGAGGGCACGGGTGATCTCATCCTTGTGCGCGTCCATCGCACCCATGAAGGAGTCCACAGTGGACAGCAGCGACCGCACCGCGTCCTCGTTGCCGGACAACGCGGCGCTCAGCTCCCGTGAGATGTCCTGGAGTTGGGCGATGCCGCCGCCGTTGAGCAGCATCGACATCGCGCCGAACACCTCCTCCACCTCGGGGTTGCGGTCGGTCCGCGTCACCGGGACCACCGCGCCGTCCGCCAACGGCGTGGCCGACCGCTCCTCGGGCACGGCCAGCTCCACGTACTTCTCCCCCAGCAGGCTCGACTGCCGCAACCGGGCCAGGGCGTTGGCCGGCAGCAGCACGTCACCGCGCACCGCGACCCGCACCAACGCCGTGGAGCCGTCCTCGGACAGCCCGATGTCCTCGACCTCGCCCACCGGCACGTCGTCCACCTTCACCGCCGCGTGCGGCACGAGGTCGAGCACGTCGTCGAACTCGACGGTCACCCGGTACGGCCGGTCGCCGACGTCCGCGCCACCGGGCAGCGGCAGGTCGTAGGCGCTCGGCAGCGCCGAGCACCCCGTGAGCGCGAGCACGAGTCCCACCGCCGCCAACCGCCTCATCGCACACCTGCCTGGCCGGGCACGCTCAGCAAGTCGGTCACGAACTCGTCCAGGTTGGCCCGTGCGTTCAACGTCCCGGTCGCCGGGTCGTAGGCGTCGACGACGTTGTGCAGCGCGACGGGTGCGACCTCCAGCATCTCGGTCAACGACTCCTGCTGCGCCACCAGGGTTCCGGTCAGCGCGGCCAGGTCCTCCACACCGGACTTGACCCGGTCGCGGTTGCCGTGCACGAAATCCCGCACCTGTTCCAGGGCCGTGGCCAGCTCGCCCAACGCCGCGCCGAGGTCGTCCCGTTCGGCGGCGAAGAACCCCGACACGTCGGCCAACTGGTCGGCCAGCCGTCCCACCTGCTCGTCGTTGGCCGCGAGCATCGAGGTGAACGACTGGAGGTTGTCCACGGTCCCGAACAGGTCGTCGCGCGACCCGGCCAACGTCTTCGCAGCGTCCGCGAGCTGCCGGATCGACTCGCCCAGCGCCCCACCGGTCCCGTCGAGGTTCGCCGCGCCGGTGTCCAGCAGGTCGGACAACGCGCCCCGGCGGTTCGCGCCATCGGGGCCGAGCGCGGTCAGCAGCGTGTCGAGGCTCGCGTACAGCTCGTCCAGCTCGACCGTGCCGGCCGTGCGCGCGGCGCTGATCACCGCGCCGGCCGCGATCTTGTCGCCCCCGGTGTACGCGGGCGTGAGCTGCACGTACCGGTCGGCCACGATGTTGGGCGACACGACCACCGCACGGGCGTCCGCGGGCACGTCCACGCCGTGGTCGAGCTCCAGGTCCACCCGCACCGAGCCGCCCTCGGGCAGCACGCCGACCACCCGGCCGACCTTCACCCCGAGCACCCGCACGTCCGAGCCCTCGTACACGCCGACCGCGGCGGTGAAGTACGCGGCGACCCGGGTGGGCGCGGGCCGCAGGAAGACCCACCACACCGCGGCCGTCGCCACCAGCACGAGCGCCAACCCCTGCGACAGAGCCACCACCCACCGCCGCCCGCCCCGCGTCCGCGCGAACATCAGCGGCCTCCGGTCGGGCAGTCGCGCCGCGCACCCGGCTCGACCACGAGCCCGCACAGGTAGGTGTCGACCCACTGGCCGTTGCCCAGGGAGTTGTTCAGCACCCGGTAGTACGGCCCGGCCAGCGCGAGGCCGCGGTCGAGCGCGTCCTGGTTGTCCCGCAGCACGTCGGTGACGCGTTCGAGCTGCTCCAAGGCGGGCCGGAGCTGCTCGTCGTTGTCCGCGACCAGGCCGGAGAGCTGCCGGGACAGCTCGCGCGTCCCGTCGAGCAGCTTCCCGATCGCGTCACGGCGGCGGCCGATCTCCTCCAGCAGTTGGTTGCCGTCGGTGATGAGCGCGGCGACGTCCTCGTTGCGCCGCGCCAACGCCCCGCTGACCTGGTTCGCGCCCTTGATCAGCGATGCCAGCTGCTCGTCGCGCGAGGAGATCGTCCTCGACAGCGACGACAGCCCCTCCAACGCCTGCTTCACGTGCTGCGGCGAGTCGCGGAAGCTGTCCGACAGCACCTGGAAGCTCCGTGCGAGCTGGTCGGTGTCGATCTCGGCGACCGTGGTCGACAGGTCGCTGAACGCCTCGATCACGTCGTAGGGCGAGGTGGTGCGCTCGACCGGGATGGTGTCGGTGAGCGGGTCGCGCCCCTCGGAGTCCAGCGCCAGGTACTTCTGGCCCAGCAGGGTCTTGATCCGGATCTCGGCCCGGCTGCGGTCACCCAGCCGCACGCCGCTGACCCGGAACGTCACCCGCACCCGGCCGTCGTGCAGCTCGACGGCGGTCACCGTGCCGACCTTCAGGCCCGCGACGCGGACCTCGTCGTCCACGTGCAGCCCGGCGGCCTCGGTGAACTCGGCCGTGTGCTTGGCTCCGCCGCCGAAGAACGGCAGGTCCTCCAGGAGGAAGCTCAACAGGGCGGTGACCGCGATGACCAGGAGGCCGACGGCTCCCAGCAGCACCGGTCTGCGCGTCATCGGTGGCACCTCGATTCGGTGACGGGGATGCCGACGGGTGGTCCGCCGGGCGCGGGCGGGGCCTGCGAGGAGGCGAAGCACAGGTAGAAGTTGAGCCAGGAGCCGTAGGACGCGGTCCGGCCGATGGCCTCGAACTTCACCGGCAGGTTCCGGATGAACGGCTCCAGCTCGGGCGCGTCGCCGAGGTTGCCCGCGAGCAGCCCGAGCGCGGCGATGTCGTCCTTGAGCGGTTGGCGGCCCTGCTCCAGCAACGACGCCGTGCTGTCGCTCAACGCGGCCAGGCCGGTGATGGCGTTGCCGATCGGCTCCCGGTCGGCGGCGAACCCGGACACCAGCCGCCGCATCGAGGTCAGCAGCTCGCCGAACCGGTCGTCGCGCGAGTTCACCGTCTCCAGCACGGCGTTCAGGTTCTCGACCACCTTGCCGACGACCTCGTCCTTGGCGGCCAGCGCGGAGGTGAGCGAGGCGGTGTGCGCGAGCAGGCTCTCCACCGTGCCGCCCTCGCCTTGCAGCACCTGGACGATCTCGTGCGAGAGCTTGTTGACGTCCTCGGGGTCGAGCGCCTGGAACAGCGGCTTGAACCCGTTGAACAACGTGGTCAGGTCCAGCGCCGGGGTGGTCCGCTCGACCGGGATCAGGTCGCCGGGCGCGAGCTTGTCCCCGACCCGCCCGGCCGGCTGCTCCAGCGCGAGGTACCGCTGGCCGACGAGGTTGCGGTACTTGATGGTCGCGGTGACGTCGGCGGACAGCGACCGGCCGTCAACGACGGCGAACCCGACGTCCACCAGCTCGTCGTCCACCAGCTCAAGCGACTCGACCTGGCCGACCTTCACCCCGGACATGCGCACGTCGTCGCCCTCGGCCAGCGCGGTGACGTCGGTGAACCTGGCCGTGTAGACCACCGTCGAGCCGACCTGGCTGCCCGCGATGGTCGCCGCCAGGAACCCGGTGGCCGCGACCGTGACGACGACGAACACCAGGAACTTGGTCAACGGCGCGGCGACGTTCCTCATCTGCACCCCCTCATCCGGCCGGGCTCGTCGGCGGGCCCGCTCATCGGCCACCCGTCAGCAGTCCGGCCCACTCGGGCACCTGGTCCGGCGCGACGGCGTTGACGGGGCCGGTCGGGCAGTGCGGCGCGCCACCGCGGTGCACCGGGTCGTCCCGGCCCGGCACGTACTTCTGCCCCGGCGGCACGACGGTGATCTCCGCGTGCACGCCCGGCTCGTCGGTGCCCTTGCCGAGCACCTGGTCCATCCGCGGCCGGATGGCGTTGACCGCGCCCAGCACGCACCCGAACTCGGGCGAGTAGGTGGCGACCAGTTCGAGCGTCGGCCGCGACCGGTCCGCCAGCGCCACCACCGTCTCGCCGTTGCCGCGGAGGAACCCGGTCAGGTCGGCGGACGCGGTGGTGAGGCTGGAGTAGACGGCGTCGAGGTCGGCGCGCTGTTCGGCGATCGTGCGGCTGACCGCGGTGGCGTCCGCCAACGCCCGCACGAGGTCCGGCCCCGCGTCCGCGTACACGCCGGTGACGTCGGCGAGCCTGCTGATGTCCTCCTCGATCACGGGCAGCCGCGGGTTCAGCTCGCGCAGGTACGCGTCGAGCCGCACGATCGCCTGCCCCAGCGTCGCGCCGCGCCCGTCCAGCGCCCGCGCCACCGACGTCAGCGCGGAGGCCAGCTTGTCCGGCCGCACGGCCTGCAACGTGGGCAGCAGGTCGCCGAGCACCCGTTCCAGCTCGATCGCGGCGGACGTGCGGTCCTGCTCGATCACCGCGCCCTCGTCCAGCGCGCCGGTCGGGTCGTCCGGGAGTTCGAGGCTGACGAACCGCTCGCCGAACAGCGTCTTGGGCAGCAGCCGGGCGGACACGTTCGCCGGGATGCGGCTCACCTGGTCCGGGCTCAGGCCCAGCTCCACCTCGGCGCCGTCGCCGGTGGAGCGGATCGCCCGCACCTCGCCCACCAGCACGCCGAGCAGCTTCACGTCCGACTCGGCCTGGAGCTGGTTGCCGACGTGGTCGGTGCGCAGCAACACCGTCACCCGGGCGGTGAACGCCTTCTGGTACGCCGCGACGGACAAACCGCACAACGCGACCAGGGAGGCGGCGAACAGCAGCCCCAGCAGGCGGCGGCGCAATGCCACGACTATTCTCCGAACGGGTGGCGTGAATAATCGGAAATGACGTTACCGACGAGTACGTTACTAACGTACGCCACTTCGCACAAGCACCCGAAACATTTGTCAAGCACGTGACAAAAACGGTGTGAGGAACACTCACCCGCGTGCACAGACCCGATCGGGCGCTGGCGCGCCTGCCCGCGTTGCGGCTACCAATGATGGCCGTTGCCAGGATCCGGGGGTGCGCGTGATGTCCGCTGCACGACAGGGACTCCGCCGTTCGCCCGACCAGGCCGACGAACGGCGGAGCCCGTCCCGGTCGGAGGTCACCACGCCCTGGTTGACAACTTTTCTTGATCAAAAATACAGTGTTCGGAATCACACCCGACCGTTTGGTGGTGGGCGAACAGCATGAACAGAACCGGAGAAGTCCGAGCCTCCGAGTTACCGCTCATCGGGAACGCGGACCTGTGGGAGCAACTGCCCGCCGACCTCGCGCCGAAGTTCCGCGCCAGGGCCGGCGACGTGGCGGTCGACATGGTCCGGGAAATCCAGGACCAGATCGCCGAGTATTCGCAGAAGCTGGAGGGGATGTTCGGCCAAGTGGTGGTCGAGGGGGTGGAACAGGCGATCCACCAGTTCATCGACCGGATGGTGGACCCGACCGCGCAGCGCGAGGACCGGGCCAAGCTGTTCCGCCTGCTGGGCAAGCTGGAGGTCAGCGCGGGCCGCAGCCTCGACCTGCTCCAGACGGCCTACCGGATCGGCGCGCGGGTGGCGTGGCGGCGGATCTCCGAGTTCGGCCAGACCGAGCGCGTGCCGCTGGCCACCATGTGCCTGATCGCGGAGGCGATCTTCGCCTACATCGACGAGCTGTCGCTGCGGTCGATGGAGGGTTACGCCGAGGCGCAGGCCCGGCACGCGGGCGCGTTGCAGCGGCGGCGCAAGCGGTTGCTGGAGCTGCTGCTGGGCGAGCCGGGCTACCACCCCAACGCGCTGGCCGAGCTGGCCGAGGCCGCGCACTGGCCGTTGCCGGAGAAGGTGCTGGTGGTGGCGCTGGAACGGCGCACCGACCAGCACCAGTTGCCGATACCGGTGCTGCACGAGGACATCCTGATGGACCTGGAGGGCAGCGAACCGTGCCTGCTGCTCACCGACCCGGAACGGCAACTGGTCGCGTTGGAGCAGAAGCTCGGCGGGTGGCGCGCGGCCGTGGGCCCGGTCGTGCCGCTGGCGTCGGCGCGGCAGTCGCTGCGCTGGGCCCGCCGCACCATCACGCTGATCCAGTCGGGCGTGATCGCGGACCGGCCGATGGTGGACACCACCGAGCACCTGTCGACGTTGCTGCTGCTGGGTGACGAGGAGCTGGTGCGCGAGCTGGTGAAGCGGACGCTCGCGCCGCTGGAGGGGTTGACGCCCAAGCAGCAGCAGCGGATGCGGGAGACGATGACCGCCTGGGTGGAGACGCGGGGCAGCGCGCCGGAGGTCGCGTCCAGCCTGGCCGTGCACCCGCAGACGGTCCGCTACCGGTTGCGGCAGCTCGAGGAGCTGTTCGGGGCGAAGCTGCACGACCCGGACGCGTTGTTCGACATGGGCATCGCCCTGCGCGCGCTGCGGCTGCTGAATGGGCCGTCGTCGCCCGCGGCGGGGCCGCCGGGGTTCACGGCGGGGACGCGAGCAAGGTCAGCGTGAGCTCGATCGTGTTGCCGGGCCCGGAGATGAGGCCGGTGAACAGCGGGTCGAGCCGTTCCCGGCCCTGGCAGCCGCCGAACGTCGGGATCGCGTAGGCGCCCGTCAGCTTCATCCGCGCCATCTCGAACGGACCCGTGACGGCCAGCGACGCCGGTTCGGTGGTCACGCACGTCGGACCGACGTCGAGCGGCTGCCCGTCCACCGCGACGTCGCCGAGCTCGATGTCGACGCGGGCGTTCGCGGTCACCTGGCCGTCGGAGATCGTGCCGGTGACCTTGCCGACGGGGATCATCCCGGTGCGCGCGGTGGTGGGCACGAAGCCGAACACGATGAAGTAGCCGTCGCTGGGCGGCAGCCACAGGTCGCCGGTGATGGCGCCGGTGGACAGGTCGAGCTCGGCGTCCAGCCTGCCCGGACCGATGACGAGGTCGGACTGGAGCTTGGCGATCCGCGTGACGCCGTCGACCTGGTAGGTGAGCTCGATGCCCGCCGCGGTGCGCGGCGGGCCGACCCCGGCCCAGCGCACGACGTGGGCCGGGCTCAGCGTCGCGCCCAGCAGCGCGGCGACCGCGGCCAGCACCACCGCGATCCTCACCGCGCGCCTCCGCTCATTCTTCGAACCTACTTGCGCGAACTGTCGCACACAAGCGCGGCACAATGATTTGTCATGCGCGTGATAAACCTTTCCAACGCTTTTATCGCAGACTCACAGAGTCCGAGAAAATGTGAAAACAATGCTTGCCCACCCTGCCCGAGAAAGCTACTTTACTCACCAGTAGCCATTGCGGCACACCGAACACCTGGTTTTCCGCACTGCTCTCGACGAGGAGAAGCACATGCTGAAACTCACTGGCCGGACGGTCGTCAGCGCCCTCGCGGTCGTCACCGCGTTCGCCGGGGCCATGTTCGTCGGCGCGGGCACCGGCACGGCCGCGACCGCGAGCCTGACCCTGGCGTACAGCTGCCCGTTCCCGCTGATCGGCACGCAGGACATGACGGTCCGCATCACCGTGGCCGACCTGGCCGACTCGGCGGTGGTCGGCCAGCCGGTCCCGGCGACGAGGGTGACCGCCATCGCCACCGTGCCGTCGAGCGCGACCCTCGGCCTCAAGCTGGTCGGCTCGGCGACCGTGGAGGGCACCGCCGTCGCGAAGACGTCGGTCGACAACGCGGGCGCGGTGCAGGAGGTCGTGGCCAACCTCGTGGTGGCCAAGACGAACGTGCCGGCGTCCGGCTCGTTCAACACGATCGCCACGGGTGGCACGTCGCCGGTCACGTTCACCAGGGCGGGCGTCACGACCGTCCGGGTCGGCGCCTTCAGCACCACGCTGACGCCCCGCCGGTCCGACGGCAGCTTGACCTCCCTCGGCACGTTCACCTCCAACTGCACGCTCAAGGCGAACCAGAACACGCTCCTGCACACCTTCACCGTGTCTGCGGCCTGACCGTCGTCGACGGCACCAGGCATGACCCACCGACCGCGGGCGGGCCGGGGGCCGGGCCCGCCCCCCCCCGGCGGGGCCCGGG
>JBFBCZ010000007.1:220459-294506 GCA_040689555.1 Actinosynnema sp. NPDC051121 | reverse complement strand
CCTCGCCGCGCGACAGCGCCGTGACGCCGAGGGTGTGGCCCGCCATCACGGCGGCGGCGGGCAGCGCGCTCACCGCCCGTGCGCGACCCGCGCCCAGCAGCACGTCCAACCCGCGGCACGCCGCCATCGCGAGCGGTCCGGCCGCGGTGTCCTTCAGGACCGTGTCGTAGGACCACACCGCGGCCGTGAGGGGAACCGCGACCGCCAACGCGTCCCGGCCACCCGCCCACGCGGCCAGGCCCAGCCCGACCGCGCTCAGGGCGACGGCCGTGGTCAGCGCCGCACGGGGGCTCACCCGGCCGGACGGTACCGGCCGCTCCGGGCGTTCCACCGCGTCGAGCGCGCGGTCCGCCCAGTCGTTGAGCGCCATCCCGGACCAGTACAGCGCCGCCGACGACAGCGGCAGCGCCAGCCGCCTGCCCCGCAACGGCACGCCGGCCGCCGCCGCACCGGCCAGGGTGTCACCGAGCACGGTCAACGCGGCCGGTGCGCGCACCAGCTCCGCATAGGCCCTCACGCCAGCTCACCCGCCCACCGGTACAGCTCGCGGGTCTGCTCGGCGAACCGGTGCTCGTCGCTGCCCAGCGGGTCCTTGAAGAAGAACCCGAGCGCCCCCAGCGCGCCCACCCGGCCCGCCGCGTGCGCCGCCGCCACCAACCGGGTCAGGTCCAGCACGAGCGGCGCGGCCAGCGAGGAGTCCAGCCCGGTCCACGTGAGCTGGAGGGACATGCGCGCGCCGAGGAACCCCTCGAACGACACGTGGTCCCACGCCGTCTTCTGCTCGCCCAGGTCGGGCACGTTGTCGATGTGCAGCGGCGCGGTGACGTCACCGCCCAGCAACGCCGCCAGGCCGCGGGCCTTCGACTCCAGCTTGCTGCCCGCGTGCGCCGGGTCCTCCAACGTGGCGCCGTCGCCGCCGCCGAGCAGGTTCGTACCCGCCCAGGACCGCACCCGCAGCGCCCGCGCGGTGAACATCGGCGCGAGCACCGTCCGCAGCAGCGTCTCCCCCGTCTTGCCGTCACGCCCCGCGTACGGCAGCCGTTCGCGGTGGGCCAGCTCGTCCAGGGCGGGCAGGGCGATGCCGGTGGACGGGGTGAAGTCCACGAACGGGCAGCCCGCGCTCAGCGCCGCGTACGCGGCCACCGAGCTGGGCGGCAGCACCGCGCGCCCGGGATCGGCCAGCGCTTCCTCCAACGCGGCCAGGTCGTCGTGCTCCGGCGCGGCAGGCACGGGCGGTTCGGTCGAGGACACGTTGACCACCACGACGCGGGCCAGGCCGTGCCGCTCCCGGAAGCCGGCGATGTCGGCGGCGAGCCGCCGGGCCGCCTCCGCCTGGCTGCCCCGGTGCGTCACCGGGTGGTAGCCGGGCCGGATCTCGGCGTCGGCCGCGTGCAGGCCGTCCGCGATGGCGCCGAGCAGGCGGTGCGGCAGCACGCCGCCCGCCACGAGCTGCTCGGCGCGCTTGACCAGCGGCGTGTCGACCACGTCGTGGCCGCCGACGACCAGGTCGCGCCAGCCCGGCATCGGCACGCCGGCCAGCTCGGGTCGTTCGGTGACGCAGCCCGTCGGCGGCGCCAGGCCCGCGCGCAGCGCGAGCAACCCGCCCATCGCCGTCGTCGCGACCGATCCGCGTGCCCCCATCAGCCACAGCCCGGTGGGTTCGTCCGTCATTGGCCACCCTCCTCCGCCCGCTCACTCACGATCCGGTCACCGACCGGTGCCGGGACGCGGACGTCCCGGCACCGGTCGGGCGGGGCGCGGTCCGGCAACCGCCCCCACGTGCGGGTGGCCGGAGCACGGCGGCTCCGGCCACCACGATCAGCTTCCGCCCGGCTGACCGCGCAGCGCCGCGATCACCACGTCGGTGTCGGCGACGAGCAGGTCGCGCACGGCCCGGTCGCCCACCTTGCGGGAGACCGTGTCGCGGAAGCCCACCAGCTTCTCGATCGCCTTGGCCGGCTTGCCGTCGAACAGCAGCTGGCGGGCGTCGTCCAGGTCGCGGTCGAGCCCGCGCGCGGTGGACGACGGGATCCGCCGTTCCGCCGCGAACCGGTCGACCAGGGCCTGGAGGTCGGGCAGCGAGGTCGTGACGGTGAACGACACCACCACGTCCCGCTTGTTGCCCGCCTTGTCCGTCGCCGTCAGCGCCAGGGTGTGCGCGCCGAGGGCGAGCGTGTGCAGCGCGACGGTCGTGCCCGACGTGATCGGCTTGCCGTCGAGCGCGCCGGTCACCGACGCGACCCCGGAGGCGGCGTCGTCGGCCTGCCAGCCGACCACCCGGTCCTCCGCGTGGCCGTAGCTCACGCCGTCGTGCAGCCCGGTGACCTTCACCGCCGGCGCGGTCGCGTCGAGCTTGACCGGCACCGAACCGACCTGCGACTGGTTGCCGCGCACGTCGGTGGCCCGGTGCTCCACCGCGTGCGTGCCGTCACCGGTCACCTGGACCGGCGCGGTGTAGGCCTTCCAGTCGCCGCCGTCGACCCGGTACTCCGTGCGGGCCACACCGGACCCGGCGTCCACCGCGGTGATCGCCACCGTCGGCGGCGTGGTCCACCACCCGTCCTTGCCGTCGGGCTGGGCCGGCGTCACGGTCGCCGTGACGACGGGCGCGGTCGTGTCGATCCCGGACACCCGGAAGTAGTCGAAGTCGACCGTGACCGGGCCGTTGGTCTGCGACGGGCCGATCGCCATCAGACCGAACTTCGCGTCCGGCACGTCGTTGGTGACCGGGTCGCCCAGCGACGTCCACGTGGTGCCGCCGTCGCTGATCTCGGCGCTGTAGGTGTTCCCGGTCTTCTTCAGCCGCAGGTGCCACCACCCGCTCTCGGGCGTGCCGATGGCGAGGCCCCGGTTGCCGCCCGAGCCGAACTGGCCGTTGTTCTCGGCCACCAGCTCGGCGCCCAGCGTCACCGCCTGGCCGGGCGTGTTGCGCGCCACGACGTCGAACTTCACGTAGTCGTCGTCGTTGGCGTACACCATGAACCCGGCGAGCTGCCACTGCTCGACCACCGGCGCGGCCATCCGCGTCTCGATCGTCCAGTCGCCGTCGGGCGCGTCCTGGAGGACGAAGTTGCGCGGGTTGTCGTTCGACCCGCCGTTGATGTCGCCGGGCAGGGTGTCGATGCTGAGCAGGCCACCGGCCACCCGCATCGACGCCAGGTCCGGCCGCACGACCGCGTCCCAGCGGCAGCCGTCGAGCCGGTCGCCGTCGAACTCGTCGTCCAAGCCGACGTCACGGCCGGGGTCGGCGCAGGTGATCGGCGGCATCGGCGCGTTGCGCACGACCACCGGCGTGGACACCTTCTTGGACCGGCCCGCGGCGTCGGTGACCGTCACCGACGCCTGGTACGTGCCGTTCACGGCGTAGGTGTGCTGCACCGAGGCGCCCGTCGCGGACGTGCCGTCGCCGAGGTCCCACGCGTAGCCGAACGGCGCGTCGCCCTCCGGGTCGCTCGCCGTCGCGGTGAGCTTCGTGGTGAACGGCGCGGTGCCGGTCGCGGGGTCGGCCGTGACGACGACGTGCGGTGCGGCGTTGACCGACACGCCCTTGCCGATGAACGTGAACGAGTCGAGCGTGAACTGGTTGGCCGGGCCGCGGAACACCGCGACCAGCTCGATCGTGCCGCCGGGGTCGGTGACGGCGACGTCCGGCGCGGTCGCGTACCGGTCGAGGCCGCCGGTCGCCGGCACCGCGATGGTGGCGAGCAGGTCACCGGTCGGCGAGCCCTTGCGCAGTTCGATCGAGCCGCCCGCCGCCGCGGACGCGACCCGTGCGGTGACGCGGTCGATCCGGTGCAGGTTCACCGGGTCGAAGGCGATCCAGTCGCCGTCGCCGATGTCGCCGACCCGCTTGCCCGACTCCGCGGCGGCGTCGGAGCCGACGACGACCCCCGAGGACGCCTGGTGGAACTCGGCCTGCTTGTGCTTGGGCTGGATCACCGCGAGGTCGCGGCCGACGAGCGGCGGCAGGTCGCCTGCGCCGCCGTCGGTGTAGGACGCGTCGACGGAGTAGAAGATGTCCGCGTCGGCGTGGCCCTCGTCGACCAGGGTGGCGAACTCGCCCTCGCACGCGTTGATCTGGTCGATCGGGTGGGCGTGCGCCTCGTGGCCGAGCGCGGGTTGCAGGACCGCCTTCGAGCAGTCCGGCTCGCCGTCCTCCGGGTCGGTGATGTCCAGGTCGAACGCGACCTTGTCACCGAAGTCGAAGAACCCGCCGTCGACCGGCGAGGCCATGGTCACCGCGGGCGCGGTGTTGCCGACCGTGACCTGGACGTTGGTCACGCCGCTCTTGCCGGACGCGTCGGTCACGGTGAGCTGCGCGTTGTAGACGCCGTCGGCCTGGTAGGTGTGCGTCGGCTCGGCCTCGGTGGACGTGCCGCCGTCGCCGAACGTCCACGCGTAGGTCAGCGCGGTGTTCTCGGGGTCGGTCGACCCGGTGCCCGAGAACCTGACCGGCAGCGGGGCGCGGCCCGAGGACGGCGTCGCGGTCGCCTTCGCGGTCGGCCGCCGGTTGCCCTGCGTGTAGTCGATCCGGTAGACGCCGGAGTCGGGGTTGTCACGGCCGTAGCCGCCGCCCCACTCCACGATGTACATCGCGCCGTCCGGACCGAACTTCATGTCCATCGGGGCGAGCGACGTGACGCTCTTGAGCCACTCGTCGACCTTGAGCAGGCCGCCCTGGTCGTCCTGCGAGAACGTCCAGAACTTGTTGCGCGACCAGTCGTAGAAGAACGGCTTGCCGTCGTAGTACTGCGGGAACTTCACGTCCGATGCCAGGTTCGGGTCGAACTCGTAGCGCGGTCCCGCCATGGGGGCCTCGCCACCGGTGCCCATCTCGGGGAACTCGTCGCCCTCCGCGCCGTTGCCGTACCAGACGTCGGCGGCCTTGGCGGCGGGCAGGTCGGTCAGGCCGGTGTTGTTCGGCGAGTCGTTGACCGGCTTCGCGCAGTCGAACTTGGCCTTGGACGTGTTGGTGGCGAAGTCGAAGTCGTTGAACGGGGTGTTGTTCCCGACGCAGTACGGCCAGCCGTAGTTGCCCGGCTCCTTGACCACGTTCCACTCGACCAGACCGCCGGGGCCGCGCGACGGGTTGTCACCGCCCGCGTCGGGGCCGTAGTCGGCCATGTACAGCGTGCCGTCGGAGGCCACGTTGAAGCGGAACGGGTTGCGGAAGCCCATGGCGTAGATCTCGGGCCTGGTCTTCTCGGTCCCCGGCGGGAACATGTTGCCCGCGGGGACGGTGTAGGTGCCGTCCGGCTCCGGGTGGATGCGCAGGATCTTGCCGCGCAGGTCGTTGGTGTTCGCCGCGGTCTTCTGGGCGTCGAACAGGTCGTGGCCGGGCCGCTCGTCGATCGGCGCGTACCCGCTGGACTGGAACGGGTTGGTGTCGTCGCCGACGCCGACGTAGAGGTTGCCGTTCGGGCCGAACTCCAGGTAGCCGCCCGTGTGGCCGGGTTCCTCCCGGCGGGAGGCGGGCACCTCCAGCAGGACCTTCTCGCTGTCGGGGCGGATCACGTCGCCCTCGACGGTGAACCGGGACAGCCGGTTGACCTCCGCGGTGCCCACCGGCGAGTAGTACGCGTAGAGGTGGTGGCTGGTGGCGAAGTCCGGCGCGAGCGCCAGGGACACCAGGCCGTCCTCGCCGCCGCTGTAGACGGGCAGGGACAGCGCGGTCGAGGTGGCGCCGGTGGCGGGGTCGTGCACCCGGATCTCGCCGAGCAGCTCGGTGAAGAACACCCGGCCGTCCGGCGCGACGTCCAGCGTGGTCGGCGCGTGGGTGGCGTCGTCCAGCGTCACCTTCTCGAAGCTGGTGTCGACGGTGGCGCCGCAGTCCGACGGCACGACGCCGGCGGCGGTGCGGATGCCGCCCAGCACGTGCGCGACGAAGTTCGGCTCGGTGTAGTCGGCGGCGTTGTGGCCCATGGCGGTCGCCCAGACCCGGCCGCCCTCGGCGTCACGGCACCAGCTGATCGGGTGGTCGTGGCCCATGGCCTCGGAGCCCGGGTCGTAGGTCTTCTCGTCCACCTCGACCAGCGGGTGCACCTTGCCGCGCATGCTCGGCTTGAAGTTGTACCACTCCTCGGCCTTCTGCCAGCGGTCCGGCAGGTGCCTGGTCGACTCGTGCACCTCGTCGACCTGGTAGGAGGTGGCGGTGAGGCCGTTGGCGGAGTGCGCGGTCATGTGCGCGCCGCCGTTGACGAAGTCGTCCCACCACGGGAACGACCCCTCGATGTTCATGTCCGTCGCGTTGTGGATGGCGACGATGCCGCCGCCGTCGTTGACGAACTTCCGCACGGCCGCGCGCTGGGCGTCGGTGTCCCAGACCATGCCGCCGTTCTGGAGCATGACGACGACGTCGAAGCCGGCCAGGTTCTCGTCGGTGAACTGGTCGGCGTCCTCGCTGTGCACCACCTCGAAGTGGTGGTCCGCGGCGAGCTTCTCGACCATCGCGACGCCGGCCGGGATCGAGTCGTGCCGGTAGGCGCCCGCGGCGGTCTTGGTGAACAGCAGGGCTCGGAACTCGGCCGGCGCGTCGTGGCCGGGATGGGCGGTCGCGGTGCCGGGCAGCAGCCCGGCCACGACGAGGGACGCCAGCACGAGGCCGAGAACGGTGCGCAGGCGGGATACAGGGGTTCTCACTGTCCTCTACACGCTTTCTGTTCCGCCCGGCGTGCCGGCGCCGGTGAGCTGTCGGGTGACGGGCGGTCAGCTGCTGCCGATCACCCCCTTCAGGAACGCCAGGCCGTCCACGGCGAGCGCGTCCTGGGACGGCGCGAGCGGGCGCCAGATGGACGCGGCGGTCGCGATGCTCGCGTTCTCGCCGGTGAACGACTCGATGCACAGCGGCCCGGTGTAGCGGGCCTCGGCGAGCGCGGCGACGACGTCGGGCCAGTCGAGGTGGTCGTCGCCGGGCGTGCCGCGGTCGTTGCCGCACACCTGGACGTGCGCGATCCGGCCGGCGGCCGACCGGATCGCGTCGCCGACGTGCTTCTCCTCGATGTTCTGGTGGTAGACGTCGACCGCGACGCCGCACCCGTCGGCGGGCAGGCCGTCCAGCGCGGCGAGGGTCTGCCCGATCGTGTTGAGCAGGCTGGTCTCGTAGCGGTTGAGCGGCTCGACGGCCACCCGCACGCCGGCCGCGCGGGCGTGCTCGACCACCGGCGCCAGGTTGTCGCGCAGCTCGGCGACCCGGTCGCGCCGCTCCTGCTCCGACATGCGCCACGTGCGGCCGACCGACGCGTAGGCGGGGCCCGCGATGGCCGGCGAGCCGATCTCGGCCGCGACGTCCACGACCCGTCGCAGGTAGTCCTGGGTGGCGGCGACGGTCGCGGGTTCCGCCGCGACCAGCTCCCGGCCCGGCGGCATCACCAGGCACACGGCCGCGGCGAGCCCGTGGTCGGCCAGCACCCGGGCGGCGTGCGCCGGGTCCCAGTCGCCGAGCTCCTCCACCGGCAGTTCGAGCACGTCGAACCCCCAGCCGGCCACCTGCGCGGCCAGCTCGGCGAGGCTCGCGTCGCGCAGCGGCGACGTCCAAACCCAGGTGCTCACACCGATCGCGTGCACTGTTCCTCCGTCCGGGCCGGGCTGCGGGGTCACTTCCAGGGCGCGGGGTAACCGGGCATCGACTCGCAGCCGCACATCGCGTAGTGCAGCGGCGGCATGTCCTGCTTGAGGAAGTCCTGGAGCGTGTCCTGGGTGACCTTCGGCTGCGGCAGCACCCACTCCTTCGGCACCTGCTGCCCGTTGAGGATCTTCAGGGCGGCGATGACCGGGGTGCGCCACTGGTAGGTCGGGTAGGTCGGCGCGACGGCGGTCATCTTCTCGTCGGCCCACAGCCGCAGGAAGTCCTGCTGGTCCTCGCCGACGAACGCCGGGATCGGCACGCCCGCGTCCTGGAACGCCTCGACCGCGGCCACGGCGGTCGCGCCCGCGTCCATCCACACGCCGTCGATCTGGCCCTCGCGCTGGATGTAGTCGTTGACGATGCTCTTGGTCTTGGCCGCGTCACCGTCGGTGAACTCGACGCCGACGACCTTCAGCTCGCTGCCGGAGAAGATCTCGTTGGCCGCCGCCCACCGCTGCTCCAGCACGTCGACGCCGGGCAGGATGCGCAGGGCCAGCACCTTGCCGCCCGCCTTGACCTTCTCCTTCAGGAACTCCGCGCCGTCCGCGCCGAACGCGAACCCGCCGATCGGGTGGATGAACGTCACCGGGCAGGTGGAGTTCACACCGCGGTCGAACACGATCACCGGGACGTTCGTCTTGCACGCCGCCTCGATGGCCGGCGTCAGGGTCGCCGTGGTGTTCGGTGACACGACGAGCGCGCTGCACCCCTGCGAGGCGAACGACTGGACGTCGCTGATCTGCTTGTCGTCCTTGGCCTCCGCGTCCAGCACGGTGAACTTGGTGATCTCCGGGTGCAGCTTCACCTCCTCCTTCATGGTCTTGAACCCGACCTGCCGCCACGGGTTGTCCACCGACGCGTTGGAGAAGCACAGGTGGTAGCCGCCGCCGGGCTTGGCGAACGCGGCCGTGTCGACCAGCTCGGGCGAGATCATCTGCTCCCACGGCTTGTCGGCCGGCCCCTCGGGGGTGGTCGAGCGGAACTTCAACTGGCGCTCGTACCGCGCCTGGTCGAAGAACTCCGACTTCGCGCCGGCGTCCTTGGACGCGCCCGTCGTGCCGGGCGTGCCGGTGTCGGCGGGCAGGTCGCTGCTGCAGCCGGCCATGGCCAGCAGGCCCGCGACGGCCACGACGGACCACTTCCTGTTCATCGGATCTCCTTGTGCGGCGGGGACTAGTGGCGTGCGGGGACTAGTGAGGTGCGGGCTCGGGCGCGCCCGCGCGGGAGCGGGGCCTGAGCCGCGCGTTGACGCCGAGGGCGGCGTAGGCGACGGCGGCGATGATGATCACGCCCTGGACGGCGGACTCCAGCGCGCCGGAGACGCCGAGCAGGTTGAGCAGCGAGAAGAGCGCTTCGAGGGTCAGCGCGCCGGCCGCCGCGGCGACGACGGAACCCCGGCCGCCGCCGAGCAGGACGCCACCGAGCACGACGGCGGTGATGGCGCGGAACTCCAAGCCCTGGCCGACCTGCGCCGACACGCCCGCGAACCCGCCGAGCAGGATCGCGGCCAGCGCGGCGAGCAGGCCGGACAACGTGAACGCCAGCACCTTCAGGCGGTCCACCCGACCGCCCGCCAGGCGCACCGCGTTCTCGTTGTCGCCCACCGCGACCAGCGTGCGGCCGGTGCCGCCGCGCATGAACAGCACCGCGGCGACCAGCACGACCAGCAGGATCACCACCGACCACGGCAGGTGGCCCAGGACCGGCAGGTCGACGCCGCCGCGGCCGAACACGCGGAACGACGGCGACAGCGCGCCGCGCGGCGCGCCACCGGTCCACAGGAACACCGCGCCGTCGAGGATGAGCAGCATCCCGAGGGTCACGATGAACGACGGCACCAGCAGCTTGGTCGTGACCAGGCCGTTGACCAGGCCGACCAGCAGGCCGAAGCCGAGCAGCAGCACGATCACCCAGCCGGTCGCGGACTCCTGGCCGTCGATCAGCCGGGCCGCGATCACCACCTCGGCGGTGACCAGCGAGCCCACCGACAGGTCGAACCCGCCGGAGACGATGACGAAGTACTGGCCGATGGCGAGCAGCACCAGCGGCGCGGCGCGCTTGAGCAGCGCCAGGTACCCGGCGGGCTCGGAGTAGGCGGGACCCGCGAAGGCCAGCGCCACCAGCAGCACGGCCAGCACGGCCAGCACGGGCGCGGTGCCGTCCGCCAGACGGGGTCGCCACGCGGTCGGCGCGTTCACGCGGACCTCCTGGAGAGCTTGCGGCGGGCGTAGAGCGCCACCGCGACGATGAGGACGATGCCGCGCACCACGTCCTTGAAGAACGGGTCGACGGCGAGGTCGTCGAACACGGTGTCGAGGGTGGCGAGGATGAGGACGCCGCCGATCGTGCCGACGACACCGCCGCGACCGCCCGCCAGCGCCGTGCCGCCGAGCACGACGGCCGCGATGGACTCCAGGTCGTACCCGGCGTCCGTGCCGACGTACGGCGACCCGGACCCGAGCCGACTGGCCAGGAACACCCCGGCGAGGCCGGCGGCCACCGCGCACAGCACGTGGGCGACGACGATCGTGCGGCCGGTGCGCACACCGGACAGCCGCGCCACGTCCACGTCACCGCCGACGGCGTAGGTGTGGTAGCCGCCGCGGGTGCGCTTGAGGTACCACCACGCCGCCCCGGCGACGACCACCATGAGCAGCACGCCGATCGGCACCGGGCCGATGCGGTCGAACCCGAGGTGCTGGAACGCGCGCGGCACGCTGCCCGCCGGACCGGTGTAGTTCTCCTCCAGGTAGCCGCGCAGGATCAGCGCCACGCCGAGGGTCGCGATGAACGCGTTGACCTTGAGGACCGTGACGACCAGGCCGTTGACCAGGCCGACGACGGCGGCGACGCCGAGCGCCAGCAGCACGCCGGGCACGATCATCCCGTCGCTGCCCGCCATGGTCTGGGCCGCCACGAGCGAGCAGAGCCCGACCAGGTAGGCCACCGACAGGTCCAGCGAGCCGGTGATGATGACGACGGTCTGCCCGACCGCGACCAGCCCCAGCACGGTGCTGCGGGTCAGGATGTTGAGGATGCCGCCCTGGTCGAGCAGCACGCCGCCGTTGAGGCCGACGAGGATGCTGCCCACGACGAGCAGCACCACCAGCGCCAGGTAGACGGTCACGGTCGGGGTGAGGCTGATCCGCCGGGAGCGCCGCCTGGTCGCGCCGCCCGTCAGCTCGACTTGCTCCTGCACGACGCTCACGCCACTTCTCCCATACCGTGCCCCGTGGCGAGGCCCATGACGGCTTCCTCACCGGCGCCCGCGGGCAGCTCGCCCGCGATCGCGCCCTCGTGGACGACCAGGATCCGATCGCTCATGCCGATCAGCTCGGGCAGTTCGGAGGAGATCATCAGGATCGCGACCCCGTTGCGGGCCAGGTCGCGCAGCAGCCGGTGCACGGCCTGCTTCGCGCCGACGTCGATGCCGCGCGTCGGCTCGTCCACGACCAGCACGCGCGGTCCGACGGCGAGCCACTTGGCCAGCACGACCTTCTGCTGGTTGCCGCCGGACAGGTAGCGCACCTCCTGGTGCTCGCCCCGCCCCACGACCGCGACCGACTTCAGCAGCGCGCCGAGGTCGGCCTTGCGGCGGCCGGGCCCGCCGGTCAGCGCCGCGCGGCGGACGAGCAGCGCGTTGTCCCGGATGGACTGGCGCAGCGCCAGCCCCTCGCCCTTGCGGTCCTCGGTGACGTAGCCGATGCCCAGCCGCACGGCGGCCCGCGGGTCGGTGATGCGCCGCGTGACGCCGTCGACTTCCAGCGTGCCGGTGGTGAACGGCTCGACGCCCCAGATCGCCCGCGCGATCGCGGACCGCCCGGAGCCCTGCAACCCGGCGATGCCCACGATCTCGCCCGCCCGCAGCTCGAACGTCACGCCGCGGACCCGGTCGTTGCCCGCGCCGCGCAGCGCCAGCCGCACGTCGCCGAGGTCGTCGGGGGTCGCGCGGTCGGGGTAGAGCGCGTCGAGGGACCGGCCGACCATGTGGCGCACGAGCTGGTCGGAGGTCAGCTCGGCGGTGAGGGCGGAGGTGACGTACGCGCCGTCCTTGAGCACGGTGATCCGCTTGCTGAGGTCGAACACCTCGCGCATCCGGTGCGAGACGTAGAGGATCGCGATGCCCCTGGCGCGCAACCGCCCGACCAGGTCGTAGAGCAGCTCCACCTCGTGGTCGGCCAGCGCGGCGGTCGGCTCGTCCATCGCCAGCACCCTGGCGTCGGTGGACAGCGCCTTGACGATCTCCACGACCTGCTTGCGCGCGACCGACAGCCGGTTGACGGTCTCGGCCGGGTCGACGCCGTCCTCGCCGAGCCAGTCCAGCAGCCGCTTGGTGTCCGCCTCCATCTTCCGGCGGTCCACCTGCCCCCGGCGGACCGGCTCGCGGCCGAGGTAGACGTTCTCCGCGACGGTGCGGTGCTCCAGCAGGTTGAACTCCTGGTGGATGATCGCGATGCCCGCCGCCTGGGCGTCGCGCGGCGTGGCGAACACGACCGGTTCGCCGTCGACCTCCACCTGCCCGGAGTCCGGCCGGTGCACGCCCGCGAGCACCTTGAGCAGCGTGGACTTGCCCGCGCCGTTCTCGCCCATCAGCGCGTGCACCTCGCCCGCGCGCAGTTCGAGGTCGACGCCGCGCAGCACGGGCACGCCGAGGAAGCTCTTGGTGATCCCGGTGAGCCGGACGACGACGTCACCGTCGGTGGTCACCGGTCCACCTCGATCCACGCCCCCGCGGACGCGGCGGACAGCAGGACCGCGTCGGTGATCCGGACGGCGCGCAGGCCGTCGGCGAACGTCGGCAGGCCGTCCGGCTGGTCCTCGCCCAGCACGGCGCGGTAGGTGTCGGCGACGAAGGCGTCGAAGCAGTCCTGGTAGCCCTGGGCGTGGCCGGCGGGCAGGCGGGCGTACCGGGCCGCCTCGGGCGACAGGGTCTGCGGGTCGCGCAGCAGCACCTGGTTGCCCTCGCGTCCGCCTACCCACAGCCGCTCCGGGTCCTCCTGGTCGAACGCGAAGCTGGCCTCGGTGCCGGAGACCTCCAGGTGCAGCCGGTTCTTCCGGCCGGCCGCGACCTGGGAGACCACCAACGAGCCGAGGACACCGGCCGCGGTGGTGAACTGGACGGCCGCGGCGTCCTCGGTCGGGCTGCTCGACGGCCGCGGCCGCGACTGGACGGTCGCCGTCTGGGCGGACAGCCGCTGGATCCGGTCGCCGGTGGCGAACTCGAACAGGTCGCACCAGTGCGAGCCGATGTCGGCGAACGCCCGGGACGGTCCGCCGACCGCCGGGTCGACGCGCCAGTCGTCGTCGTCGGGCCGGGACAGCCAGTCCTGGAGGTAGCCGCCGCTGACCGTGGACACCACACCGGCCTGGCCGTTCGCCAGCCTGGCCCGCATCTCTCGCACCATCGGGTGAAACCGGTAGACGAACGGCACCGTCGCCACCCGGCCGGTGGCCACCGCCGCGGCGGCCAGGCCCGCGGCTTGCGTGACGCCGACGGCCAGCGGCTTCTCGCAGATGACGTGCGCGCCCGCGGCGAGCGCGGCCTCCACCGCCTCCGCGTGCCGGGCGTTGGGCGTGCACACGTGCACCACGTCCGCCCCAGCCTCGGCGAGCAGGGCGTCGAGGTCCGGGTACCCGCGCTCGGCCCCGACGGTCCGCGCGGCGTGCTCGGAACCGCCCGGGGTGCTCGCCACCGCGGCGACCACCGAGGCCCCGGCCCGGCGGGCCGCCTCGGCGTGGACGCGGCCCATGAATCCGGCGCCCACCACGGCGACCCGCGGTGTCCGAGGCTCGGCACGACCGCTGTCGGCCGGTTGAGTTAGGTGGGTCACAGTCATGTGGCGAACCGTAAGATCGGTAATGGCGGATGTCAACCAAAAGTCGGGCATGTTTCGACGGGTAGCGCCGTATGGCCGTGACTTCTGCTTCAATTGAGAGGTGAAAGAAGACGTTCCCTCCCTCGGCGCCGCGTCTCCGGGCGAGCTGCTGCGCCTGCTGCGCGACGGCGTGCCCCGCACTCGCTCCGAGCTCACCACGGTGACCGGCCTGGCCAGGTCCACCGTGCGAGCCAGGTTGGACGCGTTGCTGGACGCCGGGTTGGTCAGCGACGGGGGCAGCGAGGCGTCGACCGGCGGCCGTCCGGCCGGCCGGTTCGTGTTCAACGCCCGCGCGCGGGTCGTGCTCGCCGCCGACGTGGGCGCGACCCACGCCACCATCGCGGTGACCGACCTGACCAGCTCGCCGCTGGCCGTGCGCCAGTTCGAGCTGGACATCGCCGAGGGCCCGGACGTGGTGCTGCCCAAGCTGATCGCGGCCTGGCGGTCGATGCTCCAGGAGTCCGAGCTGACGACGACGCGCGTGGCGGGGGTCGGCATCGGGCTGCCCGGCCCGGTCGAGCACTCCACGGGCCGGCCGAACAACCCCCCGATCATGCCCGGGTGGGACGGCTACGACGTGCCCGGCCACATCGCCGCGGAGCTCGGCGTCCCGGTGCTGGTCGACAACGAGGTGAACCTGATGGCGCTGGGCGAGCACACGAAGTGCTTCCCGGAGGCCGAGCACCTCATCGTGGTCAAGGTGGCGACCGGGATAGGTTCCGGTTTCATCAGCAACGGCAGGCTGCACCGGGGCGCGGTGGGCGCGGCGGGCGACCTCGGCCACATCCTGGCGCCGCACGCGGGCGACGTCCCGTGCCGCTGCGGGAACACCGGCTGCCTCGAAGCGGTCGCCAGCGGGTCGGCCATCGCGGCGGAGCTGCGCGCCAAGGGCGTCGAGGCCCAGACCAGCGCCGATGTGGTGGCGCTGGTGCGGGCGGGCAACCTCGAGGCGGGCCAGGCCGTGCGGCAGGCGGGCCGCAACATCGGCGAGGTGCTGGCCGCGTGCGTGAGCATGTTCAACCCGTCGCTGATCGTCGTGGGCGGCACCGTCGCGCTCGCCGGCGAGATGCTGCTGGCCGGGGTGAGGGAAGCCATCTACCGCCGCTCCCTGCCGCTGGCCACCGGGAACCTGCGCATCGTGCCGTCGCAGGCGGGTGACGACGCCGGTGTCCTGGGTGCGGCGGCGATGGTCGTCCAGCACGTCCTCTCGCCGGACGTGGTGGACCGGCAACTGGCCTGACCCGCCAACCAGCCCAACCAGCCAACCCCCGGACGCCCTGACGCCCTGACGCCCTGACGCCCTGACGCCCTGACGCACCGGCCTACCCGGACCAACCCGCCGGCCTGCCCGATCCCGCCCGGCCCAGTGGTCCGCCCCAACCGCCGGCTCCACCCCAGCCCGGCAGCTCCGTCCCAGGTGGAGGCTTCGCCGGACCCGACCGACCAGGAGGCGCGTTGTGCCATCGGAAGCCATCGCGGGTGCCCGGCAGGCGCGCGAAGTCGTGGCGTGGAGCCGCGGCATGGTGCAGCCGGCCCTCCGCGCCGCCGTCGACGGGCTGCCCGCCGCCGTCCGCCGGGTAGCCGGGTACCACCTCGGGTGGTGGGACGAGCACGGCCGGCCCACCGACGCGGTCGGCGGCAAGGCGATCCGGCCGGTGTTGGCGCAGTTGGCCGCGGAGGCGGTCGGAGGCACCGCGGCCTCCGCCGTGCCGGCCGCCGTGGCGGTGGAACTGGTGCACAACTTCACGCTGCTGCACGACGACGTGCTCGACCGGGACCTGACGCGGCGGCACCGACCGGCGGCGTGGCACGTCTTCGGCGTGCCGGACGCCGTCCTGACCGGGGACGCGATGCTGGCGCTGGCCTTCGACGTCCTGGCCGCCGGCGGCCAACCCGCCGCGCTGGCCGGCATCCGGGTGCTCAACGCCGCGGTGCAGGACCTGGTCGACGGCGAGCAGGCCGACCTCGCGTTCGAGACCAGGCACGACATCGGCGTCGCCGAGTGCGTGGCGATGGTCGAGCGCAAGACGGCCGGTCTCCTGGCCTGTGCCTGCGCCCTGGGCGCGTTGTTCGCCGGCGCCGGGCCGACCGGGGTGGCGGGCCTGCGCGACTTCGGCCTGCACCTGGGCGTGGCGTTCCAGCACGTGGACGACCTGCTGGGGATCTGGGGCGACCCGGCGGTGACCGGCAAACCGGTGCACGGCGACCTGCGCGCCCGCAAGAAGTCCCTCCCCGTGGTCGCCGCCCTCACCTCCGGCACGCCGGCGGGCCGGGAGCTGGCCGCGCTGTACGGCGGTGACGGCGAGGCGGTAGCGGCCGACCCCGCCCGCGCGGCTGACCTGATCGAGGCGGCCGGCGGGCGCGCGTGGAGCCAGGACCAGGCGGAACTGCTCCTCGACCAGGCCCTGGGCCGGCTCGACTCGATCAAGCCCACGCCGCGCGCGGCGGCGGAACTGGCCGAGCTCGCCCGCGCCATCGTGCGCCGAGATCACTGAGACTTCTGGCAGTCGCCTGCCATATGTCGGCCACTTGTGGCAATACTCTGGCGTGTTCCTGCCGAAAGCCACCCAAAAGGAGTAATCGACCGCGCGGTGCGCCCCGGCCCGACGGTGACCCGTCCGACGGGCTGGGTGCGGCGTGCGGCGTGTTCCGGGGCTCCGCGTGCGCGGGCCGTTGCGGTACCGGCGTCGCCGGTCGACCGCTGCTACGGTGCGACGTTCCGAGGCGGGGCTTTCACCTGGCAGGAAAGGGAGTTCGACTCATGTCTTCTTGGCGGCGTGCCGTACCGGTGCTGCTCCTGGCGCTCGTCCCCGTCGGCGTGGCACCGCCCGCCCAGGCGGACGTGCACCAGCAGGTGGTGCCCGTCTCGCGGGCACGGGCCCTGCCGCCGGGGACGGTGGTCACGGTCGAGGGCACGGCCACGACGCCGTCCGGCGCGTTCGAGTCCAGCTTCTTCGACCGGGGCTTCGCGATCCAGGACCGCTCCGCCGGGATCTACGTGAGCACCGCGGTCGACCTGCACGTCACGCCCCGCGACCGCGTCCGCGTCACCGGCACCCTGCGCGACAGCGCCGGCCTGCGCGTCCTCGTCCCCGCCGACCCGGCCGAGGTCCGCGTGCGCGGCAAGGGCCCCGCGGTCCACCCGAGGCCGGTGGCGACCGGCGCGGTCGGCGAGACCACCGAAGGGCTGCTGGTGCGCGTGACCGCCACGGTCACCCGCGCCCCGGCGCAGGACGCGGAGTACGGGCAGAAGTTCTCCGTCGACGACGGCTCCGGCGAGCTCACCGTCTTCGTCAACACCCAGACCGGCATCGACCTCACCGGCCTCGCGGTGGGCCGGGCCGTCCGGGTCACCGGCTTCAGCAGCCAGTACGACACCCACTACGAGATCGACCCCCGGTTCCCGGACGACATCGCCGTCCGGCGGCCGTAGACCCGAAGCGGCCCCGGCGTGCTGTCGCACACCGGGGCCGCCGAGGTGTCCGATCCCCTAGGAGAGCGTCCACTTCTGGTTGGTGTTGCCGTGGCACGTCCAGATGATCAGCTGCGTGCCGTCGGCCGAGCTGGCACCGTTCGCGTCGAGGCACTTGCTGCCGTTGCGGATCGTCCCGTCCGACTGGACCGACCAGTTCTGCCCGGTCGAGCCGTTGCAGGACCACAGCTGCACGAGCGCGCCGTCGGTCTGGGAGGAGCCGTTGACGGTCAGGCACTTGCCCAGCGACTGGAACGTGCTGCCGACCTGCGCCCACTTCTGGTTGTCACCGCCGCTGCACGTCCACAGCTGCACCTTGGTGCCGTCGGCCGTGCTCTGACCGTTGACGTCGACGCACTTGCCGCTGCTGCCGACGATCCGGGTCGTGGTCGGCCCGGTACCGCCGCCCGTGCCGATGCCCGGACCGGAGTAGGTGATCGAGTCGAGGTCGAAGGTCGTGCTGGACGACGACTTGAACACCACGAACAGCTCCACCGTGCCGCTGGGCGGGGTCACGTTCACCGCCGGCGTGCTGGCGTAGTTGTCCCACCCGCCGGTGGAGGTGATCGTCGACGAGGCGATCAGCGAGCCCGTCGGCGAGCCGGCGCGCAGTTCGATGGAGCCACCGCCGCCACTGGGCGAGGACACCTTGAACGACACCTGGTTGATCCCGGTGAAGTTGACCGGTTTGAACGAGATCCAGTCGTTGTTGCCGATGTCGCCGACGCGCGCGCCGGACTCCGCGCCCGCCTGCGCCACGACCCGGACGCCGGACGAACCGGTGTAGTACTCGGCCTGCTTGCGCTTGGGCTGCAGCACGACCGTCCCGCTCCCGGTCAGCCCGGGAACGCCGGACGCGCCGTTGTCGGTGTACTCGGCCGAGCCGATGACGTGCGAGTTCGAGTTCTGGTGCTCGGTGTCGGTCTCGGCCTTGAACGACCCGGAGCAGCCGGTGATCGGGCTGCCCAGCGGGTGCTTGTGCGTGTCGTGGCCGAGGTTGGGTTGCATGCTCACCCGGTTGCAGTCGATCGTCCCGTCCTCGGCGTCGGTGACCGAGATGGTGTACGGGATGGTGTCGCCCCAGGCGAACATGCCGCCGTCGGCGGGGCCGGTGAACCGCACGGTCGGCGCGGTGTTGCCGGCGGTGACGGTCAGGTTCGCCGTGCCGGTCTTGCCGGTCGCGTTGGTGACGGTGAGCTGCACGTTGAACGTGCCCGACGTGGTGTAGGTGTGCGAGGGGTTCGCCGCGGTGGACGTGCCGCCGTCGCCGAAGGTCCACTTGTAGGTCAACGCGCTGCCGCCGGGGTCGCTGGAGCCCGCGCTGGAGAACTGCACGGTCAGCGGGGTGCCGCCCGAGGACGGGGTGGCCGAGGCCTGGGCGATGGGGCTGCGCGGGCCGGCGTTGTAGTCGATGCGCCACAGGCCCGCTCCGGGTAGGTGGACGTTGTCGTCCCAGCCCGAGCCCCACGTGAGCAGGTACATCGAGCCGTCCGGGCCGAACTTGGCGTCCATGGGTGAGGCGAACGACATGTTCGACAGGAACCTGTTGGCCTTCAACAGGTTGCCGGAGCTGTCGAGCCGGAACTCGAACATCGAGTTGCGGGCCCACTCGCCGAAGAACGGTGTCTGGTCGAAGTAGGCGGGGAACTTGGTGGCCGAGGGGTTGTTGGCGTTGTACTGGTAGATCGGGAACGCCATCGGCGCCTCGCCGCCGGAGCCCATCTCGGGGAACTTGTTGCCCTCGGTCGCGCTGCCGCCGTACCAGAGGTCGGCGGGACGCGACGCGGGCGGGTTCGTCAGGCCGGTGTTGTTGGGCGAGTTGTTCACCGGCGCGGCGCAGTTGAACTTCGCGCCCGACTGCCCCGTGGCGAAGTTGTAGTCGTTGTACGGGGTGTTGTTGCCCACGCAGTACGGCCAGCCGTAGTTGCCGGGCGACTTGATGATGTTCCACTCGACCATGCCGCCGGGGCCGCGGTTGGGGTTGTCGGCGCCCGCGTCCGGACCGTAGTCGGCGGCGTAGATGACGCCGGTGGTCGGGTGGACGCTGAACCGGAACGGGTTGCGGAAGCCCATCGCGTAGATCTCGGCCCTGGTCTTGGCCGTGCCGGGTGCGAACAGGTTCCCCGAGGGCACGGTGTAGGTGCCGTCCGTCTCCGGGTGGATCCGCAGGATCTTGCCCCGCAGGTCGTTGGTGTTCGCCGCGGTGCCCTGCGCGTCGAACAGCTTGCGGCCGGCCCGCTCGTCGATCGGGGCGTAGCCGTCGGAGGCGTTGGGGTTGGTGTCGTCGCCCACGCCGATGTACAGGTTGCCGCTGGGGCCGAAGGCGAGGTAACCGCCGGTGTGGCCCGGTTCGCTCTGCCGGGACATCGGCACCGTGAGCAGGACCTTCTCACTGGACATGTCCAGCGTGTCCCCGTTCATCGTGAACCGGGACAGGCGCGCGATCTCGTCGGTGATGTTGCCCGGCGAGTACATCAGGTAGACCCAGCGGGTGGTGGCGAAGTTCGGGTCCAGCGCCACGCCGGTCAGGCCGTCCTCGGAGTTCTGCCCGTTGCCGTACACGTTGAACGTCGCGGCCGTCACCGTCGTGCGGGTGTCCGGCTTGTAGATCTTGAGCTTGCCGCCGTACTCGGTGAAGAACGCCCGCCCGTCCGGCGCCACGTCCACCTCACCGGGTGCGATCGTGGTCTGGTCGAGCGAGACCTTCTCGTAGCTGCCCCAGACGGTCGGGCCGCAGTCCGCGGCGACCTTGCCGCCGGCCGACTCGACGCCGCCCGCGACGTGCGTGCGGAACAGCGGCTCCGAGTACGAGGACGCCTGGTGGCCCATGCCGGTGGCCCACACCCGGCCGCCCTCGAAGTTGCGGCACCACGTGATCGGGTGGTCGAAGCCCATCTTGTACTGACCCGCGTCGTACGTGGACTCGTCCGCGGTCGCGATCACGTGGACGTCACCGCGCGCGCTGCGGTTGAAGTTGTACCACTCCTCGGTGCGCGTCCAGCGGTCCGGCAGGCCCGCGCCGGACGGGTGCTTGTGGTCGGCGACCTTGGCCGTGCCCGACACGATGGACGAGTGCTGCGTCATGGTCATGCCGAGCATCTGGTCCCACCACGGGAACTGCTGCTCGATGTTCATGTCCGTCGCGTTGTGGATCGCCACGAAACCGCCGCCGTTGCGCATGTACTTCTGCGCGGCCGCGCGCTGGGCGTCGTTGTCCCAGACCATGCCGGACGTCTGGAGCATCACGACGACGTCGAAGGTCGCCAGGGTGGCGTCGTTGAAGACCGTCGAGTCCTCGCTCTTGGTCAGCTCCCACTGGCGTTCGGAGGCGAGCTGCTCGAACATCGTGATGCCCGCCGGGATGGAGTCGTGCCGGTAGGCGCCCGCGGCGGTCTTGCTGAACAGCAGGACGTGGAAGCCCTCCGGGTGCGCGTTCGCGGCCGGGACGACCAATCCAACTACTGTCAGTGACGCGCATATCACTGATAGTATTCGCATGAGCCTGTGACGCATTGCCACTCCTCTGGGGCGATTACGCGGCGACTAATGGGTGAACGCGGCCGTGGCGCGGTCACGGGTGAACGACTCGGTGCACGGCGGGCAGCGGTGACCGGAGTCGGCCGGCACGTCGTCGGTCAGCGGTGACGTCCAGACCCCCGTGTCGACACCGGTGTCCCACATACAGCCGAACGTAAGCCCGGTCATATGTCCCGGTCAAGACAAAAGTCGCGCGAAAGTGCCGTACTTCTGGCGACTTTCTGCCAAAAGCAAACCGCACGTCAACGCCGTCGAGGTCTTTCCTAAAGCCACTTCCGCGCCGCCACGAACACCCCCAGTTGGAAGCGCGAGTGCGCGCCCAGCAGCGCTTGCAGGCGGGCTATCCGCCGGTGGACGGTGCGTTCGCTGACCCCGAGCTCACGGGCGATGGCCCGGTCGGTCGCGCCGGTGCGCATGAGCGCGAGGAGCTGCCGGGTCTCCTCGGTCGGCTCTTCCGCGTCCGTCGACTCTGCCGTCACGACGGGTCCAGCGGCTCAGGAGCCCTCGCGGCGCGCGCCCGCGACCGCCGGGGTGTCCAGCGGGAAGGGGGTCAGTCGACTCATCGTTGACCCCCTCCGCCTCGGCGCGCGACCAGCCTGTGAGCGAACCGTAGGAGAAGTATTGGCGGGCGTCAACCAAAAGTCAGTCGACTTAGCTCTCATTACCCGCTTACTTCGGTCCCACGCGGTTCATTTGCCCGAACGGCAGCCGACGAACGGTCCAGTCGCCCCTACCCCCCGGTGGAGAACGCGGCGTCGAAGGAGGCCGCCGGCGCCTCGAACGCGTGCTTGCGCACGAACTCCAGGGCTTCGGGCGCGCCGAGCAGCCGGTCCATGCCGGCGTCCTCCCACTCGACGCTGATCGGGCCGGTGTAGCCGATGGTGTTGAGCATCCGGAACGACCGCTCCCAGGGCACGTCCCCGCGCCCGGTGGAGACGAAGTCCCAACCGCGACGGGGGTCGGCCCAGGGCAGGTGGGAGCCCATGCGGCCGTTGCGCCCGTCGCCGACCTGGCGGCGGGCGTCCTTGCAGTCGACGTGGTAGATCCGGTCGCGGAAGTCCCACAGGAACCCGACGGGGTCGAGGTCCTGCCAGACGAAGTGCGACGGGTCCCAGTTCAGGCCGAACGCGGGCCGGTGCCCGATCGCCTCCAGGGTGCGGACGGTGGTCCAGTAGTCGTAGGCGATCTCGGAGGGGTGCACCTCGTGCGCGAAGCGGACGCCGACCTCGTCGAACACGTCCAGGATCGGGTTCCACCGGTCGGCGAAGTCCTGGTAGCCGGCGTCGATCATCGACGGCGGCACGGGCGGGAACATCGCCACGGTCTTCCAGATCGAGGAGCCGGTGAACCCGACGACGGTGTCCGCGCCGAGCTTCGCCGCCGCCCGCGCGGTCATCTTCATCTCCTCGGCCGCCCGCTGCCGCACGCCCTCGGGTTCGCCGTCGCCCCAGATGCGGCTCGACAGGATGCCCTGGTGGCGCTGGTCGATCGGGTCGTCGCAGACGGCCTGGCCGGTGAGGTGGTTGGAGATCGTCCAGACCTTCAGGTCGTGCTTGGCCAGGATCGCGAGCCGGTCGGCGACGTAGTCGTCGTCCTCGGCGGCTCGCCACGGGTCGAGGTGGTCGCCCCAGCAGGCGATCTCCAGCCCGTCGTAGCCCCACTCGGCGGCCAGCCGGGCGACCTCCTCGAACGGCAGGTCGGCCCACTGGCCGGTGAACAACGTGATCGGACGCGCCATCTCTCGTTCTCCTCTCAGACGTCTCGCCAGCTGCGGGACGCCGCGCTCGCCTCGACGGCGGCCAGGACGCGTTGCAGTTGGAGCCCGTCGGCGAACGACGGGGCGGGATCGGTGCCGGCGGCCACCGCGCGGACGAAGTCGACGGCCTGGTGGGTGAACGCGTGCTCGTAGCCCAGGCCGTGCCCGGCCGGCCACCACGCCTCCACGTACGGGTGCTGCGGCTCGGTGACGACGATGCGCCGGAACCCGGCGACCGAGGCGTCCTCGGTGCCGTCGAAGAAGTGCAGGACGTTCATGTCCTCGAAGTCGAACGCCAGGCTGCCCGCCGAGCCGTTGATCTCGATGCGGATGGCGTTCTTGCGTCCGTTGGCGAACCGGGTCGCCTCGAACGAGCCCAGCGCCCCACCCGCGAACCGGGCCAGGAACAACGCGGCGTCGTCCACGGTCACCGGGCCCGTGCGGTCCGACACGGCGGTGCCCGACAGGCCCGAGTGCTCGGCCGCCAGGGGCCGCTCGGACACGAAGGTCTCCATCGTCCCGGACACCTCGCGGATGGTGTCGCCCAGGATGAACTGGGCGGCGTCCACGATGTGCGCGCCGATGTCGCCCAGCGCGCCGGACCCGGCCCGTTCCTTCTGCAACCGCCACGACAGCGGCGCGGCCGGGTCCACGATCCAGTCCTGGAGGTACTGGGCGCGCACGTGGTGCACGCGTCCCAGCCGTCCCTGCGCCACCAGCTCACGGGCCAGCGAGAGCGCGGGGACGCGCCGGTAGCTGAACCCGACCATGGCGCGGACGCCCTGATCGGCGGCCCGGGCCGCGGCCTCCGCCATCGCCTCGGCTTCGGCGACCGTGTTGGCCAGCGGTTTCTCGCACAGCACGTGCTTGCCCGCGGCCAGGGCCGCGACCGCGATCTCGGCGTGCGTGTCGCCGGGCGTGCAGATGTCCACCACCTGCACGTCGTCGCGCTCCAGCACAGCCTTCCAGTCGGTCGCGGCCTCGGCCCAGCCCAGCCGCGCGGCGGCGGCCTCGGTGCGGTCCCGGTCCCGGCCGCACACCACGGCCATCACCGGGCGCAGCGGCAGGTCGAAGAAGCGGGGCGCGACCCGCCACGCCTGGGAGTGGGCGGCTCCCATGAACGCGTGGCCGATCATCGCGATGCCCAACGTCGGTGTCGTCAAAGCGGAGTTCTCCTAGGACTCGAAGGCGGTGGGCAGGTAGCGGTCGACGTTGTCCTTGGTGACGACCGGGGCGAACAGCTCGACCTGGCGCGGCACCTCGACCTCGACCAGGTCGCCGAGGCTCTTGCCCTGCACGGCCAGCCGGGCCAGCCGGATGCCGTCCGCGCCCTGGGTGGACGGGTAGACCACGGTCGCCTTGTGCAGGCCGTTGCCGGCCTTGATCTCGCGCATCACGTTAGCCGACCCGGCGCCGCCGACCATGAAGAAGTCGCTGCGGCCGGAGTTCTTGATCGCGGCCGAGACGCCGACGCCCTGGTCGTCGTCGTGGTTCCAGATCGCGTCGATGCGCGGCGCGGCCTGCAGCAGGTTCGCCGCGGCCCGCTCGCCGCTCTCCACCGTGAACTCGGCGGCGACGCGGTTGTTCACCTTGAGGCCGCACTCCTTCAGGGCGTCGGCGAAGCCCTTGCTGCGGTCCTGCGTCAGCGGCAGCGAGTCGATGCCGGCGATCTCGGCCACGACCGCGTCGGACTTGCCCTTGAGCTGGTCGCAGATGTAGGTGCCGGCGGAGACGCCCATGCCGTAGTTGTCGCCCAACACGGTCGAGCGGGCCGCGAACGGGCTGCCGAACGCGCGGTCGACGTTGATGACGGTGATGCCGGCCTTCATGGCCTTGAGCGCCACCGGGGTGAGCGCCGCGCCGTCGAACGGCAGCAGCACGATCGCGTCCACCTTGTCGTTGATGAACGTCTCGACCTGGCTGATCTGGAGGTTCACGTCGTTCGTGCCCTCCACGACCTTCAGCTCCACGTCGGAGTACTTCGCCGCCTCGGCCTTGGCGGCGTTGGTGATGGCGGCCATCCAGCCGTGGTCGGCGGCGGGCGCGGAGAAGCCGATGACGACCTTGTCGCCCGGCTCGTCGTTGGCGACGCGCGCGCCGCCCTGGTTGCCGCTGCCGGCGGCGGGCTCGGGGGTGTTGCCCGTGCAGGCGGTGAGTGCGAGGCCGACCGACAGGGCGGCGACGAGACGGGTGGTTGCCTTGCGTGACATGGGTTGTGCTCCTCGGAGTGGCGGCGGTTGTGTCGGGGTCAGGCGCCGCTGCGGCGGGCCAGCCGCTGCTGGAGCAGGACGGCGACCACGATGATCGCGCCCTTGGCGACGGCCTGGGCGGAGATGGAGAGGTTGTTGAGGGTGAACACGTTGGACAGCGTGGTGAAGATCAGGACGCCGAACACGGTGCCGGCGATGGTGCCCCGGCCGCCGGACAGCAGCGTGCCGCCGATGACGACCGCGGCGATGGCGTCCAGCTCGTACAGGCCGCCGTGGGTGGAGCTGCCGGTGGTCGTGCGGGCGATGAGCATGACCGCGGCGATGCCGCAGCACACGCCCAGCAACGTGTAGAGCAGCACGGTGTGCCGCCGCACGTCGATGCCCGCCAACCGGGCGGCCTCGGGGTTCCCGCCGACCGCGAACGTGCGGCGGCCGAACGTGGTGCGGTTGAGCACCACCCACCCCACGACCGCGACCAGCGCGAAGATGATGATCAGCACCGGCACGCCGAGCACCGAGGCGTCGAAGAACGCGGCGAAGCCCGGCACGTTCACGATCTGCGTCTTGCGGTTGGAGATGATCTCGGCCAGGCCGCGGGCGGCGGCGAGCATGGCCAGCGTCGCGATGAACGCCACGATCCGCCCGTAGGCGATCAGCAGGCCGTTCACCACACCGCAGCCCGCGCCCACCGCCAGCGCGGCGAACACCATGACCAGCCAGTGCGCGTCGTTGGCCATCGCCTGCGTCGCCAGCGTGGTCGCCCACACCGACGACAGCGCCACGATCGCGCCGACCGACAGGTCGATGCCGCCGCCGGTGATCACGAACGTCATGCCGACGCTCACCACGCCGATCACCGACGCCAGGCGCAGGATGGTCAGCAGGTTGTCCACGTGGGCGAACCGGTCGCCCGCGGTGGCGACGCCGACCAGGCACAGCAGCACCAGGGCGACGACCAGGCCGGTGTTGCGACCGGCGGCGGAACCCAGCAGGGCGCTCACGCCCCGCTGCGCGTGGTTCCCGGTGGGTGGTCTGGCCGCGGTGGTCGCGGCGGTCTTCTCACTCATGCGGCGGTTCCTTCCATCACCAGGTCCAGGACCCGATGCTCGTCGATCTCGTGGGCCGGTCCCTCGTGGACGACCCGGCCCTCGCGCACCACCAGCACGCGGTCGGACAGGCCGAGGACCTCCTCCACGTCGCTGGAGACGACCACCACGGCCACGCCCCGGGCGGCCAAGTCGCGGATCAGCTCGTAGATCTCGCTGCGCGCGCCGACGTCCACCCCTCGCGTCGGCTCGTCCAGCAGCAGCACGCGGCACTCGCGCAGCAGCCACCGCGCCAGCACGACCTTCTGCTGGTTGCCGCCAGACAGCGTGCGCACGGCCCGGTCCACACCCGCTGGGCGGACGTCCAGCGCCGTGGTCAGCTCCTGCGAGCGGGCGCGCTCCGCGCCGCTGTCCAGGAAGCCGAACCGGGCGAACGCGGGCAACGTGGACACCGTGATGTTGCGGTACACGGCCTGGTCCAGCAGCAGGCCCTGGCTCTTGCGCTCCTCCGGGCACAGCCCGAGCCCCGCGCGCACGGCCGCGCCGACGCTCCCCCGCCGCAGCCGCTTGCCGTCCACCTCGACGGTGCCTGCCGTCGGCTTGCGCGCGCCGTAGACGGCTTCCAGGATCTCCGACCGCCCCGACCCGACGAGGCCCGCGAGCCCGACCACCTCGCCCGCGCGGACGGTGAGGTCGACACCGGAGAACCGCTCCCCCGCGGCCAGCCCGCGCACCACCAGCACCTCGGGCGCGGCCGGGTCGACCGGGTCGCGCGGCGGGAAGGCGTACTCCACGTCCCGCCCGGTCATGAGCCTGATCAGGTCGGCGGTGGGCGTCTCGCGGGCGGCCAGGCCGGTGGCCACCGTGCGGCCGTCCTTGAGCACGGTCACCCGGTCGCCGATCTCGCGGATCTCCTCCATCCGGTGCGAGATGTAGACGATCGCCACGCCCTGCGCGGTCAGCTCGCGGATGACCCGGAACAGCGTCCGCACCTCGTCCTGGTCCAGCACCGCCGACGGCTCGTCCATGATCAGCAACTGGCCGTCGCGGGACAGTGCCCGCGCCATGCTCACGATCTGCTGGTTCGCCGCGGACAGCCGGCCGACGTCGCGGTCCGGCGGGATGTCCGGGTGCCCGAGCCGGTCGAGCAGGGCCCTGGTGCGGCGGTGGACCTCGGCGCGGCGGGTGAAGCCCGCCGTGGACAGCTCGTGGCCGAGGAAGACGTTGTCGGCCACGGACAGGCCGGACACCAGGTCCAGTTCCTGGTAGATCGCGGCCACGCCGGTGCGCATCGCGGCGGTCGGGTGGTCGAACGACACGACCTCGCCCCGCCAGCGCAGCTCGCCCTCGTCCGGGCGGTGCGCGCCGGCCAGCACCTTGATCAGCGTCGACTTGCCCGCGCCGTTCTGGCCGAGCAGGCAGTGCACCTCGCCGGCGCGCACGTCGAAGTCGACCCCGCCCAGGGCCGTCACGCCCGGGAAGCGCTTCACCACGCCCCGGACGGACAGCAGCGGGGCTGTCGTGGTCGTCATACGGTTTCCTCCTGTGCCAGGGGCTTGTCGACCGGGTCGACGAGGACGGGGTCCCGGAAGACGCGGTCGAGGATCTGCGACGCGCCGCCGCGCACGGGGCCGGAGAAGCCCAGGGGCGAGAACGCGACCCGCGTGCCGCCGACGTCGCGGGCGAAGACGTGGCCGCGCAGGTCCTCGGTCAGGGAACCTGCGAGCCACGGTCGTAACGCGGCGAAGTAGCCGCCGAGCACCAGCAGGTGCGGGTTGAAGACGTTGACGAGGATGCCCGCGCCGACGGTGAGCCACCGGTCGATGTCGGCGATGGCGGCCAGCACGCGGGCGTCGCCGGCGGCGGCCCGCTCGCCGATCTCGGCGAGCCGTCGTTCCAGGTCCGGCGGTGGGCCGTGCGGCGTGGCCCGTTCCGGGGCCGCGGCGAGCAGCGCGTTGAGACCCACGGCGGCCTCCAGGCAGCCCCGGTGGCCGCACGCGCACGGCGGTCCGTCGTCGCGGACGCGCATGTGCCCGACCTCGCCCGCGAACCCGTGCCCGCCGCGCAGCAGCCGCCCGCCCACCACGATGCCGCTGCCGACACCGGCCGCGCCGGTGAGCAGGATGAGGTCGCCGCCGCGGTCCAGGCCCTGCGCCTCCACCTCGGCCAGCGCGGCCAGGTTCGCCTCGTTGTCCAGCAGCACCGGGTAGGGCGGCTCGCCGAGCAACCTGCTGATCTCGGCGACGACCGGGACGTCGGTCCACCCCAGGTTGGGCGCCGCGCGCACCACCCCGGTGTCGACCTCGACCAGGCCCGGCACGGCGATGGCCACGCCGACCGGGCGGACGGCGACGCCGTCCAGCGCCGAGCCCAGCAGCCGTCCCAGCCTGGCCAGCACCAGCGCCGGTTCCATCGCGGCGGTGTCCAGCGCGACCCGCTGGCGTGCCACGACCTGACCGCGCAGGTTGAGCACGAGCACGGACAGGTAGCCGACGTTGACCTCGGCCCCGACCGCGACGACGTGCTCACCGCCGAGCCGGATGATCTGGCCGGGCCGCCCCACGGTGGCCCGTTCGGTCTCCCCCTCCCCCACCAGGCCGCGTTCCACGAGCTCGGCGACCAGGCTGGACACGGTCGCCTTGTTCAGGCCCGTCTCCTCGGCGAGCCGCGCCCGCGACCTCGGCCCGTGGTCGCGCAGGTGCGACAGGACGACCGAGAGGTTGTGCCGGCGGACCGTGACCTGGTCCGCGGTCGATCCGCCCGCGCGCAGGCGAGTCGGCCTGTTCTTCATGGCACTCCTCGGTGTCGGCGTTCGGAAGTGGGCAGGGCGGGGTCTGTCGGTGTTCGCGGGGGTCGCGCGGTGCCGGGAGTGGGCAGGGCCGCCCGTCGGCGTGGCCGGATCAGCCACGCCGACGGGTCGCACCCGTGCTCCGCTAGATGGGTTGCGGACCGATCTCGTCGAGACCGAGCCGGGGCGTGTAGCTGCCGGTGGCCTCGACGTTGCCCGCCACGTCGATCGACCGGAACTCCAGCACGTCCTTCCCGTTCGGCCGGACGTGGATCTCCCCGCCCCGGTGGACCTGCCACGCGCCGCCGGAGATCCGGTACTCGGTGCGCGCCACGCCCGAGGTGGCGTCGGAGGCGGTGAGCCGGACGCGCGAGGCGGACGAGCCGCGCTTGGCCTTCGTGACCGGCGGCGCGGTGTCCACCTTCACGTCGACCGACTGCTCGGCGGAGGTGTTGCCCGCCGCGTCGGTCGCCCGGACGGAGACGCGGTGGCTGCCGTCACCCACGGAGACCGCACCGGTGTAGGGCCGCCACGGGCCGCCGTCGAGCCGGTGCTCCAGCACCACGCCGCCGGACGTGGCGTCGGTGGCCGTCGCCGACACCAGTGCCGGACGGGTCCACCAGCCCTCGGGACCGGGGGCGTTGTCCGCCTTCACGGTGAGCTGCGGCGCGGTGCGGTCGACCCGGACGGTCACCGACTTCTCCTCGGAGACGTTGCCCGCGGCGTCGGTCGCGCGGAACGCGACCACCCGCTCGCCGTCGTCGCCGAACGACAGCGGCGTCGTGTAGGCCGTCCAGCCGCCGTCGCCGACCCTGTACTCGACGCGCACCTGACCCGGCTGGTCGTCGGTCGCCGAGGCGGTCACCGTGACCGGACCCGTCCACCAGCCGCCCGCGCCCGGCGCCGCCGGGTCACTGGCCACCGAGAGCACCGGGGCCGTGCTGTCGGTCGTCAGCCGGAAGTGGGCGAACTTCGCCGGCTTCGCCGCGGTCTGGCCGCCGCCGATCGCGAACAGGCCGATCCGCGCACCCGTCAGGCCCGCGTTGACCACCGGTTCCAACGACGTCCAGGTCTGCCCGTCCGCGCTGTAGGAGCCGGTGTAGGTGGTCCCGGACTTGGCCAGGCGCAGGTGCCACACGCCGCCGGTCAGGCCGCCGACGCCGGGCTGCGGCTGGCCCACCACGTCGCCGCTCTCCGACCGCAGCTCCACGCCGCGCTGGACGGGCGTGCCCGCCTCGTTGGTGGCGATGTGGTCGAGCTTCACGTAGTTCGCGTCGTCGGCGTAGGCGATCAGCCCGGCCTGCTGGTAGCGCTCGTCGAACGCGGACGCGTCGACCTCGGTCTCGATCACCCAGTCACCCTCGGGGGCGCGCTGGAGGATCAGGTTGGCCGGGTCGTCGGCCGAGCCGCCGTAGATGTCGCCGTTGCTCGTGTCGATGCGCAGGCTGCCGTCGGCCACGCCGTAGTGGCTCGGGTCGGGCCGCACGACGGCGTTCCAGCGGCACCCGTCCAGCGCGGTGCCGGCGAAGTCGTCGTCCGGGTCGACGGACGCGGTGTCGTCGGGCGTGAGGGTGAACCAGTCGAACTCGGCGTCCACCACCGGCCGGTCGCCGCCGCCGCCCACGAGCGAGAGCAGGCCGACCTTCGGGTTCACCATGCCCGCCAGCGCCTTGGTCTGCGGCATCGGGGTGAACGTCTGGCCGTCCGCGCTGTAGGACGCGGTCAGGTTGCTGCCGTCGCTGGTGAACCGGACCCACGCGGTGTCGGGGAACGACGCGCCCAGCGGCGCGGTGTTGGACTCGCCGACCTCGTTGGGCTGCCCGGCCTCCTCGCGGATGAACTGGAAGATCCGGTTCGCCGCGTCGTCGGTGTCCGACCGGCCTTCGAGCACCATCTTGGCGTAGTTGTCGTCGTCGCCGTAGATCACCAGGCCGGCCTGCTGGTAGGCGCGCCGCGCCGGGAAGCGCAGCTTGGCCGTGGCCTGGAACGGCCCGGACGGCAGGTCCTGGAGCACGATGTTGGGCGTGTTGTTGGTGGTGCCGTAGATGTCGGACGCGGCCGACGGGATCACCAGGCGGCCGTCGCGCACCGCGAGCTGCTGGTTCTCCCGCACGACGGTGCTCCACCGGCCGCGGTCGAGCGCGGTGCCGAGGAAGTCGTCCGAGCGGCCGGAGAAGCAGGTCACGTCGGGTGCCCGCACGGAGATCGCCACGGTCTTCGTGCCGCTCGCGCCCCGCGCGTCGGTCGCGGTGACCTTGGCGTTGAACGTGCCGGCGGCGGTGTAGGTGTGGCTGACCGTTGCGCCCGTGGCCGTGCCGCCGTCGCCGAACACCCAGCTGTAGCTGATCGGGGTGTCGCCGTCCGGGTCGGTGGCCGAGGCGGTGAAGTCGACCTTCAGGGGCGAGGTGCCCGACGTCGCCGTGGCCGAGGCGACGACCGCGGGACGCTGGTTGTGCGTGACGCCGCGGCCGGCGAACTCCAGCCAGTTGACGTTCGCGAGGTAGCTGGTGGTGCTGCTGCCCTGCGGCCTGCGGGTGACGAAGTACAGCTCGGAACCGGCCGGGACGTCGTCGGCGATGTCGGCCGTGACGGTGGTCCAGTTCTGCCAGCCGCCCGTGCCGGCGAACGTCGCCGTGCCCGCGAGCGGGCCGTCCGGCGCGCCGACGCGGACCTCGAGCCGGCCGCCCTCGGACCCCGACGCCACCCGGAAGCGCACCTGGTCGATGCCCTCGAGCGCGGCCGGGCGCAGCGAGAACCAGTCGCCGTCGGTGATGAAGCCGATGTTCTTGCCGCCGCCGGTGTCGGTGGTGTCCTCCTGCTGCACGCCTGCCGTGTCGTCGCCGACGCCGTCCGCGGCGCGGCCGGTCGCCGTGTAGAACTCGGCCTCCTTGTGCTTCGGCTGGAGCACCAGGATCGACTCGCCCGTCAGCCGGGACGCGCCGTTGCCGCCCTTGTCGGTGTACTTCGCGGTGAGGACGCCGAAGATGTTCGCGCCCACGTGGCCCTCGTCGCCCGACATCAGCGCGAGCCCTTCGCAGCCGCGGTACTGCTCGTAGCCGTGGGAGTGCTCGTCGTGGCCCAGGCCGGGCTGCACGACGACGTCCTGGCAGTCGACCGTGCCGTCCTCGGCGTCGGTGACCGTGACGCGGTAGGAGACCTGGTCGCCGAAGTCGATGAAGCCGCCGTTCGCCGGCGCGGTCAGCGTGACCACGGGCGGGGTGTTGCCGACGACGATGTCCACGTTGGCGACCGCGGACCTGCCGCCCGCGTCGGTGACGGTGAGCCGGGCGGTGAAGTCGCCGTTCGCGGTGTAGGTGTGGCTGGGCGCGGCCTCGGTGCTGTCGGTCGTGCCGTCGCCGTCGAAGTCCCATGCGAACGTCAGCGGGTCGCCGTCGGGGTCGCGCGAGCCTGCCGAGTCGAACCGCACGGTCAGCGGCGCGTGCCCGGAGGTCTTGTCGGCCTTCGCCACCGCGACCGGGCTGCGGTCGCCGCGCACGTAGTCGATGCGGTAGACGCCGCTGTCGGCGTTGTTGCCGCCGAACCCGGAGCCCCACTCGATCAGGTACAGCGCGCCGTCCGGGCCGAACTGCATGGCGTGCGGCCGGTTGAACGCCATCCCCGGCAGCATCCGGCTGATGTCGACGACGTTCGAGCCCGTCGCGTCGAGCTGCAGCGAGAACAGCCGGTTGTCGTTCCAGTCGCCCCAGATCGCCTTGCCGTCCCAGTAGGCGGGCCACTTGCGCTCGGACGCCAGGTCCGCGTCGAAACGGTAGGTGCCGCCCGCCATCGGCGCGCCGCTGCCGCCGATCTCGGGGTTGCCCGTGCTGGTCTTGCCCTGCCAGATCTTCGTGCCGATCGCGGCGGGCAGCTCGGTGAGGCCCGTGTTGTTCGGCGAGTTGTTCACCGGGTGGGCGCAGTCGAACTGCGCGCCGGACGCGCCGGTGGCGAAGTCGTAGTCGACGTACGGGGTGTTGTCGCCGACGCAGTAGGGCCAGCCGTAGAAGCCGGGCCGGTCCACGACGTTCCACTCGACCCGGCCGTCCGGGCCGCGCGCCGGGTTGGCCTGGCCCGCGTCGGGGCCGTAGTCGGCGACCTGGAGCTTGTTGGTCTTCGGGTCCAGGCCGATGCGGAACGGGTTGCGGAAGCCCATGGCGTAGATCTCGGGCCGGGTCTTGGCCGTGCCGGCCGGGAACATGTTGCCGTCCGGCACGGTGTAAGTGCCGTCGGGCTGCGGCTTGATCCGCAGGATCTTGCCGTTGAGGTTGTTGCTGTTGGCCGCGGAGCGCTGCGAGTCCCAGGCGGACCGGCCGGCGGTCTCGTCCAGCGGCGCGTAGCCGTCGGAGGCGAACGGGTTGGTGTTGTCGCCGGTGGTGATGTAGAGGTTGCCGTCGTTGTCGAACTCCAGCGCGCCGCCCGCGTGGCAGCACTGCTCGCGCTGGGTCGTGACGGTCAGCAGGACCTTCTCGCTGCCGGCCACGATCGTGTCGCCCTGCAGCGTGAAGCGGGAGACCCGGTCGACGGACTCCGCGCCCGCGGGCGAGTAGTACAGGTAGATCTGGTTGTTGCCGGCGAAGCCGGGGTCGAGCGCGATGCCGAGGAGGCCGAACTCCTGTCCGGTGTAGACGTTCACGGTGCCGGCGGTGACGACCGCGCCGTCACGCCGGACGATGCGGACCGAGCCGTTGCGGTCGATGTAGAACACGCGACCGTCCTCGGCGATCGCGAGCTCCATCGGGTTCGCGGTGGTGTCGTCCAGGGTGACCTTCTCGAAGGCGTCCGTCCGGGTCGCCGAGCAGTCGGCCTCCACCGCACCGGCCGCGGTCTGGATGCCCTTGAGCAGGTGCTCCAGGAACGCCGGCTCGGCGAAGGACTCGTCGCCGTGACCCAGGCCCGTGTACCACGAGCGCCCGCCGTCGTAGTCCTGGCACCAGGCGATCGGGTGGCTCGACCCCATCGTGCCGCCGCTGTAGCTCGTCTCGTCCAGCTCGGCCAGCACGTGCACCTTGGCTGACGGGTCGGTGCGGTAGTTGTACCACTCGTCGAAGCGCCGCCAGGTCTGCGGCAGGTGGGCCGTGGAGGGGTGCGCCGGGTCGGTGACCTTCACGGTCGCGTCCTGCGGCGCGGGGTGGCCGGCGAAGTAGGCGCCCACGAGGTTGCCGTACCAGGCCCAGTCGTACTCGGTGTCGGCGGCGGCGTGCACGCCCGCGTACCCGCCGCCCGCCCTGATGTAGCGCTCGAAGGCGGCCTGCTGGGTGGCGTCGAGGACGTCGCCGGTGGTGGAGAGGAAGACCACGGCCTCGTACTGGGCGAGGTTCGCGTCGGTGAACGCCGCGGCGTCGGCGGTGGCGTCCACGGTGAAGCCGTGGTCCACGCCCAGTTGGCGGATCGCGGCGACGCCCGCGTCGATCGACGGGTGGTGGAAGCCGGCTGTCTTGCTGAAGACGAGCGCCTTGAACGTCTCGTCGCCGTGACCGGGGTGCGCCTGGGCCGGCGCGGCCGTCGCGATCAGCGAACCGAGCAGCACCGTCACGACCGCGGCGGTCGACCACCGTCTCAGGGCGCGTCTGGACGAGCTCACCATTGAGGCCTCCAACTCGGAAAGCGCGTCGCGCCGCCGATCACGGGATTCGTCTGTCGGTTAAACAAACTAATGTCCTTTTCCGGGGGGTCAAGGTCGTCGGGGTGTCCACTACCCGCCAATCCCGGCCTGCCGAAACGGCCCCGGTTACCACGTCCGGCGGCTTTACACTGCGGCCAAGGCATGGGTGGGCGCACGACGACGTCGACCGTCCACTGTGGACTTCCGGACCCGGGGAGGCCGGGCGTCGGGTCGTGCCCGGGCAAGGGCGCCGAAGGTCAGCGCTGCGCGAATTGCACGGTCGTCGGCTGGACGACGTCGGCCTTGACCGGGATCGGGTCGAGGACCAGTCGCTCGCCGTGGATGTCGGTGACCGCGATGGCCCCGCCGCACCCGGCGCCGTTCTCCGAGAGGAAGTAGTTGTACTCGGCGCGCCGGAGCCGCGTCCACCCGCCGGCCGTGAGGACCTCGAGCCGTGCCACGGGGTTGCGGTGGTCGATCACCTGGATGCCGCACCAGTACTGGGACGACCCGGTCTTGTAGCGGATGGCGATCCGCTTCGACAGCGCGGGGCTCACCAGCGTCCAGCTGATCGGGATCTCCCCGAGGCCGCGTGCCGCGAGGTGGTCGAACGCCTCGGGACTCAGGTCCAGCTGGCCGACCCGGCACGGCTGCGGGCACAGGTTGGTGATCCGCACCGTCACGCTCGCGCCGTTGGCCGCCTGCACCAGGACGTACGCGCCGCACGCCTGGGAGCCCTCGAAGTCGGCCCAGTTCATCGCCGCGGTCAGCGGGTCGGGGCTCGGGTCGTAGAGGCACGCCCCGCCGCCGTCGGTGTCGTAGAACGTCGCCACCCCGGAGCGGGTGACGCCCGGCTCGATCCTGCCGGCGAGCGGCGCGGTCGCCGGGGCGGTCGTGGTGGTCGGAGGCGAACTCGGCGGCGCGCCGGTGGACGACGTGGCGGACGGCGACGTGGTGGCGGGCGGTGTGGTGGCGGCCTGCCCGATCGCCTGGCCCTCGTCCGGCCGGATCGTCGTTTCCGCGACCGCGGTGCCGGTCGTCCGGTCCGCCGTCACGGCCGCGACGACCACCGTGGCGGCCACCACGGCCAACGCCGAGACCGACGCGACGACCCAGCGCTTGCGCACCCCACCTCCCGAACCCGCGGCCCGCGGGGCCGACCCGGGCACGACCCGTCAGTGATCCCACGCTAGGGGGCCGAGTGCGACCAGTCAACGGCCGACAACCCCGCTATGTGAGCGCTAACGCAAGGCCGTCTTTTTTAGCAACATCCACTAATGGCGGGGCGAACTCGAGTCATGCGAGAATTGACGCGGCACCAGGATTGTGAACGTGCACATGGACACCTCGGGCCAACGGACGCCGTGGCGTCCCGCATCGTATACCGACCGTCGGACTGCATCGATAAGTCTGACTCATTCTCGCGGCTGACCAGGTCGAACAGCGCATCGACGGTCGCGCCGCCACGTCGGTCGAGCCGGTTCCGGCACGGAGTTTTTTCAAGTACTCGCAGGTCTTCCCTTGACTTACGCCGCATGTGACCGCTGTCATTGTGTGCTGGGACGGTCACGGGCGTCGACCGGAGCCGAGGCGCAAGTCGGGCACAACACGCCGACGAACGCCGTGAAGAGTCGGATCCATTCCTGCCCGACCCGCCTCCAACCCCGCTGCGGGCCTCGGTGCGATCCGATCAGGAGCACCGGGCCCCATCCCGCCGCCGATCACTCCGACGACCGTGTGAGGTGTATCCGACATGTTCCGATCGACAACGTCGTCCGCCCGGGACTGCGAAGACCGCACTCGCCATGACCACGTTTGAGCCGACCGGGTCGACCATGTCGCCCGTCGTGGAGCACTTGGGCTCGGTCGAGCTCGAACCCACGGCCGGGACGCGACGCCTGCTGCGGCTCATGCGCACGGGTGCGATCGACGAGACGATCGCCCGGGAGCTGGGGGTCAGCCTCCGGACCGTGCACCGCCGGATCACCCGCCTGCAGAACCTGCTGGGCGCGCGATCGCGCTTCGAGCTCGGGGTGATCGCCTGCGAGCGGGGCTGGGTGTGACTCCCCGGCCCCGGAGGGCACTACGACCCGCGCGGTGACGCGCCGCGAACCCGCGGGTGCCGTGCGATCACCTCTGGGAGCGCTCCCGGACGGTGCGGCGTGACGTGATGGATCCCTACACAGGATTGGCAGCACACATGCGACAGAAGAACGGTCCTCGCCGGTGGTGGACGGTCATCGCCGCCTCCGCCGCGCTCGTCCTCGGCAGCACGGGCGTCGCCGACGCCGGTGAGGCCGCACCCGCCGCCGACGTCGGCGCCCTCGCCTCGACGGCGGGCTGCGGCAAGGCGCCCACGATCCAGAACGGCAACCAGACGATCCAGAGCAGCGGCAAGAGCCGCAGCTTCATCCTGAGCATCCCGGACAACTACGACAACACCCACCCCTACCGATTGGTCTTCGGCTTCCACTGGTTGGGCGGCACGGCGAGCGCCGTCGCCGGGGGCGGTTCCGACGGGCTCGTCTACGCGCACTACGGGCTGAAGCAGCTGTCGAACAACAGCACGATCTTCGTCGCGCCGCAGGGCCTCAACAACGGCTGGGGCAACTCCGGCGGCGAGGACGTGACCTTCACCGACGACATGATCAAGCGCGTCGGCGACGCCCTGTGCGTCGACACGACGCAGGTGTTCTCCCTGGGCTTCAGCTACGGCGGCTCGATGAGCATCGCCCTGGCGTGCGCCCGGCCGACGGTGTTCCGCGCGGTCGCCGCCATCGCCGCACCCGGTGAGATCAGCGGGTGCAGCGGCGGCACGCAACCGGTCTCGTACATGGGCATCCACGGCCTGTCCGACAACATCGCCAACGGCCGAGCCCTGCGCGACAGGTGGGTCCGCAACAACGGCTGCACCCCGCAGAACGCACCCGAGCCGAGCCAGGGCAGCGCGAGCCACACCCTCACCTACTACTCGGGCTGCCGCACCGGCTACCAGGTGGTCTGGGCGCCGTTCGACGGCGGGCACCAGCAGGGCCCCGTGGACGGGTGCGGTGGCTGCGAGAGCGGCGCGCGCAGCTGGGTCAAGGGCGAGGTCTGGAAGTTCTTCACCGGTGACCAGACCCCGACCCCGACGCCCACGACGTTCCGCCTGCGCGGCGAGGCCTCCGGCCGGTGCCTGGACGTCAACGGCGCCGGCACGGCCAACGGCTCGCAGATGATCATCTGGGACTGCCACACCGGCACCAACCAGCAGTTCACCCAGACCGGCAACACCCTGCGCGTGCAGGGCAAGTGCCTGCAAGCCCCCGCGAACGCCGGTTCCGGCACGCGGGTGCAGATCTGGGACTGCAACGGCGGCGCGAACCAGGGGTGGAACCTGAACGGCGACGGCACGATCTCCAACGTCCAGAACGGACTGTGCCTCGACGTCAACAGCGGCGCCACCGCCAACGGCACCGCCGTCATCCTGTGGACCTGCCACACCGGCGCGAACCAGCGCTGGGCGAAGGCATGAGACCGCCGGGTGGTGGCGCGCCCTCCACCCGGCACCCGGGCCTCGACCAGGCCGCCGCCACCCTGAAGGTGGTGGCCTGGTCGAGGTCGTCACGTGCGGACGGGCGGTCCCGGGCGACCGTCCGATCCGGACCGTGCCCGCAGGTCTCCGGCGCAGCGCCGCCGACGGGTGCGATCGTCGCGGTCCGACACCTGTCCGGCCGATTGTGCGGGCCGCCGGGCACCGCGTACGGTCCGAAGCGAAGATCGAATCGGTTCGACATTCCAGTCCTGCCGAGGGTTCCGGCGCCGTCCGCAGACCTCCGAGAGGTGCGGCGGCACGTCAACGGGGATGAGGAGCGCGCATGGCCCGGGTGCTGGTCTTGACCGCCGACGCCGCCGAGGAGCTCGATTCGATGTACCCGGTCTTCCGCCTGCGGGAGGGCGGTCACGACGCGATCGTGGCGGCGCCCAGCACGCGGGCGGTCAAGCTGGTGGTGCACGACTTCGAGCCCGACTGCGACGCCTACACCGAGAAGCCCGGCCACCTGCTGCCGGTCGACCTGGCGTTCGCCGACGTCGACCCCGAGGAGTACGACGGGCTGGTGATCCCGGGCGGACGGGCGCCGGAGTACATCCGCACGAGCCCCGACGTGGCCCGCATCGTCCGCCACTTCTTCGACCGCGACCTCCCCGTCGGCACGATCTGCCACGGCCCGCAGGTGCCCGCCGCCCTCGGGCTGCTGAAGGGCCGCACCACCGCGGCCTTCCCGCCGCTGAAGACGGACATGGAGCTGGCGGGCGCGACGTTCGTGGACGAGCCGGACGTCGTCGACGGAGCGATGGTCTCGTGCCGCGGCTGGCCCGACCTCCCGCTCTGGTCGCGGGCGTTCATGCGCGTGCTGGAGAAGTCGCACGGTCCCGCCTGACGAACCGGAGCGGCCGCTCCTCCGACCGGAGCGGCCGCTTCCGGCTGCCACCACGACGTTCCCGCGACGCGCACGCCGGTACCGTGGCATATATCTGACATTGCTCCCCGGTTCGACGCCTGGCTAGGTTGCCGGAAGGGCGTCGGACCCGCGGACGTGGTGCGCCGCAACAGGCCGCCGACCGCTCGTCAACGACGACAGCACCGTCAACGTCCAGTCCGGCCTGTGCCTGGATGCCCCGGCGCGGGAACGGCCAACGCGGCACCAGGGAGTCACCTAATGAGACGTATGTTGCGCGCCTTGGCGGCCGCAGTACTGCTGTTGCCGCTCATCGTCGGCACGGCGCTCGTGACGGCGGGTCCGGCCTCGGCCGCCACCCTGACCCAGATCACGAACTTCGGCACGAACCCCACCAACCTCGGCATGTACCTCTACGTGCCGAACAACGTCGCGCCGCAGCCCGCGCTGCTGGTCCTGGTCCACTACTGCGGCGGGTCGGCGGGCGGGATCTTCAACGGCAACGGCCGCGACTTCGCCACGGCGGCCGACCGCTACGGGTACGTCGTCGTCGTTCCCGAGGCCACCCGCGAGGGGCACTGCTTCGACGTGTCCACGAAGGCGGGGCTCACCCGCAACGGCGGCAGCGACTCCACCGGCGTGATGTCGATGGTCTCGTGGGCGCGGCAGCGGTACAACGTGGACCCGGCCCGGATCGTGGTCAGCGGCTTCTCCTCCGGCGCGATGATGACCAACGTCCTGGCCGCCCAGTACCCGGACGTCTTCTCGGCCGGCTCCGCGTTCTCGGGCGTCCCCGCCGGGTGCTTCGCCACCGACAACGGCTCGCTGTGGAACAGCCAGTGCTCCGGCGGGAACGTCATCAAGTCCGCGCAGGACTGGGGCAACGTGGCCCGCGCCATGTACCCCGGCTACACCGGGCGCTACCCGCGGATGCAGCTGTGGCACGGCACCACGGACACGACCCTCGCCTACCCGAACTTCGGCGAGGAGATCAAGCAGTGGACCAACCTGAACGGGCTGGGCCAGACGCCGGCGTTCACCGACCACCCGCAGTCGAGCTGGACGCGCACCCGGTACGGCGACACGAGCACCAAGGCCACGGTCGAGGGCGTCAGCATCTCGGGCACGGGCCACACCCTGCCGCAGGCCGGGATGCTGGCGTACGCGATCTCGTTCCTCGGCCTCGACGGGGCCGGCGGTGGCGGTGGCACCAAGACCGGCGCGCTGCGCGCGGTGGGCGCGGGCAAGTGCCTCGACGTCCCCGGCCAGACCACCACGGCCGGCACCCGGTTGCAGATCTGGGACTGCCACGGCGGGGTCAACCAGCAGTGGACCAACACCACGGCCGGCGAGCTGACGGTGTACTCGGGGACCACCCTGCGGTGCCTGGACGCCGAAGCAGGCGGCACCACCGCCGGCACGGCGGTCATCATCTGGTCCTGCCACGGCGGCGCCAACCAGAAGTGGCGGCTCAACGCGGACGGCACGGTGACCAGCGCGCAGTCCGGGCTGTGCCTGGAGGTCGCCAACTCCGCGACCGCGAACGGCTCCGCCGCACGGCTGTGGACGTGCACCGGCCAGACCAACCAGCGATGGACCCTCGGATGAGCGCCGCGGCGGCCACCGGGACCGGAGGAACGACATGCCCGAACTGACCAGACGGCAGCTCATGCGACTCGGCGCGGGGGTCGCGCTGACGCAGGCGGGGTGGACGGCGATCGCCGACCCCGCGTCCGCCGCCCCCGCGGAGGTGCTCGCGGCCGACGACCTCGCGCTCTGGTACGACCGGCCGGCCGGCTCCGACTGGCTGCGCGCGCTGCCGGTCGGCAACGGCCGGCTCGGCGCGATGGTGTTCGGCAACACCGACACCGAGCGCCTCCAGCTCAACGAGGACACGGTGTGGGCCGGCGGTCCGCACGACTACAGCAACCCGCGCGGCGCGGGGTCGCTGGCGCAGATCCGGCAGCTCGTGTTCCAGAACCAGTGGACGCAGGCGCAGTCGCTGATCGACCAGACGATGCTGGGCAGCCCTGCGGGTCAGCTGGCGTACCAGCCGGTCGGCGACCTCCGGCTGGCCCTGCCCTCCGCGACCGCGTCCGGGTACCGGCGGACGCTGGACCTCACCACCGCCACCACGACCGTGACCTACACCGCGAACGGCGTGCGGTACCGGCGCGAGGTGTTCGCCAGCGCGCCGGACCAGGTGATCGTGGTGCGGCTGACCGCGGAGACGGCCGGCTCGGTCTCGTTCACGGGGTCGTTCAGCACGCCGCAGCGCGCGGGGACGTCGAGCCCCGACGGGACGACGATCGCGTTGGACGGCATCTCCGGCGACCAGCGCGGCATCGCGGGCTCGGTCCGGTTCCTCACCCTGGTCAAGGCCATCGCGGAGGGCGGCACCACCAGCTCGTCCGGCGGCACGCTGCGCGTGACCAACGCCAACGCCGTGACGCTGCTGATCTCCATCGGCACCAGCTACGTCGACTACCGCACCGTCAACGGCGACTACCAGGGCATCGCCCGCAGCCGCCTCACCGCCGCCCAGGGCGTCGCCTACGACACCCTCCGGGCCCGGCACGTGGCCGACTACCAGGCGTTGTTCGGCCGCGTCACCCTCGACCTCGGGCGCACGGCGGCGGCCGACCAGCCGACCGACGTCCGGATCGCCCAGCACGGCAGCACCAGCGACCCGCAGTTCTCCACCCTGCTGTTCCAGTACGGCCGCTACCTGCTCATCTCCTCGTCGCGGCCGGGCAGCCAGCCCGCCAACCTCCAGGGCATCTGGAACGACCAGATGGCCCCGCCGTGGGACTCGAAGTACACCATCAACGCCAACCTGCCGATGAACTACTGGCCGACCAACACGACCAACCTCGCCGAGTGCTACCAGCCGGTGTTCCGGATGATCAACGACCTCACGGTCACCGGCGCGCGCACCGCCCAGGTGCAGTACAACGCGCGCGGCTGGGTCACCCACCACAACACCGACGCGTGGCGCGGCACCTCGGTCGTCGACTTCGCCGCGGCGGGCATGTGGCAGACCGGCGGGGCGTGGCTGGCCACGCTGATCTGGGACCACTACCGGTTCACCGGCGACGTGGACTTCCTGCGCACCTACTACCCGGCGCTCAAGGGCGCGGCGCAGTTCTTCCTGGACACGCTGGTCACCGAGCCGAGCCTCGGCTACCTGGTCACCAACCCGTCCAACTCGCCGGAGCTGAACCACCACGCGAACGCCAGCGTGTGCGCCGGTCCGACGATGGACATGCAGATCCTGCGCGACCTGTTCGACGGCTGCGCCGGCGCCTCCCAGGTGCTGGGCGTGGACGCCGACTTCCGCACCCAGGTCCAGGCCGCGAGGGCACGGCTGGCCCCGATGAAGGTCGGGTCGCGGGGCAACGTCCAGGAGTGGCTCTACGACTGGGTGGAGACCGAGCAGAACCACCGGCACGTGTCGCACCTGTACGGCCTGCACCCCAGCAACCAGATCACCAAGCGCGGCACGCCCCAGCTGTTCGAGGCCGCCCGCCGGACGCTCCAGCTGCGCGGCGACGCCGGCACCGGCTGGTCGCTCGCCTGGAAGATCAACTACTGGGCCCGGATGGAAGAGGGCGGGCGGGCCCACGACCTGCTCCGCTCGCTGGTGACCACGGACCGGCTGGCGCCCAACATGTTCGACCTGCACCCGCCGTTCCAGATCGACGGCAACTTCGGCGCGACCTCCGGCATCGCGGAGATGCTGCTGCACAGCCACAACGGCGAGCTGCACGTGCTGCCCGCCCTGCCGCCGGCCTGGTCCGCGGGCAGCGTCACGGGCCTGCGGGCCCGCGGCGGGTACACGGTCGGGGCCACGTGGAGCGGCGGCACGGCCACCGCGCTGACCGTCACGCCGGACCGCGACGGCACCGTCCGGGTCCGCAGCCGGATGTTCACCGGCACGTTCGAGCTGCGCGACACGACGGGTGACGTCGTCGTGCCGGCGACCAGGCCGGAGTCGGACGTGGTCCAGTTCACCGCCCAGGCGGGCCACGTCTACCGCGCGACGGGCCAGGGCGCGCCGCCGGTGGTGCAGCCGGGCGTGTACTACCGGATGGTCGCCCAGCACAGCGGGAAGTACGCCGACATCAGCGGCGTGTCCACCGCGGCGGGCGCGCTGCTGCAGCAGTGGTCGTCGACCGGCGGGCTCAACCAGCAGTTCGACTTCCTCGACTCCGGCGGCGGCTACTACCGCATCCGGGCGCGGCACAGCGGCCTGGTGCTCCAGGTGGCGAGTTCGAGCACCGGCGCGGACATCACCCAGCAGCCCGACAGCAACGCGGCGACCCAGCAGTGGCGGGTGACCGACCAGGGCGGCGGCGTGGTGACCCTGGTCAACCGGCAGAGCGGCCTGGCGATGGACGTGTGGAGCGCGGCGACCACCGACGGGACCCGGATCTCCCAGTGGACCGTCTCCGGTGCGGCCAACCAGCGGTTCGCGCTCCAACGCGTGTAGCCGGCGCACGACCGAGCCCGCCGGCCACGACACCTCGTCGTGGCCGGCGGGCCTTTCTCTGCCACGACCGTCCACGCCCACATCGCGCCACCCGAACCACGCACGCCCACGAGCCACTAACGCCACGGCCGCCGTCCGGCGAGAAGCGGGCAAGCCGACCCGGGACGCGACGAAGCCCGCCGGTCACGACACGTCGTCGTGGCCGGCGGGCTCCTCACCGCCGTGGGCTTCCGATCGCGCCACGCCCATGGCCGCAGTCCCCGAGCCGCGGCACGAACGCGAAGACGCCGGCCCGGCCGCCCGCGTTCAGGCGGCCGGGCCGGTTGTCACGGCAGGGTCCAGCGCTGGTTCGTGCCGCCGTGGCACGTCCAGATGATCAGCTGCGTGCCGTCCGCGGTGCTGCCGCCGTTGGCGTCCAGGCACTTGCCCGACTGCTGGTTGACCAGCGACCCGTTGGCGCCGGGAGCCCAGTTCTGGCTGCCCGAGCCGTTGCACGTCGAGAGCTGCACCTGCGCGCCGTTGGCCGTGCTGCCGCCCGCGATGCTCATGCACTTGCTCAGCGCCCGCAACGTGCTCCCGCTGACGGTCCACTGCTGGTTGGTGCCACCGTGGCAGCTCCACAGCTGGATCTTCGTGCCGTCGGCCGAACCGGAGCCGGCCACGTCCACGCACTTGCCCGTCGAGCTGGTGATCGGCCCGGTGCGCGGCGGCGTCGTGCCGCCCAGTTCCTTGATCCGGATGTTGCGGAACGCCACGTCGTCACCCGTGCCGTGGTTCTGGATGGCGATGTGCCCGGACGTCAGGGACCGCGCGGGGTCGGCGTTGGTGAAGTCGTTGATCTTCACGCCGTTGAGGAACACCTGGAGCCGCTCGCCCTCGACGAGCAGCTCGTAGGTGTTCCACTCCCCCGGCGGGTTCAGCGCGGCGTCCCTGGCGGCCGTGTCGGCCGCCTTGACACCGTAGATGGACCCGGTGGTGCGGTCCTCGGTGTCGGTGGCGTCGATCTGCACCTCGTAGCCCGTGGTGAGGGCCGAGTCCGCGGTGCTGCCCGCCGGGAACCCGAGCACCACGCCCGAGTTGTCGTCACCGGGCATCCGCCAGTCCAGCTTCAGGGAGTACGAGCGGAACTCCTTGGCGCTGTACCACAGCATCCCCAGGCCGTCGAACGACGTCAGGGTGCCGTCGGTGTTGGTGAACCCGCCCGGACCGGCCTGCGTCCAGCCGCTGGTCGAGCCGTTGTAGAGGGTGGTGTAGCCGTTCTCCGGCCGGCAGTCGGCCTTGGTGCGGTTGGCCGCGTACCGGATGCCGCCCAGGAGCAGGGCGCGGAAGCCGGGCTCGGCGTAGCTCGCCTGCGTGTGGCCGCTGCCGGTGTAGAAGGAGCGACCGCTCGAGAGCGTCTTGCACCAGGTGTGCGGGTGGTCCGCGCCCATCCTGCCGCCCGAGTACGTCGACTCGTCCAGCGTGGACAGCACCCGGGCCGTGGCGCGCGGGTTGGTGCGGTAGTCGTACCACTCGTCGGTGCGGACCCAGGTGGGGCTGAGGCCCGCGGTGGCGGCGTGCGCCCGGTTCTCCACCCGGACCGTCGCCTGCTGGATGGCCGGGTGCTGGGCGAACCAGGCGCCGACCAGCTCGCCGTAGAACGGCCAGTCGTACTCGGTGTCGGCGGCCGAGTGGACGCCGAAGTAACCGCCCCCGCCCCGGATGTAGGACTCGAACGCCGTCTGCTGGTTGGCGTCGAGCACGTCCCCGGTGGTGTTGAGGAACACCACGGCCTCGAAGCGGGCCAGGTTGGTGGCGTTGAACTGCGACGCGTCCTCGGTCGCCGTCACGGTGAAGTTGTTGGCCGCGCCGAGGTCGCGGATCGTCTGGATGCCGGTCGGGATCGCGTCGTGCCGGAAGCCCGCGGTCTTGGAGAACACCAGCACGTCGTAGGGCGCGTCGGCGGCCGTCGCCGGTGGCGCGGCGGCCAGGCTCGAGGTGACGAGCGCGGCGGCGACGAGGCCGAGCGCGCGTCTGGTGGACTGGAACTTCATCACATCACTCCTCTGCGGGAAGCACTCGGCGGCACGGTCACGGCAGCGTCCAGCGCTGGTTCGTGCCGCCGTGGCACGACCAGATGATCAGCTGCGTGCCGTCCGCGGTGCTCGCGCCGTTGGCGTCCAGGCACTTGCCCGACTTCTGGTTGACCAGCGAGCTGTTCGCGCCGGCGGTCCAGTTCTGGCTGGTGGCCCCGTTGCAGGTCATGAGCTGCACGGCCGCGCCGTCCGCGGTGCCGCCCGCGGCGACGTCCATGCACTTGCCCAGCGACCGCAGGGTGGAGCCGTTGACGGTCCACTGCTGGTTCGTGCCGCTGTTGCAGGTCCACAGCTGGATCTTCGCCCCGTCGGCGGTGCTGGAACCGCTGACGTCGACGCACTTGCCGGCCGCGGCGGTGATCGGGCCGGTCCGCCCGCCGCCCGTGGTCGCGCCGAAGGTGAACGCGTCGAGGTCGAACAAGTAGCCCGTGCCGCTGCCCGAGAACGTCAGGTACAGCGTCCCGGTCGTGGTCGGGACGTTGGACAGCGTCCCGGACACCTCGGTGAACGTCTCCCACCCGCCGGTCACGGGCACGGTGGCCGTGCCGAGCACCGTGCCGGTCGGCGAGCCGAGGCGGACGGAGAGCGTGCCGCCCGCGCCCCCGGAGGAGGCCCGCGCGGTGAAGCGGGTCACGCCCGAGAGGTTGTAGTTCTGGAACGCGATCCAGTCGCCGTTGTGCACGTCGCCCACGGTGCGACCGCCCTCGGCCGCGGCCTTGTCGTACAGCGCCACACCCGACTGCGTCGAGTAGTGCTCGGCCTGCCGGTGCCGCGGCTGGAGGATGTTCTGGGCGTGGGTGGTCGCCGGCGGCACGCCGTTCGCGCCCGAGTCGGTGTACTCGGCGTCGAACACGGCGTAGATGTTCGCGGCCGTGTCGTGCTCGCCGTCCACCGGGATCTCGATCGTGCCCGAGCAGCCGTTGCGCGAGGTGATCGGGTGGCCGTGGCTGTCGTGGCCGAGGATGTAGGACACCTTCACCTTGGTGCAGTCGATCGTCCCGTCCTCGGCGTCGGTCACCGTGACCGTGTACGGCACGCTGTCGCCGTAGCTGAACAGGCTGCCGTTGACGGGTGTGTTCAGCGTGACCACGGGCGCGCTGTTGCCGACCGTGATGACGACGTTGGTGCTGCCGGTGAGCCCGGACGGGTCCTTCACCGTCAGGGTGACCGTGTACTGGCCGTTGGTGGTGAAGGTGTGGCTCGGGTTGGCCTCGGTGGACGTGCCGCCGTCGCCGAAGTTCCACGCGTAGCTCAGCGCGCCGCCCTCGGGGTCGGTGGAACCGGCCGACGAGAAGGTCACGCTCAGCGGCGCGGCGCCGGACGTGCGGTTCGCGGACGCGGACGCGGTCGGCGCGCGGTTGTTGCCGCTGCCGATGTACTCGATGCGGTACAGCGCGGAGCTGGCGTCGCCGTTGCCCCAGCCGGTGCCGTAGTCGAGCACGTAGAGCGCGCCGTCCGGGCCGAATGCGGCGTCCATGACCTGGGTGCCGCGCCACGGGAAGTCGCCGACCGTCCCGGGCGTGCCGTCGGCGTTGACGTCGATGGTCTTGATCCAGCGGCGGCCGAACTCGGTCGCGAACACGTGCCCGTCGAGCGAGGCCGGGAACTTGACCGTGGACGGGTTCGACGCGTCGTACCGGTAGACCGGCGCGGCCATCGGCGACTCCGAGCCGCAGCCGAACGCGGCGAACGAGCAGTTGTCGTACTTGATCCACGCCGCGCGGGCGGCGGGCAGGGTGGTCAGGCCGGTGTTGCGCGGCGAGTTGTTGACCGGCGCGGCGCAGTTGAACCGGCTCCCCGACGGGCCCGACGGGAACGTGAAGTCCACGTACGCCTCTTCGGTCGTGTTCGAGCCGACGCAGTAGGGCCAGCCGTAGTTGCCCGCCGAGGTGATCCGGTTGAACTCCACGAGACCGCCCGGACCGCGCGAGGAGCTGGCCGAGCCGGCATCGGGTCCGTAGTCACCGAGGTAGATCGTGCCGGTGGCCTTGTCCACGTTGAAGCGGAACGGGTTGCGGAAGCCCATAGCGTAGATCTCGGGCCGGGTGCGCGCGGTTCCCGGCGCGAACAGGTTGCCCGCCGGGATCGAGTACGAGCCGTCGGCGTTGACCTTGATCCGCAGCACCTTGCCGCGCAGGTCGTTGGTGTTGCCCGCGCCGCGCTGCGAGTCGTAGACCGGGTTGCGGTTGGTGCGCTCGTCGATCGGCGTGTAACCGCCGGAGTCGAACGGGTTCGAGTCGTCACCGGTCGACAGGTACAGGTTGCCCGCCGCGTCGAAGTCGATGTCACCGCCCACGTGGCAGCAGTTGCCCCGGTCGGTCCCGACCTCCAGCACGGTCACCTGGCTGGCCATGTTGAGCGTGTAGTCGGCGTTGAGCGTGAACCGGGCCAACCGGTTGACGCCCTTCCACGCCGAGAAGTCGGTGCCGGTCGCCGGGGCGTCACCACCAGGGGTCGACAGCGGCGGCGCGTAGTACAGGAAGATCTGCCGGTTGGTGGCGAAGTTCGGGTCCGCGGCGACGCCTTGGAGCCCTTCCTCGTCGTGGGTGTAGACGGGGATGTTGCCGATCACGCTGGTGGCGCCGCTCGCCGTGGTGCGGCGCAGCGTGCCGTTGCGCGAGGTGTGCAGCACCGAGCGGTCGGGCAGCACGGTCATCGACATCGGCTCGCCCATCTCGGCGACGCCCTTGGCCAGTTCGACCTGCTGGAAATCGGCCGGGTTGACCGCGTGCGCCGAGGCGGGCGGCGCGGCGCCGGCCGAGACGGCCACCGTGGCCGCCACGGCCAGGAGGGCGGCGGAGATCACCGCGTGGAGTCGTCTTCTCATGGCTGTTTCACACCTTCGGTCTCGGTGCGCGCGGTGCGCACGGCTCGCTGTGGTGGGACGGGCCGGCACGGCTTCGTCCCCGCGGGCGGATGCCCGACGCGGGACGTGCGGTGGCGCGTCGGGCGCGGTGCGGTGGGCAGCGCTGATCGGCGCTGTCGGTCGGGGTCCAATGGAGCTGCGCGCGCCGAGTAGTCGAACCGGTTCGATCGACTTTTCGCGCTGCGGGCAGCATCGATCACCGGTTCGGTGACGCGGACCGGCGCGTCCACCGATCGCGGGACAACGTTACCCCCGTGTAACCGTTAAACAGTGGCCTATGGCATATTTCCGCCACATTTCGACGTATCACCGAACCGCTCACCGACCCGCCCGAGCCATCGGGACGAGTCGTCGGCGCGACTCATTGCCCGCCGAACAGGTCACGCGTAACGTGCCCTTTGTCGAACCGGTTCGAGTAGCCGGTGGCCTCCCCGTACCCGCCGCCGGCGCCACCGGCCCACGCGGCACGGCACCCGTCGGCCGTACGCGCCTCGATCACCGGAGCAGACGAAGCCCAGATCGCCAGAGCAGACGAAGGAGTCGCGGAATGGAGCTTTCCCCTGTTCCCCCGCCGGGCCGCACGGCACGGCGGCGCTCACGGGTGGCGGTGCGCCTGCGCGCGGTGTTCGCGGCAGCCGCCGTGCTCGCCGGCGTGCTGACCGCCGGCGCAGTGGCCTGGTCGCCGGCCGCCTCGGCCGCGCCCACCGGGCCGTGCGACATCTACGCGTCGGGCGGCACGCCGTGCGTGGCGGCACACAGCACGACGCGGGCGCTGCTCAGCACGTACACCGGCAACCTCTACCAGGTCAGGCGTTCGTCGGACAACACGACCAGGAACATCGGCCTGCTCGCCACGGGCGTCGCCGACGCGGCCGCCCAGGACTCCTTCTGCGCCGGCACCACCTGCGTCATCACGGTGATCTACGACCAGTCCGGTCGCGGGAACGACCTGTGGTACCAGGGTTCGTCGGTCGTCCCGGGATCGCCCCAGAGCCGTCCCGCGACCGCGACGACCGAATCGCTCACGGTCGGCGGCAGCAAGGCGTACTCGCTCTACATCAACCCCGGCAACAGCTACTGGCGGGACGGCCACCTGACCGGCGTGCCGACCGGCAGCGCGCCCGAGGGCATGTACATGGTGACCAGCGGGATCCACGTCAACAACGGCTGCTGCTTCGACTACGGCAACAGCGAGACGACCCGCAAGGCCGACGCGGCCGGCGCCATGGACGCGATCAACTTCAGCACCCAGTGCTGGTTCGGCGGCTGCTCCGGCAGCGGCCCGTGGGTCCAGGCCGACCTCGAGTGGGGCCTGTTCCCCGGCGGCAGCCAGTCCTGGAACCCGAACCAGCGCGCGTTCCCGAACCGGTACGTCACGGCGATGCTGAAGAACAACGGGACCTCGCGGTTCGCGCTCAAGGGCGGCGACGCGCAGACCGGCAACCTCACCACGCTGTACGACGGCGCGCTGCCCAACGGCTACAGCCCGATGAAGAAGCAGGGCGCCATCATCCTCGGCAGCGGTGGTGACTGCTGCAAGCCCGACGGCGGCGCCAACCTCAGCGCGGGCACCTTCTACGAGGGCGCGATGGTGGCCGGCTACCCGTCCGACGCGACCGAGAACGCGGTGCAGGCCAACGTCATCGCCGCCGGGTACAGCGCCGGTGGCGGCTCCGGCGCGACCGGCCCGATCCGCGCGGTGGGCGCGGGCAAGTGCCTGGAGGTGCCGAACGGGTCCACCACGACCGGCACGCAGACCCAGATCCGGGACTGCTCCGGCAGCGCGGGCCAGACCTGGACCCGCACGTCGGCCGGCGAGCTGTCGGTCTACGACGGCGGCAACCGGCGGTGCCTCGACGCCGACGGCCAGGGGACGACCGCCGGCACGAAGGCGATCATCTGGACCTGCAACGGCCAGCCGAACCAGCGGTGGAACGTCAACTCCAGCGGGACCATCACCGGCGTCCAGTCGGGGCTGTGCCTGGACGTCTCCGGCGCGTCGACCGCCAACGGCGCCCCGGTCCAGCTCTGGACCTGCAACGGCCAGCCGAACCAGCGGTGGGCCACGAGCTGAGCCGGGCACGTCGACCGGCCGGGCGGATCGACCGCCCGGCCGGTCGTCACGTCACCGCGCGAGGCGCCGACCCGACGGCGGCCGGACGCTGTCCCGGGGCACGAGCGTCGGCTTGGACGCACGCCGGGTCTCGGTGACCACGTTGCCCTCCATCTGGTTGATCAGCAGGTCCAGGGCGTCCCGGGCGACGGCGGCGAAGTCCGGCCGGACGGTGGTCAGCGGCGGGATGAAGTACTCCGCTTCGGGCACGTCGTCGAAACCCACGATGCTCACGTCCTCCGGCACCCGCCTGCCGCGCTCGCTCATCGCCCGGAGGATGCCGAGCGCCAGGTGGTCGTTGGCCGCGAAGATCGCCGTGACCTCGGGCATCCGCGCCAGCACCTGGCCCGCCCGGTACCCGGACTCGGCGCTCCAGTCGGCGGGCATGATCGGCGGCACCTCCGCGCCGGCGGCCTCCAGCGCCGCCCTCCAGCCCGTGATCCGGCCCATGCTGTCGAACCAGTCCGGCGGACCCGACACGTGCCACACCGTGCGGTGGCCCGCCTCCAGCAGGTGGGTGGTGGCGGCGAACGCGCCCGCCGCCTGGTCCACGGTCACCACCGGGGTCGAGCGGTCCGAGTCGCCGTCGACCATCACCAGGGGCACGGTCGGGGGCACGGTGTCGACCGCGTCGTGCGCCGAGGCGGTCGGCGCGATCACGACGATGCCCGACACCCGCTGGTCGCGGTGCCGTTCCAGGGCCGTGGTGATGGACTCGCGGTCCAGCACGTTCACCCGGTGCGCGGTCACCACGAACCCGGCTTCCACCGCGACCTGGTCGAAGGCCGCCAGCAGCGAGATGGGCCCGCACAGGGTCGTGTTCTGGGCCACCACCCCGATCAGCTGCGAGCGCCCCGTCACCAAGGCGCGGGCGATCCGGTTCGGCCGGTAGCCCAGCTCCTCGATCGCGGCCCGGACCCGCATGCGCGTCTGCTCCTGCACGTACGGGTGCCCGTTGAGCACCCGCGAGACCGTTTGGTGCGACACCCCGGCGAGCCGGGCGACATCTGCCATCGCGGGCGCACCGGATGTCCTGTTCGCCACTACCGTCCCATCTGCGCGGCGCCCGCGCCGCGGTGCTCGACTCCCGACGAAACCCGCACGCCGAGCCCGGCGCGGGTCGGTGGTCGAGACGGTCGCGCCGAAAACGGCCGCGCTCATCGGACGAGGGGCCGAGCAGTCGACATCGGGACCGATCGACAATGATCAGCGAGTCAATGTAGCCATATTTCATTTGGCCGGTCAACGCGCCGACCCGCTAAATGTGCGAGCGAAACTTTTAGCTCTGTTTCGAAGCGGTCCGGCTCGGAAAAAACCGTGATTCGGGCGCCCACGCCGGACCTTTCGAACAAAGCCCGCCCCCGATGCGGGAGCGGGCCTTGTCGTCGTGCGGTGCCCGGTCGGGTTTCAGGCGGTGGTGCAGGGCGCGCCGTTGAGCGTGAACGACGCCGGCGCGGCCGTGTTGCCGTTGTGGTTGGCCTGGAAGCCGATGCTGATCGAGGCGTTCGGCGCGATGGCGGCGTTGTAGGCCACGTTCCTGGCCGTCACCTGCCCGGACGTGGGCGAGTAGGTGGCGCTCCAGCCGGAGGTGATGGTCTGCCCGCTCGGCAGGGTGAAGGCCAGCGACCAGCCGTTGACCGCGGCGCTGCCGGTGTTGGTGATGGTGATGGTCTCGGTCAGGCCGGTGTTCCAGGCGTTGACCGCGCTCGTGACGCGGCACGACCCCGAGCCGCCCGGCGTCGTGGTGGTCGTCGTCGTCGTGGTGGTCGTCGTCGTGCTGGTGGTGGTGCTGGTCGTCGTCGTCGTGCTGGTCGGGCCGCCGGGCCGGTCCAGCCCGAAGAACGAGATGGCCTGGGCGGCCATGCCGCCGGCGGGCAGGCTGTGCCCCGCGCCCACGATGCTGTACGCCTCGACCTGCGTGACGCCGGCGGCGTCGTTGTAGCGGCGGCGGTTCCAGTTGGTCTGCGGGGTGTCCGAGGACGACGGCGTCTGGCTCAGCCCGAACACGTCGGTCCACTGCTCGATCGACTCCTGGAGCAGCGCGTAGGGCACCAGCGTGTCGGCGGTGCCGTGCCAGAGCTGGACGCGCGGCCGGACGCCGGTGTAGCCGGGGTACACCTGGCGCACCGCGTCACCCCACTGCTGCGGCGTGCGGTTGGCGCCGCCGCCACCCGTGCACTTGCTGCTGCCGGGCGGGTAGTCGGCGGCGTTGGCGAAGCAGTTGAACGGCACGCCCATGAACGCCGCACCGGCCTTGAACACGTCCGGGTAGAGGGCGAGCATGTGGTTGGTCATCATGCCGCCTGACGACGAACCGGTGGCGTAGACCCGGTTCGGGTCGCCGCCGTAGCGCTGCTCGACGTAGGTCACCATGGACACGATCGACACCGGGTCGCTGCCGCCGCCGCGCCGCTTGGCCGCGTCGGACCACGTGTCGAAGCACTTGCCGAAGCCGGCCTCCTGCTGGGCGCTGGGGTAGATGACGACGAACCCGTGCCGGTCGGCCAGCGAGGCGAACTCGCTGCCCGAGTAGAAGCCGGGGCCCGAACCGCCGCAGCCGTGCATGGCCACCACGATGCCGGGGTTGGCCGGGCGGGTGTCGGGCACGTAGACGTGCATCCGCATGCCGCCGGGGTTGGCGCCGAAGTTCGTGACCTCGGTCAGCGAGGCCGCGGACGCGGGCGTGGGCACGGCCGTCACGAGGCCGGCCACGACCAGTGACGCCACCGCGGCGAGCAACAAGCTCGGTTTGACTCTCATGCGCTGGACTCCTTTGTTTCGCGCACGGCCGGACAGGGAGGTGCCTGCGGGCCACGTGCGGCCCGTGGTGCGGCGGAGGGAGATCCACGCGTGGACGTGCCCGGCGGTTGACCGGCCGGTGCGGTCGAGCCCGCGGCCCCGGCTGGTCCGGCCCACCCATCGTGTGACAGTTAGAGTGCCGCTAGGCCACCAAACTGTCAATCAACCGTCCCGATCGCCGGCGCTGCTCCACTCGGAGCCCGTTACAGTCGGTGGCGACCCTCCCTGGGCCGCCACGGCCCGAGCCACCGCCGGAGCCGCCGTGACCAGTCCCTATGACATCGAGGAGATCTTCCCGGACGACGCGGTCCGGCTCCCCCGGCGGCAGTCCGGCAACTCGCCGCAGGGACTGACCGTGACCCTGCTCGCCGACTACACCCTGCGCACGAGGGCCTGGCTGCCGTCGGCCGCGATCGTGGCGCTGCTCGCCGAGGCGGGCGTCAGCCACGCCGGGGCGCGCACCACCATCAGCAGGCTGGCCCGCCGGGGCGTGCTCGAAGGCAGCAGGCAGGGCCGCAACAGCTCCTACCGGCTCACCGCGCCCGCCGCCCTCAACCTGGCCGCCGGTGGCCGCGCCATCGTCGCCGCCGCGGTCGACGACGAGCCCTGGGACCACCGGTGGACGTTGATCGCCTTCTCGCTGCCGCAGGACGAGGTCGCGCTCCGGCGCGAGCTGCGCACCAGGCTGCGCTGGTTCGGCTGCGCGCCCCTGTACGACGGCCTCTGGATCTCGCCGCGCGACCTCACCGACAAGGCCAGGGCGCAGCTGACGGGCCTCGCCCTCGACACCATGACGGTGTTCCGCGCCCGGCACGTGGACCTCGGCGGGTCGACCGGCCGCGATCCCCTCGACGCCTGGGACACGGCCGCGATCGCCCGCCACTACGAGGACTTCCTCCGGCGCTGGCGACCGCTCCTGCCCGACATCCGCGCTTCCCGGATCACCGGGGTCGGCGCGGTCCGGGCCCGCACCGAGGTCATGGACACCTACCGCAGGCTGCCCATCCTCGACCCGCGCCTGCCGCTGGGCCTGCTGCCGCCCGGCTGGCCGCGCCGAGCCGCCCGGGACGTGTTCGCCGCCGTCTACGACGGCCTCGCCGGCCCCGCCCAGGACCACGTGCGGGCCGTCGCGGGCCGCTTCACCACCGACCCGCTCACCGACGTGCAGGCCCACACGTTCGAGGACATCCTCGGCGGGCTGCAGGGCGTCGCGAAACCGGGCCACGACCGGGCCGGGTCGCCCACCGGGACCTGACCACCGGCGGACGAACGAGGACCGGGCCCCGCCGACCCGTGGACACGAGTCGGCGGAGCCCGGTCCTACCCCCGGGTTACGCCGGGGCGCGCATCGTCCACTGCTGGTTGGACTGGCCCGAGCAGCTCCACAGGACCAGCTTGGTGCCGTTGGCCGTGCCCAGGTTGTACGCGTCCAGGCACAGGCCGGACAGCACGTTGGTGATCGTGCCGTTGGCGTTGACGTTCCACTGCTGGTTGGTGTCGCCGTGGCAGTCCCAGATCGCGACCTGGGTGCCGTTGGTCGTGCCGCGACCGTAGGCGTCCAGGCACTTGGTGCCGTAGACGACCAGCTGCTTCGAGGAGTTCAGCGTCCACTGCTGGTTGGTCTGGCCGTGGCAGTCCCACAGCTGGAGCTGCGTGCCGTTGGTGGTCGTGGAGCCGGGCACGTCGAGGCAACGCCCCGACGCCGTGCCGACGATCAGCTTGCCCTGCGAGGCGACGGGGTCGCCGATGCTGCCCGGAACGGAGCGCAGCGCCGAGTACCAGGTCGCGGCCATCTTGTCGTAGCCGGTGGCGGTGGGGTGGACGCCGTCGATCAGGTCGGCGGTCGTCAGCGCGGAGTGCATGTCCACCAGGCGCACCCGCTTGCCCGCGTTCACCTTGCTCTGCACCATGCCGGGGATCGTGGCGTTGAAGTTCCGGGCCGCGGCCTCCTGGCCGGAGTTGGCCAGCGGGATGATCGTGGCCACGAACACGTCGGCGTTCGGCACGGTCGCGGTGATGCGGTCCACCAGCGCCGACAGCCGGCCGGGCGCGCCCGACACGTTGTAGTTCTGCAGGATGTCGTTGGTGCCGATGTGCAGCAGCACCGTGCGCGGGGTGGTGTTCCGCAGCCAGGTCACGATGTTGGCGTCGATCTGGTCGATGCGCCAGCCCGGGTGGCCCTCGTGGTCGTGGTCGCCGAGCGAGCCGGGACCGTTGAACTGCGAGCCGACGAAGTCGGTGCGGTAGCCGCCGGCCGCGAGGCGCTGCCACAGCCCGATCCGGTAACCGCCGGGCACCTGCGTCCCCTCGGTGATCGAGTCGCCCAGCGGCATGACCCGCACCCCGCCGTTGGATTCGGCGGCGGCGGGGCCGGCGGTGGGCAGCAGCGTGGCGGTGAGCAACGCCGCGGCGCCGACGGCGAGTCTCCGGAAGAGTGGTCGCATGTGTTCTCCTGTGGTTCGGCACCCGGTCGGGGTCGGTTGAGGGGTTGTACTGCTGGTCGCCGACGGCCTGCTCGGCCGTGGCGTCCGGGTCGCCGGCTACGCGCTCTGCCGCCGCCACTGCTGGTTGGCGCCACCGGTGCAGGTCCACTGGACGAGCTGGGCGCCGTCGGCGGTGGACGCCTCGGACACGTCCAGGCACTTGCCGCTGTGCTGCGCGACGAGCCGCACGTACCCGCTGCCGGCGTCCTCGATCCGCCAGTGCTGGTTCGGGCCGCCGTTGCAGCTCCACTGGACGACCCGGGCGCCGTCCGCGGTGGCCGACGCGCCGCCGTAGACGTCCAGGCACTTGCCGCTGCCGACGTTGACGACCTCGTTCTGGCCGCCGCCGACGTCGCGCACCCGCCAGCGCTGGTTGGCCTGGCCGTTCGCCGTCCACTGGACCACGTTGCCGCCGTCGGCGGTGGAGGAGTTGTAGACGTCGGCGAGCTTGCCGCTGTGCCGGGCGGTGAACGTCTCCGCGGTCGGCACGGGCACGGTCGTCCGCGGGGTGAGCCGGTACAGGCCCGAGCCGTGCGCGGGCAGCGACCGGGACAGGGTGCCGTCGACCGTGCCCAGGTTCGCGCCCGACCACAGGTCGACCACGGTGGCGGAGCCCATCCCGAGGTCGGCCAGCGAGGCGGACGCGGTCGCCGTGCCACCGCCCCGGTTGAACAGCGCGAGGTACTTGTCCGTGCTGCCGGGCACGTCCGCGGTCCACGCCGTCTGCGTGCCGGCGAAGAGCTGCCGGTTGTTCAGGCTGTGCTGGTCGACGGCCAGGACGGCGGGGTTCGTCATCAGCGCCAGCTCGGAGGCCCGGTTCTGGGTCAGGTCGCCGCCCCACATCATCGGCGACCTGGTGATCGACCACAGCGTCATCAGGGTGCGCTGCTCGTCGGGGGTCAGGTTGGAGTAGCGCGGCGAGCCCACCGGGCCCTGCTGCGACAACCGGCCGATGGGGATCATGTCCGGGTCGGGCCAGGCGCCGGGCCTGCGGTACGGCGTCCACGCGTGCAGCCGCTCGAACAGGGCGTCCAGCGACGACCAGTTGTCCCACAGGTCGTTGACGATCCGCCACATGTTGGCGTTGTCCGCGACGTTCGCGCCGTTGCCGGTCGACGTCGGGCCGGGGGAAAGGCTGAGCACCATCGGCCGGCCGCTGCGCTGGATCGCCAGCTTGTAGCCCGCGATCTCGGCCTGCCGGTAGGTCGGCGCCGCGATGTCGTCCACCTTGACGTAGTCCACGCCCCACGAGGCCAGCAGCTTGAACTGCGCGTCGAGGTACGCCTGGGCGCACGGGTTGGCCATGTCCAGGCCCCAGTTCAGGTTCAACCAGGCCGCCGTGGTGCCGTTGTCGATCTCGTTCGCCCGGCAGCTCGTGCCCGGCACCGGCAGGTTGTCGGCCACCACCTGGCGCGGGATGCCGCGCATCAGGTGCACGCCGAACTTCAGGCCCCCGGTGTGGATGTAGTCGGCCAACGGCTTGAAGCCGTTGGTCCCCGCGGCGGAGGGGAACCGGGTGGTGTCGGGCAGGAGCAGGCCGCCCGCGTCGGTGCGCAACCTGGGCTGGAAGTTCGCGTCCTGGTTCGGGCTGCCGGTGCCCCGGCCGGGGTAGTACCAGGCCCAGTCGATGACGACGTACTGCCAACCGTGCTGCTTGAGGTTGTCCCGCATGTAGTCGGCGTTCGCCTTGACCTGGGCCTCGGTCACGTTCCAGTTGAACGAGTCGTAGCTGTTCCAGCCCAACGGCGGGGTCACGGCCACGCCGTTGTCCCACGCGGCCGCCGGCTCCACCGACCCGGACGTGAGGGCCGTGGCCGATAACGCGACGGCGGCGAGCAGTGCGCCCACCCGCCGAGGTGATGACCCTCGTGCTCCACCCACGGTGCCTCCTGCTCGTCGTCGAGAGGGCGCTCCTGCGCAGCACTCCGCATGTTCACGCTCACATAGAACGCGAAGAGGCGGGGTGGCCTGCGCCAACGAGTTTGGTGGCCGCCTGTGTACGTGTCAACACCGGCGCGTAGTTAGCGCTCACAAAATTCCATTTGAGACGGTCGGGGCGGTGGAGCGGCCGGTGGGGAGGCCGGACGGGCCGGCCTCCCCACCGCGGTTCAGCTCCGCACGGTCCACTGCTGGTTCGTGCCGCCGTGGCACGACCAGAGCTGGATCAGCGTGCCGTTCGCGGTCGCGTTGCCGCTCGCGTCCAGGCACAGGCCGGACTGCACGCCGGTGATGCTGCCGTTGGCGTTGATGTTCCACTGCTGGTTGGTGCCGCCGTGGCAGTCCCAGATGATCGCCGCGGTGCCGTTGGAGGTGCCCTGGCCGCTGGCGTCCAGGCACTTGCCCGCCACCATCAGCTGCTTGCCCGACGTGTAGGTCCACCGCTGGTTGGCGGTGCCGCCGCAGTCCCACAGCCTGGCCTGCGCGCCGTTCGCGCCGCCGCTCGCCACCTCGGCGCAACGCCCCGACTGGGTGCCGACGAGCATGGCGTTCTGCGGACCGGTGGGGTTGGTGGTGCCGCCCCCCGGCCCGGCGTTGGCGATCACCGTCTGCGCCCCGGAGGGCCAGGTGCCGCTGATGCCGGTGACGTTGCCGGACACCACGTTGCCCCGGTCGCCGTTGGTCACGTTCGTGCTGTTGTTGTTCGCCCAGTTGTTGGTGACGGTCCAGTTGCCCATGTTCTCGCCGCCCCAGTAGTTGGCCGTGGCCCAGGTGCCGGTGGAGGCGAAGACGTTGTTGGTGACCGTGTAGTACTTCGAGCCCTCGTCGAAGTAGACCCCGAAGTAACCGTTGGTCCGCAGGCAGTGGTTCCCGCTGATCGTGGCGCCCGGGTTCCAGCCCAGCGTGTAGATGCACCCGCCGTCGTTCATCTGCTGCATGACGTCGTGGATGTAGTTGTTGATGAGCCGGTTGTTGGACGCGGTGGTGGGCGTCGTGTAGCGCGGCTGGTAGTTGTACAGGCCGCGGTTGGCGTAGTTGTTGTTGCCGCCCGCGTCGTTCGCGCCCCAGCCGTACCCGATGGACATGCCGGTGTACGGGAGGTTGTAGACCTCGTTGTTGGCGATCGTGGCGTTGGTGACGTAGGTGGGAAGCACCGAGACGATGCCCCGGTACTCGAGACCCAGGTCGTGGATGCGGCTGTAGCTGACGGTGATGTCCCGGTTGACCATCCGCTGGTCGCTCGGGTGGTGGGCGTCGGCGCGCACGCCGCCGATCAGGACGCCGCCCGCCGAGTTGCGGGCGATCTCCGAGCGGGTCACCGTGATGTTGCTCGCGCCGAGGCCGACGCCGCTCGCGTGCGCGTTGGCGTCGTTGCCGATGCCGATGGCGGTCTGGCCCAGGTTGACGAACTGGGACTCGCTGAAGGTGATGTTGTTGGCGGCGGAGACCTGCACGGCCGCGGGCATCTGGTTCCAGTTCGGCCGGGCCGCCTCGAACTGGGAGCAGCCGCTCTGGCACGAGGTCATCCGGTCGGCGGGCCAGTTCCAGTTGCCCGCGATGTAGGAGCCGGTCTGCTGGTCGGCGAAACCCTGGTTGCTGCTGGGTCCGAGCCAACTGGTGCCGGTGAACGTGATCCCGCTGAACGAGATGTGGTGCGCGGGCGCGTCATACGTGCCGCCGACGCCCACCAGCGACTGCAGCGTGGGCAGCTCCACGCTGACCGAGCTCATGTTCTGCCCGGCCAACGGGATGTAGGACAGCGCGCCGGTCGAGGGGTTGAGGTACCACTCCCCCGGCGAGTCCAGGAACTCGTAGGCGTTGGTCAGGTAGAGGGGACCGGCCCGGAACGGGCTGCTCAGCGTGTCGTACCCGAAGGTGTTGTTGTTCCACGCGGGCTGCTGCATCGTGAGGAAGTTCCCGCTGATGCTCTGCACCGGCGAGTACCGGTCGGTGAAGGAGTTGACGCTCTCCACCTCGACCCGGTTCTGGTTGGCCAGGTTGTTCAGGTAATTGAGGGCGGTGTTGCCGAACCTCATGCCGGTGCTGGTGAACGTGAAGTCGGCCCGGTTCACCTGGGTGCGCGCCCGCGTCGCGATCGCGCCGTTGACGTAGAGCTGCCGCGAGTCGAGGCCGACGGGGACGTTCGCACGCCAGATGTTCTTGCCGGCGTCCACGACCGACCAGCCGGTGACGGCGCGGGCGCCGGTGATCACCGGACGCGCGGACGGCGCGGCCTGCCACAGCACGCGGTAGCCGTTGTTGCCGGAGTCGGCCGCGGTCAGCCGCAGCGGCTCGGACAGCCGGTACGCGCCGTCGGCCAACTGGACGACGATGTCACCGGACATGCTGCCGTTCTGCGACCGCACGGCGGCCTGCGCCGCGGGCAGCGAGCACGGCTGGGTGGAGGAGCAACTGGTGCCGGTGCCCGACGGTGACGCGTAGAGGGTCGTGGTCGCCCCGTACGCCGGAGGGGCGAGGGTCACCAACGCTGCCAGCACCGCGGCAGCGGCTCCGACCGAGAGCGGTCTACCCACCGCAGAGGACGAGGACGCGAACAAGGGGACCTCCTGCATTGGAGTGTTCGGTGCGGCGGCTGGTGCGGGAACGGTGTCGTGGCGGTCACGACGGGTCGACCCAGGACGGGTCGACCAGAGGCGAGTGGATCAGGGGCGGGTCGACCAAGGGCGGGTCGAAGGACGGGGCGACCAGGGGCGGGTCGATCAGGGGCGGGTCGGTCAGGACGGCAGCCGGTCCAGGTGGCCCGGGCCGGCGGAGTCCCGCGCCACCGCCAGCAGGCGCTGCCCGGCGCGTTCCGGCCGGATGAGGGGGCCTGCCGGCGCCGGGACGGTGAGGCCGCGGTGTGCCGCGGCGATCGCGTCCTCGTCCAGGCGGATGCCCAGCCCCGGGCTGTCGCCCAGGATGAACGCGCCGCCCTCGATGTGGAGGTCGAGCGTGAACCCGGCCGGTGGTTGCAGCTCCTGCAACTCGCTGACCAGGTGGTTCGGCACCGAGGTCGCGGCGTGCAGCAGCCCGATCGGCGAGTTGCCGATGGGGCTGACGGGCAGGTCGTGCGCGTGCGCGAGGGCCGCGACGCGCAGGAAGTGGGTGACGCCCCAGCCGGCCGCCGCCTGCACGATGTCGACCGCGCCCGCCGCGATCAGCGGGCGGTACTGCTCCAGCCCGCTCAGGTTCTCCCCGGTGGCGACCGAGGCCCGGATCCCGCGGCTGACGGCGGCGTGCCCCTCCGCGTCCCACCTCCGGACGGGCTCCTCGATCCAGATCAGGTCGAGCACCCGCTCGATCTCGGCGACGTGCCGGACCGCCTGCTTGCGGGTCAGCGCCTCGTTGACGTCGAGCATCAGGCCGGGCCGCGTGCCCTGGCCCGCGGCGGCGAGCACGTCGCGCACCAGCATCAGCCGGTCGCGGTCCCGTTCGACGTCGAGCCCGCCCTTGAGCTTCGCCGCACGCAGCCCGTGGTCGGCGTAGGTCTGGTAGGCGGCCACCAGCTCGTCGTCGCCCAGGCCGATGTCCAGGCCCGAGGCGTACGCGGGCACGCGGCGGTCGCGTCCGCCGAGCAGCCGCCACAGGGGCTCCCCGGCGGCCTGCGCCTTGATGTCCCACAGCGCGGTGTCGAGCGCGCCGATGGTGCTGAACACCGCGCCCGCGTGACCCGCCTTGAACACCCGGCGCAGCATCCGGTCGTAGAGCGCGGTGACGCCACGCGGGTCCTCGCCCTCGATGGCGGCGAAGACGGACTCGATCTCCACGTGCGAACCGACCCCGACGCCGGTGATGCCGACATCGGTCTCCACGACCACGAACGGCACGCGGACGATGCCGTCGGCGAAGACGCCGTTGGCGTCACCGACCGGCCGTCCCCAGTCCTTGACGGTCGTGAGGGTCCGATAACCCGTGATCCGCATATCAGCCCTTCGTGGCTCCGGCCGTGACGCCGTCGGCGATCTGGCGTTGGAGGAACAGGTAGACGAGGAGGACGGGCACCGCCGCGATCAGCACCCCGGACGCGAACACCGGGATGTCGTCGGAGTACTGGCCCCGCAGCGACGTGACGCCGACCATGAGCGTTCGGTGGTCCGCCGATGGCATCACGAGCAGCGCGATGAGCACGTCGTTCCAGCAGAACAAGGCGTTGAGGACACCGACCGACAGCAGCGCGGGCCTGCCGATCGGCACCATGATCCGCCGGTAGACGCCGAACGTGGTGTTGCCGTCGATCCGGGCCGCGTCCACGATCTCGGCGGGCACGGTCGAGTAGTAGCTCGTCATCAGGAAGACGGTGAACGGGAGGAACTGCGCGACGTACGCCAGGACCAGCCCCGGATAGGTGTCGACCAGTCCGGTGTCGGCCATGACCCGGGTGAGCGGCACCATGATCACCTGGAACGGGATGAACAGCGCGGCCAGGCAGCCCAGGTACAGCGCCGACGAGCCGCGGAACCGCAACCGGGCGAGCGCGAACCCGGCCATCGAGCCGAACAGCAGCAGCAACGCGACCGAGCACGTCACCACGACCGTCGAGTTCAGGAAGTACCGGGACATGCCGACGCTGGTCCACGCCGAGGCGATGTTGTGCCAGCCCAGCGAGTCCGCGAGCGAGAACCGGTCGAGCACGTACTCGCGACGCGTCTTCATGGCGACGTTCGCGGTGAACAGCATCGGGTAGACCGTCGCCAGCGCGAGCAGTGCCATCGGCACCGCGACGACCCACCTGGTCACCTGCCTGCCGGCCATCAGCTCTCCCTGCCCGAGCGCCGCAGGATGCCGATCTGCGCCAGCCCGACCAGCAGCATGATCAGGAACAGCGCGGTGGACGCCGCGGAGGCGAGCGCCGGCTGGTTGAACTGCCCCTGCTGCACCCAGATGTAGTACTCGGGCAGGTAGGTCGACCCCTCCGGCCCGCCGCTCGTCATCACGAACAGCAGGCCGAACATCGACGTCAGCATGCCGATCATGGTGGTGACGAAGACGAACTGGATGGTCCGGGTCAGCCCCGGCACGATCACGTGCCGGATGGACTGCGGCAGCGACGCGCCGTCCACCTTGGCCGCGTCCAGCAGCGACGGGTCGAGGCTCGCGAACCCGGCCAGGAACACGACCAGCGCCATCCCGAACGTCGCCCAGACGTGCACGCCGACGACCGCGAAGAGCGCCACGTCCGGGTCGCCGAGCCAGTCCACCGGCCCGAGCCCGACCACGCCGAGCACCTCGTTGAACGGGCCGTCGTAGGAGAGCAGCAAGGTGAAGATCGCGCCCACGATGACCGGCGAGAGCACGGCCGGGAAGAAGTAGACGGCCCGGTACAGCCGGTGCCCGGGCACCCGCAGGTAGATGAACGTCGCCAGCAGCCCCGGGATCGCCACGGCCACCGGGAGCAACAGCACGAGCAGCCCGACGTTGCGCAACGCGGTGCGGAACAGCGGATCGCCGAACAGCGTCACGTAGTTGTCGAAGCCGACCGGCATGCCGTTGCGGTCGCCGTCACCGGTGAAGGAGAAGTTCACCCCGAGCACCAGCGGCCACAGCCGCAACGCCACGATGATCAGCACGGTCGGCGCCACCAGGGCGAGCGGCGCCAGGCGGTCGGCGCGCGACCCCCGGCGGCGTCGGCGGCGGGGCGTCGCGCGGACCGCTCCGGCACCGGATCGTCCGGACGGCGCCTCGCGCACCGGTGAGGCTGTGGGCGGCACGGATCAGCTCGCCGCGTCCGAGGCGGCCAGCTGCGCCACGGCGTCGTCCACCGTGGTGGAACCGCTCAGCAGCTGCTGCGACAGCCGACCCATCAGGTCGATCGTCTTGCTGGACAGGGCGACGTGCAGCGCGGGCTTGCCGGTCTTGATGGCCGAGACGATCGCGGTGACGGCCGCGCCGCCGGAGGAGACGTCGATGGTGGTGTCGGAGGCGATCGCGCCCGCGTCGGCGTAGAAGGCCGTCAGGGCGTCGGTCGACGTCAACGACCGCACCAGGTCGGCGGCCAGCTTCGGGTCCCGGGTCCACTTCGCGACCCCGTAGCCGATGCCGCCGTCGTAGGGCAGGCTCGGCTTCGCCGCCGGGTCGACCACCGGCGCCGGCATGACGCCGACGTCGGCCGGGTCGAGGAACTCGGTGAAGTCCTTCCAGTGGCCGATGTCGGACATCAGGCCGATGATGTGCGCGGCCTTGCCCGACTGGAAGACGGCGAACGCGTCGTTGAACATCGCGGTGGAGTTGGCGCCGTCGTTGTTCAGGTGGGCGGCGTCCACTTCCTGCCACAGCTGGAAGATCCGCTTCACGTGCGGCGAGTTCCAGTCGCGCTCGCCGGCGATCCACCGGTCGTACTCCTCGGGCGTCAGCACCGCCGAACCCATGGCGGACAGGAAGAACTGGATGCCGATGCCTTCCTTGTTGCCCACGCCGAAGCACTTCGCGCCCGTCTTGCCGGTGATGGCGCCGCAGTCCTCGAGGAACTCGGCCCACGTGCCGGCGGGCTTCTCGGGGTCCAGCCCGGCCTGCTTGTACAGCGCCTTGTTGTAGTACAGCGGATGTCCTTGCAGCGTCACGGGTGACGCGTAGGTCTTCCCGTCCCGCGCGAAGGCCTCCCACCCGGCCAGCCGCTTCCTGTCCTCGGCCACGTACTCGTCCAGCGGCACCAGCGAGTCGGCCCGGTCGCGGAGCTGGCCGCCGCCGTTGAACAGGACGACGTCGGGGCCCTTGCCCGCCTGGATCGCCGCGCCGAGCAGCGTGTAGTACTGGTCGAACGGCTGCGCGACGAACTCGACCTCGACGCCCGGGTGCGCCTTCGCGAAGTCCGCCTTCGCCTTGTCGAGGTAGGCGGCGGCACTCGGGTCGCCGGACTTCCAGTCCCAGACCACGAGTTTGTCGCTCGAACCGGACGAGGGTCCCGTCACCGCCGCGCTCCCGCAGCCGGCGCTCAACGCCAACCCGAGGACCAGGGCGGCCGACCACAGTGTGCGCTTCATCGCTGCTCACTTCTCCAGACGGCGGCCGGGCGATCGACCCGCTCCGCGTGGTCGCGCCCTCGAAGAACCAACTCGCACAGCATACTGATCAGGCACCAAGTTGGGAACTATGAGTAGTACTTAACCGATCATCGAGCCCGGACCGTCGAACGTTCTCTTGACGTCAGGGCAGCGAAAGAGCTGTGATGAACAGCTAGGACCACAGCCCGATGAGTCAGACTCATCGGAGCGGACTCCGGTTCGCCGGACTGGGGGTCCACGAGCCGACGGGAGGTCCACGGTGGGCGTACGACGGGTCACGTTGGCCGACGTGGCCAAGGTGGTCGGCGTCTCCCAGACCACGGTGTCCCTGGTGCTGTCGGGACGCGGTCGGGACCTGCGCATCTCCGAGGAGATGCAGCGGCGGGTCCTCGAAGCGGCGACCGAGCTGGAGTACCGCCGCACCCGCGCTTCGCTGCGGCGGACCGGAACGCGGACGATCGCGCTGGTGTCCGATTCGGTCTCCGGCCCCCGGCCCGCGGGCGACATCGTCGGCGGAGCGCTCGGCGCGGCCCGCCGACGTGGTGCGACGTTGCTGTTCGGCGAGACGGCGGGTGACACGGGGCTGGAAGGCGCGCTGATCGAGACGATGCACGGCTACGCGGTGGACGGCATCATCCTGGCGTCGGCGTACACCCGGACGGTCAGCGTGCCGCCGGTGTTGGCCGCCGGTCCGGCGGTACTGCTCAACATGGTCTCCCGAGAGCCCTCGCCGCTGCGCTCCGTGCTGCCCGACGAGGTCGGGGGCGGCCGGGCCGCCGCACGCGTGCTGCTCGACGCGGGGCACGGCGAGGGCATCCACGTCATCGGCGCGGGTGTGGACGGTGACGACGTCCCTCCCGGACGGACCACGGCGGCCGACCGGTTGGCGGGAATACGCCACGAGCTCGGCTCGGTGGGCGTCGAGGTGGAGAGCGGGCGCCCGTGCCGGTGGTGGCTGCCGGAGCACGGGTACGACGCGACCCGGGACCTGCTCGCCAGGACGCGCCCGCGCGCGTTGATCTGCCTGGACGACCGGCTCGCGTTCGGGGCCTACCAGGCGTTGCAGGACGCGGGCCTCACCGTGCCGGACGACGTCTCGGTCGTCTCGTTCGAGGACCACCCCGTCGCCTCGTGGCTGCGCCCCGGCCTCACCACCATCGCGCTGCCGCAGCACGAGCTGGGCGCGAAGGCCGTCGACCTCCTCTTCGCCCCGGTCGAGCGGCACGACGGTGGCCGGGCGGGAGGGACCACGCCCCACCACGTCCCGATGCCCGTCCGCCACCGCGACTCCGTGGCGCCGCCGCGCTGAGCGCGAACCGACGCGCGCCTGCGGCCGGACACCGCGAACCCCGAAGCGATCAGGCCGCTACCTCACGGCGGGGCCGCTGATCCCCTGCAACCCCAACAGGAAGTCACGCACGTCCGTGGCCGCCAACCGCCCGTCGCGCTCGACCGACGGCGGCACGTGCGGGTCGGAGCACAGCAGCACGGGGCCGTCCGCGGCGACGTCCGGGAGCCTGCCGTGGGTGCCGCGCACGCACGACGGGTCCAGGGGCACCACGTTCATCGCGTACCGCAGGCCGACCTTCTTGCGCACCAGGTTCGCCCCCGCCTTCACCTTGGCCAGCCGGTCGGCCGGGTCGAAGAACAGCTCGGCGGGGTCGTAGCCGGGCTTGCGGTGGATGTCCACGCCACGCGCGAAGTCGGGCGCACGGCTGTCGTCGGTCCAGTAGTAGTAGGTGAACCAGGCGTCCGGCTCGGCGACGACGACCAGCTCGCCGGAGCGCTCGTGGTCCAGCCCCACCGCCGCCTGCGCGTCCCGGTCGAGCACGACGTCCACGCCGGGCAGCTCGGCGAGCACCGCGCGGGTCTTGGCCAGGTCGGCGGGATCGGCCACGTACACGTGCGCGACCTGGTGGTCGGCCACCGCGAACGCGCGGGACGTCCACGGGTCCAGGTACTCCATGCCGGCCTGGGTGTAGACCTCCAGCAGCCCGGCGGCCCGCAGCGCCCGGTTGACGTCGACCGGTCGGCGCGCCTCGGTGATGCCGTACTCGGACAGCGCGACGATCGTCGCGTCGGAGTCGAGCAGCGGCTTGAGCGCCCGGTCCACGTCGGACGCCGCCTTGACCGCCTGCGGTGACGTGGGCCCGAAGCGCTGCAGGTCGTAGTCCAGGTGCGGCACGTAGACCAGCAGCAGGTCGGGTCGGTGGTCGGCGAGCACCTTCAGCGCCGCGCCGACGATCCACTCGCTGGACTTCAGGGACGCGGTCGGGCCCCAGTACTGGAACAGCGGGAACTCGCCGAGGGCTCCGGTGAGCCGGTCGTGCAGGTCGGGCGGGCGGACGTAGGCGTCCGGCGACTTGCGGCCGTCCGCGTGGTAGATCGGCCGCGGGGTGACGGTGATGTCCGTGGTGGCGCCCATGGCGTACCACCAGCAGACGTTCGCGGCCGTGTAGCCCGGGTGCGCCCGCCGCGCGGTCTCCCACAGCTTCTCGCCGCCGACCAGCTTGTTGTGCTGGCGCCACAGGTGGATCTCGCCGAGGTCGCGGAAGTACCAGCCGTTGCCCACGATCCCGTGCCCGGCGGGGGTGAGCCCGGTGAGCAGGGTGGCCTGGGCGCTGCACGTGACGGCGGGCAGCACCGTGCCCAGCTCGGCCTGCCAGCCGAGCCCGGCGAGGTTGGGCATGTGCTCGAGCAGCGCGGGCGTCATGCCGACCACGTTCACGACCACGAGCGGTTTCACGCCGACGGTCACCGTTCGCCTCGCAGTACGGAGTTGCCGGTGGTCGCATCGGTCGCGCCGGTGGACACCGGGTCGAGCAGGAGTCGTCCGCTCTGGCCGTAGAACCCGACCGGGTTGCGCCACAGCACGGTGTCGACCGCGGCGTCGTCGAACCCGGCGTCGAGCATGGCCAGGCCGGTCTTGTGCGTCTTGAGCGGATCGGACCGGCCCCAGTCGGCGGCGGAGTTCACCAGCACCCGGTCGGTGCCGTGCTCGCGCAGGATCGCCACCATCCGCGCCTCGTCCATCTTGGTGTCCGGGTAGATGGAGAACCCCATCCAGCACCCGGAATCCGCCACCGCCCGCACGGTCGTCTCGTTCAGGTGGTCGACCAGGACCCGTTCCGGCGGGATGCCGGATTCGCGCACCACGTCCAGCGTGCGCAGGGTGCCCTGGAGCTTGTCCCGGTGCGGGGTGTGCACGAGCACGGGGAGGTCGTGCACGGCGGCCAGCTCCAGTTGGCGGGCGAACGCGTCGTCCTCCTCCGGCGTCATCGAGTCGTACCCGACCTCGCCGACCGCGACGACACCGTCCTTGACGAGGTACCGCGGCAGGTGTTCCAGCACGCCGGCGCACCGCGGGTCGTTGGCCTCCTTGGGGTTCAGCGCGATCGCGCAGTGGTGCGCGATGCCGAACTGCGCCGCCCGGAACCTCTCCCAGCCGACCAGGCCGTCGAAGTAGTCGAGGAACGACCCCACGTTCGTGCGCGGCTGCCCCAGCCAGAACGCCGGCTCCACCAGCGCCCGCACCCCGGCCGCGGCCATGGCCTCGTAGTCGTCGGTGGTGCGCGAGGTCATGTGGACGTGGGGGTCGAAGATGCGCATCAGGCCGCCTTCCCGAGCAGGTCGAGGGCGTCGGCGGGCACCGGGCGGCCGGCCGCGCGGCGTTCGTCGGCGAACGCGGACACCATCCGCAGCAGCTCGTCGTCCGCGCGGTGGTCGAGGTCGGTCACCGCGGTCAGCGGGACACCCATGAACAGGCACTTCAGCACGCCGTGACGCCACGCGTGCTGGTCGAGGCAGGCCGCCGCGAACGCGCCCATCGCCGCCGCGACCAGCCCGGTCTCGTTGCTGCGCAGGGCGTCCTTGACGAGTTCGACCCCGGTCTTCGGCGCCAGGCCACCGATCTTGGCCAGGCCGCGCAGCACGGCCCGGCGCTCGTCCGACGTGCCGTGCCGGTAGAGCGCGGTGAGGCCTTCGGCGACGTCCTCGGTGGCGTCGGCGTACGTGACGAGCAGCCGCACCCTCGCCTCGTCCGCCCGGTCGCGCGCCGTCCGGCCCGCGACGGGGAACAGCGTCTCGATGGCCGCGGGGTCGGCGCGCAGCGCCTGTTCGGCTCCGGCCAGCCAGCCCGCGGTGCGCAGCGCGTCGAACGCCCGCTTCGCCACCGCGGGCGCGGCGTGGCTGTGCCGGGGCAGCTCCACGGCGGCGACTCCGGTGTAGCCGATGTCGGTCAGCGCGCCGAGCGTGTCGGGCAGGTCGAGCCGCCCCTCGCCGAACTCCAGGTGCTCGTGCACGCCCGGCAGCATGTCGTCCAGCTGCACGTTCCTCAGCAGCGCGCCGGCCTGGCGGATGCAGGCCGCCGCGTCCTGCCACTCCACCGCCACGCAGTGCCCCACGTCCAGGGTGATCCCGAGCGGGTCCGGGTCGCCCAGCTCCTCCCGCAGCCGCAGGGCCTGGTCCAGCCGCTCCACCACCATGCCGGGCTCCGGCTCCAGCGCGAGCGGCACGTCCGGCCCGCCCGCCAGCGCCGCGGCGACACCGGACTTCAGGTGCTCCCAGCTGTCCGGCGACCCGATGCCCGACCAGAACGACACGCAGTCCGCGCCGAGGTCGGCCGCTATCCGCTTGGCGCGCACCAGGAAGTCGACCCGGACCTCCTGGTCCTCGCTCACCAGCGTGGGGTGGTGCTTGCGGCGCGGGTCGAGCAGGTACCGCGCCCCGGTCTCCACGACGACGCGCAGGCCCAGCGACGAGAGCCGGGTCGCGAGCCGCTGGGTCCGCGGGCCGATGTCGTCGGCGTACGGGTCGAGGTGGTGGTGGTCGAGCGTGAGCGCCACGGCCGAGTAACCCAGTTCGGCGATGATCGACAGCGCGTCGTCCAGGCGGTGGTTGGCGAACCCGTTGGTGCCGTACCCGAGGTGGAACGTCATGTCGGGCCGACCTTCCGGCTCAACGCCCTGGCGAGCGGCAGGAGGAGCGCGATCGCCCGGCCGTGCCGGGCCAGCGCGGACTGGAGCAGCACCATGCCGTGGATGCCCGCCTTGGTCGCCGCGCGCACCCGGGCGGCCGACGGGTCGCGCACCACGGCGAGCTGCGCGTGCCCGACCGACACGGCGTAGCCCACGGCCGCCGCGACGCCGGTGGGTCGACCGGTGGTGGCCGCGGCCAGCGCGGTCACCGCCGTGCCGGCCACGACGGCCTTGGCGACGGCAGGCGACGTGCCGTGGACCTCCCCGCGCGACAACGCGGTCACGCCCAGCGTGTGCAGGGCCATCAGCGCGGCGGGCAGCGGCGCGCGGCCACCCAGCAGGACGTCCAGCCCTCGGCATGCGGCCATCGCGAACGGGCCGGCCGGGGTGCTCTTGAGCACCGTGTCGTAAGCCCACACGGCCACCGCGAGCGGCACCGCGTTGCGCCCGGCCGCCGCCGCGAGCCCGATGCCCGCGCCGGTCAGGCCGACGGCCGTGGCCAGGGCGGCTTCGGGGCTGATCCGGCCCGACGGGACGGGCCGCTCCGGCCGCTCCACCGCGTCCAGGTCGCGGTCCGCCCAGTCGTTGAGCGCCATACCCGCCCAGTACAGCGCGGCCGAGGCCAGCGGCAGCAGCAGGCGCCTGCCCCGCAGAGGAGTGGCCGAGCCCACGAGGGTGTCGCCGAGCGCCGTCAACGCGGCGGGCGCGCGCACGAGTTCCAGGTAGGCCTTCACCCCAGCCCCCGCGCCCACTCGTGCAGGACGCGGGTCTGCTCGGCGAAGCGGTGCTCGTCGGTGCCCAGCGGGTCCTTGAAGAAGAACGCCAACGCGCCCAGCGCGCCCGACTCCCCCGCCGCGTGGGCCGCGGCGACCAGCCGGGCGAGGTCGAGCACCAGCGGCGCCGCCAACGCCGAGTCCAGGCCCGTCCAGGTGAACTGCAGGCTCATCCGGGCGCCGAGGAACCCCTCGAACGACACGTGGTCCCACGCGGTCTTCGTCTCGCCGAGGTCCGGCACGTTGTCGATGTGCAGTGGCGCGGTCACCTCGCCGCCGAGCAGCGCCGCGAGCCCGTTCGCCTTGGACCGCAGCTTGCTGTCGGCGTGCGCCGGGTCCTCCAGCGTCGCGCCGTCGCCGCCGCCGAGCAGGTTGGTGCCCGCCCACGACCGGACCCGCAGGCCGCGTGCGGTGAACATCGGCGCGAGCACCGTGCGCAGCAGGGTCTCACCGGTCTTGCCGTCGCGCCCGGCGTAGGGCAGTCCCTCCCGCCGGGCGAGCTCGTCCAGCGCGGGCAGCGCGATCCCGGTCGAGGGCGTGAAGTCGACGAACGGGCAGCCCGCCGTGAGCGCCGCGTAGGCGGCCAGCGAACTGGGCGGCAGCACGGTGCGGCGCGGATCGGCGAGCGCGCGCTCCAGCGCGGCCAGGTCGGCGTGCTCGGGCTGCGTCGCCACCGGCGGTTCGGTGGACGACACGTTCACCACGACGACCCGGGCGAGCCCGTGCCGTTCCCGGAACGAGGTGATGTCGGCGGCCATCCGCCGGGCGACGTCGGCCTGCGAGCCGTGGTACTCCGGCGTCCGGATCTCGCCGTCCACCTCGCGCAGGCCGGACGCGACGCCCTCCAGCAGGTGGTGCGGCAGCACACCGCCCTGGGCCAGCAGCTCGGCCCGCTTCTCCAGGGGCGTCTGCGCGATGTCGTGCCCGCCCACGACGAAGTCCGACCACGCGGGCAGCGCGACACCCGCCAGTTCCGGGCCTTCGGTCACGCACCCGGTGGCGGGCGCCAGGCCCGCCCGCACGGCCAGCAGCCCGCTCACGGCGGTCGTCGCGACGGAACCACGGGCGCCGATCAGCCAGAGCCCGGTCGACTGGTCCCCCATTGGCCTTTCCCTTCGATCTCACGTGCCGCCGGTGGCGTGGGCGGGCTCTTCAGCGCCGGTGGTGCGGTCAGAACTGGGAGATGAACTTCCAGGCCTCGCCCTTGGTCCAGGTCCGGATGCCGCTCTCGGTGTACGTGCCGTCCACCGGACCCGGCATGTGACCGTTGTCGAACGCCGCCCACTGCACCGGGTAACCCGCACGGCACGAGTACGTCGTCGTGATGTGCGACATGCTCCCCTGCGACGGCTCACGCGGGCTCTGCGGCGTACACCCGTTGTTCGCCACGAACCTGTCCCGCAACGACCGCCCCTGCGAGATGTTCAGGACGTTGTCCGTGATCCCGTGGATGCCGAAATAGGCGATCGGCTGCGTACCACCCGCACACCCGCTCAACTGCGCACCCGAGTACACCACCACCGCACGGAACACCGTGGCACGCGAGCACGCCAGCGAGTAGCTCATGCCACCGCCGTAGCTGAAACCCATCGCGAAGCGGAGCTTCGGGTCGACGCAGAGGTCGCTCTCGATGAGGCGGATCATGTCGTCGGTGAAGGTGACGTCCTCGCCGTTGGAGTTCGCCCACCCGTTGCCCAACCCCTGCGGCGCGACCAGGATCGCGCTGTTGTTCGACTGCTCCTGCATCCCGTAGTACGACCACGCCGTACCACTCGTCCCACCCGAGGACACGTCGTTCATCGTGCCCCCGCGCCAGTGGAACCCGAAGATCAACCGGTACGCACGCGAGTTGTCGTAACCGTCGGGCACCCGCAGGATGAAGCTCCGGCTCTTCCCACCGGTCTGGATCGTGTGCGTGCCGCTGCGCAACGTCGGGGTCTTGCCGCAGCCGGTGCCACCGGGGTCGCCGCCGCCGGACACCTTGGCCAACTGCCACTGCTGGTTGCCGCCGCCGTGGTCGGTGTACTGGACGACGTTCGCGTTGTCCGCGGTGGACGAGCCCTGCACCTCCACCGCCTTGCCGCTGTGCCGGGCGATCAGGCGCACGTAGCCGCTGTCGGAGTCGGCCAGCCGGAACTGCTGGTTGGTGCCGCCGTGGTCGGTCCACTGCTGGATCGCGGCGCCGTCCGCGGTGGACGAGCCGGGCACGTCGAGCACCTTGCCCGAGTGCCGTGACTTGACCCGGTAGTAGCCGTCACCCGAGGACACGAACTGCCACTGCTGGTTGGCGCCGTCGTTGCGCGACCACTGGGTGATCCGCGCGCCGTCGTTGGTCGACATGCCGTACAGGTCCAGGGCCTTGCCGCTGGTGCGGTTGACCAGGACGTACCACGCGGTGGTGTCCACCGTCGCGGCCGACGCCGGCGCCGCGGTGACGACGGTGACCGCGCCGGCCGCGAGGAGCACCGCCGCCACGGCGGCCGTCACCGGTCGCCGCCGACCTGTCCGCGTGGAGGCGGACGCCTCGCCGCTGGTCTTCATCGAGCACTCCTTCGATCCAAGGCAGGGTCCACCCCCGGAACGGGGTGCATTTCCGAAGTCGCGAAAACTCCGCCGACAGTGGTCGCGTCGTCCTCAGTGGAGGGTCGCGACGGGCGAGGTCGTGCCGCGCCAACGAGTTCGTCGCATCGAAAGGTCTCCCTCGTCATCGTCGACGGGCGGGCCGGAAACGGCACACGGCAACCTGGTCCTGCCCCGGACGGTAACGACCGACGGCCGCGAGCGTCAACGCTCAACATTGCTAAAAACGCCGGCGCCAACCGGTGGCAGAATGGGTGCGGCGCCTTTTCCGGCGATTGGCGCCGACGTCGAATACGAGTTCGACCAGGTCACGCCGCACCGGCGAGGTCGCTGCCCACCGGAGCCCGATCCGGCACCGGAGGCCCGGATGAGTACTACTCATCACCAGCCCTGGCGCACCGGGCCGGCCTACCGGATGTAAGCTGTCCTAACGGTGTTGGCCGTCGCACTCCCCAGGCGACCCGTCACGAAGGAGCGGCGTTGACGGATGGCGCACTAGTACCGGGAGCCGGGGCCGGCACGTCGGCCGGGCAGTCGGACGCCTCCCGGTCGGCCGGTCCGTACCGACCCGGCTACGAGCTCGTGGCCGAGCAGATCCTGCAGCTCATCGCCGAGCTGGAGCTGCGGCCGGGCGACCGGATGCCGACCGAGAACGAGCTGGCCGCCCGCATGGGCACCTCCCGGACCGTGGTCCGGGAGGCCGTCAAGATCCTCTCCGCGATCGGGCGGGTGCGCGCGCACAAGGGCCGCGGGCTCTACGTTGCCGACGACGAGGGCATGCTCGGCTCGTCCCGGTGGGGCGGCTTCTTCCTGCCGACCAACCTCGACCACATCTACATGCTGTTCGAGTTCCGCCGCGTCCAGGAGGCCGCCGCGAGCCGGCTGGCCGCGATCCATGCCACCCCGGCCGAGCTGCGCGCCATCGCCGCCGCCGCCGAGACCTGCCGGCAGGGCCACCTGGCCGACGAGGCCGCGCTGTTCAACCAGGGCGACGACGACTTCCACCTCGCCATCGCCGCCGCGTCCCACAACCAGTTCCTGGTCGCCGCCGTGCGCGAGGCCCGCCGCCTGCAACAGCAGTCGAGCACCATCGCCCTGCACGGCACCGTCGGCGGGCACGCGGCGGAGGCGGTCGAGGAGCACCTCGCGATCTACCAGGCGATCCGCGACGGGGACCCGGAGGCCGCCGCCGAGGCCGCCGGCGTGCACATCGACAACACGCTCCAGGACTACCGCAGCGAGATCCAGCGCCGCCTGTTCGGCTGATCGCGCCGGCGCCGATCCGCGACCGGCGCCGAAGCGCACGGTGACCGCGCGATCGGGCCGCGCGCGATCCGGCCGTCGGCGAAGTTCGCCCCGTCCCAAGGAGTCTTCGAGGCTGGACTCGCCCAGTGGATGTGTGCTACAAATTTTTTGCGACGCGCGGATAGTTGTACGACATGCACAACGCACCGATCGCGGCATTCAGCGGTCGAGAGCAACAACCTGCCTGGAATCCGAAATCCGGTCGGGGGGGGGGCGGGGGGGGCCCGGGGCACGGTATTGTACACACAACATATTCACCCCTAAGAAGCCCCAAGAAGACAGAGCGCGGCCGCCGGGCGACA
>JBFBCZ010000007.1:0-220449 GCA_040689555.1 Actinosynnema sp. NPDC051121 | reverse complement strand
TCTGTCGCGGGTTTTTTGTCACTCTATTCCAACCACCACGATCGGCCTTTTTCCGTGGACTCACAAAAACCCCACCGCCATATGCACACTGGGGGGGGGGGGGGGCGCCGCCCCCCCCCCGATCCGGGTTGTCACCCCACTCGAATTCCCGCGCATTCCGCCGTCAGGTCAGCCGAGCGGGCCGTGGTCGAACCAGTCGAACCAGGCTGTGCCCTCGGTGACGTACATCCCGATCACCCGGCCCGTGAAACCCGTGGCGACCTCCGTGGACAGGTACCGGCCGTCCAGTTCCGCCAGCGGCTCGGGGTCGTCGCCGACGTGGAAGGCGATGTAGTCGGGCGCGGCGACGTGCAGGCCCGACGGCTCGTCCTCCCCCACCGGCCACTGCCGGGTCGACCGGGTGGTGATCACGAGCGTCACCGGGCCCTGCGGCACGGGTCGCGTGGCCGTGGTCTGGCGCAGCGGTCCGATGCGGGCGATGACGGAGACCTGCCCGTCGGCCACCTCGAAGTCGTAGTGGTGGCCTTCGTCCATGCGCACCGAGAGGCCGGCACGACCGGCGGCGGGATCCAGCAGGACGGCGGTCCGGCTCTCGGGGTGCTGCTGCCGCCGGCCGACGAACGTGCAGCCCGGCCGGTCCAGCGTGGGACCGGTGGCGTGCAGCGCGAGCCACCCCGGCCGTTCCGCCAGCGACCACGAGCCGTCCGGGCGCGACCGGGGCGAGATCCAGGCGTGGTCGAGGTCGGGGGCGTCGAAGTCGTCCCGCTGCGGCGCCACCACCTCGGGTCGGACGCCTGTCGGCGCGCGTTCCTCCAGGTTGACGGGGCCGACCAAGGGCCAGCCGTCCTCCCAGCGCACAGGGGTGAGGAAAGTTTCCCGGCCCAGGGCGTGAAACTTGGGGCTGTACCCGACGGGTCGGGTGGCCAGCAGCACCATCCACCACTCGCCGTCCGGCGTGGTGACGAGGTCGGCGTGGCCGGTGCTCTGGATCGGGTGGCCCGTGCTGCGGTGGGTCAGGACCGGGTTGTCCGGCGCGGCCTCCCACGGTCCCCGCGGCGTGCGGGCGCGGGCCATGGCCACGGTGTGGCCGCGTTCGGTGCCGCCCTCGGCGATCATGAGGTACCACCACTCGCCGATCCGGTAGAGGTGCGGCGCCTCCGGCCACTGCAACCCGGTCCCGGCCCACGCGGGTTCCGGTCCGTCCAGCACCTTGCCCGCCTCGGGGTCGATGCGGGCGATCTGCACGCCGTGGAAGGCCGGACCGCTGGCGCCGGCGAAGGCGCACCAGCAGTTCCCGTCCTCGTCCCAGGCCAGGTCGGGGTCGATGCCCGGCAGGTCGATCCACACCGGGTCGGACCACGGGCCCTCGGGCCGCTCGGCGGTGACGATGAAGTTGCCGCCGTGGGACACGTTCGTGGTGATCATCCAGAAGCGGCCGTCGTGGTGCCGGATCGTGGGCGCGTAGATGCCGTCGGACGCCATCGCGTCGGCCGGCAGCGGTAGCTGCGACGGGCGGTCCAGGACGTTGCCGATCTGCCGCCACGACACCAGGTCGCGGCTGTGGAAGATCGGCACGCCCGGGAAGTACTCGAAGCTGGAGCACACCAGGTAGTAGTCCTCGCCCACCCGGCACGCGCTGGGGTCCGGGTGGAAGCCGGGGATCACGGGGTTGTCGAAGGAGTACGCCTGGGACTTCGGTGAGGTCATCGGTTCCCTTGTGATGGGTCAGCCCTTGAAGGCGCCGTCGAGGATGCCGGCGACCATCCGCCGTCCGACGATGACGAACAGGACGACGAGCGGGATGGTGGCGAGGAACGAGCCGGACATGGCCAGGCCGAGGTCGACGTCGAGGCTGTTCTGGAGGGCCTTGATGGCGATCTGCGCGGTGTAGCGCTCGGGCGACTTGAGCACGATGAACGGCCACAGGAAGTCGTTCCACGCGGTGATGAACCCGAACAGGCCGAGCACGAAGGCGGCCGGCCGCACGATCGGGAAGGCGATGCGCCAGAACACCTGCGCGGTGCTCGCGCCGTCGATGCGGGCCGCCTGCATCAGCTCGTCGCTGATCGTGGCCGAGATGTGCTGGCGCATCCAGAAGATGCCGAACGCGCTGGCCAGGCCGGGCACGATCAGGGCCTGGAGGGTGTCCACCCAGCCCAGCTCGGACATGATCAGGTACTGCGGGATGACCGACAGCTGGGTGGGCACCGTCATGGTGAGCACGACGATCAGAAACAGGGTGTTGCGGCCGGGGAAGCGCAGCTTGGCGAACGCGAACCCGGCCAGCGAGCACAGCACCGCCTGGCCGACGCCGATGGCCGTGGCCACGGCGAGGCTGTTGAGCAGCGACTGCACGAACGGCACCGTGTCCAGCACCAGGCCCAAGAGGTGGAAGAAGTTGCCGCCGGGCACGACCTCGGGCGGCATCTTCGTCGCGGTCGCCGTGTCGGTGGTGGCGACGATGAACATCCAGTACAGCGGGAACAGGCAGATCACGGCGGCGAGCACGAGCAGCAGGTAGGTCCACCAGCGGACCCGGCCGAGGTGCCGCCGGTGCGGCGCGGTGGTCGTCATCGGTCCGCCTTGATCCGGGTGGAGAACACGTAGTTGATCGCGGCGATCAGCACGACCATGAGGAACAGGGCGACCCCGATCGCCGAGCCGTAGCCGAACTTGAACTGCCCGAAGCCCTGCTCGTACAGGAACAGCGTCAACGTCTGGCACTGGCGCACCGCACCGCAGGTGAGCCCCGAGCCCGCCAGCAGCGGCTCGGTGAAGATCTGCAGGCCGCCGATGGTGGACGTGACCACGGTGAAGATGATCACCGGCCGCAGCGAGGGGATGGTGATGTGGCGGAACTGCTGCCACGGCCCCGCGCCGTCGATGGCCGCGGCCTCGAACACCGACCGGGGCACGGACTGCAGCGAGGCGAGGTAGAGCAGCGTGGTGTAACCGAACCAGCGCCACGTCACCATCGCGGCGATGAGGATGTGGCTGCCCCAGGTGGACTGGACGAAGTCCACCGGCTCGATCCCCACCAGCCCGAGCACCCAGTTGAGCAGCCCGTAGTCGCGGTCGAAGAGCTGCGCGAACACGATCGCGGTGGCCGCCACCGACGTGATGTAGGGGACCAGCACCACCATCCGGAAGAACAGCGCGAACCGCAGCCGGGCGTGGTTGAGCACGTGCGCCAGCACCAGGGCCAGCAGGAGCTGCGGGATGGTGGACAGCGCCCAGATGCTCACCGTGTTGCCCGCGGCGTTCCAGAACCGCGGGTCGGCGAACATGCGGGTGAAGTTGTCCGCGCCGACGAACACCTGGTCGCCGATGGGGTTCCAGTCGAACAGCGCCACGTAGAACGTGAAGAGCAGCGGGAACAGGCCGAACACCGCGAAGAGGACGAAGAACGGGGCGATGTAGGCGTACGGCGACAGGCGCTCGGCCAGCCCCCTGCCTCGCGGCGAGGCAGGGGGCGGCAGCGCGGCCGAAGGCGCCGGTGTGAGCGTGGCGGTCACGGTCGTCACTTGCCGATGGCGGTCTTGATGTTGCGGATCGCGTCGTCCCAGGCGGTGGCCGGGTTGCCGCCGGCCTGCTCGACGTTGGTGATGGCGTCGAGGAACTCCTGGCCGATGGCGGCGCTGTCCGGGCCGATGTAGAACGGCTTGAGGCCCAGCAGCGAGTCGGTGTAGATCTTGCCGGTCGGCGCCTCGGAGAAGAACGGGTCCTTGCCGTCGGTGAGCTTGGGGTCCTTGTACACCGAGGGGGTGGAGGGCAGTGCCCCGACGCGGGCGAAGTGCTCCAGCTGCCCCTGGGGCGACTGCATCTCCTTGATGTAGTTCCAGGCGGCCTGGGGGTTCTTCGCGCGCTTGGGGATGGCCAGGTAGCTGCCGCCCCAGTTGCCGGCGCCACCCGGGATCTTGGCGATGTCCCACTTGCCCTTGGTGTCGGGGGCGGTGGTGCGGATGCTGTTGAGCATCCACGACGGCGCGGACACCGCGGCGTACGAGCCGTCGGCCATGCCGGCGCTCCACGCGCTCTCGAACGAGGACTGCTTGGCGGTGATGCCGGAGGTCGCCGCCTTGATGCCGAGCTCGAACGCCGCCTTCACCTGCGGGTTGGTGTCGTAGACCAGCTTGCGGTCGGCGCTGTAGTACTTCTCCGAGACCTGGTTGACCGCCTGGTAGAACACGCTGGTCGCGGCGTTGTCGGTGAACGCCTTGCCGGTCGCCTGCTGGTAGCGCTTACCGGTCTCGATGAACGCGTCCCACGTCGGCCACAGCGCGCTCACCGCCTCGCGGTCGGTCGGCAGCCCGGCCGCGGCGAACAGGTCGGTCCGGTACGCCACGGCCATGCCGCCGACGTCGGTGGGGACCCCCAGGACCTCACCGTCCTTGGCGACGCTCTGCTTCCACACCCAGTCCAGGTAGTCGCCCTTGATGTCGTCCGCGCCCAGCGTGCGCAGGTCGACGAAGTTCTGCGGCTGGTCCACGAACTGCGGCAGGTTGTCGCCCTGGATCAGCACCAGGTCCGGCACCTTCCCGCCCGCCAGCGCGGTGGTCAGCGACTGGGCGGTCTCGGTCGAGGTGCCGACCTCGGTGAGCTTGATCTGGATGTCCGGGTGCTTCGCCTGGTAGGCGTCCACGGTCAGCTTCTGGTTGATGGCGGAGAACGACCAGAAGTCGAACGTCTTGTCGTCCCCTTCCCCTCCGCCTCCCCCGCCGGGTGTGCAGGCGGCGAGGAGGGCCAGGACCGCGGCGGCGGAGATGAGGGGCAAGCGGAGCTTCACGACGGCTTCTCCAAGTTGTGCGAGGACAGGCGGCGCCGCCACACCGGGCGGTCGGCCACCGCCGGTCGACGGTCGCGCGGGCATCGGGTCCAGCGCCCGCCGCACCGGCCGGGTGCGAAACTTTCGACCGCAAGTCCGATTGTTAACGCTCACGACCGTAAGCCGCGTCACATCGTCCGTCAAGGAGAAGAATTGGTATGCACCAACGGGAAACCCCCACCAGGGCCTCACCAGGCCCGTTGTGATCGCGCACCACGCGTGCCGCGGGGTCGCCGATGCGCGCGTGATCGCGGGGTGAGCCACTCGGGCCACCCCGCGATCACGCGCGCATCCGTCGGTGTCGAAACCTCTCGGTGTCGAAAAACCTCCTAGGCGGCGAACTGCCACCAGTTGACGTTGAACAGGTAGCCGCTACCGCCGGTGAACCGGAAGTACAGGTCGTGGGTGCCGGTCGCGCCGCTGATCGGGCACGAGACGGTGGTCCAGTTCTGCCAGCCGCCGGTGCCGGCGACGCCGCAGCGTCCGGCCACCGTGCCGCTCTGGCTGTCCAGCCGGACCTCGATGGTCCCGCCCGAGCTGCCGGACGCGACCCGCGCGTTCAACGTCCGCGCGCCCGTGCCGAACGCGGCGCCCTTGACCTTGATGTAGTCGCCGTTCTCGATCCAGCCGACGTTCATGCCGCCTTCCGAGGAGGGCTCGGTCTCGATGCCCGAGCCCCAGGCGATCGTCTCGGCCTCCTGGCGGACGAATGGGTTGAGCGTGCCCGCCTGGGGTGCGCCGCCCGTGGTCATGTTGATGGTCGGGATCGTGCCGTCGGCGTTGTAGGTGAACTTCTCCACCGCCACGGACCGGGTGTAACCGCCACCGCCGGCCAGCGCGCCGTTGTGGTAGAAGAAGTACGAGTTGCCCTTGAAGTCCACGATGCCCGCGTGGTTGGTGAAGCTGCTGCCCTGCGTCGGCATGACCGTGCCGCGGTAGGTCCACGGCCCGGTGGGGCTGGGCGCGGTGGAGTAGGCGATGAACTCCGAGCAGCACTTGGCGGCGAAGACGTTGTAGTACAGCCCGTTGCGCTTGTAGACCCACGGCCCCTCCTCGTAGAGGGTGGGCCGGTTGGCGTCACCGGTGCGCGTGCCGAAGCCCGCCGTGGTGAGCGCGATCTTGGTGGGGCTGCCCGAGAACGACGTCATGTCCGCGTTGAGCCGCACATACCACAGGTTCGGGTTGCCCCAGTACAGGTAGGCCTGGCCGTTGTCGTCGATGAAGACGGTCGGGTCGATCTCGCCGTTCTCCACCAGCGGGCGGCCGAGCGCGTCGCGGAACGGGCCGGTGGGGCTGTCCGCGACGGCCACGCCGATGGCCATCCGGTTGGTGGCGCGGTTGACCACGGGCACGTACCAGTAGAACTTGCCGTTGCGCTCGATCGCCTGGCCGGCCCAGGCGTCCTGCTTGGCCCAGGAGAACGTGGCCAGGTTCATCGGCGAGCCGTGGTCGGTCCAGTTCACCATGTCGTCGGAGGACCAGACGCGCCACTCCTTCATGGTGAACCAGGTCGAGCCGTCCTCGTCGTGGCCCGTGTAGAGGTACACGCGTCCGTTGTGGACCAGGGGTGCCGGGTCGGCGGTGTAGATGTGCTGCACGATCGGGTTGTCGGCGCGCGCGAGCGCCGGTGCGAGCACCAGGGCGCAGAGCACCGCGGCCAGCAGTGCGCCGGCGCGGCGCGGGAGCGCCGAAGAGAGCTGCGTTGATCTCATGAGAGCCTCCGGGAGAAACGCCGGTCGGTGGTCCGACCGGCTCGGCAGCGTCAGACGCGGGTCCACTTCTGGTTGTTCTGGCCGTTGCAGCTCCACAGGATCAGCGTCGACCCGTTGGCGGTGGCCGCTTGGTTCACGTCCAGGCAGAGCCCGGCGCGGGTGTTGCGGATGGACCCGTCGGACGAGAACGTCCACTTCTGGTTGTCCTGCCCGTTGCACGACCAGATGATCACCCGCGTGCCGTTCGCGGTGCCCTGGTTGTAGGCGTCCAGGCACTTGTCGCCGAACACGCGGATCTCGCCGTTGCCCCACGTCGTCCACAACTGGTTGGCGGCGGTGTGGCAGTCCCAGATCAGGGCGGCCGTGCCGGCGGCGGTCGTGGCGTTGTCCACGTCCACGCAGCGGCCCGAGCCGGTGCCGCGCAGGCGGGAGGTCGTGGCGGGCGACGGCGTGCCGCCGGACACCCGGAAGACCGCCGAGCCGTGCGCCGGGACGCTCGCCGAGATCTGGCCCGTGCTGCCGGACGTGGCGCCGGTCCACAGGTCGGTCAGGGTGAACGAGCTGCCGGTGAGGCCGACCTGCGCGGCGGTGGTGGTGATGGTGCTCGTGCCACCGCCGCGGTTGATCAGGCCGACGGCGACCGAGCCGTCCGACAGCGTCTTGGCGAAGACCTCGGCGTCACCGTCGTCGCGCACGCGCCGGCCGCCCGCGCCGAGCCGGTCCTGGTTCACCGCGATCAGCCGCGGGTTGCGCAGCACGGCGCTGATGTCGGCCGACATGGTGCGGATGTCGTTGCCCGCCATCAGCGGCGAGGCCATCAGCGACCACAGCGCGAAGTGGGTGCGCGACTCGGTCAGCGTCAGGCCGGGACGGCCGACGACCAGCATGTCGGGATCGTTCCAGTTGCCCGGGCCGGTCTGCGCGGCCAGCGGCGCGGTGACGTCCAGGACGTTGCCGACGCCCATCGGGTAGCTGTTGGTGTTGCCGTTCTGCCAGATGTCGAGCAGGTCCTCGGTCGTGCGCCAGAGGTCGGCGACCTCGCCCCAGTCGTACTTGTCGCCCGTGGGCGAGTGGAAGCTGTTGGAGTTGATGCTGTAGACGATCGGCCGGCCGGTGGCGCGCAGGGCGTCGCGCATGATGGTGAACCGGGCGATCTGCTCGTCCCGGGTGCCGCTGCCCGAGCACCAGTCGTACTTCAGGTAGTCCACGCCCCAGGACGCGAAGCTGCGGGCGTCCTGGACCTCGTGGCCCTTGCTGCCGGTGGAGCCCGGGAACGTGCCGACGCCCTGGGCGCAGGTCTTCTCGTTGGGCGCCTGGTAGATGCCGAACTTCAGGCCCTTGCCGTGGATGTAGTCGCCGAGCGCCTTCATGCCGGACGGGAACTTGGTCGGGTGGGCGCGCAGGTTGCCCGACGAGTCGCGGTTCGGGTCGAACCAGCAGTCGTCGACCACCACGTACTGGTAGCCCGCGTCGCGCATCCCGGAGGACACCATCGCGTCGGCGGCCTGCCGGACCTGCGCCTCGGTGATGCCGCAACCGAAGCTGTTCCAACTGTTCCAGCCCATCGGCGGGGTGAGCGCCGGGCTGCCGGGCGCCGCCTGGGCCCCGGGCTCGGCCGGTGCCGCGGCGAACACGCCCAGCGCCGCGACGGCGGCCATGGCGAGGTGGAGCAGTCGTCTGCGGGCACGGGTGGGCATCGTCGCCTCTTTCCGCTCGGACGAGGACGCCGCCGGTGCTGACGGCGGCACGGGTCACGTGGTCGACGGGTGCGGTCGGCTCGGCAGGTCGGGCGCCTGGACGGTCCGGCGGCGGGACGCGTCCTCGGACCGCGGCCGGGAAACACCCCGGAGCGGAGCCGCCTTGATCGTCACGCCCATGAAACTACGTCTCGACGGCGTGGTCAAAGCTAAAATTGTGAGCGTTAACTTTAGCTACTTCGGTAACCCGACGGCGCGACCGACGCCTCGCGCGACCCAGAGCACGGTAACCACCGCGCGCAATCACGGTCAACGTTTTCCGGGTGCTAAAGATGTTTGCGCTAACTTTAGCCCGGCCGTCGGAATCGCAGTCGAACGGCATTCGACGTGCCCATGCCACCCGAAGCTCGATCCTTGGCACGGGATCGGCCTGACACCACCCCGACACCACCCCTCACCTGCACGAAATATTTTCGTAACGTCTTGACCGAGCGTGTGCCATCCTTCACAGTCGGGGAGGCACGACGCACGCCATCGCGACGACCACTGCGCCCCCATGCCACCGCATTTGAAGCGAGGTTTATCGAGGCCGTAGTTGTTAGCGCTAACAGACAGTTACGGGCGGCGTCGGTCAGTGCCCCTGCCACCGCGGCGACCAAGGACCCGCGGTGCGCTGATCCGTGAGGACACGAGATGAATCATTCGACACGAGCGGTCAATCGGCCGGCGCCCTCGCGGCGGCCGAGAACAACGGCGTTGCTGCTCGTCGCGGGACTCGTCGCCACCGTGATGACGGTGGCGTTCGGCGGCCTGGCCCAGGCCGGCACCACGCTCGGCGCCTCGGCGGCCGAGAAGGGTCGCTACTTCGGCGCCGCCGTCGCGGCGGGCAAGCTCGGCGACAGCACGTACGTGAACATCCTGAACCGCGAGTTCAACATGGTCACGGCCGAGAACGAGATGAAGATGGACGCGACCGAGCCCAACCAGGGCCAGTTCTCGTTCGGCAACGGCGACCGGATCGTCAACCACGCCCTGAGCCACGGCATGAGGGTGCGCGGCCACACGCTGGCGTGGCACTCCCAGCAGCCCGGCTGGATGCAGCGCATGGAGGGTTCCGCGCTGCGGCAGGCGATGGTCAACCACATCACGCAGGTCGCCTCGTACTACCGGGGCAAGGTCTACGCGTGGGACGTGGTGAACGAGGCGTTCGCCGACAACGGCACCGGTGGGCGTCGTGACTCGAACCTCCAGCGGACCGGCAACGACTGGATCGAGGTCGCGTTCCGCACGGCCCGCGCGGCCGACCCGGGCGCGAAGCTCTGCTACAACGACTACAGCACCGACGGCGTCAACGCCAAGTCGACCGGCATCTACAACATGGTGCGCGACTTCAAGGCCCGCGGCGTCCCGATCGACTGCGTCGGCTTCCAGTCCCACCTGACCAACTCCGCGCCGTCGGACTACCAGGCCAACCTCCAGCGCTTCGCCGACCTCGGCGTCGACGTCCAGATCACCGAGCTGGACATCGCGGGCTCCAACCAGGCCAACGCGTTCGGCGCCGTCACCAGGGCCTGCCTGGCCGTCGCGCGCTGCACCGGCATCACCGTCTGGGGCATCCGGGACAGCGACTCCTGGCGCACCGGCCAGAACCCGCTGCTGTTCGACAGCAGCGGCAACAAGAAGGCCGCGTACACCGCGGTGCTCAACGCCCTCAACGAGGGCCAGAGCCAGCCCGGCGTCATCGACACGACCGCGTGGTACGTGCTGGTGAACCGCAACAGCGGCAAGGCGTTGGACGTCTACAACCTCGCCACCAACGACGGCGCCCGCATCACCCAGTGGACCCGCAACGACGGCAACCAGCAGCAGTGGCAGTTCGTCGACTCCGGCGGCGGCTACTACCGGGTGAAGTCGCGGCTGTCGGGCAAGGTCCTCGACGTCTACAACTTCTCCACCGCCGACGGCGCCAACATCGTCCAGTGGTCCGACGGCAACGGCACCAACCAGCAGTTCCGGGCGGTCGACGCGAGCGGCTACATCCGCCTGGTCAACCGCAACAGCGGGAAGGCGGTCGAGGTGCAGGGCGCGGCGACCAACGACGGCGGCAACGTCGTGCAGTACACCGACTGGGGCGGCGCCAACCAGCAGTGGCAGCTCGTCCGGGTCGGCTGACCCGCCACACCCCCACGGCGCCCCGTCCCCCGGGCGGGGGCGGGGCGCCGTCCCGCCGGCACCACACCGCACCCTTCGCGCCTCGGGAGCCGTGGCACCCGGCCTCCCGACCCGCGTCACCGATCCCCGTCGAGAGCCGGGGTCCCGGACCGCCGCCCGCGCAACCCGCAAGACCCACCCACCCTGCTGATCGGCCCCGGAGCCGTCGCACCGCGAGCGCTCCGGTCCGCTACGCCGCCCCGGGCGGCGGGTAAGGAGCTGTCATGTCCACCGACCAACTCCCGCGACGCCTCGCGCGCAGACGTCGCCGGTTGTCGCGGATGGCCGCGGTGCTGGCCGCGGTCGTGCTCGGAGGTGTGATGGTCGTCTTCGGCGCGGCGACCAGCTCGGCCGCGACCGTCGACACGAACGCCTGGTACGTCCTGGTGAACCGCAACAGCGGCAAGGCGCTGGACGTCTACAACATGGCCACCAACGACGGCGCCCGCATCACCCAGTGGACCCGCAGTGACGGCGCGAACCAGCAGTGGCAGTTCGTCGACTCCGGCGGCGGCTACTACCGGCTCAAGTCACGGCACTCCGGCAAGGTCCTCGACGTCTACAACCGCTCCACCGCCGACGGCGCCAACATCGTCCAGTGGACCGACGGCAACGGCACCAACCAGCAGTTCCGCCTCGCCGACTCCGACGGCGGCTACGTCCGGTTGATCAACCGCAACAGCAACAAGGCCGTCGAGGTGCAGAACGCCGCCACCAACGACGGCGGCAACATCGTGCAGTACAGCGACTGGGGCGGCGCCAACCAGCAGTGGCAGCTCGTCCGCGTCGACGGCGGCACCGGGCCCACGACCACCACGACCACCACCACGACCTCGCAGCCGTCCGGCCAGTTCACCAACCCGGTGGTGTGGCAGGACTTCGCCGACGTCGAGGTGATCCGGGTCGGTGACGCGTACTACATGACCGCGTCGACCATGCACTACTCCCCCGGCGCGCCGATCCTGCGCTCGTACGACCTGGTCAACTGGGAGTTCGCCGGGCACTCGGTGCCGTCGCTGGACTTCGGCACGAAGTACGACCTGACCAACGGGCAGCGGGCCTACGTCAACGGGATCTGGGCGTCGACGCTGCAGTACCGGCCGAGCAACAAGACCTACTACTGGGCCGGGTGCATCGACTTCAACGACACCTTCATCTACACGGCCACCAGCGTCGAGGGGCCGTGGAGCAAGCACACCCAGATCGACAACTGCTACTACGACGCGGGCATGCTCATCGACGACAACGACACGATGTACGTCGCCTACGGCAACTCGACCATCAGCGTCGCCCAGCTGTCCGCCGACGGGCGCAGCCAGGTCCGCGCGCAGCAGGTGTTCCAGACCCCGTCGAACATCGGGACGCTGGAGGGGTCGAGGTTCTACAAGCGCAACGGCAGCTACTACATCTGGCTGACCCGGCCCGCCAACGGCCAGTACGTGCTCAAGTCGGACAACGGCCCGTTCGGCCCGTACACCGTGCGGCAGGTGCTGCTCGACCTGCCGGGGCCGATCCCCGGTGGCGGCGTGCCGCACCAGGGCGGCCTGGTCCAGACGCAGAACGGCTCCTGGTACTACATGTCGTTCGTGGACGCCTACCCCGGCGGTCGCGTCCCGGCCCTCGCGCCGATCACCTGGACCTCCGACGGGTGGCCGACGCTCCAGACGGTCAACGGCCGGTGGGGCGTGAACTACCCGTCGCCGCTCCCGATCCGGCCGGTCAAGCCCCTCACCGGGGCCGACACCTTCGCCGGCACGACCCTGGGACCGCAGTGGGAGTGGAACCACGACCCGGACACGTCCCGGTACTCGGTGAACAACGGCCTGACGTTGCAGACGGCCACGGTCACCAACGACCTGTACGCCGCCCGCAACACCCTGACCCACCGGATCCAGGGGCCGACGTCCACCGCCACCGTCGAGCTGGACTACAGCACGATGCGTGACGGCGACCGGACCGGTCTGGCGATGCTGCGCCAGTCCTCGGCCTGGATCGGCGTCCGGCGCGACAACGGCCAGACCCGCGTAGTCATGACCAACGGCCTCGCCATGGACGGCAGTTGGCGCACCACCAGCACGGGCACCGAAGCGGCGAGCGCCGCGGTCAGCGGCGGCCGGATCTGGCTGCGTGCCAACGCCGACATCCAACCGGGGTCCAACCGCGTGGCCCGCTTCTCCTACAGCACCGACGGCGTGAACTTCACCTCGCTCGGACCGGCGTTCACGCTGAACAACACCTGGCAGTTCTTCATGGGCTACCGCTTCGGCATCTTCAACTTCGCCACCCAGGCCCTGGGCGGCGCGGTGACCGTGCGGAAGTTCGACCTGACCACGCCCTGATCCACGGCGGCATCCACGACAGCGGTCCCGGCGGCACGATCCACCCGCCGGGACCGCTGTCCGCCGGTAACCGCCCCCATCCGCCACCCGCCCGAGCGGGTGGGGTCGGCCGCACCTACGGGTGATGAGCGGCTGGCCGGCACGCGCCCGACGAGGACCGCGGATAGAACCGAACCTGGAAGCACTCGCACGTGGCGAAAGGTTCGCGATGCCCGTCCAGACGCTCGATCACACCGCCACCGGGTACAGCCTGCGACAGGCGTACTGGATGGCCGAGGCCGCCAAGCTCGCCTACCAGCCGCCGGACGTGGTCGAGCGGACCGCCCGGGAGTGGGGGTTCGACCGGTTCCGCCACCACGAGACGACCTTCCGGCCGCCGTTCCCGCTGGAGGACACCCAGGCGTTCACGGCCGCCTGCGACCGGATGATCGTCACCGCGTTCCGCGGCACGGAGCCGAAGAAGATCCAGGACTGGCTGTCCGACAGCACGACCCCGCCCTGGCCGGGCCCGGCGGGCAAGGGGTTCGTCCACTACGGCTTCGGCGAGGCCCTCCAGTCGATCTACCCGCAGGTCCGCGACGCGATCACCGAGTTCCGCGACAACGACCAGACGATCTGGTTCACCGGCCACAGCCTCGGCGGGGCGCTCGCCGCGCTGGCCGCGATGCGCCTGCACTTCGAGGAACCCCGGCTGCTCGCCGACGGCGTCTACACCTTCGGCCAGCCCCGCGTGTGCGACCGCACCCTCGCGGAGGCGCACGACGAGGCGTTCCGGGGGCGCACCCACCGGTTCGTCAACAACAACGACATCGTCGCCCAGGTGCCGCCCGAGCCCGCGTTCCACCACACCCAGGCGGTGCACTACATCGACTCCGACGGCAAGGTCAAGGACCGCATGTCCACCCTCGGCGGCCTGACCGACCGCGCCAAGGGCCTGACCGCCGACCCGTTCGCCCCCGCGAGCGACGGCGTCCGCGACCACCTGATGAAGAACTACGTCGAAGCGCTGAAGAACAACGCGGGCTGAGGCCCGCCCCCGAGGGTGGCCGATCGCGCCGGGCAGCGGGCGCGTGGCCACTACGATCGACCGGGCAGCCGGTGATCGTTCGGGGGTGTCGGTGGCCAAGGTCTTCCTCAGCTACGCCACGCCCGACCGGGCGGTGGCGGGCGCGATCCTCGCGTGGCTGCGGGACGCCGGGCACGACGTGTTCCTCGACCACGACCGGGAGCGGGGCATCGAGCTCGGGGAGGACTGGAAGCCCCGGCTGTACCGGGAGCTGCGGCGCGCCGACGCCGTCGTGTGCCTGCTGACCCCGGCCTACCTGGTCTCGACCTGGTGCACGGCGGAGGTCGCGATCGCCGACTCGCTCGGGTGCCGGATCCTGCCGCTGCGGACCACGCCGGACCCGCACCCCCTGCTGGACCGGCAGCAGCACAGCGATTTCGGGCAGGACCCCGTCGAGGCGCGGAAGTGGCTGCTCGCCACGCTCAAGCGCATCGACGCCGACGGCGGGGGCGAGTGGCACGACGGGGACAACCCCTACCCGGGCCTGGAGCCGTTCACCGAGAAGCTGACCGGCTTGTTCTTCGGCCGCGCGAGCGAGACCCGGGACCTGGCCGCACGGGTGCGCGCGGACGCCGGGCGGGGCGTGGTGGCGGTGACCGGGCCGTCCGGCTGCGGCAAGTCGTCGCTGCTTCGGGCCGGCCTGGTGCCCGCGCTCGGCGACTGGCTCTGCCTCACGCCGTGGCAGCCCGGTGACGACCCGGTGTCCGCGCTGGCCAAGGCGGTCACCGCCACCGCGCGCCGGCACGAGCTCCCCTGGCGGCTCGAGGACGTCCGCACCAGGCTCGGCACCGACCACGGGTTGCGCCACCTCGCCGAGGAACTGCTGACCGACGGACCGCGCCGTCCCCGGCTGCTCATCCCGATCGACCAGGGGGAGGAGCTGTTCACCCGCGCCGACGACGGCGAGCGCGCGAGGCTGGGCCGGTTGCTCCGGCGGGCGCTGGACGGCGGGACCGCCAAGGTGGTGATCACGCTCCGCTCCGAGTTCCTGGACGACCTCGGCGCGCTGGGCGAGCTCGGCCCGATCGAGCCCTTCCTGCTCGGGCCGCTGCGACGGGACATGCTCCAGCTCGCCATCGCCGAACCCGCGTCGATCGCCGGCCTGCGGATGCGGCCCGAGCTGGTCGCCCGGCTGATCGGCGACACGGCGAGCGGCGAGGCCCTGCCGCTGCTGGCGTTCGCGCTGCAACAGCTCGCGCACGACCGCACCCGCGGTGACACGATCAGCCTCGCCGACTACGGCGCGCTGGCCGCGCAGTCGGGGTACCGGCAGCTCACGGCGCTGCACGCGGTGCTGGCGAGCCGGGCGGACCACGCGCTGGCCACGGCCGTGGAGCGCAGCGGCCTCACCGGGCGCGAGGTGCTCACCGGGTTGTTCCGGCTGGTCGCGCTGGACGACAACGACCGGCGGACGCAGCGGCAGGTCGTCACCGGGTCGCTGCCGCGGCAGGTCCGGGTGGCGCTGGAGGTGTTCGTGGACCACCGGTTGCTCACCGCGGACGGCGACCAGGTCGGGCTCGCCCACGAAGCGCTGCTCACCGCGTGGCCGCCGCTGGACGAGCTGCTCACCGAGCACAGCTCCGCGCTGCGCACCGCGCGGGTGGTCGAGCGCGCCGCCGCCGACTGGGTCGCCGCCGGGCGCAGCGAGACCTACCTCTGGGACGCCGACCGGCTGGCCGAGATCCCCCGTGACGCCCCGGTCGTGGAGCTCGACGGCGACGGCACGGCGTTCCTCGCCGCCGCCCGCGCCCGCGCGGACGCCACCCGGCGGCGGGCTCGCCGGCGCCGGGTCGGGTTCACCTCGGCGCTGGCGGCGCTGGCCGTGCTCGCGCTGGTCGGCGCGGTGATCGCGGTCCGGCAGGCCGACGTCGCCGCCGGCGAACGCGATGCCGCGACCGTGCGCAGCCTGATCCTGCAGTCCGACGAGGTCCGCGAGTCCGACCCCCGCCTGGCGCTGCGGTTGGCGCTCGCCGCGCAGCAGATCGCACCGGGCGGCCAGGCGACCGGCAGCCTCACCAAGACCCTCACCACGAACAACTACCTGGCCACCGCGGTCGGCCACACCGCACCGGTCGGCACCGTGGCGCTGAGCCCCGACGGGCGGCTGATGGCCACCGGTGACACCGTCGACCACACCGTGCGCCTGTGGGACGTCGGCGACCCGACGGCCCGGCCGCGGCAGCTCGGCGTGCCGCTCGCCGACCACTCGAACTGGGTGCTCGCGGCCGCGTTCAGCCCGGACGGTCGCACCCTCGCGACGCTGAGCTTCGCCGAGGCGATCCTGTGGGACGTCACCGACCCGGCGAACCCGGTCAAGCGGCACACCCTGCTCTCCGACGGCAGGCTCGCCGGTTCGCCGTACCCGGACGCGCTGGGCGACGGCCGCCCGGACGGCCTCGGCCTCGCGTTCAGCCCCGACGGCCGCGTTCTCGCCGCGACCAACGGCGGGCTGGTCCTCTGGGAGGTCGGCACGGGTGCCGCCCCGCGCAGGCTGAACACCCCGGTCCGGAGGTTCGACGAGCACAGCGACGTCGCGTTCAGCCCGGACGGGCACCTCGTCGCCGCCACCGCGGACGAGGGGTCCGACGTCGCGCTGTTCGACGTCCGCGACCCGGCCAACCCCGTCGAGGTCGGCCGGGTGGTCCCCGGTGCCAAGGCCGAGACGACGTCGATCGCGTTCGCCGGGGACGGCGTCACCCTGGCCGTCGCCACGGACCGGGAGCCGGACAACAGCGCACCCGGCGCGGTCCGGTTGTTCGACGTCCGGGATCCGGGCAGGCCGGCGCCGCTGGGCGAGCCGATCAAGGCGCAGGGCCGGACCGTGCGGGACGTGACCTTCTCCCCGGACGGCGGCACGCTGGCGACCGCGAGCGACGACCACACGGTGGTGCTGTGGGACGTCACCGCGCCCGCCGCGCCCCGGCCGATCGGCCTGCCGCTGACCGACCACGACGACGCCGTCAGCGAGGTCGCGTTCACCGCCGACGGCACCCGGTTCGCCACGGCGGGCGCCGACCACCGCGTGATCCTGTGGCGCACCACCGACGCCTTCCAGCCCACCCGGGTCGGCGAGCCCATCGCCCACCACCTCGACGGCGTGAAGATCGCGCTGTACCAGCCGGTCGGCGGGTCGCTGTTCACCGCGGAGCGCACGCGCGACGGCTGGCTGTGGCCCGCCGGCCCCGGTTCGGGCTGGAAGATCGAGCACGGCCTGTTCCTCACCGCGGCCGCGTTCAGCCCGGACGGCCGGTTGCTCGCCACCGGCAGCGAGGACGACACGGTCCTGCTCTGGGACGTCGCGGACCCGCGTGCGGTGACCAGGTACCCCGAGCCGATCCGCGGCTTCCCCGGCGGCGTCACCGGACTGGCCTTCAGCCCGGACGGCCGCACGCTGCGCGCCGCGTCCGGCCGTGACGACGACACCGCCCGCTCGCTCACCGTCGCCGAGTGGGACGTGTCGGACCCGCGACGCCCGAGCGAGACCGCCGAGTCGGTGCTCGACGACGTGACCGGGTCGACCGGCGTCGGTTTCAGCCCTGACGGTCGGACGATGGTCGCCACCTCGCTCGCCGACGGCGCGCCCGTGACGGCCCTGTGGGACGTCACCACCGTGGGCGACATCCGGCGCGTCGCCCGGCTCGGCGGCGAAGAGGCCACCGCGTGGGCGTTCCGCGGCGACAGCGCGCTGCTCGCCACCGGGGGTGCGGAGGTGGTGCTGTGGGACCTGTCCGACCCCGCGCACCCCAGGTCGTTCGGCGGCGTGGTCACGTCCACCGGCGCCACCACGGCGATCGCGCTCGGCCCGGACGGCCGCACGCTGGCCGTGGCGGACGAGACCGGCGCCGTGCGGCTGTGGGACGTCGAGGACCCGGAGCGCCCGCGCCGCCTGGCGCAGCCGCTCGCCGTCGAGGGCCGGGTGACGAGCCTGGCATTCAGCCCCGACGGCCGGACGCTGGTCAGCGGCGGCACCGACGGCAAGGCGGTCCGGTGGGACGTGGGCGCGCTGCAGGACCTGCGAGCGCACGTCGTCGAGCTGGCCTGCGAACGGGCCGGGCGCGACCTGACGGCCGACGAGTGGTCCCGCTACGTCGGCTCGGGCCACCCCTACCGCCGAGGCTGCCCCGCTACCCCACCAGCTTGATCTCGAAGTAGTCGAACTCGCCCACGTCGATCACCCGGTCGCCGTCCCGGTCGAGGAACATCGCCGCGTAGACGGTGTCGGTGTTCAGGTTCGCGGGCGCCTCGATCGGCTTGAACAGCACCTTCTCCTGGTCCGCGCCGTGCGGCTGCACCCGGTCCCCGCCCAGGTCGGAGTGGGCCTGCGTGTCCAGGAACAGCGTCATCCGCCCGGACCGCTCGTCCGCCCCTCCGGTGCCGGGGACGAAGTACGGCACCTCGTCCACCCGCCGCCCCGGGTCGAGCACGAAGATCGTCCGGTCGGTCCACGCCCCGATCATGAGCGAGCTGTCGTCGCCCCGCTTGGGAAAGTGCAGCTCGAACTCGCCGCCGACCTGCGTCCCGACCACGCCGTCGCGGACCCGCATGGGCGAGCGGACGCCGTTCTCCCAGAACTCGATGCCGAGGTTCGGCGACCTGTCCAGCTCGCTCGGGAACGCCTGCGAGGCCGCCGGGGCGGTGGGTGCGTCGGTGGCCGGTTGCCCGGTGGGCCGGCACGCGGCGGTCAGGGCCAACAGGGCAACGACGGTCCAGGCCTTCGGCACCTCCGCATCGTAGGGGACCTTCAGCGCTCGACGCGTCCGGCGGAACGGGCCAACGCGGTCCGCGCCAGGTCGCGCAACCAGCCGTGCGCGCGATCGGTGTCGTAACGCTGGTGCCACAACAGGTACACCGGTGCCGGCGGCACCTCCAGCGGCAGCGGGAGCAGCGCGAGACCCGCCGCCGACCTCGCGGTGGCCTCCGGGACCGTGACGACGAGGTCCGAGCCGCGCGCGAACGCGAACGCGGCCGCTTCGGTGGGCGCGGCGGCCACCACGCGCCGGGTGAGCCCGAGCTTTCCGAGCGCGTCGTCCAAGGCGTTGCCGAGCCTTCCGCGCCGCGAGACCGTGATGTGCTCCGCGGCGGCGTACCGGGCGGCGGTGACGGTCTTGACGCGGGTCAGCGGGTGTCCCCGCCGCACGGCGATGACGTGGTGGGTCTCGGCCACCTTCTCGGCGCGGATGTCCGGCGCGGCCGGGCGGCTCGCGTTCGCCTCCAGGTCGACCTCACCCCGCCGCAGCTCGGGTGTGTCGGTGCTCGACTCGGCGATGAACCGCAACCGCACGCCCGGCGCCTGCCCGCGCACGGCCGCGAGCAACGCCGGACCGGCCAGCGCGACGAGCGAGTCGTGCCAGCGGAGCGTGAACGCGCGGTCGAGGGTGGCGAGGTCGAGCTCACGGCTCGGCGCCAGCACGCCCCGGACCTGCTGGAGCAACTCGTGCACCTGCTCCCGGACGGCGATCGCGTACGGCGTGGGCGTCATCGTGCGCCCGGTGCGGACCAGGATCTGATCACCCGTCGTGCGCCGGATCCGGCCCAGGCTCCGGCTCATCGCGGGTGCCGTGACGTGCAGCCGGGCGGCGGCCCCCGCCACGCTGCCTTCCTCCAGCAGGGCGTCGAGCGCGGCGAGCAGGTTCAAGTCCAATTGCATGACGGTAATGCTAGCCGTGCTTTACCTGCACTTGCTGTTAATCCACTGTGGGCATACCGTCGGATCACGGGCCAGGAGAACTCGCCCGCTCGACCACATCACCCCTGATCAGATGGGAAGTTCAGCCATGCCCGAAACAGCCGGGAACACGGATCTGCTCGACCGGACCGCGATCGCCGTCCGCGCGGCCGGCTCGGTGCTGCACGAGCGTTTCGGCGAGGTGGTCCGCTACCGGACCCGTGACGAACTGATGAGCGCACTCGCCGCCAACGACGACGCGGCCCTCGACGTCCTGCGCCCCAGCCTCACCGCCCTGCGCCCGGACGCCCGCTGGGTGGACGACGAACTCGCCGGCGGCGACCTGCCGGCCGGCGAGTGGTGGGTCGTGGACCCCGCCGAGGGCAACGTGAACCACCTGCACGGCCTGCCGGACTGGGCCGTCACCGCCACCCTGGTGCGCGACAACCGGCCGGTGCTCACGGCCGTGCACGTGCCGTCGACCGGCGAGACCTACACCGCGCTCGCGGGCGGCGGCGCCCACCTCGACGGACGGCCGCTGCGCGTGTCCGAGACCGCGGACCTGGGCCTCGGCCTGGTGGCCACCAGCCAGGCCAGGCCGGACGAGGCGGAGGAGGTCGTGCGGCGCGTCGGCTCCTCGATCACCGCGATGCTCCGCGACGCGCTCGTGGTGCGCACCTCCGTGCCCGCGACCCTGCACCTGCTGAACGTCGCCGCCGGTCGGATCGACGCCTTCTGGCAGTTCGCCGGCGCCCGCGCCGACCTGCTGCCCGGAGCGCTGCTCGTCGCCGAGGCGGGCGGGCGGATCTCCGACGCCGAAGGTCGCCCGTGGACGCCGGCCAGCGACAGCTTCCTGGCCGCCGCCCCCGGCGTGCACGCCGGAGCCGTCACCGCGCTTTCCCGTTGAACAGCCACGAATCGAACAGCCGCGAACACCGGAAGGACCACGCATCATGACCACGATCGCCGTGCTCGGGAACGGCCGCGTCGGCGGCAACCTCGCCGCCGCCCTCACCGCCGCGGGACACGAGGTGACCGTGGCGGGCCGCGCACCGGGCGCCGCCGCCGAAGCCGCCGCCGCCGCGCAGGTCGTCGTCAACGCCACCCCCGGCGCGGGTTCGCTCGACCGCCTCGCCGCGTTGCGCGGGCAGCTGCACGGCAAGGTCCTGCTCGACGTGTCCAACGCCACCGCCGACGGACCGGACGGCCTGCCCGGCGACCTGCTCTACCCCGGATCGAGCCTCGCGGAGCGACTCCAGGAGGCGCTGCCCGACACGCGGGTCGTCAAGAGCCTCAACACGATGCTCTACCCGGTGATGACCGCGCCGGCCTCGCTGACCCGGCCGCCCACCGCCTTCCTGTCCGGTGACGACCCGGGCGCCAAGCAGGTCGTCCGCGGCCTGCTGGCGGATCTCGGCTGGCACGAGGACTGGATCGCGGACCTCGGCGGGATCGGGACCGCACGGGCCACCGAGGCCGCGATCCTGTTCGTGCCCCACGTGATCCGGTCGAGCGGGTTCCGGCCGTTCGCGCTGTCGATCGTCCACTGAGGCGTCGGTTCGCGGGTGGCGTCCACGACGGTGTGACGGACCTTATTTTGATTCATTCCAGTCTGGCGGCCTAGAGTGGTGGGGTGACATCCGACTTCCAGGCGCAGTTGCGGGCGGCCTCGCTGCGCGTGACGCGACCCCGGTTGGCGGTGCTGTCCGCGTTGCGCGACCACCCCCACGTCGACACCGAGACGGTCATCTCCTTGGTGCGGCGCGAACTCCCCAAGGTGTCCCACCAGGCGGTCTACGACGTGCTGCGGGCGTTGACCACCGCGGGCCTGGTGCGCCGCATCGAGCCCGCCGGCGCCACCGCCCGCTACGAGTCCCGGGTCGGGGACAACCACCACCACGTCGTGTGCCGCTCGTGCGGCACGATCGCGGACGTCGACTGCGTCGTCGGTCACAGCCCCTGTCTCACCGCCTCGGACGACCGCGGTTTCGCGGTCGACGAGGCGGAGGTCGTCTTTTGGGGCACCTGCCCCGACTGCGCGGCCGAGAACACCGCCAATGAACCGCCAGTTGGAAGGAAGTAGATGAGCGACCCCAAGGCAACGCCCGGCTCCGATGCTCAGGGCGTGGACCAGAAGGCCGCGGTCGGCTGCCCGGTCGCGCACGACTCCGTGACCGCGCACGGCAGCGAGAGCGAGAACCCGGCGATCGACTCGCCGACCCCCAAGACGGGCGGCCGTCCGCGCACGAACCGCGATTGGTGGCCCAACCAGCTCGACCTCTCGGTGCTGCACGCCCACTCGTCCAAGGGCAACCCGCTCGGCGAGGACTTCAGCTACGCCAAGGAGTTCGCCAAGCTCGACGTCGAGGCCCTCAAGCGCGACATCACCGAGGTCCTCACCACCTCGCAGAGCTGGTGGCCGGCGGACTTCGGCCACTACGGCGGCCTGATGATCCGGATGAGCTGGCACGCCGCGGGCACCTACCGCACCCATGACGGCCGCGGTGGCGCGGGCGACGGCGGGCAGCGCTTCGCCCCGCTCAACAGCTGGCCCGACAACGCCAACCTCGACAAGGCGCGCCGGCTGCTGTGGCCGGTGAAGCAGAAGTACGGCCAGAAGATCTCGTGGGCCGACCTGCTCGTGCTCGCCGGCAACGTCGCGCTCGAGTCGATGGGCTTCAAGACCTTCGGCTTCGGCTTCGGCCGCGAGGACGTCTGGGAGCCGGAGGAGATCATCTGGGGCCCGGAGGACGCCTGGCTGGGCGACGAGCGCTACGTCAGCGAGACGGAGATGGCCCCCGAGGTCGGCGCGACCGAGATGGGCCTGATCTACGTCAACCCCGAGGGCCCGCGCGGCAGCGCGGACCCGCTCGCGGCGGCGCACTTCATCCGCGAGACGTTCGGCCGGATGGCGATGAACGACGAGGAGACCGTCGCCCTCATCGCCGGCGGCCACACCTTCGGTAAGACCCACGGCGCGGCCGTCGCGGACGCCCACGTCGGCCCGGAGCCCGAGGGCGCGCCGCTGGAGGCGCAGGGCCTGGGCTGGCTGAGCACCCACGGCAGCGGCAAGGGCGCGGACACGATCACCAGCGGTCTCGAGGTGACGTGGACGGACAAGCCGACCGAGTGGAGCAACCGGTTCTTCGAGATCCTGTTCGGCTACGAGTGGGAGCTCACCACGAGCCCCGGCGGCGCCAAGCAGTGGGTCGCCAAGGACGCCGAGGCGATCATCCCGGACGCGCACGACCCGGCCAGGAAGCACAAGCCGACCATGCTGACGACGGACCTGTCGCTGCGCGTGGACCCGGCGTACGAGAAGATCTCCCGCCGCTTCCTGGAGCACCCGGACGAGTTCGCGCTGGCCTTCGCCAAGGCCTGGTACAAGCTGCTGCACCGCGACATGGGCCCGGTCAGCCGCTTCCTGGGGCCGTGGGTCCCGGAGGCCCAGCTGTGGCAGGACCCGGTGCCGGCCATCACCCACGAGCTCGTGGGTGACGCGGACGTCGCCGCGCTCAAGGCGAAGGTCCTCGACTCCGGCCTCACGACCGCCGAGCTGGTCACCACCGCGTGGGCCTCGGCCGCGAGCTTCCGCGCGACCGACAAGCGCGGCGGCGCCAACGGCGCGCGGATCCGCCTCGAGCCGCAGCGCAACTGGGAGGTCAACCAGCCCGACCAGCTCGCGAAGGTGCTGGAGGTCCTGGAGGGCATCCAGCGCGACTTCAACGAGGCCGGCGGCGCGAAGGTCTCGCTGGCCGACCTGATCGTGCTGGCCGGTTCGGCCGCCGTCGAGAAGGCAGCGCGCGACGCCGGCGTCGAGGTGACCGTGCCGTTCCGCCCGGGCCGCACCGACGCCGTGCAGGAGCAGACCGACGTCGAGTCGTTCAAGGTGCTCGAGCCGCGTGCCGACGGGTTCCGCAACTACCTGCGTCCCGGCGAGAAGCTCCAGCCCGAGGTGCTGCTCGTCGACCGCGCGTACATGCTCGACCTGACCGCGCCGGAGATGACCGTCCTCGTCGGCGGCCTGCGCTCGCTCGGCGCCAACCACGGCGGCGCGCCGCACGGCGTGCTCACCGACCGGCCCGGCGTGCTCACCAACGACTTCTTCGCCAACCTCCTCTCGCCGGGCACCCGGTGGAAGGCGTCGGAGTCCGAGGAGCACGTGTACGAGATCCGCGACCTGGAGACCGACGAGCTGAAGTGGACCGCCACCGCGGTCGACCTCGTCTTCGGCTCCAACTCGCAGCTGCGGGCCCTCTCGGAGGTCTACGCCAGTGACGACGCCCGCGAGAAGTTCGTGACCGACTTCGTGTCGGCGTGGACGAAGGTCATGGAGCTCGACCGGTTCGACCTGGTCTGATCCCGTCGTAGCGCTGGAGGAGCCCGGCCGGTCCGTCGGTGGACCGGCCGGGCTCTCGCGCGTCCGGGGAGTTCTCCGGGCCGGCGGTGAAGGGGTCCTGGTCGGCGCAGGGTCGGCCGCGGGTTGCGCGCGGGTGCGCTGTCGCTCCACATTGGACTGATGCCGGGCCGCCACGCACCCGGCGCGACCCCGGTGATGCGCCGCCCGGTGATCACCTGCACTATCGGGTCATGCGCAGCTCACTGTTCAACCACACCGAGCGGTCCGTCGAGCCCGGCAGCTTCCAGCTCCAGAACGACCGGATGCTGAAGGTGGACCTCACCGGCAGCGGTGGGTTCTTCTTCGCCAAGCAGGGGTCGATGGTCGCCTACCAGGGTGACGTCGACTTCGCCTACGAGGGCGCGGGCGGCATCGGCAAGCTGTTCAAGAAGGCGTTCACCGGCGAGGGCATGTCGCTGATGAAGGTGTCGGGCAGCGGTGACGTGTTCCTCGCGCAGGACGCCGACGAGGTCTTCGTGCTCTACCTGGAGAACGAGGGTGTGACCGTCAACGGCAACAACGTGCTCGCCTTCGAGAGCACGCTCACCTGGGACATCAACCGCGTCGAGGGCGCGTCGATGCTCAGCGGCGGCCTGTTCAACACCACGTTCACCGGCACCGGGGCCCTCGCCGTGACCGCCTTCGGCACCCCGGTCGTGCTGAACGTGGACGTGCCGACCTACGTCGACATGCAGTCCGCCGTCCTGTGGTCCACCTCGCTGCACTCCTCGATCCGCCGGACCGCCAAGCTCGCCGCGGCCATCGGACGAGGTTCCGGCGAGGCCTACCAACTCGCCCTCTCCGGCCAGGGCATCGTCGTCGTGCAGGCCTCCGAAGGCCACCCCGCACCACCCAAGCAGTAACCGCCGTGCGCCGCTCCCCCGGTCCACGGGGGGCCGGCGCTCGACGGCTCAGCCGCGGTGGCGTTGGTAGTGGCGGGCGGAGCGGGCGCGGTTGCCGCAGCCGGCCGAGCACCACTCGCGGCGGGGGTGGTCTTTGAGGAAGTACAGGACGCAGTTCGGGGCGAGGCACGCGCGCAGCAGCCGGCGGGAGTCCCCGGTGAAGAGCGCGATGGCGTCTTCGGCGAGGGCGGAAACGGCGGCGGAGACGGCCGGTCCGCCCGTGCGGCTGTGACGTGACGGCGCCTGCCCGGGCGGCCAGGACAGGGCGGACCACCGGGGCGTGGCGGCGGCGGCCCCGTTGAGCACGGCCACGGCCGCTTCGCGGTCGCGGACGTCGGAGGCGGCGGACGGGCGCGGGTCCCCGGTCGCCTCGCAGGCCAGTCGGCGCACCGCGTCACGCAGGCCGACCAACCGGCCGCGGAGGTGGTCCAGGTCCGGCGCGGTGAGCGCGTCGAGGTCGGCTGGAGCCAGGTCCGCCCTGGCCGCGACGGCGTGCAGCCAGGCCCTGGTGCCGTCACGATCGCGCAGCGCGTCGTGCACGCCGTCCCGGTCGGCCCAGACGGTGTTCATCAACTCCACCGGGAGCGGCTCGCCCAGCAGCGGCGCGTCCGTGTCCATGACGTCGAGGCTACCGCACTTCTAACGGTTGCACCGGTCTCCATCCGTTGACAATCGGCACCGGCGCGTGCCATCGTGCTCCTAACGGTTGCCGACGCGTCCAAGCGTCAGAATCCGGGAAGGAGTGCTCCCGCATGACCCACCTGGCACCGACCACCACCGGCTTCCACGAGGGCGAACTGGCCGTGCAGCGCCGAGCGGGCGTCTCCCGGGACGCCGCGCGCCTCTCGACCATGGTGGCCCCCGCCCGGCTGAGCGACGGGGTGAGGCGGTTCCTGGCGGAACGCACCTTCGCCGCGATCACCGCCCGCGACGCCGACGGCGCGCTGTGGCTCTCCCCGCTCACCGGCCCGCCCGGGTTCCTCCACGTCGACTCCCCCACCGCCCTCGCCGTGCGGGCCACGCCGGCCGAGGGCGATCCGCTCCGCGGCCTGCCGACGGACCAGCCCGCGGGCCTGATCGTGGTCGAGTTCGCCACCCGCAGGCGCCTGCGGGTCAACGGCGCCCTCTCCGAGGGCGACGACGGCCTCCGCGTCGACGTCGAGCAGGCCTACGGCAACTGCCCCCAGTACATCCAGGCCCGACGCCTCCACCCCACGCCCGTCGCGGCCGGGAGCACCACCCCGGTCCGACGCGGCCGGCACCTCACCCCCGACGACGTCGACCTGATCCGCCGGTCCGACACCTTCCTGCTCGGCACCACCCACCCCACCCGCGGCAACGACGCCTCGCACCGCGGCGGCGCACCCGGCTTCGTCCGCGTCGAGGACGGGCGGCTGTGGTGGCCCGACTACTCGGGCAACAACATGTTCAACACCCTCGGCAACATCGAGTCCGACCCCGCCGCCGCCCTGCTGTTCTGCGACTTCGCCACCGGCCGCACCCTGCACCTGTCCGGCCGGGCCGAGGTGGAGTGGACCCGCCCGGGCGTTCCCGGCGACGACGACCGCACCGGCCGCCGCGTCCACTTCACCCCGCGTCACCTGGTCGCCGGCCGACTGCTGCCGCTGCGGGCCGACACCGTCGTCCCCGCCCCCGACAACCCACCGCTCACCGCCCAGTGAAGGACGCACCGCCATGACCGACGCCCGACCGCCGTTCCCGCCCTTCGACTTCGACGACGCCCTGGCCAAGGTGCAGGCCGCCGAGGATGCCTGGAACACCCGCGACCCGCACCACGTCGCCCTCGCCTACACGGAGGACTCCGCCTGGCGCAACCGCGACGTCTTCCTCACCGGCCGCGAGGAGATCGTCCGGTTCCTCACCGCCAAGTGGGCGCGCGAACTCGACTACGTGCTGCGCAAGAGCCTGTGGGGCTTCCGCGGCAACCGGATGGCCGTCCGCTTCCAGTACGAGTGGCACGACGCGGACGGCCAGTGGTTCCGCTCCTACGGCAACGAGCTGTGGGAGTTCGCCGACAACGGCCTGATGCGCCGCCGCGAGGCAAGTATCAACGACCTGCGGATCGACGCCGCCGACCGCCGCTACTTCGGTCCCCGCCCCGAAGCCGAACGGGGCGAGGACATCCCGCTCGCCTGACGCTCTCAGTCGGTGCCCGCGACCAGCGGTTCCAGCGCCACGTCGGGGTGCAGGCGCTGCAGGACCGCCAGCGCGGTGGAGTCGGTGAACAGCGCCAGGTGCGTGCCGTCGGCCCTGGTGACCACCTCGTGGCCCCGGCTGTTCACGACGGCCTGCTGGGCGGGGTCGATCAGGCGCCGCACCACCGTGTAGGGCAGCCGTTCCAGGCGGACGGGTGTCTTGAACTCGCTGTCGAGGCGGTGGGCGGCGACCTCGAACTGCATCGGGCCGACGGCGGCGAACACGGGCGTGCCGTCGCCGCGGCGCGACGAGTGCATGACCTGCACGACGCCCTCGGACCCGAGTTGGTCGATGCCCTTGCGGAACTGCTTGGCCCGGCTCAGGTCCGCCGGCCGGGCGACCGCGAAGTGCACGGGCGCGAAGGTGGGCAGGCCGGGGAAGCGCACCGCGGGCCGGTCGGTGTGCAGCGTGTCGCCGACCCGCAGCGCGGTCGCGTTGACCAGGCCGATCACGTCACCGGGGTACGCGGTGTCCACTGTGGAGCGCTGCTGGCCGAACACCTGCTGCACGTACTTGGTCGCGAACGGCTTGCCGGTGGTGGCGTTGGTGACCACCATGCCGCGCTCGAACACCCCCGAGCAGACGCGGGCGAAGGCGACCTGGTCGCGGTGGGACGGGTCCATGCCGGTCTGGACCTTGAACACGAACGCCGAGAACGGCGCGTCCAGCGCACGCGGGCGGTCCTTGACGTCCACCCGCGGCGTCGGCCGGGGCGCGAGGTCGACCAGCAGGTCCAGCAGGTGGCGCACGCCGAAGTTGAGCACGGCGGAGCCGAACAGCACCGGCGTCGCCGACGCGTTCAGGAAGCGCTCCAGGTCGAAGTCGCCACCGGACTCGGCCAGCAGGTCGGCTTCCTCCACCGCACGCGTCCAGTCCGCGCCTTCCCGCGCCTGCGCGTCGGCCGGGTCGAGGTGCTCCTCGCCCGCCGCCGTGGCGCCGCCCGCCGTGCGCGAGTAGCCGATGAAGTGCCCGTCACGGCGGTCCAGCACGCCCCGGAAGTGACCGGCCTCGCCGACCGGCCAGGTCAGCGGCATGGGTTGCAACCCGATCCGCTCCACCAGCTCGTCGCACAGCTCCAGCGCGTGCCGGCCGGGCCGGTCCCACTTGTTGACGAACGTGATCACCGGGATGCCCCGGTGCCGGCACACGTCGAACAGCTTGAGCGTCTGCGGCTCCAGGCCCTTGGCCGCGTCCAGCAGCATCACCGCCGAGTCGACGGCCGCGAGCACCCGGTAGGTGTCCTCGGAGAAGTCGGCGTGGCCCGGCGTGTCGAGCAGGTTGATCACCGCGTCGCCGTACGCGAACTGCAACGCCGCCGAGGTGATGGAGATGCCGCGCGCCTTCTCCATCTCCATCCAGTCCGACACCACGCCGCGCCGGCCGGACTTGCCGTGCACCGCGCCCGCCTCGGAGATCACCCGGGCGTGCAGCGCGAGCGCTTCGGTCAACGTGGACTTGCCCGCGTCCGGGTGGCTGATCACGGCGAACGTGCGCCGCCGACCCGCCTCGCGCAGCACGTCGGCGGGTGAGGCCTGCGCCGAACCTGCGGTGGTCATTCGTGTTCTCCTGGGTTCGGCGGGCACCACAAAGCTACTCTCACGTTACGGTAGCCTCTGGCCGCGCCACACCGGACGCCGCACCACAGGCCACATCGGACGCCGCACCGGGACCGGGGACGCGCGGCGGCGCACCGGACGCCGCCGCGGTCGGATCGCGGATTCGCAGTCGGAAGGGACTCAGTGGGCGGGCACATGCAGATCGGCGAGGTGGCCGACCGGACCGGCCTGTCGCTGCGCACGATCCGCTACTACGAGGAAGTCGGCCTGGTCGTGCCCAGCGCCCGCAGCCAGGGCGGGTTCCGCCTCTACACCGAGCCCGACGTGGACCGCCTGCACGTGGTCAAGCGCATGAAGCCCCTCGGCTTCCAGCTGGAGGAGATGCGCGAGCTGCTGGCCATCCTGGACGCCCTCGCCGGCCCCGCGGCCGACGACCACGACAAGCACCTCGACCGGCTCGCGCGGTTCCACGCCACGGCCGAGGAGCGCTGCGAGGAGCTGCGGGCCCAGTTGCGGATCGCCGAGGAGTTCGCCGGCGCCCTGCGCGCCCACCTGCCCCACCGCTGAGAGCCCCCGAACCGGGGTCGGCTGTCCGCGCCCCGACACTCTCACGTAACGTGAGGGTGTGACCATGGCTCGAACCTCCACCCCTCCACCGGCCCTCGCCCCCGACGCGCTGCGCGTCATCGCCCTGGGAGGGCTCGGTGAGATCGGTCGGAACATGACCGTGTTCGAGCACGACGGCAAGCTGCTCGTCGTGGACTGCGGCGTGCTGTTCCCCGAGGAGCACCAGCCGGGCGTGGACGTGATCCTGCCCGACTGGACGTGCCTGCGCGACCGGCTGGCCGACGTGGTCGCGGTCGTGCTGACCCACGGGCACGAGGACCACATCGGCGGGGTGCCGTACCTGCTGCGCGAACGCGCCGACATCCCGATCATCGGCTCGCGGCTGACGCTGAGCCTGCTCTCGGCCAAGCTGGTCGAGCACCGCATCACGCCGGTCACGGTGGAGGTCGAGGAGGGCCAGCGGCTCTCCCGCGGGCCGTTCGACCTGGAGTTCCTGGCGGTCAACCACTCGATCCCGGACGGCCTGGCCATCGCCATCCGCACCGCCGCCGGCCTCGTGCTGCACACCGGCGACTTCAAGATGGACCAGTTCCCGCTGGACGGCCGCATCACCGACCTGCGCGGCTTCGCCCGCCTCGGCGAGGAGGGCGTCGACCTGTTCCTGGTCGACTCCACCAACGCCGACGTGCCCGGCTTCACCACCGCCGAGCGCGACCTGGCCCCCGCCATCGACGAGGTGTTCCGCACCACGCCGCGCCGGGTCATCGTGTCCAGCTTCGCCAGCCACGTGCACCGCATCCAGCAGGTCCTGGACGCGGCGCACGCGCACGGACGCAAGGTCGCCTTCGTCGGCCGCTCCATGGTCCGCAACATGGGCGTGGCCACCGAGCTGGGCTACCTCAAGGTGCCGCCCGGCCTGGTCGTGGACATCAAGCGCATGGACCGGATGCCGCCCCACCAGGTGACGCTGGTCTGCACCGGGTCGCAGGGCGAGCCGATGGCCGCGCTGTCCCGGATGGCGGGCGGCGACCACTCGATCCAGGTCGAGGAGGGCGACACCGTCCTGCTGGCCAGCTCGCTGATCCCCGGCAACGAGAACGCCATCTACCGGGTCATCAACGGCCTGACCGACCGCGGCGCGAACGTGGTGCACAAGGGCAACGCCAAGGTCCACGTCTCCGGCCACGCCAGCGCCGGCGAACTGGTCTACTGCTACAACATCGTGCAGCCGGCCAACGTCATGCCCGTGCACGGCGAGGCGCGGCACCTGCGCGCCAACGCCGAGCTGGCCGTGCGCACCGGCGTCGACCGCGAGCGGGTGCCGATCGCCGCCAACGGCCACGTCATCGACCTGCACGAAGGACGCGCCCGCATCACCGGCAAGATCGAGATCCACAACGTCTACGTCGACGGGCAGACCGTCGGCGGCGTCACCGAAGCCTCGCTGGCCCAGCGCCGCACGCTGGGCGAGGAGGGCGTGATCACCGTCGTGGCGATCGTCGACATCGACTCGCGCCGGCTCGCCGAGCCCCCGGACTTCATCGCCCACGGCTTCGAGCACGACGCCTCCACGTTCCGTCCCGCGATCCCCGCGATCGAGAAGGCCCTGGCCGGCGCGAACGAGCGCGGCGTCACGGACTTCGAGGAGCTGGAGCGGCTGATCGCGCGGGAGGTGCAGCAGTGGGCGAACCGGACCCACCGCCGCCGTCCCGTGGTGATCCCCGTGGTCATCGAGGCCTGAGCGCCCGAACGCCGGGCGAGGCCCCACCGAGGTGGGGCCTCGCCCGTTCCCGTCACACCAGGCCGCGCCGGTAGGCGGCCACGAGCCGTCGCGGCACGGTGAGCTTCCGGCCGTCGAGCGTGGTGACCGGGACCAGGTCGGGCGCCTGGGCCTGCCACCGGGCGCGTCGGTGGCGGGTGTTGCTGCGGGACGTCCTGCGCTTGGGCACGGCCATGTCAGCGGTTCCTCTTCCCGTAGCGGCGGTTGAACTTCTCCACGCGACCGGCGGTGTCCACGACGCGCTGGTCGCCGGTCCAGAACGGGTGCGAGTCGGACGTCACGTCGACCGTGACGAGCGGGTAGGTGTTGCCGTCCTCCCACTCGATCGTCCGGCTCGACGTGGCCGTGGACCGGGTCAGGAACGCCTTGCCCGTCGCCTGGTCCTGGAAGACCACCGGGTGGTAGTCGGGGTGGATGCCCTGCTTCACAACTCCTCCATCTCGTCGTGCCACTCGGCGAACGGGTCGACGAACTCCAGCTCGCCGACCAGCGCCAACTCCTCGTCGGTCACCAGCGCCCGGCGCAGCGCGGCGGTGATCTCCTCCGCCGACGCGGACCGGGTGATGACGACCAGTTCCTGCGACCGGTCGCCGAAGCGCGGGTCCCACGTCGCCGAAGCGGCCACCCGGCGCTCGACGGGCACCTCGGACCAGTCGTCGACGGCCGCGAGCCACGAGCCGAGGTTGCCGACGTCCAAGCCGCCGCCCGCGGACTCCAGCCACAGCGCGACCTCCGGCCGGCTGGCCACCCACACCCGGCCGCGCGTGCGCACGACGCCGTCGAGCAGCACGTCGAGCGCCTCGTGCAGCCGCATCGGGTGGAACGGCCTGCGTTCGGTGAAGTGGACGACGGCCGCACCCGGGCCCGGTTCCAACGGCGGCTGCCCGCGCAGCAGGGCGCCGAAGCCGTCGTCGAAACGGCCCCGCCGGGCGTCCTCGGGGATGGCGGCCAGCAGTTCCGGCACGTCCAGCGCGTCGCGGTGCCTGCGCGGCGCGAGCGGGGACAGCCGGTCCAGCACCGCGTCCAGGGCCGGGTCGTCGCCGGCGCCGGTCAGCACGATCGCGTCGGCGAACTCCGCCTGACCCACGACCACCTGCGCCACGGTGCGCTCGTCGCCCTCGGCCGCGCCCAGGCCGCGGTCGTCCATCGTGTCGTCGCCGGTGGCGTCGGCGAGCCAGGTCGCGCGGTCCACCACCGTGATCACCGCCTCGACCCGCACGTCCACCTCGCGCAGGGCGAAGCAGACCGCCTCCGGCTCCAGCGCCGGGTCCAGGTGCACGACCACGCGACCGCCCAGGCGTTCCAGCAACGGCAGCAGGTCCAGGCGCAGGGTGCACGAGACGCAGCCGTGGGCGAGTTCCAGCACGGTCAGCTCGCCGTCCACCCACCGGCGCACCACGCCCTGGGCGAGGTCGCGCAGGTCGTGCCGGACCAGCGCGGAATCCGGCCACGCGCGCCAGACCTCCTCGGCCACGTCGTGGTGCGCGAGCCCGGCCACCAGTAGCACTTCCGTTCCCATGTGGGCTAGCCTAACGGAAATGATTGTCGTTTCCTATTGGAGGTAGCGTGTCGTCACGGCACTGCCAGGTCACCGGGCGCGAACCCGGCTACGGCAAGCAGGTGTCCCACTCCCACCGGCGCACGTCGCGGCGTTGGCTGCCGAACACCCAGCGCCGCCGGTTCTGGCTCCCCTCGGAGCACCGGCACGTGGTGCTGAACCTGTCCGCCAAGGGCATCAAGACCGTCGACAGGCGCGGCATCGAGGCCGTGGTCGCCGAGCTGCGCCGCCAGGGGGTGAAGGTCTGATGGCCAGGTCCACCGACGTCCGGCCGATCATCAAGATGCGCTCCACGGCGGGCACCGGCTACACGTACGTGACCCGCAAGAACCGCCGCAACGACCCCGACCGCCTGGTGCTGCGCAAGTTCGACCCCGTCGTGCGCCGCCACGTCGACTTCCGCGAGGAGCGCTAGGTGGCCAAGAAGTCCAAGATCGCGAAGGACCGGCAGCGGCGGGAGGTCGTCGCCCGGCACGCCGAGCGCCGCGCGGAGCTCAAGGAGATCATCCGGCTCGACCCGGAGCGCCGCGACGAGGCCCTGCGGTCGTTGCGGAAGCTGCCCCGCGACGCCAGCCCGACCAGGCTGCGCAACCGCGACGCCGTGGACGGCCGCCCCCGGGCCTTCACCCGCGCGTTCGGCCTGTCCCGGATCCGCCTGCGCGACATGGCGCACCGGGGCGAGCTGCCCGGCGTCCGCAAGTCGAGCTGGTGAGCCGGGTGGCCAGGGCCGAACGCACCCCGAAGCGCCGGGTGAACCTGCTGCGCAAGGAGGGCGTCACCACCGTGGACTGGAAGGACGCCACGCTGCTGCGGAAGTTCATCTCCGACCGCGGCAAGATCCGCTCCCGCCGGGTCACCGGCCTGACGCCGCAGGAGCAGCGCCAGGTCGCGACCGCCATCAAGAACGCGCGGGAGATGGCGCTCCTGCCCTACCCGAGCCAGGGGCGTTGACCGACCGGGCGGCCGGTCCGGCGGACCCGGCCGCCCGCTCCCGGTGCGGGCCGTCCGCCGCGATGTCGAGGTCACTGCGGCGGCCCGGCCGGCTCCGGAGCAGCCGTCCGATCGGCGCTGCGGTGCCCGTTCCGCGATCACCGGTTCCCGGTCGAGCCAGCACGGTCGGATCGGGGCGGTGCCCGGAGTGCCGGCGCGGTGCGGAGTCCGGTCGTCGAGCAGAGTCCAGTCGTCCAGCAGAGTCCGGTCGTCCAGCGGTCCGGCGGGGAGGGGTCCGGCGGGAGGTCAGTCGGTGCAGAGCAGGCAGGTGTGCGGGCCGATCGCGCGATCACGGCCCCGCCACCCGTCCTCGACGGCGTTCGCCCACAACGGCAGCCACGCCGTGTGCGGGTCGCCGCGGTCGTAGGAACGGCCGCAGTGGTCGCAGATCAGCACGAGTGCGGCGGAATCGTGCCGGGCCGGGATCGCGGTCACGCTGCCGGAGCTCGACTTCCTGGTGGTGGCGGTGGCCAGGCGTCGACCGCGACGGTGCGGCCGACGCCTGGTCGTGCGCGGGAAACGTCCATCGGGTGGCGGGTACCACTCTCGCGGAGAACGGCACGGCCGAACCTTGCGTTCGGCTTGCGATCGCTGCGCGGGCCGTCGCCGTGCGGCAAGATCGGGGTCCTCATGGACTACTCGGTTCTGCTGGTCGAGGACGACGAGCACATCAGGCAGGCCCTCGGACTGGCGTTGGGCGACGAGGGCTTCGCCGTGGCCGACGCCGTCTCCGGCGAGGACGCCCTGGACCTGCTCGCGGTCGCCGAACCCGACGTCGTGCTGCTCGACCTCGTGCTGCCCGGCGTCGACGGCCTGGAGGTCTGCCGCACCCTGCGCGCCCGCGGCGACCTGCCCATCATCATCGTCACCGCCCGCGCCGACGCCGCCGACGTCATCGCCGGGCTCGAAGCAGGCGCCGACGACTACGTCACCAAACCCCTGGTCGCCAGCGTCCTCGCGGCCCGCATCCGGGCCCTGCTGCGCCGTCGCGGCGGCGGGCGGCAGGACGAGGTGCTCCACGCCGGCGAACTGGAGATCCGCCCCGACACCGGCACCGTCCACCGGGCCGGCGTCGAACTCCACCTGACCCGCACCGAGTTCCGGCTCCTGGTCGAGCTCGCCACCGCCGGCGGCCGCATCGTCACCCGCGAGCAACTCCTCCAACGGGTGTGGGGTTACGACTACTTCGGCGACACCCGGCTGCTCGACGTCCACATCCGGCGGCTGCGCCGCAAGGTCGAGACCAACCCGGACGACCCCACCCTCGTGCTCACCGTCCGCGGCACCGGCTACCGCCTCGACGCCGACCCCGCACGACGTGACGATGCGTCAGCGGTCCCCTAGGCCGCGCACTTGTCGTGGTCCGGCGCGAGGGCGGCACGCACCTCGCGCGCCAGTTCCCCGCTGCGCACCAGGTCGGTCGCCTTCTCCAGGTCCGGGGTCAGGTAGCGGTCGTCGGCCAGGGGCTCGACGTGCCGTCGGACCGCCCGGTGCAGCCGGTCGGTGCCCGAGCCCAGCGGGAACGCGGCCATCCGGTCCTTGATCAGGTCGATGCCCTGGGCGGCCATGAGCACGTGGACGGCCAGCACGGTCTCCAGGCGGTCCAGGTTGGCGTGCAGGGCGCGCACCGAGGCCATCGCCATCGTGTTGTGGTCCTCCTGTCCGAACTTCGCCGGACGGGACAGTGTGCCGGCGGGCGTGGCGAGCTGCTGCATCTCCGGCACCAGCGCCACGGCGACGGTCTGCACCTGGACCATGCCGGAGTTCAGGCCGACCTCACCGCCGGCCAGGTTCGCGGGCAGGTGGTAGCTCCACTTGTCGGCCAGCAGCCGCGCGGACAGCTCCTGCGACACCACGCCGAGGTCGGCGATCTGCGCGTTGAGCGAGTCGATCTCGTGGCCGAGCAGGGCGGCGTCCCAGTTGCCGCCCATGACGAACTCGTAGCCGCCGCCCGGCTTCGGGAACACCAGCGGGTTGGACGTGGACGCGTTGGCCTCGCGCTCGATGTGGCCGCGGGCGTCGGCCAGCCGCTGCCGCAGCGCCCCGACGATGTGCGGGGTGGCGCGGATCGACACGGCGTCCTGGATGCGCGGGCCCTCGTCGCCGCTCGCCTTGCGCCCCTCGTCGGTCATCCAGCCGGTGCCGCAGATCAGCACCCTGGTGACGCGGGCGGCCTCGACCTCGGCGGGGATGCGCCGCTCGTCGTGCGTCCTGGCGTCGAACGCGCCCTGCTCGGCCCTGGTCGCCTCCAGGAACAACGCGAACGCTCCGTCGTAGGTGTCGAGCAGCCGCTCGGCGCGCACCACGGCGTCGACGTACCGGGCGGTGAGCACGCTGCTGCCGCTGATCAGCGGCAGCGCCTCGCCCTGCTCCAACTGGAACGAGGCCGGGAGACCGGCCGCGGCGAGGATCTCCGGCGCGGGTCCCTCGCGGCCCGCGAAGCGCGCGGGCGCGGGTTCCCCGGTGAGCACCAGGCCCGCCGCGGCCATCGGCTGGAGGTCGCCGGTGCCCAGCGACCCGATCTCCGGCATCCGGGGCGTGACGCCGGCGTTGACCAGGGCCAGGATCCGGTCGACGAACTCCGGCCGCACGCCCATCGCGCCGCGGGCCATCGTGTTGGCCCGCAACACCAGCGCCAGCCGTGCCACCCGGTCCGACAGCGCGGGGCCCACGCCGGCGGCGTGCGAGCGCAGCACGCGGCGCTGGAACTCCACCCGCTCGGCCTCGGGCAGCGGCTGGTCCTTCAACGGGCCCAGCGCCTGGTTCCACCCGTAGACCCGCTGCCCGGCCGCCAGCGCCGCCTCCGCGCCCCGGCGGGTCTCGATCATCTCCTGGCGCGACTTGAGGCCGAGGCGGACGGTCACGCGGTCGGCTTCGAGCACGTCCACGAGCTGCGCCCAGGTCAACGAGTCGCCGTCCAGCTCCAGCGCGGGCCGCTGCTGCCGCGCCACGACGTCGGCCGGCGCGGCGGCCGTGCTCGACACCGTGACGGCGCCGACGACCAGGACGACCAAGAACCGCCACGGGACCGGCATTGGTGCTCCTTTGTGGTGGGTGGACCGGGTGCTCGATCGCCGATCCTGGCACCGCGCGCACGTCCCAGCCCGACGTGCGCGCGGGAACCGAGCGATCGGGTGAGCGACCGCCACGAACGGGTCCACCTCGGCCGGGCACGGGCAGGAGGCGGAGCGGTGCGGCGAAGAGTCCACTGTGGACTCCGAACCGCCGTCCGGAGCCGGGCGGACCGGCCATTCCCCCGCCGCACCAATTAATACGCACCGCACTCAGACCCGCCCCAGGCCTTCTCGTTGCGCAAGTTCTTCGCTACCGTGCGCCTGGGAGCGTTCCCAGTCGAACGGTCCGAGCCCACCAGTCCAATGGAGGATCAGGTGCAGAGCACGCGTCATCGGTCCCGATCGGTGGTCGCCGGCGCGGTCGTCGCCGCCGTGACCGCGGCCCTGACCGCCGCCGCCGTCACCGGCGCGCCCGCCCAGGCCGCCACCGGTTGCCGGGTCGTCTACCAGGTGGCCAGCCAGTGGGCCGGGGGTTTCGGCGCGAACGTGACCGTGACCAACCTGGGCGACCCGGTCCCGAGCTGGCGGATGGCGTGGTCGTTCGCCGCGGGCCAGAAGGTCACCCAGATCTGGAACGGCGCGGTGCGCCAGTCGGGCTCCCTGGTCGAGGTCGACAACGTGAGCTGGAACGGCAGCCTCGCCACCGGCGCGAGCGCCGGGTTCGGCTTCAACGGCACGTGGACCGGCTCGAACCCGGTGCCCACCGACTTCAAGCTCAACGGCACCTCGTGCACCGGAACCACCGTCACCACCACGACGACCACCACCACCACCACGACCACCACGACGACCACGACGACCACGTCCCAGCCTCCGGTGCCGGGCGTCGGCCAAGCGCACACCGTGGGCCGCGTCCGGGCGAGCGAGGGCACCGCCCGGTACACCTGGCCCGGCATCTACTTCGAGAGCCGGTTCCGCGGCACCGGGGTCGGGGTCGTGCTCAACGACGCCGTCAACGACTACGACGTCCAGGTCGACGGTCGGACCGTCGCGTCCCTCGTCACCCCCGGCCGCGTCACCCGCTGGATCAACGGCCTGACCGACGCCGAGCACACCGTCCGCCTGGTCAAGCGCACCGAGAGCGCGTGGGCGGCAGGCGAGTTCAGCGGGTTCCTGCCCGCCGCGGGCGGCGCGATCCTCGACAAGCCGGCCGCGCGCACCCGTCAGATCGAGTTCATCGGCGACTCGCTGACCGCCGGCTACGGCAACCTCTCCACCACGCGCGACTGCTCGTCCAACGGCGGCGTGGACCGCAACACCAACACCGACCTCAGCTTCGGCGCCCTCACCGCCCGCGGCCTGAACGCCGACTACCAGGTCAACGCCCACTCCGGTCGCGGCATGGTCCGCAACTACAACGGCGGCGACCCCGACACCACCTTCCGCACGTACTACGAACGCGGCCTGCAGAACGTCCCCGGCGACGTGTGGCGCAACCCCGCCACCTGGCGACCGCAGCTCGTCGTGGTCGGCCTGGGCACCAACGACTTCTCCACCGCCATCAACCCCGGCGAGCCGTGGACGCAGGAGAGCCTGGTCACCGCGTACAAGAGCGCGTACCAGGGCTTCCTCGACAAGCTGCGCACCCAGTACGGCCCGGACGCGGTCATCGTGGTCAGCGCCACGAACCTGTTCGCCGCCACCGCCGAGCAGGTCGTGAAGGACCGCAACGCCCGCGGCGACAGCCGGGTCCGCTTCTGGAACTACGACAACCCCGGGCTCGACCACCTCGGCTGCGACTGGCACTTCTCCCTCAACGACCACCGCCTGATCTCCGGGCTGCTCAACGACTACATCGCCACCCTCCCGATCACCTGGTAGCGGCGGCTACTCGCAGCCGACGCCGTCGTTGTCGGAGTCCAAGCCGTACTCGTCCGGGCCGATCACCGTGATCGGCCCGGTCACGTACACGGGACCGTTGCCCTTGCCGGGCTTGCAGTCGACGTCGCTCGCGATCGGCACGCACGGCGTGTAGCTGGGGTGGCAGCCCTGGGTAGGCGCGGGCTGCGGCACGACGGGTGGCGGAGCCTGGGTCGCCGGGTCGGGCTGGGGTTGCGGCTGGGGCTCAGGTTGCGGCTGAGGTTGCGGCGCAGGCTGGACAGTCGTGGTGGTCGTCGTAGTCGTCGTCGTGGTGGTAGTCGTGGTCGTGGGCCGCACGATCGTGGTCGTGGTCGTGGGTCGGACGGTCGTGGTCGGCGCGGCAGTGGTCGTGCGGAGGGCGGTCGTGCTGAGCGGGGCGGCGGAGTCCGTCCTCGGCGGTGTCGGCTGCGCCAGAGCCGCGATGACGACGAACAGGAACGCCACGACCCCGGCCGCGATCCACAGCGGACGGTGGGACTTCCGCTGCGCCGCCGGGGCGAAGGCCCCGTACCGAGGCGGCACGACCACCGCTGACGGGTCGCGTGGCAGGTAGAGCACGACTTCCAGCCCTCGCTCGCCCACCTGGACCACGGCCTCGCAGCCCGGCGCGCCACCCGCGTCGATCACCCGGCCCATGAGGTCGGCGTAGCGCCGTGACATCAGGTACGTCAGCTCGCCGACCCGCCTGCCGTCCAACCTGACCTCGATGGCGTGCTGACCGCGGTACTTGCCCGAGCCGATCGTGCACCACGCCAGGGCCACCAGGACCCGCCACTGCGCACCCGGCTCGACGGGGTACCTCGCCAACCAGGCCTGGTGCTCTTCCTCCCCGGTCACGACGACCGGAACCCCGGCCTCCAGCACGACCAGACCTGACTCCGGGTTCGTCATGACGCACTTCCTCTACGCCAAGCGGGTGTACCTGGGTCATCGGCACGGTGCAACCCACCGTTACCGGCCCGGGAGTGGCCGGGCACCCACCGGACGCGCCGTGTGAAGCTCGTGCCATGGAGATGCACGCCGACCAGCTGACCGTGTCACCAGCGACGGTGCGCCGACTGGTGGACGCCCAGTTCCCCCAATGGCGGGATCTGCCGGTGACGCCGGTCCGCTCGCAGGGGACGGTCAACGCCATCTACCGCATCGGCGACCGGCTCGCGGCCCGCTTCCCGCTGCGGCCCGCGGAGGTCGACTCGGCGCGGCGCGCGTTGGAGGTCGAGGCCGAGGCGTCCCGCGAGCTGGCGGGCCGAACGAGGTTCCGCACGCCCGAGCCGGTCGCGGTGGGCGAGCCCGGGGAGGGCTACCCGCTGCCGTGGTCGGTGCAGACCTGGCTGCCGGGGGCCGTGGCGACGGACGAGGACCCGGCCGGGTCGGTCGCGTTCGCGCTCGACCTGGCCGAGTTCATCCGCGGTGTCCGGGCCATCGACACCCGTGGCCGGGTGTTCGGCGGGCGGGGTCGGGGTGGGGACCTGCGATCGCACGACGCGTGGGTGCGGGAGTGCTTCGACCGCAGCGAGCGGATCCTCGACGTGCCGGTGCTGCGCCGGGTGTGGCATGCCCTGCGCGACCTGCCGCGCGTCGACCCCGACGTGATGACCCACGGCGACCTGATCCCCGGCAACGTACTCGTGTCCGGTGGCCGCCTGACCGGGGTCATCGACGTCGGCGGACTGGGGCCCGCCGATCCCGCGCTGGACCTCGTGAGCGCGTGGCACCTGCTCGCCACCGGGCCGCGGCAGGCGCTGCGGGACGCCCTCGGGTGTGACGACCTCCAGTGGCGGCGCGGGCAGGCGTGGGCGTTCGCGCAGGCGATGGGGCTCGTCTGGTACTACGCGGAGAGCAACCCGGTGATGAGCCGGACGGGCCGCCGCACCCTGGCGCGCATCACCGCGGACCCGCCGGCCTGAGCCGTCACCCGCCCACGTGGATGCGGGGACGGCGGGCGTCGTCGCGTTCGTGGGTGCGGATGATCTCCCGCACCACCGGGGCGGTGTCGCCGCGGCCCAGGAGCAGGTAGCGGAACAGGTGCCCCACCGGGTTGCCCTCGCTCCACGCGAAGTGGCAGTGCGGGAGCACGCCCGTGGTGTCGCGGAGGGTCAGCAGGACGGCGGCGATGGCGTTGGGCGCGGCGGGGCTGTCGGCCCGCAGCACGCGGTGGCCGTCGACCTCCACGCCGCGGACCTTGAGCACGTCGCTGAACGCCGACGGGTCCACCACGTCGATCTCCAGGAACAGCACGTCGGCCCGGCCGGGCACCGGGTTCGCGCCGCGCTGCTCGGCCTCCTTCTCCGCGTACTCCGCCGCGTCACCGGCTTGGCGGCGGTTGGCGATCAGGGTGAGCGCGCCGTCGTGGGCGATGGAGTCGGCGACGAACCGGCGGGCGTTCTCGTCGAACTCGATGCGGTCGGCGCGCAGCTCCGTGGTGCGGGTGACGCGGGAGACCAGCGAGACGGCGATGATGCCGACGATGAAGAAGAACGAGATGGTGATGCCGTCCGGCTTCTCGATCACGTTCTCCGCCAGTGCGTACAGCATGATCAGCGTCAGCACGGTGAACCCGGTCGCCGCGCCGCGGTGCCGCCTGCGCACGGCGGAGATCGTCACCGCGACCGAGGCCGACACCATCATGGCCAGGATGCCGGTGGCGTAGGCGCCCGCCTGGGCGTTGACGTCGGCGCGGAAGACGATCGTGATCAGGATGCAGACCCCGGTGTAGACCAGCACGACCGGACGCACGGCCCGCGCCCACTCCGGCGCCATGCCGTAGGACGGCAGGTAGCGGGGCACGATGTTGATCAGGCCGGCCATCGCGGACGCGCCCGCGAACCACAGGATCAGGATGCTGCTGATGTCGTAGGCGGTGCCCATCCACTCGCCGAGGAGCTCGTGGGCGAGGTAGGCCAGGGCGCGGCCGTTGGCCCCGCCGCCGGGCTGGAACTGCTCCACCGGCACCAGGACCGTGGTCACGAAGCTCGTCGCGATCAGGTAGACCGACATGATGACCGCTGCGGTGGTGAGCAGCTTGCGGGTGTTGCGGACGCGGTTGTCCAGCCGCTCCTGCGGGGTGCGGCCGTCGGCGGCCACCAGGGGCATCATGCTCACGCCCGTCTCGAACCCGGACAGGCCCAGCACCAGCAGCGGGAACGCCAGCACCGCCGGGCCGACGACACCGACCAGTCCCCCGCCGCCCGAGGTCAGGGCGTCCAGCCAGCGGTCCAGCGCGACCGGCGCGGACACCACCTTCACCACCCCGGCCACCACGACCACCGCGTTGAGCACGAGGAACACCGCGACCAGCGGGATGGCCACGCCGACCGCCTCGCTGAACCCGAGCAGGAACACCCCGCCCAGCACCAGCAGCAGCACGACCGTGACCAGGACCTCCTGGCCGTGCAGGAACGCGGGCGCGTGCGGGTTCTCCAACGCGTGCACCGAGGCGTCGGCGGCGGAGAGCGTGATCGTGATGATCCACGAGGTGGCCACGAACCCCAGCAGCACCAGCACGAACAGCTTGCCCCGCCAGAACGGCAGCAGGTCCTCCAGCATCGCCACCGAGCCCTGGCCGTGCGGGCTCTCCCGCGCCACCCGGCGGTACATCGGCAGCATCCCGAACAACGTCAGCGCCACGATCAGCAACGTCGCCAACGGCGAGATCGCGCCCGCCGCCAACGCCGCGATTCCGGGCAGGTAGGACAAAGTGGAGAAATAATCCACGCCGGTCAGGCACATGACCTTCCACCAGGCCTCGGGCTTGGCGTGGTCCTCGGAGCCTGCGGGTCCGACCGGCTGCACGCGGTGCTCCAGCAGCCACCGCCCCAACCGGGTGGAGGGGGTGGCCGGTCGCACCGGGCTGTCGACCCGTGCGGGAACCACGCTCGGCGGCGTGTCGGTCATGCCGGTTCTCTCCTTGCCGATCGCATGCGCAGGCCGCCCCATCCGGTGCCCCACGGTATCCAACCGTCCCGGGGGCCGACCCGCCTCCTGTCCGGGCATAAAGATCACGCAAAGACGCCTGCCGCGATTGTCACACACACGGGTGAACGCGGGATTCGACGTGCCACGGCGGGGTGATCGAATTGCGAGAGCGGGTGAATCATCGGTCGGAGCGCGCAATGCCGCCTTACCGTCCACGTCGGACATCGTGGACGAAAGGACGATCATGACCCAGAGGATGACCCGGCTCGCGCTGGCTGTCGTGCTGCTGGTCGGGGCGCCGGCGACGGCGAACGCCTCCGCCGACACCTATCAGTGGGCAGCGCTGGGCGATTCCTACACGGCCGGCGTGTTCATCGGCGACCCGCAGCCGGCCCTGGGCGCGGAGAACCGCGACGGGTGCGACCGCACCACCAACTCCTACCCCGACCTGGTGAACCGGGAGCTCGCCGAGTTCCCGCCGGGCCGGACCGTGGAGCTGACCGACTACAGCTGCGGCGGCGCCGAGATCCGCCACATCGCCGGCGAGGACCAGCAGCCGGTCAGCCCGGTCGACGCCCCGGGGGCGTGGCCGCTGGTGAGCCCGCAGGTCGAGCGGGCCCAGCTCGACGACGAGACGGACGTCGTGACCATCGGTGTGGGCGGCAACAGCCTGCCGTTCGCCGGGATGCTCGCGAAGTGCGTCCAGCTCGGCCTGGGCGGCGGGTCGTGCCGCGAGTACTACGAGAACCCGACCGGCGACGAGGAGGGCATCGACGCCAAGTTCAACCGCATCGAGAGCGAGTACGTCGAGATGCTGGCCCGCGTCCACGACGCCGCGCCGCGGGCGAAGGTGATCACGGTCGGCTACCCCGCCGTGCTGCCGCAGGAGGGCACGGACTGCGCCCTCGGCGACTGGCGGGAACTGGTCGCCATCAGCCACGCCGACGTCGACTGGCTGCGGGGCGTGCTCGAACGCCTCAACCAGTCGATCAGCAAGGTCAGCGGGTTCTTCGGCGACCAGTACGTCGACGTCTACAGCTCCAGCGTCGGCCACGACGCGTGCCAGCCCGCCGAGGAGAAGTGGGTCGAGGGCATCTGCGGTGACGCCGCCGACTACTGGCCCACCGAGATCCACCTGCCCGGGCTGACCGTGCCGTGCCCCGAGGGCTCGCACGCCACCCTGGTCCACCCGAACGCCGAGGGCCACCAGAACGTCGCCTACCACGTCGAGCGCGCCATCCGCATCGCCCTGCTCGACTGACCGACCCCGTCGGCACGAGCACGTTCACCGGCTGCCGGCCGGGCGGGAACCGATCCCGCCCGGCCGGCAGCCGAACTCCACCCGGTCAGCCGGTCATGACGGGCTCGGCGGCCCGGTCGGCGGCCTTGGCGCGGCGGTCCAGGTAGGCGGCGAGGAACGACAGCACCAGAGCCGTCCCGGACAGCACGGCGCCGACCAGGTTCGGCGCGGTGTAGCCGAGTCCGGCGGCGATGACGACGCCCCCGAGCCACGCGGCCAGCGCGTTGCCGAGGTTGAACGCGCCGATGTTCGCCGCGGACGCCAGGGTGGGCGCCGCGGCAGCCTGGTCGAGCACCCACTTCTGCAACGGCGGCACGGTGGCGAAACCGAGCGCGCCGATGACCGCGAGGTTGACCGCCGCGAGCACCTGGTGGTGCGCCGTCACGGTGAACAGCAGCAGGGCGAGCGCGAGCGCGCCGAGCGAGGCGAACAGCATCGGCATCAACGCCCGGTCGGCGAACCGGCCGCCGACCAGGTTGCCCGCGAACATGCCGACGCCGAACAGGATCAGCAGCCACGTCACCGAGCCGGGCAAGTACCCGGCGACGTCGGTCATCATCGGGGTGATGTAGGTGATCGCGGCGAACACGCCGCCGTAGCCCAGGACCGTCATCGCCATCGCGAGCCACACCTGCGCGTTGCGGAACGCGGCGAACTCCGCCCGGACCGTGACGCCCTCGGGCCTGCCGGTCTCGGGCACGAGCTTCGCGACGCCGAGCAGCCCGACCACGCCGAGCACGGCGACGAGGGCGAAGGTGACCCGCCAGTCGGTCGCCTGGCCGATCAGGGTGCCGCCGGGGACGCCGACGACCGTCGCCAGGGTCAGGCCGGTGAACATCAGCGAGATCGCGGACGCCCTCTTCTCCGGGGCGACGAGCGCGGCGGCGACCACCGACCCGACGCCGAAGAACGCGCCGTGCGCCAGGGACGCGACGACCCGGCCGGCGAGCATGACGGCGAAGACCGGCGCCACGGCCGAGAGCGCGTTGCCGACCACGAACAGGCCCATCAGGAACATGAGCATCTTCTTGCGGGACACCCTGGTGCCCAGCACCGTCAGCAGGGGTGCGCCGAGCACGACGCCGAGGGCGTAGCCGGTCACCAGCCAGCCCCCGACGGGGATGGAGACCCCGAAGTCCGCGGCGACCTCGGGCAGCAACCCCATGATCACGAACTCGGTGGTGCCGATCCCGAATGCCCCGATGGCCAGGGCCACGAGCGCGAGAGGCATGAGCGGAGCCTTCCGATTGACGAGCTGGCGAGGATTAGCCGCGTCAGACGCTAATTGCACGCGCGCTATATCGGCAAGCGCGGGTAGTGGTAGAGTGAGCCACATCGCAAGGGCGTGCCCACCCGTCGGCGAGGAGGCCGTCATGACCGCAACCAGCCCGTCGCTCACCGCGCTCGCCACCGGCTGGTTGTCGCTGTCCGCGCTGCACGACCGGATCGAGGCCCGCGTCGAACGGGCTCTGCAAGCCGGGCACGGGCTGAGCGCGCGCGAGTACTCGTTGCTGGAGGTGCTGAGCCGCCAGCACGACGGCGAGGGCGGGCACCTCCAGATGGGTCAGGTCTCGACCTCCGTGGTGCTGAGCCAGAGCGCGACCACCCGGCTGGTCACCCGGCTCGAAGACCGCGGCCTGCTGTCGCGCTACCTGTGCCCGACCGACCGCCGGGGCATCTACACCGACGTCACGCAGGCCGGCTTCGCCCTGCTGGAGGCCGCGCGGCCCACCCACGCGGCGGCGATGCGGTCGGCGCTGGACGAGGCGCGCGGCGAGCCCGAGCTGCGCCCGCTGGTCGAAGCCGTCGAGGCGCTGGGCGGCTCCGCCTGACCCTGCCGCGAAACCCGGAAGCGATCGTAAGCACAAACCACTTGTTCGAACGCACATAATTTGCGACGGTTGTTCACGTGAAGAGCGCCGACCGCCACCGGGTGATCGTCGAACGGCTCCGCTCCGGTGCGCAGGTCGCCGTGGCGGAGCTCGCCGCGGCCACCGGCGCGTCGGAGATGACCATCCGCCGCGACCTCGACCTGCTCGCGGCGGGCGGAGTGCTGCGCCGGGTGCACGGCGGCGCGGTGCCGCTCAGCCCGGCGGGCGTCGAGCCGCCGTTCACCGCGCGCTCCGCGACCGCGAACGACGCCAAGCGCGCCATCGCCGCGGCCGCCGTCGAGCTGATCCGCGACGGCGAGACGATCGTGCTGGACAGCGGCACGACGGCGGTCGAGGTGGCGAAGCTGCTGCGAGGCCGCCCGGTCACCGTGATGCCGCTGTCCCTGCACGCGGTGCGCGAGCTGCTCGACGCGCCCGAGGTGCGGCTGCTGCTGCCCGGCGGCGAGCCCAGGCCCGGCGAGCTGGCCATGGTGGGCCCGCTGGCGCTGGCGTCGCTGCGGGCGCTGCGCTTCGACGTCGCCGTGCTCAGCCCGTGCGCGTTCGACCTGGACGCCGGGCTGACCGCGCACAACCTGGCCGACGCCGAGGTGAAGCAGCAGGCGATGGCCGTGTCCGGGCGCACGGTCGTGCTGGCCGACAGCACGAAGTTCGACCGCACCGCGCTCGCCCACGTCTGCCCCGCCGACCGGCCGGACGTGCTGGTCACCGACACCGACTCCCCCGTGGGCGTGCGCCGCGAACTGGCCGCGCGCGGGGTGCTCGTGCACGTAGCCGAACGACTGGAGACCCTGTGACGACCGCTCTGCCACGTGCCGCCCGCGTCGCGACGTGGATCTACTTCACCCTCAACGGGTTCGCCGTCGGCCTGTGGGTGGTGCACATCCCCAACGTCGAGCGCGCGACCGGCATCTCGCACAGCGCGCTGGGCGGGCTGCTGCTCGTGCTCGGCGGCGCGGCGTTCCTCGGCATGCAGGTCGCCGGTCCCCTGGCCGACCGGTTCGGCCAGCGCAAGCTCCTGCCCGCGGCCGGAGTGCTGCTCGGCGTCGCCCTGTTCTTCCCCGGCCTGGCCACGTCCTGGTGGACGCTGGGCCTGGCCCTGGTGTGCTTCGGCTTCGGCAACGGCACGATCGACGTCGCGATGAACTCCCACGCCGTGGTGGTGGAGCGGGCCTACCCGCGGCCGATCATGGCGGCGTTCCACGCGATGTGGTCGATCGGCGGCGCGATGGCGGCGGTCGTGGGCGCGGCCACGCTGAGCGCCGACGTGCCCACCGCCGTGACGCTGGGCGCGTGCGGCGTGTTCACCATCGTGGTGTCGCTGCTGACCGCCCGGTTCCTGGTCGACGGCCGGCCCGAGGCGGAGGAGACCGCGTCCGACGCACCGGCGGCCAAGCCGTCGACCAAGCCGTCGACCAAGCTGGTGTGGCTGCTGGGCGCGATCGCGTTCGCCATGATGCTCGCCGAGGGCGTCGCCAACGACTGGGCCGCGCTGCACGCCGAGGACGTCCTGGGCACGTCCACCAGCACGGCCGCGTTCGCCTACGGCTCGTTCGCGGTCGCGATGACCGCCGGCCGGTTCGCCACCGACCGCGTCGCCGCGCTCGTCGGCCCGGTCGCGATCGTGCGGTACGGGGCGGCGCTGGCCGCGTTCGGGCTCCTGCTCGTGGTGTTCTCACCGTGGGTGTGGTCGGCGTTCGCGGGCTGGGCGCTGTTCGGCCTCGGCCTGTCCGGCAGCGTGCCGCAGCTGTTCTCGGCCGCGGGCAACCTGGACCAGCGCTCGTCCGGCGCGCTGATGGCCCGCGTGGTCGGCCTGGGTTACGTCGGCCTGCTCGCGGGTCCGGCGCTGATCGGCGGCCTGGCCCACTGGATCCCGCTGAACGTGGCGTTCCTCGTGCCGGTGGCGCTGTGCCTGCTGGCCGTGGGGTTCGCCAACGTCCTCGCACCGCGTACCGCGCCCAGCGAGGAATCCGTGGGGACGCGGTGACCACCGCTCACTAGGCTCACGCCGATGACCGAGAAGGCGATGACCGACGCCGGGCAGGACTGGGAAGAGCAGGCGCGCAACTGGATCGCCTGGGTGCGCAAACCCGGCTTCGACTCCTACTGGCGCTACCGGGACGCGTTCTTCGAGCTGGTGCCGCCCGCCGGACGGGCCACCCTGGACCTCGGGTGCGGCGAGGGCCGGGTGGCCCGCGACCTCGCCGCGCGAGGGCACCGGGTGACCGGTGTCGACGCCTCCCCCACGCTGCTGGAGGCGGCGCGGCGGGCGCACCCCGAGGGGCGGTACCTGGTGGCCGACTCGGCGGACCTCCCCTTCCCCGACGACAGCTTCGACCTCGTCGTCGCCTACTGCGTGCTGATGGACGTCGACGACCTGCCCGGCACCGTCGCCGAGATCGGCCGGGTGCTCGAACCGGGAGGCAGGCTCTGCCTGGCGATCACCCACCCGATCACCAACACCGGCAGCCGCCGTGACGGCGTCTTCGTCCTCGACCGGCCCTACTTCGGACGTCACCGGTTCGAGGAAGAGGTCGAGCGGGACGGGATGCGGATGAGGTTCACCGGGTGGAACCACCCGCTGAGCGCCTACACCGCGGCCATGGAGGACTCCGGGCTGCTCGTCGAGACCCTGCGGGAGCCGCGGCTCGGCGACGACCCGACGCCCTGGCACCTGTGGATGAGGGCGGTGCGCCCGGTCGCGGGCGGGTGAGGCGGGACGCGCTCCGGCGAGGTGCCCGGTGCCGCCGGGGGCGGTGAGCCCCGGCTCAGGCCGCGTCGACCCGGATCGTCCGAAAAATGCGGAGTGCGCCTCCCGTGCGATGCTGATCGTCGTGGACCGCGCGCGACCGCCTCGACGGGTGTTCATCAGCCACACCTCGGAACTGCGCGAGTTGCCCGCGGGCCGGTCCTTCGTGGACGCGGTGGAGTCCGCGATCAGCCGCGCAGGCGACGCGGTGATCGACATGGCCTACTTCGCGGCACGGGAGGAGAAACCCGCGCAGGTCTGCCGCGAGGCCGTGGTGAAGGCGGACGTCTACGTGCTGCTGGCGGGGTTCCGGTACGGCTCGCCGGTGCGCGATCGGCCCGAGGTGTCCTACACCGAACTGGAGTTCGAGGTCGCCGGCGAGGCGGGCATCCCGCGGCTGGTGTTCCTGCTCGGCCAGGACGCGGAAGGGCCCGCGCGGCTGTTCCTGGACCGCGAGCACGGCCCGCGCCAGGACCGGTTCCGGGCCCGGCTGACCGAGGTCGGCACCGTCGCCTCGGTGTCGTCGCCTGCGGAGGCGGAGACCGCGGTGCACCACGCGTTGACGGAGCTGAAGGTCGACCGCCTCGACGCCACCGCCACGCGGTTGTGGAACCTGCCCGCGCCGCTGTCCCGGTTCACCGGCCGCGACGAACTGCTGGCGCGGTTGCGGCACGACCTGACCCGCCACCGGCGGGTGGCCCTGCTCGGCATGAGCGGGGTCGGCAAGACCACGACCGTGCTGGAGTACGCGCAGCGGTTCGCCGCCGAGTACGACGTGGCGTGGTGGGTGCCGGCGGGCGCGCCCGAGCTCGTGGTGAACCACCTGGCGGAGCTGGCGCGGGCGCTGCGGCTGGCCGAGCCGTCCGACAGCGCGGCCGCGGCGGCGGCCCGGTTGTCCGGCGCGTTGCGCGCGCAGGACCGCTGGCTGCTGGTGTTCGACAGCGCGGAGGACCCGGCGGCGTTGCGCGGGTTGCTGCCCGGCGGCACCGGCCACGTGGTCGTCACCACCCGCAACCCGGACTGGCACGACCTGGCCGCCTCGGTGCCGGTGACGCCGTTCAGCCGGGCCGAGTCGGTCGAGCTGCTGTGCTCCATGGCCTACCACCTGGACGAGGCGAACGCGGGACGGGTGGCCGAGGCGCTGGGCGACCTGCCGCTCGCGGTCGACCAGGCGGCGGCCCTGCTGGCCGACACGACGTTGGACGCGGACGGCTACCTGTCCCGGTTGCGGGTCGAGGCGGACAAGGCGCTGGGCGGTCGCACGGGCGTCGGCGGCTACCCGACGTCGGTCGCCGCGTCGTGGTCGGAGGCGTTCGACCGGCTCGCGGACAAGGACGTCGCCGCGTTCCAACTGCTGACGCTGATCGCGTGGCTGGCGCCGGAGCCGGTGCCGCTGACGTTGTTCGCCCGGCACCACGAGCTGCTGCCGGTGCCGCTGGCCGACATCGCGGCGGACCCGGTGATGCTCCAGGCCACCCTGGCGGAGCTGCGGCGGCAGGCGATGGTGCAGCCGGAGCGGGACAGCGTGCGGCTGCACACCGTGCCGGCCACGCTGCTGCGGGCGCGGGCCGACGGCACCGCCGGGCCGTTGCTGGGCTGGCCGACCACTGCGGTGCTGCTGCTGTGCGCGGCCGTGCCCCAGGGCCCCGGCGACGACCCGGCGGTGTGGTCGGCGTGGCGCCAACTGCTGCCGCACGTGCTGACGGTCACCGGGCCCGACCGCGAGCTGCGGCTCGTCGGGAACGACATCGCCTGGCTGCTGGACCGGACCGCCACCTACCTGAACCGGCGGGGCGAGCCCGTGCAGGCGCTGCCGCTGCGACGCCGGGCGCACGACCTGTGCCGGGAGCTGCTGTCCGACCTGCACCCCAACACGCTGGTGGTGGCCAACAACCTGGCCGCCGACCTGCGCGGCGTCGGCGACCACGCCGCGGCGCGCGCCTTGGACGAGGACACGTTGGCACGCCGCCGCTTCCTGCTCGGCCACGACCACCCGGACACGCTCGTCTCGGCGGTCAACCTGGCGCACGGCCTGTGGGAGCTGGGAGAGGTCGAGGAGGCGACCCACCTCGGCCTGGACACGCTGGACAGGAGCACCCGGGCGCTCGGCCCGGACCACCCGACGACCCGGTTGGCCCGGCAGAACCTCACCCCGTGAGGCGGCGTCAGGACGTGGCGCGGGTCCGGGAAGCGCGCCACATCGTGTGCTCGCGGCTGATGGCCTCCTCCGCGTCGGCGACCTCGGCGGCCCAGGTCGCCTCGTCCACCACGAGCGCCAACCGGTCCTTGACGATGCCGAGCTCGGTGGACGCGTAGGCGTAGGCGCGGGCCAACGTCGAGTACTGCTTGGTGCCCGCCCAGGCCGCGCCCGCGGCGATCAGCGCCGCCGCGACACCGGCCAGGTCGAAGCCGATCATGCCGAAGGCCCGGGCGAAGGCGGCGACGATGCCCGCGAAGGCGAACGCGTACAGGACCCGCTGCGACTGGCGGGCCCAGTGCGCGTTGGTGGTGGACTTGCTCGCGTACCACCTCTGCTGGTCGGTGATGCGGTCGGCGACGTAGGTCCGCTTGCGGGTGGCGAGGTCGGAGGTGCGCAGGTCGCGCATGGCCTGGCTGACGGTGGGGCGGTCCGGCGGGGTGATGCCGCTGCTGGGGCCGTCCTTGAGCAGCGCGCCCATCTGCTCGATGAACCGCAGCTCGACCTCGCGCTCGTCCTCGCCGAGCGGGAAGGGCGAGCCGCCGACGGCGAAGCGCCAGCCCATGCTCTTCGCGGACTCGGCCAGCGCGCGGCCGTCGTACCACCTGGTCTCGGGTGAGCTGCCGCGGAAGTGCTGCTCGACCAGCAGCATGACCAGCAGCGCGATGCCGGTGCCCACGGCCGCGACGTCGATCCGGCCGACCTTGACCGCGAACACCCCGCACACCGCCGCGAGGACGGCCAGCGCCAGGCGTGCCCGCAACGCGATCAGGTAGTCCCGCTGGCCGCGCAGCGACATCGCGTCGGCGACGTGGAACAGCCCGGGTAAGCCGTCGTCGGTCAACGGCTTCTCGGTGGTCGACATGTGGTCTCCGTTCACGGTGTGCTGACCGCGTATCGGTGGTCGGGGCGCGGGGTTACCCGGCCGATCGGTGCTTCACCCGGTTGCCGCAGCCCGGGGGTCCGCCGGCAGGCCGGTCCCGGGTGTGATCATGCACCCGAGTGGATGTACGGCGCCCACCGCGTCGGGTCGCGCGGGTCGGCGTCGCGCAACGCCCGCACGGTCCGGTGCAGCACGTGGGCGGTGTCGGCGAGGTCGAGGCCGGCGCCGTCGACCAGTGACGTGTAGACGGACGTGGCCACGTCGACCGCGGTCCGGTCGCCGACCGTCCACAGGGTCGCGATCACGTGCCGGTAGCCCGCGAGTTGCAGCGCCGCGGCGAGGTGGATGGCCTCGTCGGGCAGGGTGGCGCCGCCCACGGCGGTGTGGCAGGCGGACAGGTAGGCCAGTTCGGCGTGCGCGAGGTCGAGTTCGGCGACGTCGAGCACGGTGAGCGGCTTGTCCCACAGGTAGAGCGCGCCCGTGGACGGGTCGTTCACGTCCTGCGAGCCGTGGCAGGCGAAGTGCGCGTACGCGTGGGTCCGCAGGTCGGCGGTGACGGTGGCGTGCGTGGCCGCGTCACCGACGCGCAGCGTGTGCGACCCGGGCATCGCGCGCTCGAAGAACGCGGCCTCCGCGCGCGCACCCGGCAACGGGCTCAGCGCCACGCCACCGGGCGGGGGCTCCGGCAGGCTGACCGCCAGCAGCCGCCGGTCCGCGGTGGCCGGCGCGTCGGCCTTGCGCGCCCTGGCGAGCGCCCGCAGCGTCGGGGTGTAGGACGAGACGACGCGGTCGAGCACGGTCCGGCCGGCCGGGGTGTCGGCGGGGTCGTGGTAGCCGGCGGCGTGCAGCGGCAGCAGGGTCAGCAGGCCGGTGGGGCACCACCACAGCCGCTCGCCGTCGGCCGGGCCGAGGTGGTCGAGCACGGGTCCGGCGACGACGTCCCACAGCCACTCCAGCGTCACGTGCAGGGTCTGCTTCGCGCTGGTGCGGGTCAGGTCGCCGGGCGCCGCCGGCCCGCCCAGCACCCGCAACGCGCGCAGGTACGCGGCGGCCCGCCGGCCGGTCTCGCTCGCGGACAGGTCGGGCAGCGGGATGTGCTCCACCGGGCCCTCGCGGCGCACCACCAGCGCGTCGCACCGGGCGTCGTCGACGTTGACCAGCACCACCGGCCCGTCGGGCAGGCCGTCGCGCAGGGCGGACAGCGGCGGCACCGTCAGCAGGTGCTCCAGCCCCGGCGTCGCCCGCGCCCGCGCGAGCAGCCGGTCCCACTCCTCGGCCAGCCGGATGCGGCGGTCCTGGTCGCGTCGGGCGGCGTCGCCCGGGAGGGCCGCGGGCAGCACGGGCGAGCCGGGCAGGGCCGGTCCCACGCCGGTCGGCGCGTCGACGCCGCTCGCCTCCGCCAGTTGCGCGGCCACGCTGCGCAGCCGGTCGTACAGCGCCGGGTCCCGCTCGCGCAGCACCGAGGTGTCGTCGCGGGTCTGCAACACCTGCGACCACAGCACCGAGCGCCCCTGTTCGAGCAGCTCCACCGCGAGGTCCGGGTCACCCGCCTCCAACGCGGCCGCCGCGCCCGCCGCGGCCACGCCGTCCCACCGGTCCAGCCGCCGTTCCCGGGCGCCGCGCTCGACACCGTGCCAGGCGAACTGCGGCAGCAGGGCCGCCGCGGTGCCGAACCCCTCGACCGCCGACGGCCAGTCCGCCTCCTGAGCGGCGAGGAAGGCCCAGCCCAGGGCGGCGGACGACCGGGTCGTCGGCGTGGCGGAGCGGGATCCGACGGCGGCGCGGAAGGCCGCCACGGCGTCGTCGTAGTCGGACGCGACACCGTGGCGCACGTACCGCAGGTGCAGCGTCATGCCGAGGTTCAGCCAGGCCAGCGCCCGGCGGGGATCGTCGGCCGGGAGGGCCTCGACCGCGCGCCGGCCCTGCTCGATCGCCTCGGACGCGTCCTCGTCCCGGCCGCGCCGCTCGTAGCAGGCGCGCAGCACCGACGCCAGGTTGAACCGGTACACGTCCCTCGACGCCTGCGCCGGGTCGGTGCTCGCCACCGCCTCCCGCAGCAGGGCGACGGCCTGGTCCAGGTCGTCGCCGCCCTGGCGCAGCCGGTCGCGGCTGTACCGCATCATGGCCAGGTTGGACAGCAGCTGCGCCCGGTGCGGGTGGCCCTGCGGGCAGCGCCGGACGGCGGCGTCGGCGGCGTCGACCGCCGCGTCGAGGTCGGTGGGGTCCTGGCGTTCGACGAAGCGCAGGTGCAGGGCGGCGGCGAGGTTGAGCAGGCAGGTGACCGCGGTCGCCTCGGACGCGGCCTCGACCGCGGCCCGGGTGGCGTCCACGGCCGCGTCGTGGTCCGCCGTGGAGCCCAGGTGACGTGCCCTGGCGGACAGCGCGCTGCCGAGGTTGGTCAGCATGAGGGAGTGCTGCGCGCGGTCGCCGCCGCGGTCCGCCGCCGCGCGCATGACGTCGATCGCCTCGTGCAGGTCGGCGATCGCGCCGGTCCGCTCGTACCGGGCCCACAACGCCGTGCCGAGCCCCATCAGGTGCAGCCGCATGAGGAAGTGCCCGCCGGGCAGGCCGCCGACGGCGTCGCGGCAGAGGTCGACCGCCGCGGCGAGGTCGTCGGGGTCGCTGGTGTGTTGGCCGCGAACCAGCAGCGTGTTGCCCAGGGCCACCGCGGCCGCCGCCCGCTCGGGCGCTTGGAGACCCGGCAGCGCCAGGGCGCGCCGGGCCGCTTCGACGGCCTCGGCCAGGTCGGCCGGGTCGCGGCGGCGGACGTACCGGGAGCGCAGCGAGTTCGCCAGCTCGGACCGGGCGGCGGCCACCACCCCGGTGCCCGCAGTGGTCGTCGCGGCGGTGCGGCGGTGCGCCTCGATGGCTTCGTCCAGGGCGGCGTGGTCGTCGGTCCGCTCGAACAGCTGGGTCAGCAGCGTGCCGAGCAGCACGAGCAGCGTGGTGTGGTGGGCGTGGTCCGGCGAGGATGTGCGGATGCCGGTCCTGGCGGCCTCGATCGCCTCGGTCAGCGCGGCCGGGTCGCCGGTCTCGTTGTAGCGCAGTTGCAACGCCCGTCCCAGGTGCAGCTGGATCGCGAGGTGGCCCGGACTGCCGGTCGGGACGTCGCCGCGGGCCTCGCGCAGCAACTCGACGGCTTCGTCGGCGGCGCCCGGCGACGGGATCCACTGCGCGCGCGACAGCAGCGCGAGCGCCAACTGGGGTCGGAACGCCCGGCGCAGCGGCTCGTGCCCTGCTTCGACCGGTCCTTCGCGCAGCACGGCGATGGCCTCGTCGATGTCGGCGACCTCGGTGTCGTGCAGGAAGCGCAGCGTCAGCACCAGCCCCAGGTACAGCCGGCACTCCGACAGCGCGGGGTGGGCGACCTCGGCGCCGGCCACGGCGGCGCGCAGGGCGGCGGCCGCCCGGTCGAGGTCGGCGCGGTCGCGGCGCAGCTCGTACCGGCCGGCGCGCAGGGTGGCGGCCTTCGCGGTCAGCGCCAGGGCGTCGCCGTGCCACGGCGGCAGTGCGGCCGCCGCCTCCTCCACTTCCCGGATGGTGTCCTCGACCGCCTCGCCCAGGTCCGCCGCCGTGCCCAGGTGCTGGACCTGCTGGTGCAGGATCAGCGCGAGGTTGTTCAGCAGGAGGCCGCGCTCCCGGCGCGGCGCGGCGGGCAGCGCCGACCGCAGCGCGGCGGCGGCCTGCTCCAGGTCGGCGACGGACCCGGTGAGCCGGTAGCGATCGGACAGCAGCTCGCTCAGCGCGAGGGTGTCGGACACGTCGGGCGCCTCACCCGCGGCCATCGCCTCACGGCAGGCTGTGATGGCCTCGGTGACGGCCGCCGGGTCCTGCGCCGCCCTCGCCGCCGAACCGAGCGAGACGGCCAGGGCGCCGAGCGCGTCACGCCGGTTCGGGTCGCCGGACGGCGTGCGGCCGACCGCGGCGCGGGCCAGCCGGACCGCCTCGGCGATGTCGTCGGGGTCGGACGCGACGGTGAAGCGCAGGTTCCGCACCAGCGCGCCGGTCGTCCACACGACGGGCGACTTCGGGTGGTCCGGCGGCAGCAGCGCGGCGGCGCGGTCGACGGCGTCCACGGCGCGGTCGAGGTCGGCCCGCTCTCGCGACGAGTGGAACCGCGTGGTCAACGCCGAGGCCAGTTCGCGCAGGTAGCCGGCGCGGTCGGCGTCGTCGGCGGCCAGCGGCAGGAGCGAGCGCAGCACCGCCACGCGCTCGTCCAGATCGGCCGTGCGCCGGGTGCGCTCGAACCGCTGCCGCAGCAGGTCCGCGTGGTGCAACAGGTTCAGGTTGCGCAGGAACTGGTCGGGGATGCCCGTGCGGACCGCTTCCCGCGTCGCCTCGACGGCCGCGTCCAGGTCGCGATCCGCGCCGGAGAGCCGGAACCACTCCCGGCAGACCTCCGCCAGCTTCAACCGGGCCGCGATCAGCACGTGGTGGTCGTCGTCCGGGTCGCTCAACGCCTGCCGCAGCAGTTGCTCGGCCTCCCGGAGCAGGGCTGGGTCGTCGTTCTCCCCGTACCGCACGGTCAGCACGTCGGCCAGGCCGAACAGCGCGCCGGCACGCTGGGCGGGCTCCAGGTTCTCGGCGGACAACGCGGCCCGGGCCGCGCGTTCGGCGGCCGGGTGGTCGTCGCGTGCCGCACGCCGGACGGTCGCCAGTACCCGGTCCACCTCGTGCCGCAGCGGATCGCCCTCGGCCACGGCGGCGTCGGCGATGGCGGACAGCCGCACCGCCTCGGCCAGGTCGCCCTCGTCGGGGCTGCCGTAGGCGCGGGCGTGCATGACCCGGAGCACCAGCGAGACGATCAGCTTGAGCAGCGCGGTGACGTCGACGTCGTCGGAGGCGGCGGTGGCCGACAGCACCTCGGACGCGTGCCGGACGCTCTCGTCGATGTCGGCGACGTCGGCGGTCTCCCCCGTGCGGACGAACCTGATCTTCAGGGCCTCGCCGAGCACCAGGCGGGCGACGTGGTGGTCCGGGTGACCCTCGGGGCACGTGGCCAGGAGGTCCCGCGCCACCTCGACGCACTCGTCCACCTCGGCCAACGGCGCGCCGCGTTCGCACCGGAACGCCAGCGAGGTGGCCAGGGCGAACAGGAACCTGGCCCGGTCGTCGTCCTCGGGCGGCACGGTCCGCACCAGGCGCAGCCACCCGATGGCCTCGTCGAGGTCGGCTTCACGTCCGAGCACCTGGAAGCGGGTGTGCAGCGCCATGCCGAGGTTGAGCGCCACGGCGGTGGCGAGCGGGTGCTCGGCGGGCTCCAGGGCCTCACGGCCCACCGCCACGGCCTCGTCCAGGTCGGCCACCGCGCCGCCGCGCTCGTGCCGGGTCCAGAGCAGCAGGAGCAGGTTGAACCGGTGCACGGTGAGGTCCGCGTCGCGGGTGGTGCGCCCGGCCGCCCGGCTCGCCTCCACCCCGAGGTCGACCAGCTCCGGGTGGCCAGTCACCAGGGCGTTGCGGGCGATCACGGTCGCGTAGTAGCCGCCGACCTCGCGCGCCGACAGCACGGGGACCTCGGGGTTGTCCGCCCGCCACTCCAGCACCGGGGCGGGCACGGCGTCCGGCGCCAGTGACGCGAGCGGGCCGCAGAGGTTCAGGCACGCGTCGAGGTCCGGCCCGCCGATCTCCGGCCGCAGCGCGCCCTGGCGGATCCAGTGCAGCGCCGCCAGGGTGGCCAGGACCCGCGGCTCCGCGTCCCGGCCGATGGCGGGCAGCGCCAGGCGGGCGGCCTGCGCCAACGCGTCCGGCCCGAGCACGTCGGTGGGGTCGCCGGTCAGCCGGCACCGCGCGATGCGCTCGTCCAGGGGGATGGCGTCCCGCATCTCCACGACACCGACCTCGTGTGCTCACCCGCTACGGTTCGGACCGATACCCAGCGTGGCACAGGGGGACGGCGTGGCGGTGGAATTGGACGAGGCGCAGGCGCTGGTGCTGTGGTGCCTGCTGCTGCCCGAGCTGCGCCGCGCCGCCGCCGCGGGGCGCTGGTCCGACCGGCTGGAGCGCACCGTCGCCGGGGTGCGGGACGGCGGGTCGGCCCTCGACGCGTGCGCGCGGTTCGACCTGATCCCCGGCACGGGGTCGGACAGCCCGGTCCGCGGCGTCGGCGAGCCGGCGGGCGTGGGCAACGCCTACCCGGACCCGCGCGGACCGCGTCCGCCGAGCACCGGTCGCGGCGAGTACCGCTGCCCGCGCGGGATCTGCGGCCGGCAGGACCGCCGTGACGACGAGGGCAGGCCGCCGGTCTGCGCGCTGTTCGACGACGAGCCGATGCTGCCCACCGGGACGCCGCGGTGAACCCGTTCCCCGCCCGACCAGCCGCCGGCCAACCCGGCCGACCCGGCACACCGGCCCCCACCCGCCGGGCCACCCCGGTGACCCCGATCCGCCGGACCCCGGGCGGCAAGCCCGCCCACCACCGGCCCGCCCACCACCGGCCCGCGCCACCCACCAGGTCGCACCGATGAACCCGTTCCTCCAGTCCCTGGGCGGCAAGCTCGCCGAGCGGTGGGTCACCACCCTGGTGCTGCCCGGCGCGCTGTTCGTCGCCGCGGTCGTGTGCGCGGTCCGGCTCGGGCACCGGCGGGCGTTCGACGTCGTGCGGGTCGGCAACGACGTGGTCGCGGCGTTCCCCCGGCTGCCGGTCGCGGTGGTCACCGTCGGGCTGCTGCTGGGCGCGGCGGCGGCCGCGTTCGCCGCGCAGGCGCTGGGCGGGCTCGCGCAGGCCGTGTGGGTGAGGCCGTGGCGCGGTCCGGCCGCCTGGTTGGCCCGACCGGTGGTCGCGGTGCGGCGGTGGCGGTTCGACCGGGCCTCGGCGAAGGCGGGGATCGACCCGGTGCCCGCCTACCGGCCGCGCCGGGCCACCTGGATCGGCGAGCGGTTCCGCCTGCTCGACTCGCGCGTCACCGCGCAGTACCAGGGCCTGCTGCTGGGCCCGCTGTGGCCGCGGCTGTGGCTGCTGGTGCCCGAACCGGCGCGGCTGCCGGTGCAGGCGGCCGAGGCCCGGTTCCACTCGACCACCACGCTGGTCGGCTGGGGCGTGCTCTACGCGGCGCTCGGCTGGCGCTGGTACCCGGCCGCGGTGGTCGGCGTCGGCGTCGCGCTGGTGGGCTGGCGTCGTGCCCGGTCGGCCGCCGCCGCGCTGACCGACCTGATCGAGGCGACCGTCGACACCCACCTCGACGTGCTGACCACGGCCGTCGGCCACCCGCTGCCGCCCACCGGCCTGACCCGCGACCTGGCCGCGCGGCTCAACGACCGGTTCACCAAGGGCGGGTGAGCGTCGGCTCGTCGGGCGCGCCGTCCGCCGGTTGGTAGCCTCAGAGCCCTTCCGCCCACCCGTTGTTGGAGACCGTGAAACCGATGCTTGACCGCGCCGAGATCGACGCCCTGTTCCCCGCCGACCTGCCGGAGCCGGCCCACTGGGAACAGCGCTACCCGGCCCGGCAGCTGCCCGACGGCGCCGAGGTCACCCGGTTCGGCCCCTCGCCGACGGGGTTCGTGCACATCGGCGGCATCTACGTCGCGATGATCGACCGTGACGTCGCCCACCGCACCGGCGGGTCCTACGTGCTGCGGGTGGAGGACACCGACCAGGCCCGCGAGGTACGGGGTGCGGCGGCCCAGTTCGACAACGCCTTCGCCTACTTCGGCCTGCCCGCCGACGAGCACGACGAGGTCGGCGACTACGGGCCGTACTACCAGTCCCAGCGCGAGGACGTCTACCTCACCTACGTCCGCGAGCTGCTGCGCGAGGGCAAGGCGTACCTGTGCTTCGCCACGCCGGACGAGCTGGCCGACATCCGGGCCCGCCAGGACGCCACCAAGATGCCGCCCGGCTACTACGCGGGCTGGGCGCTGTGGCGTGACCGCGACCCCGCCGACGTGCGCGCCAAGCTGGCCGAGGGCGCGCCGTACGTGGTCCGGTTCCGGTCGCCCGGCGTCGAGGCAAGGGCCCGGTTCCAGGACGAGATCCGCGGCGAGCTGGAGCACGAGGACAACCGCAACGACGTGGTCATCCTCAAGTCTTCGGCGAACGAGGTCCGGCTGCCCACCTACCACTTCGCGCACGCCGTGGACGACCACCTGATGCGCACCACCCTGGTGATCCGCGCCGAGGAGTGGATCTCCTCCGTGCCGCTGCACCTGCAGCTGTTCGCCGCGCTCGGGTTCGACGCGCCCCGCTACGCCCACATCGCGCCGCTGATGAAGCAGATCCCCGGCGGCAAGCGGAAGCTGTCCAAGCGCAAGGACCCCGAGGCCTCGGTGGACTTCTACATCGAGCAGGGCTTCCCGGCCGAGGCGGTGCTGTACTACCTGCGCGGCCTGGCGAACGGCAGGCTGGCCGAGACGCCGCTGGCCGAGGCGCTGGACGCGCCGATCCGGCTGGCCGAGTGCGGTGTCGCCGGGCCGCTGGTCGACCTGGTGAAGCTGGAGGACATCTCCGCCGACCACATCGCCACGCTGTCCGGTGAGCAGATCCTCGACGCCGTGCGCGCGTGGGCCGTCGACCACGACGCCGACCTGGTGCCGGTGCTCGACGCGCGGCGCGAGCTCGCCCTGGCCGCGCTGGCCGTGGAGCGGGGCGCCGACGTGCCCAACCCGCGCAAGGACCTGCGCAAGTGGTCCGGGTTCCGCGAGGCGTACGGGTTCTTCTTCCCCGAGCTGTTCACGCCGCAGGACGTCACCGGGGAGCAGTTCGCGCAGCTGGGCGTGGCCCCCGAGCTGGTGCGGGCGTTCGCGGCCGACTTCGCCGAGCACTACCGGCCGCTGCCGGACTCCGGCGAGTGGTTCGACCAGATCCGCGAGCTGGCCGCCAAGCACGGGTTCGCGCCCAGGCCGAAGGACCTCAAGCAGAACCCGGAGCCCTACCCGGCCGGCGGGTCGATCCGCGAGGCCTCGCAGATCATCCGGCTCGCGCTGACCGGGTCCACCCGCAGCCCCGACCTGCACGCCGTGGCCACCACGCTGGGCGTGGACGAGGTGCTGCGCCGGGTGCGGGCCGTCGCCGGCTGACCTCGCGGGCCGTGGGAGCGGGCCGCGCCGGCGTGGCGTCACGCGCCACGCCGGCGTCGCCGCTCAGACCCGGGTGAACTGGAACTGCTGGTTCTGGCCGGTGCCGCACGGGTACTGCTTGAACTGCAGGTTGTCCTGCGAGCTGCCGGGCAGGTCCAGGCACTTGCCGGAGTGCCGCGCGACCAGCCTGGAGTACCCGGACCCGGCGTCGACCAGCGACCACTGCTGGTTCTGGCCGGAGTTGCAGCTCCACTGCACCACGGCCGCGCCGTCCGCGGTGCTGGCGTCGCTCACGTCCAGGCACTTGCCGGAGTGCCGGGCGATCAGCTGGTAGTAGCTCCCGCCCGCGGACTGGAGGCGGAACTGCTGGTTGCTGCCGCTGCCGCACGGGTACTGCATCAACGCCGCGCCGTCCGCGCCGCCGGCGTTGGCCACGTCGAGGCACTTGCCGGAGTGCCGCACGGTGATCCGGTCGTAGGCCGCCGCCACGGCGCCGACCGTGCCGGCCGCCGTGTCGATGACGACCCGGTCCGCGTTCGACAGGCTCATGGTCGTGTTGCTCGGGAACGCGATGGGCAGCCAGACGTAGCTGGAGTCGCCGACGGGTCCGCCCCACGCGCCGGCCCAGCGGTCGCCCATGTAGAGGTACGAGGTCGCCTGGGTGCCCTGGATCGGCAGCACGTAGGCCGGCTGCGAGCGGTACGTGGTCGAGTCGCCGACGTTCTGCATGGCGCTCCACGGCCCGGACACGCTGCCGGCGGTGGCGTACTTGCCCTGGTTCGGCGACCAACCCGTGGCGCCCGAGGTGAGCATGAAGTACACGCCGTTGCGCTTGAACAACGCCGGCGCCTCGCGGTGCCCGCCCGGCCACGGGTTGCCGACCAACTGGGCCACGCCCCGGTAGTCGGCGGTGAGGCGGTAGATGTGCAGGTCGTAGTTCTCCCGCGCGGCGGAGATCATGTAGGCGGAGCCGTCGTCGTCCTTGAACAGCGTGATGTCGCGGGACATGTTGCCGAGCGGCCGGAAGCTGCCCTGGTAGGTGTAGTTCCCGTCCACTGTGGACGAGTAGGCGACGGCCGCGCGTGCCTGGCCGTAGTCCTGGCCGTTCTCCCAGTGCATCCACATGACGTACTGGCCCGTGGACGCGTTGTAGACGACCTTGGGGCGTTCCACCCAGGAGGTCCGGAGTTCGGCGTGGCTGTTCTGGGTGAGGACGTTGTTGCGGAACTCCCAGGTCTTCAGGTCGGTCGACCGGTAGACCGACACGGCGCGGAACAGGTTGTCCGGGTGCCGGTTCTCGCCGAACCAGTAGTAGTAGGACCCGACCTTGATCACGCCACCGCCGTGCGCCTGGACGAGGTTGCCGCCGGTGTCGGTGAACTGCACGCCGACGTCCACGGTCACGGGCGCGGCCTGGGCCGTGCCGACCGGGAGCAGCGAGGCGGCCAAGCCGACGACCGCGGCGGCCAGCACCGCGCGCCACCGCCTCGGGGACAAGCGGGACATCAGGACTCCTTTGTCCGGCCCACAACGGGGAGGAACCAGCGACCGGCGTGGGCCGGGTCGGTGCGCTGGCACATCCGGGTGGTGCAACCGGCCGCGGCGGATCGGCCGACTCGAGGACCGCACGACCGGCGGTTGTCGGCCGCCGAGCGGTGCGGCATGGCGCAATGTTTGCGCTAACATGGCATGGCGGAGCCAAGTGTGTGAGCCGGGCCGTGCGGGTGTCAAGGGGTGCCGGCCCCGGTCGGCGCGGGTCGCCACGCGCTCGACGCCCTTCCCGCCGCTCGACGAGCCCGGCACCGGTGATCCGGCGGTCCACGTGTCGGATTCGCGGGTTGGGGTAAGCCCTGGGCGTCACGAGGAGGTTGGCGCATGGGTTCGGAGACGTTCAGGTCGGTCGTCGACGTGCTGGTCACCGTCGTGGAGGCGGCGGGCGTGGCCGTGATCCTGATCGGTGCGTTGTGGGCGGTGGTCCGGTTCGTCGGGCAAGGGCTGCGGCACCGGGACGCGGCGGTGTTCACGCCCATCCGGCTGTCGCTGAGCCGGTTCCTCGTCCTGGGGCTGGAGTTCCAGCTCGCGGCGGACATCCTGCGCAGCGCCCTGGCCCCCAGCTTCCAGGAGATCGGTCAGCTCGCCGCGATCGCCGCCATCCGCACCGCGCTCAACTACTTCCTCAACCGCGAGATCACCCAGGAGCAGCGGGAGGTCACGCCGAAGGACAAGACCGGACCGGACCCGGCGTTGCACCGACCGGAGCAGTGACCGGCCCACCCTGCCGCGCGGCCGTGCGGGACTGCGAGACTTCCCGACCATGCGTGAGGTGGGCAACGGGCGCTACCGGCTGGTCCGCGAGCTGGGCCGGGGCGGCATGGGCGCGGTGTGGCTCGGGCAGGACACGATGCTCGGCCGGGACGTCGCGGTCAAGGAGCTGGTGGTCCCCGGTGGCGTGCCCGCCGCCGAACGCGCCGTCTACCAGGAGCGGGTGCTGCGGGAGGCGCGGATCGCGAGCCGACTGGCCGATCCCGCCGTGGTCACGGTCTACGACCTGATCAAGGACGACGACCAGACCTACATCGTGATGGAGCTGATCAAGGCCCCGACGCTGGCCGAGCTGGTCGAGCGGGACGGCCCGCTCGGCGCCCGGGCGGCGGCGAGGCTGGCGGGGCAGCTGCTGTCCGCGTTGGAGGCGGCCCACGAGTCCGGGGTGGTGCACCGGGACGTCAAGCCGGGCAACGTGATGGTGCCCGCGAAGGGCACGGCGAAGCTGACCGACTTCGGGATCGCCCAGGCGCTGGACGACCCCCGGCTGACCGCCACCGGCGCGCTGATCGGCTCGCCCGCGTACATGTCGCCGGAACGCCTCTCCGGCGGCCAGGCGTCGCCCGCCTGGGACCTGTGGGCGCTCGGCGCGACGCTGTTCTTCGCCACCGAGGGCTACGGCCCGTTCGACCGGGAGACCACGTCGGCGACCATGCTCGCGGTGCTGAACGAGCGCCCCCGGCCACGCCTGACGCCGGGCCCGCTGGCGGAGCTGATCGTCGGCCTGCTCGAACCCGACCCCGACCGCCGCCTGCGGGCCGAGCAGGCCCACCGGCTGATCGAGCGGGCGCAGGCGTCCGACCAGGACCTCACCACCCGGGTCGACCCACCGACCGTCCGCACGCCCGGGCCCACCGACCACCCGGCCCCGGCTGCCCAGGCGCCCGCACCCACCGACCACCCGACCCCGCCCGTCCAGGCGCCCGCGCCCACCGACCACCCGACCCCGGCCGCCCAGGGGCCCGCCGCTCCTCCGGCGGTCCCCCGCCGGTCGATCGACTCGCGACGCCGGACCGGCCTGATCCTCTCCGCCACGCTCACCCCGCTGTTCGTGATCGGCGCGGTGGTCCTGCTGTACTTCACGGTCTTCCGGCACTTCACGCTGGGCGTCCCCGACTCGACCACCACCACCACCCAGAGCACGCCGTCGTCGGTCGTCCCGACGTCGTCACCCGCCGCGCAACCGGTGCTGACCGTCGGCCCCGACGGCGACATCGCCGTCTACACCCTGCTGGTGTTCGAGAACGACTGCCTGGACTGGGCGCCCGCGAAGGGCGCGGGCGGGCTCGGCGCGAACGCCAGGGTCGGCTGCTACGGCCCGCACGACGTCGAGGTGCTGCACACGATCAACTCCGGCACCGACCACCAGAAGGAGGCCCCGTACCCGTCGGCGGAGGAGCTGGCCAGGCGGGCCACCGCCGAGTGCACCCGGGTCTTCCTCTCGGACAAGGTGATCGGCGCGGACAAGGAGACCGCCCTGCGGTTCTGGGTCGTCGTCCCGACCGAGGAGGCGTGGAGGCTCCGCACCACGAACGGCTACCGCACCTCCGACCGCACCTCGTCCTGCTTCGTCGGGCGGGCGGACGGCGCGAAGCTGACCGAGCCGGTCATGACCGAGGACTGACCCGCACGCCCCGCCGCCGGACCGGTCAGGAATCGAGAAGCACCGGCCACCGGGCCGCGCCTAGCGTTGCGGCCATGGCAACCATCGACTCCGTCACCCTCCACGTCACCGACACCACGGCCGCGGAACGCTTCTACGCCAACGCCTTCGGCTTGGACACCCAGATCCGCGTGCGCGCCTCCGACGAACCCACCACCGGCTTCCGCGGCTTCACCATGGCGCTCACGGTGTCGCAACCGTCCACCGTCGACAGCCTCGTCGAGTCCGCCCTCGACGCCGGCGCGACCGCGCTGAAGCCCGCCGCGAAGTCCTTCTGGGGCTACGGTGGCGTCGTGCAGGCCCCGGACGGGACGATCTGGAAGATCGCGACCTCGGCCAAGAAGGACACCGGTCCGGCCACCCGGCGGATCGACGAGGTCGTGCTCCTGCTCGGCGTCGCGGACGTGGCGGCGAGCAAGCGGTTCTACGTCGGGCACGGCCTGAGCGTGGGCAAGAGCTTCGGCCGCATGTACGTCGAGTTCGCCGGGTCGGGCGCGGTCAAGCTCGCCCTGTACCGACGTCGCGCGCTGGCCAAGGAGGCCGGTGTCGCCCCCGAGGGCTCCGGCTCGCACCGGATCGCGATCCGCGGCGACGCGGGCTCGTTCACCGACCCGGACGGCTTCGCGTGGGAGGCCGTGTCGCCGGCCCGGACGTCCTGATCCGGCAGCGGTACCGGGTCGCGGTGCTCCGCGCGACCCGGACCGCCTCCTCGGCCGTGCCCTGCCCCGCCCTCGACGGACGCGCGCCCGATGGCCGGACGACACCGCAGGGGTCTTGATGTTAGCGCAAACATAACCCATACTCGCCGAACGTGTCCCTGCAACCACGTTAAGCAAGTGCTCACTGTTAGCGCTCACCAAGCCCCGACCCCCGAAGATCGGAGCTCCTCGATGCGACGACGGACCGGCACGCTCGCCCTGTCGCTGATCGTCCTGGCCTCGACCCTCGCGTTACCGGCCGCACCCGCCTCCGCCGCCACGATGCCGACCGGCGCGCGGTCGCTGGAGTCGGTCAACGTCCCCGGCCGGTTCGTCCGCCACCTGGACTACCTGGGCCGGATCGACCCCGTCACGTCCGGCAGCACGGCGCAGACCAAGCAGGACGCCACCTTCACGGTGGTCAACGGCCTGGCCTCGCCGACGTGCTACTCCTTCCAGGCCGCCAACGGGATGTTCCTGCGGCACTTCGACTACCGGCTGCGCCTGGAGGCGAACACGGGCACGGCGCAGTTCCGCGCGGACGCGACCTTCTGCGCCCTCGCCGGATCGGTGACCGGCTCGGTGTCGCTGGCGTCGTTCAACTACCCGGACCGCAGGCTGCGGCACCGCAACTACGAGCTGTGGTTGGACGCGTACCAGGACACCGCGCAGTTCCGCGCCGACAGCTCCTTCCGGCTCACCGCGCCGTGGACCCCGAAGACCGCCAAGGGCCCGGTCATCCCCGGTCTGTTCGCCGATCCGCACATCGCCAACTTCAACGGCCGCTACTACCTCTACCCCACCACCGACGGCTACGCGAGCTGGGCGTCCCCGTACTACAAGGCGTTCTCGTCCACCGACCTGGTGAACTGGACCGACCACGGCGTGGTCCTCGACCACGGACCGGACGTGTCGTGGGCCGACAATTCGGCCTGGGCACCTTCCGTGGTGGCCAAGAACGGCCGCTACTACATGTACTTCAGCGGCGGTGCGGCCTCCGGTGACACGGGCAAGCACCTCGGGGTGGCGGTGTCGGACTCGCCGACCGGGCCGTTCCGCGACGCGCTCGGCAAGCCGCTGATCCGCGCGGGCGCGTACTCCGGGCAGGCCATCGACCCGATGGTGTTCACCGACGACGACGGCCAGTCCTACCTGTACTGGGGCAACGGCGCGGCGCACGTCGTCCCGCTCAACGCCGACATGGTGTCGTTCGACCCGACGAAGGTGCGCACGATCACCACCTCCGGTTTCCGCGAGGCGTCGTTCGTGATCAAGCGCAACGGCACGTACTACTTCATGTGGTCGGAGAACGACACCCGCGACGAGAACTACCAGGTCGCCTACGCCACCGGCCCGTCACCGCTCGGGCCGTGGACCAAGCGCGGCGTCGTGCTCCAGAAGCGCCTGGAGCTGGGCATCAAGGGCACCGGCCACCACTCGGTGGTGCAGGCTCCCGGCACCGACACCTGGTACGTCGCCTACCACCGCTTCGCCGTGCCCGCGGGCGACGGCACCAACCGGGAGGTCACCATCGACCGGATGACCTTCAACGCCGACGGCACCATCGCCCCGATCGTCCCCACCCTGTGATCAAGGGAGATCACCCGTGACCGGAGTTCTTCGAAGGGCCGGCGCGCTCGTCGTCGCCGTGACCCTGCTGTTCACGTCCTGGTCGGTGACGACCGAGCGGCGCGCCGAGGCGCTGGAGCCGTTCACCGGCTACCTCCTGGCGCACTTCACCGGCGAGTCCGCGACCGGCGAGCAGATCTACCTCGCCCACAGCAAGGACGGCCTGCGCTGGACCGACCTCAACAACGGCGCGCCCGTGTTGCTGTCCACCGTGGGCACGCGGGGCGTGCGCGACCCCGCGCTGGTCCGCTCCCCCGCCGGCGACCGGTACTGGATCATCGCCACGGACCTGCGCATCGCGTCGGGCACGTCGTGGTCGGACGCGGCCAACAACGGCAGCAAGTCGTTGGTGGTGTGGGAGTCGACCGACCTGGTCAACTGGTCCGCGCCGAGGCTGCTCGACGTCGCGGCGGGCATCGCGGGCGCGGGCAACGCCTGGGCGCCGGAGGCCATCTACGACCCCTCCACCGGCGACTACGTCGTCTACTGGGCCACCAACGCCACCCTGAACGGCGTGAAGAAGCACCGCATCTACTACGTGCGCACGCGGGACTTCCGGACGTTCACGTCGCCGGTGCTCTACATCGACCGCGGCGCGGGGCAGGGCGTGATCGACACCCAGATCATCGAGGTGCCCGGCAGCGTGGGCGGCTACCGCTACTACCGCGCCTCCGCCGACGGCCAGATCACCGTCGAGGGCAGCAACTCGGTGCTCGGCTCGTGGACGACGATCGGCAACCTGTCGCACATGGGCATCTCCAACGGCACCGGCGGCGGCAACGTGGTCGAGGGCCCGATGTGGATGCAGTTCAACGGCCGCAACGAGTGGGCGCTGTGGCTGGACCAGTACGCCACCGGCCGCGGGTACATGCCGATCACGTCGACCAACCTCGGCAGCACCCGCAACTTCACCACCCGCACCGACTACAACCTGGGCGGCACGCGCAAGCGGCACGGCTCGATCCTCAACCTCACCGCCGCCGAGGAGAGCCGCGTCCTGGCCAAGTGGGGCTCCACCGCGCCGATCAACCGGATCCAGTCCTACAACTTCCAGGACCGCTACGTCCGCCACGCCGACTTCGACGTGCGCATCGACCCGAACGTCAGCCCGGCCCAGGACGCCCAGTTCCGCGTCGTGCCCGGCCTGGCGGGCACCGGCACCGTGTCGTTCCAGTCGGTCAACTACCCCGGCTACTACCTGCGGCACTACAACTACGACTTCGTCCTCGCGGCCGACGACGGCAGCGCGACGTTCAAGGCCGACGCCACGTTCCGCCAGGTGGCCGGGCTCGCCTCGTCGTCGTGGTCGTCGTTCCAGTCCTACAACCACACCGACCGCTACATCCGGCACTACGCCTACCAACTGCGGCTCGACCAGATCACGGACGCGACGGGACGCGCCGACGCCACGTTCCGGCTGACCGCCTGACCCGACGCACCGCGAGGGGGTGGGCGCGTGCTGCGCCCACCCCCTCGTGGCGTCACCAGTAGCTGCGCCAGTCCGGCCGCAGCCGGCGGGACAGGGCTTCCAGGTAGAAGTAGTCGCCCCAGAGGGTGCCCTCGTCCACGCCGACGTTCTTGGGCTTGTCGTACACGCCGTGCCGCAGCAGCGCGGTGGACGCGGGGTCGTGCGCGGTCGAGTACGCGGTGGCCAGGGTGGTCAGGATGGCGTCCGCCTCGGCCCGGTAGCGCAGTGCCGCGTCCGGGTCGTCCACGTGGTCCGCGAGCTCGTACAGGCCGCACACGGCGATGGCGGCGGCCGAGGAGTCGCGTTCCTCCCCGCTGCCGTCGCCGAACACCAGGTCCCAGTAGGCGACGCGGTCGTCCGGCAGGCGGCTGAGGAAGTAGTCGGCGCAGCGCCTGGCCGCGTCGAGGAACGACGGCTCCCCCACGTGGCGGTAGCCCAGGGCGAACCCGTACACGCCCCACGCCTGCCCGCGCGCCCAGCAGGAGCCGTCCTGATGCCCCTGCTCGGTCGCGCCCCGCAGCGGTTCACCGGTCTCGGTGTCCCAGTAGAAGGTGTGGAACGTGGTGTTGTCCGGGCGGATGATGTGCCGCCGCAACTGCTCGGTGTGCCGGATGGCGGCGTCGCGGGACGACGGGTCGCCGGTCGTCTCGGCGGCCCAGTACAGCAGCGGCAGGTTCATCAGGCTGTCGATGATGGTGCGGCCGCGTTGCAGCGGGTTCCGCAGGTCGCCCCACGCCTGGAGGATGCCCGCGGGTTCCAGGAAGCGGTCCATCAGGTGGCCGGCGGCCTTCAGCGCGGCGTCACGGGCCCGCTCGTCGCCGAGCAGCCGCCACGGCGTCACGCAGGACAGCGTGTAGAGGAAACCCAGGTCGTGGGTCTCCAGGTCGACGCCGCGCGTGACGCGGTCGGCGAAGTCGTCGACCTGGCGGCGCGCGGCCTCCAGCACGGCGTCGTCGCCGGTGCCCTCCCAGGTCAGCCAGAGCATCCCCGGCCAGAAGCCGGTGGTCCACCCGACGTTGGCGCCCTCCCGCTGGCCGGCGCGGGCCGTGCGCGGCCGGTAGGCGCCCGCGGTGGTGGTGTCGTCCGGGTACCAGGCGGTGAAGTCGGCGATGTTGCCCCGAACGGTCGCCACGGCGGCGTCCCAGGCCACGGCCAGGTGGTCGGTGGTCGGTGCGGCGCGGTCTGCTTCCGCGGACATGGTTCTCCCTCAGAACGGGTGACGGAACGGCGACGCGGGTCAGCGCGTCGCGACGGCACGCGGGTCGGTCTCGGACCCCGAACCGGCACGGATGGGCCGCAGCGTCGCGCGGCTGCCCACCCAGACGACGTAGAGCGCCGGGCCGGTCAGCAGCGCGAGCACCGGCACGGGCAGGGCGGCGACCGCCGCGGCCAGCACCCACAGCACGGCCAGCGACACGGCGGTGAAGTGGGGACGGCGGATCGCCAGGAACAGGCACGCCCGCGCGAGGCGCCGGAGGGGCACGTCGGGGCGTTCGACCAGGCCGGTGAGCGTCACCAGCGCGGTCGCGGCGGTGAGCAGGACGAGCACGCCCAGGACCGGGATGGCGACGGCCCCGACCGGTGTCCCCCAGGCGGCGCGGACGTCCACCGCCAGGACGAGCAGGACGGCCGCCGCCGCGCCGGCCACCGCGAACGCCCGGCGGGCGTGCCGACGCCAGGCGCGCAGGAAGCCGCGCACGACCTGAGCGGTGTCGTCCCCGGTGGTGGCGCCGAACACGGCGTGGGCGGCGGCGACGGCCGGTCCCAGGAACGGCGCGGTCGGCACCAGCAGCGGCCAGGTGTCCGCGACGGGCGTGAACAGCAGCACGGCCAGGAACGGCGCGCTCGCGCACACCACGAGCGCACTGGTGGCCAGCAGGGCGTAGGCGGTGGCGAACACCCGCGCGTAGATCTCGTGCTTCACGGCCCTCAGCCCTTCAACCCGCTGGTCGCGACGCCCTGGACGAAGTACTTCTGCCCGAGCAGGAACACCACCGCGATCGGCACCACGGACAGCACTGAGCCGGTCATGATCAGCGCGTGCTCGGCGTTGTACTCGCTGACGAACGACTTGAGCCCCAGCTGGATGGTCCACAGGTCGGGGTCGCGCAGGTAGATCAGCGGCCCGAGGTAGTCGTTCCAGGTGGTGACGAAGGTGAGCAGCGCCAGGCTGGCCAGGGCGGGCACGGACAGCGGCAGCATGATCCGGAAGTAGATGCCGTACTCGCTCAGGCCGTCGACCCGGGCGGCCTCGCACAGCTCGTCGGGGATGGTGGCGTAGTACTGGCGCATCAGGAACACGCCGAACGCGCTGAACGCCTGCAACGCGATGACGGCCCACGGCGTGTTGGTCAGGCCGACCTCGGACATCATGATGAACTGCGGGATCATGTAGGCCTGCCACGGCACCGCGATCGTGCCGAGGTAGACCAGGAAGAGCAGGTCCCGGCCGGGGAAGCGGGCCTTGGCGAACCCGTAGGCGGCGAAGCTGCCGGTGAACAGCTGGAGCACGGTGACGACCACCGACAGGAACACGGTGTTCTTCAGCCACACCAGCATGTCCGAGATCCGCCAGATCTCGGCGTAGTTGCCCCACTGCGGCACCTCGGGCAGCCAGGTGACCGGGCTGGAGAAGACGGCGTTGGAGGTCTTCAGCGACGACGAGACCATCCAGAAGAACGGCAGCAGCAGCCCGGCCGCGGCCACGACGAGCACGGCGTAGCCGAGCACCTTGCCGACGGTGGGCAGGCGGCCGTCGCGCCGGCCCGACGGCGGGGCGGTGTCGGGGTCGAGCGGGCCGGGGGCGGTGAGGTCCGCCAGGGTGTGCGGGGCGGCCATCAGGAGTTCCTCCTGCGGTTGATGGCGAACTGCACGACCGTCACCGCCATGCAGAGCACGAACAGCACGACGGAGATCGCGGAGGCGTAGCCGAACCGGTTCTCCACCAGGCCCTTCTGGTAGATGTACTGGGACAGCACGAGCGTCGACTGGCCCGGGCCGCCGTTGGTCATCACCAGGATGAGGTCGAAGACCTTGAAGCTGCCGATGGTGAGCATCACGGTGACGAAGAACGTGGTGGGGCGCAGGCACGGCAGGGTGACGTTGCGGAAGCGCTGCCAGGCGGTCGCGCCGTCGATGCGGGCGGCCTCGTGCAGCTCCGGCGGCACGGTCTGCAACCCGGCGAGGAAGAGGAGCATGTAGTAGCCCATCTCGCGCCAGACGCCGACGATGATCACGGCGGGCATCGACCAGGTCGACGACGCGGTCCAGCCGGGCGGGTCGTCCACCCCGAACAGGCCCAGGATCTGGTTGATCGGCCCGGCTTCGCGGCTGAACAGCAGGTTCCACGCGATGGCGATGGCCACGATCGAGGTGACGTACGGGAAGAAGGCGGCGGTGCGGAAGAACGCGACACCGCGCAGCTTCCGGTTGAGCAGCAGGGCCAGGCCCAGGGACAGCGCGAGCGTGAGCGGGATGTGGAACGCCGAGTAGTACAGGGTGTTGAGCAGCGCCACGTGGAAGCTGCCGTCGCCGAGCAGGCGGGTGAAGTTGTCCAGCCCGATCCACTTGGCCTTGCCGAACACGTTCCAGTTCGTGAACGAGATGTAGAACAGCGCGACGACCGGGCCCAGGGTGAGCAGGCCGAAACCGAGGAAGTTCGGCAGGACGAACGACACGCCCTGCAAGGACCGGCGCGCCCGGTACCACCGCTTCGCGCGGTCCGCCCCGGCGCTGCGCGGACCGGTGCCGGGTGGTCCGCCGACCGTCGTGGTGCTCATCGGCTCTGTGTGCTCCTGCGTAGGTGATGTGCTGGGGGTGGCGCGGGCCCGGGGCCGCCGAGCCCGCGCCGGGTCGTCACTTGGACGTCAGGACCTCGCTGCGCGCCCGCTCGCCCGCCTTGCTCAGGGCCTCGTCCACCGGCGTGCTCTCGGACATGATCGCCGAGTGGGTCTCCTGCAGGATGTTCTGCAACGCGGCCGTCTGCGGGGAGACGGGGTTCTCCGCGCGGGTGTCGTGCGTGGCGAAGGCGAACTTGGACAGCTCGTCGCCCGGCACGCCCTCCAGCCCGAAGTACGCCTTGGTCACGGGGTCGGTCAGCGTCGCGGGCGTGATGCCGATGGACGCCAGCGCGGTGGCGCCGCCCTCACCCGCGACGAAGGTCAGGAACTTCTTGGCCGCCGCGACCTTGCCCTCGTCGATGGCCGCGTTGACGCCGAGCCCGGTCGGGTCGCCGAAGGTGATCGGCTTGTCCTTGGTGCCGGCGTCGACCTGCGGCGCGGGGGCGAAGCCCCACTGGAACGCCTGCGCGTCGCCCTTCTTCTGCTGCGCGATGAGGGTCGCGACGTACCAGCTGCCCATCAGCATCGTGGCGGCCTGCTGGGTGCCGAACTGCGCCTGGTACTGGAGCGTGTTCGTGGTGGCGGTGCCGTAGTCGACCTGCGAGCCCGCCTTCTGCTGCGCCAACGCCCGCTTGTAGTAGGGCGCGAGGTAGCCGTAGTCGCCGCTGCCGAGGTCGGCGCCGGGCGTCTGGGCCAGCGCGAGGCCCTGCACGGTGGACTGCCAGGTGTGCTGGTAGGCGGCCTTGGCCGGGGAGCCGGACGCCTTCAGGCCTGCCGTGAGGTCGGCCACCGCCTTCTCGTACTCCGCCCACGTCCAGGTCTCGTCTGGCGGCGTCACGCCGGCCTTCGCGAAGAGGTCCTTGTTGTAGTAGAGGTACCAGGAGTCCTGCCGGTAGGGCACGGCGTAGGTGACGCCGTCCACCTTGTAGTTGCCCAGGCCGTTGACCTTGTCCCCGAGGCCGCCCGCGACGTCGGAGACGTCCAGCAGCTGCTCGCCCGCCTGGTAGGTGATGAAGTTCTTGAGGTTCTTCAGCACGTAGAGGTCGGGCGCGCTGCCCGCGGCCAGGTCGGCGGTCAGCTGGGTGTCGTAGTTGGTGGCGTCGTACTCCTTGAACTCCACCGTGATGTCGGGGTTCTGCGCGTGGAACGCCTCGGCGAGCTTCGAGAACTCGGGCGTGGTCTTCATGCTCCACGCGCTCATCGTCAGGGTGACCGGGCCGCCGGTGTCGGCGGGTTCGTCGGAGCCGCAGGCGGTGGCGGTGAGCGTGAGGGCGGTGACGGCGGCCGCGATGGCGGTCCACTTGGGCTGGCGGTGTCGCATGGTCCTTCACTTCCTGGTCGAGCCTCGGGGAGAACGGGGGTGTGCGGGGTGGGTGGCCCGCCGGTCAGGACAGCGCGACGCGGGTCAGCGCGCCGTCGGGCCACCGGGTGGTGACCCAGGTCGTCGGCCCGTCGGAGGTGAGCCGGACCTCGGGTTCGACGGACGGGGAGCCGGCGTCGCGCGCCAGCTCCAGCAGGGCGGCGAACCACTCGCCGGGCACGACGGGGCACTGCGCCCACGGGACCGCGGCCACCGGTCCCAGCGGGCCGGCGTCCTCGTGGACGGACACGCCCGAGTCGGTGGTTCGTCCCAAGAGGACGGTGAGGCTGGACCGGGTGCCGTCGGCGGCACGGGCGCACGGCGCTCCGTTGGAGCGCACGTCGACCCCCACGTCCGCCACGGGCCACCCGTACAGCCGCAGCGCCGTGGGTGGCCGGTCCCGGGCGACGTCGTCCACCCGGACCAGGCGGACCTCCCACGGGCCGCGGACGAGCGAGTGCGCGGTGACGGTCCCGGCGTCGTGGTGGCGGCCCGTCCAGCCGGACCCGTGGCCTTGTTGGACCTCGTCCGGCGCCAGCCAGCGCACGACGCCGGACGAGGAGCCCGTGCCCACCGCGACGCCGTCGGCGTCGACCACCTCGACCGCGCCGACGGCCATGCCGGACCGGTGGGACGCCCGGCCTTCGGCGTCGACCAGCACGACGGCCTGGTCGTGCGGGTCGGCCCAGCTGCCGTGGTCCAGCAGGGGGCTGGTGGCGGTGGAGTAGCCGAAGCGCGCGTACAGCGGGGAGTCGCCCCTGGTGTCGCCGGGGACCGCGTGGTCCGTGCCGTGGTTGACGACCCGCACCACGCCGTCGGCGGCCGTGCCGCTGACCAGCCAGCCGGGAGCCTTGATCGCGCGCACGAAGTCGCCCTGCTCGACGGGCAGCGGCAGTTCCTCGGCCGTCCACACCGGGTGGTCGGCGGGCAGGGCCAGGCCGAGCATCCCCTTGACCGCCCAGTACGGCGAGCCGGGCCCGGAGTACGCCTGCGCGATGCGCGGCCACCGCCCGTGCCAGCCCAGGGACAGCAAGCCCCGGTCGTCCAGCGCGCCGCGGTCCACGAAGTGGCGCACCACGCCGGTCGCGGCCCGGCGCAGCACGCCCGGTGGCGTGGACGGGACCTCGGCGAGGGCGCCGGCCCAGAACGGGGCGGCGGCGGCGAACCGGTAGGTCAGGCTGCGGCCCTGCACGAGCGGCGAGCCGTCCGCGCCGACCAGGCGGACCGCGTCGAGCAGGAAGCGGTCGAGCAGCGCCGTGTCCCGCTCCCGGCGTGCCTCGGCGAAGCCCGCCGCGCCCGGCATCCGCGACCACAGCAGCGGGTAGACGTGCAGCGCCCAGCCGACGTAGTGGTCGAACGCGCGCTCGTGGCCGTCGGCCATCCAGCCGTCCTCGCGCAGGAAGCCGTCGTGGGTGGCCAGGTCCTCGGCGACGTCCGCCGCCGACCAGGGACCGCCGACCGACCGCAGGAACGCCTGCACGACCAGCCGGAACCACACCCAGTTGATGCGCGGGTAGGTCGGGTCGCCGACCGCGGGCGCGAGGTAGGCGACGACGCGGTCCCGGACGGCCGGGTCGAGCCGGTCCCACAGCCACGGGCGGGTCAGGTCCAGGGCGAGCGCCAGCGACGCGGCCTCGACCTTGGCCTGCGGGTGCTCGTCCAACCGCACCCAGCGCTCCGGGGACGACGGGTCGGTGCCCGCCGCGATGCCCTCGGCGTACCACTCGGCGAGGTGGCCCGGGTCAGCGCCGCGCTCGCCCGCGATCCGGAACCCGGCGAGCAGGAACGTGCGGGCGAAGCCCTCCAGGCCGTCCACCTCGGTCCCGTACCCGCCCGCCGGACCGGGCAGCGTGATCCGCGCGTGCCGGGGCGACGCGAAGGGGCGCACGGCGCGCAGCATGGCGTCGGCCGTGTCGGCCCACTGGTCGCGGGTCCACGTCGGTGGTGCGTCTGCCCTCAAGAGGGGTTCCGGCGGCATGTGACTACGTCCTTCAGCGTCGAAGGCGTTCGATCAAATAGTGCACACTTACTTTCGTTTTTGATCGCTTTGCCTGGCAAGTAGTAAATACGTGCAGGAGCGATCGTGTCAAGACTCACATGAACGTTCAGCGCACGCATCCGCACGACGGCGGCGCGCGCCCGGACCGGCCTGTCGGCGTGAGGCGTCACGGCGGGCCGCCCACATAATTGGGGTCACGATCAACGACGGGAGGACGTGCGGTGACGAGAGCGCGCATGGGGGGCGGTGCGGACGGCCGGGAGCGGGTGCCGACCCGGCCGACGGCGGGACCCCGGCTCGACCCCGCGGCCCCGTCACCACGGGCCACCGCACCGCGCCGGCGCGCCACCGGGGTGGGCGCGTCGTGAACTCCGAGTCGCGCACGCTCGCGGCACGCAGGCGGGCGTCGATCCTCGAAGCGCTGCACCGCGACGGCGCGGTCCGCATCTCCGACCTCAGCGAGCAGATGGGCGTCACCGCCGTGACGCTGCGCCGCGACATCGCCCACCTGGACGGGGAAGGCCTCCTGCGCCGGGTGCACGGCGGCGCCACGCTCCCCACCGGCGACCTGCTGCCGCCCGGCTTCCAGCCCGTGGACGTGACGCCGGAGCCCGCGCACGCCGGCGCGGCGGGCATGTTGGTGCCCTCGCTCGACTACTACTGGCCGGAGGTGGTCCGCGGCGCGGAGGAGGAGGCGTCCGCGCAGGGCCTGCGGATCCTGCTGCGCGGGTCGTCCTACGGCAGCGCCGACGACCGGCCCCAGTTGGAGCGCCTGCTGGACCACGAGGACGTGTGCGGGCTGATCGCCGCGCCGAGCCTGACCGCGCCGTCGGCGGCGGCCACGATCGAGTGGCTGAGCACCATCGACACGCCGGTCGTGCTGGTCGAACGGGTCGCGACCGTCGGCGCGCGCCAGGCCGTGGTGGAGTCGGTGGTGTCCGACCACGCCCTGGGCGCGGCCATGGCCGTGCACCACCTGGTGGCCCTGGGCCACCGCAAGGTCGGCGTGGTGACCAGCGAGAACAGCCCGACGTCGCCGCACGTGCACCGCGGTTGGCTGGACGCGTGCGCCGAGGCCGGCCTCGACCCGACGTCCACGGTGGACACCGCCGTGCCCTCACCCGGCACGCCCGGCTGGGACACCGGGTTGGACCAGGTGCTCGACGAGCTGGCCTCGTCCGGCACCACGGCGGTGCTCGTGCACGCCGACACCGAGGCGATGGCCCTGGTCCAGCGCGCCGAGCAGCGGGGCGTGCAGGTGCCGTCCGGGTTGTCGGTGGTGGCCTACGACGACGAGGTGGCGGCGCTGTTCACGCCGCCGCTCACCGCCGTGCGCCCGGCGCGGCGCTCGATCGGGCGGGCGGCGGTGTCGTTGCTGGCGGCCCGGCTGCACGACCCGGACCGGCCGGCGCACCGGGTGGTGATCACCCCGTCCCTGCGCGTGCGCGGCTCGACCGCACCACCGCCGGCCTGACCGGGCTCACCTCGCCAACCAGCCCCCGTCCACCGGCAGCACGACGCCGTGGACGTAGTCGGCCGCGCGCGAGCACAGGAACAGCACCGCACCGGCGATGTCCTCCGGTTGCGCCCAGCGCCCGGCCGGGATGCGGTCCAGGATGGACCGGCTGCGGTCCGGGTCGGCGCGCAACGCGTCGGTGTTGTCCGTGGTCACGTAGCCGGGCGCGACGGCGTTGACGTTCACGCCGCGCGGCGCCCACTCGTTGGCCAGCGCCTTGGTCAGGCCCGCGACCGCCGACTTCGACGCCGTGTAGCCGGGCACCGTGATGCCGCCCTGGAAGCTCAGCATCGACGCGATGTTGACGATCCGGCCCGAGCCGCGCGCCAGCATCACGCGGCCCACCTCGCGCGACAACGTCCAGGTCGCGCGCAGGTTCACGTCGAGCACGTGGTCGAAGTCGGCGTCGGTGTGCTCGGCGGCGGGCGCGCGGCGGATCGTGCCGCCGTTGTTGACCAGCACATCCACCTCCCGCCCGGCCAGCAACGCGCCCAGCTCGGCCACCTGGCCGTGGTCGGACAGGTCGGTCCGCACCGGCGTGAACACCCGCCCCTCGGCCTCCACCGCGGCCCGCGCCGGGCTGTCGCCCTCCGGCATGGACGAGCTGACGCCGATCACGTCGGCGCCTGCGGCCGCCAGCAACCGGGCCACGGCGAGCCCGATGCCGCGGCTCGCGCCGGTGACGGCGGCGGTCCTGCCGCTCAGGTCGAGCAGGCCGGCCACCTCCGGCGTCATCGCAGTGCCGCCGCGGGGTGCGGGTCCATGTCGTCGAACGCCTGGTTCTCCCCCGCCATGGCCCACACGAAGCTGTACGCGGCGGTGCCCACGCCGCTGTGCACCGACCACGGCGGCGAGATCACCGCCTGCCGGTCCGCGACCACCAGGTGCCGCGTCTCGGTCGGCTCGCCGAGCAGGTGCACCACCCGGGCGTCCTCGGGCAGGCCGAAGTAGAGGTAGACCTCCATGCGCCGCTCGTGGGTGTGCGCGGGCATGGTGTTCCACATGCTGCCCGCGTGCAGCGTCGTCACGCCCATCACGACCTGGCAGCTGCGCACGCCGTTCTCGTGGATGTACTGGGTCAACGTGCGCCGGTTCGAGGTCAGCGGGTCGCCCAGCTCGCGCACGGTGCCCTCCCCCGGCTCGACCAGCACGGTCGGGTAGTCGGTGTGGGCGGGCGCGGAGAACAGGTAGAACGCGGCCGGGGCGTCGGCGGCGTCGGACGCGAACGACACCTCCTCGGCGCCGCGTCCGACGTAGAGGCACGCGGTGGGCGCGAGCCGGTGCTCGGTGCCGTCCACCGTCACGGTTCCCGCTCCGCCCACGTTCACGATCCCGGCCTCACGGCGGTCGAAGAACCGCTCCGACTTCAGCTCGGGGAACGCGGGCAGGCTCAGGGGGCCGGTGCGCGGCGACGCGCCCACGAGCACGACCCGGTCGTGGTGGCTGTACACCGCACGCACCTCGTCGTCGGCGAACAGGTCTTCGACCAGGTAGTGCTGCCGCAGGTCGTCCGTGGTCATGGACGGCACCTGCTGCGGCGAGGTCGCGTAGCGCTGCTCCACGTGCGTCGCCTTCCTTCCGTCGGATCGTTTCCATCGCTGGATGGTCAGAAACAGTCAATCTCAGACACAAAGCAAGGGCAAGACTGTACAGTTTGCTTGTTATGATCAGTTTCGATCAGGACGGCGAGGCGAACAGGCGGCCATGGCGGACAAACCGGGTGCGGAGGCCAAGGGCGCGATGCTGCCCGCCGCCCGACGGCAGTGGCTGCTGGAGCACCTCGAGGACCGGGGCGTCGTGCGCATCACGCACATCGCCCGGGCCATGGGCGTCACCCCGGTCACCGTGCGGCGGGACGTGAACGACCTGGCCGCCGAGGGCCTGGTGGAACGGGTGCACGGCGGCGTCCGGCTCGTCGTCGCCGCGCCCGCCGAGCAGTCCGGCGCGGACGCCACGCCCGCGATCGGGATGGTCGTGCCGTCGCTGGACTACTACTGGCCCGAGGTCATCCGCGGCGCGCAGGACACCGCGCACGAGAGGTGCGCCCGGCTCGTGCTGCGCGGCGCGTCGTACCAGGTGGACGACGTGCGGCACCAGGTGGAGTGGATGATCGGCAGCGGCGCGGTCGACGCGCTGCTGGTCGCGCCGCCCACCCGGGGCCCGGACGCCGAGGAGCTCGTCGCGTGGCTGACGGCCCTGCCGGTCCCGGTGGTGCTGGTCGAGCGCTCGGCGGTCACCGGCCCGTACCGGCAGCACGTGGAGTCGGTGCGGACCGATCACGCGGCGGGCGCGGAGCTCGCCGTCCGCCACCTGCACGCCCGGGGTCACCGCGGCATCGGGCTGGCGGTCAGTGCGAGCAGCCCCACGTCCGGGCAGATCCGGGAGGGCTGGCACCACGCGATGACCGACCTCGGCCTGTCGCCGGCACCCGAGGCGCTGGTCGCGGCGTACTACGAGCCGGGGTGGGCGGTGGACGTCGACCGGGTGCTGGACCTGTGCGCCGAGCACCGGGCCACCGCGCTGGTCGTGCACTCGGACCGGGAGGCGGTGTCGCTGGTGCAGCGTGCCGAGGAGCGCGGCATCCGGGTACCCGCGGACCTCTCGGTGGTCGCCTACGACGACGAGGTCGCCAGGTTCGCCCACCCGCCGCTGACCGCCGTGCGCCCGCCCAAGTACGCCGTCGGCAGCACCGCCGTCCACCTGGCCCTCGACCGCTTGGCCCAAGGTCCGGACCGGCCGGTCCGCCGGGTGGTGCTCAGCTCGGAACTGCGTGAACGCGCATCGACCGGCCCGCGCACCGAAGCACCGCACTGATCACGGCACCCCCCGCACCCCGGCCGACCCGCCCACCCCCGCACCGGGCTGACACCACACCGGACCGACACAGCACCACGATCCGCGCGTCCCCAACCGGCCATCACAGCGCGCCTCCCCCACCGGCTCGCCCCACCCCACCGCACACCGACCGCGCCGCCCCCACCGGCCTGACCCCCGCCGCCACCTCACCGCACACGGCCGCGCGCCCCCACCGGCCCGACCCCGCCGCCGCCCCACCGCACACCGGTCGCACCGCCCCCACCAGCCTGCCCACCCCGCCGCCGCCCCACCGCACACCGGTCGCACCGCCCCCACCGGCCCGCCCACCCCGCCGCCACCTCACCGCACACCCGCCGCGCTGACCCGGGCGGCGGACCAGGTGGCCGGGTCGGCGACCAGCAGGCGGGCCACCTCGGCCGACGGCAGCGGCACGGCGACGTCGGACAGCGTGCACAGCGCACCGGCGGCAGCGAGGTGACCGGAGCGCAGGCAGCGGGCCGGTGGTTCGCCGGACCGGTGCGCCGCCAGGAACCCCGCGGCGAAGGCGTCGCCCGCGCCGACCGGCTCCACCACGTCCACGACCAACGCCGGCTCGAACACCGCCGCACCGCCCGCCGTCAGCACCGTCGCGCCGACCGCGCCCTGCTTGACCACCAGGGTGGCGGGCTCGGGCAGCACCTCGCGCACGGCGGCCGGCTCGGAGACACCCCACAGCGCCTCGGCCTCGTCGTCGCCGACCAGCACGACGTCCGCCTTGGCCGCCAACGAGCGCAGGACCTCCGGACCGGTCGGCCCCCACAGCGCCGGCCGCCAGTTGACGTCGAACGACGTCGTCACGCCGGGGTGGTCCAGCAGGGCGTGCACCAGGGCGAGGCACGAAGGCGACAGCGCGGCGGTGATGCCGGTCAGGTGCACGTGGGACACCTCGTCCAGGTCGAGCCGGTCGACCACCTCGGGCCCGAGCGCGGACGCCGCCGAGCCGGCGCGGTAGTAGCGCACGGCGCTGCCCGCCTTGCCCGCCTCCTTGACGTAGAGGCCGGTCGGGCGGACCGGGTCGACCAGCACGTGCGTGACGTCCACGCCCGCCTCCGCCACCGACGCCACGACCGCTCGGCCGAACGGGTCGTCGCCGACCGCGCTCACCCAGCCGACGGGCACGCCGAGCGCCGCCAGCGCGCAGGCCACGTTGGACTCCGCGCCGCCGGTGCCGCGCAGCCACGTCCGGACCTGCTCGGGAGGCCCGGCTTCCGCGGGCATGAACACGGCCATGGTCTCTCCCACGCACAGCACCGCGACCACTTCGACTCCTTCGGGTCCGATTCGATCAAAACGATCGTAAACGAAAAAATAGTGCTTGACCCGACTAAAACGATCGCACATGCTCGGTCGGCACCGGCTCGCGCTCCCCCTGCCCCCTGAGGAGATCAACGACGATGAACCCTCGCCGAGCACACCGCGGTCGCAGATCCGCGTTGGCGGTCGTCGGCCTGCTGGCCGCCGCCCTCGCCGCCACCCACCCGTCGACCGCAGGCGCGCAGGACGCGAGCGCCACCGCGTCGGTGACCGTGCGGCCCGACCCGTCCTACCAGCAGCCCGCGTTCGAGGGCTGGGGCACGAGCCTCGTCTGGTTCGCCAACGCCACCGGCGGCTACCCCGACGCCCTCCGCAACCGCCTGGCCAACCTGCTGTTCGGTGAGGACGGGCTGCGGCTCAACATCGCCCGCTACAACATCGGCGGCGGCAACGCCCCGGACGTGCGCGACGACTACATGAAGGTCGGCGCGACGATGGAGGGCTTCTGGCGCGCGCCCGCCGGCACCACCCGCGAGGACGTCGACTGGTGGGACCCGGACGACCCCGGGCACTGGGACCTCGACGCCGACGCCAACCAGCGCTGGTGGATCGACCGGATCAAGGGCAAGGTGACCCGCTGGGAGGCGTTCAGCAACTCGCCGCCGTGGTTCCAGACCGTCAGCGGGTACGTCTCCGGCGGGTTCGACGCCTCGGCCGACCAGATCCGCGCCGACCGGGTGGACGACTTCGCCACCTACCTGGTCCGGGTCTCCGAGCACATCGAGCGGACCCACGGCATCCGGTTCGACACCATCGACCCGCTCAACGAGCCCAACACCCCGTACTGGGGCACCCAGCTCGGCCCCGACGGGCAGCCCACCGGCGGACGGCAGGAAGGCGCGCACGCCGGCCCGGCCCTCCAGCAGAGCGTGGTGCTGGCCCTGCGGCAGGCGCTGGACGACTCGTCGCTCACCGCGCGGCTGTCCGCGATGGACGAGACCAACCCGGGCATCTTCCGCACCGACTGGAACGCCTACGGCCCCGAGGCCAGGGCCGCCGTCGACCAGCTCAACGTGCACACCTACGGCACCGGCAGCCGGACGTCCGCGCGTGACATCGCCAAGGGCGCGGACAAGCCGCTCTGGATGAGCGAGGTGGACGGCACCTGGGGCACCGGCCAGAGCTTCACCAGCATGGAGCCGGGGCTGGGCATCGCCGAGCGGATCGTCAACGACGTCCGCGAGCTGGAGCCGTCCGCGTGGCTGTTGTGGCAGGCCATCGAGGACTACAACCCGCAGGCCGCGGCGGGCAAGAACTGGGGCGCGATCCAGATCCCGTTCGACTGCCCGGCCGACGCCACCCCCACCACGTGCCCGATCCGCACGAACACCAAGTTCGACACGCTCCGCAACTTCACCCACTTCGTGCGGCCGGGCGACCGGGTGATCGAGGTGGACGACACCTCCAGCCTGGCCGCGGTGTCGGCCGGTGGCACGTCCGCCTCGGTCGTCCACGTCAACAACACCGCCGAGCAGCGCGCGGTGACGCTCGACCTGTCCCGCTTCGGCACGTTCGCGCAGAACGCCTCGGTGCGGCCGGTGGTCACGGACGTGAACGGCGCGCTGGTGCAGGGCAAGGCGGTCCGGATCGGCGCGGACCGCTCGGCCACGCTGACCGTGCCCGCCAAGTCGGTGACCACGTTCGTGGTCGACGGCATCGGCGGCGTGGCGGCGGACGCGGCACTCGTGCAGCCCGGCCACTCCTACACGCTGACCGGCGTGCAGAGCGGCAAGCCGCTGGCGCCGTCCGCCGACGGGAACTCGGTCGTCCTCGGCGCGGTCGACCAGGCCGACGCGCAGTGGCACGTGGAGCAGGTCACGACGGGCACCGGCAACCGGGAACGCCACACCGTGCGGCACGCCGCCACCGGCAAGCGGTTGGCCGACCGGGGCGGCAACCTGGTGCTCGAAGAGGGCGCGCAGGCCGACCCGGCCGCCCAGTGGATCATGTCGACCACGGGTGACGGCACCTGGACGTTCGTCAACGCCGCCACCGGCCGGCTCTTCGACGTCGCGGGCCAGGCCACCGGCGTGGGCGCGCGAGTGGGCGTGTACGCGGCCAACTCCGGGTCGAACCAGCGGTGGGCGGTCGTGGACCGGACACCGCGCACGGGCTGACGAGCAGAACCGGAAGACGGGAGACAGCGGTGTCGGACACCGGGCGAGCGACCACACCCACCGCGACCTTGGTGTCCGACACCGTGTTGGACCCCGCCGCGTTGTTCTTCGTGTCCTACGACGGCGTGGTCAACAACAACTCCTTCCAGCGGGACGCGATCCTCACCCACGCCGGGCACCAGTACGCCACCTGGTACACCGGCAGCCGCCACGCCGTCGTGGCGCGCCGGCGGCTCGACGGGCCGTGGGAGCGGGTCGTGCTGCCCCACCGGCTGAGCGTGGACGACTCGCACAACGTGATCTCGCTCGGCATCTCACCGCGGGACGGGACCCTGCACGTCGCGATGGACACGCACGACAACCGCGTCTTCTACGTGAAGTCGGTCGCGGGACTGACCACACCGCCGTTCACAACGCCGTGGCACCCGTCGGCGTTCGGCGACGTGCAGCGCACCCTGGACGGCGTCGACCTGGGCGACATCACGTACCCGCAGTTCGTGGTGACCCCCGAGGGCGTCCTCCAGCTGAGCTACCGCACCGGGTGCTCCGGCAACGGCGTCAACGAGCTGGCCGAGTACGACGGCGTGGCTTGGCGGAGGCTGGGCGGCTGGAGTGCCGCCGACGGCGACTACACCGGGCCGAACGGCGTCGTGTCCACGACCCGCAACATGTACCTGCACGGGCTGGACTACGACCACAAGGGACGGTTGCACGCCGCGTTCACCTGGCGCGAGGGCGGCAGCGGCGTGCTGTGCGCGCCCGGCGGCTTGGCCAACCACGACACGGGTTACGTCTACAGCGACGACCGCGGCCGCACGTGGCGCGCGAGCACGGGGACCGTCGTCGGCGAAACCGGCGGAACGCGGGTGCACGTCTCCTCCCCCGGCATCCTGATCGACCGCCTGGACCCCGACCACGGGCTGATGAACCAGGAGAGCCAGGGCGTCGACTCGACCGGCACGCCCCACGTCGTGATCAGCTACGTGCCCGAGCGGCACGTTCCGCGCGTCACCGACTACGCGGCGCAACGCGCCCGGCACGCCCGCGTCTTCCACCTCACCCGCGTCGACGGAACGTGGACCAAGCACGAGGTCCCCGTCCCGCCGAACAGCACCCAGCGCACGAAGCTGGCGTTCGACCGCGCCGACAACGCCTACCTGGTGCTGCCGAGGGGCACGATCGTGGCGGCCCGCGCGGCGACCGGCTGGACCGACTGGACGACCGTGTTCACCCCGGCGTCGCTCGGCGCGTTCGGCGAGGTCAACATCGACACCACGCGGGTCGCGGTCGACGGCGTGCTGTCCGTGCAGTACCAACAGGACTCGACGGGCAGCACGCCGTCGCCGATCCGGGTGGCGGACTTCCGGCTCTCCTGACCAGGTCTCTCGTCCTGGGTCACGGATGTGTTGCGGTACTTGCGGCCACCTCATGTTTGCGCAAACATGAGCCGCGACCGCGCCGCCTGTGACCCAGGCGACAAGGCCGTCACGCAGGGCGAAGAGTCGGAGCCTGGCACGACACCCGCGTCGGCAAGTCCCACTGGACAGGCCTGAGGCGAAGGGCTACCGTCTGCCGCCGATGTTTGCGCAAACATGATCTGCCGTGGTTGACAGGAGTGACGATGACGTCCATCTCGCCGCCGGTTGCGGCGTCGCCGGCTGGGTCGGTGCGTTCCGCCGGCCGTCTACGCGTCGACCGCCGGGGGTGGTTGTTCGTCGCCCCGTTCCTGGTGGTGTTCGCGCTGGTGTTCCTGGCGCCGATCGCGTACGCGATCTGGTTGAGCATGTTCCGGGAGCAGGTGTTCTTCGGCGGCACCCAGTTCGTCGGGCTGGCCAACTACGCGGCGGTGCTGGGCGACTCCAAGTTCTGGGAGTCGTTCCTGCGGGTGCTGCTGTTCCTGGTGGTGCAGGTGCCGGTGATGCTCGGGTTGGCGTTGGTGGCGGCGTTGGCGATCGACAGCGCCAGGCTGCACGCGGCGTCGTTCTTCCGGATCGTGGTGTTCCTGCCCTACGCGGTGCCGGGCGTGGTGGCGGCGTTGATGTGGGGGTTCATCTACGGCGACAACTTCGGTTTGGCGGCGGACCTCAACGAGTGGCTGGGCCGCAAGGCCGTCGTGCCGCTCTCGGGCGACTGGATCCTGGCGTCGATCGGCAACATCGTGACGTGGGAGTTCGTCGGCTACAACATGTTGATCCTGTACTCGGCGTTGAAGGTGGTGCCGCACGACCTGTACGAGGCGGCGGCGATCGACGGGGCGGGGGCGTTGCGGACGGTGGTGAGCGTCAAGCTGCCGGCGATCCGGGGCGCGTTGGTGATCGCGACGATCTTCTCGATCATCGGCAGTTTCCAGTTGTTCAACGAGCCCAACATCCTGCGGTCGTTGGCGCCCAACGCGATCAGCACGTTCTACACCCCGAACATGTACGCCTACACCCTCTCCTTCGGCGGTCAGCGGTACGACTACTCGGCCACGGTCGCGATCGTGATGGGCGTGATCACGGCGGTCATCGCCTACGTGGTGCAGCTGCGCGGCACCCGGAAGGGCTCGTGAACCCCATGACCACGACGAACTCGGTGCTCAGGCCGCGCAGGTCCCCGCTGCTGACCGGCGTGATGGTGCTGTACCTGCTGTACACGCTGGTGCCGCTGGCGTGGCTGCTGATCAGCGCCACCAAGACCCAGCCCGACCTGCTGTCCACCTCCGGGCTGGAGTTCGGCTCCACGTTCGCGTTGTTCGACAACATCGGCGGGACGTTCACCCACGACCACGGGATCTTCCTGCGCTGGCTGGGCAACACCCTGCTCTACGTCGTCGTGGGCGCGGGTGGTGCGACGGTGCTGGCCACCGCCGCGGGCTACGGCCTGGCCAAGTACCGCTTCCGGGGCCGGCGGGCGGTGTTCGCGGTGCTGTTGGGCGCGATCGCGATCCCGGGGACGGCGCTGGCGGTGCCGACGTTCCTGATGTTCAGCAACCTGGGCCTGACCAACACGCCGTGGGCGATCATCATCCCGTCGCTGGTCAGCCCGTTCGGCCTGTACCTGGTGTGGACCTACGCCACCGAGGCCGTCCCCGACGAGCTGCTGGAAGCGGCCCGCATCGACGGGGCGGGCGAGATCCGGATCTTCCTCACCGTCACCCTGCGGCTGCTGCTGCCGGGCGTGGTGACGGTGGCGTTGTTCGCGGTGGTGTCCACCTGGAACAACTACTTCCTCCCCCTGATCATGCTCAGCGAACCCGACTGGTACCCCCTCACCGTCGGCCTCAACCAGTGGAGCGCCCAGGCCACCGGCGCCGGCGCCCAGCCGATCTACCACCTGGTGATCACCGGCTCCGTCATCACCATCATCCCGCTCGTCATCGCGTTCCTGCTGCTCCAACGCTTCTGGCAGTCAGGTCTGACCGCGGGCAGCGTCAAGCAGTAGTCCCCTCCCACCGCCGCGAAAGGACCCACCCATGTCACCCACCAGGCGAAGCCGCCAGGTGGCCGTCATCCTGGCCGCCACCCTCGCCACCGCGCTCTCCGCCTGCTCCACCGGTGACGGCGGCACCGCCCCCGCCGGCGCCACGGGCACGCAGGACGCGGTCGACGCCGCCCTCAAGGCAGGCGGCGAGATCACCTACTGGAGCTGGACCCCGTCCGCCAAGGCCCAGGTCGACGCGTTCCAGCAGGAATTCCCCAACGTCAAGGTCAACTACGTCAACGCGGGCACCGGCACCGACCACTACACCAAACTCCAGAACGCCATCAAGGCAGGCTCCGGCGGGCCGGACGTGGCCCAGGTCGAATACCAGGCACTGCCCCAGTTCGCCCTGACCGGCTCACTGGTCGACCTCGGCCAGTACGGCTTCAACGGCTTCGAGAAGGACTACACCGCGTCCACGTGGAACGCGGTGAAGGTCGGCGGTGCCCTGTACGGCCTGCCCCAGGACTCCGGCCCCATGGCCCTGTTCTACAACAAGCAGGTGTTCGACCAGCACGGCATCGCGGTGCCCAAGACGTGGGCCGAGTACGTGGCTGCGGCCGAGAAGCTCCACGCCGCCGACCCCACCAAGTTCATCACGTCCGACACCGGTGACGCCGGGTTCGCCACCAGCATGATGTGGCAGGCCGGCGCCAAGCCGTTCACCACCGACGGCAAGAACGTCAAGATCGACCTCCAGGGCGACGGCGTCAAGAAGTGGACGTCCACCTGGGACCAGTTGGTGCAGAAGAAGCTCGTCTCCTCGATCCCCGGCTGGACCGACGCCTGGTACAAGGCGCTCGGTGACGGCACCATCGCCACCCTCGTGACCGGGGCGTGGATGCCCGGCGTCCTGGAGTCCTCCGTGAAGGACGGCGCGGGCAAGTGGGCCGTCGCGCCGATGCCGACCTACGACGGCGGCAAGCCGGTGACCGCGGAGAACGGCGGCAGCACCCAGTCGGTGCTCAAGCAGAGCGCCAACCCGGCCCTGGCCGCGGCGTTCGTGCGCTGGCTCAACAACGGCAACGGCATCAAGCCGTTCCTGGAGAGCGGCGGCTTCCCGGCGACGAAGGCCGACCTGGACTCCCCCGCCTTCAAGGACAAGCCCTCGCCCTACTTCGGCGGCCAGCAGATCAACCAGGTGCTCACCGCCTCCGCCGGCCAGGTCGTGCCGGGCTGGAGCTACCTGCCCTACCAGCTCTACGCCAACACCATCTTCCGCGACACCGTCGGCAAGGCCTACGACAACGCCGCCGCCCTCGACCCCGCCCTCGCCGACTGGCAGAAGGCGCTGGCCGACTACGGCAACCAGCAGGGCTTCACCGTCAACGGCGGCTGACCCCGCGGCGGGACGGCCCTGCCCGGCCGTCCCGCCTTCGTCCCGCGCCGCACCCTGGAAGGACCACCCACCCCGTGACATCCCCTGCCCTGCCGCCCACCACGATCCGCCCGGCGGGTGACCGTGCCTGAGTTCACCATCGGCGAGCGGGACTTCCTGCTCGACGGCCGGCCGTTCCGCGTCCTGTCCGGGGCCCTGCACTACTTCCGCGTCCACCCCGACCACTGGGCCGACCGCATCGACAAGGCGCGGCGGATGGGCCTGAACACCATCGAGACCTACGTCGCCTGGAACGCCCACGCGCCCACGCCGGAGACCTTCGACCTCACCGGCGGGCTGGATCTGGCCCGGTTCCTGGGCCTGGTCGCCGACGCCGGGATGAAGGCCATCGTGCGCCCCGGCCCGTACATCTGCGCCGAGTGGGACAACGGCGGCCTGCCCGCGTGGCTCTTCCATGACCCCGAGGTCGGCGTGCGGCGCTCCGAACCCCGTTACCTCGCCGCCGTGCGGCAGTACCTCGACCGCGTCTACGAGGTCGTCGCACCGCTGCAGGTCCAGCACGGCGGACCGGTCATCCTCGTCCAGGTCGAGAACGAGTACGGCGCGTTCGGCAACGACAAGACCTACCTCAAGGCCCTGGCCGAGCACACCCGTGACGCCGGCATCACCGTGCCGCTGACCACGATCGACCAGCCCACCGACGAGATGCTGGCCGCGGGCAGCCTGGAAGGTCTGCACCTGACCGCGTCCTTCGGCTCCCGCGCCACCGAGCGCCTGGCCGCGCTGCGCCGCCACCAGCCGACCGGTCCGCTGATGTGCGCCGAGTTCTGGAACGGCTGGTTCGACCACTGGGGCAGCCACCACCACACCACCTCGGCCGCCGACAGCGCCGCCGAGCTCGACGCCCTGCTCGCGGCCGGCGCGTCGGTGAACCTCTACATGTTCCACGGCGGCACCAACTTCGGCTTCACCAGCGGCGCCAACGACAAGGGCACCTACCAGCCCACCATCACGTCCTACGACTACGACGCTCCGCTGGACGAGGCCGGCCACCCCACGGCCAAGTACCACGCGTTCCGCGAGGTCATCGCCCGCTACCACGACGTGCCCGACGAACCGCCGCCCGCCGCGCGACCGGCACCGGCGTTCGAGACGGCGCTGACCGACCCCGTCCCCCTGCTGGACGCGGCGAAGCGGTGGCCGGGTTGGCAGCGCCACGACGCCCTGCCGACGTTGGACGACCTGGACGGCACGCCGCGGCTGGCGCTGGCGACCACCCGGGTCGACGCCACCGGTCCGTCCGTGCTGGTCTTCGGCGAGATCCGCGACCACACCTCGGTGTTCCTGGACGACCAGTCGGTCGGCGTCCTGCTGCGCGAGCACCACCAGCGCGCGCTCGGCCTGCACCGCGCCGTCGGTGAGCTGGCGGTCCTGGTCGAGGACCACGGCCGGGTGAACTACGGGCCGCGCATCGGCGAACCGAAGGGCCTCATCGGCGGCGCGACCCTGGACGGCCGCCCGCTGACGGGCTGGGACGTCCTGCCGCTCGCGCTCGACGCGCCGCCGCCCGCGTGGTCCGGCACGGAGGACACCACGCCCGCCGGCGGACCGGTGTCGGGTCCGGTCCTGCTGCGCGCCCGGTTCGACCTCGACCGGCCCGCAGACCTCCACCTGGACACCGGTGGCTGGGGCCGGGGCGTGGTGTGGGTCAACGGTTTCTGCCTCGGCCGCTACTGGTCGCGCGGGCCGCAGCGCACCCTGTACGTGCCGGGGCCGGTGCTGCGCGCGGGCGGCAACGAGGTGGTCGTCCTCGAACTCGCCGCGCTGACCGAGCCCACCGCCCGGTTCGTGCCGGGCGCCCTCCTCGGGCACACCGAGGCCTGAGCGAAATGTTTGCGTAAACAACGATCGACCCCGCACCCGCTATAGTGACAGCGCCGAGACCACCGCCGGGGGAAGGAGCCCAGACGTGACAACGGAGTCCGCGTCCGGGTCGCCCCGGCAGCCCGGCGCCCGGCGCGCGCCCGCCCGCCGGGTGTCGATGGCCGACGTCGCCCGCCTGGCCGGCGTGTCGGCCCAGACGGTGTCACGGGTGTCCAACGGCCACCCGAGCGTGGTCGGCTCCACCCGCGAGCAGGTGCTGGACGCCATGCGCCGGCTGGGCTACCGGCCCAACAGCGCCGCCCGCGCCCTGAAGTACGGCGAGTTCCGCACCATCGGCGTCATCCTGTTCACGCTCTCCACGGTCGGCAACAGCCGCACCCTGGAGGCCATCGTGGACCACGCCGCCCACGAGGGTTACGCCATCACGCTGATCCCGGTGGCCGTGCCCACCCAGGACGGCGTGCTCGGCGCGTTCACCCGGCTCGGCGAGCTCGCGGTCGACGCCGTGATCGTCATCATGGAGGTCCACCTCCTCGACGCCGCCACCATGACCCTCCCGCTGGGCATCCCGGCGGTGATCGTGGACTCGAACGGCGGCGACCGCTACACCGTCGTGGACACCGACCAGGCCGACGGCACCCGGCAGGCCGTCCGGCACCTGCTCGACCTCGGCCACCGCACCGTCTGGCACGTGGCCGGCCCCGAGGACTCCTACGCCGCCGAACGCCGTGCCGAGGCGTGGCGCGCCACCCTGACCGAGGCGGGCCTGGCCGTGCCGGCGATGTGGCGCGGCGACTGGTCGGCCGACTCCGGCTACCGGGCCGGCCTGGAGCTCGCCGACGAGCCCGGCTGCACGGCGGTGTTCGCCGCCAACGACCAGATGGCCCTCGGGCTGCTGCGCGCGTTCCACCAGAAGGGCAAGGTCGTGCCCCGCGACATCAGCGTGGTCGGGTTCGACGACATCCCGGACACGACCTCGTTCATCCCGCCGCTGACCACCGTCCACCAGGACTTCACCGAGGTCGGCCGCCGCTGCGTCGAGCGCGTCCTGCGCCAGGTCCACCACCGCCGCACCAAGCCGGGCACCACCCTCGTGCCGACCCGCCTGGTGGTCCGCGAGAGCACCGCGCCGCCCTCCGCCTGACGGCCCACCGCTGCTCAGGCCTCGTCCACAGAGGACGGGCTTGCGCTTTCCGCGCAGCAACGGCTACGCTGTGCCACATCTCGTTCCCGTGGACGTAGGCGGCTCAGCCCCACCCGCGGAGTTCTCGCGAAATCCCCGGTCCGTCCGGACGTGGCTCGCGCAGCCTTTCCCGACGTGTCACCGGGTTCCCACCGCGGCCTGGCCGCGTATCCCACCATTCCCGAAATCAGGGAGAAAACCCTTGAACGACAACGACATCCCCGACACCCGGCTCACCTCCGGCGTCCTCGACGTGGTGGACCGCCGGGCCGTGCTGCGCACCGAGGGCTACCTGCCCGGGCCGCACGACGTCACCGTCGCACCGCACCTGGTGGCCGAGCACGGCCTGAGGCGCGGCGACGAGGTGCACGGACGGGTCGCACCGGCGCCCCGCGGCGGCAAGGCGGCGTCGCTGGCCTCCGTCGAGGCCGTGAACGGCGCGCACCCCCGCCACTCCCGCTCCCGGCCTGCGTTCGCCGACCTGGTGCCCACCCACCCGCAGGAGAGGCTGCGGCTGGAGACCGAGCCGCACGAGCTGACCACGCGGGTGGTCGACCTGCTGATGCCCGTCGGCAAGGGGCAGCGCGCGTTGATCGTGGCGCCGCCGAAGGCGGGCAAGACCTCCGTGCTGCGGTCGATCGCGCACGGCCTGGCCAAGAACCACCCGGAGTGCCACCTGATGCTGGTCCTGGTCGGCGAACGCCCGGAGGAGGTCACCGACCTGTCCCGAGGCGTGCCCGCCGAGGTCGTCGCGGCCACGTTCGACCACCCGCCCCGCGACCACACCGCGCTGGCAGAGCTGGCCGTCGAACGCGCGAAGCGCCTGGTCGAGCTGGGCCGGGACGTGGTCGTGCTGCTCGACTCCGCGACCCGGCTGGGCCGCGCCTACAACCTCGCCGCGCCGGCGTCCGGGCGGATCCTGTCCGGCGGCGTGGACGCCGGCGCCCTCATCGCGCCCAAGCGGTTCCTGGGCGCGGCGCGCAACGTCGAGGGCGGCGGCTCGCTGACGATCATCGCCACCGCGCTGGTCGACACCGGCTCCGCGGGCGACGCGCTGCTGTTCGAGGAGTACAAGGGCACCGGCAACGCCGAGCTGCGCCTGGACCGCCGGACCGCCGCACGGCGGGTGTTCCCGGCCGTGGACGTGCACCAGTCCGGCACCCGCCGCGACGACCTCCTGCTCACGCCCGCGGAGGGCGCGTCGACCCGGCTGCTGCGCCGCGCCCTGGCGGGCAAGGAGGACGCGGTGGACGTGCTGCTCGACGGCCTGCGCAAGACCGGCGACAACGCCGAGTTCCTGGTCCGCCTCACCGCCACCACGCCCCGCTGACCGCCGGACCGCCGGACGACGCGGGCGCGGGTCAGCCTCGGACCGTGCCGTGGTAGCGGTCGTTCCCCGGTGGTGTCAGCGAAAGGGGAATCGGCGGGATGCCGGTGCGGGCCCACTCGGCCAGGAGCGCGCGGTCGACCAGCTCGATGCCGACGGCGTCCGCCACCTTCCGGGCCTCGGCCGTGAACCCCGACGTCGTCACGAGCAGCGAGACGTCGGCTTGGTGGTAGAGCCGGTCGGTGCCCGCGAAGAGCTGCACGGCCCTGGTGCCGACGTTCCGCGTGCCGTAGCGCTTGCACTGCACCACGACCCGACGGCCGTCCGGCGCCGAGGCCACGACGTCCGCCCCCGCGTCACCCGCTCCGCCGACCACCCGGACGTCGACGCACCCCGACCGGCGCAGCAGCCGGGCCGTCCACTGCTCGAACTCCGCACCGCTCATGCCGTCGGTGCCCTCCACGGCACGGTCGCGTTCGGCCTGGAGCACCGCTTCGCGACGGCGGACGCGCCACCACACCACCAGCACGGTCGCCGCGAGCACCACCAACGCCACGCCGATCAGCGCGGACAGCACCGGGTGCGCCTGGACGAACCGCCACACCAGCACCACCACGACCACGCCGCCGGCCACCAGCCACGGCGACAACCCGGTCCGCTTCTTCCTGCCCCTGCTCCGCGTGCGACTCCGCTTGCGACTGCGTGAACGCGCGACCATCCCTCCCCCTCACCCTCCCCCAGCCTGCCCGCCCGCGCCGTCGCGCCACAGGCCTCACCGGGTGACGTCGTCGCCGGTGGGCGGAGGGCTCCCCGGACGCTCTGTGCACGTTCCCAGCTCATCCGTCGAAGCGGGGTCTTGAGGACTGGTCGGGTCCGCGCTTTCATAATGTGCACGTTCACAGCCGACCGCCGCCGGCACCGCACCGTCGATCAAAGGAGATCGGATGTCCGGATCCCACCGGGCGGCCAAGGCCGTCCTCGCCGTGGCGACCGCCGCGCTGCCGCTGACCACGCTCACCCCGGCGGTCTCCGCGGCCGGATCCCTGAGCATGCGCGGAGCCGACGTCTCGACCGTGCAGCGCGCCCTGGACCTCGGCGCGAGGTACTACGACGCGTCCGGGACGGCCCGGGACCCGCTCGACATCCTCAAGGGCGTCGGCGTCAACTACGTGCGCCTGCGCGTCTGGAACAACCCCAGGAGCGGCTACAACAACAAGGCGAAGGTGCTGGCCTACGCCAAGACCGTGAAGGCCAAGGGCCTCAAGCTGCTGGTCGACTTCCACTACTCCGACACGTGGGCCGACCCCGGCAAGCAGTTCAAGCCCGCCGCCTGGGCCGGCCACGGCATCGGCCAGTTGCAGACCGACGTCTACGACTACACCTACGACGTGTGCAGCAGCCTGAAGGCCCAGGGCACCGCGCCCGACAGCGTGCAGATCGGCAACGAGATCAACGTCGGCATGTTGTGGGACGACGGCAAGGTGATCAACAACAACTTCACCAACCTCAGCCTGCTGCTCAAGGCCGGCTACAACGCCACCAAGGCGTGCAACGGCGGCACCCAGGTCATGATCCACACGGCGAACGCCGACAGCCTCGACCACGCCCGCTGGTTCTACGATGGCATCAGGGCGAAGGGCGTGTCCTGGGACATCACCGCGCTGTCGTACTACTGCATGTGGCACGGCAACCTGGCCACCCTCTACAACGTCATCGCCGACGTGCGCTCCCGGTACGGCAAGGACGTCGTGGTCGCGGAGACCGCCTACCCGTTCACCGCCGGGAACGCCGACGGCACCGGCAACTCCATCACCACCGGCTGCGACGGCTACCCGTTGACGTGGTCCGGCCAGGCCACGAACTTCGCCCACGTCCAGAACACCGCGCGCAACGCGGGCGCCATCGGCGTCTTCTACTGGGAGCCGACCTGGACCGCCGTCGCGGGCAACGGCTGGGACCCCGCCGACATCAACGGCAGCGGCAACGGCTGGGACAACATGGCGACCTTCGACTGGTCCGGTCGGCTCAACCCGAACATCCGCTGGACGCCCTGACCGGTCCGCGGGCGGGTCCGTCGCACCGGCGGTCCCGCCCGCTCCGCCTCACCCGTTCGGTGGAGCGCCGGCCCTCGCGTCACCCCACCGCCGGTCAACGTCCGGGGTAAGGACGGGCAGACCTGCCCCGCCGGCCTTCCGCTGCCCCGTTTGCCGTGGTGGGCTCAAGCCGGCCCCCTGCCGCCGAACGGAGGGGGTTTCGGATGACCGGTACCGGCTCCTGTGCCGGTGCGGAGGTGCAGAGGCGATGTGGTCCCAGGAGGACGGAGGGCGCGTGGCGGAGGGTTCCACGCCCGAGAGGTTCGCGGGCGACCTGTTCCTCCACCTGGCGGCCAGGGGATGGCTGGTGGTGGAGCCGGAGGAGGCCGCGCGGGTCGTCGCCGAGCTGGAGCGGACGCTGGAGGTCGTCCGGTCGCGGGCGCACCGGGTCGAGGTGTCGCGGCGGCTGCGGGACGCGGCGGGTGACGACATCCGCCCGGACGTCGACCGGCTCGTGGTCGACGCGGTGTTCGCCGAGCAGGTGATGCCGGGCTCGTGGGAGCGTGCGCTGGTCGAGCTGCCCAAGTACATCGAGGCATTCCGGCTGGCGGCCCGCAACGCGTCGCCGCGCGAGCCGTGAACCCGACGTACGAGGACATCTCGTCGTGCGACCTGCGGTTCGAGCTGGCCGCGGCCGGCGAGGACCTCCGCCACTACCGGGAGCAGGGCGACCACGCCACGGTCCGCCTGATGCTCGCCTGGATCGACGTGCTGCTGGACGAGTGGAACCGGCGCGGGTGACGGCTTTCGCCGCGCCTGCGCCGGTTCCAGCTCGGCCCGCGCGGCGGGGTCCACAGTGGTCGGTGCGCAGCGCGCGGTTCGGCCTGCCCGCGGCCGGTTGGGCCGTTGGTCTCTCGACCAGCGGCGGTGTGCCGGTGTCGAGTTCGCGTTGGCCGTTCTCCACGGCGTCCAGCGGGCGTGAAGAATCCTTGTAGAGGCGTTTGAGACCGCGTGAAGCCGCGGCTCCCAGACTCGGTGGTGCAAGCCGAGAACTCGTGGGAGGCAGAGGTGGAGCGAGTGCGGGTCGTCGTCCAGGCGGCGGATCACCTGAGCATGACGGGTCTGATCGCGTATCTCGGATCGAGGCCCGACGTGGAGCTGCTGGAGAGCACGCTGCACGCGAAGCCCGACGTGGTCGTGATGGCGGTCAACCGGCTGGGCGCCGAGGTCGTGCCGCGGCTTCGCCGTGCCGCCGCGCACGTCGGGTCGCCGGTGGTGCTGATCGTGGACGAGGTCGGCGAGTCCGACGTGCTGACGGCGGTGGAGTGCCGGATCGTCGCGATCCTGCCGCGTGCGACGGTGACCGACCAGGTGGTGCTGCGCAGCGTGCTGTCGGCGGCGTCGGGTGGTGGGGTGATGCCGCCGGACATGGTGGCGGAGCTGTTGCGGCACGTGCAGCGGTTGCAGCGGCAGGTGCTGGAGCCGGAGGGCGGGCCCGACCGCCTGTCCGCGCGTGAGGCGAGCGTGCTGCGGCTGATGGCGGACGGGTTGGACACGGCCGAGATCGCGGGCCGGTTGTCGTACTCGGAGCGGACGATCAAGAACGTGTTCTACGGGATCACGGCGCGGCTGAACCTGCGCAACCGGCCGCACGCGGTCGCCTACGCCCTTCGGAAGGGGATGATCTAAGGTGGCGGAGAGGTGGCGGAGAGCCGGCCGGTGACGAGGAAGGACCGCGCCGCGTGGTCGACCTGGCCCCGCACGGCATCCGCTTCAAAGCCCACACCACCCGACCCCAGCCGCACTTCGAGGTACGTTGGGTGATGTCGTCGTCGGGCGTGATCGACGCACCGGCCCAACCACCCGACCCCTGACATCTCCACACCCGCCGCCGAGATCACCCGAAAGTGGCACCGGCTTCGGGGATGAATGGAAACGCCGGATTTGTTGCCGGGAAAAAGAAGGTGTGGCACCACGGCCAGGAAGGAGTGCGCACCCCCGGATCCGAAGGACTACGGCCAGCCGACCGCAGCCTGAGGACCGCCACGCCTCCGCCCACGAAGGGCCTCGCAACGGGCCTCTCAGCGCAACGGCCCCCTCAACGCCCCCACCACCCACGCCACCCCGCCACCGACGCACCAGCTCAGCCCGCCCCTGGGCACGCGCCTCCGGGCACGCGCCTCCGCGACGCCCAACGGCCCGCCGACCGCTCCGCCAGGCTTGCGCCGACCACTCCGCCAGGCTCGCAGCCCTCGACCAAGCTGGCTGCCCTCGCCGGGCCCCAGCGCGCAGCGTGACCCAACTCGCCCGCTCCGGGACCCGCGTATCGGCTCGGCCCGCTGCCGACCTCGCGACGGACAGCCCTTGCCGCGATGCGACGGTCAGCCCGCCCAGCTACGCGCAGCGGAGGCTCAGCCCTCGGTGGGTGACTCTCGGTACGTGGCCCTCGGGGTGCGGCCTTCTGGGCGCGACGCACGTGGCGGTAGCGGTGCCCCTGGCGGTAGCGGTGACGGCCACGCGTCATTCACGCCCGTCACCAGCGCTGTCGCTCAGCGCCCTTCGCAATCCGCGTGGCGGGCTCGACGCCCGTGCCCTGAGCTCGGTGGGCGACCCCAGGTAGCCCCCGTTGACCACGCGAACACGCGAGCACGCACGCGACGACCCACGCCACGGCCGGCGCGGCGGCCGGCGCGATCTCGCGAACCCGGTCGGCGGCCCAGATCGCCGGCGGCGGGCGACGGGCGTGGACCTGTGGCGACGCGGTGGGGACGGGTGGCCCTGTGGCGACGCCGCCTGGCGGGCGAGGGGCCGCCTGGCGGGCGAGGGACGGTGGGAGGGTCTGTGGGAGGGACTGTGGGGCGGGCACAGGATCGGTGCGCGGCTGCGGCGACAGGCGCGAGAGGCGGCAACGGCGGCGGGGTGAGGTCCGTGGAGGCGGGGTGAGGTCAGCGGGGTGAGGTCAGTCTGGTGGTGGTGCGGCGGATGTCCCAGTTGGCGCCGAAGCCGCGGTAGAGGGTGATGGCTTCGTCGGCGGTGTTCGCGGCGGCGGTGGGGTGGCCTTGGTAGGCCAGCAGGACGGCTTGGTCCTCCAGGGTTTGGGCCAGTTCGAACGTCCGGCCCGCGGACCGGTAGTGCGCGACGACCGGGATCAGGCCTTCCGGGTCGGCGGCCAGGACGCTGCGGCACCGGCGAGCGGCGGCGGCGGCGCGGGCGGCCTTGGTCTCGCGGGCGGCCTCGGCTTCGCAGGCTTCGACGGCCGCGCGGGCCGTGTCCAGGTCCCCGCACGCCAGGGCCTGTCGCACCAGCTCCGGCAGCCACTGGTGGCGCAGCATCATGTCGGCGTAACGGGTGTCGAGGATCGTCGCCAGGACCGAGACGGCACCGGCGTGGTCACCCTCCCGCGCCGCCGCCATCGCCTGCGCGCCGATGAGGAAGTCGCAGTTCTCCCGGTACGCCTCGGTCACCAGCGGCAGGGTCAGGCCGGTGGTCAGGTGGGTGTCGAGGCGCTCGCCGTCGTCGCGGTGCGCGGCGATCAGGGCGACCACGCCGTGCAGCAGCACGGGCCCGCCCTCGCGCAGCCCGAACCCGGTGAACTCCGGGTCGCCGACGACCGCCTCCAGCCGCGCCACGGCCTCGTCCCACCCGCCCAGCCAGAACTGGTGCACGGCGGCGGCCAGGTGCAGGCCCGCGACCGGCGTGCCCCGCCCGGCCAGGTCGAACGCGTCACGCAACGCCGACGTCGCCTCGTCCAGCCGGTCCAGGCACTGGAGCGTGAAGATCCGGTTGTCCAGCAGCAACAGCCGCAGGTCGGTGAGCGCGACGTCGGTGCCGACCACGTCCAGCGCCTGGTCGAGGTACGCGACCGCGCGCGGGTAGTCCCGGCGCACCGCCTCGACCTGCCACAGCACCTCCAGCGCCTGGCCGATCGCGAAGGGGTCGGCGGCCCGCTCCCCCGCCTCGATCGCCGCCCGCGCGCTGGCCTCCGCGCCGTCCAGCTCGCCGATCCCGGCCCGCTGCACCAGCGCCAGCAGCGACAGCAGCCGCGCCCGCCACATGTCCGACAGCACGGGATCGGCCAGCGCCTCCCGCGACGCCGCCACTGCCTCCTCCGCCCGCGCGCCCCGGTACGGCATGTACGCCAACGTCCAGCGCACCTCGGCGATCAGGTCCGGCGACCGCAGTCGCGGCAACGCCCGGCGCGCGTGCTCCTCGGCCTCCGCGTCACGCCCGATCCGGAACAGCGCGCTGCTCAGGTGCGCCATCAACGTGGCGTCGCGCTCGTCCCGCGCCACGGACGACCGCAGGCACCGCTGCAACAGCTCCACCGCCACCAGCGGCGCCCGGTAGACCAGCGCGGGTCCCTGCGCGACCAGCCAGTCCACCACCCACGAGCCGACCTCGCCGGACGCCGCCAGCAGCTGCTCGGCCACGTGGTCGACGGGCGCGCCGGACGCCGCCAACGCCTGCGCGGCCTGCTGGTGCAGCGCCGTGCGCAGGGCAGCGGGCGTGCCCTCGTACAGGGCCTGCCGGATGAGCGGGTGCCGGAACGCCATCCGCGGGCCCGCGTCGCGCAGCACGCCCGCCGCGATGGCCTCCTCCAGCCGTGCCGCGAGGTCGAACACCGGGGTGCCCAGCACCACCGACAGGTCGCTGACCACGAACTCGCCGCCGAGCAGCGCCGACCACCGCAGCACCTCGCGGGTCGGGTCGGACAGGAAGTCGAGCCTGCCGGTCACCGCGGACACCAGCGACACGGGCACGCGGTCCAGGGCGTGCACGGCGACGTCCGCCACGCCGGTGTCGACCTCCACGACCCGTTCGCGGACCAGCGCGTCGGCGACCTCGCGCACGTACAGGGGGTTGCCGGCGGCACGGGCGGCGATCCGGCGCAGGCCCGGTCCGGGCGACGCGCCGACGAGACGTCCGACCAGGCCCGCGACCTCGGTGTCGGCCAGCGGGGCGAGGTCGAGCACCGCGCCGCCGCCCGACTCGACGTCACGGCGCAGTCGCGCGACCTCGGCCCGGTACGGCACCGGGCGGGCCGCGCCGACCAGCAGCAGCGGCAGCCGCCGGGCCACGGTCGTGAGCCGGTGCCAGACCTGCGTGCTGGTCTCGTCGGACCACTGCAGGTCGTCCAGCGCGAACACCAGCGGCCCGTCCGCGCACAGCTGCTCCACCAGCGCCACCAGGCGGTCGACCGCGCCGAACACCGGGTCGGAGTCGGCGAAGATCGACCCGGCGGGCCGTTCCTGGCGCAGGGCCCGGGCGGTCGCCGCACGCCTCGGGTCCGGCGAGTGCGTCTCCACGCCCAGGCAGTCGAGCACGAGCCGCAACGGGAACCGGCTGCCCAGCTCGTCGGCGACCGCGTGGGCGACCTGGTGCCCGGCCCGGACCGCCTGGGCGAGCAGCGCGCCCATCAGCGCCGACTTGCCGATGCCCATCTCGCCCTCGATCCACAGCAGCCGGCCCGCGCCGGTGGTGACGTCGTCGACCACCCGCCGCACCGCGGCCAGCTCCACGTCCCGCCCGACCAGCTCGGCGTCGCGCGGCAGCGGACCGGCCATCTCCACTGTGGACGGTCGGCGCCCGGGTGGCACCGGCTCGGGGTCCGTGCCGCTGAGGATGTGCTCGTGCGCGGCCCGCAGCCGTCGGCCCGGCTCGACCTCCAGTTCGGCGACCAGGACCCGGCGCGCGTCGCGGAACACCTCGAGCGCCTCCGCGCTGCGCCCGGAGCGGTGCAGGGCCAGCATCAGCAGTTCGCGTGCCCGTTCCCGCAGCGGTTCGTCGGCGACGAGGGCGGTCAGCTCGGCCACGACCTCGGCGTGCGCGCCGGAGGCGAGCGCGGCCTCGGCGCTCAGCTCCCGCGCGGTGGTGCGCGCCTCGCCGAGCCTGCGTCGCTGCGCCTCGGCGAACGGCCCGGTCAGCCCGGCCAGGGCCTCGCCGCGCCACAGCGCCAACGCCTCGTCCAGCAGGTGCCGGGCGGCCACCGGGTCGCCGTCGGCGAGCTGCCGCCGGGCCTGGTCACGCAACGACTCGAACCCGGCCACGTCCAGCCCGCCGTCCACCAGCAGCCGGTAGCCCGACCCCACCGACAGCAGCAGGCGGGACGGCGTGCCGCGCGGGCGGTCCGGTTCCAGCGCCTTGCGCAGCGTCGACACGTAGGTGTGGACGCTGCCCTCCGCCGTCGTCGGGGCGTCGTTCCCCCAGACGCCGGCCACCAGCTCGTCACGTCCCACGCCGCCGGAGCGCAGCGCCAGCATCGCGAACAGGGCACGCGGGCGCGAGGAACCCAGGTCCACCTCCCGCTCGCCCGACCAGGCGCGCACCGTACCCAGCAGCTCGACCCGCAACGCGCCCGTCATCCCGCGATCCACCTCTCGTCCGACACCCCGCCCGCACACCGGTCCACACCGACCCGCACCGCACGCCGTCCCTCACCGGGCACCGGCCCACCCCGGTTCCCGTCCCCCACCCGGCAGGCCGCGCAGCCGGGCCCGCGCCCGTCGCACGTCGTGCACCGCGCCCAAGCCGTCGTACCCGGCCACCGCCTCGCGGAACGCCGCCTCGCCCGCGTCCCGATCACCCCGGGCCACCAGCAGCACCGCCGCGTCCTCCCACGCCTGCGCCGCCTCCACCGGTCGTCCCGCCGCCCGGTACCGGGCCACCGCGTCGAGCACCGGCTCCGGGTCGCCCTCCACCAGCCCGCGGCACCGGGCCTCGGCGGCGACCGCCCGGCCACGCGCCCGTTCCGCCTCGGCCTCCTCGACGCACCCGGCCAGCGCCCGCGCGGCCACGTCCGGCCGCCCGGTCCGCACGGCCAGCCGCGCCACGTCGGGCAGCCACTGGTGCCGCGGGGACAGCCGACCGGGTTCGAACAGCGGTTCCACGGCGGCCAGCGCCTCGTCCGGCCGTCCGGCGTCCTCGGCCAGGACCGCCCGCGCGACCAGCAGGAAGTCGCGGTGCTCGCGGTCGGCCGGGGTGGCCGGTGGTTGCCCGGCCGCGGCGCGGAGGTGTTCCTCCGCCACGAGGGTCCGGCCGCGTCGGGCGGCGATCAGCGCGGCCACGCCGTGCACGAGCGGCGCCGGTCTCGGCTCTCCGGCCAGGAGGTCGGCCTCCGCCAACGCCCGGTCCCACCGGCCGCGCCAGTAGTCCGGCACGGCGGTGGTGAGGTGCGGGCCGGCGCCGGCCAGGTCACGGGCCGAGCGCAGCACGTCGTCGGCCTCGTCCAGGCGGTCCAGGTGCTGGAGCGTGAACGCCTTGTCGTCCAGCAGCACCGTCCGCAGCGCGCCGAAGTCCGGTCCACCGGAGGCCAGGTCCAGCGCGCGGTCGACGTGCTCCAACGCCGCCAGGTGGTCCCGGCGGACCGTGCTGACCTGCCACAGCCCTTGCCGCGCGTGGGCGACGGCGAAATCGTCGTGCGCCTCCTGGCCGCGCCGCAGCGCGCGGCGCGCGGTCGCCTCGGCGGCGGCGACGTCGCGGAGCCCGTCCCGCTGCACCACCCCCAGCAACGACTCCAGCCGCGCCCGCCACACCGGCGGCACCGCGTCGTCCTCCACCGCCGTGCGCAACGCGTCCGCGGCCTCCGCCGCCTGCCCTTCCCGGTACCGGGCGTAGGCCAGGATCCAGCGCATGCCGGCGGCCCGGTCGGCGTCCCTGGTGCGGGCCAGCACGTACCTGGCCGCCGCCTGCGGCTCCCGGCCGAGCCGGAACAGCAGGCGGGCCAGCAGGGCGGCCAGCCGTTCCCGGAGCCCGGCGTCCACAGTGGACTCGGCGACCACGGCGCGGAGCAGTCCGACGGCCGGGTCCGGCGCCCGGCGCACGAGCGCCTCCGCGTGCTCCACCAGCCAGTCGGCGGCCCACTCGTCCACCACGGCGGGCGCGGCGGCGAGCTGGCCGACGACCAGCTCCACGGGCGCGCCGGCGTCGGCGAGCGCCCCGGCGGCCTGGCGGTGCAGCGCGGCCCGGACGCCGGCGGGCACGGAGAGGTAGAGCGCCTGCCTCAGCAACGGGTGCCGGAACGCCAGCTCCGGTCCGCCGTCGTCCAGCACGCCGGCGGCCGTCGCCTCCTCCACCGCGCCGACGAGGTCCGCCGGTGGGCGGCCGGACGCGGTCGCGGCGTCACCGAGGGCGAACTCGTCGCCCAGCAACGCCGCCGAGCGCAGCACGTCCGCGGTGGCCGGGGACAGGAAACCGAGCCTGCGCGTCACCACCGACACCAGCGCGCGGGGGATCCCGGCCCGCGGCGTCGTCTCGGCCAGGCCGTCGACCACCCGGACCGAGTCCTCGCGCATCAGGACGTCGACCACGTCCTTGGTGTAGAGCGGGTTCCCGGCGGCCAGGTCCGCGAGCGCGCGCAGGTGCCGGCCGGGGTGCCGGCCCAGCAGCCCGGTCAGCATCGCGGTGACCGACTCCTCCGACAACGGGCCCAGGTCCAGCACCCGGCCGCCGGAGCCGGCGACCGCGCGGCGCACCTGCTCCACGTCGGCCCGCCGCGGCACCGGCCGGGCGGCGGCGACCAGCAGCAGGGGCCACCGCCGCGCCACCCGCAGGAGCCGGTGCCACAGCAGGACACCGGCCTCGTCCACCCAGTGCAGGTCGTCCACCACGATCACCTGCGGCGCCTCGGCGGACAGCTCGTGGATCAGGCCGAGCAGCCGTTCGATCACCACCGGCACCGGGTCGCCGACGCCCTCGGCCGGGCCGCGCAACGCCTGGGCCAGCGCGGCCCGGCGCGGATCGGCGGAGGACTCGGTGACGTCGAGGCAGTCGAGCAGCACCCGCAGCGGGGTGCGCGGCCCGAACTCGTCGCCCGCGGCCCACGCCACCCGGCACCCGGCCGCGACCGCGCCGGACAGGCCGGTGGCCAGCAGGGCGGACTTCCCGATGCCGGGCTCGCCGCCGACCCAGACCGCGCCACCGCGCCCGGCCGCCAGGTCGGACACGGCGGCGCGCAGCACGTCCGCCTCCTCGTCACGCCCGACGAACACCGCGGGCGCGACGATCGGCGAGGCGCCGACCCGGGGCGCCGGCACGTCGTCGGACTTGTCCTCCAGCACCGTCCGGTGCGCCTGCCGCAGGGCCGCGCCGGGCTCGATGCCCAGTTCCTCCACGAGCACGCGCCGGGCGTCGTGGTAGACCTCCAACGCCTCCGCCTGCCGCCCGGCCCGGTGCAGCGCGGTCATCAGCAGGGCGCGCAGGCCTTCCCGCACCGGGTGCTCCCGGGTCAGCGCGGCGAGGTCCGCGATCACGTCCTCGTGCCGCCCGACGACCAGCGCCAGCTCGGCCCGCCGTTCCGCGGTGGCCAGCCGCAGCTCGTGCAGCCGGGACCGCTGCGAGTCGGCGAAGGGCCCGGACACCCCGGACAACGCCTCGCCGCGCCACAACGCGTGCGCCTGGTCCAGTTCGGACAGCGCCAGCGCCGGGTCGCGGTCGGCCAGCTCGCGGGCCCGTTCCCGGTGGCGTTCGAACCGGTGCACGTCCACGCCGTCCACCGGCACGCGCAGGCAGTACCCGGCGCCGGCGGAGGTGAGCACGACCCCGGTGGACCGCTTGGGCCGGTCCGGCTCCAACGCCTGGCGCAGGCCGGACACGTAGGTGTGCAGGCCGGCGGCGGCCGTCGCGGGAGGCGAGTCGCCCCACACCCCGTCGATCAGCTCGTCCTTGGACACGGTCTGGCCGGCGCGCAGCGCGAGCAGGGCGAACACCGCACGGCGGCGGGCCGTCCCGAGGTCGACCTCCACCCCGTTGCGCCACGCCCGGACCACGCCCAGCAGTTCCACCGTGACGGGGACGGCGGCACTCGTCACCGCATCCGCCCGAGGTGGCCGGAATGGCTTGTCATTCGGGCGGTCGCGCGGGAATGCGGATTCGGTCCACCCTCCGGGGCGCATTCCACCGGACGGGGAATGGAGTTCACCGCGCATCCGACCGCCGACATCGGACCACCAGCCCCCTCGTCCCTCCTGACCTGCGGGAATCAACCACCCACCGGATGTGCACGTTCCCACCTCCCAACATAACCACACCGTCCACTCCGAGTCGCCGACGCGTGGCGGTAAACACCGGAACGCACGCGGGCGGGCAGAAGTCGCCGGTCGGGGCGCGGTATTCGGCAATGCGTTCGGCGGTGGACCAACCGGATCGGCCGCATGGGTGATTTGATACGCGCCGGTATTGCTCTAGTGGCGATCTCCACCGGTTTCCGGCCGCTCGCGAGCCCTGGCGGCCTCGCGTGCGCCGGCGAGGTTGGCCCGATAGGTCACCGTGTCGGGGTGATCGGGGCCGAGGACGCGTTCGCAGTCGGCGACGGTGGACTCGTACAGCGCGATCGCCCGCCGCGGGTCGCCGGCGGACCAGTGGGTGTAGGCGAGGTTGTTGCGGGAGGCCAGGGTGTCCGGGTGGTCGGGGCCCAGCACCCGTTCGCGATCGGCGAGGATGCCGCCGTGCAGCCGGATCGCCCGCGGGAAGTCGCCCGAGGCGCGGTAGAGGACGGCGAGGTTGTTGCGGGCCACCAGCGTGTCCGGGTGGTCCGGGCCGAGCACCCGTTCGCACTCGGCCAGCGCGACCTCCTGCAACGGGATCGCCCGCCGGGCGTCACCGGCGGACCCGTACGCGCCGGCGAGGTCGTTGCGGGCGGTCAACGTGTCGGGGTGGTCGGGACCCAGCACCCGTTCGCAATCGGCGAGGGCGGCTTCGTACAACGGGATCGCGCGCCCCGGGTCGCCCGCGGACCGGTAGGAGCCGGCCAGGTTGTTTCGGACGACCAGCGTGCTCGGGTGGTCGGGCCCGAGCACCCGGGTCGTGTCGGCGAGGATGGCCTCGTACAGCTCGATCGCCCGTCCGAGGTCGCCGGTGCTCCGGTGGACGTAGGCCACGTTGTTGCGGGCGGTCAGCGTGCTCGGGTGGTCCGGTCCGAGCAGCCGTTCGGCGTCGGCGAGGTTGGTCTCGTGCAGCGAGATCGCCTGCCGGAAGTCGCCCGCGGACCAGTGCGCGTAGGCGAGGTTGTTGCGGTAGGTCACCAGGTCCGGGTGGTCACGCCCCAGGGCGCGCTCGGTGCCGCGCAGTGCCCGGGTGAGGTGGGCGACGGCGGTCGCGGCGTCGCCCTGTGCGTTGAGGTAGACGCCGAACCTGCCGAGGAGGTCGCACGTGTCGGGGGTGTCCGTGTCGGGAGCGGTGTGGTCGAACAGGGCGCGGGCGTGGGGCAGGAGCAGGTGGTAGCGGGGCCAGTCGGCGGGGTCGCGCGTGCGGTGCCCGGCGACGGCCGCGAGCAGGGTGGTGGTGGCGGTGTCGCGGGCCGCGTCGATGTCGACGGCCTGCCGGTGCGGGTCGTGCGGGTCGGGTGTGCGGGTGATGGTTTGGACGAGCCGGTGCACGGTGACGGTCGTGCCGGTGAGGGTGATCATGCTGTGCGCGGCGAGCCTGCCGAGGGCGTCCAGCAGGTCGGGTTCGTCGGCGAGGCCGTCGAGCAGCGTGCGCGGGACGGCGTCGGGCGCCCACCACGCCAGCACGCGCAGCACCTGACTGGCCAGAGGCGTGTCGGCGAGCCGGTCGAGGGTGACGCGCCAGATGCGGGCCGCGGTGCGCCGCGCGTCCCCGCCCTCGGCGGTCGCGGCGAACATCCGCGCCGGGTAGCGGGCGAGCAGGTCCAGGTAGGTGGTCGGGGTGACGCGGGCCTGCGCGAGGTAGGCGGCGGCCTGCTCGACGGCCAGCGGCAGCCGGCCGAGTTCCGCGCACAGCGCGTCCGCGTCCGCGAGGTCGGCGTCGGGCCACTCCGCGCGCACCAGCCCGGTCAGCAGCTCCACCGCCTCCGCGGGCCGCAACGCGTCCAGCACCACGGTGTCGACGCCGCGCCAGCCGCCGCCCCGGCGTGACGTGATCAGCACGGTCCCGGTCCGCACCCGGGCCAGCAACCCGGCCGCGTCGCGGGGCGCGGTGAGGTTGTCCAGGACGAGCAGCCACCCGTCGTGGGTGGCCAGCCAGCGGGTGCCCAGCTCGACCCGCTCCTCCGGCGGCAACCGCGCGGTCTGCGGCGCGACGGCCACGGCCAGCTCCGCGAGGCCGGCGTCCAGCGCGGCGGGCGAGTCCGCCGTCACCCACCACACCAGCGCGAACCGGTCGGCGTGCGACTCGGCGAACCGCGCGGCCAGCGTGCTCTTCCCGACACCGCCCAGGCCGTGCACCGCCACCACGGCGGCCCGGCCGGAACCGGCGACGGCCGCGTCCAGGCGGGCCAGCTCCCGGTCGCGGCCCACGAACAGGCCCGGCCCGACCGGGATTCGCCCCGCGGACCGCGGCACCCGCGCCGACTCCATCCCGGGCGTGGCGGGCCCGGCCGTCACGTGGACGTTGACGTCCCGACCCGCTTGGAAGACGGTCGACCCGTCGGACGCCACACCGGTCTGATCCACCGGCACACCGTGACCACATCCCGTGCCCGGGCACAAGGCACGACTGCGGATCCCCGCGAGGACGCGGCGGGGTCATCGGCGGGCCGTCAGCCGCCGGACCCGCTCGGCGTCGTGGTCGCGGCCCTGCTCCTCGTAGCGGGCGAGCGCCTCCCGCCACACCCGGTCGGCCCGGTCCCGGTCGTCCAGGGCGGCGTGGGCGTGGCCGAGGCGTTCGAGGATGTCGGCTTCGCCGTAGGTGTGGCCGAGCCGGCGACGCAGGGCGAGGGCCTGGTCGTAGTGGGCGATCGCGTCACGGTGGTCGCCGCGGAGGTGTGCGACGTAGCCGAGGCCGTCCAGGGTGGTGGCCTCGCCGTCCGCGTTGTGGTGCCGCCGGTGCAGGGGCAGGGCCGCGCGGAAGCGGTCGTGCGCGGTGCCGTGGTCGTCCAGGCGGGCCGCGTACCAGCCGATCTGGTTGAGGGTGTCGGCCCGCAGCACGGGTCGGTCGAGCCGGTCGTGCAGCGCCAGCGCCTGCTCGGCGTGCTCCAGCGCGCGGCGCGGGTCGCCTCCCCACTGCCAGGCCCAGCCGAGCATCTGGTGGGTCCTGGCCTGCTGCGCCGGGTCGTCGTGCCGCTCGGCCAGGTCGAGCGAGAGCCGGAGGTGCCCGATCGCGGTCTCCGACCGTTCCAGGACGGCGTAGGCGATGCCGAGGTTGCGGTGGGCGCTGATGCGGGCCGCGGGATCGGCGATGTGCGTGGCGGCGTCGAGGGCGGCCTGCCACACGGCCACGCGGTCGGTGCGGTGGCCGCGCCGGAAGTGGAACGTGTCCAACGCCCAGGCGAGCTGCCACACGACGTGGTGCCGTCCGGCTGCGGCCGCGGCGCCGGACGCGGCCACCAGGTTGGGGTGTTCGGCCTCGAACCAGGCCAGGGCCTCGTCCGCGTCGGCCGACCGGTGGATCCGGGCGCCCGGTGTCGGCGGGTCCAGGCGCAGGGGCTCGCGGTGCGGGTACAGCAGCCGGTCGGCGTGGTGCGCGGTGTGCAGGTAGTGGTCGACCACGCGCCGCAACGCCCGGTCCCGCTCCGGTGCCGGCAGGCCGGGCGTGGAGTCGACGGTGTGGCGGCGGATGAGGTCGTGCAGGCGGTGGCGGCCGGGCCCGTGGTGGTCGAGCAACGACGCCTCGTGCAGGGCGCGCAGGACCCGTGCGGCCCGGTCCGGCGGCAGGCCGGTGAGGGACGCGGTCGCGGTGAGGCCGATGTCCGGGCCGGGCGCGAGGGCCAGCAGCCACAACGCGTGCCGGTGCTCGTCGGTGAGCGCGCGGTAGGACGTGGCGAGCACGGCGGGCAGGCTGGCGGTCGGATCGTCGTCGTCCAGCGCCGCCGCGCCGGACTCCTCGATGTCGGCGGCGAGGTGCGCCAGCGGCAGGTCCGGGCTGGTGTGGGCGCGTCCGGCCACGATCGCCAGCGCCAGCGGCAGGCCGCGGCACGCCGTGAGCAGGCGGGTGACGGCGGCGGGTTCGGCGGTCAGCCGCGGTTCGCCCAGGCGGAGCTCCAGGGCGGCGAGGGCTTCGTCGTCGGGGAGCACTTCCAGCGGAACGTGCCGGGCGCCGTGCCGGGTCACGAGCCCGCTGAGGATCCGGCGGCTGGTGATCACCACGACGCACGACCGGCCGCCGGGCAGCAGGGGTTCCACCTGGCCGGCCGACTCGGCGTTGTCCAGCACGACCAGCATGCGCCGGTCCGCCGTGAGGCCCCGGTACAGCGCGGCCTGCGCGTCCAGGTCCGGCGGGACGCGGCCGGGCTCGACGCCCAGGGCGTCCAGGAAGCCCCGGATCGCGGTCTCCGGCGTGGTCGGCTCGCCCCTCGGGCCGAACCCGCGCAGGTCGGCGAACAGCTGCCCGTCGGGGAACCGGTCCAGTCGCCGGTGCGCCCAGTGCAGGGCCAGCCACGTCTTGCCGATCCCGCCCGCGCCCCCGATCGCCGTCGGGCGGCGGTCGTCCAGCGCGGCGTCGAGCACGGCGAGCGCGTCCGCACGGCCCACGAACGGGCCGGGCGTCGCGGGCAGTTGCCGGGGTGGGCGGGTGTCCGGCCGCCCGTGGACGTGCACCCCGCCGTGGACGACCCCGGCCTGCACGACCGCACCGCTCACGGCGGCCGTCAGCTCGTTGCGCACCGCGGGCGGCTCGGACTCCCCTGCGACAGCCACCGGACGACCTTGCCACGGGTCACCGCCGCGCGGTCGCCCGTCGCGCCGAGGATCCCCGGATCAGTCCAGGCAGAACTCGTTGCCCTCGACGTCCCGCATCACGATGGTCGACTCGTTCTCCTCGTCGGCGAGCATCAGTTCCACCCGGACCGCGCCGAGCGCGACCAGCCGCGCGCACTCGGCCTCCAGGGCGGCCAGGCGCTCCTCGCCCACGAGCCCGGTGCCGACCCGCACGTCGAGGTGCACCCGGTTCTTGACGACCTTGCCCTCGGGGACGCGCTGGAAGTACAGCCGCGGGCCCGCGCCGGTGGGGTCGGTGCACGCCGACCACGCGCCGCGACGCTCGGGCGGCAGCGTGAGGTCGAAGTCCTCCCACGTGGCGTGACCCTCCGGTGGCGGCGGCAGGACGTAACCCAGCACGTCGCACCAGAACCGGGCGACGCGCCGCGGTTGCGCGCAGTCGAAGGTGACCTGGAACTGCTTGACCGACCCCATTCGCATCACCCTAATGGCCTATACCGGCGGCGCAACACCGGCTACAGGTAGCCGAACACCGGCGGGAAGACCAGCACGACCACCCACGCCCACACCGCGTACACGGGCAGGTACGCGGTCTGCCAGCGCTCCAGCGCGGTGAACGGCGTGCGGCGGCGGACCAGGCCCAGCATCAGCCACGCCGACCAGGCGAGGTTGACCAGCAGGATCACGTTCTCGCCCAACGCCGCCGCCTTGTTCGGCGTGGTGCCGAACTCGGTGATGCGGCCGGTGATCTCCAGCAGCACCAGCACGTCGATGACGAGCGCGCTGAGCACCAGGGCGAGCTGCAGCTTGTCGAACACGCCGGGCGGCGCGAGCGGGTCGCGGGCCGAGGCCGAGTAGAGCAGCAGCGCCAGCACCACCACGAGCAGCAGGTCGAACAGGATCAGCGCCTCCCGCTCGACCTCGATGCCCGCGCTGGTGACGCCGAGCGTGACCAGGAACGCCAGCAGCACCGCGGTGAACAGCGGGGTGAACAGGCGCGTCAGCACCGGGGTGATGTTCTCCACCACGCTCTGCTTGGCCTCGACCAGCCACGCGGCCACCACGACCGCCGCTGCCGCGCCGCACGGGATCACCCACTGCGACATGACGGTCTCCGGCGAGATGCCGATGGCCGCGAACGTGCCGAACACGAACCCGGCCAGCACACCGCCGCCGAGCGCGATCAGGACGTAGTAGATGAACCACTCGCCGGTGAAGCGGACGAAGTCCATCCGCCGCCGTGACGAGCGCAGGTCGTCGGAGACGTAGGCCAGGCCGACCACGAACCACAGCGCGATGGGCAGGTGGATGGCGGTGAGGACGATCGACTGCGAGTCCTCCGCGAGCGGGAAGGCGTTGGCCGCCACCGCGCCGAGCGCGAACAACGCCACCAGCGCGCCGATCACCCCCGTGCCCGCACGACGCCGCCAGGCCAGGAAACCCGCCAACCAGGGCAGCGCGAACAGGCCGGCGTTCGGCGCGTAGAACGCGCCGTCGTCGTGCAGGGTCAGGCCGAACAGCTCCGGCGCCTTGACCGAGGCCGCCGCGCCGACCGCGCACGCCACCATCACCAGCAGGTGCCGCCGCGACCGGCCGCCCGGCGTCGCGTCGTCCGCGTCGCCGGTCAGCACGAGCTGCTTCCACAAGCGTTCCGAGTGCTCCCGGGCGAACTCGCGGGACAGCTCGTCGAGGCTGCCCATGCGCTTCACCGCGACCAGGAACGCCTCGTCGGCGTGCAGGCCGGCGGCGGCGAGGTCGTCCACCGAGGCGCGCAGGTGGTCCTCGAGCTCGTCCACGTCGGCCTGCCGCAGTTCCCGGCGGCGCTGCACGTAGTGACGCCACTGGGCGAACTGCGCCTCCAGCCCGCCCTGATCGTCGGTCATGCGTAGCCTCCTCGCGGGAACGTGGTCAACGGCCGCGCGTCGTCGGGGTGGGGCCAGATCTCCTTGAGCGCGTCCACGACCGTGTCCCACTGCCGGCGCTGCTCGGCCAGCTCGGCCAGGCCGCCGCGCGTGATGCGGTAGTACTTGCGCCGCCGCTCCCCCTCGACCGACCGCCAGCTCGACTCGACGTGGCCGAGGCGCTCCAGCCGGTGCAGCAACGGGTAGAGCAGCCCCTCGGTCCAGTCCAGCTCGCCGCCGGACAGCTCGTTGATCCGCCGGAGGATGGCGTACCCGTAGCTGTCCTCCTCGGCCAGGATGCCCAGCACCATCGGCGTCGCCGAAGCGGCCACGAGGTCCTTGGCGACCTTCACCCGGACTCCCTCCGCAGACGTACCCTAGATGTGCAAGGCATAGTACTTCTAGGTATCACGGCGTAGCAAGCAGGGCGGAACGGACCATCTGGGACGCCGGCGGCGGAACTCCGATGGTCGGCCCCCTCATCACGTTGACCGCACACCCGGAAGTGGGATTCTGGTGGCGTGCAGGGCAACTCCAGATCCTGGCCGGCCAACTGCTTCCGGTTGCTGCTGGTGGAGGACGACCGCGAGCTCGTGGAGTTGCTCGCCGCCGCGCTGCGCGACGAGGGGTACACCGTGGACGTCGCGCTGGACGGCCAGCGGGGCCTGCACCTGGGGCTCACCCGGCCCTACGACGTGGTCGTCATCGACCGCGGCCTGCCCGCACTGGACGGCCTCGACCTCCTGGTGCGACTGCGCGCGAAATCGGTGCGGGCGCGGGCGTTGATCCTCACCGCCCTGGGCACCGTCCACGATCGCATCGACGGGCTCGACGCGGGCGCGGACGACTACCTGGTGAAGCCGTTCGACCTGGACGAGCTCAGCGCGCGGCTGCGGGCGCTGTGCCGGCGGTCGCTGGAACTGGCCGACGTGCTGCGGATCGGGGCCGGCCACCTCGACCTGGGGCAGCGGGAGGTGGCGCTGCCCGACGGCGCGCGGGTGCCGCTCACCACCCGCGAGTTCACGCTCCTGCGCGTGCTGGCCAGCCACCCGGACACGGTGCACACTCGGGCGTCGTTGCGGCGGGTGGTGTTCCCGGACGCCTCGGCTCAATCCATTGTGGACACCTACGTGTACTACCTGCGATCCAAGATCGACCGTTCGGTGGTGCACACCGTGCAGGGGCTCGGCTACCGCTTGGGGGCGTTGTGAGTCGTTCGTGGGCCGAGGCGGAACGCGCGGTCGTCCGGCGGGCGCGGCTGCGGATCGGCGTGCTGGTCGGGCTGGCGATCACGGTGCTGATCACGTTCGTCGGCGGGATCGCCTACGCCGTGATGGTGCACGCGCAGGTGGCCCAGGTGAAGCGCGAGCTGTGGTACAACGCGACGTTCGGCGCGCCGTCGACCCCTCCGGGGTGCACGTGGCTGTTCATCCTCGAGGACGGCGTGCTGGACGACGGCCTGCTGAAGGTGCCGCCGGGTTTCCCGCTGCGCGACGACCTCGACGCCGTGCGGGCATCGGGCGGGACCATCGAGCGCGAGCTGGACCTCAACGGCACGGAGTACCTGGTGCGGACGCAACCCGGCGCGGGTGACAGCACCGTGCAGGCCGTGTTCGACACCCGCTACCAGCTCGCCGACCGGCGGCACCTGCTGCTGGCGCTGGCGATCGCGGAGGCGGGCGGCCTGCTCGCGGCGGCGCTGCTGGGGCTGTGCGTGGGCCGCGGCACGGTCGCGCCGCTGGCGGAGGCGCTGGCCAGGCAGCGGCGGTTCGTCACCGATGCCAGCCACGAGCTGCGGACGCCGATCGCGCGGGCGTACACGCGGGCGCAACTGCTGGCGCGCTGGGCCAAGGCGGCGGACCTGCCCGACGACCACCGCGCCGGCCTGGACAAGCTCGCCAGCACGATCCGCGGGCTCGGGGACGTGGTGGACGACCTGCTGCTGTCGGCCCGGCTGACCCGGCAGGGGCTCGACGGCCGGGCGGTGGACCTGGCCGCGGTGGCGGAGTCCGCGGTGGCGACGGAGGACGTGCGCGCGGTCGAGCGGCGGATCACCCTGGCCGTCGACCGCCCGCCCGGGCCGATGACCGTGATCGGCGTGGAGACCGCGTTGCGGCGGGCGGTGGACGAGCTGCTGGCGAACGCGGTGCGCCACACCCCGGAGGGCGGCCGGATCGACGTGCGCCTCGGGCTGCGGGGCGGGTACGTCGAGCTGACGGTCGCGGACACCGGCGAGGGCTTCGACCAGGAGGAGGCGGAACACCTCTTCGACCGCTTCCACCGGGGGACGGGTGGCGCGGAGCGGCGGTTCGGGCTGGGGCTCGCGCTGTTGCGGGAGGTGGTGACCAGCCACGGCGGCACGGTCGCGGCGGTCGGCCACCCGGGCCAGGGCGCGCGTTTCACGCTCCGCCTGCCCGCGGCCGACCCCGGCCCGGACCTGGCGAGCGGCCGGGTGATCACCACGGGCCGCCGGTAGCCGACCCGACCGACCCGCCACCGGCACCCGCCACCGACCACCGACCCCGCCACCCGCCACCCGCCACCCGCCACCGACAGCAGATACCAAGCCCCCGGCAACAGCCACCGCGCACCAGGACCGGCCACCAGGCATCGGGCACCGGCCACCGGCGACCGGGCACCAGCCACCGACCAACAGCCATCGGCCACCAGGCACCAGGCACCAGGCACCGAGCACCGAGCACCGAGCACCGAGCACCGAGCAGCCCACACCGGCCACCCGCCATCAGGCACCGGGCACCGGGCACCGGTCCGGAGTGATCCGTGAAACCCCTCGCCGGCGAGGTCAGTACCGGCCGGCGGTGACCAGGTCGGCGGCGAGGCGCACGTCGGCGTCCAGCGGGCGGTCCGGGTCGATCGGGGCGATGGCGTCGGCCAGGGTGTCGAGCAGCGCGGCGCAGCGGGGGGCGGTGGGGCGTCTGCCGCCCACGTGCACGGCCTGTCGCAGGCCCAGCGCGAGCGAGCCGCACAGCAGCCGCAGCAACTCGGCGAGGTCGTACGCGCGCAGCGCGGCCTGCGTCCCGAACGGCACGACGTCCTGGTTGTGCAGGTTCGTGGGCAGGCTCTGCGTGCTCGCGGGCACGGCGGCGCGGCGGATCTCGGCCACGAACGCCGTGGTGGCCAGCTGCACGCCCTGCAACCCGTGCTGACGCCCTGGTCCCGCGGCCAGCATCGGCGGCAGGCCGGTGTTGCGTGCCGGGTCGACCAGCAGGTCGAGCTGCCGTTCCGCGAGGTTGCCCAGCGACGCGGTGACCATGGCGAGCACGTCGGCGGCGAACGCGGCCGGCTGGCCGAAGAAGTTGCCGCCGTGCGCGACGAGGTCGTCACCGGGGAAGAACAGCGGGTTGTCGCTGACACCGCGCAGGTCCGCCGCCACGATCCCGTCGACGTAGCGCAACGCGTCCTCGGCCGCGCCGAGCAGTTGCGGCGAGCACCGGATGCTGTACGGCTCCTGGAGGGCACGCGCGCCGCTCGGGATCGTGCCGACGAGCGCGGCCCGCATCCGGTCGGCGACGGTGTTCGCGCCGGGATGGCCGTACGCCGAGATGAGCCGCGCGTCGAGGAACCCCGGATCAGCGCCGAGGACGTCCACCAGCAGGCACGTCAGGTCCTGGATCGCGCGGTGCGAGGCGCGCACGCCGTCCAGTGCCAGCGCGGTCGCGGCCGTCGTCACGGACGTGCCGTTGACCAGCGCCAACGCGTCCCGCCCGTCGAGGGTGAGCGGTGTGAGGCCGGTCCGGCGCAGCGCCTCGTCCGCGGGCAGCCGCACCCCGTCCACGTAGGCGTGGCCACGGCCGCGCAGCGCCTGGGTCGCGTAGGCGAGCGGGATGAGGTCGCCGCTCGCGCCGACCGAGCCGTAGCGCGGGATCGCCGGCACGAACGTGGTCGCGAACATCGCCGCGAGCCCGTCCACGACGTGCGCCGACACCCCCGACAGCCCCTGCGCGAGCGACCACGTCCGCACGAGCAGCGCGGCGCGGGCGACGTCCGCCGGCAGGTCGGGTCCTTGACCCGCGCCGAGGTGTGCCAGGGTGTTGTCGCACTGGTCGGCCTCGTCCTCGCGGCCCGCGAAGCCGATGAGGGCGCCGAACCCGGTCTTGGCGCCGTAGACGGGGCGCTCGTCGTCGGCGAGCACCGTGCGCAGGTACTCGCGGCCGCGCTCGACGCGTTCCCGCACAGCGGGGCCGACCAGCACGGGAAGCGGCCCTGCCGCGCGGATGAGGTGGTCGCCGCCGAGCGGTTCGCCGAGGTCCACGGGAGCATCGGTCACGGTCGTGGTCACGGCACAGACGGTAGGCAGCCGATCTCAGAGAGTTCTGAGATCGGGTGCGTAGCTTCCTGGCCCATGGCGCACGACTACCTGATCATCGGCGCGGGACCGGCCGGGTTGCAGCTCGCCGCCCTGCTGGAGCGTGACGGTCGCGATTACGCCGTCCTGGAACGCGGCACCGGCCCGGGCACCTTCTTCACCCGCTACCCGCGGCACCGGACGCTCATCTCCATCAACAAGGTGCACTCCGGCTACTCCGACCCGGAGCAGCGGCTCCGGATGGACTGGAACTCGTTGCTGTCCGACGACCCGGAGCTGCTGTTCACCCGCTACAGCCCCCGCTACTTCCCGGCCGCCGACGACCTGGTCCGCTACCTGGCCGACTTCGCCGCGGCCACCGGTGTCCGGGTCCACTACGACACCGAGGTCACGCGGATCTCCCGTGACGCCGACGGGTTCGCCGTGCTCGACGGCAGCGGACGGACGTGGCGCGCCGCGCGGGTGGTGATGGCGACCGGGGTCTCCCAGCTCCACGTGCCGCCCATCCCCGGCATCGAGCACGCCGAGCGCTACGACACCTTCGACACCGACCCGGAGTCGTTCACCGACCAGCGCGTGCTGGTCATCGGCAAGGGCAACTCGGGGTTCGAGACCGCCGACGCCCTGGTGGAGCACGCGGCCGTCATCCACCTGGCCGGGCCGCACTCGGTGCGGCTGGCGTGGCAGACGCACTACGTCGGGCACCTGCGCGCGGTGAACAACAACTTCCTCGACACCTACCAGCTCAAGTCGGAGAACGCGGTCCTCGACGGCACGGTGGAGCTGATCGAGCCGCGGCCCGGCGGCGGGTTCCGCGTGGTGTTCCGCTACGCGCGCACGGTCGAGAAGTTGCGGGAGCTGGAGTACGACCGGATCATCGCGTGCACCGGGTTCCGGTTCGACGCCTCGGTGTTCGACGAGAGCTGCCGCCCCGCCCTCATCATCGACGACCGGTTCCCGGAGCAGACGCCCGCGTTCGAGTCGACCACGGTGCCCGGCCTGTACTTCGCGGGCACCGTCACGCAGGCCCGGGACTTCAAGAAGTCCACCAGCGGGTTCATCCACGGCTTCCGCTACGGCGTCCGCGCCCTGCACCGCGTCCTCGCCGCCCGCCACCACGGCACGCCGTGGCCTGCCACCGGGCTGGCGGCCTCCCCCGAGGCGATCAGCGACGCGCTGGTGTCGCGGGTCAACCGGTCGTCCGCGCTGTGGCAGCAGTTCGCGGTGATCGGCGACGTGGTGACGGTCGCCGACGGCGCGGCGCGCTACGAGGAGGAGGTGCCGGTCGCGTACGTCGCCGAGGGCGGCCTCGGCCCGGCCGAGCACCGGTTCGTCGCGACGCTGGAGTACGGGCCCGACCACGACACCGTCGACCCGTTCGACATCACCACCCCGCGCGTGGCGGAGAACGACGCGGCCAACGCCCACGACGCGAGCTACCTGCACCCGGTCGTGCGCTACTACCGCGACGGCGCGCTCGCCGCGACCCACCACCTGGCCGAGAACCTGGAGAACCACTGGGACCTGCCGGAGGTGCACCAGCAGCCGCTGACCGTGTTCGTGAAGGAGTGCCTTGCCGGCGCGTGACGCCGAGCCGTTCCCGCGCGCGGTGCTCGACGTGCTCGACGCCGCCGCGGACCGGCCGGTGTTCGAACACGGCACGCGCGCGGTGACCGGCGCGGAACTGCTCGACCTGGTCGCGAGGATCGCGGCCGGCCTGCGGCGCGAGGGGCTGGGACCGGGTGACGGGGTCGCGCTCCGGCTCGGCGTCAACCCGGAGGCGTTCGCCACGATCCTCGCCGCGCACGCGGTGGGCGCGCGGGTGCTGGGCGTGCGGCCGGGGCTGACCGACGACCAGGTGCGCGGGCTGCTGAGCCTCGACGTCGCCGCCGTGATCACCGACGCGGACGACGCCGGCACGCTCACCGTCGACTCGTTGCGCAAGACCCGCGCGACCGGTCCGCCGGTGTGCGAGGGCAGGCCCGCCGACGTGGCCAGGCTGATCCACACCAGCGGCAGCACGGGCGCGCCCAAGGCCTGCGCGCAGACCTACGCCGCGATGACGGCCGCGTGGACCGCACGACCGGACGCGTGGCCCCCCGCGATCCGCGAGCTGGCGCCCCGGCTGGACCGCTACCTGGTGTTCGGGTCGCTGTCGAGCCAGGTCATGGTCGAGTACGCGGTGCTGGCCATCGCCGCCGGCGGCACGGCGGTGGTGGCCGAGCAGCCCGCGCTGCCCGACGCGATCACCCGCCACCGGGCCTCGGCGAGCGTGATCACGGTGCCCCGCCTGGCGAAGCTCGTCGCCGCGCAGCGCCGCGACCCGGCCGACCTGTCGACCTTGCGCGCGCTGGTGGTGTCCGGGTCGCCGCTGACGGCCGACCGGCACCGCGAGGCGCTGGACGTGCTCGGGCCGGTCGTGTTCCACGGCTACGGCCAGACCGAGACCGGCACGATCTCGATGGCGACCCCGGCCGACCCGCCCGGCACGGTGGGCGTGCCGCCGCCGGCGGTGCGGGTCGAGGTGCGCGACGAGCACGGCGCGCCGGTCCCGGCGGGGGTCGACGGCGAGCTGTTCGTCCGCACGCCGACGCAGGCCGACGCCTACTGGGGCGACCCGGCGCAGTCGGCCGAGGTGTTCGGCGGCGGCTGGGTGCGCACCCGCGACCTGGGCCGCGTCGAGGCCGACGGGACGCTGCGCCTGACCGGCCGGACCCGGGACGTGGTCATCGTCAACGCGAACCTGCACTACGCGGGCCCGATCGAGCGGGTCATCGCCGAGCACCCGGACGTCGCCGAGGCGTACGTGGTCGCCGTGCCCGACGACGACACCGGCGAGGCCGTGCACGCGTTCGTCGTGCCGACCGGCGATCGGGCGCCCGACCTGGCGTCCCTGCGCGAGCTGGTGACCGCCCGCCTGGGCGCGGCGTGCGCGCCGGTGCGCGTGACCGCGATCGCCGAACCGCCGCTCGCTCCGAGCGGCAAGCCGGACAAGCGCCTGCTGTCCGCCACTCCCTGACGTGAGGAGAAAGTCGTGTCCAGCGAGGTTTCGACGGACTGTCTCGTGATCGGCGCCGGCCCGGCCGGGCTCCAGGCGTCCTACCTGCTCACCCGCGCCGGGCGGGACCACCTGGTGCTCGAGGCGGGCGAGGTCCCCGGCGCGTTCTTCACCCGCTTCCCCCGGCACCGCACCCTGATCTCCATCAACAAGCCGATCACCGGCTGGGACGACCCCGAGCTGAACCTGCGCACCGACTGGAACTCGCTGCTGTCCGACGACCCGAAGCTGCTGTTCACCGGTTACACGCCGCGCTACTTCCCGCACGCCGACGACATGGTCCGCTACCTGGCCGACTTCGCCGCCGAGAACGAGCTGCCGATCCGCTACGGCACGACCGTGGTGGAGGTGACCCGGCCGGACGACTTCGTCGTGCGCGACCAGCACGGCGGCACCTACCGGGCCCGACGGCTCATCGTGGCCACCGGGGTGTCCAAGCCGTACGTGCCGCCGATCGACGGCGTGGAGCTCGCCGAGCGCTACGACGACGTGTCGGTCGACCCGGCGGATTTCACCGGTCAGCGGGTGCTGATCGTCGGGCGCGGCAACTCGGCGTTCGAGACGGCCGACAACCTGGTCGAGACCGCGGCGGTCATCCACGTCGCCGGTCCCGGCTCGCTGAAGCTGGCGTGGCAGACGCACTTCGTCGGCCACCTGCGCGCGGTGAACAACAACTTCCTCGACACCTACCAGCTCAAGTCGCAGAACGCGCTGCTGGACGGCCGGGTGGTCGACATCCGGCGCGACGGCGACGGGTACCTGGTCCGGGTCGCCTTCGTCCGGGTCGCCGAACGGGTGAAGGAGATCCGCTACGACCGGGTGATCCTGGCGACCGGGTTCCGGTTCGACGCGTCGGTGTTCGCGCCCGAGTGCCGCCCGCGGTTGACGATCAACGACCGGTTCCCCGACCAGACGGCGGCCTGGGAGTCGGTGAACGTGCCCGACCTGTTCTTCGCGGGCACCATCACGCAGGCCAGGGACTTCAAGAAGTCGACCAGCGGGTTCATCCACGGCTTCCGGTACGGGGTGCGGGCGCTGCACCACATCCTGGAACACCGCTACCACGGCGTGGACTGGCCGAGCCGCGACCTGGCCCCGACCGCCGAGGCGGTGGTCGACGCCGTCATCGAGCGGGTGAACCGCACGTCGGCGTTGTGGCAGCTGTTCGGGTTCATGGCCGACGCGGTGCTGGTCGGTCCGGACGGCGCCCTCCGCTACGCCGAGGAGGTGCCGGTGGAGCACCTGCACGAGGCGGTCGCGCGGGGCGACTTCGGCGACGTCGAGTCCTACCTGACCGTGACGCTGGAGTACGGCGCGGACCACGACAAGGTCAACCCGTTCGACGTCACCGCGGGCCGCACGTCCCAGGAGGACACCAGCGGGCTCGACGGCCGCTACCTGCACCCGGTGGTCCGGCACTTCCGCGCCGGCGCGCTGCTCGGCGAGCACCACCTCACCGAGAACCTGGAGAACGAGTGGGACAGCGAGGACGTGCACCGCGCGCCGCTGCTGGCGTTCCTGCACGCCCGCCTGGCCCGGGCCGCCGTGGGTTCGCCGTGAGCACCGGGCTCGCCGAGCTGCACGAGAAGGCCCGTGCCGCGCTCGACCCCGTGCACTACGACTACTACGCGGGCGGTGTCGGCGACGAGGTCGTGCTCGCCGAGAACGAGGCCGCGTTCCGGCGGCTCGCCCTGCTGCCCAGGGTGTTGCGCGGGACGCCGACGCGGGACCTCGCGGTCGACCTGCCCGGCGGGCGGCTCGACCTGCCGGTGCTGATCGCGCCGACCGCGTTCCACCGGCTCGCCCACCCCGAGGGCGAGGTGGCGACGGCACGTGCCGCGGCGGCGGCGCGGACGGTGCTGGTGTCCGGCATGGCCTCGACGGTGGCGATCGCGGACGTGGTGACCGCCGCGCGGTCGGTGGACCGGGACGCGTCGGTGTGGTTCCAGCTCTACCTCCAACCCGACGAGGACGTGACCGCGTGCCTGGTGGAGCGGGCGGAACGGGCCGGCTGCACGGCGCTGGTCGTGACCGCCGACTCGCCGGTGTTCGGCCGGCACCGCCGCGACGCCGAGCACGGGTTCCACGACCTGCCGTCGGGGCTGGCGGCCGAGAACATGCGGGACCTGCCGGGTGGCCCGCCGGGCGGCGTGCGGGACATCGTGATGTCGCCGTCGGTGTCGTGGGAGCACCTGGACCGGCTGCGGGAGGCGACGGCGCTGCCGTTGTGGCTCAAGGGGGTGCTCCACCCGCGTGACGCCGAGCTGGCGGTGGGGCACGGGGTGGCCGGGATCGTGGTGTCCAACCACGGCGGTCGCCAGTCCGACCTGGCGCCGGCCGCGGTCGAGGCGCTGCCCGCGGTCCTCGACGCGGTCGCGGGTCGGGTGCCGGTGGTGCTGGACGGCGGCGTCCGGTCCGGTGGCGACGTCGCCGTGGCGCTCGCGCTCGGCGCGGCGGCGGTCGGTGTCGGGCGGCCGGTGCTGTGGGGGTTGGCGGCGGACGGCGAGGCCGGGGTGGCGCGGGTGCTGGACGTGCTGCGCGACGAGTTCGACCACGTCCTCGCGCTGTGCGGCGGGCGTGACCCGGCCGACCTGACCCGGGACCTCGTCGTCGCGCGCGGGAGGGGGGTGTCCGCGCGGTGTGGGTGACCGGTGTGCTCGCCGCGGTGGCGCTGACCGCGCCGCGGTGGCTGCCCGCGCGGGTCGTCGCGCTGCGCGGCAAGGTGTTCGAGAAGGTCAACGGGGACCACGCGATCACGTTCCCGAACGCCGACGTGGGGCCGGACCGGTTCCTGGAGGTGTACGGGCACCCCGCGGCGAACGGCCGCAGCCGGGGCGCGGGCCTGTCGGACCTGTTCTGGTACTGGCTCTCCCCCGGCCCGGAGGTGCACCAGGAGCACCTGGAGGCCGGTCCGCGTTACGACGACGTGGCGCGCACGACGCGCGCGCTGCTGGCCGGGCCGGGCGACGTGCTGTCGGAGGCGGCGGCCCGCTGCACCGGGCGCGTGCTCGACGAGGTCCTCACCGGCCGGGTCGCGCTCGTGCGGCTGCGGGACCTGATGATGCCGGTGTGGGCGGAGTACTTCCACGAGCTGGTGTTCGGCGAGCCGTGCCCGCGCGAGGCGCGCGACCTGATCGTGGGGCACGCCGACGACGTGGTGACGTCGCTGAAGTGCACCGGCCTGCGCCACCCCGCCCGGCGGGCCCGGTTGACCCGCTACCTGGCTCGGAGGGTCGCGGCGGGCGACGTGCGGCGGCCGTTGCCGGCGAGCCTGTCGCCCGCCGAGCAGGTGCACTACCTCCAGGGCACGTTCTTCAACACGGCCGTGGTGCAGATGTCCGAGGCGATGGCGCACCTGCTGCTCGCGCTGGCGCAGCACCCGCGCGTGGCGGCACGGCTCGCCGCCGACGACGGCTACTTCCCCCGCGTGCTGGACGAGACCATGCGGATGTACCCGCTGTTCGGCATCGCGCACCGGATCACCACCGGGGAGATCGCGCTGGACGAGCGGACCACGCTGCCCGCCGGGTCGGTGCTGTGCTTCAGCTACCCCGACTACCACGCGACCGGCTACCCGCGCCCGGACGTGTTCGACCCCGACCGCTGGGAGCACGTCCCGGCGCGTTCGGCGCACCACATCCCGTTCGGGGTGGCCGCGAACCGGCCGTGCCCGGCGTGGCGGCTGTCCCCGCTGGCGCTGCGCGCGGCGACGCGTGAGGTGCTGCGGCGCGTGACGCTGCACTCGACCGTCACGCACACCCGGTCGTTGCCGAGCCGGGGGCCGTGCCTGCTGGTCCGCGTGGGCGAGTCGCCGCGCCACCTCGCCCTGCTGGGCGCGTTGCTGCGGGTGCGGGACCGGTGGGAGGACGTGTGGCGCAGCGTGGTCCAGCTCGTGCTCGGCACGGTCATGGTCCTGCACGCCCACCGCCTGCGCCTGGCCGGGCGCTACTTCGACACGCACGACACCCAGGGTCGTCCGGTGCGGCGTCAGCCGCCTTCCACCCAGGAGATCACCGAGTGAACCAGATCCAGTTCGCGTTGCGGGTGTTCGCCGCGTTGGCGGTCGTGCTCGCGGCCACGACGTTGTGCGGGCGCATCGCCATGTTGGTCAGGCAGCCGAGGGTGGTCGGCGAGATGGTCGCCGGCGTCCTGCTCGGGCCGGCACTGCTGGGCGCGGTCGCGCCGGGGGTGCAGGCCCAGATCTTCCCCAAGGACGTCAAGGACACCCTGTACGTGCTGAGCACGATCGGGTTGACGTTCTACATGTTCCTCGTCGGGTCGTCGCTCGACCACGGCCTGGCCGCCGGGCGGAACATGCGGCGGGCGTCGGCGCTCGCGGCGTCGGGCATCGTGCCGACGTTCGCGCTGGGCGCGGGCGCGGCGGCGCTGTTCTTCGGGTCGCTGAGCCCGGACGGCACGACCCGGTGGGAGTTCATGCTGTTCGTCGGCGGCGCGCTGTCGATCACGGCGTTCCCGATGCTGGCGCGGATCCTCCAGGAACGCGGCATCGCGAACACTCCGATCGGCGGTCTCACGCTGGTCGCGGCGGCGATCGACGACGCGGCGGCGTGGGTGATCCTGGCGGTGATCATCGCGGTGGCGTCGGCGGGCAGCCCGCTCGACGCGGTGGGCACGGTGGCGGGCGCGGCGGTGTTCGCGCTGCTCATGCTCACGGTGGGGCGCAGCCTGTTCGCCAGGCTGGGCGCGCGGGTCGAGCGCGTGGGCCGGATGAGCCGCGACGTGATGGCCCTGGTGCTGCTCGTCGTGCTGGTGGCGGGCTGGTTCACCGACTTCATCGGCGTGTTCTCGGTGTTCGGCGGGTTCATCACCGGGCTGGCGATGCCGCAGTCGGCGGTCGTGCGGCGGGAGCTGGAAACCCGGCTCACCGACCTGAACTCGATCCTGCTGCTGCCGGTGTTCTTCGCGTTCAGCGGGCTGAACACGCAGGTGTCCGGCTTCGGCTCGGGCGGCGGCCTGTGGTGGCCGCTCGCGGTGATCATGGCGGTGGCGTTCGCGGGCAAGTACCTCGGCTGCGCGGCGGTCGTGCGCGTCCAGGGCTTCTCGTGGCGCTACGCGTCCGCAGTGGGCGGGCTGATGAACGCGCGCGGCCTGATGATCCTGATCTTCATCAACATCGGGCTCGCGCACGACATGGTGACGCCGGAGCTGTTCGCGATCCTCGTCGCCGTCGCGATCGTGACGACCGCCGCCGCGATGCCGATCTACCGCGCGTCCCTGCCCGAGAGCCTGGAGCGCGGCACGACCGACCTGCTGCCTCCCCCGGTGCCCGCGCGCAAGCCGTGACCCGTGCCGCGGGTCGGTCGGCCGGTGCCGTCACGGCCGAGGCCGACCGACCCGCGCGGCCTACCCCTGGACACCGGTCAGGGCGAAGAACTCCTGCCGCGTCCGGGCGTCGTCGCGCAGCGCGCCCAGCATGGCGGAGGTGACCGTGCGGGAGCCGGCGGCCCGGACGCCCCGCAGCGACATGCACAGGTGCTCGGCCTCGATGACGACGCCGACGCCCCGCGGCGCCAGGTGCTCCAGCAGCCAGTCCGCCACCTGCTTGGTCAGCCGTTCCTGCACCTGGAGGTCACGGGCGAACAGCTCCACCACCCTGGCGAGCTTGGACAGGCCCAGGATGCGCTCCCCGGGCAGGTAGCCGACGTGCGCGACGCCCTGGAACGGCAGCATGTGGTGCTCGCACAACGACTGCACCGGGATGCCGCGGGCCAGCACGAGCTCGTCGTAGCCCTCCTCGTTGGGGAACGTGGTCAGGTCGAACTCGCGCGGGGTGAGCATCTCGGCGTAGGCGTGGGCGACCCGTCGCGGCGTGTCGGCCAGGTGCTCCGACGCCGGGTCCTTGCCCAGCGCGACCAGCAGGTCGGCCACCGCCCGCCGCGCCGCTTCCAGGTCCACGTCGGCACGACCGTGGACCGCGTGGAGCCGCCGGTGCGACCCCGCGGGCGTCGGGGCGGACGCCGGGCGCGCGAACCCGGTCACCCGACCCGCCCGGAACGGCCCGGCGCGTACCGCGTCGCGAGCCGGGACAGGGCGACGGCGGCGACGAACAGGCCGAAGTCGCGCAGCGCCACGTCGTAGAACGCCGGGATGGTCAGCAGGTTGACGATGATCCCCGCCAGCCAGGCCGCGACCAGCAGGCCGCCGAAGCGCGGGACCACCGCGACCACGACGCCCGCCACGACCTCCACCACGCCGACGGCGTACATGGCCTGCTGCGCCGTGCCGGGCACGATGCCGTCGATCCACGGCGCGAGGTACCGCGGCCAGTCCACGAGCAGGTTGGCGAACTTGTCGAGCCCGAACAGGACCGGCGCCACCGTGAACACGGTGCGCAGGAGCAGGAACGCCTGGTAGGCGGGGTCGGACCGGGACACTCGACCGGCCGGCGCAGCGCCGGACACCTCGGTTGCCATGACTCACTCCTTCTATAGACAACTTCCGCTAACCTTAGAAGTCCGCGCGTAATTTCGTCAACAGAAGTGGGTTTTAGAGATGGGTGACGCCAGCCCGCCCGAAGCGCACATCTCGGCCGTCGCGGCGCTCGACGAGCCGACCCGTCGCCGGCTGTACGACTTCGTGGTGCGCCGACCCGCGCCGGTGAGCCGGGACGAGGCCGCCGAAGCCGTGGGCGTGCCGCGCACGACGGTGGCGTTCCACCTCGACCGGCTGGTCGCCGAGGGACTGCTGGAGGTCGTCCACGAACGCCGCACCGGCCGCACCGGTCCGGGCGCCGGGCGTCCGTCCAAGCTGTACCGGCGCTCCGGCGAGCAGATCGCCGTGTCCCTGCCCGACCGGCGCTACGAGCTGGCCGGCCTGCTGCTCGCCGACACCCTCGCCGAGGCCGAGACCTCCGGCGAGCCGCCCAGCGCCGTGCTCCACCGCCGGGCCCGCGCCCTGGGCCGGGACCTGGGCGAGGAGGCCCGCGCCGCCGCACCGGCCGAGGACGGCAGGCAGGCCGCGATCGGGGTGCTGGAGAGCTTCGGCTTCGAACCCCGCGCCACCGGGCCCGACGCCGCGATCGTGCTGGGCAACTGCCCGTTCCACGCGCTGGCCCGGCAGCACACCGACCTGGTGTGCGGCATGAACCTCTGCCTGCTCGACGGCCTGCTCGACGGCCTCGCCACCACCGACCTGACCGCCCGCCTCGCACCCACCGCCGACCACTGCTGCGTGCGCTTCGACCCCGCCGACCCGCACCACACCGCCGACCGCTGACACCGGGCCGGCCACTCACACCACCGACCACCCGCACCCACCGGCAGCGGCCACCGCCGCGGTCCGACTGTCCGGTTGTGTCCGGAATCGTCAACCACCCTCGCCGCTGCCCCAGCCTTGGTCACGTCGTTCGCCGCACGATCAGGGAGGAACATGCGGGCAAGGGCGAAGGCGGTGCCGGCGGTGTTGCTGTCGCTGCTGTCGCTCGGCGCGTCCGTGGCGCCGGCGTCGGCGGCCGGGACCTACTGCGGCGGCAGCGCTCCCACGCACACGAGTAGACCGGTCGGCGCACCGCGATCGGCCGGACGCGGCGGGGATTCACCTGTTCGGAGCCTTCCGCCACCAGCTCCGCCGCGCCCGCTCCAGGGGTGGTCCGGGACGTCCCGCGCGGTAGCGGATACTGGTGCGCAGGTCGCCGCAGCCCGGCGCCCGACGGTGGCCTCCACGTCAGCGGGAGCGTCGGAGGAGGAGCCGCATGTCAGGGAACCCGCCGGCCGGGGACACCACCGCGTCGTCCCGGGCCGGGCGTTCGGCCGAGGAACTGCTGGCGCTGGCCCGCGCCGGTGACGGCGAGGCGTTCCGGGGGCTGGTCGAGCCCTACCGGCGCGAGCTGCACGTGCACTGCTACCGGATGCTGGGCTCGGTGCAGGACGCCGAGGACCTGGTGCAGGAGACGCTGCTGGCGGCGTGGCGCGGCATCGGCGGGTACGAGGAGCGCGCGTCGGTGCGGACCTGGCTCTACCGCATCGCCACCAACCGCTGCCTCAACGCGTTGCGCGCCGTGTCACGGCGTCCCCGCGAGCAAGCGGACGAGCAGCAGGAGGTCCCGTTCCCCGAGCCGTCCCGCCACCGGGCCGAGCCGCTGCGGCTGGAGCCCTACCCGGACGTGCTGCTCGGTGAGCTGGCCGACCACGTGCCCGGGCCGGAGGCGCGGTACGAGCTGCGGGAGTCGGTGTCGCTGGCGTTCCTGACGGCGTTGCAGCAACTGCCGCCGCAGCAGCGGGCCGTGCTGATGCTGCGCGACGTGCTCCAGTTCCGCGCGGGCGAGGTCGCCGAGCTCCTCGGCACCACCGAGAACGCCGTGACCAGCGCCCTGAAACGGGCCCGGGGCGCGCTGGCCCACGAGCTGCCGGGCCCGGACCGGGACCGCGCGCCGCTGCCGAACTCTCCGCGCGAGCGGCAGCTCGTGGACGACTTCACCCGCGCGTTCCAGGCCGGTGACGTCGACGCGATCGTGGCGATGCTGACCGACGACGTGCGCCTCACCATGCCGCCGCTGCCGCAGGAGTACCTGGGTCCGGAGGCCGTCGGGCACTTCCTGGCCACGGTCGCGCTGCGGGACGACCGTCGGCACGTGCTGGTCCCGACCCGCGCCAACGGCCAGCCCGCGTACGGCCTCTACCTGCCCGATCCGGGCACGTCGGTGCCGCACGCGCACGGCATGCTGGTGCTGACGCTGGCAGGCGACCGGATCGCCGCCCTCACCCGCTTCCACGACAACGCGCTGCTCCCCGCCTTCGGACTGCCGCCGGCCCACGAGTGATCGTGACCGCCCGGCGCTCCGGCGGTGCACGGCCAATTGTTCTAGTACTAGAATAGTCGGGTGCCCCGGAGCTCACCCCCGCCGAACTGACCCTGCTGGGCCTGCTCGTGGAGCAACCCCGGCACGGCTACGAGCTCGAAGAGGTGATCACCGCCCGCGGCATGAGGGAGTGGACCGAGATCGGGTTCAGCTCCATCTACTACCTGCTGGGCAAGCTGCGCGACCGCGGGCTGGTCGCGGAGGTCGACGCGCCGGGGTCAGGCCGGGGCAAGGCGCGCAAGGTCTTCGGCCCGACGGCGGACGGGCGGCGGGCGTGCGCGCGGGCGGCCGAAGCGGCGGTGGCCGAGCTCCGGCCGGTGTTCCCGCGCGTCCTCGTCGGGCTGGCGAACCAGCCCGTGATCCCGCCCGGACGGCTCCGCGACGCGCTCGCCCGCCGAGCCGACGCGGTGGCCGGGAAGATCGCGGAGCTGCGCGCGGCCGTCGCCGCCCAGCCGCACGCGCCCCGCTTCGCCCGCGCGATCTTCGACTACTCGCTGGCCCAACTCGAAGCCGAACAGCGCTGGCTGGCCGCGTACCGGGCCGAGCTGACCGCACCACCCGACCAGGAGGACGGCCGACCATGAGCCCGGACCGCTACGACGTCAAGCGGGAGCTCAAGCAGCTCTACGCGCCCAGGAACACCGACTGGGCGCTCGTCGACGTGCCCGAACAGCAGTTCATCGCCGTCGAGGGCCGCGGCGACCCCAACACCAGCGCCGAGTACGCCCACGCCGTCGAAGCCCTCTACTCCGTCGCCTACACGATCAAGTTCGCGAGCAAGCGCGAGGGCCGCGACCTCGTCGTCGCGCCCCTGGAGGGGCTGTGGTGGGCCGACGACCCGGAGGTCTTCACCACGCGGGCCAAGGACTCGTGGCACTGGCGGATGCTCGTCAGCCAACCGGGGTGGATCACCGAGGAGCTGATCGAGGACGCGAAACGGCTCGTCGCGGCCAAGAAGGCGCTCCCGGCCCTCGCCGCCGTCCACCGCCACGTCCTGCACGAGGGCGTCAGCGCCCAGGTCCTGCACATCGGACCTTACGACGACGAAGGGCCGATCCTGGCCGAGCTCCACGACGAGTGGATCCACGCGAACGGCCTGCGGATGACCGGGCAGCACCACGAGGTCTACCTCGGCGACCCCCGCAAGGCCGACCCCGCGAAGCTCAAGACCGTGCTGCGCCAACCCGTCCGCCCCGCCTGACCACCGCGCCGGGCTCACTGGAAGAAGCGGAAGTCGAACCCGTCCCACGCGGCGCGTCGCGCTTCGCCCGGGGCGAAGGCCAGGCGGGACGGCGTGTCCCAGATCCTGGTCGCGCGGCCGTGCCGGTAGTCCGGCCAGCCCGGGCTGCCGGTGCGGGCGAACGACGTCCACGCGTGCCTCATCCGGGCCGACAGCGCCCGTGCCGCGCCGGGGTCCGCCCGGAACGCCTCCGCGCCGCCCGGGATCCCGGTGAAGCTCAGCGTGCCGAAGACGAACGGCAGCTCGGCGGTGTGCACGGCCGGGCCCCAGTCGAACTGGTACACGAAGCTCCGCGCCCACTTGGCCTGCGCCTCGGCGAGCCGGGTCGCGGGGACGCGCATGGTCTGGTCGGTCAGCATGGCCAGGACCGGGTTCGGTTCGTCGCGGTAGGCCTCGGCGACCTCGTCCAGGTCGAGCTGCGGTGGGAAGAACGCCCGGTACTGCTCCAGCGTCATCCGCTCGACGGCCGGGTCGAACTGGGCGAAGTACTGCATCTCGTGGCGGTTGGAGCCGATCAGGACGTCGATGCCGCGCGCGTCCCCCGCCTCGACGGCGTCGATCACCGGCCGCCGCACGAGCTCGCCGTCCACCTGCGGTCCGAAGTGGACGGCTCCGGTCAGCGGGTTGCCCCCGACCAGTTCCTCCTGCCGTCGCAGCACCTCCAGGGTGCTCAGGCCGGTCAGGTCCACGGCCGGCGCGGGCCGCGAGTGCACCATGTACCCGGACCCGCTCTCCAGGACCACCCGGCGGAACAGGCGCTGCGGGTTGTCCGTCGCGAGCATCGCGCTCAGCGAGAACGCGCCCTCGGACTCGCCGACCGCCGTGACGTTGCCGGGGTCGCCGCCGAAGGAGCCGATGTGCTCGCGCACCCACTCCAGCGCGGTGATCTGGTCGCGCAGGAAGAGGTTGTCCGCGCCCAGCAGGCCGAGGCGGTAGTTCAGCGTCACCACGACCGCGTCCCGGGCCAGTGCGGAACCGTCGTAACGCGGTTCATCGGCCGTGCCGAACCGCCCCGCCCCACCGTGGATGAAGACGACCACCGGGTGCCTGCCCGGTGCGCGCGGCGCCCACACGTTCAGGCGCAGGCAGTCCTCGTCCAGGTAGACGGGCTTGTCGTCGGGGTACTCCTCGGAGATCGTGTCGCGGAACTGCGGGCAGACCGCGCCCGTGTCGGTCGCCTGGACGGTGCCCGACCACGGTCCGACCGGCACGGGCGGCCGGGACCTCGGCGCGTCGGCGTACCGGATGCCGCGGTAGACGCACAGGGCGTCGACGGCCCGGCCCGCGACCGTGCCCAGTGACGTGGTCGTCGTGCAGGAGGAGGTGGCAGGAGTGGCGGCCGCGGCGGGAACGGGCGCGATCAGCAACGCGGCCACCAGGACGATCGGTTTCATGCTCCCAGCGTCGGCCACCGGCGACGATCCCGGATCGCCGGCGGGAGTGAATCAGGGCTCCCCCGCGATGACCAGGCCGGACTCGTAGGCGAACACCACCGCCTGGGCCCGGTCGCGCAGCCCCAGCTTGCCCAGCAGGTTGCTCACGTGCGTCTTCACCGTGTGCTCGCTGACGAACAGCGCCCCCGCGATCTCCGCGTTGGACAGGCCGCGCGCGAGCTCCCGCAACGTGTCCCGCTCCCGGTCGGTCAGCTCCGCCAGCCGTGCCGCCAGCGCCGGTACGGCGTGGCCGCGCCGGGACAGGTCCGCGATGAGCCTGCGGGTCACGCTCGGCGCGAGCAGGGCGTCACCGGCGGCGACGAGCCGTACCGCGTCCACGAGTTGGTCGCGGCGGATGTCCTTGAGCAGGAACCCGCTCGCGCCCGCGGCGAGGGCGGCGTAGACGTACTCGTCCACGTCGAACATCGTCAGCACGATCACCTTGGCCGCGGTCCGCGCGCAGATCTCGCGGGTCGCGGTGACGCCGTCCACGCCCGGCATGCGGATGTCCATCAGCACGACGTCCGGCTCCAGCTCGGCCGCCAGCCGGATCGCCTCCGCGCCGTCGGACGCCTCACCCGCCACGGCCATGTCCGGCTGCGCGTCCAGGATCATCGCGAAGCCGCCCCGGAACAGGTCCTGGTCGTCGACCACGAGCACGCGCAGCATCAGGTCGTCGGCAGGGTCGCGCGGACGGCGAACCCCACGCCACCCGGCCCCGGCCCGGTCCGCAACGTCCCACCGCACGCCGCCACCCGCTCCCGCATGCCGAGCAGCCCGAACCCGTCACCGCCGGTCGGTCCGCGCCCGTCGTCGACCACGTCCACGCCCAAAGCCCTTTCCTGCCACCGCAACCGCACCCGGACCGACCGGGCGGACGCGTGCCGGGCGGCGTTGGTCAGCGACTCCTGGACGATCCGGTACACCGTCGTGTCCACCTCGGACGACACCGGCCGCGGCTCGCCCACCACCTCGAGCGACGCGACGCCCGTGACCAGGTCGGCCAGCGAGTCGATGCCCGGCGACCGCAGCGCGTGGACGACCTCCCGCAGCTGCGCGACCGCACCGCGCCCCGTCGCCGCGATCGCCTCGAACGCGCCCACCGCCTTGTCCGGGTCCGACCGCACGACCAGCGGACCCGCCTCGGCCTGCACGATCATCATGCCCACCGAGTGGGTGAGCACGTCGTGCATCTCGCGGGCGATCCGGGTCCGCTCCCGGGCGGCGGCCGCCGCGGCCTGCGCCCGTCGCGCCCTCGTGCTCGTGCCCAACGCGTACGCCGCCGTGTACACCACCGCCAGGTACCGGTAGGTGGCCGGGTCGTCGTCACCGGGGACGACCAGCGAGACCGTCACGCCCGCCGCCCCGACCAGCACCGAGACCACCCGCCAGACCGGCGGGCTCGACGCCGCGATCACGTACAGCGCGACCAGCGGACCGGCCGGCACCACCGGCGCCACGTAGGACATCGCGAGCACGGTGGTCGCGAACCCCACCACGAGCCCGACAAGCAACGGCTTGCGGTGCACCCACAGGACCGGGGCCGAGGCCAGGACCGCCAGGGCGACCGCCTGCCACCCCGCCGTCAAGGCGACCGGCACGACGGTCGCGGCCACCACTACTGCGGCCAGGGCCAGGTCACGTGTGCGCACACCCGCCAGTATGTCGACGCCCAGGGGGCCGCGCCTCACTCTCAAGGCTGAATCGCGGTCGGTCCCGCCGGGCTGCTGTCGAACAGGTGAGAGGGGGTCGAGCCGGGGGACGTGCCGCGCGCGGTGCTCCTGGGTTGTGCCCGGTACGCCGCCTGCCCGACATCCCGGCGGCCTGACCTACCTGGCGGACGCCCTGGTCAAGGCCGCGCCCGGCGGGTTGGACGTGGTGGGGGTTCCCGGCGTGGGGCCGGGTTCGCGCTGGACACGGGCCGGCTGCGCCCCCAGCGGGACCCGGCTGGCACCCGAGCCGACGCCTCCGCTCGAACCCCCGGCCACAGCCCCGGTCCGAACCCCGAGCCCCGTCCCACGGCACGCGTGCCACCACCTGCTCGGTCTCCCACCGCAGGCTATGCCCCGGCACCGCGGCCGGCTGCTCCTCCTCGGTGCGCGTCGTGCCCCAGAGGTCGGCGGGGTGCTCGCCGTGCTGCGAGCCCCTCATCGTCCACAAAGGATCGCAGGAACAGCACCACGTCGCCGGACGGCTCGTCCAGCGACGGCAGCACCTCCGCCGCGTGCCGCCCCACCGCACGCCGCCCGAACGCCGGCAGCACCACCCCGCCGACACCGCACAGGACCGGTCTCAGCCACGGACCGGGCCCCGACCCGGCACCGCTCTGCGCCACCACCGGCAACACCAGCCCGGCGACGAACGAGGGCCACCCCCGGCCTGCGGCGACTCACCGAGGTCACGACGACCCGCGATGCTACCCGACCGGGACCACCGCCTCGCCCACCAAGACGTCCCACGATCGTGGCCCCGACTTTCGTCAAGCACCCCGGGAACCAGGGGGCGCGTGCGCTGTCCTAAGTGGACATATGGTAGTGGTTTCGACCACGTGGTTGCTCCATTGGAGGGAGACCGGCGCGACCACTTGGCTTCCGGTGAAGTCCCGTGATAAAGATCAGGGCCTGCTGGCGCACTGGTACCCGGCAGCTCGCCCGCACCAGAGGGATTGATGGACCGACAAACACTCGCGGTGGCGTTCTGGGTTCTGCTCGCCATCGTGCTGATCACCGTGTTCTTGCTGGTACGCCAAGGGCGGACGACCCGGTCGTTACGCAGGCGGGCCGAGGAGGCCGAGGACCGGGCGCGGATCCGCGCCGAGGAGGAGCGGCACCTGGTCGAGGCCCGGTTGCCCGCCCTCGTGGAGTCCCTGAGCCACCGGCCCGTCGACGTGCCGGGGCCGAGACGGCCGGAGGTGGCCGAGCACCACGAACGGGTGATCGCGCTGTTCACGGACTCCGTCCGGCAGGCGACCGAGCGCGGCGAGCAGTCGGCCCGCGCCACGCTCAAGTCGATGATGCGCGCGGTGCAGAGCCTGGCCAACGAGCAGCAGGTCGCGATCTCCACCATGCAGGAGCGGCACGACGACCCGGAGGTGCTCGCCGGCCTGCTGCGGATCGACCACATGAACTCCCAGCTCAACCGGCGCGCGCAGGCCACCGCGGTGCTCTGCGGGTCCTGGCCGGGCCAGCAGCGGTCGGCGTCGCCGCTGACCGACGTGGTGCGCGGCGCCACCTCGCGGATCCGGGACTACCTGCGCGTCAACCTGCCCGCCGAGTCCGACGTCGCCGTGGTCAGCCGCGCGGTCGAGCCGGTGGTGCTGGCCATCGCCGAACTGCTGGACAACGGCGCGCGGCACTCGCCGCCCAACACCAGCGTCGAGGTCAACTTCCAGCAGGCGCACAACGGCATGGTCGTGATGATCGACGACGGCGGCGTCGGCATGACCGTGGAGGAGCTGCGGCGCGCGGCCCGGCTGCTGGCCGGTGACGGCGCCAGCGACATCAACCGGCTCGGCGACCCGCCGCAGGTCGGCTTCGCGGTCATCGGCGTGCTGGCCCAGCGCTACGGCTTCCGCGTCTCGGTGGACACGCGCTCGCCGTACGGCGGTGTGCGCGCGGTGGTGTTCCTGCCGACCGAGCTGCTCACCCGCGTCAGCAAGCCCGTCATGCCCGACAACGCGGTCGCGCTGCCACCCGAGCAGCAGCCACAGCCGCGGCCGGCCGTGGACGACACCGTGCTGGGGCGCACCCCCGGTGGCCTGCCCCGACGGCGGCGGACGAACGCCGTCGACCAGGGCGCGCCACCCCAGGCCCCGGCCGAGCAGCGGATCGCGACCGGGCTGGCGGCCTGGAAGCGCGGGACCGATTCGGGCCGGGCCACCACCCCGCCGCCTGTCGCTGAAGGGAACACCCAGGCATGAACACTTTGGGTTGGATGCTCGACGACGCCCTGAAGATGCCGGAGGCGCGGCACGCCGTCCTGCTGTCGGCCGACGGGCTGCTGATGGCGCACTCCGCCGGCATCGACCGGGACGACGCGGAGCGGCACGCCGCCGCGATGTCCGCGCTGCAGTCGCTGGCCCGCGCCACCGCCGAGTTCTGCGGGCAGGACAGCACCCAGTGGCAGCAGACGGTCAGCGAGTTCGTCGGCGGCTACGTGTTCCTGGCCGCCGCCGGGCCGGGCGCGTACCTCGCCGTGTCGGCGACCGCGCGGGTGGACATGGAGGCGGTCTCGTTCCGGATCCAGGAGCTGGTCCAGCGGCTGGGCAAGGAGCTCACCAGCCCGCCGCGCCAACCCCCGAGCCCGCCGCAGCGCGGGGCAGGCAGCCCGGCGTGAGCGGCGAGCGGCACCGGCAGGGGCTGGTCCGGCCGTACGTGGTGACCGGCGGCCGAGCCCACGCCAGCCGCAACACCCTCGACGCGGTCACGGTCGTCATCGCCACCCGCGAGCAGGTCGCCGGGTTGTCGCCGGAGAAGAAGCGGCTGATGGAGCTGTGCCGCGGCGGCGCGCTGTCGGTGGCCGAGATCGCCGCGCACCTCTCGCTGCCCATCAGCGTGACCAAGGTGCTGCTGTCCGACCTGGTCGACAGCGGTCACATCGCCACGCACGCGGCGGTCTCGCACGCCGCCCGCCCCGACATGAAGCTGCTGAAGGACGTGCTCGATGGCCTCCGCGCTCGCCTCTGACGGCGTCTACCTGCGCGACACCGTGCGGACGGCGGTGAAACTGCTGGTCGTGGGTCCCTTCGCGGTCGGCAAGACCACCTTCGTGGGCACCCTCTCCGAGATCCGGCCGCTGCGCACCGAGGAGACGATGACGCAGGCAGGCGCCCTCGTGGACGACCTCGCCGGCGTCGACGGCAAGACCACGACCACGGTGGCGCTGGACTTCGGTCGGCTGACGCTGAGCGACGAGCTGGTGCTGTACCTGTTCGGCGCGCCCGGGCAGCAGCGGTTCACCCCGATCTGGAAGGACATCGCCCACGGCGCGCTGGGCGCGCTCGTGCTCGCCGACACCCGCCGCCTGGAGCAGTCGTTCGAGGTGATGAGCCTGTTGGAGGAGCTGGGCATCCCCTACGCGGTGGCGGTCAACTCCTTCGACGGCGCGCCCGCGTTCCCGGCCGCGGAGCTGCGGGACGCGCTGGACCTGCTGCCCGAGACCCCGCTGATGTCGTGCGACGCCCGTGACGTGACCTCGTCCACGCAGGCGCTCGTCACCCTCGTCGAATACCTGTTGACCCGCAACCAGGAGAACGCGTGACCTCGCAAGCCGCCCCCGGGCAGGCACCCACCGGGCAGTCCTGTCCGGCGCACCACGGCCGCAAGCCCCTGTACGGCCCCGAGTTCGCCGCCGACCCGGCCGCGACCTACCAGGCCCTGCGCGAGCACGGGCCGGTCGCGCCGGTCGAGCTGGCGCCCGGTGTGCCCGCCAGCCTCGTGGTGGGCTACACCGCCGCGCTGGACGTGCTGCGCAACCCCAGCACGTTCCCCCGCGACCCGCGGCAGTGGCAGGCGAAGATGCCGCCGGACTGCCCGGTGCTGCCGATGATGATGTACCGGCCGAACTGCCTGTTCACCGACGGCGACCACCACGCGAAGCTGCGGGCCGTGGTCACCGACAGCCTGGCCCGGGTGGACATGAACGCGTTGCGCGCCCACGTCGAGCGGACCGCGGACACGCTGATCGCCCGGTTCGCCGGCAAGGGCGAGGCCGACCTGCTCGCCGAGTTCGCGCGGCTGTTGCCGCTGATGATGTACAACCACCTCTACGGCTGCCCGCCGGAGCTGGGCGACCGGCTCCTCGCGGCCATGCGCGACATCTTCGACCTTGTCGACCCGGAGAAGGCCAACGCCGAGCTGACGCGATGCATGCTGGAGCTGGTCGCGCTCAAGCGGCAGCGGCCCGACCAGGACATGCCCTCGTGGATGATGGCCCACCCGGCCCGCCTGACCGACGAGGAGCTGATCCACCAGCTGATCCTGCTGATGGGCGCGGGCACCGAGCCCGAGCAGAACCTGATCGCCAACGGCATCCGGCTGCTGCTGGCCGACGACCGGTTCGCGGGCAACCTCTCCGGCGGCAGCCTGCCCGTCGAGGAGGCGCTGGACGAGGTGCTGTGGACCGACCCGCCGATGGCGAACTACTCGGCCGGCTACCCGGTCGAGGACGTGGACTTCGCCGGCGTCCGGCTGCCCGCCGCCGAGCCGGTGGTGATCAGCTTCGCGGCGGCGAACAACGACCCCGCGCTGGCCGCCCAGCAGCGTTCGGGCAACCGGGCGCACCTCGCGTGGAGCGCGGGCGTGCACTCCTGCCCGGCGCAGCAGCCGGCGCGGCTGATCGCGTCGGTGGCGATGGAGAAGATCCTCGACGCCCTGCCCGACATGCGGCTGGCCGTGCCCGTCGACGAGCTGGTCTGGCGGCCCGGCCCGTTCCACCGCGCGCTCACCGCGCTCCCCGTGCGTTTCACCCCGGTAGCCGTGCCCGTCCCGTCCGACGAGTCACCTGGAGAAACCCGTTGGAACGTCCAGCCGACCCCATCGTCCTCGACCCCACCGGCCGTGACATCCACGCCGAGTCCGCGGCCATCGCCGCCCGCGGGCCGGCGACCCTGGTGGAGCTCCCTGGCCAGGTTGTTGCGTGGTCGGTGACCAGCCAGGAAACCCTGCGCGACCTGTTAGCCGACCCGCGGGTCTCCAAGGACCCGCGGCAGCACTGGCCCGCCTACAGCAGCGGCCGGATCTCCGAGGACTGGCCGCTGCACCTGTGGGTGTCGGTGCAGAACATGTTCACCGCGTACGGGACCGACCACCGCCGCCTGCGGTCGTTGGTGTCCAAGGCGTTCACGGCGCGGCGGGTGGCGGCGATGCGGCCGTGGATCGAGGAGATCACCACCCGCCTGCTGGACGAGCTGGACGCGGCGGACCAGCCGGTCGACCTGCGCGAGAGGTTCGCCTACCCGGTCCCGATCGAGGTCATCTGCCAGCTGTTCGGCGTGCCGGCCGAGGCGCGTTCGGGGCTGCGGAAGGTGGTCGACGGCGTCTTCGACACCACGATCACGGCGGAGGCGGCCCAGGCGAACGTCGTGCGGCTGTACGAGCTCATGCACGAGCTGGTCGCGGCGAAGCGGGAGGACCCCGGTGACGACCTCACCAGCGGCCTGATCGCGGTGCGCGAGGACGACGGCTCGAAGCTGGAGGAAGCCGAGCTGGTCGACACCCTGATCCTGGTGATCTCCGCGGGCTACGAGACCACGGTGAACCTGCTGGACCAGGCGATCACCGCCCTGCTGACGCACCCGGAGCAGCTCGCCGCGGTCCGGGCCGGCACGAGCGGCTGGGGTGACGTGATCGAGGAGACCCTGCGCTGGCAGGCCCCGATCGCGAACCTGCCGCTGCGGTACGCCGTGGAGGACATCGAGCTCGGCGACGGCGTCGTCATCGGCAAGGGCGACGCGATCCTGGCGGCGTACGCGGCGGCGGGCCGGGACCGGTCGGTCCACGGGGACACGGCCGACGAGTTCGACATCACCAGGGCCGACAAGGCGCACCTGTCGTTCGGCCACGGCGTCCACTACTGCCTGGGCTCGCCGCTGGCCCGGATGGAAGCCGAGATCGCCCTGCCGGCCCTGTTCGCCCGGTTCCCCGGGATGCGGCTCGCGGTGGACCCGGGCGAGCTGAGGCCGAGCCAGTCGTTCATCTCCAACGGCCACGAATCCCTGCCCGTGACGCTGAAGTAGCAGGGCCCGGGCGCGTCACCGCGGGTGACGCGCCCGGAGTCCCGGTCAGGATCGGGCACCGGGCGCGGCTTCGGCCCGATCCACGCGCCCGGTGGACACCGGCCGGCCCCTCGCGGAGAATCCCGACCATGGCTCATCCCGCCGAGCTCGCGACGCTGGACCTCTACCCGGTGTGGACGACGGCGCGGGACCCGGAGGGCACGTTCGACCCGTTCTCCTTCGAGCAGCGGATGGCCGCCTACCGGATGATGCTCAACAACACCAACCCGGAGCAGCGGTTCGGCGCCGACAACCGGAACAACCCGTTGTGGGGCTTGATGTTCCAGCTCCAGTGGCAGTTCCGCACCGGCAGGCTCGGCGTCGACGCCCGGCAGGACGGGCGGATCGACCCGGACGCGCCGTGGGGTTATGGCAACTACACGCTCAGCGTCGTCCCGTGGCTGGCGGCCGCGGCGGCGGGCGTGGTGCCCGCCCTGCCGGTCGCCGACCCGCCGACCCGCTCCCGGTTCCGGTACGTGGCGGGCGGGGTCGTGCCGGCGGAGCTGGTCGACGCGGTGGCCGACTGGCGGGCCTACTTCGCCCTGGTGGCGGGACCCGGGCCGGTGGACGCGGAACGGGCGCGCCTCGCGCTCTGGAAGGCCCACAAGACGTCCCTGGACGTGGTGGTGGACGTGATCGCCGAGGTCGACACCGCGCCGTGGCCCGACCTGGAGGTCACGTTCCTGCGCGGCTGGTGCCGGATGGTCGACTACCTGTGGGCGGCGGCCTGGCCCACCGATTTCGGCTTCATGACCGCGCACGGCCTCGACGTGCTGCCCGAGTCGCTGCTCACCAGGCCGCAGGACGTGCCGGCGCTGCCGCCCGAGGTCCGCGGCAACGTGGTCAACGTCCTGCGGCTGGCGACCACCCCGGGGTGGCGTTACGGGCTCAACCTCCGGCTGTGGAAGCGGATCATGCGCACCCGTGAAGCCCGTGACCAGGTGCTGCCACTGCTCGACGCGGTGTTCAACCCCCGGCCGGGCAACGCCGCCGACCGCCGCAAGCTGCTCCGATACCTGCTGCGACCGTGACCGGGAGCGCGCTCACCCGGTCCACTGTGGTTTCCTCGACGTGGCATCCCGCGGGTGGCGGACAGGAGGCTCGTAGTGGCGGAGACGACGGTGGCCGAGGTGATGGCCGAGTTGGCCGCGCTCGAGGACCCGAGGGCACGCGAGGTGAACGAGAAGCACGGTGACGACCACGGCGTGAACCTCGGCAAGCTGCGCGCCCTCGCGAAGCGGCTGAAGACCCAGCAGGAGCTCTCGCTCCGGCTGTGGGAGACCGGTGACACCGCGGCGAGGCTGCTGGCGATCCTGATCTGCCGCCCGAAGGCGTTCGGGCGCGACGAGCTGGACGCCATGCTGCGCGAGGCGCGCCGGCCCAAGGTGCACGACTGGCTCGTGAACTACGTGGTGAAGAAGAGCCCGCACGCCGAGGAGCTGCGCGTGGCCTGGTCCGCCGACGCCGATCCGGTGGTCGCGAGCGCCGGCTGGGCGCTGACCACCGAACGGGTGGCCAGGACACCCGACGGCCTCGACCTCGCCGGGCTGCTCGACGTGATCGAGGCGGAGATGAAGGACGCCCCGGACCGCCTCCAGTGGGCGATGAACCACTGCCTGGCGCAGATCGGGATCGACCACCCCGCGCACCGCGCCCGTGCACTGGACATCGGCGAGCGCCTGGAAGTGCTGAAGGACTACCCGACTCCGCCGAACTGCACGTCGCCGTACGCGCCCGTCTGGATCACCGAGATGGTGCGCCGGCATCAGGACGGTTGACCGCTCGCAGCGCGACACGGGATCGCGGCCCCGGGAGGTGGCCGCGATCCCGTGTGGACGGCGGAGTCAGGACGCCGGCGTCATCACCTTGTCGATGACGAACACGGTGGCGTTGGCGGTCGGGATGTTGCCGCACAGGACCTTCGCGCCGTTGACGGTGACGTCGTCGCCGGAGCCCTCGACCTTGAGGGTGCCGCCCTGGACGGTGGGCAGGGTGGCGGAGGACAGGATGCCGGCCTTGTCCAAGCGCTGCGGCACGACGTGGTAGGTCAGGACGGCGGTCAGCTTGGCCTTGTCGGCCAGCACGGCGTCGAGGGCTTCCTGGCCGAGGGCGTCGAACGCGGGGTCGTAGGGCGCGAACACGGTGTACTCGGCGTCGGCCTTGTTGAGGGTGTCCACGAGGCCGGCCGCCTTGACCGCGGCCACGAGCTTGGTCAGCAGGGGGTTGTTGCTCGCCGCGGTGGCCACCGGGTCGTCCACCATGCCGTCCAACGAGCCCTCGGTGCCCTTGGGGAGGCTGCCGCACGCCGCGCCGAACACGTCGCCGGTCTTGGTGACGCCGTCGCTCATCGCCGGGCTGGTGGTGGTGGGTGGGACCGAGGTGGGGGTGTCGGAGGCGGCCTGCTGACCGCTGCCGCACGCGGCGACGGAGATCAGTGCCGCGGTGAGAACGCCGATCGCGGACGCGAGCCGGGTGCTGCGCATGAGTGCTGCTCCTTTGTGGACGGTGGCCCGGAAGCGAGGGCTTCGGGGCTTGTCACGAGTGGTTCGGTGCGGTGGCCGCGTCGGATTGGGCGGTGGGGCGGGGAATTCCGGTCACGGTCGGGCGGTGAACACGATCGTGTGCCATCCGGCGGCGCCGTCCGGGATCGGCTCGGCGCGCTCGCTCGTCTGGGTGTGGCCGGTCCGGTCGGTGGCCCGCACCTCGAGGGTGTGCGACCCGGCGGCGAGGTCGAGCTCGACCCGCCACATGCGCCAGGTGTCCGCGTTGACCTCCGCGCTCAGGGTTGTGGACCGCCAAGGGCCTCCGTCGACGCGGACCTCGACCTTGTCGACGCCCTTGCGCTGCGCCCAGGCGACCCCGGCGGCCACGAACCTGCCCGCAGGCACCTGCTCGAAGGCCTTGGGCCGGTCGACGCGGGACATGGTCTTGATCGGGGCTCGCCGCGCCCAGCCGCGCTTGACCCAGTAGGGGTCGAAGTCGGCGAACGTGGTCAGCTCGGCGTCGACCAGCCACTTGGTGGCCGAGACGAACCCGTACAGCCCGGGCACGACCATGCGCACGGGGAAGCCGTGCTCGGCGGGGAGCGGTTCGCCGTTCATGCCGACGGCCAGGAGCGCGTCGCTGCCGGGCGCCATGATGTCCGCGACGGGAGTGCCGCAGGTCCAGCCGTCCACGCTGCGCGTCGCGAGCTGGTCCGCGCCAGGCTGGACGCCCGCCTCGGCGAGGAGGTCGCGCAGCGACACGCCGATGAAGTCGGCGGTGGAGGTGTAGGGCCCGCCGACCTCGTTGGACACGCAGCAGAGGCTGATCGTCTTCTCCACCAACGGCCGGTTCAGCAGGTCGTCGTAGGTGAGCACGAGTTCGCGGTCGACCATGCCGTGCACGCGCATGCGCCAGTCCTGCGCGCGCATCCTGGGCACCGACAACGCGGTGTCGACCCGGTAGAAGTCGGCGTTGGGCGTGATGAACGGGGGCGTCCCGGCACCGGTGAAGTCCGCGCCCGCCGGGATGTCCGGTGCGGTCGCGTCGGGGTCGAGCCGGATGGAACGGCGGGAGGCCTCCACGTCGACCCGGCCGCCGATGAACCGCCCCGCCACCGCTGTCGCCCCCGCCGCGGCGGCGACGGCGGTGGTGGTGATCAGGAAGCGGCGACGCCCCACGCCGGGTGAAGAGTCCACTGCGGACTCCGAGGAGCGCCGGGCGGTCCGGTGCAGCCACCGGAACACCAGGACCCCGACGACCAGGCTGGTCGACGGCGCGACCACGGCCGTCACGCCCAACGTGGGCCGGGTGAGCACAGCGGCGATTCCGACGACACCGAGCGCGACGGCCAGGACCGTGCCGGGCAGCGGGCTCCGGCGGGACAGCAGCCCGGCGACGGCCGCGGCGGACGCGATGGCGAACCCCATGCCCGCCAGCAGCACCGGCTTGTCGTTCTCGCCGAACGCGCGGATCGCGAAGTCCTTCACCGGGTGCGGTGTCAGGTCGATGGCGGTGTTGCCGACGGCCAGGAACGGCGAGGCGAACGGGTCGGTGAGCGCGGCGACGAGGTGCCCGGCGGCCAGCGCCGCCGCCACCGCGACGAGGCCCGCCGCGACCGCCGCCCACAGCGGCAGCCGCGGCGCCCTGGTACCGGTTCCCTGTCCGCGAGTGGTTGCGTTCACACCAGGTGTTCGCGGCCGACGCCCCGGCGGATTGCCCGGCTCACACCAGCGGCAGGACCACCACGGTCGGCGTCGTGGGTCGGGGTGACCCGCCACGCGGCTCCACGGTCAGGCCCACGGCTTCCCTGCCGGTGAACCCGGTTGCCAGCACGAGCTCCTCCCCACCACCGGCGGTGAGCAGTCCGGCCGGACGCGGCCCGTCCGCGCCGATCAGCCACAGCTGGTAGGTGCGGTCGTCCGGCAGTCGCGCCAGGCCGTGGGCGAGGAACAGCACCTCGCCCTTGGCCGGGGACGCCACGGCGGTGCCCGTGCCGCCGCCGGTCACCTCGCCGCGCACCAGCTTGGCGTCCGGCGCGGCCAGCAGGTCCGCCACCCGGCCGGTGCGGTCGTTCACCTGTTCCAGGGCTTGCAGGTCGCGTGCCAGCCGGTGGTTGGTGTCGACGGCCTGCACCCCCAGCGTCACGGCGACCGCGATGCCCGCCGCGGCGGCCAGTGCCGCGGTCCGCCGCAACCACGGCGTCCTGCCGGCCGGAACGTCCTCGGGCGCGGTCCCGGGCGGGACCTGGCGGGTGTCGGCGACGGCGGCCAGGACCCGGCCACGCAGGTGCGCGGGAGGCTCGACCTCGCTCTCGCCGGCCAGCAGCGCGGTGGTCTCGAGCAGTTCGGCGGTCTCCTGGGCGCACGTGGGGCAGCCCGCGAGGTGGTCCTCGAAGACCCGGCGCTCGGTGTCGGAGACCGCGTCGAGCACGTACGGGCCGATCAACGTGTGCGCGTCGCGGCGCGTGGCCTCGCCGGTCATCCGGTCACCCCCAGGCAGTCCCGGAGCCTGATCAGCCCGTCCCGCATCCTGGTCTTCACGGTGCCGAGCGGGATGCCCAGCACGGAGGCCGTCTCGGGGTAGGTGTAGCCCTTGAAGTAGCCGAGCAGGATGGACTCCCGCTGGAGGTCGGTCAGCGTCGACAGGCACCGCCGCACCTGCCGCCGCTCGATCCGCGCGGCGACCTGCTCGCTGACCGCGTCGAACGGCGTCTCGACGTCGCGGCGGGCGGCGATGTCCTCCCGCCGGGTCGCGGCCTGCGCGGAGCGGACCCGGTCGACGGCCCGCCGGTGCGCCATCGTCAGCACCCAGGCCAGCGCGCTGCCCCGGCGCGGGTCGAACCGGGCGGCGGTGCGCCACACCTCCACCAGCACCTCCTGGGTGACCTCCTCCGACTGCGCGTGGTCGCGCAGGACCCGCCGGACCAGGCTCAGCACCTTGCCCGCCACCAGGTCGTACAACCGCTCGAACGCCCGGTCGTCGCCGCGCGCCACCCGGCACAGCAACCCCTCGGCCGAAGCATCGTCACCCGCTTGAGCATCGTCCGCTCGACCAGCGGAAACAGCTCGGAGCTCACGCTCACGCCCTGCCATCGCACCCCTCTTCGTCGACTCACCCTCGACAGGTGTTCGGCGCCGACCCCCGTCCGGTTCGGCCGATCGGCCGATTCGTCGGAGGCCGGCCCGGCCGCACGTGCGGGGTGCGCGGCCGGGCCGGTGGGTGTTCAGCGCCGCCAGTCGTTCGGACGGCTGGTGCGCCAGTCGTTGGGACGCCCGGTGCCGGTGCTGATCGTGATGGTGCTCATGGTCGTCTCCTGGGGTGCTCGACTGTCTGTGAGGGCTTGGTTACGGTGTCATCACCTGTTGGGAGGCGGTGACACCCCATGGTCGCTGGGGGACGGCGAGGGCGCGCATCCCCTCTTGCCTGGTGTCGTGGCTGGTCGCTGTGGCGGCTGCCACGCTCCGTGCTGGTCTACGTGGTGGGCGTGGAGGTGCTGGCGGCCGTCGCGGTGGCGTCCGTGGCCACGCTCACGCCGGTGACGGGCCGGCACTGGCTGTGGTTCGCGGTGCTGGCCGGTGCGGCTGCGGTGCACTTCGAGGCCGCGCGCGGGCTGGAACGGGTGCGGGAGGTCGCGGCCGAAGGCAGTCCGTACGCGCACCCGCAGTCGATCTGGCTGTTCGCGGGCGTGCTGGTGCTGCCGCCGCCGCTGCTGGCCGGGCTGGTCGCGGTGAGTTACGGCTACGGGTGGGTGCGGATCTACCGGCGCAGCCCGCTGCACCGCAAGGTCTTCTCCGCCGCCACCGTGCTGCTGGGCTGTTGGGCGGCGGGCGCGATCCTGCTGGTGGCGCACCCGGACCGGACGCTGCCGCACGCCGCGCAGCTGACCGGGCCGGTCGACCTGGGCGTGCTGGTGGCGGCCGGGGTGGCGTACTGGCTGGTCAACCTCGCCCTGGTGGTGGGCGCGATCCTGCTGTCCACCTCGGCGCGGCCCGGTCGTGACGTGCTGGGCCCGCTGAGCCAGCAACTGGTGATCGCGGCGTCCATCGGCCTGGGCACGGGCCTGGCGGTGGTGCTGGTCACCGCGCCGTGGGTGGTGCCGGTGCTGGTGGTGACCATGCTCGGGATGCACCTGGGGCTGCTGCTGCCGGTGTACCGCGCCGCCGCGCGGGTGGACGGCAAGACCGGCGCGCTGACGTCGGTGGCCTGGACCGAGCGCGCCGCGTCCGAGCTGGCCCGTTCCGCGGCGACCGGCGTGCCGATGGCCGTGCTGCTGCTCGACCTGGACCACTTCAGCGCCATCAACAACACCCGCGGGCACCTGGCCGGCGACCACGCGTTGCGCGCGGTGGCCGCCGAGCTGCGCCACCAGGTGCGGGACAGCGACCTGGTGGGCCGGTGGGGCGGGGAGGAGTTCGTGGTGCTGCTGCCCGGCGCGGACCCGGCCGCCGCCCGACTGGTCGCCGAGCGGATCAGGGCCGCGGTGCGGGCGCCGTTGACCGGCGTCCCGGCCACCGGCGGTCCGGGTTCGGACGCCATGCGGATCACCGCGTCGCTGGGCGTGGCCGCGTTCCCGGTCCACGGCGGCACGGTCGACGAGCTGCTGCTGGCCGCCGACACCGCCCTGTACCGCGCGAAGAACAACGGCCGGGACCGGGTCGAGACCGCGCCGGCCGGCGCCGCCGGCTGACCGGGATGGTGGTCGAGCAGAACGGGCGGGCGCGGTACCGCGAGGTGTTCGCGTCGGCCGAGTTCCGGGCGCTGTTCATCGCGCACACGGTGTCCACGGTGGGCGACCAGTTCGCCCGGGTCGCGCTCACGGTGCTGGTGTTCCGCGACACCGGCTCCCCCGCGTGGGCGGCGATCACGTACGCGCTGACCTTCCTGCCGGACCTGGTCGGCGGTCCCCTGCTGGCGGGCCTGGCCGACCGCTACCCCCGGCGCGCGGTGATGGTGTGCTCGGACCTGCTGCGGGCCGCGCTGGTCGCGCTGATGGCCGTGCCGGTCCTGCCGTGGCCGGTGGTGTGCGGGCTGCTCGTGCTGCTGCAACTGGCCGGCGCGCCGGCGGTCCCGGCCCGGACCGCGATGCTGCCGCACGTGCTGCCCGGTCCCGCGTTCCGCGCCGGTGCGGCAGCGCTGTCCACGGTGAGCCAGGCCGCGCAGGTCGCCGGGTTCGCCGCCGGTGGCGTCCTGGTCATCGCGGTGGGCACCGGCGGTGTCCTGCTGCTGGACGCCGTGTCGTTCGCCGTGTCGGCCGCGCTCGTGGCGTGGCGGGTCAAGCCCCGGCCCGCACCGGGTGACGGCGTGACGCGGCCGGGTTGGTGGCGTGCCGTGTCGGCCGGTGCGGTGCTGGTGTGGCGCGACCGCCGCCTGCTCGCGCTGGTGTGCTTCGCGGCGCTGTCGGCGTTCTACATCAGCGGTGAGGCGCTGGCCGTGCCGCTGGCCGACCGCCTCGGCGGCGGACCGGTCGCGGCCGGGCTGCTGTTCGCCGCCTACCCGGCCGGCTGCGCCCTGGCGAGCCTGGTCGTCGCCACCCGCCCGGAGGCCACCCAGCTGCGCGCCCTGCCCGTGCTCGCCGTGGCCACCAGCGCTCCGCTGGTCGCCTGCGCCCTGGACCCCGGCCTGCCGGTGCTGGTGCTGGTGTTCGTGGCGTCCGGTGCCGCGTCCAGCTATCACGCCATCGCCTCGCCGACGTTCGCCCTGTGGACCCCCGACGAGGCGCGGGGGCAGGTCTACGGCCTGGCCGTCACCGCGCTCAAGATCGCCCAGGGCCTCGGCGTCGCCGCCGCCGGCCTGGCCGCCGAACACCTCCCGCCGCACCAGGTCGTCGCGGCGGGTGGCGTGCTCGGGGTGCTCGCCGCCTTGGGCGTGGGCGTGCTGTGGCGGCGCAGCGACCGACCTCTGGTCAGGGACTGACCGGTCGGGAAGCGTTTCGCCCGGCGGTCCACCGGCCGCACTGGAGTTCGTCGCCGCGTTCCTGCGCGGCTGGGCCGGGAGCGGCCGGTTCTGGAGCTCGTCGCCGCATTTCCTCCGGGCTGAGCCGGGAGGGGCCGGTTCTGGAGCTCGTCGCCGCGTTCCTGCGCGGGCTGGGCCGGGAGCGGCCGGTTCTTCTTCGGAGTGCACCAGGTGGCGCGAGGCCGAGGGGGCTCGCGCGTGCTCGGACGGCGCTCGCCGACCCCGCACCTCGCGCGTTCTCCGGCACCCCGACGGAGCTCGCCCTGCCGAGGGCTGATCCGCCCACAGCAGCAGGACCGGCGAAGCGCACGGGCGTGGCGGCATCGTCGGGGCATGAGCGACAACGAGAAGCGGTCGACGTTCGACCACCGGCTCCGCGAACGGTTCCTCGACCAGCGCGTGCTGGTCCTCGACGGCCCGCTGGACGACGACAACGGAACCGTGCTGGCCACCCAGATGCTGTCCCTCGCCGCCGACGACCCCGGCAAGGACATCGCCCTGTGGATCCACTCGCCGGGCGGCTCGGTGCCCGCGATGCTGGCGATCCGGGACGTGATGCGGCTCGTGCCGTGCGACGTGGCCACGCTCGCGCTGGGACTCGCGTGCAGCGCGGGCCAGTTCCTGCTGTCGGCGGGCACGCCCGGCAAGCGGTTCGCCCTGCCCCACGCGCGCATCCTGATGCACCAGGGCTCGGCGGGGATCGGCGGTTCGGCGGTCGAGGTGCAGGTGCAGGCCGACGACCTGCGGCACACCCGGGACACGGTGCTGGGGCTCATCGCGCAGGACACCGGCCAGCCGTTCGACCGGATCTTCGCCGACTCCCTGCACGACCGCTGGTTCACCACCGCGCAGGCGCTCGACTACGGCTTCATCGACCACGTCGTGTCCGGCCTCGACCAGGTCGTGCCGGTGCGCACCGGCCGACTCGGCCTCCGCCCGACCGCGGGAGCGCTCGCATGAGCACCTACACCATCCCCAACGTCATCACCCGCGGCGTCAACGGCGAGCGGATCATGGACGTCTACTCGCACCTGCTGTCCGAGCGGATCGTCTACCTCGGCACCGCGATCGACTCCGGGGTCGCCAACGCGCTGATCGCCCAGTTGCTGTACCTGGAGGCGGACAACCCCGACCGCGAGATCAACCTGTACATCAACAACGAGGGCGGCGACCCGTCCGCGATGCTCGCCCTGTACGACACCATGCGCTACATCAAGGCGCCGGTGGCGACGACGTGCGTCGGCCAGGCGGTGGCGACCGGCGCGGTGCTGCTGGCGGCGGGCCAGGCCGGGCACCGCTACGTGCTGCCCCACACCAGGGTGGTGCTGCACCAGCCCGCGGCCCAGGGTCGTGGCGCCATCCCGGACCTCATCCTCCAGGCCGACGAGGTCGTGCGGGTGCGCACGCAGCTGGAGGAGATCCTCGCCCTGCACACCGGGCGCGAGATCGCGGAGCTGCGGCACGACACCGACCGCGACCGGGTGTTCGACGCGGTGGGCGCGGTCGGGTACGGACTCGCCGACCACGTCCTCGCGCACCGGGCGTGAGGGCTCAGGCGGCCATGAGCACGGGTCCCGCGGGGCGGCGCGCGGGACCCGTGGCACGCCGTCGCCGCACGTCACCCGCGATGGTCCCGAGCAGGTCCACCAGGTCGACGCCGAGCGCGCCGGTCACCGCCGCGATCATCTCGCTGGACGGCTCCTTGCGGCCGCGTTCGATCTCCGACAGGTACTGCGGCGAGATGCCCGCCCGCTCCGCGACGTCGACCAGGCGGCTGCCCCGCTCCTCCCTGGCCGCGCGCAGGCTCCGGCCGAGCACTTCGCGCCACAGCGGTTCCGGCTCGCGGTCCGGGGTGCGGGCGCGGTTCCGGTCGAAGGGGAGGATGTCCGCCATGCCGTCATCCTGACGCAGGCCGGGCGCTCCGCGGCAGCGGTTCCGCTCCGGGCGGAACCGCCGGGTCAGCCCGGCCGCCGCGCCCCGACGCCGACGAAGGCGACCGCGGCGAGCACCACCAGGCAGCCGACGAGTTGCGGCGCGCTCGGCCGCTCGTGCAGCAGCACGACGCCCATGAGGATCGCGCCGACCGGTTGCAGCAGCATCATCGTCGCGCCGGTCGCGCTCGACAGCCGTGGCAGCGCCGTGGAGATCAGCAGCCAGCCCACGATCTGCCCCACCGACGCCAGCGCCGCCAGCCACCCCAGCGCGGGCCACCCCGGCGACAGGTCCAGCCGTCCCGTCGGCACGCCGAGCGCCACCGCGACCACCCCGGCCGAGACCGTGGCCAGGAACAGCGTGTGGTCGCGGGCGCCGGGACCGGTGCTGCGCCGCACCAGCACCAGGTAGCCGGCGAACCCGATCCCCGCGCCCAGCGCCAGCACCGCGCCCAGGACCGGGTCCGGGCCGAACGCGGGCGTGCCCGCCAGGCCGCCCGCCAGCACGATCCCGCCCAGCAGCACCGGCGCGGCGCCGACGAACCGGTTGGACGGCCGTTCCCGGAACACCAGGTACGCCACCGCCGGCACGATCACCACCTGCACGGACAGCAGCACGGTCGCGATGCCCGCGCCGACCAGCGCGATCGCGTCGCCCCACAGCACGAAGTCGACGCCGAGCCCGACGCCCGCGAGCAACGGCAGCAGCACGCGCCGCCGCGCCCCACCCCGCCGCCGTTCCCACCACACCAGGACGGCCAGCACCGGGAGCGAGAACAGGCACCGCCAGAACGCGCTGGTGCTGCCGCTGGTGCCGGACACCTTGATGAACACCGACGACAGCGCGATGCAGAAGCTGCCCGCCAGCGCGAGCAGGGCCGGGTTCACCCTCGTGCGGGTGGACGGCCCGGTCGGCGCGGCACGGAGTGCGGTGGTGGTCACCGGTCCACCCTCGGTCCTGCGACCATCAAGGACAAGCGAATGTTTGTCAGCGGAACCCGGTAGCATCTCTACCGTGTTCGGCCTGGAGCGGATGCGTGCCCTGCACGCCGTGGCGACCCACGGGACGGTCGCGGCGGCGGCGACGGCGCTGCACGTCACCCCGTCCGGGGTCTCCCAGCAGTTGGCGAAGCTGGAACGCGAGGCCGGGCAGCGGCTGCTGGAACCGCACGGCCGCACGGTCCGCCTCACCACGGCCGGGCACGTGCTGGCGGCGCACGCGGCGGCCATCCTCGCCCAGGTCGAGAAGGCCAGGTCCGACCTGGAACTGCTGCGCGAGGACGTCACCGGCCCCCTGCGCGTCGGCGCGATCCCCACCACCGTGCACGCCCTGCTGCCGCCCGTGCTCGCCACCCTGCGCGCCCAGCACCCCGGCCTGGAGGTGACGCTGCACGAGGGCGAGGCCGAGGAGACCATGCCGATGGTGGTCGACGGCAGGCTGGACGTGGCGGTCCTGGAGAGCTGGGAGCACCGCCCCACCGCCGTGCCGCCGTCGACGTCGCGGACCACGCTGCTGTCCGACGTCGCGGACCTCGCCCTGCCCGCGAGCCACCGCCTGGCCCACCGCAAGGTCGTCGACCTCGCCGAGGTCGACCTGCCGTGGATCGCCTGGAGCGCGGGCTCGAGCTGCCACGGCTGGCTCACGCACGTGCTGCGGCAGGAGGGCGTCGGCGGGCGGATCACCTGCACCGTGGGCAGCTACCCGACTCAACTGGCCCTGGTCGCGGGCAACGTGGGCGCGGCCGCGATCCCCCGGCTCGGCCGCGACTCCGTGCCCGAGGGCGTGCGGTTCGTCGCCACCCGCCCGGCGCTGAACCGCACCATCTACGCCGTCAACCGGGCCGAGGACGACGACCGGGGCGCGATCAGGGCGTGCGTGGACGCCCTCGCGGCGGAGGCGACCCGGTTCCACCACCTGGCGTAGCCCGCGCCCGGTGTCGATCACGATCGGGTCTCACCGCGTTGCGACTCGGCGGGACCCGGCGATATCGGCGTTGTCGACCGTGACCGGTCGACCCGGCAGGAGGTGCCTCCACACGTGTCCTGGGTGCTGCGAGCGACGGAGGTCCAGGGGCCGACCCGGTGGCGGTGGCTGCTGCTGGACGGCGAGCACGCCGCCGCCGACCACGAGGTGGACCTCGATCCCACGAGCGCCGAGTACGAGGCGCTGGCCGACCTGGCCGGTTACCTGCGCCGCAACGCCGCGCCCGACGACCGCGTGCCGTCCGAGGCGGGGATCGTGGACCGGCTCGGCGCGTGGCTGGGCGAGCGGCTGCTCGGCCCGCGGATCGGCAGGCTGATCGTGGACGGCGACGCGGACGTGGTCCGGGTCGAGCTCGGCGACGGCGCGCACCTGCTGCCCCACTGGCCGCTGGAACTGTCCCACGTGGACGGTGTGCCGCTGGCCCGGCACGGCATCGGCCTGGTCTACCAGTGGTCCGCCGCGCCGGCCCGGGTCAAGCAGCCCGTCGGCGAGCGGTTGCGGATCCTGGCGCTGTTCTCCATGCCCTCGGCCACCTCCGTGCTCGCGCTGCGGCGCGAACGCTACGAGCTGACCCGGCTGATCGGCGCCGTGGCCGCGCGGCGGGCCGTGGAACTGCGGGTGTTGCAGTACGGCGTGACCCGCGAACGGCTCCGCGCCACCGCCGAGGAGGACCCCGGCTGGGACGTGCTGCACCTGGCCGGCCACGGCCTGGCGGGCGGACTGCTGCTGGAGCACGACGACGGCAGTCCCGACGAGGTGTCCACGGCCGACCTGGTGTCGTTGCTGCGCCCGGCGCGGAGCAGGCTGAAGCTGGCCGTCCTGGGCTCGTGCGACTCCGGCGCGGCCACGGCGGCGGAGACCATGCGCCGGCTGCGGTTGGACGAGCAGGCCGACGAGCTGGAGGCGGCCGACGGCCCGGACGCCGACACGGTGGGCCTGGCACGCGGGGTGGTCGACCGGCTCGGGGTGGCGGCGGTGGCGATGCGCTACCCGGTGTCGGACGACTTCGCCATCGCGCTGACCGCCGAGCTGTACCCCCGGCTGCTGGCGGGGATGCCGGTGGACCGCGCGGTCGCGCTCGCCGTGCCCGCCGCCGCCGGTGAGCATCCCTCGGCCGCCCGCCCGCCGCTGTCCCTGGGCACGCCCGCGCTGTTCGGCCCGGCCTCCGGTCTCGCCGTGCGGCCGCCCGAGGGGGCGGTGAACCTCGACCCGAACCGGCCGCGGATGCCCGCGACGTTCAAGGAGCCGGAACGCTTCGTCGGCCGCACCCGCCTGCTCATCGACGCGGCCCGCGCGCTCGCGCCCCGCAGCGGCCGTGCCGGCGTGCTGCTGGTCGGCATGGCGGGCGCGGGCAAGACCACCGCCGCGCAGGAACTGGCCCACCAGCACGGCCGCTTCGACGCGCTGTCCTACCGGCACGGCCGGTTCGGTGCGCTGGCCTGGTGGCAGGCGCCCAGCGGCGAGGCGGGGCCGGGCGAGGCGATCGTCGGTCTCGCGCACGCCCTGGAGATCCAGCTCGGCCACCTCGGCTTCACCATGGTGGACGACCTGAGCAGCGAAGACGGCCTGCGCGGCTTCCTGCACCGGCTCTCCGGGCTGTTGCGCGACGAAGCGGTGCTGCTGGTGCTGGACAACCTGGAGACCCTGCTCTCCCGGTCCGGCGCGTGGCGCGACCCGCTGTGGGCGGCCCTGGTCGAGGCGCTGACCGGGCACGGCGGCCTGTCCCGGGTGGTGCTCACCAGCCGGGTCGTCCCGCAAGGGCTGGACACCGACGCGGTCGAGGTGCTGCCCACCCACGCGCTGTCCCTGGCCGAGTCGATCCTGCTGGCCAGGGAGCTGCCGAACCTGCGCGCCATGCTGCACCAGGACTCCGGTCCGGAACGCGACGCCGGGGTGGCCGCCGACCGGCAACTGGCCCGTGCGGTGATCCACGTCGTCCAGGGCCACCCGAAGCTGCTCGAGCTCGCCGACGCCGCGGCCTCCAACCCCGACCGCCTGCGGGCCCGGCTGGCCGCCGCCGAGCGGACCGCGGGCGACGCGCCGCTCGCCGCCTTCTTCGCCACCGGGACCAGCGACCTCGACGGCGACCGCTTCCTCGACGTGCTGACCCGGTGGACCGTCGACGCGCTGACCGACCTGCCCGGACCGGCCCGCCGGCTGGCCGAGCTGCTCGCCTGCCTGGAGGACGGCGACCGGCGGTCGGAGGTCGTCGTGGCGGCGTGGCCGCACCTGTGGGACGCCGACGTGCCGCCGCTCGACGCGGCCGTCGCCGTGCTGCGGGCCGGCGCGATCGCGGACACCGTCCCGGTCCGGCAGGCCGACCCCGCGTCCGCGGTGCTCTACGCCGTGCACCCCGGTGTGGTCGAGGCGATCCGGGGCGGCCTGGATCCCGAGCGACGCGCGGACGTGGACGAGCTGATGTGCCGGATCTGGCACGAGACCGCCCGGCGTCACCTGGAACGGGAAGACCGGGGCGCGCCCGCCGCGACCACGCAGGTGGTGCACGCGGCCCTGGCCGCGGTCCCCTACCTGCTGCGCCGGTCCTACTTCGCCGAAGCTGCCGCCCTGCTGGGTGAGGTGCACATCCGGGACCGCGCGCCGGGCACGGTGGCCCGGGTGCTCGGCCACCTGCGGCAGGCCAACGCCGGGGAGACCGACGAGGTCCGGCGGCTGGACGGCGAACTGCTCTACGCGGCCGTGTCGGCCACGGTCGTGCCGGACGAGGCCGAGGCGCTGTTGCGGGACCTGCTGGACCGGGCCCGTGCCCGCGGCCTGGAGCAACTGGCCAAGGCCACGGCCGAACAGCTCGCCGAGGTGTTGCAGGCGCGCGGCCGGCTGGCCGAGGCGTTCCTGATCGCGGACGAGTTCGACAACGAGCTCGCCCGGCTGCGGATCCTGGCCACCACGGGGCGGCACGAAGAGGTGCTCGCCCAGGCCGCGGCGCTGCTCGAAAACCTCGACGAGGACGACGTGCGGTGGCTGGTGCTCGAGCAGGTCCTCGACGTGGCGTGCTTCGCGGCCCGCGGCGTCCAGGACTGGTCACTGGCGCTCGAGTTCAACCGCCGCATCCAGCACAGCGAGCGCAGGCGCGGGGCGAGCGCGCACGAGCAGGCGAAGACCCGGTTCAACGAGTCGAACCTGCTGCGCCGGCTGGAGCGGCACGCCGAGGCCGATCGCGTCCTGGACGAGTGCCGGCAGGTCTTCGAGGACCTCGGGGACGTCGTCCAGCTCGGCGAGGTGTTCAGCTCGCGCGCGCGGGCCGAGCAGGAGCGAGGCCGCCTGCGCCTCGCGATCGAGTTCGAGGAACGCGCGATGCGGTACGTGTACCAGCGGCCGGAGGCCAACCGCGTCGCGATCTGCCACCACAACCTCGGCCAGTACCTGGCGCAGGCCGGGAGGAAGGCCGACGAGCCCGCCGCGGCGGCGCACCTGCTGGCCGCGACGCTGCTGTGGCACGTCACCGGGCACGACGCCTTCCACTCGGCCATGCACGCGCTGTCCAGGGTGGTGCCCCGCCCCGCGGGCGACGTGCTGCCGGCGGGCGTCGAAGAGTTGGCCGACCGGGTCGGCTCGGTGCCCGGCGTGCGGTTCGGCCAGGTCCTCGCCGACGTGCTGCCGGACGAGGGACGACGTGACGCTGAGTTCCGCGCCGTCGCCGACACCGCCGAGCGCTTCTTTTACGGCGTGGACCCCGACGTCTTCACGCACCGCACCCCGCCCCGGCCGAACCGCGCACAACGCCGCAAGCGCCGCAAGCGGTGACGACGCCGTGCCGCGAACGGCGGGGCGGTGGCCAGGCCCGTCAGGTGGCGGCGGCCAGGAGGTGGGCGAGCTCGACCGGACGGGTGATCATCGGCCAGTGGCCCGAGTCGAGGTCGGCGTAGTCGAGGTGCTTCGCCCTGGCCAGCTCGGGCACGTCACCCGCGTCGATCCACCCCTTGGCCTGCGCGGGCGTGTACTCGGGGCACACCACCAGCACCGGCACGTCGAAGCGGCGGTCGTCGGTCAGCCGCACCACGCCCCGGGCCACCCCTTCGGGGACGGGGATCGCGTCGGCCGCGAAAGCGCGCCTGGCCTCGTCGTCCAGGTCGGCGGAGTCCGGCCCGGCGAACGGCTCCCAGCCGGGGAAGGGCATCACGCCGTCGCGCACCTCGAAGAAGTCGGCGTAGGACGTGCCGTCGGAGGCCGGGAAACCGCCGACGAGCACGGTCCGGGCGACCTTGTCCGGCCGGGCGTCGGCGGCCAGCCAGGCCAGGGTGCACGCGGCGGAGTGCCCCACGACGACCACCCGGTCGGGTGACGCGTCCACGGCGGTGAGCACGGCGGCCACCTGGTCGTCCAGCGTCGCGGACGCGTCGCCGTCGCCCTGGCCGGGCAGGGTGAGCGGCACGGGGCGGTGGCCGAGTGCTTCCAGGGCGGGCACGACGTCGTCCCAAGACGTGCCGTCGAGCCACAGGCCGGCGATGAGCAGGATGTCCACGGTGAGGTCTTCCTCCGGTCAGGTCCGTTCGGGCGAGGAGCACGGTAAGCCCGCATCCGGACGATCGGCGTCCGGTACGTCCACGAGCGCCACCCCGGGCCTTGACCGCGATCACCTGGTATCGTCCGTCTGGAGAGCCGTGTGAAGGAGACTCGACGTGATTGGTGAAGACGACATCTCCGGGTGAGCCCCGGATGTGATCGGCCACCGGCGTTGCGCCGTGGCCGGCTGAGTCGTCCACCTTTTCCCGCTGGGCACCGCTGTGCCCGCATCACCTCCGAGGTCTCTTCACCATGTCCGAAACCTGCGTCGTCGTCTCCGGCCTGTCCTTCTCCTGGCCCGACGACACCCCCGTGTTCGACGGGCTGTCCTTCACCGTCCCGGCCGGCCGCACCGGTCTCGTCGCGCCCAACGGCGCGGGCAAGACGACCCTGCTCAGGCTGATCGCGGGCGAGCTGCGGCCGTCGGAGGGCAGCGTCACGGTCGACGGTGTGCTCGGCTACCTGCCGCAGGACCTGCCGCTGACCGGTGAGCCGACCGTCGCCGAAGTCCTCGGGATCGCGCCGGTCCTGCGCGCCCTGGCCGCGGTCGAGTCCGGTGACGTCGCCGAAGAGCACTTCACCACGATCGGCAACGACTGGGACGTCGAGGAGCGCACCCGCGCCCAGCTCGACCGGCTGGGCCTGGGCGAGGTCGACCTCGACCGCCGCCTGGGCACGCTCAGCGGCGGCCAGGTCGTCTCCCTCGGCCTGGCGGCCCAACTGCTCAAGCGCCCCGACGTGCTGCTGCTGGACGAGCCGACGAACAACCTCGACCTCGACGCGCGACACCGGCTCTACGACGTGCTGGACGACTGGCACGGCTGCCTCCTCGTGGTCAGCCACGACCGCGCGCTGCTCGACCGCGTGGACCGCATCGCCGAGGTCGAGGGCGGCGAGGTCCGCTACTACGGCGGGAACTTCACCGCGTACGAAAACGCGGTCGAGGCCGCGCGCGAGGTCGCCGAGAAGAACATCCGCAACGTCGAGCAGGAGCTCAAGCGCGAGAAGCGGGAGAGGCAGCAGGCCCGCGAACGCGCCGCGCGCCGGGCGAGCAACGCGGCGCGCAACCTCGGCAACGCGGGGCTGCCGAGGATCTTCGCCGGCACGATGAAGCGCAACGCGCAGGAGTCGGCGGGCAAGGCGAGCGGCACGCACGCGGCCCGGGTCGGCGCGGCCAAGGCCAGGCTGGACGAGGCCGAGCGGGCGTTGCGGGACGACCAGAAGATCACCCTGGAGCTGCCGCGGACCGCGGTGCCTGCCGGGCGCACGCTGTTCCTGGGCGAACGGCTGCGGGCGGCCTTCGGCGAGCGGGAGCTGTTCGCGGGCGAGGGTGCGGACCTGGCGATCCGCGGCCCCGAGCGGATCGCGCTCACCGGGCCGAACGGCGTCGGCAAGTCCACCCTGCTGCGGATCGTGCACGGCGACCTGGAGCCCGACAGCGGTGACGTCAAGCGGGCCGACGGCCGGATCGCCTACCTGTCGCAGCGCCTGGACCTCCTGGACGCCGGCCTCACGGTCGCGGAGAACCTGGCCGCGTCCGCGCCGTCGATGCCACCCACGGAGCGGATGAACCTGCTCGCGCGGTTCCTGTTCCGGGGTTCCCGGGCGCACCTGCCGGTCGGCGTCCTGTCCGGCGGTGAGCGGTTGCGCGCCACCCTGGCGTGCGTCCTGTTCGCCGAACCGGCGCCGCAACTGCTGCTGCTGGACGAACCGACGAACAACCTGGACCTGGTCAGCGCCGCACAACTGGAGCGCGCGCTCAACGCCTACCAGGGCGCGTTCGTCGTCGTCAGCCACGACGAGCGGTTCCTGGCCGAGATCGGGATCGACCGCACGCTCCGGCTCGAGGACGGCCGGCTGCTCGAGACCTCGGCGGGCTGAACCGTGGCCGAAGCGGCTCTGCTCGCCCACGACCTCGTGCGCGTCCTGGGCGGCCGGCGCGTCCTCGACGGGGTCTCGCTGACCGCGTCACCGGGCCGCCGGATCGGCCTGATCGGCGAGAACGGCGTCGGCAAGTCCACGCTGCTGCGGTTGCTCGCGGGCGTGGACCAGCCCGACCGCGGCCACGTCGAACGGCCGGCGGACCTCGGCTACCTGCACCAGGAACTGAGGTTCGACCTGAGGGCCGCGGTCGCCGACGTGCTCGCCGACGCGCTGGCCGACGCCCGCGCCGACCTGGCCGAGCTCGACCGGCTCGCCGGCCTGCTCGCCGACTTCCCGGCGGACGCACGTCTCCTCGCCGAGTACGCCGAACGGCTGGAGCACGCGCAGCGGCACGAGTCCTGGGACGCCGACCGGCGGGCGGGGATCGTGCTGGCCGGGCTCGGCCTCGGCGACGTCGCGCACGACCGCGTCCTCGCTTCGCTCTCGGGTGGTCAGCGCGCTCGGCTCGCGTTGGCGGCGTTGGTGGTCCGCCGTCCGTCCGCCCTGTTGCTGGACGAGCCGACCAACCACCTGGACGACGACGCGGCGGCGTTCCTGGAGGAGCAGTTGCGCGGCCTGCCCGGGACCGTCGTGGTGGCGAGCCACGACCGGGCGTTCCTCGACGCGGTGTGCACGGACGTGGTCGACCTCGACCCCGCGCCGGGCGGTCCGGTGCGCTACGGCGGCAACTACAGCGCCTACCTGGGCGAGAAGCGCGCCCAGCGGGTGCGCTGGCAGGAGCGCTACCAAGCGGAACAGGAAGAACTCGCCGCCTTGCGCGACTCGCTCGGCGTGACCACGCACCGCGTCGCGCCGAACCGCGCACCGCGCGACAACGAGAAGATGGGTTACGGGCACCGGGCGGGCCGGGTGCAGAACCAGATCTCGCGCCGCGTGCGCACCACCGCCCGCCGGTTGGAGGAGCTGGAACGCCGGCAGGTGCCCGCGCCGCCGACTCCCCTGCGCTTGCGCCCGGACGCCCTCGCCGACCAAGCGGCCGACGACGTCCTGGTGTCGTTGCGGGACGTCCGCGTGCCCGGACGGCTCGCGGTCGACCGGCTCGACGTGCCCGCCACGGCACGCCTGCTCGTCACCGGCCCCAACGGCGCGGGCAAGTCGACGCTGCTGCTCGTGGTGGCGGGCCGGCTCGAACCCGGCGGCGTGCGGCGGCGCGCCGGGTTGCGGATCGGCCTGCTCGGCCAGGACACCCGGTTCGACCGGCCGGAGCGGACGGCGCGGGAGACGTACGAGTCGGTGCTGGGCGTGGCGCGCGCGGAGTCCGTTCCGCTGCGCTCGCTGGGGCTGCTGCACGAGTGGGACGTGGACAAGCCCGTCGGTGAGCTGTCGGTGGGCCAGCGGCGCAGGCTCGCGCTGGCGGTGGTCGTGGCCGATCCTCCCGAACTGCTGCTGCTGGACGAGCCGACCAACCACCTGTCCCCCGCGTTGTGCGACGAGTTGGAGGACGCCCTGGGCCCCGGTCCGGGCGCGATCGTGCTCGCGAGCCACGACCGCAGGCTGCGGGCGCGGTGGCGGGGCGAGGAGGTCCGCGTCGACCCGGCGGTGACCGTCCGGCTCCCGCTCGACGCGTCGTGAGCCCCGGCGGTCCCGCAGGGCGGGTGCTGGTACGTTCTGCCCGTGGTTGTAGCCGGTTCGGTGGTGTGGCGCGGTCCGTCCGACTGACGGCTGTTCGCGCACGACCCGAACCGAGCCGTCTTCGGACGGCAGCACGCCTCGTCCTCCCCGCGACGGCTCCCGCCCGCCGAAGGCGGCTCCCCCTGGCTGGGAGTCCTGGTGGAGCACCACAACATCCTTCGATGGCACGAGAGCAATCACGTCCGGCAGGCGCGGTGGGCGGCGTGGAGCCGCCACCCGAGGCCTCACGACGTCACCGCGGCGGGCGACGAGCTGCGCGCCGACCGGGCGCTGGAACTGGCGCGTCGCGACCGGGCCGTGCTGTGGCGCGGTGACTACCGCAACGCGCGGCAACTGCTCGACGCGGTCAAGCGGCGGCTCGACCGACGCCCGGTCCGGCCCGGCGGCAGCCCGGCGGAGACCTTCCGCCGGCACCGCGCGGCCACGGCCCACCGCGCCCGCGTCCTGAGCCGGGTGCTGGTCGAGCTGGCGCCCGGCTACGGCCTCGACCTGCCCCACGCGCCGGACGTCTCGCAGGCCTACCTGCTCGCGCACGGCCCGTCCGACGAACGGCTCCTCGTGCCGCTGACCGAGCTGCACGGCGTGCTGGGCGCGCACCGGTGGCGGGTGCGCGGGGTCCGGGTCGCGGCGCTGGGCACGACGATCCACCCGCACTACGGCGTGTTCGCCCCCACCCGCCAGGAGTACGTCGACCTCGTCGCGACGGCACCGTGGCCCGGACCGGCGACCGCGTTCGACATCGGCACCGGCACCGGCGTGCTCGCCGCGGTGCTCGCCCACCGCGGCGCGGCGACGGTGGTGGCGACCGACGTCGAGGGCCGCGCGGTGGAATGCGCCCGTGACAACGTCGAGCGGCTCGGCCTGGCCGGTCGGGTGCGGGTGGAGCGGGCGGACCTGTTCCCGGCCGGCCGGGCGGACCTGGTCGTGTGCAACCCGCCGTGGCTGCCCGCCGTGCCCGGTTCCGGGCTCGACGCCGCGGTCTACGACCCCGGTTCGGCCATGCTGTCCGGCTTCCTGCGCGGGCTGCGCGACCACCTGACCCCCGGCGGGGAGGGGTGGCTGGTCCTGTCCGACCTCGCCGAGCGGTTCGGGCTGCGCGCACCCGGCCGGGTGACCGGGATGATCGCCGCGGCGGGGCTGCGCGTGGCCGGCAGGCTGGACGTCCGCCCCCGCCACCGGACCGGCCGACCCGGTGATCCGCTGGCCGCGCTCCGCACGGCCGAGATCACCTCGCTGTGGCGGCTCACCCCCGCGTGACGACGGGGACGCCGTGTTCACAACTCGTCGTTCAGATCGCGACGGGCGAACCTGAACACGCGCCGCGCCGCTTGACTCGGGACCGATCACCGAGCCCGTGCCGCGCACACCGTCCGCGGCACGGGCTCTCCCCACGAACAGGGAGGTTCCGTGGCGCGAAGAGCTGTGGCGCCGGCGTTGATCGCCGTGCTGGCGGTAACGGCGGCGCCCGCCCACGCCGCACCGGGGGGAACGCACCCGGACGACCCGTCCGGCACGCACGGCAAGGCTTCCGCGGGCGACCGGGAGTCGGTCACGCTCGTCACCGGCGACCGAGTCGTCCTCGACGGCGACCGGCTCGTCTCGATCACCCCCGGCCGGGACCGGCAGCACGTCACGTTCCAGGTCACCCGGCACGGTGGCCGCCTCCGCGTCGTGCCCACCGACGTGGCCGCGGCCCTGGCCGAGGGCCGGGTCGACCAACGGCTGTTCGACGTCACCGGGCTGGTCGAGGCCGGCTACGACGACGGGCGGCGCGACACCGTGCCGGTGATCGTCTCCGGTCGCCCGCCGTCGGGCGCGCGGGTGGCCGACGCGCTGCCCGCCGTGGACGCGGTGGCGGCCGAGGTGCCGAAGTCGACCGGGTGGCTGGAACTGCCCGCGGGTCCCGGCAAGGTCTGGCTGGACGGGATGGCCCACCCGCTGCTGGACCGCAGCACCGCGCAGGTCGGCGCGCCGGTGGCCTGGGCGGCCGGGCTGACCGGCGCGGGCGTGACCGTCGGGGTGGTCGACACGGGCGTGGACGGCGACCACCCCGACCTGGCGGGCCGCGAGGTCGCGGGCCGCGACTTCACCGACGAGCAGGACGGGGTCGACCGCTACGGCCACGGCACGCACGTCGCGTCCACGATCGCGGGCCACCGCGCGCCGTACCGGGGTGTCGCGCCGGACGCGCGGCTGCTCGACGCGAAGGTGTGCGACAGCCGGGGCTCCTGCCCGGAGTCGGCGATCATCGAGGGGATGCGCTGGGCCGCCGAGCAGGGCGCGGCCGTGGTGAACATCAGCCTGGGCCTGCCCGCGAGCGACGACGTGGACCCGGTCGAGGCCGCCGTGGACGCCCTGTCGGCGAGCCACGGCACGCTGTTCGTCGTCTCGGCGGGCAACAGCGGTGACGACGCGGCGACCGTGCTCTCCCCCGGCACCGCCGACTCCGCGCTGACCGTCGGCGCGGTGGACCGCGACGACTCCCTGGCCGACTTCTCCAGCCGCGGCCCGAGGCCGGCCGACGGCGCGGTCAAGCCCGACATCACCGCGCCGGGCGTGGACGTCGTCGCGGCCAGGGCGAGCACCGGCGGGCTCCTCGGCACGCCGGTCGGCGAGGACCACATGGCCCTGTCGGGCACGTCGATGGCCTCGCCGCACGTCGCGGGCGCCGCGGCGCTGCTGGCGCAGCGGCACCCCGACTGGACCGGCACGCGGCTCAAGGCGGCGCTGACCGCGTCGGCGCGGCCGAACCCGGCGCTGGGCGTCCACGAGCAGGGCTCCGGCCGCCTGGACGTCGCGGCGGCGCTGTCCACGACGGTCACCGGCGAGCCGTCGTCGGTGGTCCTCGGCAGGCACGAGTGGCCGCACGACGACGACGTGCCCGCCACGAAACCCCTGCGCTACCGCAACGACGGCACGCAGCCCGTGACGCTGGACCTCGCCGTGCGCGGCCCGGAGGGCGCGGACCGCGTCTTCTCGGTGTCCCCGGCACGGGTCACCGTCCCGGCGGGCGGCACGGCCGAGGTCGCGGTGAGCGGTGACGCCCGGCAGGGCGCCGCCGACGGCGCGTACTCGGGATCGGTGGTGGCGACCGCGGGTGACGCGGAGGTGCTGCGGACGCCCGTCGGCCTGAACCGAGAGCCGGAGTGCTACCCGGTCACCTTCGACCACCCCGGCGCGCCCGGGGGCAGGCGGCTCACCCTCCTGGTGAACGTGGCCACCGGCGCGCTCACCTACGTGCGGGACGGCACCGCCCGGTTGGCCAAGGGCGACTACCTGGTGCAGTCGCTGCTGGGCCCGGAGGAGGGGCCGCACACCATCGTCACCCGCCCGGACCTGCGGGTGGAGCGTGCCACGCGGGTAGTCCTCGACGCCGGGGCGGCGGGACCGCTGGAGGTCGTCGCGCCCGACCCGGCGGCGGTGCCCGGCGCGCACAGCGTGGTGGTCGAGCGCAGGCTCGGCGAGCACACCGCGAGCGTGGAGGTGTACCACCCCGGAGGGTTCCGACCGGGGACGAGGGTGGGCCACGCGGGGCCGTCGCTGCCCGCCGGCGAGCTGGACGTGTTCGTGTCCGCACAGTCGCGGAGCCCGTCGGCGTCCTACTGGCTGGGGTGGGCCGAACAGGGCCGGGTGCCGGACGGGTTCGTGCGCAGGCCGCGCGAGTCGGACCTGGCGAGGGTGCGCACCACGATCGCGCTGAAGCCCCTGGGCGGCCCGCGCGATCTGGCCGGATACGTGGTCGCTCCGTCCGGGGCGGAGGGCCCGACGTTCTTCACCGACGTGACCTCGACGCCGACCTCGACCCGCTACACGACACCGGACGCCCGCTGGCGGGCGCTGTACTTCGACGAAGGGTCTCTGATGAGCGGGAACGAGGAGCGCTACGGCGCGGGCCGGACCTACGACCGGTCGTTCGGCGCGCCCGTCATCGGCCCGGTGATGTACACCAGCGGCTACCCGAACCTGACCCGCGCGGGCAACGAGATCGCGGTGTCGCTGTCGCTGTTCGGCGACCGCGAGGGCAACGAGGGCTACTCCAGGACCTCGTCCGCCCGCACGGCGCTGTACCGCGACGGGGAGCTGGTGGGTGAGAACGACAACACCGGGCACGGGACGTTCGCGGTGCCGCCGGGGCCGGCGGTGTTCCGGGCGCGGACGGAGGTGACGCGCGCGCCGGAGGTCTCCGACTTCAGCACGCGCATCGAGGTGGACTGGACGTTCCGCTCGGACACGACCACCCGCGAACGGCGGCTGCCGATGTCGGTGGTGCGGTTCACCCCGGAGCTGGACCACACCGGCAGCGCGCCCGCGCACCGGCCGCTGACCCTGCCGCTGGTGGTGGACCAGCAGCGGGGCGTGGACAACCCGCCGCTGCGCCACTTCCGCGTGGACGTGTCCTACGACGACGGGCGGAGCTGGGCGCCCCTCCCGGTGCTGGGCCGCGCGGCGCTGGTGGGCAACCGGGCCGTGCCGGGGACGTTCGTCTCGCTGCGCGTGCACGCCACCGACGACCGGGGCGGTGAGCTGAGCCAGACCGTGATCCACGCCTACAGGCTCGGCTGACGGTCCGCGACGGCGCCGGTCGGGTGGTCCGCCGCCCGACCGGCGCCGTCACGGGCACAGCGGTCCCGCCGACACGCCGGGGAAGTGCGTCGCCCAGTCGACGCCGGCGGGGTCCGCGCACACCTCGCGCACCACGCGGTCGACGTCCACCGCGAGCCGCCACAGCGCGCCGTGCCGCCCGTCCAGCATCACCAGCTCGCCGGCCGCGGGCTCGAAGCGCGCCGAGTTGAACTCCAGGCCGGGCACGCGCAGCGACAGCGGTTCCCGGCCGCCGGCCAGGTCCCACAGCCACACCGAGTCCCGGCGCACCGCGCTCACGGCGGCGCCGTCACCGGAGAACTCCACGATCGCGTCCTCCGGGATCCCCTCGGCCTCCAGCAGCACCCTGCTGCCGTCGAGCACGGTGAGGCGCCCGCCGTCGAGGTCGGAGACGGCCAGCCTGCCGGCCGGACCGGTCACCAGGCGCAGGCGGGACGGGCGGCTGAGCACCGTGGTCGCCCGGCCGTCCAGTGAGCGCACCTCCACGTCGCGCCGGTCGCCGTCACGCCGCACCAGGGCCACGCCGGTGCCGTCGTCCAGTGGCATGGCGTCCTCGACGCCGCCGCCCGGCAGCGGGGTGCGGGTGGTGTCGCCGGGCCGCCAGTGGACCGCGACCCCGTCCTCGACGGCGGTCAGGAGGGTGCCCGCCGCGTCGACGCCCAGGGGGAACGGCCAACTCGTCAGGGTGGTGGTCAGGCGCGGCGCGTCGGGGTCGCCCAGGTCCCAGACCTGGAACTCGTCGGTGTCGACGACGGCGACCGCGGTGCGCCCGTCGGAGCTGAGCAGGTTCAGGAAGCCGTTGCGCGGCAAGGCGATCGCCCCGGCGCGCCGCCGTTGCTCCCCCTCGCCGACCCAGAGGTGGTAGGTCAACCCCGCGGGCTCCGGGCCGGGCGCGACGGTCACGGCGACCGCGCCGGGCATCCGGGCGTAGCCCTCGCCCAACGTGGAGGTGATGGTGGCCGCGCGGGCGACCAGGAGCGCGTCGCGGGCCTGGGACGTGGGTGCGACGCGGTAGGCGGCCAGGGCGAGCGCCGCCGCCTCGCGCGGGCGGGCCAGCAGGTCGAGGGCGCTGTCGGCGGCGCGTAACGACAGCGCCTGGTTGCGCTCACGCGTGGCGGCGCGCTGCGCGGTCACCGCGTAGACGACGGTGGAGGCCAGCAGGAGGGCGAGCACGGCGAGGCAGGCGACGAGCCGCCGCAGCCTGCGCACGCCTCGTCGGCGCTGCGCCTCCCGGTCGCGTTCGGCGGCGAGCCCGGCGTCGACGAACTCGCGTTCGGCGTCGTTGAGCCGGGGTGCCAGGTGGCGCGCCTGGTCGAGGTGGACGCCGCGGTACAGGGCGTCGGGGTCGCGGCCGTGCGCGCGCCAGGCGTCGGCGGCGTCGGTGAGCCTGCGGTGGGCCCGCAGCGCGTCGCGGTCCTCGTCCAGCCAACCCACGAGCCTCGGCCACGCGCGCAGCAGCGCCTCGTGGGTCAGCTCGACGGTGTCGCGGTCGAGCGTCACCAGTCGGGCCGCGGCGAGCCGGTCGAGCAGTGCGTCGCCCACGTCGAGTTCCGCGCGGGCGGCGCGGCGGCGGGTGTCCTCGGTGCCGTCACCGGGGGCGATCAGGCGCTGGAACACCTGCCGTGCCGCCTGCTTCTCGTGCTCCGGCAACGCGTCGTAGACCTGTTCGGCGGTGCGGGCCAGGGCGTGCTCGACACCGCCCGCGTCCTCGTAGGCGGCGAGCGTGAGCACCGCGCCCCGACGCCGCCGCCACGTCTCGACCAGCACGTGCGAGGCCAGCGGCAGCGCGCCCGGCTGACCGGCGACGTCCGCGATCAGCCGTGCCACCAACGAGTTCTCCAGCGACGCTCCCCGGCGGGCGGCGGGCTCGACCACCGCGCGGCGCAGCTGCTCGGCGCTCATCGGCCCGACGAGCGCCTGCGAGCGGTGCAGCGCGTCGAGCAGCTCCGGGTGCCGGGCGCAGTGGCCGTAGAAGTCGGCGCGCACGCCGATCACCACGCGGGCCGCGCCGGCCGCGTGGGTGAGCGCCCGCACCAGCCACCGGCGGTCGGCCTCCTGGCAGAGGGTGAAGACCTCCTCGAACTGGTCGACCACGAGCAGCAGGCCGTCGGCGGCCCGGCGCAGCAGCACGCGCAGGTGCTCGGGATCGGCGGCGAGCTCGGCGCGCACCTCGACCGCGGACCGGTCGTCGGCCAGCGCCGCCGCCAGCTCGGTGATCGGGTCCGGGCCCGGCGTGACGACCAGGTGCTCGCCCCACTCCGCGGCCAGCCCCGCGCGCAGCAACGACGACTTGCCCGCGCCCGACGCGCCGAACACCCCGACGAACGGCCGTTCCCGCACCAGGGCGAGCAGCCTGGCCACCTCGGCCTCGCGGCCGAAGAACCGGTCCGCGTCGGCGACCTGGTAGGCGGCCAGCCCCACGTACGGCGCGTCGCCGTGGTCCTGCCCCTCGGCGGCCAGTTCCCGCCAGCGGGCCGTCCACTCGTCCACGTCTCCCCCGCAGGCGCGGACGAACGCCCTGGTCACCGCCAGACTGGGCAACCTGCGCCCGGCCACGGCCTCGGACAGCGCGGCGGGCGAGTAGTTCGCCAGCCGGCCGAGCTCGCGGTAGGACGGCAGCCCGGCGACCTGCCGCAGCCGCCGCAGGTCGCCCGCGAACCTCCGGACCGGCGTGTCCTCCTCGACCAGCGGGCGTTCCAGACGCGGCACCCTGCTCCCCCTTCGTCGCCACGATTCTCCCGGTGCGCGGGCCACGAAGACGGCCGCCGGACGGCGGCACCTCGCGTGCTCGCCCGACCGCTGTTGACACGCTGCGCAACGTTTCGCAAGCAGCCGAAGGGCCGCACCCCGGGCACCCGATCCGCCGCTCTTCCGCCGGCACTCGGCCTCATTGCGCCCCGGTAACCCGAATGGCGGATGCCGACCGGGTGGTGTGACCCGACACTGACACCGTTCTGGGAGCGCTCCCAGAGGCCGGGTGAAGCGCCCGCCCACGCTGGACCGGCCCGTCGTCGATCAACGAGGATTTGGCGGTACACATGCTTCGCTTCACGGACAACCCCGCCCACCCGAGGCCGGCCAGGTCGGCCCGCGCCAAGACCTGGCGGGCGTCGGCGATCTTCGCCGCCTGCCTGGGGCTGCTGACCACCGTGCTGGTGACCGTCGGCGCGGGCAACGCCTCGGCCCACGGCGCGGTGAGCGACCCGCCGTCGCGCCACTACGGCTGCTACCAGCGCTGGCCCAACGGCCCGTCGCAGCAGATGGCCACCGAGGACCCCATGTGCTACCAGGCGTGGCAGGCCGACCCGTCCGCGATGTACAACTGGAACGGGCTGTTCCGCGAGGGCGTCGCCGGCAACCACCAGGGAGCCATCCCCGACGGGCAGCTGTGCAGCGGTGGCCTGACCTTCAACGGCCGCTACGCCGCGATGGACAAGCCCGGCGCGTGGATCGCGCCGAGCCGTCCCAGCCGGTTCACCCTGAACCTCAACGACACCTCGTCGCACGGCGCCGACTACATCCGCGTCTACGCCACCAAGCAGGGCTACGACCCGAAGACGCAGCCGCTGAAGTGGAGCGACCTGGAGCTGGTCGGCCAGACCGGCAAGATCCCCACCGGCACCCGCACGCCCGTCGAGGTCGACGCGCCCGGCCGCACCGGGCACCACGTGCTGTTCACGGTGTGGCAGGCCAGCCACCTCGACCAGAGCTACTACGCGTGCAGCGACGTGACCTTCACCGACGGCGGCACCACGACCACCACCACGCCGACCAGCACCACGACGACGACGACCACCACCACAACGACGACCACGACGACGTCCGGCAACCCGTCCGCGGGCTGCTCGGCCACCTTCCGGGTCACCTCGCAGTGGTCGGGCGGCTTCCAGGTCGAGGCACGGGTGACCGCGGGCGCGACCGCGATCAGCGGCTGGGCGGTGAGCTGGACGTTCACCAACGGCGAGCGGATCAACTCGTCGTGGAGCGCGACCCTGACCAGCAGCGGATCCACGGTCACCGCCCGCAACGTCGCCTACAACGGCTCGGTGGGCGCGGGCGCGAGCACGACGTTCGGCTTCGTCGGCTCCGGCACCGCCGGCACCCCCACCCTCACCTGCACCGCGTCCTGACCGCGTGACCGGTCCGCCCGCCACCTCGTCGGCGGGCGGACCGCTACGGGTGCATCCGCGCGCCCTTGAGCACCTTGTCGATCGCGTTGCGCGGGCCGTGCACGCCGATGCCCACGAGGTCGAGGGCGTCACGCGGCACGGCACGCACCGCCGCGCGGTTGTCCACGTCGTTGCCGGTGGCGAACAGGTCGGAGGTGAACACCGCCAGGGCGAGCCCGCGCGCGACGGCCCTGGCGTGCGCGGTGGTCAGCACCTCCTTGCCGCCGGCCAGCACGAGGACGGGTTGGCCGAGCATCGGCAGGTACTCCGTGCCGTCCGCGTCCCCGTACGGTTCCCCGACCGCCTCGGGCACGGCCGCGGTGAGGCCGCTCGCCAGGAAGGCGGTCACGTTCAGCGCCTGCCACGGCGCCAGGTCGTCGCGGAGCAGGACGGCGAACTTCGTCTCGAATCGTTCCACCGGGACACCGTCGCCGGTCGGGTCGGCCGGCGTCTTGTACGTTCTTGACGTGGGCCCCGACATCGCCGCGTGGCGGCCCGCCGTGCCGGGCATCGTGGAGGTGCTGCACGCGCGCTTCACCGACCACGCCTACCCGGCGCACACGCACGACGCGTGGACGCTGCTGCTGGTCGACACCGGCACAGTGACGTACGGCCTGGACCACCGCGAGCACGGCGCGCCGCCCGCGTCGGTCACGCTCCTGCCGCCGCACGTCCCGCACGACGGCCGCAACGCGACCTCCGAGGGCTTCCGCAAGCGGGTGCTCTACCTGGACACGTCGGTCGTGGGCGCGGACCTGATCGGCGCGGCGGTCGACCACCCGGCGTTCGCCGACCCGGCGCTGCGGCTGCGGGTGCACCAGTTGCACGGCGTGCTGCGCGGCGGCGACGAGTGGGAGGCCGAGTCCCGGCTGGCCCTGGTCCGCGACCGCCTGCACACCCACCTCACCCGCCGGACGCCGTCCACACCGGACGCGGAGCCCGGCCTGGCCCGCACCCTGCGGGACCTGCTGGACGCGCACGTGACGGACGGCCTCACCCTGGCCGACGCCGCCGCCCGCCTGGCCGCCGGCCCGGAACGCCTGGTCCGCGCGTTCAGCCGCGAGTTCGGCCTGCCCCCGCACCGCTACCTGACCGGCCGCCGCGTCGACCTGGCCCGCCGCCTCCTGCTCGACGGCGTCCCACCGGCCCAGGTCGCCCCGGCCGTCGGCTTCTACGACCAATCCCACCTGACCCGCCACTTCCGCCGGATGCTGGGCACCGCACCGGGCGCCTACGCGCGCTCGGCCACCTCGTCCCGCGCCCGCACCTGACCCCGGAACGCCACGGGGCCCGCCTCTCCCCGAACGCCCGATCGGACGATGTCGCGGCCGGTGGCGGATGCGTAGATTGCGACCGGACGGTGACTTCCTCACTGCGGGAGCGTCCATGGCGAAAATCGTCAACAGGCGACACGTGCTCGTCGCGGTGGCCGCGGTGCTGCTCGGCTCCGCGCCGGCGGCGGCCCGGACCGGTGACGTGGTCTCGGACGCGTTGCGGCGCATGAGCCTGGAGGAGAAGGTCGGCCAGCTGTTCGTCACGTACGCCTACGGCGCGACGGTCGACGCGTCCGACCCCGCCTCGGTGGCCGCGAACCGCCGTCAGCACGGCGTGGACAACGCACAGCAGCTGATCGGCAAGTACCACCTCGGCGGCATCGTCTACTTCGCGTGGTCGGGCAACACGGCGAACCCGGCGCAGGTCGCGACCCTGTCCAACGGCATCCAGCGGGTGTCCCGGGTCCCCGTGCTGATCAGCACCGACCAGGAGCACGGCGTGGTGTCGCGGATCGGCGCGCCGGCCACGCTGTTCCCCGGCAACATGGCCCTCGGCGCCGCCCGCGACCCCGGTTCCGCGGGTCTCGCGGCCGAGATCGCCGGCCGGGAGCTGCGCGCGATGGGGGTCACCCAGGACTTCGCGCCGGTCGCCGACGTCAACGTCAACGCGCTCAACCCCGTCATCGGCGTCCGCTCGTTCGCCGAGGACCCGGGGCTGACGGCCGAGTTGGTCGAGGCGCAGGTGCGGGGTTACGAGCGGGGCGGGGTCTCGGCCACCGCCAAGCACTTCCCCGGGCACGGCGACACCGCCGTGGACAGCCACACCGGCCTGCCGGTGATCGGCCACAGCCGCGAGGAGTGGGAGCGGCTGGACGCGCCGCCGTTCCGCCGGGCGATCGCGGCCGGTGTCGACTCGATCATGACCGCGCACCTCGTGGTGCCCGCGCTCGACCCGTCCGGCGATCCGGCCACGCTCTCGCGGCCGATCATCACGGGCCTCCTGCGCGACCGGCTCGGCTACGACGGCGTGGTGATCACCGACTCGCTGGGCATGGCGGGCGTCCGGCAGAAGTACGGCGACGACCGGGTTCCGGTGCTGGCGCTGAAGGCGGGCGTCGACCAGCTCCTGATGCCGCCGGACATCGACATCGCGGTCAACGCGGTGCTGGCGGCGGTGCGCGGCGGCGAGCTCACCGAGCACCGCATCGACCAGTCCGTGCGCCGGATCCTGCGGATGAAGGCGAAGCGCGGCCTGTTCGGCGGGCAGTTCGCCGATCCGGCCCGGCTGCCGGAACTCGTCGGGACCGAGCAGCACAGGCAGGCCGCGCAGCGCATCACCGACCGGACCACGACGCTGGTGCGCAACGCGATCCTGCCCGTGCGCCCGGCGACCGTCTTCGCCACCGGCTGGGGAACGGCCGCCGACCCCGTGCCGCAGCGGTTCGCCGCCGCGGTCGGCCGACGCTCGACGACGGCCGACGCCCTGGTCACCGGCGCGAACCCGAACCAGGCCACGATCGATCAGGCTGTCGCGGGCGCGGGCGGCGCGGACCTGACGATCGTCGCGACCAACAAGGCGTGGGCCGACACCGGCCAGCAGAACCTGGTCAAGGCGCTCCTGGCCACCGGGAAACCCGTCGTCGTCATCGCGGTCCGGGACCCGTACGACATCGCGTACTTCCCCGAGGCGCGCACGTACCTGGCGACCTACTCCTACACCGAAGTCTCGGTGGAGTCCGCCGTGCGGGTGCTGTACGGGGAGCACGCCCCGGTCGGGAAGCTGCCGGTCACCATCCCGGTCGCGGGCGACCCGGCCACCGCGCTGCACCCGTTCGGGCACGGCCTGACCTGGGAGGGCTGACCCGGTGCGCCGACTGCCGACCGCCGTCCTGTGCTGGGCGCTCGTCGCGAGCCCCGCCGCGGCCACGCCCGACGAGGCGGACGTGCCGCTGACCGTGCTGTCCTACAACATCCACACCGGCATCGGCGTGGACGGCAGGCTCGACCTGGCGCGGGTGGCCGCGGCCATCACGGCGTCCGGCGCGGACGTGGTGGGGTTGCAGGAGGTCGACGTCCACTGGGCGGCCCGCAGCGAGTGGCGGGACCAGGCGGCCGAGCTGGCGGCCGCGGTGGGCATGGACGCCTACTTCGCGCCCATCTACGACCTCGACCCGCCGGAACCGGGTGCGCCGCGGCGGCAGTACGGCGTGGCGGTGCTCAGCAAGCACCCCGTCGTGGCGGCGGAGAACCACTGGATCACCCGCTTGTCGACGCAGGCGCCGAACCCGACGCCCGCGCCCGCGCCGGGGTTCCCCGAGGTGGAGCTGATCGTGCGCGGCGAACGCGTGCACGTCTACGACACCCACCTGGACTACCGCGCCGATCCGGCGGTGCGCCGGGCGCAGGTCGCCGACGTGCTGCGCGTCCTGGCCGAGGACCGCGGCGACGCGCGGGTGCTGCTCGGCGACTTCAACGCGGTCCCGGACGCCCCCGAACTCGCTCCACTGTGGACGGAACTGGCCGACGCGTGGGCGACGGCCGAATCCTCCCCCGGCCTCACCTATCCGGCGGACGCGCCCGCCAAGCGGATCGACTACGTGGCCACCGGTCACCCGGTCCGGGTGCGCGCGGCACGGGTGATCACGTCCGACGCGTCGGACCACCTGCCGGTGCTGGCCGAGCTGGCCGTCACCCGACGGCCCGGATCCCCTTGGGACCGGCCGATGCCCGACCGGCGCCTGCGCTACGGCACCGCAGCGGAGGCCGGATCGGCCGCCGAGCACGTCGACCGGCTGGTGCCCGACGTGGAGGCGGGCGTGCGGGCGTTCCCCGGGCGTTCCCCGGCGGGTGGTGCCGGCCGCGCGCAACGGCGTGATCGCCCGGCACGCGGCCATCCCGGGCGGTGACCGCGGGCTCGGGCTCGACGTGGACAAGCCGGCCTGCATGGGGATGCTCGCCACCCCGTACACCGTGGGCCACACCGGCTACCCGGGGACGTCCCTGGTGATCGAGCCGGCCGGTCTTTCGTGCTGCTGCTGACCAACCGCGTCCACCCGACCGCGGCGGGTCCGGCGACCGACCCGTACCGGCGGGCCGTGGCCGACGACCTGGCGCGAGCCGTCCTGGACCGGTGACCGGCGGGCCGGTGTCCCGGCGCGGGGTGCGGACGGCGGGGTGGCGGGGCTAGGTTCGTCGTGGGCAGTCCTCCACGACTGAGGTGGTCCGCGCGACGTCCGGCGTCCGCGCTGGAGGACTGGTCGCGGGTGGTGTGCGCGGCTCGTCGGGCGGTGCCGCACCGCCCGTGGCGCACCTCACCGGTGACGACGAGGACGGATGTGGACGGGCGGCGTCGAGATCGGCTGGCGCGGATGGTCGCGGAGTGCGAACCGGGCCGCGTCGACTGGGCGCGGGCCGTGTGCGCGACGTGCGTCCGGGTCGTGGCCGGGGTGGAGGGCGCGGCGGTGACGTTGCGCAGCGCGTCCCGGGCGGAGGAGATGCTCGGCGCCAGCGATTCCTGGACGTCCGGGCTGGAGGAGATCCAGTACACCCTCGGCGAGGGGCCCGCGGTGGAGGCGTTCACCGCCGGCCGGCCGGTGCTCGTCGCGGACGTGCGGGTCGACCAGGTGCGGTGGCCTGGGTTCGCCGAAGCGGGCACGGCGGCGGGCGTGGCGGCGGTGTTCGCGTTCCCGTTGCAGGTAGGGGGAATCCGGTTGGGCACCCTGGACCTCTACCGACGCGGCCCGGGCGGTCTGTCGTCCGACGCGGTGGCCGACGCGCTGGTGCTGGCCGACGTGATCACGCTCGCCCTGCTCCAGCACGCCGATCGCGCCGGTGACGAGCCGCACCGGGCGATCTCCTACCAGGACGTCAACATGGCCACCGGGATGCTGGCCGCGCAGCTGCGGATCAGCCTGGAGGACGCGTTCGCGAGGTTGCGGGCGCACGCGTTCGCCACGGATCGCTCGGTGGTGGCGGTCGCGGGTGACGTGCTGGCACGCCGCATCCCGCTCGATCGGCTCGCGGAATGACCGGGTCGGGTGGGATCGCCGGCGCGTCGAGCGGGATCACGGCCGGGACGCCGACCCGGTGCCGCGGCTGATCGTGATGCCGGTCGACCCGCGCGCCGCGATCCGGGTCGCGCGAGCAGGGCTTCCCTCCCGGTGGCGGCCACCCTCGACCGGCGCGGCCGGGCCGAGCACGACGTCGGCGGGCGCTAGCCGCCCCAGTCCGGGTCGGCGCGCCGATCGGCCGTGGCGTCGATCTCGGCCGCCACCCGCGCCACCTCGGCGTCGCGCTGGACCTCGCCGTCGCACTCCCGGAAGCGGGCCCGGGCCTGGCCCGCGGTGCCGCCGTCCCACGCCCGCACCGCGCCGATCGCCTCGTTCAGGGCCGCTCGCCGGTCCAGCGAGCCGGCGATCCGCCGTGCCGCTCGGATGTGACGCGCGGACGTTGTCATGCGCCCAGCGTGCTCCCCCGGCCGGGAAACCACCAGGCGTGTCAACCCTCGTCGTCCAGCAGGTCGTCGAGGAAGCGCTCGGCGAAGTCGCGCAGCTTGACGTTCTCGCGCTGGGACCGGTCGACCAGCATCGCGAACGCCTCGTCCGCGCGCACCCGGTGCACGGCCATCACGACGCCCTTCGCCTGGTCGATGACCGCTCGCGAGGTCAGCGCCTGGCGCAGTTGATCGGCCTGCCCGCGGGCGCGCACGTAGCGGCGCGCGTTGCGCAACGCACCCTCCACGGCGGTGCTGTACAGCTCCATCAGGGCCGCGTCGAGCGCCCGGAAGCCGTCCGACCGCTCGCTGTAGAGGTTGAGCGAGGCGGGGACGTCCTCGTCCACGCACAGCGGGGCCGACAGGTAGCCGGCGATGCCGGAGCCCGCCGACTCCGCGGCGAAGGCGGGCCACAGGTCCGTCAGCTCGGCCGCCACCGCGTGCACGACCTGTCCGGTGTGGGCGGCCTGGAGGCACGGCCCCTCCCCCGCCCGGTACTGCGCGAGGTCCAGGTCCAAGGCCTCCTTGCGGGTCGCCGCGCCGGTCACGGGGCCGTCCTCGGCCAGCAGCGTCACGCTGACCAGGTCCGCGCCGGGGATCGCGTGCACGACCTGCCGGCAGATCCGGTCGAGGATGACCGACAGGTCCTCCTCCTGGTCCAGGACCTCGGTCAAGCGCTCCAACGCGCCGGTGACGTCGTCCAGCCTCCGGACCAGCAGTTCGGCGGCGTGGTCTCCAGCCGGAACCCGCCGTCCGCCGCCGCCCATCGCCACCCGCCTCCTCGGTCCTGCACGTCATCCTGCCCCTGCGGGCCGCCATCCGGACCGCCTTGGTCACCCCACTATCGTGCCCATTTTGAAACAAAGTCACACGTGCGGGAGCCGACAGCCGGTTACCCGCCGGTCGGGGGGCGTCACGCCGCACGATCAAGTGACGCGACGGCTCCTCCGGGTGAGGTTGCGGCAGCGGTCGCGGTGCGCGCGAACGGGGGATCCGGCGCGCGGTTCCGCCGGTCCGGCACGGGTACTCGACCCGTACGTCAAGCAGTCGGCGACACGCAGCCCGCGTCGGACCACCACGAGGTCGGCGCGCGCTTCGAACCCACTGGACTCCGCCATGGACATCACGCCTCGTCCCGAGCACGGCGCCATCGTCACCTACCTCAACCCGGACGTGGACGACCCGATCGCGTTCCTGCGCGGCGTCGTCATCGGGTCCCACGTGGTCGACCCGCAGACGTCGCACACGTGGGTGCCGGTGCTCCTGCCGGACCGCACGCTGTCCGTCCTGGACACCAGGAACATCATCGAAGTGCACCCGGCCGACGAACCGTGACGTGCGCCGGGCCCGACCTCCGGCGACTGCGCGGGAGGTCGGGCCCGGTGGAGGTCGGGTGCTCGTCGTCAGGAAACGCGTTTGCGCGTGTAGGCGCTCGCCGCGATGCTCACGCCGACGGCGGCGAGGGCGATCTGGATGACCAGCTCGATCCAGTCGATACCGCGGGTGTCGCCGACGCCGAGCGCGTTGGCGATGAGCGTGCCGACGATGGCGGCGATGACGCCGACCACGATGGTCAGCCAGATGGGGATGTTCTGCTTACCGGGCAGCACGAGTCGCCCCAGGGCGCCGATGATCAGGCCGACGACGAGCGCCGCGATGATTCCGGAGACGGTCACATTCACTCCTTAGAGTCAAGTGACCTTCAGGTACCCGATCACCGCCCGACTCACTCCTCCGAGATCGCACCCGCCCTCAGGACGCGCAGAACTCGTTGCCCTCGGGGTCCCGCATGACCCACCAGTGCCCGGCCGGCCCCTGGTCGTGCTCGCGGACGCGGGTGGCGCCCAGCCCTTCCAGCCGGGACACGAGTTGGTCGAGGCCGCCCGGCCCGCTGTGGATGTCGACGTGCAGGCGGTTCTTGCCGGACTTGGCCTCGGGCACGTCCTGGAACAGCAGCCGCCGCCCGCGGCCGACACCGCTGACCGGGTCGAACGGGTCCTCCGGGTGGCGGATCGCCGCGTAGCCGCGGAAGTTCTTGCGGCCGTCGTGCTCGACGACCGCCTCCTCGCCGAGGTGACCGGCGGCCAGCAACTGCCCGATGAGCGCGCTGGGGTCCTCCACCTCGTACTCCAAGGCCGCGGCCCAGAAGTCCGCGAGCACGGGCGCGTTCCTGCTGTCGATGACCAGCTTCCAGCTCAATGCCATGTAACCGGTTATATCGGTTACATGGCCCCGGGCGCAACCGGTGCCGACTGCTCCACGCGTGGCTCCGGCAACGGGGTGAAAGCCGGGGAAGGGGACGCGCTTCCGGCCCTCGCGCCGCACCCCTCTGCCACACTGGCCGGGCCCGCGCTCGGCAGGCGACCTCGTCGGATCGGGAAGGAACGCGCCATGGCAAGGGTTCTGCGACTGCTGCCGGTCCTCGCGCTCGCGATCGGCACGGTGTTCCTCGGCTCCACCGCGACCGCGTCCCCGGCGGCCCACGACAGCGCACCCCAGGTCGGCACGAACGGTTACACCTGGAGCAACTGACCGGCGGCACGGGCATGCGACCGGCGCTGCTGATCGTGGACGTGCAGGAGGTGCTGGTGCCGCTCGTCTGGCGCGGCGCGGAGCTGGCCGACCGCATCGCCGCGCTGGCGCGGAAGGCACGGCGCGCCGGCGTGCCTGTGGTGGCGTTGCGGCAGATCGGCGCCGGTGGCGCGGAGTTCGACCCGGAGTCGCCGGGAACGCGGATCAGCGCACGCGTCGGCCTGCGACCGTCCGACGTGGTGGTGGACAAGACGGCGACGGACGCGTTCTACCGCACCGGTCTCGCGGCGCTGCTCGCCGAACGGGACGTGGACACCGTCGTGCTGACCGGCCTGGCCACCGACTACTGCGTGGACGCGACCGCGCGGTCCGCGTTGAGCCACGGGTTGGACGTCGTGCTGGTCAGCGACGGCCACGCACCGGCCGCCGACGGCGATCCCGCGGCCGGCCTGACCGCCGAGCAGGTGATCGACCGGCACAACCGGATCCTCAGCACCGCCGTCCACCCGGGAGGGACGCTGAGCCTGGCCGCGGCGGCGGAGATCGGCTTCACGCGGCAGGCCGGTCCGGGGTGACGACCCCCGGACCGGCCCGGTGCGATCAGCCGCTGACGGAGGCGGAGAAGTTGTTGACCGCCAGGCCGACGCCGCCGTTCCACGGCTCGAACCCGGCCTGGATGCTGGTCAGGTACCAGGACGTGGTGATCGCGCCGCGGTTGCGGACGTCGTTGACGAAGTCGAGCACGTTGAACGACCACGACGAGATGGGCGACGGCGCGACGTAGGAGATCACGTTGTTCGAGCCGTTGCTGCCGCGCCACACCTGCCAGCTGCGACCGCCGACGGTGGTGTTGCCGACGGCGCTGCCGATCGGCTGGATCGAGCCCTGGCGGTTGAACCAGATCATGATCTCCATCTGGTTGACGCCGTTGGTCTTGGGCGTGGGGTCGAGCCAGATGTCGTAGGAGGCGTTGTACGTGCCGCCGACGAACGAGTAGTTGATCGAGGACGGCGCGCTGCGGATCCGGCTGACCTGCATGGGCAGGTTGGTGCCCGGTGAGCAGTTGGTGTAGTGGCAGCCGAAGAACACCGACGGGTAGGACAGCGGTGCGCCGTTGGTCGGCGCCGAGCCCTGCTGCTGGGTGATCCGGAAACCGGTCGAGGTGACGTTGATGCACTGGGTAGCCGACGTGCCCCAGCGGTTGTTCTGGACCACGTAACGGCCCTGGATGGTGGTCGACCCGTACTGCTCGCAGATCGTGGTGTCGGCTTGCGCCGGCCCGGCTGCGGCGACGACCGCGGACGCGGCCATCAGCCCGGCCAGCACGAACGCGCGGACAGTGCTTCGCATGGAACTCCTTCCGAAGGGTCCACGACGGCGGGGATCTCCTGGGAGCGCTCCCAGGGTAACCGGGAACCCCGCCGGTCGCATACGTCGGACAGGTGACGGCGAGTGGCTCGCGGCGATCCGGTCTTTCCCGGTACCGGACGTCAGCGGCGGGTGCGCGCCCGTTCCGGCCGGTCGGAGAGCTTGAGCCAGACGACGCCTGCGATGATCACGGTGAGCCAGCAGGCCTCGGCCGGGGTGAGGGCCTGGCCGAAGAGGACGGGACCGAGCAGCGCGGCGCCGACCGCCCCGATCCCCGCCCAGACGGCGTAGCCGATGCCCACGTCGATGGTGCGCAGCGCGACGCTCAGGGCGTAGAGCGTCAACAGGAAGAACACGACCGCGACCAACGACCAGGAGAGCACGGTGAAGCCGCGGCTGCCTCCCACGGAGAGGGCGTAGCCGACCTCGAAGGCGCCGGCGAGGAGCAGGACGAGCCACGCTCGCGCGCGGGGTGCGGTGTCGGTCGCCATCACGCCGCTCCGCTCAGCTGGAGGCCGACGACGCCGACGATGACGGCGGCGATGCCGAGGACCTTGCGCCAGTCGAGGCGCTGGCCGAGGAAGAGCACGCCGAGGACGACGATCCCGGCCCCCGCGACGGAGGTCCAGATCGCGTAGCCGACGCCGACGTCGAAGGTCAGCAGCGCCCGGCTGAGGAGGTAGGTGGCGATGCCGCCGCTGACCAGCGTGGCCGCCGTCCAGGCGGGCCGGGTGAAGCCCTGCGCCTTGCCTGCGGAGAGGGCGACCGCGATCTCGAAGACCACGGCGACGCCGAGGTAGAGCCAGTGCATTGCGATGTCCTTGTTCGTCGAAACCGGAGGTGCGGTGTTCCGCCCCGGAACCGTGGCACTTCACACCGGTGTCAACTGCAAGAATGGGTGTCGGAGGACAGCGTCAGGGAGGTCTCGTGCGCATCGGCGAGCTGGCGGAGGCGACCGGCGTCAGCACCCGGTCCCTGCGGTACTACGAGGAGCAGGGGCTCATCCGCTCCGAGCGCACCGCCGGCGGCTGGCGCGACTTCGACCGGTCCGCGGTCGAGCGGGTCGTGATGATCCAGCACATGTTCGCCGCGGGCCTGTCCAGCGCCACCGTCAACGAGCTGCTCCCCTGCCTGGACGCGCCGCCCGAGGAGCGCACGGGCGTCATGGAGCGGTTGCTCGACCAGGAAGTGCTGCGCCTGGAGGCCAAGCGGCGCGACCTGGAGCGCGAGCTCGACACGCTGCGGGCGCTGCGCGCCGAGACGGCCTTGTCCGGCGAAGTGCCGGGCGCGACGGCACGTGCCCGCGATCGGCAGCCGGCCCCCGCGCCGTAGCGGCGAGGTGGCCCGTGCGGAGGTCCTGCGACCGGATTCCGCGAACGCTACCGGACGTGCGTCGCGCCCGCTCCGCCGAACGTGTCAGGACGCGGCGGCGAGCAGGGTCAGCGCGGCGCGCAGGGCGTGCTCGCCGGTCGCGGCCGGGCCGTGGTGCGTGGCCACCACGGTCGCGCCCTCGACCAGCATCAGCAGTTGCCGACCGAGGAGGTGGGGGTCGGCGGCCCCGGCGCGCTCGGCGATGCCGGTGAGCGTGTCGAGGTAGCGGTCCAGGTGGCGGGCGGTGATGGCGCGCACCGGCTCGACGTGGTGCTGCGCGGCGGCGTTGAGCATGGCGCAGCCGCGGAACCGCGGCTCGTCGTAGGTCCGCTGGAAGACCTCGAACACGGCGGCGAGCTGGTCGGCGGGTTCGGGACCTGCGGCGGCCACGGCCTCGGCCAGCGACCTCGTCACCCGGTCGCTGCGGGCCCGCAGCACGGCCTGCACCAACCCGTCCTTGGTGCCGAAGTGCCGGTAGAGCGTCTCCTTGGACACGCCCAGCAGCGTGCACAGCTCCGCGACGCCGATCCCGTCCAGCCCGCGCTCGTACAGCAGCGGCGTGGCCGCGTCGAGGATGGCGGCACGGGTGCGCGCGGGGTCGATCGTGGAGCCCTTGGCCACCGGCATGGCACAGATGGTACCGATCGGTTCGATCGGGTGCTAGCGTCCTAGGTCGTACCGATCGGTTCGATCTTCGGGGGACCCCCATGTGGCAGGCGGCACGGCTCGCGCTCGGCACGGCGTCCGCGCTGGGGCTGTCCCGCTTCGCCTACGGCCTGCTGGTGCCCGCCATGCGGGACGACTTGCGCTGGACGTTGGCCCAGGCGGGCGCGATGAGCACCGCCAACGGGCTCGGCTACCTCGGCGGCGCGCTGGTGGCGGCGGTCGTGGTCCGCCGCCTCGGCGTCGCGGCCGCGTTCCGCTGGGGCATGGCCCTGACCGCGGTCACCCTGGGCGCCACGGCCGTCAGCGACGACTTCGCGGTGCTGCTGGCGCTGCGCGCGGCGGCCGGGGTGGCGGGCGCGGTGGTGTTCATCTCCGGCGGGGTGATCGCCTCGCGCCTCGCGAACCGCGCCGGTTCCGGCACGCCGATCACGGTCTACTTCGCGGGCGCGGGGCTGGGCATCGTGTTCGGCGGCGTGACGATCCCGCTGCTGGGGCACGACTGGCGCGCCGCGTGGGTGGTGCTGGGTGTCGCGGCGGGCCTGGCGACGGCGGCCGGGTGGACCGCGGCGGGCGCGGGTGGCGAGGCTCCCGCCACCACGACCGGGCGGGCGCGGGTGCGTCCGCTGTGGCGGGCGGCGTCGGCCTACCTGCTGTTCGCGGTCGGTTACATCACCTACATCACGTTCCTGTCGGCGTACCTGGACGACCGGGACGCGCCGACCGGGCAGGTGGTGCTGACGTGGGCGGCGCTGGGCCTGGCCGTGGTCGCCGCGCCGGCCCTGTGGAGCCGCCCGATCGGCGGCTGGCCGGGCACCCGGGCGCTCGCCACCCTGCTCGGCGTCCTGGGCGGTGGGGCGGGGCTGGCGCTGGTGGCGCCGACACCGCCGGTCATCCTCGGTTCGGCGGTCGTGTACGGGGCGACGTTCATGGGCGTGCCCGCCGCGATCACCGCGCTGATCCGGACGACGGTCCCGGCCGAGGACTGGACCGCGACGCTGGCCGCGTTCACCACCGTGTTCGCCGCCGGTCAGACCGCCGGGCCGTGGCTGGCGGGGATCGTCGCCGACCACACCTCGACCGACGCGACGCTGGCCTGGACGGCCGTCCTGTGCGCGGCGGCGGCCCTGATGGCGGTCAGGGCCGGCCCACCGCGGCGGTCAGGCGTGCCGCGACCGCCGCGACCGCGGCCCGCAGCTCCGGCCCGCCGTCGACGCGGAAGTTGAACGGCACGGTCGCCAGCCACTCCTGCGCGTACATGGCCGGGTTGCCCGTGCTGCCGACGAGCACGCACCCGGTGCCCAGCGGTTCGAGGCGTCCCATCGGCGGCCGGATCCACGGCGCCACCTTCTCCAGCGGCGCGTGGAACACCACGCGGGTGGGGAACTCCCAGCCGGTGCCCAGGTTCTCCTCCACCGCCGCGACCGGGTCGAGGCCCGCCGGCGGCTCGAACCCGAGCGCGGTCTGCCGCACCGCCCGCACCCGGTCGATCCGGTAGGTGCGGATCGCGTCGGCGCGGTGGGAGTGGCACAGCAGGTACCAACGCCCGTGCCGGACCACGACCGCCCACGGGTCCACCTCGGCCTCCCACTCGCCGCCGGTGTCGACGCGGTACGTGATCACGGCACGGCGGCGTGCCGCGACGGCGGCGACGAGCGCGCTGGTGGTGGCCGGGTCCGGGCGGGCCGAGTTCCGGTCCGGCGCGGCCGACGCGTGCTCCCGCAGCGCCGCCGCCTGCCTGCCGACGTTCTCGGGCAGCGCCCGGATGACCTTGCCCAGGGCGGCGTCCACGACGTCGTCGGCCTGGCTGTCGAGCACCGCCATGACCAGGCTCAGCGCCTCCGGCTCGGTGAACACCACCGGCGGCAGCCGCGTGCCGCGCCCGAGCCGGTACCCGCCGTAAGGGCCCCTGGTCGACTCGACGGGGATGCCCGCGTCGCGCAGGATCCCGACGTACCGGCGCACGGCCCGTTCCGTGACGCCCAGCCCGGCGGCGAGCTCGCCCGCCGTCACGCCCGGGCGCGCCTGCAGGATCTCCATGGCCCGCAGGGCACGGGCGGTGGGGCTGAGTTCGGTCGGCACACCCGGACAGTAGCCAAGCACGCCGGAGCGCCCGCTCGCCGGGAGTGGGCGTCGGGATTGCACTCCACAATGGACGGACGATCTCGGCCGCGGTGCCCGTTCAGCCGACGGAGCCACGCGAATGGCCGTGCCGCGATGGCGACCGTGAGTGGCAGGATGGTCACTCGCCGTGACGGTCGAGCCCCAGGGGGTTGCGCGATGAGTTCCGACGTCCTGAACGCCATCCAAGCACTCGCACCGCGACTCCGGGACGCCGCCGCGCAGGCCGACGCGGACCGCCGGTTGGCCGACGACACCGTGGCGGCGTTGCGGGACGCGGGCACCTTCCGCGTCGCCCGGCCCGCGCGGTACGGCGGCGGTGAGGCGTCGATCCGCGCGCACCTGGACACGTCGGCGGCGGTGGCGGCGATCGACGGCGGCGCGGGCTGGTGCACGGCGCTCTGGAACGGCGCGAGTTGGATCACCTCCCTCTACCCCGAGCAGGCGCGGGAGGACGTGTTCGGCGCCGACCCCGACGTGCTGATCAGCGGCACGTTGATGCCCAGCGGCTCGGGCGCGCGCGTGGACGGCGGCTACCGGATCAGCGGTTCTTGGGGGTACGCCTCCGGCATCCTGCACGCCTCGTGGGGGCTGGCGGCGGCCGAGCTGGACCGCGGCCTGGCGTGGATGCTGGTGCCGCGCGAGGACTTCGAGGTCGTGGACGAGTGGCACGTGGCCGGGATGAGGTCGACCGGCAGCAACCGGTTCGTGGTGCGGGACGCGTTCGTGCCCGACCACCGGGTGCTGTGGCTGGAGCGGATGATGGCGGGTGACAACGTCACGTCCGCCACCGCCACCACCTACCGCGCCGCGTTCGTGCCGGCGCTCGTCACGATGATCGCCGGCCCCCTGCTCGGACTGGGCCGGGCGGCCCTGGCGCACGTGATCGACGCCGCGGCGGACAAGGGCGTCGCCTACACCGGGTTCGACCGGCAACGCGACTCGGCCGCGTTCCAGCTCCTGGTCGCCGAGGCCGCGTCCGCGCTGGACAGCGCCGAGCTGCACGCCCACCGCGCCGCCGACACCCTCGACCGGCACGCCGCCGAGGCCTCCTACCCGCCCGAGCCGGTCCGCGCCCGCTGCCGCGCCGACGCCGCCGTGGCCGCCCGCCACGTGACCCGCGCCCTGGAGACGCTGCTGTACGCGCACGGTTCGCGCGGCTTCGCGGACACCAGCCCGTTGCAGCGGATCTGGCGTGACGCCGCCGTGGCCGCCCGCCACGCCATGCTGCTCCCCCAGGTCAGCCTGGAGCTCTACGGCGCGGCCCTGGTGGGCGCGGAGAACACGCTCAGCCGGTTCGCCTGATCACACGACCCGGATCACGTGCTTGCCGCGCACGCCGCCTGCTTCCAGCGCGCGGTGGGCTTCGGCGATCTCCGCGAGGGGGTGGACGGCGGCGATCACCGGCCGGATCGCACCGCTCTCGACCAGCGCGGTGAGGTCGGCGAGCAGCTCGGTCCCGGGGTTGCCGCTGAAGAACCGGACGCGCCGCGAGCCGAACACCACCGAGGCGAGCAGGTAGCCGAGGTCGCCGGCGGAGCGGAACGCGATGCCGACCATGCGGCCACCGGGCCCGAGCAGCCGCCGGTACGCGGCCGGTGCGCCGCCGTAGGTGTCCAGGACGACGTCGTACCGGCCCAGGTCGCCCGGATCGGTGCGGTAGTCGATCACGTCGTCGGCGCCCAGCTCGCGGACGAAGTCGAACGCGCCCTTGCCCGCCAAGGCGGTGACGTGCGCGCCGTAGGCCTTGCCGAGCTGGACCGCGACGCTGCCCACTCCCCCGCTCGCGCCCCGCACGAGGAGCCGTTCGCCCTCGCGCAGCCGCGCCTTGTCGCGCAACGCGGTGATGGCGGTCGTGCCGACACCCGGCAGCGCGGCGGCCCGGACGAGGTCGAGCCCGGCGGGGCTGGGCGCGAGTCGGCGCGGCGCCACGGCGACGTACTCGGCGGCGGAGCCGAACCGGCCGCGCGGCAGGCCGCCCCACACGTGCGCGCCGGGCGCGAAACCGGGCCCGGACACGACCTCGCCCGCGAAGTCGATGCCCACGCGCTTGGGGAACCCGCGGCCGAGCAGGAGCTTCAGCCGCCCGGACCGGCCCATCAGCTCGCCGCCGTTGACGCTGGCCGCGTGCACCCGCACCAGCACCTGCCCCGGCTCGACCTCCGGTTCGGGCACCGTCCCCTCGTACAGGACCTCCGGCGGGCCGTACCGGTCGAACAGCGCTGCGCGCATACCGCACCCCTCGATTAAGTGGAACCTTCCCTCCACTTCGACGCTAGCACGGTAACCGGAAGATGCCCTCCACTTGAGCTAAAGTGAGAGACGTGCCCGGTGAGACGACTCGGTTGCGCGTGGACGCGCGGCAGAACCGCGACCGCATCCTCGCCTCGGCGCGGGAGACCTTCGCCGCCGACGGGCTGGACGTGTCGATGACCGAGATCGCCCGCCGCGCCGGGGTGGGCGTGGCCACCCTCTACCGCCGCTTCCCCACCAAGGAATCGCTGGTCAGGGAGGTCTTCGCGGACCAGTTGGAGGCGTGCACGAGCGAGGTCCACCGGGCGGCGGAGGATCCCGACCCGTGGCGCGGCTTCTGCCGGGTGGTGGCGAAGCTGTGCGAGATGCAGGCCCGCGACCGGGGGTTCAGCGCGGCGTTCCTGACCGCGTTCCCCGACGCCGTGCCGGTGGACGAGATGCGCGCCAGGGCCGAGGAGGCGTTCGCCGGGGTGGTGGAGCGCGCCAAGGGGGTCGGCATGCTGCGCCCCGACTTCACCACCGACGACCTGACGCTCGTGCTGATGGCCAACAACGGCCTGGTCACCGACTCCGTGGACGCGGCGGTGGCCGCCTCGCGCCGCCTGGTCGCCTACTTCCTGCAGGCGTTCCAGGCCCGCGACCCGCTGCCGCCGCCGGTCCGCCTCGGCCTGCGCGACGCGCTCGGCTGACCCGGCGCCGCCTCCGGCTCAGCCCTGCTCCTGCTCGACCCGCCGGTTCCACTCGCCCTTGGAGGACTGCCAGCCGTCCTCGTCCGCGCCGACCCGCCAGTAGCCGGAGATCGACATCTGCTCGCGCGGCACGCCCCGCTCCAGCTTCAGGTGCCCGCGCAGGTCCTTGACCATGTTCGCCTCGCCGTGCACGAAGACCTGCACGACGCCCTCGGGGAACGCCAGCGCCCGCACCGCGTCCACCACGAGCCGCCCGCGCGGACCGCCGCCCCGGTGCAGCCACCGCAGGTCCACCCGGCCCGCCGACCGCACGTCCTGCTCGTCCTCGGGGCCGTCGACCTCGACGAACACCTCCGCCCGCGCCCCCGCGGGCAACGCCTCCAGCGCCGCCGCGATGGCGGGCCACGCGCTCTCGTCCCCCGCCATCAGGTGCCACGCGACGTCCGGGTCGGGCGCGTACCCGCCACCGGGACCCGCGAAGTGCAGCACGTCACCCGGCTGGGCCTTCGCCGCCCACGGACCGGCCACGCCGGAGTCGCCGTGCGTGACGAAGTCGATCCACAGCTCGCGGGCCTCGGCGTCCCACTTGCGCACGGTGTAGGTGCGGGTGCGGGGCCACTGGTCCCGCGGCATGGTCGAGCGGATCGCGGCGAGGTCGAACGGCTCGGGGTAGAGCACGTCGTCCAGCGGGAAGGCGAGCTTGACGTAGCTGTCGGTGTAGGGGCCGACGGCGAAGTCGGCGAGCCCCTCGCCTCCGAGCACCACGCGGATCATCTGCGGCGCGATCCGCTCGGTGCGCACCACCCGCCCGCTCCTGCCACGGGACCGTTCGGCCATGTCGGGTACTCCTCGGTGATTCCAACGGCGCAACCAGCTCCCACGGTACGTGCCCACGCGCGGTGGCCGTGCCCGGGCCGGGAAGGGCGGTGGGGCGGTCGACACGTCACGAGCCCACGCGCGGTAGCCGGCCGAGGGGCGGCGGGACGGTCGGCACGTCCCACCGCCCACGCGCGGTCGCCGGCCGGAGGCGGCGGGACAGTCCACACGTCACGAGCCCACGCGCGGTCGCCGGCCGAGGGGCGGCGGGACGGTCGGCACATCCCACCGCCCGCACCGTCAGCGCACGCTCCACTCCTGGGCGAGCTGGGCGGCCAGGCCGAGGTTCGCCGCGGCGGCGTCCTCGGTGCGGCGGCCGTACCCGCACGCGGCGGCCACACCGGCCGGCGGCGCGCCGAGCGCCTCCGCGGTCAGCCGCAGCGCCTCGCGGGTCTCCTCCGGGTGCTCCTCGGCCACCACGCCCGCGATGACCTCCACCCCGCGCCGCAGGTGCCGCAGGTCGTCGTAGAACGCGGGATCGGTGGGCGGCGCGTCGTCACCGCTGGCCACGGGCAGGTGCACGGTCGGCATCGGCGTGTTCCGCTCGGCCAGCACGTCGGCCAGGGCGTTGAGGAACCGCACGGCCGGCTTCAGGTCGGTCGGGGTGAACACCGGCACGTGCTCCAGGTCGCCGTAGCACAGGTGCAGCACCCACCGGGTGCGCGGCGCGGCGGCCAGGACACCGGCGACCTGGCGGGAGAGGTCCGCCGTCAGCGCCGGCCAGGACTGCGGCGGGGTGAGGTGGTACGCCACCAGCACGGCGGGCGTCTCCAGCTGGAGCTGGAGCCGGTCACCCCACCGGGCGACCAGTTCGGTGACCTCGTGCACCACCGCCGTCTGCATGGTGGGCAGCCACTCGCGGGCCGCGTCGATCGAGCCGAACGCGAACACCGCCAGGTCGAGGGCGTTGGGGATGCCCACCTGCACGCGCGGTGCGTCACCGTTTCCGGTGATGCGCAGGCGGTCCAGCGCCGCGAACGCCGCCTCGGCCTGCTCGACGCGGGAGAGGCCGATCTCCTCCGAGCACAGGCGTTGACCGGGTCGGACCCGGTAGTACGGCATGTCGTCGTAACCGCGGCTCTCACCACCGCGCACCTGTTCGAGCGACGGCACGGTGGACATGTGGTGGGTGAGCCAGTCGACGATCCACCGCGGGTCGCGGTCGGACGGCAGCGCGGTCAGCGCGGCGGTGCCCCGGTGCCGGAGGAACCACTCCATCGCGGTGGCGGGGTCTTCGCACAGCGGGCGCGGCAGCGAGCCGACGAGGTGGACGGGCAACGGGTGGTGGTCGTGCTTTCGATCAGCGGTCTTCGTGGGTGCGTGTGCGGTCATGAGTGGTGTTCTGCTTTCAGAGCAAGAGCGTGAAGTGCCCGGGAGTGCCGCAGGATCTCCGCGCCCGACTTCCCGGCGTCGGGCCCATCGTGACCGCACCGGCCGACCCTGTCCACTTAGGATGATCAACAAAATCCGACCGTGCACATCATCCACGCGATCGTGTGACCCCAGTGCCCGGTAACGGAATCCTGCGTGATCGCCCGAAAGAACAAGAGCGTTGGTCATGATTTCCGGCGGACCTCCGCGATGACGGCGATCCCGTCGGCGATGTCGCCGGGCGCGCTCGCGCCGTAGCCCAGCACCAGCCCGGGCGGGCCGGGTTGCTGCGCGTGCCACGACAACGGCTGCGTCTTCACGCCCCGGGCAAGGGCGGCGGCGGCGAGGGCGGTGTCGGAAACGCTGTCATCGAACGTGATCAGCAGGTGGAGCCCGGCCGCGGCACCGTGCACGACCGCGTCGGGCAGGTGTCGGGCGATCGCCTCGATCATGGCGTCCCGCCTGCGGCGGTGGCGGCGGCGGACGAACCGCAGGTGCCGTTCCAGCTCGCCGGACTCCACCAGCGCGGCCAGGACCAGTTGCGGCAGCACGGCGTTGCCGAGGTCGGCGTACCGCTTCGCTTCGATGACACTGTTTCGGTACGCACTCGGCACGATGAGCCAGCCCACCCGCAACGCGGGAGCGAGCACTTTGGACACACTGCCGGAATAGCAGACGCGTTCGGGCAGCATGGAGCGCAAGGCGGGCACGGGGGCCCGGTCGTAGCGGTGTTCCGCGTCGTAGTCGTCCTCGATCACGAGCCCGCCGTCGTCGGCCCACCGCATCAGCTCACGCCGCCGCCCACCGCTGAGGACGACGCCGGTCGGGAACTGGTGCGCCGGGGTCAGCAGGACGGCGGGCGCTCCCCCGGCGCGCAACTTGTCCACTTGGACGCCCTCACCGTCCACCGGGACGGGTGGAGTGTCGAGGTTCCAGTTGCGCAAGTGCTGACGGGCACCGAGCGATCCGGGGTCCTCCACCGCGACCGCGGTGGTGCCGTCGCGGCGCAGGACTTGGGCGAGCAACCCGAGCGCCTGGGCGACACCGGCGACGATCACCACGTCGTCCGGGTCGACGCGGACGCCCCGGTTGCGCGCGAGCCACCGTGCGACCGCCTGCCGCAGCACGGGCGTGCCGCGCGGGTCGCCGTAACCGAAGTCCGACGCCGAGAGGGTGCGCAGGACGGCGCGTTCGGCCCGCAGCCAGGCGGCGCGCGGGAACGCGGTCAGGTCGGGCACCCCGGGCGACAGGTCGACGGGCGCGGCCACGGACCGCAAGGCGTCGAAGGCATCCGCACCGGGCGGCCTCGCGAACACACCGGCGGCACCCACCCCGACGCCGCCCAGCCCACCCCCACCCGACTCCCGCCCGGACCCCCTTCCCGCACCCGTCCCACCACCCACGCCCGACGCCCGGACCACACCCCTCCCACCGGCAGCGCCCGACGCCCGACCCACACCCCTCCCGCCGGCCGCGCCCGATCCCGCCTCCCCCGGCGCACTGGGCACGGCGAGCGGGGCTGCCACCACGACCGTGCCCGCGCGTCCCCGCCCGCTCACGTGCCCGTCCTCGGCGAGCCGCTGGTACGCCTCCGTCACCACGCCGCGCGACACCCGCAGCTCGGCCGCCAGCACGCGCGTCGCCGGCAGCCGGCTGCCGACCGGCAACCGCCCGTCCGCGATCGCCTCCCGGAGCCGGCGCGTCAGCCACTCGGCCCGACCACCCGCCGGCGCGTCACCGACGTCGAGCTGGAGGAAGTCCGCCCCCGCGGATATGGACCTGTCGACCGGGCCGGGTTTGGACCTGTTCACCGGACCAGTCTGCCGACGAGGGTGGACGCCATGCACACTTCGGGACGCACCCGGTGACCGTCGAATTCCTGCTGACGTCGCTCGTCATCGTCGCCACGCCCGGCACCGGCGTGCTCTACACGACCGCGGCGGGCCTCACGGGTGGCGTGCGCGCCGCCGCGATCGCCGCCGTCGGCTGCACGCTGGGCATCGTCCCGCACGTGCTGGCCGCGCTCACCGGGCTGGCCGCGCTGCTGAACGCGAGCACGTCCGCGTTCCAGGTCCTCAAGTACCTCGGCGTCGCCTACCTGTTCCACCTGGCGTGGGCCACGATCCGCGACAAGACCGCGCTCGCCGTCGACCAGGGCGCGCCCCACCGGTCCGCGATGCGGGTGGTGGCGTCCGGGATCATGCTGAACCTGCTCAACCCCAAGCTCACGATCTTCTTCTTCGCGTTCCTGCCGCAGTTCGCGCGGCCGGGCGATCCCGACACGCTCACGCGCATGGTCGAGCTGAGCGCGGTGTTCATGGCGATGACGTACGCGGTCTTCGTCGGCTACGGCTCCCTCGCCGCCGCGGTCCGCGACCACATCGTCGAACGGCCGGTCGTCCAGACGTGGATCCGGCGGTGCTTCGCGGGCGCGTTCGTCGCGCTCGGCGCCATGCTCGCGCTCACCTGACGAGACGCTGAGCGTAGGCTCCCGGCATGGCGAGGTACTTCGACGTGCACCCGGTCAACCCCCAGCGCAGGTCCATCGACCAGGCCGTGGAGCTGATCAAGTCGGACGGTCTGATCGCCTACCCGACCGACTCCTGCTACGCGCTGGGCTGCCGGTTGGGCAACAAGGCGGGGCTGGACCGGATCCGGCAGATCCGGCACCTGGACGACCGGCACCACTTCACGCTCATGTGCCGCGACTTCTCCCAGCTCGGCCAGTTCGTGCACGTGGACAACGCGGTCTTCCGGGCCATCAAGGCGGCCACCCCGGGCAGCTACACGTTCATCCTCCCGGCGACGACCGAGGTGCCGCGCCGGTTGATGCACGCGAAGAAGAAGACGGTCGGCGCGCGCATCCCGGACCACCCGGTGGCGCAGGCCCTGCTGGCGCAGCTCGGCGAGCCCCTGCTGTCCAGCACGCTGCTGCTGCCCGACCAGGAAGAACCGCTGGTGCACGGCTGGGACATCAAGGAGCGGCTGGACCACGTGGTCGACGCGGTGCTGGACGCGGGTGACTGCGGCACGGTGCCGACGACCGTCGTGGACTTCTCGCAGGGCGAGCCGGAGATCGTCCGGCTCGGCGCGGGCGATCCCTCGCGGTTCGAGTAGCACCCGTCCGCGAACGGATCAGCGGTTGCGCCGGTCAGAGGTATGGGAGCGTTCCCAGAGCCGATAGCTTCCTGCTGCCCCCTCAGCGCAGAAGGAGCTACCCGTGCGGAAACGGTTGTCCACGGCGGTCCTCGCCGCCCTGCTGTCGGTCGTCGCCCTCCCGGTCGCGGACGCCGCCGGCCCCGATCAGGCCGACCACCGGCTGAAGACCTGCGAGCGCGCGGGCCTGCTGTTCTGCGAGGACTTCCAGCACGTGCCCACCGGCGCGGGCACCAGCCTCAAGTGGGGCGTGGACACCCGCAACGGCTCGCTGGAGGTCGAACGCGACCGGCGCGGCCAGAAGGTGCTGCACGTGCGGACCGAGGGCAACGGTCGGGCGTTCCTCAAGGTGGACGGCTTCGCCGCGCCCGGCAACAGCTTCTACGGCCGGGTCCGGGTGCGCGTCGAGGCGTTCCCGGACGCGCCGGACTGGGCCCACTACACGTTGATCGAGACCACCGGCGACGGCCCGGAGGTCGTGCGTCCGCTGGGCGGCCAGTACGTGCCCACCCTGGACAAGGCGCTGTGGGGCGTCGGCGCGGACGGCGGCCCGACCGGCGACTGGACGAACTGGCGCGAGTCGGCGCCGTCCGAGGCCGGCGCGTGGCAGTGCGTCGAGTGGCGGATGGACGCCTCCGACAACCGGATCACGCTGTGGTTCGACGGCAAGCCCAACCCGGACCTGACCGTCTCCACCCGCGAGCACGGCGGCAACCCGGTCGACTTCCTGTTCCCGAAGTTCGACACGGTCAAGCTGGGCTGGCAGCTCTACCAGCCCAACGAGGGCAGCCACGACCTCTGGCTCGACGACATCGCGCTCGGCTCCCAGCGCATCGGCTGCTGACCACGGCGGAGGGCGGGCCTCTCGGCTCGGTGGGATCGCTGCCCCATCACCGGAAGGCCCGCCCCGACGTCAGGCTTCCAGGGGCGTCCACAACCGACCCGTCGCGTCATGCCGATGACGAGTGGGGCGGTCCAACCCGCAACGGCCGCAGCGCACGACCCGTGACCCGGGTGGACCGGGACGGGCGGTTTCGACTCCCGATAGCGCACTCCACCGGACAACGCCTCCGCAAACCGCCGGCCCGTCGCTTCGATGGACCTGACCGGAGAGGAGACGGCGATGTCGGTGGCGAAGGACGAGCGAGGGAGATCGTGGGGACGCAGGGCGGTGGTCGCGGCCGCGGTCGTGCTGTCGTCCGTCGTGGTCGTGCCCCGGGCGGCTGCGACGTCGTCCTCGCTGTCGGAGTTCAGGCCGTGCGAGCCGAACCCGGCGGCGTGGTGCGCGACGCTGTCGGTACCCGAGCGTTGGGATGCCGCGGCCACGACCGGGATGGTGCACCTCAACGTGGTGAAGCGGGCGGCGACCGGGCCCGGCGGCGCGACCAAGGGGGTGCTGCTCGCCGACGCGGGCGGGCCTCGGGGAGGTTCGGCCGGTGCACTGCGAGGCTCGTGGTACGAGCAGTTCACGAAGCGGGTGCGGGACGCGTTCGACATCGTCGCGATCGACGAGCGTGAGAGCGGGATCGTCTGCCAAGGCCCCCAGCTCAGCGCCGCGCTGCCGCTCGCGCCGGAGGTCGGCACGTTCGACGCCCTCGTCGCGGACAACGTCCGCTACGCCGCGAGTTGCCGGCCCGCCGCCCTGAAGACGATCGACTCCTTGGACCGGGCCCGCGACCTGGACGCGTTGCGCCGGGGTCTCGGGGTGGACGCGGTCGGCTTCTTCGGCGTCTCCTACGGGACCGTGACCGGGCAGGCGCTCGCCGAGCTGTTCCCGGGCACCATCCGCGCGATGGTGCTCGACAGCCCGCAGTACCCGAGGCTGAGCACGCAGGACTACCTCGTCACCGCCGCGGCGGGCGCCGAGGACGTCGCGCGCGGGTTCGCCGGCTGGTGCGCGGCGCACCAGGACGACCAGCCGGAGCAGGGGTCGTGCCGCAGCCTCGCGCGGGTGATCGGGACGGGACGCGTCACCGCCGAGCGGGTAGTGGTCCACCTGCGTCGGCTGCTCACGCTGGCAGAGGCCGGGGTGCTCGTGGACGACCGGGGCGGCACCGTGACGGCCGACGCGTTGAGCGCGGCGTTCTTCGGCCTGCTCCACCCCCAGGACCTGCCCTTCCACCTGGGCGAGAGGGCCGACGCCCTGGCGGGGTTGAGGGCCAGGCAGCGCGAGGACGTCGCGAACCGCCTGGTCGCCGAACCGGAATCGGACACCCAGACCTTGTTGCGCTGCAACGACTTCTACGACCGGAGCGTCACGACCTACGGGCAGTGGCTGAGCTTGTGGCACCGCGGCCGGGCGGTCGCGCCGACCGTGCGGACCTCCTCGTGGCACTGGACGTGGATGAGGGCGTGCGTCGGCACGGACCTCGGCCGGTGGCGTCCTCTGCCGTTCCCCGTCGCGGTGCCGCTGTTGGTCACGTCGATGCGGTACGACAGCGTCACACCGTGGACCTGGGCGCGGCGGCTCGCGTCCGACGCGTCGGCCCCGTTGATCACCTACGACGGGTTCGGCCACGGCGCTTACGACGCCACGATCTGGTACGAGCCCGGCCGTCACTGCGTCGCCCACCCGGTCGAGGGTTTCCTCCTGGACGGCGTCGAACCGGCCGACACGCGGTGCCAGGGCGCGACGGCGGTCCCCGGCTCGTGAGCGGGTCGCGGAAATCCGGGCGCGGGACGGGCGGTGGCGCTGCTAGCGTCGCCGCCGTGTCCTCGTCGTCCCCGGTCGTGATGCCCCGCTGCCAGGCGGGGCCGCCGACGCTGCGCGGATGACGAGTCCGAGGCCCCCGTCCCAGGGGGTCTCGGCCGGCCGGGAACCCCCGCACCTGGAGGTTCCGATGTCGCGCTACTACGTCACCACCGCCATCCCGTACGTCAACTCGCGCCCGCACCTGGGTTTCGCGCTGGAGATCGTGCAGGCCGACGCGCTGGCCCGGCACCACCGGCTGCGCGGCGACCGGGTGCGGTTCCTGACCGGCACCGACGACAACTCGCTGAAGAACGTGCTGGCGGCGCAGGCGGAGGGCCTGCCCACCGGCGAGCTGGTCGACCGCAACGCGGCGGCGTTCGCGGCGCTGCGCGACCCGTTGGCGCTGTCGTTCACCGATTTCATCCGCACCAGCCGTGACGCCAGGCACCGGACGGGTGTCGAACGGCTGTGGCGGGCGTGCGCGGACGCGGGCGACCTCTACCGCGAGCACTACGAAGGCCTGTACTGCGTCGGCTGCGAGCAGTTCTACACCCCTGGCGAACTGGTGGGCGGCAAGTGCCCCGAGCACGACGTCGAGCCCCGGCCGGTGGCCGAGGAGAACTGGTTCTTCCGGCTCTCCCGCTACGCCGACCGGCTCCACGACCTGATCGCCGACGGCACGGTCCGGATCGAACCCGCCGCGCGCCGCAACGAGGTGCTGGCGTTCGTCGCGGCCGGGCTGCGCGACTTCTCCATCTCCCGCTCACGGGCCCGCGCGCACGGCTGGGGCATCCCCGTGCCGGGTGATCCGGACCAGGTCGTCTCCGTGTGGTGGGACGCGCTGGGCAACTACATCACCAGCCTGGGCTACGGCGACGACGGCTCGAACTACCGCCGGTGGTGGGTGGAGGGCGACCGGCGGGTGCACGTGATCGGCAAGGGCGTGGTCCGCTTCCACGCCGTGCACTGGTTGGCCATGCTGCTGTCCGCGGGCGAGCCGCTGCCGACCGACGTCCTGGTGCACGACTACCTGACCACGGACGGCCGCAAGATCAGCAAGTCGGCGGGCGACGTGGTCGACCCGGTGGCGCTGGCGGACCGGTACGGCTCCGACGCGGTGCGGTGGTGGTTGCTGCGCGACGTGCCGCGGGTCGGCGACGCCGACTTCACCGAGGCCCGGCTGGTCGCCCGCGCGAACGAGGACCTGGCCAACGGCCTGGGCAACCTGGTCAACCGCGTCACGGTCATGGTCCACCGCTACCGCGACGGCCGACCACCCGCCGCCGGGCCCGCTGCGGACGCGGGGTCGTTGACGGCGGCGTGCCGCGACGCGCCGGATTTGGTGCGCGCCGCCGTCGCCGACTTCGACTTCCGACGGGCGACTGCGGCCGTGTGGCGGATCGTGGAGGAGGCGAACCGCTACGTGGAGCGGGTGCGGCCGTGGGACCTGGCCCGCGCCGAACGCACCGGTGACGCCGCGGCGGGCGAGCGGCTGAACGCGGCCATCACCACCCTGCTGGCCGCGTGCCGCGTCCTGGCCCGCGAACTGACCCCGTTCGTCCCCGCGCTGGCCGCACGGGTCTCCGCGCAGTGCGTCACGCTGACCGGCGAACTCCCCCGGCCACAGCCCCTGTTCCCCCGGCTGTGACGGGGACCCGGCCACCCGCGGACCCGCCGGGTGTCGTCCCGGCGGGTCCGCCGGCCGGCTAGCGGGGCAGGTAGGCGCGGTGCGAGCGGGAGAACTCGAAGCCGTTGTAGCGGTCCCAGTTCACCGACCACGTCATCAGGCCGCGCAGATCCGGGTAGACGGCCTTCGGCTTGTACGGGCCGCAGTTCGCGCCCTTCATCAGGCAGTCCAGCGCCTTCTGCACCTCGGCGACGGACGTGAACCCGTTGCCCGCGTTGACGCTCGCCGGCAGGCCGATGGCGACCTGGTCCTGCCGCAGGCCCGGGAACACCTTCGTCGCGTCACCGCGCACGGGGAACCCGGCCAGCACCATGTCCGCCATGGCGACGTGGAAGTCCGCGCCGCCCATGAAGTGGTACTGGTTGTCCAGTCCCGTGATCGGGCCGGAGTTGTAGTGCTGGACGTGCAGCAGGGTGAGGTCGTCGCGCATCGCGTGGATCACCGGCAGGTACGCGCCCGCCCGCGGGTCCGCGCCGCCGCTGCCGCCGTAGAACTGGTAGCCCAACTGGACGAAGAACGTCTCCGGGGCCATGGTGAGCACGAACTTCGCGCCGTAGCGGGCCTTGAGCGCCTTCAGCGCCTGGATCAGGTTCACGACCACCGGCGTGGTGGGCGCGCGGAAGTCGGTGTCGTTCGCGTCGAGGGACAGCGAGTGGCCCTCGAAGTCGACGTCCAGGCCGTCCAGGCCGTACCTGTCGATGATCGCCGAGGCGGAGCGGACGAACGCGTCGCGCGCGGCCGTGGTGGACAGCTGCACCTGGCCGTTCGCGCCGCCCACGGAGATCAGCACCTTCTTGCCCTTGGCCTGCTTGTCCCGGATGCCCGCGATGAACTCGGCCTCCGACTCGACGTTCGGGCACTCCGCCACCGGGCACTGGGCGAAGCGGAGGTCGCCGGAGGTGGCGGAGGTGGGTTCGGCGAAGGACAGGTTGATGACGTCCCAGTCGTCGGAGACGTCCTTCATCCGGATGTAGCCGGAGCCGTTGGCGAAGCTCGCGTGCAGGTAGCCCACCAGGACGCGCTGGGGCAGGCCGGTGGCCGGCGGCGTGGTGGAAGTGGTCGTGGTCGTGGTCGTCGTCCCGGTCGTTGTCGTAGTGGTCGTGGTTGTTGTTGTGGTGGTGGTCGGCGAGCCGGCGCACGACGCGCCGTTGATCTTGCAGTTGGTCGGGCTCGCGGTGCCCGAGGCGTTGAAGCCGAACGTGACCGTGGCGCCGGGCGCGACGGTGCCGTTGTACTCGCGGTGCGTGAACGCGTAGTGCCCGGACGAGGTGGTCTGCAACGCGTCCCAGTAGGCGCCGACGGTCGTCCCGGCGGGCAGGTCGAACTCGACCTTCCAGCCGGAGACGGGCGCGCTGGTGTCGTTCTTGATCGAGAACTGCGCGGTGTAGCCGGTCTCCCAGCTCGACGTCCTGGTGAACGTGGCGGTGACCGATGCGGCGTAGGCGGGCGTGAAGCCGACCGCCGCCGCCGCGACCACCAACGCCGCCACCGCCGCCACCCTGGCGAACAGGACCTTGCGCGACATTCGTCTCCTCCCAGCGGTGGCGGCCTCCAGGTGGGGAAATTGGACTAGACCACCACGGTGGTGTCAAGACCTCGCCCGAGGTGGTTGACCGAACGGCCCAGCGGGTACCTCGAACGGGCGTTCGAGGTAAGGAGAGGCACGTGGACCGTAACCCGGAGAAGGACCCGCAGGACTGGACGACCGGCGACGAGCCGATGACCGGGCCGCAGGAGTCCTATCTGCACACGTTGGCGCAGGAGGCGGGCGAGGAGGTGCCGGAGGGGTTGACCAAGGTCGAGGCCTCCCAGCTCATCGACCGCCTCCAGGAGAAGACCGGGCGCGGCCGGTGACGTGGGCGCGGCCCGCCGCCGGAGCAAGATCGATGTCCGGTTTCGGCGGGCCGCCTCCGGACAACAGGACGCGTTGTCCGGACGTTGTCCGGAGCATGAACGGCGTTCACGAAAAGTCTCCTGTGTGGAGGGAGCGCCGGTTACCGTTCGCTGGTGCAGATCCCGTGGCGAGCCGCCCCGCGCGCGGCCCTGTCGAGTCCGCTGACGTTGCTGGTCAGCGTGGTCACCGCGCTGTTGCTGAGCTTCGTCGTGGCCGCCGCCGTGATGCACTCGGCGGCGTCCGGCAGCGCCGCGATCGACTACCAGCAGGACCGGCTGTGCCGCGAGGCGTTGCACCCGTCGCTGGAGGCCACCGGGATCCCCCACCAGTACGTGCCCGGCATCATGCGGGAGATCGAGAAGGCGGTGCCGGACCACCCGCCGCTGATCGGCGCGTACGTCCGTGAGCAGCGGGTCGACTTCGGCGGCCTGCCGACCGACGCGAAGTTCGGCTACCGGCCGGGCGCCACGGACCACCTGAAGGTGCTCGAAGGCGGCTCCAAGGACGGTCTGTGGGTGCCGCAGAGCATCGCCGCGACCACCGACCTCCAACTGGGCAGGCGCGGCATGGGCGGGCGGCTGCCACCGGTCACCGCGGTCTACGCCGACCTCCTCGACCCGCTGCCCGAGTGGTGGTGCCCGGAACGGCACTTCGTCGTGCCGAACGTGCTCGACCGCGACGAGCTGGCGACCGCCGTGGTGTGGATGCCGAGCGCCGAGTCGTTCGCCGCCCTGCCGCCGGAGATCGCCGGCGTCACCGACCTGACCGTGCGCTTCCCGGCCGGCGTGCCGGGCACGATCGACGAGGCCGCGGCCCTGCTCGAGGAGGGCACCGCGCGCATCGCGCCGATCAAGGAGGGCTTCAACCGCACGATCTCGCCGCTGGGGCTGCCGGTGGAGAACGCCAGGCAGACGGTGGCCAACGTGCGGTCCGCCGTGCTGCCACTCACCCTGATCAGCCTGCTCATCGGCCTGGCGGGGGTCGCCACGGTGACCGTCCAGTGGGCACAACGCCGCCAACCCGAGTTGCGGCTGCTGTGGGTGCGCGGCGCGGGTCCGTTCGCCCTGGGCGGCCGGGGCGTGCTGGAACTGGGCCTGCCGCTGGTGGTCGGCGGCGTGCTCGGGTTGGGCACGGCCCGGTTGCTGCTGCCCTGGTACGCGCCGTCGGTCCTGCTGCCGCCGGGCACCGTGACGTCCGCGGCGCTGGCGGTGGTCGTGGTGGTGGCGGCGAGCCTCCTGGTCGCGTTCGCCACCGGCGCGCTGCGCACGCACCGGATGTTCCAGGTCGCGGGCCGCGGCAACCGGCTGCGCAAGGTGCTGACCGCGCTGCCGTGGGAGCTTGCCACCGCCGCGCTGGCCGTGTGGGCGTGGAACCGGGTGCAGCACAGCGGCCTGGCCACCACGACGAAGGTCGGCGGGCTGCCGCGCATCGACGCCGCCGCGCTGGCGTTCCCGCTGCTGGTCGTGCTGACCGCGGCGCTGGTGGCGGCACGGCTGGCGAAGTGGGCGCTGGCCGCGTCGCACCGGGCCAGGCTGTGGTCGGCGCCGGCCGCGCAGCTCGCGATCCGGCGGCTCGCGGCGGGCGCGGGCCCGGTGACCGGCGTGCTGCTGGTCGGCGTGCTGGCGGTCGGCACCATCGCGGTCGGCACCGCCATCGCGGGTTCGCAGAAGACCGCGCTGGACGCGAAGTCCGGCATGTACACCGGCGCGAACAGCTACGCCCAGATCCCGTCGGAGGTCACCGAGCTGCCGGAGGCGCTGCGCGGCACCTCCACCGTCGTCGGTTACGTCAAGCAGTACGACAACACGGCCCTGGTGGTGGACCCGAGGACGTTCCGCGACGGCGCGTACCCGTTCGAGCTCGACCCGGCGCTGCTGGACGAGCCGCTGCGGGTGGGCACGGCGCGCCGGGGCGAGGTCCGGCTGCCCGGCCTGCCGCCGGTGGAGCCGGACGCGTGGGTGCCGTCGTTCCCGAAGCTCGGCACGGCGGGCTGGGTGGTGCCGGTCGACCGGATCTCCGACCGCGACGACGTCGGCTCCTGGTACGTGTGGTCGAGCAGGCCGTTGGGCGAGGTGACCGCGGCCCTGTCGGCGGCCGGCGTGAAGATGTCGCGCAACGCCGACGAGAAGGCGAAGGCCGTGCAGGGCCTGCCGTTCCTGACGATCCAGTGGACGTTCGGGTTCGTCACGGCGTTGGGCGCGGTGCTGGCGGTGGTGGCGGCGATCGCGCTGCTGCTGGCGGTGGAGGTGCGGCGGCGGCAGAACGCGCTGTCGGGTGCGTTCAGCGCCCGGATGGGCCTGCGACCGGCCGCGATGCTGCGCAGCCACCTGCTGGAGCTGGGCGCCGTGGCGGCCGGTGCGGTGGTCGTCGGCCTGGCCGCGAGCGCGGTGAGCACCGGCTTCACCGTGCCGAAGCTGGATCCCGCGCCGCGGCTCACCCCGGTCCCGGAGGTCCCGGACGTGGTGCCGCTGCTGGTGACGACGGTGGCGGGGAGCGCGTTGGTGGTGCTGGCGGCGGCGTGGATCGCGGTGCGCGCGGCGCGTTCGGCGAAGATCGGGGAGCTGATCCGTGGTTGAGCACGTGTTGCGGTTGCGCGAGGTGGGCGTGGACTACCGCACGCCCGCCGGGGCGGTGACCGCGGTGTCGGACGTGACGCTGGACGTGCCCGCGACCGGGCTGACGGTGCTGGCCGGGCCGTCCGGGTCCGGCAAGTCGACGTTGCTGCGGGTGCTGAGCCTCGTGGAACGGCCCACGCGGGGAGGGGTGGAGCTGCGCGGGATGGGCACGGCGCGGCTGTCGTCACGGGCGCGGCGCGAGCTGCGGCGACGTGACATCGCGCTGGTGTTCCAGCACCCGGCGGACAACCTGATCGGTCACCTGGACGTGGGCGACAACCTGCGTGCGGCGGCGCAGGCGGCGGGTCGGGTCGCGCGGGTCGAGGAAGTGCTGGAGCGGCTCGGGCTGCCGGGCACGGCGACGTGGAAGGTGTCGGCGATGTCGGGCGGGCAGCAGCAGCGGCTGGCGTTCGGGTGCGCGTTGGCGCGGCAGGCGACGGTCGTGCTGGCCGACGAGCCGACCTCGCAGCTGGACGCGTCGTCGGCGGACCTGGTGCTGGAGACGTTGGCCGACCTGGCCCGGCGCGGTGTGCCGGTCGTGGTCGCCTCGCACGACCCGCGGCTGATCGCGCTGGCGGACACGAGGTTCGACCTGCGGAACGGGGTGCTGGCGGCATGACGGCGTTGCGGGTGAAGGGCGTCGAGCGGACGTTCCGGCACGCGAGCGGGCCGGTGCACGTGCTGCGCGGGGTCGACCTGGAGGTGGCGCCGGGCGAGTTGGTGACGCTGTCCGGGCCGTCCGGGTCGGGCAAGAGCGCGTTGCTGGCCGTGCTGGCGGGGTTCGACCGGGCGGACGCGGGCGTGGTCGAGATGGCCGGGGAGGTGCTGACGTCGCCGCCCTCGTGGCAGGTGTGCGCGTTGCTGCCGCAGGCCCTGGGCCTGGCCGGCGAGCTGACGCTGGCGGAGAACGCGGCGCTGCCGATCCGGCTCGGCCGCACCGGCGGTTCCCTCGACCGCGTGACCGACCTGCTGGCGGAGCTGGGCATCGGCGAGTTGGCCGACCGCTACCCGGCCGAGGTGTCGTTCGGGCAGCAGCAGCGGGCCGCGCTGGCCCGGGCCGTGGTCGGCGAGCCGGCGGTGCTGCTGGCCGACGAGCCGACGGCGCACCTCGACCAGCGCAGCGCGCCGACGGCCGTGCGGGTGCTGCGGCGGGCGGCCGACGCGGGGTCGGCGGTGCTGGTCGCCACGCACCACGACGAGGTGCACCGCGCGGCGGACCGGACGCTGGTGCTCAGCGGCGGGCGGATCTCCGTAGGATAGGCGTCGATGTTGCGCCGCTTCCTCTCCACAGCCCTGGTCCTCCCGCTGCTCGCACTGTTGCTGCTGGTCAGCGACTCGCCGTACCCGGCGCTGCCGGGGCCGAAGCGGGACGCCCCGCGCGCGGTGGTGGCGCTCGGGGACAGCACCATGGCGGGTGAGGGCGCGGGGGCCTACGAGCCGGGCACCAACGGCGAGAACGGCAACTGGTGCCACCGGTCGGCGAAGGCGCAGATCCACCGGACCCGCGTCGAGGGCGTGGACAAGGTGTTCAACCTGGCCTGTTCGGGCGCGAACTCCGAGCAGGTCGGCATCACCGACCAGGTGCGCAACACGGAGGGGTCGCAGGCCAGGCAACTGGCCGCGATCGCGCGGGAGTACCGGGTGTCGGTGGTCGTGGTGGCGGTGGGCGCGAACGACGACCCGCGGTTCTCCGACGTGCTGGGCGCGTGCCTGCGGGCGTGGATCTCGCGCCGCGAGGACTGCTCGAAGGCCATGGCCGACGAGTGGAAGGCCCGCGTCGAGCGGATGACGCCGAAGGTGGAGCGCGCGCTGCGCGACGTCCGCCGGGTGTTGCAGGACGAGGGCTACACGCCCCGCTCGTACACGTTGGTGCTCCAGTCCTACGCCGCGCCGGTCGCGCCGGGGCTGCCGTTCGACCTGCAGAACCTGGCCGGCTGCCCGTTGCGCACGGGCGACCTGGCGTGGGTGCGGGACACGGCGGTCGAGCAGTTGTCGGAGGGCTTGCGGACGGCGGCGAAGGCGGCGCAGGCGCGGTTCCTCGACCTGTCGAAGGCGGGTGAGAAGCGCGAGGCGTGCATGGGCGGCGAGAAGATGGACGACGAGTGGTTCACCCGGCTCACGGTCGACTTCGACGGCCTGCGGGACGAGGCGCGGGCGCCGCACGCGTTGCAGGAGTCGTTCCACCCCAACGACCGGGGCTACGAGCAGTTCGGCCGGTGCATGTCGGAGTTCCTGGCCATGGCGGAGCGCGAGGGGTCGTGCGTCGCCGGGGACGACGGCAACCTCACCGCCGTGGTGGCGCGGGACTGACCAGCGCCGCGATGTCCGCCGCGGTCCAGAACGGGGTGCGGGCGGCGAGGTGGTCGGCGATCCGCTCGGTGGTCCAGCCGTGGGTTTCGGCGAGTCCGGTCGCGAGCGCGGTCAGGTAGGCAGCCGAGGGCGCGGTGTGCTCGACATCGGCCGCGCGCCACGGCGCGGTGAACGTCAGCGCCGGGTGGCCGTCGTGCTCGCCGAGGTGGAGCAGGGTCTCGTAGCGGCCGGGTCCGAGCGCGTGCCTGCCGTCGGCGAGCACCGCCGTCAGGTCGAGGTCCGCGCCGGGTTCGCGGTACATCTCCTGCGCGGCGACGTCGGCGAACTGGCCGGCCGTGACCAGGTAGCCGCGGGCGGCGGTGACGCCGGGCAGGCCGGGGTCGTAGAACGCCCGCCCGCCGAGCCAGACGGGCGACTCGGTGGCGAAGTAGATCCCGCCGGGCAGCTCCAACGCCCTGGTGTCCAGCGGTGGGCTGGTGTCCCGGCAGCCCGGGTACGCGCGCGTCCCGCCGATCGGGGTGCCACCGGCGAGGTAGCACGCGAACCGCGCGGCGTGCAGGTTCGACCCGTAGCCGACGTACCAGACCAACCCGCTCGCCACGACCGCGGCCTCACAGGCACAGGCGGCACGGGCGGGCGGTCGGGTGCCCGGTCTCCAGCTCCGCGCGGGTGCCGACGAGCTTCACGTAGCTGCCGACCCACGTGGTGCCGCGGGCCGGTGTGCCGTTGATCGTGCCGCAGGAAGCGCGGTGCAGGACGAGGTTGGCCGGGTTCAGGCTGCGCTCGGCGTTGATGACGTACTGGTCCTGGTTGTCCGCCAGCCAGTGCTCGTAGGCGCCGCTGTCCTCCGTGAAGCTCTGCATCGGGCCATCATGCGCCGTCCGGCCGCCACCGGCTGTCCTCCATCCGGTGCCACTCGTCCTCGAGGATCGCGTAGATCAGCTCCTCGCCCCAGGAGCCCTTGAAGACCTCGTTGTGCCGGAAGTGGGCTTCGCGGCGCATCCCGAGCCGTTCCATCACGCGCCACGACGGCTCGTTGAACGCGTCGCACGACGCGCAGATGCGGTGCAGGCCCAGGTGGGTGAAGCCGAGGTCGAGCATGGCGGCGGCGGCTTCGGTGGCGTAGCCGCGCCCGTGGTGGTCGGGGTGGAAGATGTAGCCGACCTCGCCCTGCCGGTGCGCCTCGCTGAGCCACTTGAGCACGGCCTCGCCGATCACCTCGCCGTCGCGTTCCACGGCGAGCGCGAGGTGGTCGCCCTCTTTCTCCGGCCACGTCACGGACGTCTTGCGGGCCAGGTTCTCGGCCGTCTCCTCGGGGGTGCGGGCTTCGCCGTAGAGGTAGCGGACGACGTCCGGGCGGGACTGCCACGAGTGCAGCGCTTCGTAGTCGTCCGGGGTGAACGGGCGCAGGGTCAGGCGCCGGGTCCGAATGGGGTAGTCGGGCTTGGTCACGCCGGTCAATCTACGAAAGTCACGCCTCGCCGTCGCCCGGGTTTCCGCGGCGGAGGACGAGGTGGAGCCACCCCGCTCACCCGGTCGGCCGTGGGTGTGGCGCAGCCGTCCCGCTGCCACCCCCTCCCGCTGCCACTCCCGCCACCGCGTCCCGTCCGTCACCCCACCGGGGCTAGAGGTCGGCCAAGGCGGTGACCGGGGACTCGACGCAGTCGGCGACGAACCGCAGGAACCCGCCCGCCGTGCCGCCGTCGCACACCCGGTGGTCGAAGGCGAGCGTCAGCTGAGCGACCTTGCGCACCGCCAGTTGCCCGTCCACGGCCCACGGCCGGTCGATGATGCGGCCGAGGCCCAGGATCGCGGCCTCCGGGTGGTTGATGATGGCGGCCGAGCCGTCGACGCCGAACACCCCGTAGTTGTTGACCGTGAACGTCCCACCGGTCATGGCGGCCGGGGTGAGCTTGCCCTCCCGGGCCGACGTGGTGTGCGCGGCGATCGCGGAGGCGAGTTCGGCGGTGGTGAGGGCGTGCGCGTCCCGCACCACCGGCACCACCAGGCCCCGGTCGGTCTGGGCGGCGAAGCCGAGGTGCACCTGGTCGAGGACCACGATCTCGTCGCCCTCGACGCGGGAGTTCAGCTCGGGGAACTTCTTCAGGCCCAGCACGGTGAAGCGGGCCAGCAGCGCGAGCAGGGACACGGACGGCATCGCGGCCCGTGCGGCGAGGAAGTCGGTGGCGTCGACGTCCACCCAGACGGTCGCCTCGGGGATCTCCCGCCGTGACGTGGCCAGCTTCTCCGCGACCGCGCCGCGCACGCCGCGCAGCGGAATGCGACGGCCTCCGGACGCGGCGGTGGTCTGCGCGGCAGCGGTCCGTGCGGCGGTGGTCTGCGCGGCAGCGGTCCGTGCGGCGGTGGTCTGCGCGGCGGTGGTCTGCGCGGCGGCAGTCTGCGAGGCGGCGGTCCGTGCGGCGAGTTCGCGTTCCACGTCGGCGCGCCGGATGACACCGCCGGGCCCGGTGCCGTCGATCCGGTCGAGCGCGAGGCCGTTCTCCCGCGCGAGTTGCCGCACCAGCGGCGAGATGACCGCGGGCGCGCCAGTGGCCGGTTCCGGTGTGCCGAGCGTTGAACTCGGGTGTTCCGAACGTAGGACACTCGCGTTCCGGACGGAGGACTCGCGCGAGCGGCGGCGGCGCGGGGATTCCGAGGTGCCGTAGCCGATGAGGACGTTGCCGGAGTACTCCGAGGACTCCGGCGTCGGGTCGCCGACGGTGAGCAGGACGGAGCCGACGGCCAGCTTCTCCCCCGGCTCGCCGAACCGCGCGCTCACCACGCCCTCGTACGGGCACGGCACCTCGACCACGGCCTTCGCCGTCTCCACCTCGACCACGGGCTGGTCGACCGACACCCGGTCGCCCACCGACACCAGCCAGGTGACGATCTCGCCCTCGGTCAGCCCCTCGCCCAGGTCGGGCAGCAGGAAGTCAGGCACCGTAGCTCCCCACGACCTCGTCGTCCCACTGCAACCGCGCGATCGCGTCCAGGATCCGGTCGACACCGGGCAGGTGGTGCCGCTCCAGCTTCGGCGGCGGGTAGGGGATGTCGAACCCGGTCACCCGCAGCACCGGCGCGTGCAGGTGGTGGAAGCAGCGCTCGGTCACGCGCGCCACGACCTCCGCGCCGTACCCGCCGAACCCGGACGCCTCGTGCACGACCACCGCGCGCCCCGTCTTCACCACCGAGGCGCACACCGTCTCGTCGTCGAACGGCGACAGCGACCGCAGGTCCACCACCTCGACGTCCCAGCCCTCCTCGGCAGCCGCCTCGGCCGTCTCCAGCGCCGTCGCCACCATCGGCCCGTACGCGATGAGCGTGACGTCACGCCCCGGCCGCCGCACCAACGCCCGGTCGAACCCGATCGAGGTCACCGGGTCGAGCGAACCCTTGGCCCAGTACCGGCGCTTCGGCTCCAGGAAGATCACCGGATCCGGTGAGTCGATCGAGTCCCGCAGCAGCCGGTAGGCGTCATCGGGCGTGCCGGGCGTGACGACCCGCAGCCCCGGCGTGTGCGTGTAGTAGGCCTCCGACGAGTCGCAGTGGTGCTCGACCCCGCCGATGCCGCCGCCGTAGGGCACCCGGATCACCACCGGCAGCGACACCCGGCCGCGCGTGCGGTTGCGCAGCTTGGCCAGGTGGCTGGTGATCTGCTCGAACGCCGGGTAGGCGAACGCGTCGAACTGCATCTCCACCACGGGCCGCAGGCCGTTCATGGCCATGCCGATGGCGGTGCCGACGATGCCGGACTCGGCCAGCGGCGTGTCGAACACCCGCTGCTCGCCGAACCGCGCGGCCAGCCCGTCGGTCACCCGGAACACGCCGCCGAGCGCGCCGACGTCCTCGCCGAACACCAGCACGGTCGGGTCGTCGGCCAGCGCGTCCGCCAATGCCCGGTTCAACGCGCCGGCCAGGGAGACCTGCGTGGTCATGCCAGCTCCTCCCGCAGCGCGGCGGCCTGCTCGCGCAGGTGGCGGGGCGTGGTCGCGTAGACGTGCTCGAACAGCTCGTCGGGCGACGGCACGACGTCGGCGTTCAGCTTCGCCCGCACGGTCGCCGCGAACTCCTCGGCCTCGGCCGCCACCGCCGCGCGGCGCGCGTGGTCCAGCAGCCCCCGCGAGGTCAGGTACGCCTCCAGCCGGTCCACCGGGTCGCGGTCCAGCCACGCCGCGACCTCGTCGGACGTGCGGTAGCGGGTGGCGTCGTCGGCGTTGGTGTGCGCCTCGATCCGGTAGGTCAGCGCCTCGATCAACGTCGGCCCGCCCGACTCCAGCGCCTCGCGCACGACCGCGTACACGGCGGCCACGTCGTTGCCGTCGACCAGCACGGACGGCACGCCGTAGCCGATGCCCTTGTGCGCCAGCGACGGCGCGGCGTTCTGCTTGGACAGGGGCACGCTGATCGCGTAGCCGTTGTTCTGCACCAGGAACACCACCGGGGCCTTCCACACGCCGGCGAAGTTCAGCGCCTCGTGCGTGTCGCCCTCGGAGGTGGCGCCGTCGCCGAGCAGCACGAGCGCGGCGGTGTCCTCGCCCTTGAGCCGGGCCGCGTGCGCGAAGCCGACGGCGTGCAGCGTGTTGGTGGCAAGCGGGGTGCACTGGGGGCCGACGCGGTGCTCGTACGGGTCGTAGCCGAGGTGCCAGCCGCCTTGCAGCAGGGTCAGCGTCTCGGCCGGGTCGACACCGCGGGTGACCAGGGCGACGGAGTCGCGGTAGGTCGGGAACAGCCAGTCGGTGGGGCGCAGCGCGAGCACCGAGCCGACCTCGCACGCCTCCTGGCCGCGTGACGACGGGTAGACCGCGAGCCTGCCCTGCTTGGTCAGGGCGGTGGCCTGGGTGTCGAAGCGGCGGCCGACGACCATCCGGCGGTGCAGCTCGACCAGCACGTCGTCGTCGGGCATGGACAGCGGCGAGTCGTCCACCGGCGTGCCGTCCTTGCGCAGCAGCGACAGCGGTTCGTCGCTCGGCAGCAACGTCCGCTCGGGCGCGCGGGTGCGGGCCATGGGCTCCTCCGGGTGTCTCAAGGGTCGAGATGGAGGGCATGGTCCAGCTCACAGCGGCCAATGTTCCAGATCCGGGCCTCTAATCCGGACGAATGGCCGCGCAGCCGGGTTAAGGTCGGCCACATGACGGCACGGGCTGGACATTCGGCACCGCTGGACGAGCTCGACCGGCGCATCGTGGAGGAGCTGCGCGCGGACGGGCGGATGTCGATGCGGTCGCTGGCGGAGCGGCTGCACATCTCGCGCGCGAGCGCGTACTCGCGGGTGGAGCGGCTGCACCGCGACGGCGTCGTGACCGGGTACGCGGCGGTGGTCGACCCGGAGCGCTACGGCTTCGGCATCTCCGCCTACGTCTACCTCAAGATCAGCCAGCACTCGTGGAAGGCCGTGCGGCAGCGGGTGATGGAGATCCCCGAGGTGTGGCACGGCGCGCTGGTGTCGGGTGACTACGACCTGGTGCTGCTGGTGCGCGCGCCGGACGCGCACAGCCTGCGCGACCTGGTGCTGTCGAGGTTGCAGACGATGCCGGACGTGACGTCCAGCCACACCGTGCTCATCCTGGACGAGCTGCCGGCGGGCGGCAACGACCGCGACGGTCACCAGCCGAAGTTCTGAGTCCAGTAGATGCCGTAGGAGCCGCCGCGCGCCATCCCGACGCCGAGCGCCTTGAGCTTGCAGTTGAGGATGTTCGCGCGGTGGCCCGGTGAGTCCATCCAGCCCTTGACCACGGCCTCGGCGGTGCGTTGACCGGCGGCGATGTTCTCCGCGCCGGGGCTGGGGTAACCGGCCGCCCTGACCCGGTCGACGAAGCTGCGGCCGTCCTGGGAGACGTGGTCGAAGTAGTTCCGCGCGGCCATGTCGGCGCTGTGCGCGCGGGCGGCGGCGGCCAGCCGGTCGTCGGCAGCCAGCGCGGGGCAGCCGTGCGCGGCGCGTTCGCCGTTGGTCAGCTCGACCACCTTCGCCTCGGCCAGTTCGACCTCGGTCCTGGTCGGCACGGCGGGTGCGGGTGGCGGCACCTCGGCCTTCTTCGGGGGGACGTTCGTCGGCACCGCGGTCGTGATGGTGGTGGTGGTGGTGCTCGTGGGCGGAGGTTCCGACGTCGTGGTGACGGGTGCGGACGGCGTGGTGCCCGCCGTGGTCGTCGCGGCGACCTGCTCGGCGCCGGGCTCGTCCGGCTCGGGCGTGGTGCGGGCCGTCGCGGTGGCGTTCGCCGCGATGAGGGCCATGCCGTCCGGGTGCTCGCACCCGGCCAGGGCCAGCCCGGCGAGGATGACGGCGACGGGCAGCACACTGCTCTTGCGCGACACGCGGAAAACCTCAATCTGCATTCGGCGGTATTCGGGTGCGGCGACCGACGGCGCGCTTCTTCGCAGGGTAAGCGCACGCGGTCGCCGCACCGGAGGGAGAATCGGGTGGACCGGGCAAGGGGGAGGAGCGCTACGGCCGACCTGATTCCGTGAATAACTTTATCCGGGAATGCGGAACTGTCAACAACCATTTATTTAAGGAACATTTAAAGGTCACATCAGGCGCGGAAAAGGGAACTCCGGTCAGGACGGTTCTGCCGCGCGGCCCAGCCGGAGCTGCACCCGCGTGCCGCCCAGCGGCCCCCGGTCGACCACGAGCGAGCCGCCGGTGGACTCCGCCGCCCGGCGCGCGATGTCCAGGCCGAGGCCGGTCGAGCCCGCGCCGCTGCTGCCCCGCCGCAACGCCGCCTCCAGGTCGGCGATGCCCGGACCCGCGTCCTCGATGACGACGACCACGCGTTCGGGCTGGTGGAACAGCGCGACGACGAACCCGACGCCCTCGGGCGTGTGCCGGAAGACGTTGCCCAGCACGGCGTCCATCGCGGCGGCGAGGTCGCTGCGGGTGAGCGGCACGAGGGCGCGGCGCTCGGTGCCGCGCAGGTTCCACAGCCGCTGCTGGTCGTCGGCCAGAGCCGACCAGAAGACCAGGCGGTCGTGCACGACCTGGGCCGCGTCGCACCGGCCGCCGTCGGGGTCGTCCAGCTCGCGGCGGGCGGCCCGGATGAGCTCGTTGACCTCGCGTTCGAGCGCGTGCACGGCCTGCCTCACGCGGTTGGCGTTGGGATCCTGGCCGAGGGTTTCCGAATCGAGCCGCAACGCGGTGAGCGGCGTGCGCAGGCGGTGCGACAGGTCGGCCAGGATTTCGCGTTCGTTCGCGAGCAGCTGGCCCATCCGATCGGCCATCCGGTTGAACGCGACGCCCGCGTCGAGCAATTCCGGCGGACCGCTCGGCGTGACCCGGGCGGCGAGTTCGCCCTGGCCCATCTTGCGCGCGCCCTCGGCGAGGGCGGCGGCCGATCTGACGACCCGCGCGCCGAGGCGGTCGGCGACGAGCACCGAGCCGAGCACGAGGACGACGGCGACCCCGCTGAGCGCCAGCCACGCCTGCTCCACGCCACGCGACAGCTCGGCGCGCGGCACGAACGCCTCGACCACGGCGACCCGGCCCTCGCCCAGCAGCACCGGCTGGAGGTGCACGTACCCGGCGGGGATGGGCGCGGTGAACGCGAGGCCGTCCTCGCGGGCGGTGCGCAACTGCTCCTCGGTCGCCACGGGCACGCCGACGACCTCGCCGTTCGCCAGGTGCACGGCGACCCGGCCGGCGGTGCTGGTGAGCGCCTGGCTCACCGACACGGGGTCGGCGGTGATCACCAGCACGGGGGTGAGCGCGCCGGCGAGGCGTTCGGCGTCGACCAGCGCCCGGTCCTCGGCGAGCTGGCGAACGACGAGGGCGAGCGGGATCAGGAACGCCAGCGCGACCATCGACGTGACGGCCAGCGAGACCAGGGCGAGCGACTTCCTCACTCGGCCGCCGTGAGCTTGAACCCGACACCGCGCACGGTGTGCAGGTAGCGGGGCTGGGCGGCGCGTTCGCCGAGCTTGCGGCGCAGCCACGACAGGTGCACGTCCAGCGTCTGGTCGTCGTGCCTGCCGGGCAGGTTCCACAGGTTGGCCAGCAGCTCGGCGCGCGGCACGACCTTGCCCTCGCGGGCGGCGAGGTAGGCCAGCAGGTCGAACTCCTTGCGGGTGAGGTTGAGCTCGCGGCCGTCCAGGCGGGCTTCGCGGCGGTCGGGGTCGACGGTGAGGCGGCCGACCCGGAACGCGGCGGGTGGGGCGTCCTTGCGCGCGCGGCGCAGGACGGCGGAGAGGCGTGCCGCGAGGTGCTCGCTGGAGAACGGCTTGACCACGTAGTCGTCCGCGCCCGCGTTGAGCAGCCGGACGATCTCGGCCTCGTCGTCGCGGGCGGTGGCGACGATGACCGGCACGTCGCACACGCCGCGCATCATGCGCAGCGCGTCCGCGCCGTCCATGTCGGGCAGGCCCAGGTCGAGCACGACGAGGTCGAACGCGCCGCCGGTGATCTCCCGCAGCGCCTCCAACGCCGTGCCGACCGGCAGCACCGCGTGCCCGAGACCGGTCAGCGCCCGGCTCACCGCCGACCGCACCACCGGGTCGTCCTCGACGAGCAGCACCGAGACCATGGCGCGCACCGTAACGCGATCAGGTGAATGGTGACCGCTCCGCCCTACCGCTCCCCCGGGTTCGGGGTGAGGAACAGCCCGTTCAACAGCACGGGGATCGCGCGGTGCGGGTCGGGTGTCCGGTCCACGGCCGCCTGGAGCATGGTCAGCACCACGGCCACGTCGCCGAGCACCACGTCGTGCCGCAGGTGGCCCGCCGCCTGGGAGCGGTCGAACGGGCCGCGCAGCACGTCCAGCAGCCGGCGCAGGTGCCCGCGCCGGTCGCGTTCGGGGAACCGGCGCAGTTCGTCCACCAGCGGGCGCATCGACACCTGGTAGGCCATCACGGCCCGCAGCAACGGGCGGAAGGCGGCCGGGTCGTCGGCGTGGCGCTCGGCCGCCTCGACCAGCAGCCCCAAGTGGTTGCGCGCCACCGCGAGCAGCAGCGCGCGGCGGTCGGGGAAGTGCCGGTACACCGTCGCCTGGCCGAGGCCGGTCAGGCGGGCGATCCGGGTCGGCGACGGTGTGGTGCCGCGGACCACCAGCTCCTCGGCCGCGCGGATGATCGCCGCCCGGTTCCTCAGGGCGTCGCTGCGGCGCGGAACGGTCATGGCGGCACCCCGGCGGAGCAGTCGGAGGTTACTCGCAGGTAATGAGAATAACACCGCCTGTGATCCCTCGGAACGCCTTCGTAACGTCGGTGATCCGCCGCCGCAACCCAGGTCACCTTCGAGGAAGGACTCGACGTGCGCGGACGTCTTCTCCGGCTCGTGTGCGCGGTGCTGCCCGCCGCCCTGGCCGTCGTGCTCACCCCGACCGGGGCGCAGGCCGCCGCCGCGGTCGACTACGTCGCACTCGGCGACTCGTACTCCTCCGGCACGGGCGCGCCGCCGTACCTCAGCGGCTCGTGCTACCGCAGTTCCCGCGGGTACGCCCAGCTTTGGGCGGACACGCACGAGGTGTCATCGTTCAAGTACGTCGCCTGCGGCGGCGCGACCACGCAGAGCATGACGGACCAGTTCGCCTCGCTCGACGCGGGCACGGACCTGGTGTCGATCACCATCGGCGGCAACGACGTCGGGTTCGCCAACACCATGCTCACCTGCGTCACGGGCAGCGACACGAGCTGCGTCAACGCCGTGAACGCCGGCATCGAGACCGCCCGCACCACGTTGCCCGGGCGGCTCGACGCCACCTACGCCACGATCCGCGGCCGCGCACCGAACGCCACCGTGGTCGTGCTGGGCTACCCCCACCTGGTCGAGCCGAACGGCAACTGCCTGAGCGCGACGAAGCGTGCCGCCCTCAACCGCGGCTCCGACGACCTGCACACCGTGATCTCGGCCCGTGCCGCGGCCGCCGGCGTCCGCTACGTGGACGCCCGCGCCCACTTCGCGGGCCACGGCGCGTGCGGCAGCTCACCGTGGATCAACCAGTTCTCCCTCTTCCGCCTCGCGGAGTCCTTCCACCCCAACGCCACCGGCTACGCCCAGGGCTACCTCCCCCTCCTGAACTCCGCCACCTCCTAACCCCCGCGTGTCGAACCTCAAGGTCCCGCGTGTCGAACCTCCAGGTCCCGCGTGTCGAACGTTCAGGTCCCGCGTGTCGAACGTTCAGGTCCCGCGTGTTCAACGCTCAGGACGCCGGCCGCGTTCTGAGCGTTGAACATGGGTGTTCTGAACGTGGGACACGCGGGACCTGAACGTGGGACACGCGGGTCTTGAGTGTTCGACACGCGGGACCTGAGTGTTCGACACGCGCGGGGGTTAGCCGATGGTGCGGCCGCCGTCGACTTGGAGGAGTTCGCCGTGGACGTAGGCGGCGCGCGGGGAGGCCAGGAAGACGATGGCCTCGGCGATCTCGCGCGATGAGGCGGTGCGGCCGAGCGGGGTCTTGCGGCCCACCTCGGCGACGGTGTCGGCGGCCAGGGCCAGCGCGCCGTCGGTCTCCGTCGCACCCGGCGCGACGGCGTTGACCCGCACACCCGTGCCCCGGAACTCCACGGCCCACGTCCGGGTCAGCGACTCCAGGGCCGCCTTGGTCGCCGAATACGCCGCACCGCCCGGCAGGGCGAACGAGGTCGCGGACGTCGACACGTTGACCACGCTCCCCCGACCGCGCGCCACCATGCCCGGCAGCAGCGCCGCGGTCAGGAAGAACGGCGCGCGCAGGTTCACCTCGAACAGCCGCTGGAACCCGTCCGCGTCCTGCTCCACGGTGGCCGCGAACGGGAAGATGCCCGCGTTGTTCACCAGCACGTCCACCTCGCCCGACGCCTCCGCCAGCGCGCGCACCGAGTCCAGGTCCGCCATGTCGGCCGCGATGAACTTCGCCCGCCCGCCGTCGGCCTCGATCGACGCCACGGTCTCCGCACCCCGTGCCGCGTCACGCCCCGTCACGATCACCGTCGCACCACCGAGCGCCAGCAGCCGCGCGGTCTCCCGGCCGATGCCCGCCGTGCTGCCCGTGACCAGGGCGACCTGCCCGTCGAACTCCATGTTCCCACCCTCGTATTGTTCGATGTTCGCTGAACATCGAACAACCTACCCGAGTCAGTTCGATGTTCGCAAAACTTCGAACGAATAGACTGGTCGACGTGCGCCACGCCGACCAGAACCCGGACGTCGACCACCTGACCCTGACCGACGTCCTCGCCGCGCTCAGCGACCCCCTGCGCGTCGGCCTGGTCCGCCTGCTCGCCGACGGCCACGAGCACAACTTCGGCGACTTCGACGCCCCGGTCGCCAAGTCCACGCTCAGCCACCACCTCAAGGTGCTCAACACCGCCGGCCTCACCTGGCGGCGCGAGGAGGGCACCCGCTGCTTCATCCGCCTGCGCCGCGACGACCTCGACACCCGGTTCCCTGACCTGCTCGACACCGTGCTCGCCGCCGCCGACCGCGACGACGTCGGCGGCCACGTCAGCACGCCCGTCAAACCCGGGGCCGAGCGCTGACCACAGGGGTCCACGACCCCCGTCCCGCCGGCAGGATGTCCCCGTGACCAGGGGCCTGCAGTACTTCGCCGCGTGGTCGGCGTCCACGGCGGTCGCGGTGGCGCTGTCCTGGCTTGGCATCCGGTTCGTGCTGGACGCGGGCGCGCCCCAACGGCCGCTCGTCGTCGCCGGACCCACGCAGTCGTCCGCGATCGCCACGACGACCACCGCCACCACCGTCGCACCCACCACCACGACCACGGTCGCGGCGATCGCCACCATCGCCCCGACCACGACGACCGTCCCACCGACCACCACCACGACCACGCAACCGCTGCCGTCGGAGAACGGCACCTGGACCGAACGCGACGGCGAACCGGTCTACCTGCGCAGCTTCAGCCTGCAGGGCGGCGTCGCCGCGATCAGCTTCTCCGCCAACGACATCGAGCCCGTCTCGGCCACCCCGCGCCAGGGCTTCGCCGCCACCGTCGAACAGCCCGCGGCCGCCGTCGTGGTCGAGTTCGCCGGCCCCGGCCACCGGTCCCGCCTGGAGGCCACCTGGGTCGGCGGACCGCAGTGGCGGATCGTCGAAACCGGTTGACCACCGGACACCGTTGCAAGATGCTGAAGTAGGTAATAAAGTACTGCTTCACTATGAAGCCGGTAACGAACGACCTCCACCACGACGCCGACGGCACCCTCTTCGACTCCCGGGTCAGGACCGCCATGACCCTGTTCACCCAAGGTGGCGACACGGCCGCGTTCGAGGCCGCCGCCGCCGTCCGCACCGCCTACCACTCCGTCGAACGCCTCCGGTCGCGCGGAACCGACAGCCGCGGGCTCAGCTCCGGCGCGCTCGACGTGCTCGTCCGCCTCAGCACCGCCCCCGACGACGGCATCACGCTCGGCGCCCTCGCGCGCTCGGCGGGCGTCAGCGCCCGCAACGTCACCGGCCTGGTCGACACCCTCGAACGGGACGGCCTGGTGGCACGCGAGCCCGATCCCACCGACCGGCGCTCCGTCCTGGCCAGGATCACGCCCGCCGGCCAGGAGTGGCTGGACGCCTTCCGCCGACCCTCCCAGGCCGCGATGTCGGCCGTCTTCCGCGGCTTCACGCCCGCCGACCTGACCGCGCTGCGGCACCTGTGCCTGCGCCTGGCGGACAACCAGCGCCTCATCGAGCAGCACCTGGACGACCAGGCGGACTGAGCTCCGGCACCCGGCCCAGCGGCACGGGCCGTTCGCACCGCACGCCCGCCGACCACTCGCACCCCGATTCGTCAGCCGGGAGCGGATCACCCGCGCCCCTGGCGGGGATGGCGGCACGGCAGCACACCGCTGTCCAGGCCTTCACTCGTTCGCGACCGGACCTCCACCCGATCGCCCGGTGGTGGTTCGATCACGGTCATGACTCACCCCGGCGAACCGCACCGCGACGACCTCTCCGGCCGGCTCAACTGGCTGCGAGCCGGCGTCCTGGGCGCCAACGACGGCATCGTGTCCACGGCCGGCCTGGTGGTCGGCGTCGCGGGCGCCACGACCGACCGCAACACCATCCTGGCCGCGGGCGTCGCCGGGCTCGTCGCCGGCTCGCTGTCCATGGCGGGCGGCGAGTACGTGTCGGTCAGCACCCAGCGCGACACCGAGCGGGCCGCGCTGAGGCTCGAGGAGCGCGAGCTGCGCGAGATGCCCGAGGAGGAGGAACAGGAGCTCGCCGGGATCTACCGGGACAAGGGGCTGTCCGAGGAGCTGGCCGCGCAGGTCGCCCGCGAGCTGACCGAGCAGGACGCCCTGCGCGCCCACGCCGAGGCCGAGCTCCAGATCGACCCGGACAACCTGACCAGCCCGTGGCAGGCCGCGTGGGCGTCGCTGGTGGCGTTCGCGGTGGGCGCGCTGATCCCGCTGGTCGCGATCGTGCTGCCGCCGACCGGGTGGCGGGTGTGGGCGTGCGCGGTGGCCGTGCTGGTCGGCCTGGTGCTCACGGGCGTGATCAGCGCCCGGCTCGGGTCGAGCCGCGTGGGCCGCGCGGTGCGCCGGAACGTGGTCGTCGGGTCGCTCACGATGGTCGTCACCTACTACGTCGGTCTCCTGTTCGGCGTAACGGTCGGCTGACCCGATCACGCAGCGCGCACACCCTCCGGCGTCGGTCGAAAAAAGTTGCCACTCGAAGGTGTGAGGTACGCAAAGTGCGGGTACCCGCAGCCGACTTGTCGCCTTCGCACGCGACAGGCCCGGACCGGAGGTGCCCGCCGTGACCCACCCGCCCACTTCCCTGCTCGTCCGGCTCGGCGAGAAGTCCGAACGTCGACTCTGGGCGCTGCTGGCCGCGCTGTTCGCGCTGGTCTCGGGCGTCAACGTGATCCTCGCCGTGAGCGAGTCCGCGTGGTGGCAGGCCGCCGTCGCGGCGCTGTGCCTCGCCGTCGCGGTGGGGTGCGTCCGGCTGTCCAGAAGAGCCGAAAGTTGATTTCACCCTGCACTGAAGTTACGAAACTGAGCGAAACTCTAGTCTGACCGGGTGTACCCCGTTGGTCGTAACGGCGTCAAGTGGGGGTGTGATTCACCACGACGCCCTGTCGGACTAGAGCCATAACCGCGAATTCACACTATCGTCACAAGACCCCGGCAATCCCGGTGCACCGCCAAGCGCGTCGACGCGGCCCCATCCGGCCGCCAAGCGCGCGCACGAGGAAGTGCAGTTCTCCCGCACAACGGAGTGCGGTCCCCACGCCGAAGATCACTCGGGCGTGGATCCACAGCCAGTACCTGCAGGCCGAGTTGTCCGCGTAAAGCCGCGCGCGGGCGTTCGGCCGTCTCCGTATGCCCGGACGACGCCACGGGAGGGCCCGTTGTGACCCACCACCACAAGCCTGCCGAAAACAGGCTTCCCGGCCTTTACGACCCGCAGTACGAGCACGACGCCTGCGGTGTCGCGTTCGTCGCCGACCTGGCCGGTCGCAGAAACCACGCGATCGTGAGCCAGGCCCTGGTGGCGCTGCGCAACCTCGAACACCGGGGCGCGCGCGGCGCCGAGCCGGAGACCGGCGACGGCGCGGGCATCCTGATCCAGGTGCCCGACGCGTTCTACCGCGAGGTCGTCGGCTTCCCCCTGCCCGAGCCCGGCGGCTACGCGGTCGGCACCGCGTTCCTCCCGCAGGAGGGTCAGGACGAGGTCAAGGGCGAGATCGAGCGCATCGCCGCCGAGGAGGGCGCGACCGTCCTCGGGTGGCGCGAACTGCCGGTCGACGCCGACCACGTCGGCCCGACCGCGAAGACCACCATGCCCGCGTTCAGCCAGCTCTTCCTCGCCGGCGCCGACGGCGCCGCGGCCGGGGGGCTGGAGCTGGAGCGGTTGGCGTTCGTGGTGCGCAAGCGCGTCGAGCGCGCGACCGACGTGTACTTCCCGAGCCTGTCCGGGCGGACGATCGTCTACAAGGGCATGCTCACCGAGCCCCAGGTGGAGAAGTTCTTCCCGGACCTGACCGACGAGCGGGTCACCAGCTCGATCGGCCTGGTGCACTCCCGGTTCTCCACCAACACGTTCCCGTCGTGGCCGCTGGCCCACCCGTACCGGTACGTGGCGCACAACGGCGAGATCAACACGTTGCGCGGCAACCGGAACTGGATGGACGCGCGCGAGTCGACGCTCGCCACCGACCTGATCCCCGGCGACCTGTCCCGCGTCTTCCCGGTCATCACGCGGGGCGCGAGCGACTCGGCGACGTTCGACGAGGTGCTGGAGCTGCTGCACCTGGGCGGGCGCAGCCTGCCGCACGCGGTGCTGATGATGATTCCCGAGGCATGGGAGAACCACGCCGAGATGGACGCGCAACGGCGCGCGTTCTACGAGTTCCACTCCACGCTCATGGAGCCGTGGGACGGCCCGGCGCTGGTGTCGTTCACCGACGGCACGCTGATCGGCGCGGTGCTGGACCGCAACGGCCTGCGCCCGGCCCGGTACTGGGTCACCGAGGACGGCCTGGTCGTGCTCGGCAGCGAGGCGGGCGTGCTGGAGTTCGACCCGGCCACGATCGTGCGCAAGGGCCGGCTGGAGCCGGGCCGGATGTTCCTGGTCGACACCGCCCAGGGGCGGATCATCGACGACGAGGAGATCAAGGGGCAGCTCGCGGCCGAGCACCCGTACCAGGAGTGGGTCGCCGACGGCATCCTGCACCTGGCCGACCTCCCGGCCCGTGAGCGCGAGGTGCCGACGCACTCGTCCCTGGTGCGCCGCCAGCAGGCGTTCGGCTACACCGAGGAGGAGATGGCGCTGCTGCTGCGGCCGATGGCCCGCACCGGCGCCGAGCCGATCGGCTCGATGGGCAACGACGCGCCGTTCGCGCCGCTGTCGGACCGGCCGCGGCAGTTGTTCGACTACTTCACGCAACTGTTCGCCCAGGTGACCAACCCGCCCCTGGACGCGATCCGCGAGGAGCTCGTCACCTCGCTGCACGCCACGCTGGGCGCGGAGCCGAACCTGCTGTCGGTCGACGCCACGTCGTGCCGCCGCATCTCGCTGCCGTTCCCCGTGCTGGACAACGACGAGCTGGCCAAGCTCGTGCACGTGGACGACGACGGCACGCTGCCGGAGTTCCGCACGTTCACCGTGCGCGGCCTGTACGACGTGGCCGGCGGCGGCGCGGCGCTGGTGCGGCGGCTGGACGAGATCCGGGCCGAGGTGTCGCAGGCGATCCGGGACGGCGCGCGGCTCGTCGTGCTGTCCGACCGGGGCGTCGACGCCGAGCACGCGCCGATCCCGTCGCTGCTGCTGACCGGCGCGGTGCACCACCACCTGGTGCGCGAGAAGACCCGCACCCAGGTGGACCTGATCGTGGAGGCGGGCGACGCCCGCGAGGTGCACCACATCGCGCTGCTCGTCGGCTACGGCGCGAAGGCGGTCAACCCGTACCTGGCGATGGCGTCGGTGGAGGAGCTGCCGGACGTCGAGCCGGAGGTCGCCACCCGCAACCTGATCAAGGCGCTGGGCAAGGGCGTGCGCAAGACGATGTCCAAGATGGGCGTCTCGACCGTGGCGTCCTACACCGGCGCGCAGATCTTCGAGGCGATCGGCCTCGGCGACGAGGTCGTGGACACCTGCTTCACCGGCACCACCTCGCGGCTGGGCGGCGTCGGCTTCGACGTCATCGCCGAGGAAGTGGCGCGGCGGCACCGGACGGCGTTCCCGGCCGACGGCGTCCGGCCGCACCACCGCGAGCTGGAGGTCGGCGGCGACTACCAGTGGCGCCGCGAGGGCGAGGCGCACCTGTTCAACCCGCAGACCGTGTTCAAGCTCCAGCACTCCACCCGCACCGGGCGTTACGACATCTTCAAGGAGTACACGCGGGCGGTGGACGAGCAGGCCAAGCGGCTGATGACGCTGCGCGGGCTGTTCGCGTTCAAGGAGGGCGTGCGCGAGCCCGTGCCGATCGAGGAGGTCGAGCCGGTCTCGTCGATCGTGAAGCGGTTCGCCACCGGCGCCATCTCCTACGGGTCCATCTCGCAGGAGATGCACGAGGTGCTGGCCATCGCGATGAACCGGCTGGGCGCGAAGTCCAACACCGGCGAGGGCGGCGAGGACGCCGAGCGGTTCACCCCCGACGCCAACGGCGACTCGCGGCGTTCGGCGATCAAGCAGGTGGCGTCGGGCCGGTTCGGCGTGACGAGCGAGTACCTGGTCAACGCCGACGACATCCAGATCAAGATGGCGCAGGGCGCGAAGCCCGGCGAGGGCGGCCAGCTGCCCGGCGCGAAGGTGTACCCGTGGATCGCCAAGACGCGGCACTCCACGCCCGGCGTCGGCCTGATCTCGCCGCCGCCGCACCACGACATCTACTCGATCGAGGACCTGGCGCAGCTCATCCACGACCTGAAGAACGCCAACCCGGCGGCGCGCATCCACGTGAAGCTCGTCTCCGAGGTCGGCGTCGGCACGGTCGCGGCGGGCGTGTCCAAGGCGCACGCGGACGTCGTGCTGATCTCCGGCCACGACGGCGGCACCGGCGCCTCTCCCCTGTCGTCCATCAAGCACGCGGGTGGGCCGTGGGAGCTGGGCCTGGCCGAGACGCAGCAGACGCTGCTGGCCAACCGGTTGCGCGACCGGATCGTGGTGCAGACCGACGGCCAGCTCAAGACCGGGCGGGACGTGGTGATCGCGGCCCTGCTCGGCGCGGAGGAGTTCGGCTTCGCCACCGCTCCCCTGGTCGTGTCGGGGTGCATCATGATGCGGGTCTGCCACCTGGACACCTGCCCGGTGGGCGTGGCCACGCAGAACCCGGTGCTGCGGGCGAAGTTCGCCGGCAAGGCCGAGCACGTGGTGAACTTCTTCGAGTTCGTCGCGCAGGAGGTCCGGGAGCTGTTGGCGCAGCTCGGTTTCCGGACCCTGGCCGAGGCCGTCGGGCACGCCGACCTGCTCGACACACGGGCCGCCGTGGACCACTGGAAGGCGGCCGGGCTCGACCTGTCGCCGATCTTCCACGTGCCCGAGCTGCCCGAGGGCGCGGCGCGGCACCACGTCGTGGCGCAGGACCACGGGCTGGACAAGGCGTTGGACAACACGCTGATCCAGCTCGCCGAGGGCGCGATCGCCTCCGGTGACCGGGTGCGGCTGGAACTGCCGGTGCGCAACGTGAACCGCACCGTCGGCACCATGCTCGGCTCCGAGGTGACCAAGCGGTGGGGCGGCGAGGGCCTGCCCGACGACACGATCGACATCACGTTCACCGGCACGGCCGGGCAGTCGTTCGGCGCGTTCGTGCCGCGCGGCATCACGTTGCGGCTCATCGGCGACGGCAACGACTACGTGGCCAAGGGCCTGTCCGGCGGGCGGATCGTCATCCGGCCGGTGCCCGACGCGCAGTTCGCCGCCGAGCAGCACATCATCGCGGGCAACGTGATCGGCTACGGCGCGACCGGTGGCGAGATCTTCCTGCGCGGCAAGGTCGGCGAGCGGTTCTGCGTGCGCAACTCGGGCGCGCTGGCCGTCGTCGAGGGCGTGGGCGACCACGGGTGCGAGTACATGACCGGTGGCCGCGTGGTCGTGCTCGGCCCGACCGGGCGCAACTTCGCGGCGGGCATGTCCGGCGGCATCGCCTACGTGCTGGACGCGGCCGTGCCGCGGGTCAACCCGGAGATGGTGGACCTCGACCCGCTGGACGAGTCCGACCGCGAGTTCCTGCGCGGCGCGGTGGAGAAGCACTACCTGGAGACCGACTCGGCGGTGGCGCACGCGCTGCTGGCCGACTGGGACGTGGCGGTGGACCGGTTCACCAAGGTCATGCCGAAGGACTACAAGAGGGTGCTGGCGGCTCAGGCCCGGGCCGTGCTCGAGGGCCGGGACGTCAACGAAGCGATCATGGAGGCGTCTCATGGCTGACCCTCGTGGGTTCCTCACCACCGAGCGTGAGACACCGCGCAGCCGACCCGTGTTCCTGCGCCTGCGCGACTGGCGCGAGGTGTACGAGGAGTTCGAGCGGCCCAGGCTGGAGAAGCAGGCCGGCCGGTGCATGGACTGCGGCATCCCGTTCTGCCACCAGGGCTGTCCGCTGGGGAACCTGATCCCCGAGTGGAACAACCTGGTGTGGAGCGACGACTGGCGCAAGGCGTCGGAACGGCTGCACGCCACCAACAACTTCCCGGAGTTCACCGGGACGTTGTGCCCGGCGCCGTGCGAGGCCGCGTGCGTGGTGGGGATCAACGGCGATCCCGTCACCATCAAGCGGGTCGAGATCTCCATCATCGACCGGGCGTGGGACGAGGGCTGGGTCACGCCCCAGCTGCCCGCCACGCGCACCGGCCGCAAGGTGGCCGTGGTCGGCTCCGGGCCCGCGGGCCTGGCCGCCGCGCAGCAGCTGACCCGGGCCGGGCACGACGTGACGGTGCTGGATCGGGCCGACGCGATCGGCGGCCTGCTGCGGTACGGCATCCCAGAGTTCAAGATGGAGAAGTGGCGGCTGGACCGCCGGCTGGACCAGATGCGCGCCGAGGGCACGCGGTTCGAGACCAACGTGAACGTCGGCGTGGACGTCACGGTCGAGCAGCTGCGCGAGTCCTACGACGCGGTGGTGCTGGCCGGCGGCGCGACGGCGTGGCGCGACCTGCCGGTGCCCGGCCGGGAGCTGTCCGGCGTGCACCAGGCGATGGAGTACCTGCCGGGGGCGAACAAGGTGGCCCGCGGCGAGCTGGACGCGCCGCTCATCACCGCCGAGGGCAAGCACGTCGTCGTCATCGGCGGCGGCGACACCGGCGCGGACTGCGTGGGCACGGCCCACCGGCAGGGCGCGTTGTCGGTGACGCAGCTGGAGATCATGCCCCGGCCGCCGGAGAAGCGCGCGGAGGCCCACCCGTGGCCGACCTACCCGATGCTGTACCGGGTCACGTCGGCGCACGAGGAGGGCGGCGAGCGGCTGTACTCGGTGTCCACCGTGGAGTTCCTGGGTGACGACCAGGGCGCGGTGCGGGCGTTGAAGCTGGTCGAGGTCGAGGCGTCCGGCGGTCGGTTCGAGCCGGTGCCGGGCAGCGAGCGGGAGATCCCGGCGCAGTTGGTGACGCTGGCGATGGGCTTCGTCGGGCCCGAGAAGGACGGCCTGCTCACCGACCTGGGCGTCGCCCTCGACCCGCGCGGCAACGTGGCGCGCGACGACCGGTTCGCGACCTCGGTCGACGGCGTGTTCGTGGCAGGCGACATGGGCCGCGGCCAGTCGCTGATCGTGTGGGCCATCGCCGAGGGCCGCTCGGCCGCCGCCGGCGTGGACGCCTACCTGACGGGCCGCGCCGTGCTGCCCCGGCCGATCGACCCCACCGACCGGCCGCTCGTGTGACTCGTCCCCCGCCGCACAACGGGGTGCGGCCGGGGACGCCCTCATCCCGCGGTGCCCGTGAGCGCGGGCCGGGCACGCGGGTGGGTGAGGCCCG